>DATNLC010000010.1:0-1592 GCA_035603075.1 Candidatus Acidiferrales bacterium | reverse complement strand
AATTTGACTACGATCCGGAGTCAAACTTGTTTCGCCTGGGCGGTTTGTTGCCTGAGGGAATGGCGTTCCCCTTCGATTTTGGATTCGTGCCGTGCACCCGAGGCGAGGACGGTGACCCGCTTGACGTCATGGTACTGATGGACGAACCGGCGCACGTTGGCTGTCTGCTCGACGTCCGCATCGTCGGCGTGATAGAAGCTGAACAGTCCCAGGATGGCAAAACGGAAACAAACGACCGGCTCCTTGCTGTGGCTATCCAGTCCTACGCCCACGGCCACATCACATCCATTGATAACGTCAGCAACTCGATGCTTGACCAGGTCGAAGCGTTCTTCGTCTCCTATAATAAGCAGCGCGGAAAGAAATTCAAGGTTAAGAAACGCGGCGGCCCCAAGCGGGCACTTGCAATCATTCACGCCGGCGTCGCGGCGTTCAAGAAGAAACGCCGGAAATAGCTCCTGGTGAAAACTTTCCGAACTAAACAGAGCGTCATAAGTAATTGCGTATCAAATAGGAACGTGGTCTCCTGGAGTTATGAGACCACTCATGATATCCGATGCCACTTCTGTGTTGGGTTTGCAGCAAGAAATTCAGCGGTCTGAGGAGTCGCGGTACGACCACCGGTTGCACGGTGTCCTTTTGGTAGCGCAGGGCATGACGTGCCCGGAGGTGGCACGCCTGCTAGGCGACGCGCCGCGTTCGGTCGAGAATTGGGTTCATCGTTTCGACCAGTACGGGCTGGCTGGCCTAACGGAAGGAGAACGGAGCGGTCGTCCCAGTCGGCTGGACCAAAAGCAGGTGAAGGAGATCAATCGGGTTTTGCGGGCCAAGCCGAGCGACGCGGGAATGCGGGTGAATCTGTGGGATGGCAAGACCCTGTCGGCATGGATCGACCAGACCTACGGAGTCCAACTGGGAGTGCGCCAATGCCAGCGGTTGTTCCGGCAGTTCGAGTTCCGGCTACGCAAGCCTCGTCCGGTCTTGGCCCGGGCAGATCCGGTGCGCCAGAAGAAGCATAAAAAAAACTCCGCAAACTGATGGCGGACGGTACGGTGGACTTGTGGGCTCTGGACGAAGTGCACTTTCAGCAGCAGGGATCGCGCTGCCGCATGTGGGTTCCGCCGGAAACCAAGGATCCCATTGTCTACCATCATCCGACGCGCAAGAGCGTCGGTTACTTTGCTGCCGTGCGTCTGCGGGACGGGAAGTTTCTCTTCCGCCGGGAGATCGGAAGATTCAACGGAGAGACCTTCTGGGAGTTCCTAAAAGTGTTCCGGGAAGTCAGCGCCGTCCCTGGCCGCCGCATTCTGGCCATCAGCGACAACGCACAGTATCACCGCTCCAAACTGCATCTGGAGTGGCGCGACCAGCAGGCTCCCGAGTTCGGCTTGGACTTCTTGCCGCCCTATAGCCCGGATCTGAATCCCATCGAACGGGTCTGGAAACTCACGCGCCGGCTGTGTCTCCACAATCGCTACTTCGGCTTCCTGGACGGCGTTGTTGCCGCCGTCGAAGATCAGTTCGCCGAATGGATCACACCCAACGATTCCCTCCGCCGACTATGCGCAATTACTTAAGACGCTGTGTTTAGT
>DATNLC010000129.1:0-7961 GCA_035603075.1 Candidatus Acidiferrales bacterium | reverse complement strand
GGAAACAAACCGAAGCGCAATCCAGGCGACTTCCCGACAACGGTCTGGCAGATCGATGTGCCGGTTCTTCCCGGAGTCGAGTCTCGCCATCCGACTGAAAAGCCTTTGAAACTCTTCACGACTCCAATCCTTCTACATACCCAACGGGGAGAGGTTTGCTACGAGCCATTTTCCGGTTCGGGAACGCATCTGTGTGCGGCAGAAAACACGGGGCGATGCTGCTTCGCGATGGAGATTGAGCCAGCTTTTGTGGCTGTTGCCCTAGAGCGCCTATCGGATATGGACATGAAGCCAAAGCTGGTATCAGGCTAGGAACACCCATGGCCAAAAGCAACAACCCGAACATTGCCGAAGACGGGAAGTCCCATCGCTGGAAGAAAGGCCAGAGTGGAAATCCCTCGGGCAGGCCGAAGAGCAAAATGCTTTCAGACGCATACAAAAACAAGCTCGAGGAGCCAGTTCCGAATGATCCCGAAGGTCGCACGTGGGCGGAGTTGATTGCTGAAGCGCAGGTGCGGGATGCGGTTCGGGGTAACGTTCAGGCAGCCAGAGAGATTGCAGATCGAACGGAGGGCAGAGCACGTCAAGCCATTGAATTTGAAGATAAGACGATGACTCAAGCCTTCGAGCGGATGACGATTGAAGAACTAGAGGCTTATGCCCGAGACGGGACGCTGCCCGCCTGGTTTCCGCGGACTGCAAGTCCCAGCGCCGAGTAAGACCGTGAAGGTCCCAATCACGGACGATCGACACAAAGACTGGAACCGGCGCCGCTTGAACCCAACGACGGACCCTATCGATTTTCCGCTCGGCTCCGCGCAATCCCGCGCGGCCGCCATAGCAATGCTCTCGCATCGAGCGATTACAGTTGTTGACTCCGGAACTCTGCCGATTCCATACGAACACCTGCCGAGTCACAAGGAGCTTTTGCGAGACTGGAAGGATGAAGGCGACCGTTACACACATGAGCTGCTGAGAGAGAACACACTTCATAGGTCCGCGATCCTGAAGGATTCGAATGAGTTTAGGCACATTAGGGCGAGTTGTGGGAAGGTGCGCCGTTATCAATAAGCCTGGCAACTACCAACTGGGGTCTATCGAGTCACGAACCGCTGCAAGGACGTTGTTGGAGCGCATTCGAACGAGCCAAGAGAAAAACGTCATTGCCGTCAGAATTGAGCACATCGGCCACGACGGTAAGGAACCTTTGCCGTTGTCTCAAAGAATTCCATGGGGAGGTGGAGTAACAGAAATCATTCACGTTCCGGGTGGCAGTTTATGAAACCAACGATCTTTCCGATTGGCTCGCTCGAATCACGCGCAATCGCGCGTCTACTTGCTCAACGGCAGGAATCCGAGCGCAAGCTCGCATGGCGCGCGCTCAAGAAAGAGGCCCTTGTGTTTTGGATTCTTAGACCTCGATCACCGGAACACAACAAGGCGCATAGATCGGAGTGGTTCGAGTCTATGGACGGGAGCGGAAAGTTAGTCTGTGTTCTCTGGGTGCCGCTCGGCATGAGCATAGCGGAGGCCACGCATATCGTCTTCCCGTCGGTGACTAGATGAACGGCTTTCCGGTCGGTTCGCTTCACTCTCGCGCATTGGCAAGAATGCGAGCAAAACATATACGGGGCACTAGGAAGCGCATGGAAATCATTTCGAACATACCCCGTCCGCAACACGCACTACCCCAAGGCACTGACAACTCCGTACCATACGCCGGTCCGTGGCGAGAGATGCGGGACGGCTCTCTAATGCGCTTGGTTTATTGTCCCGGTGAGTGGAAAAAACTCCCCGTAGAAACCTTGCCAATTTGTTCAGGCTGCGGGACGCCGTTCCGCAAAACGGACGAGCGATTAGGTGATATGGCCTGGTTCGAAGCTGATTGCTTGAGAAGGCACATTCAGGACTCGCAGGCCCCCGTTAAACCGTCAATTCCGATTTCGGTATGAGTACAGCTTAATTTCTGACTCCCAATTCAATTGAGCCACTACCGCCTTACAGGCATCGCAGGAAGACATGCGCGTGATGAACTTTGCATTCAAGAGCATTCTTCTCGCGTATCGCTCGCACGGCCTGGGTTCCGACTGATTGTCATTTTCCGATCGCCTCGCTAGCTTGCGAGACTCTTTTCTGTTCTCTGGACACATCATCGAGTTCCCCGAACCTAAACGTATCGTGAATCACATCTCCGATTACTCCAATTCCCGTTTACAAGATCAGCGCTGAGGCCTGCCCAAAAACCCTTACTTGCCCAGAATCCCTATTTCCCGGCATATCAAAATTGCAATGAATTCGCTTGCCCAAAACTACGCGAGCGGCGCCTCACAAAGAAGTGTTTCTGGGCACGCATGATCGTCAGGGAAGGGGCAGATTGCCTTCGCGAGGGCGTGATTCGATCGTCATTAGTTCAGTGGAAAAACCTCCCTGTAGAAACTTTGCCCACTTGTTCTGGACGTAGAACCCCATTCCGCAAAGCGGAGAATCAGTTAGGCGAGGTCGCTTGGTTCAAAGCCCACGGTATGCAAGGACACACTTAGGATTCACAGATCGTGCTAAATGGCTAATTCCGATCTCGGTGCGAGTACAGCTTCATCGCTGACTCACGAGTCAGTTGGGCTAATACTGCCTTGCAGGCATTACAACTGGGTAGGTGCGCGAGAAAATTCCGTTTCAAAAGCATCTTTGCGTGTCGCTTGCAGGGCTTAGGTCTCGCTGGATCATCAGTTCCCGAGAGTGGGCTCGCGAGTTATCACCGTATATCGAAGACTCTCCTACGATCTTAGTTATCGAAAGGATTGTACCTACATGGGTAGTTATCCTACAGAGACCGTATCAATCTGTGTAAATTAACTTGACAGGAAATAGGGGTTGCGTATATACCGCAGCGATACTTGCGCGGAGAACTTATGACTCTAAAACGGCTCGTCCTTGCATTCTGTCTGTTATTGATTCCCTTTAGCGCCTATTCGCAACAAGCCGCAGTCCAAAACCCCCAGGCTGTAACGTTGGCGGCGAAAGCCCTCGCCGCGCTCACCACCACAACGCCAGTCAATGACATAACGTTGACTGGGACCGCGACGAGCACGGCGGGATCGGACGTTGAGAGCGGAACCGTGACCCTTCAGGCGCTCGCTGGATTGGGCAGCCGAATGGATCTCAATCTTTCAAATAGCACACGCCACGAGGTCCGCAACTTATCTTCGAACTCTACGCCGCAGGGCTACTGGGTCGGTTCCGATGGTTCCTCCCATGCCTTCTCGTTGCACAATTGCATGACGGACGGAGCTTGGTTCGCGCCCCAGCTGACGATCCTTTCGCAGCTCTCGAATGCAAGTCTCGTGGCCTCGTACATCGGCGCGGAGACGAGAGCGGGAGCGGCTGTTCAACATCTGCACTTCGCATTTCAGAGCGCGTCCGCTGACCCTACAGGCTTAGTCCAAAGCCTTACGGCTGAAGAGGTCTACTTGGACGCCTCGTCATTCCTTCCAGTGGCAATCGTGTTCAACGCGCATCCGGATACTGACGCCAGCGTAAATATAGCGGTCGAAATCGACTTCTCTTCCTACCAGTCTGTAAACGGAGTTCAAGTGCCGTTTCGAATCCAGAAGCTCATAAACAACGGCCTTGTGCTCGATCTGACAATCAACTCCGCGAAAATCAATCAAGGCCTGACCGCAGCTGATTTCTCCTAACCGATTCCGAAGGAGCGTTGATATGCGAATTTCTCGATTTCAGCTTTGGTCGTTCGCGGTTGCGCTGTTCCTGTTCTGCTCAGCGCCCTCTTTCGCGCAAGTCCAGACCGGAACTCCGCCCTTCGGTAGCTATAGCGGCGGACCCGACATCATCAACTTGGGCAATCTGAATGCGCACCTCACGGTCCCCATCGTTCAAAAAGCCGGACGCGGGACGAATTTTACCTATTACCTGAACCTCGATAGTTCGGTTTGGTATCCCGTCGGTTCGAGCGGAAGTCAAAGCTGGACGATCAACGGATTGCAGGTCCCCGGCCAGTTCGGAAGCTCCGCGGGCCATGTCTACTCCGCTGCCGTTAGAGTCGAATGCAACAATCCCGAGTACCCCCCCCGCACTACCGAAAATGATTCCGGGCTTTTACTTTGACAACTATCACTACGTCGATGTTTATGGTGTTTCTCATTCATTCAACATCACGTACGAAAATGACGCCTGTCAGAATACCGGTCCTCAGCAAGCTGTTGCTACCGATGGTTCAGGATACACGTTGTCAATCGATGTCAATGGAAATGCCACCGTGACGCCTAAGACCGGGGGAGTGTGGATCCCGGCCACAGCCTCGGGAACTGGCGCGGCCAGTATGACCGATGCGAATGGGAACCAAATCACAGAAAGCAGCTCGGGCGTCATTACTGACACGCTGGGAACTACCGCCCTAACCATCGCAGGAAGCTCCCCCACGACGTTCACGTACACTGCCCCGAACGGACCAGCTTCCTATACAGCGACGTACACTTCGAAAACGGTAAGGACCAATTTCGGTTGTAGTGGCATATCTGAGTTTGGCCCCACGGCTGAGAGTCTTCTCACTAGCATCACGCTTCCCGACGGAACCGCATACACGTTTACTTATGAATCCACTGTTGGATTTTCCGGCGGTGTTACAGGGCGTTTGGCTTCGATCACGCTTCCTACTGGCGGAACGATCACCTATGCCTATTCGGGTGGCAGCGGCGGGATAACCTGTGCCGACGGCAGCACAGCTACCCTCACCAGGACTACGCCTGACGGAACGTGGACCTATGCCCATACAGAATCCGGCACCGCTTGGACCACTACGATTACCGATCCACAGTCCAATCACACGACGATCAATTTCCAGGGAATCTACGAAACAGAGCGCCAAGTCAACCAAGGCGCCTCAACGCTTCTCAAGACCACCTACACCTGCTACAACGGAAACGTAACACCTTCGACGTGCAATTCCACCGCAGTGAACCTACCAATCACTCAGCGCAGCGTCTTTCGGCAGTGGCCCGGTGGTCTGCAGTCTCGCCATGACACTTTCTATAACAACGTTGGATTAGTGACCGAAAAGGACGAATACGCTTACGGCAGTGGCGCGCCCGGAGTTCTTACCCGCAAGACGCTGACCGCATACGCAGCTTTGGGTAATGGGATTCTCAATAAGCCGTCGGCTGTCACAGTCGAAGACGGTTCAGGAAATGTGAAGGCAAAGACAACCTACTGCTACGACGAAGCCACGCCTAGCGGCACGACGACATGTTCCGCCACGGGTGCTCCCACGGCAACCTCCGGAACTCCCCAGCACGTAGCCGTCACCGGTTCGCGGGGGAATCTCACGACAATTGCGTCCGTCGTTTCAGGCTCAACAACTCTAGGAAAAACCTACACATACTACGACACTGGCAACGTGCTGAAGGCGACGGATGTAAATGGCGCGGTTACCACATACACCTATGGCAGCAGCACGTCTTGCGGCAACTCCTTTATCACCTCCGTCAGCGAACCCCTGAGTCTCTCCAGATCGATGACCTGGAATTGCACAGGCGGCGTCGGAACTTCGATTACCGACGAGAATGGTAAGACTAGGTCCGCCACCTATACCACTGATCCTGACTTCTGGAGGCCGGACAAAACCACCGATCAGGAGTCTAACGTCACGAATTTCACCTATGACGGCCAAACATCTGTCGAAAGCTCGCTGCTTTTCAGCACCGCGTCAACGGCGGACAGTCTTACCACGGTTGACGGTCTCGGACGTGTTCATGTCTCGCAGCGCAAAGAGAGCCCGTCCTCAAGCACTTATGACTCCGTCGAGACAGATTACGATAGTCTCGGCAGGCCGTCGCGAAGAACCTTGCCGTACGCCACAACTGCGGGGCTGACCAATTCATCGGCGCCCGGCACCACCACTACCTACGACGCCCTGAGCCGTAAATTGACGGTCAAGGACAGCGAGACTATCCAGCGCACGGTTACTTTCGCTTACAATCAGAACGACACCTATCGAACGCTGGGTCCTGCGCCCACCGGCGAAAATACCAAACGCAAGCAGTTTGAGTATGATGCTCTGGGGCGGCTGACTTCGGTTTGCGAGGTTACCAATGCTACTGGTAATGGGGCTTGCGCTCAAACTTCCGCAGCCACCGGCTACTGGACTAAATATACGTACGACTTAAACAACAATCTCACAGGTGTGATCCAGAATGCCCAATCATCGGGCAGCCAGCAGGCGCGAACGTATGCCTATGATGATCTCGGACGAATGACTTCGGAGATCAATCCCGAGTCTGGCACCATCAACTATACCTACGACACCGACGCGACCTGTGGCACCTCTAAAGGCGATCTGGTCAAAAAGATAGACCCCGTCGGCAACACGACTTGCTATGCTTACGATTCCCTACATCGGCCTGCCAGCCTGACCTATTCCGGTCCCTATTCATCCAGCACGCCGAACAAGTATTTTGTGTACGACGGTGCAACGGTGAACGCAGTAGTGATGGCGAACGTAAAATCCCGCTTGGCCGAAGCCTACACCGCTACTACTCCCACAGGCACCAAGATCACGGACATTGGAATCAGCTACAGCGCGCGCGGGGAAGCGAGCGACGTGTACGAATCCACTCCGCATTCCGGCGGATACTATCATTCCAGCGCCACATATTGGGCAAATGGAGCGCCTGAGACTCTGGGAAATAATATCGCCACATTGCCCGTCTTTACTTACGCTCCTGACGGGGAAGGAAGAACAAATACCGTGTCGGCAAGCGCCGGACAGAATCCGGTGACTGGCACCACATACAGTGTGGCAAGTCTGCCCACGCAGGTGAATCTCGGTTCAGCCGATAGTGATTCATTCATGTACGACCCAACTACCAACCGCATGACGCAGTACAAGTTCACAGTCAACAGCCAGTCCGTGGTGGGGACCCTGACATGGAATAGCATTGGCACCCTGGAAACTCTCGCGATTACCGACCCGTTCTACGGAGCAGGCAATCAGACATGCTCCTACACGCATGATGATATGAGCCGCATCGCAGGGGCGAATTGCGGTTCACCCTGGGCGCAAACGTTCAGCTACGACGCTTTCGGAAACATCAGCAAGAGCGGGACAGTTTCGTTCCAGCCCACCTATTCCTATCTTACGAATCGGATGACGATGGTTGGCAGTTCAACGCCCACTTACGACGCCAATGGCAATGCGACTAACGATACGGCTCATACCTACGCGTGGGACGCGGCAAGTCGACCCGTTACTATTGACAGTGTTGGCCTAACCTATGATGCTTTGGGTCGCATGGCCGAGCAGAACAGGAGCGGAGCATTCTCGCAGATTGTATACACTCCGTTGGGTACCAAATTTGCGCTGACAAACGGGCAAACTCTAACGAAAGCGTTCGCACCGCTCACTGGTGGATTGCAGGCGGTGTATACGTCGAGCGGTTTGGCCTACTACCGTCATTCCGACTGGGTTGGCAGCTCGCGCTTTGCCTCCACGTCTACTCGTACGATGTATTTCGACAGAGCCTACGCGCCATTCGGAGAAGCGTACGCGGAGACAGGTACAACCGATCTTTCCTTTACCGGTATGAACCAGGACACAGTCGCGAACCTCTACGATTTCCCTGCCCGCGAATACAATACCATCCACGGCCGGTGGCCGTCGCCGGATCCCGCTGGAATCTCATCAGTTCGACGCCGCAGCCCGCAGACCTGGAACCGATACGCCTACGTTCGCAACGGTCCACTCAACCAGATAGACCCCTTGGGAATGGAAGGTGAGGATGACGACGGAAATGTTGATTGCTTTTTAGGTTGCGGTGACGACAGCTCCGGATATGGACCCTCGCAAGATAACGGCGGCGACTACGGTGACAATCCCGGCGACCCGAATCAGCCCGACCCGAACCAGCCCGACCCGAATCAGCCCGACCCGAACCAGCCCGACCCGAACC
>DATNLC010000031.1:0-4501 GCA_035603075.1 Candidatus Acidiferrales bacterium | reverse complement strand
GATATCGCTTGGTTCATTAGGACTTGTTGATTATGCTAGCTGCGACAGATACGCAATGTCCTCATTCCCCCAACCGTTGTGACACCCGCTCCGCTATTTTCCAAAATCTATATCAACACAATGCACATGCCAAAGTCTGGCGGCTTTTGCTACATTGTCCAGGGTAAGTGTTCAGTGGTCCACTATGTCGAATTTCGTATGTTGCGATTGGAAAATGCGACGACGCTTGGCGATTGGCTCTTCGAAGATGTGATATGTAGATGGGGTGCGTTGAAGGAGATAGTGTCGGATAATGGCGGTGCATTTGTGAAGGCGGTCGAATATTTGGCGAAGAAGTATCACATCCACCACATTCGCATTTCCGGCTACAACTCTCGTGCGAACGGCCTCGTCGAGCGACCACATTTCGACGTGCGGCAGGCTTTATACAAAGCGGTAGATGGAGACCAGTCGAAATGGAGTAAAGGCGCATACTCTGTGTTTTGGGCGGACAGGGTGACAATTCGTCGTCGCATGGGCTGCTCACCGTATTTCGCAGCGACAGGGACACATCCAATACTCCCTCTCGACATCGCGGAAGCAACCTACCTTGTTCCTCCACCTTCCACTATATTATCGACCACGGACCTCATCGTCAATCGCGCAATCGCATTACAAAAGCGACAGTCACACCTCTCTGCGTTGCATTCGCGTGTCATGGCCGCTCGACTTAAGGCTGCCATTCGGTTCGAACGTGACCACGCCGCGACAATACGTGATTTCAACTTCAGCCGAGGAGACTTAGTACTGGTCCGGAATACTGCGATAGAAAAGGCTCTTAACCGCAAAATGCGCGCTTGCTACATCGGCCCACTCGTTGTCATTTCGCGTAACAAAGGCGGTGCGTATATCATCTGCGAATTGAATGGCTCAGTTTTCGATCGCCCAGTCGCCGCCTTTCGAGTTATCCCGTATTTTGCGCGGAAGTCCCTGCTGCTACCCGACCTCGACAAGTTCATCGACATCCCCCGCGCCCGCCTGCAAGAGATGGAAAATTCGACGGCTATAGATCCTGACGTCGACCAAATCGATGACATTGACAGTGCGCGCGATGATACAGATGCAGAGTCATCGCATGCTTCCGACAGTGAATAGTCCAGATGCTTTCCCTCGACTGGGACAGTCGAATTTTCAGTTGGGAGGAGGAATACATACTCATACGATTTACCTTTTATTCGAACACTTCAATTGCGCTTACTTCGTGTTTTTCAGCTAGCTCTTCATGGACTCCATTTCTACGATCGCAATTTACACTTACAACGACTCAACTCGATAGTACTATACCAACGATCGACACAACATTCGCCACGTCTTATATTCCTTTCTTTTCACCTTTTCAAGGTCGCGGTAAAGCGCGCAAGACCTAGGGTTTTATGGCAATGAAGATTTACTGAGCCTTTCCCTATTATACCTATTCTCTTATGTCGGTTTTGTCTGTGTTCATCGATTTTCAGATTTGACTCCATCGAATTTTACTCAACTTATTCATACTTTTCTTACATACTATCGCACAACAAAGGACAGCTTTGCACATTTTTACGAATTATACATACAAGTGTTCGACGGGATGGAGGTGAAGAGGAAAAAGAAGTGAAGAAGATAATGAAGTCCGCGGCGGAAACATACAAAGGTCGAGGCGACGACGAGGAAGAGAAGGATGGGAAACTCGACGGCTTACTTCTGGCTCTCCGCGAGCTCCATGCGCTGGATCTCCTCGTCGATCAACGCCAGCTCTCTCTTGCCCAGCTCCCTCTCCCGCGCGATCAGACGAATTTCACGAGCGCTGGACTCGAGGCGCCAGGTAATCGTATCGTGTGCGCGTTCCAGACCATCGAGCGTTGGAGGACCATCGAGATCCAGAACGCGACGGAGGATTCCCTCGATATCGGCGTCGGGTTCTTTTTCCTTTCTGCGAGAAGGACGACTGCGACACGTAGACGACCCAGCCTTGGACGAGCCTATACAATATCGAGTTAGCTAAAAGGAGAATTCGACGATTAAAACAGACTTACCAGCAGCACGTTCGACTTTTACCTCCGCCTCCGAGTCCGAGGAACGCGACTCAGTGCCGAGGTCCTGACGCGAGCGCTTTCGAGTCGTCGGTCTACCGGCGGAACGAGGGGCAAGCGTGCAACCTTGCTTATCGTGCATGCACTTAGCGCATTTCATATCGCCGGTTCTCTGATAGCAAGCGTTGGGCTGAGAGTATTTGGTAACGCAGCGCCCGCAACTGGTCTTATTCTATCGAATATGTCAGCGCGACGACGAGATAAGGCGCAACAGATACACGTACCAATTTCAGATCGGACGACCACCACGTCTCCGTCGTCGGATCCTTCGGCTTCTCCGACGCCTTCTGCTTCGACTTGTCAGTAGCCTTCCCCTTACCTTTGTCCTTCTTCCTAGACGGCGTCGGCTTCATCTCCACATCGCCAAGCGTTTCCGCCGTCTTCTCGCGATCCGCGCTACCAGTAAACACGCCCACCTCCTGCACTTCTTCGTCGCCAGTATCCCCCACCATCTCGATGTCGATCCGCGGCGACGCGACGCGTAGCTGAGCGTCATACTCCTCCTGCGAGAGCTCCCCAGTGACGAATTTGTCCAGCAATGCGGACTCACGGTTGGTGCGCTCATGACGATGGCGTTCCGCGGCCGCCGCAGCTTGTTGAGCCACCTGCTCTTGATACCGGGCAGTTTCACGCGCAAGGTTAGGCAGAAGGCGAGAGCCCCACGAAAGCCAGTTGGCATTAGCGCCGGAGTGCTGCTCGAATCGCGCGGCAGCCTCGCCGACGAGCTTGGCGGTGCCGATGTCGCGCTGGTACCCGTCCTGCTCTTCCAACTTTCTCTAGTCAAGAAGCATTATTCGATATTCGACCAGGTAATTCGATCGCATGAAACGTACCAACGCGTTCGTGAACTTTTTGCCCCACGCTTCGAAAGTCGAAGGGTCAGCACCAGGGACGGGCATAGAGTCGACGGCGGTGCGGAGGTAATCCTTGAGGCGATCGATCATAGTAGGGGCGACGGATTGAGAAGATGAGGACATGATGAGCAGAGGGGCTTAATTCGATGAGAGGCGAAGAGGAATGCGATGGGTAACAAGCAAGTTGTTGGATTGGCAGTGAGAGCGACGTGCGCTTTATATACTTGGCGTTCGGTCCCGAGGCGGCGGGTCCCCTTGTGTCGATTATTCAGCTCGATAACGACCTCATTGCGCTCCACTAATCGATGGCTTGGCGATGAGTAACCTTATTTAACTGATGGCTATGCGCTGACATCACATCGTGTTAATCGATCGCGCGACGCCCCTGACTGAGGACAGTCAGCATTTCAGTAGGGAGGAGATGATGAACACCCCAGCTCTATCTACGCGTATTCGACCATTTCCAGCTCGTCGTCGAATTTACCCATCGAATTAACCTAGTCGCGGACGGTCGAATAACATCGGAATCGAATTCCGACCGGCTGACGCGTGCGCCACGAGGCCAACGCGAGGCGTACCCGCATCATCGAATATTCGACAGGAAACGCGCTCCACAACTTCCATCGACGCCCATTCGCTCCCACCAAATCATACGACTTCCTGGCTGTTCTATTATTCGACGGTCGAATTCCGATGTTATTCCGGTCGCCTGTCGAATTATATCATGACTCATTAATATTCGATAGCACGATCGGCGCATCAGTTGCTTCCATGGACCTCGGGATTTCCTTTTTAGTAGTCTTACGCATCACGCTCCCAGCGATCATCGCATATACCTTTTGTTTCACCGGGTTTATATTTCCGAGGCATTTTAGCCATCGAGTTTCAGTATTACATCGGACTTTTGCATTCTCAGGTTACTGTAGATAAATATTTCCCTCATACACTCAATACAACATAGAAGTTTCCCCCCCCAAGTTTCGTGTCTCAGTAAATTCGACATAACAATCGGTTATACCGCGCCGCGTCCCTCGTAATTCGACCATCGCATTTATATTCGATCGCGTTTGCGTTTGCGTTCTTATCTCGACTCAACTTATTGCGTCGTTGCGTACCATCGTCACTCGTCATCACTCTTGACTAGACTGCAAGGAAGGGTTTACCCAGACTTCGCATTTTAGGATATTGTTTGTGGTGTTTTGTGTGGTTTCCTGACCATATAGGCATCGCAGACATATCATTCTGGAGCCCACCGCGAGGGTCGGGTTTTCAAAATTCCATCACAGTCTTCACCCACCAATCACGATACCTGCGCGCGTACTCTTTGTCAAGAATTTCAAGCAGCATTTGCGGCAGCAGACCTTGCGGATTTCGACATCTTCCTCGACTCTGATATCGTCTCAGAACAACAATCACATCACTACAATTTTTCACCACTTCATACATCTCTTTCACCTCTCTCAAACACCAACTCAACTCCTGCGACCCCAAATTCGACGGCAAATACAGCAGTGGCAGCACCAGTAATCAGTATGCCAT
>DATNLC010000118.1:0-5436 GCA_035603075.1 Candidatus Acidiferrales bacterium | reverse complement strand
AGCAGACTCACCGCCGGAATTAACTGCTGTTACCAGATAGAAGAATGTGGTGGAAGCTGCCAGACCAGTATCAGAGAAGGTTGTACCGGTGATCCCGCTGGCTACCACATTGCTGGAAGATGGAGCGAAGCCGGTGGTAGTACTGCGATGAACATTGTAGGTGACGCCGGATGTGGAGCTGGCCTGCCAACTCAGATTGATCTGGCTGCTGGATACCGACGTCGCCGCCAAGCTGGATGGCGCTGCGGGGGCCGCTGGAGGCGCGCTTCCTCCGCTTAGACTCACGGTCCCAAATTCGCTGGTCATGCTGCCTGCTGGAACGGTGAGACTCGCACCGTCAGAAAAACTTACAACAAGGCTACTGGAGCCAGGATTGAAAGCAACGTGGGTTACAAGACCGCTCGTAGTTTTGAAAACCTGATACAGCGGCGTATTAGCTGTGACCGCCTCATCCACTTCTCCCAGCGCTTGCAGGTTGCTGATCCAATAGTATTCGTGGGCTCGGCTCTCGCCATCGAACGTGAACGAGGTATTGTTGAACTCATTCAGTGAGTCCGTAGGATCATAAAAGGCCTGGTATTCCTCCATTATGTCCGGCCAGTTCGTGCTCCCGGCCGCAAACGCATCCGGATCAAAGGAGAGAACTTCATTGATGTTGCGTTGACAATAGGCGGCGTCGCGGCCCAGATAGAATGACCCTCCATGAAAGGGCAGGAACTCAATGCCATGTTCGTCTTCGATCTGACCGCTAAAGAAGGTGCCCGTATCGCCTTTTGCGTCAAAAACATTGGCAATTTCCACGCGGGTAAAGCCGGAGGGAAAGGTGGCTACCGGCCCATCGTTGAACCAATAATCGAAAATCGAGTTTGTTTCCAGCGTGTACATCCAGATCGCGGCGTCGCGAAGCTGAGTGTTGCCGGTCTCTATGGCAAACAAGATCAAGCCGGTCCAGGCATTGACCGCCTCTGAGCTGGACTCCTGGTTCCCACCATCACCAAACGGTGCCTGCCCGGATGCCCAGGAATGGCCTGCATACACATCGAAGTAACGCAGGAAGGGAAACATGCCATCATTCCGCACTGGGGCTGCAATATCACGTCCCAGCAGGTTGACCATGTCACCCCAACTGGTCAACTGAATCCAGCTTGGGTTAAACAGGCCCAGAATGGCCGATGCGTGGATCCAATATCCGTAATGGAAATGATGATCGTTGAGCGCAGTATCCGTGCCAAAAGCAGCCGGGTACCCGATCAGGGTGCCCCAGTTATTGTTGTAGTAAAACACGTTAGTGCTCTGGTTGTTGGCCGCGCCGTTGTACCAGTTTTGCAGCTCATTTTGGAGGCTGCTTTGCAAGCTGTTCAAAGAGGTTGTGTCTCCCGCAACTTTCGCGATTGGCAAAAGATGGGCGATCCGTGCCAGATCCTTACCGATGTCGTAGGTGTTGGTTCCACCGCCGCTCTGGCTTACCGTGAAGTGATTGGGCTCGTTGGCTACGGAATCAATCAAGGACGTCAGAGTAGTGTTATTAAAATTGCCGGTATTTGGCTCAAACGGAAGAATCCCGTGAAAAGTATTGACGGTAGTGAAAGAGTTGCCCTGCAAGACCTCCAGCGTCCCGCGCGGAGAAGGGTACGTGAAGCTGGTATTAATGGAGCTGCCCTGCAAGGATGTGTACTGGTGCGGGTAGAGAGCCATGAGAAAGCCCGTTTGCGTTCCCTCCTGCGCCTGCGTGGTTACGGCGTAGGTTGTGGTTACCTGACTGGCACTCTCGTTGTAGCTCCAACTCACTTGCGTGTTGGTCGGGAAAGAAAATGCAAATTGCGAATACGTGGTGAGAGCGGCCTGGTTGGGCAGAAGCGCCAGCGAAAAGTAATTATGCCCGCTGGGAAGATTACAAGTAAGGACCGTGCCGCCAATTCCGCTCCACGTCCCGCCGGTGGGGCAAAACAGACCATAGTTATTATTGGCGATGCTCACACCGAGGATGTTGCCGTTGTTGCTAAATACCGTGGGCTGCCCCGCAAATGTAACGGTAGGATTGCTGCCGTTGGTAGTCACATAGACGAACGGCATTCCGCGCCCAACGCGTGTCGTTATTGGGCCAAAATCGAAATCCACTGTCCAATCCGTAAAGGCGCTCACGTTCACGCTGGACGCATTTAGGCCGCTGACGCCAATGGTCAGATCGCCCTCGAACGGCTGCTCAAAAAAAGTGCCGCCGTTATTGACCGCGGCGTCAAATCCCATCAGAAGACCGCTGGCCGTGGTCTGCATGCCCAGAGGATGTGGGAACATGTCAAAAGGACCGCCCCCACCGCCGCCAAAAGTGACGCTGCCGTTAACAATATTGTCCGCATACCAGTTTTTCGCCGTCCAGAATTTGTGCGTCGCTTTAGGACCAGCGACGGTATTAAAGATTTGGTTTGAAGGAGCGGTGGCCCCGGCCGGCAGAGTGGTGGTGTAACTGCCTGAGCCTAACGTAACGGTCTGCGCGTGAAGGCGCACGGCGCACAGCAAGGCTAGAACGGAGAGGGCCAGACGGATGACGATGGTTTGCAATGGCTGGCGGCGCGAGAACATTGGGCACCCCCTTTTCGGGAAGGAAAGTCAAGAATGAACGCGGAAGCAAATTAAAATTTCAACTCGTAATTGCCGAAACTTGCGCCGCTGGCATTTGCCAGTCCAGCCGCTCGGGCCACGGACGGAGTTGCCGAGTAACTATCTAAAGAGATACGTTACGAGATATTACAAGAACAGAGTCGACGCACCTCTAGTCTCTGGTTCCGAGCAACACTTGTCCCCGTGGCTTCGAACCCACCTTCCATTGATGCAAACTATTAGTTATTCAAATAGCTAATCTCTGAGCGGCATTTAGCTCCAACTCGCGCGCCTTGTCAAGACAAAAATAACGATATTCTAAAGGGTTTTTTGATAGTCGTGAAAATGCCTGCGCGTCGAGGAGGACATCCAAAGTAAATATGCCCTTGCCTGCGCCTACAGCTTTCTCCTATTTGGCGGGGAGCGAAAGCGGTTTCGATTGGGCAGAAGGTGAGCTACAGGATTCCGCTCGTACCCAATGCACGCCGCTTCCGTGCTGGCCACAAACTGCGCCTGTATCTGACTGCGGACGACCAGGACGCAGACATACCAGCACCGCTTGAACTCAGACACGCCAGCATTGGTTCAATACCATTTTTTCGTCGTCACGGTTGCTTTTGCCGGTAGTGAGATAAGAGATTTTGTGGGTTAAACTGCGGGACGGACGATTACAGTCGTGTGACCCGGCAAGGGCAAGACTGAGCTTCATCAAATGGGAGCGCGATAAGCCACGCGCGGATGCTTCTAAGGCAGGCGACCTGACCAAATGACTGACTAGGTCCGGCCACACAGCTTCGATCAGCGGCCAGTCATCCGGAGCGCGCCTTCCGGTAGCCGAGCACCTTGCAGCTTGATCTTTGAAGCGGCGCTGTCGATTTCACGGAGATCGTCGGACGTAAGCTGGACTGCAACCGCTCCGATGTTCTCTTCGAGACGATGGAGCTTCGTTGTCCCTGGGATCGGCACAATCCACGGCTTTTGCGCAAGGAGCCATGCAATCGCGACCTGAGCAGGTGTTGCCTTCTTCCGCTCTGCAAACTTCCCAAGCAGATCAACCAACGCTTGGTTTGCTTTTCGGGCCTCTGGGGAAAAGCGAGGGACAACGTTTCGGAAGTCGGTGCTATCGAATTTCGTATTCTCGTTGATCTTGCCCGTGAGGAATCCCGCGCCAAGCGGGCTGAACGGAACGAAGCCAATTCCGAGTTCCTCGACTGTCGGAAGAATCTCCGCCTCAGGACCTCGCCAAAATAGAGAATATTCGCTCTGAACCGCAGTGACGGCCTGGATGGCATGAGCGCGGCGGATCGTATTCGCCCCGGCCTCGGAAAGTCCGAAGTGCATCACCTTGCCTTCGCCGATTAGGTCCCTCAGTGTCCCCGCTACGTCCTCAATCGGTACGTCCGGGTCCACCCGGTGCTGGTAGAAGAGATCGATGTGATCGGTCTTAAGCCGCCTGAGTGAGGACTCGGCGACCTGCTTGATGTGGTCGGGTCGGCTATTGAGGCCGCCGCTGCGCTTCCCGCTTGGTTCGATGTCGAAGCCGAACTTGGTGGCGATCACGACGCGATCACGAAATGGAGCTAGAGCTTCGCCGACAAGTTCCTCGTTCTTGAACGGACCGTACGCTTCGGCAGTATCAAAGAATGTTACGCCGCGTTCGACGGCAGCCCGGATGAAAGCAATCATTTCCTTCTTGTCTGGGGCTGGACCATAGTTAGCACTCATCCCCATGCAGCCGAGCCCGAGTGCCGAGACTTCCAGATTGCTTTTCCCAAGTTTCCGCTTTTCCATTGTTTCTCCTTCCGAACCGTTTCTCTCTTCCAGAGATTAAGGTCAAATGGCCCGGAGGCATTGTCCGAATCCTTCTTAGGCAGACTGTTCTCTTCCCCAATTCGTTTTTCCAACACCAACGACATGGCGCTTCTGGCTCGGCCATGCCAACACGAGCGGCACAGACGGATACAGCAAGCTGAAGGAGGACGTTCCAGTTCGGAAGAACGTCGTGGAGCAAGTGGGAATCGGCTATGAGCTTCCAGCCGAGAAACGCGAAGTTGCACCCAATTGCACCCAAAGTGAGTTGTTATCAACCTTCGCGTAAGCGAATGGAACTAAAGAGGGAGATGGCTCCCCGGGCTAGATTCGAACTAGCAACCCTTCGGTTAACAGCCGAATGCTCTACCGTTGAGCTACCGGGGATCCGTACAACGCATTTGTTTTCATTCTAATATAGACGGCAAAATCAAGCTACTTCGAGCATGCGTCCAACGTGAGTCCAACATCGCTATTATTTCAGGCTCACTGCGGAAATGCTCATTTTGGTCTGCTGATTCGCTGGGACTTAAGCCGTCAGTTCCTCATAGATTCGCAAGAGCATTCGGTGCGGAGACCGAATGCTCTTACTGTCTCACTCAGCCAAGCCTTCGTAGGTGATGAATGTCCGCGCTCGGTGATGAAATTTCACGAAGTTAGAACTTGCGACAGTGAACGGAAGATACAGAACTGGGGCGCGTGACAAGGAACCGATTGAGCTAAGGCTTCCTTCGATTCTGTCCGGAGCGCGCTGCTTTAACGCGCCGTAGATCATTTGGTTGTCTGCCGAATGCTTTGAGAAAGTTATTTCGGACTCCAGAGCTGTTGGTCTGTGACCGAAGTGTTTTCACCACGCGAAGACGCGTGCCTCGTGTATTCGGCCGCGTAGGCTATGCGCCCGAGCAGACCGATACGTTACGCGCGTGATGCGAGCGTTGCGCTGTTTGTGAATGGCCTTTTCGATGTTAGGAAAAATGATCTCTTGGAGCCGGAGTTTATTACAACGGAATCAGCGGTCCCGTAAGAGCA
>DATNLC010000111.1:0-387512 GCA_035603075.1 Candidatus Acidiferrales bacterium | reverse complement strand
CCGCTGCATTTCATACAGCAGCGTAACGAGCACTCGCGCCCCCGACGCGCCTATCGGATGCCCCAGCGCAACCGCGCCGCCATTCACGTTCACTTTTTCGGGATTCAGTTTCAGCACGCGCGTCACCGCAATCGCCGCCACCGCAAACGCCTCGTTCAATTCAACGAGGTCCACATCCTTGTCGCGATCCCATCCGGTCTTCTTCAGCAGCTTTTCAATCGCGTCCACTGGCGCCATCATCACCCATTTCGGCTCGACGCCGCTCACCGCCTGCGCCACAATTCGCGCCATCGGCGACTTCCCCATGCGCGCCGCGTTCTTTTCGCTCGTGACAATCACCGCCGCCGCGCCATCATTCGTTCCCGGAGCGTTCCCTGCCGTCACCGTGCCGTCCTTCTTGAATGCAGGCTTGAGTTTCCCAAGCGCTTCCAACGAAGTATCTTCGCGTGGCGATTCGTCCGTCCTGATAATTACCGGCTCGCCTTTTTTCTGCGGAATCTCTACCGGCACGATCTGCTCGCCAAAAAAACACGACTTGATCGCGCGCATTGCCTTGCGATGGCTATCCAACGCGAATTGGTCCTGCTCCTGCCGCGTGATGCCGTATTTCTCGGCCACCAGCTCGCCTGTAACCCCCATGTGATAATTTTCGTAAACGTCCCACAGGCCGTCGGTGATCATCGAATCGAAAATTTCCTGATTGCCCAGTCGAAATCCGCTGCGCGCGCCCTTCAGCAAGTACGGGCAGTTCGACATCGACTCCATCCCGCCCGCGACCACCACTTCCGACTCGCCAAGCTGGACCGCCTGCGACGCCAGCGCCACGGCTTTCAATCCCGAACCGCAAACTTTGTTGATCGTCATCGCCGCAACGCGTGAATCAAGTCCGCCGCGCAACGCCGCCTGACGCGCCGGATTCTGCCCCAGCCCCGCCTGCACCACATTGCCCATGATCGCTTCGTCCACTACGTTCGGCTCGATGCCTGCCCGCCGCACCGCTTCAGCGACCACTTTCGCGCCAAGTTCCGTCGCGGAAAGCGGCGCCAGCCCTCCCATAAATTTCCCAATCGGTGTCCGCACCGCGCTTAAAATAACAGCCTGCTCCATTGTTTTCACTCCTAGGTACGCAATTCAGCCAGAAAATCAAGTATATGCGCCGGCGTTTTCACGGTCAAACCGCGGAACGTGAACGAAAACTCTTTTGTACCACCGAAAATCTTCATTGAGTTACTCTAGCGACTTCATGGCCATCCTGTTGTCCGATCAGCCCGTATCTGCTGTTCAGCGCCGCATAAACTGGGGAGCGTTGGTCCTCTTGAGTTTGATTGGGGTCGCGATAGGCCTGCGAATGGCAAAGCAGAGCGCGTCAATTAGCTCCGGCTACGCGGCCGCCTACCTCAACCCCATCGTGCTCGTCATTACTCTTGCCTTTCTTCTGCTCGGCCTTCCACTAATCATCTACTGGCGCACTCGCTGGATCGGCTTAGGCTTAATAGCGGCTGGCATCCTCAATCTCGCAGCGTTCGGTGGTGGAATGAGAATTCTTTTGATGGAAAATCGAGTCGCTTGGCACCACCCACACCAAATGGTTTCGATCGGTCCCGATCAGAAATTTTCGGCGGTGATCTATTTTCATAAGGAAGTTACTGATCGGGAGGTGCAAGACTTCACTTCATCCGTGCTGATGGAGCCCGCAATGCCTCGCCATCCCGGACGCGACTTCCCAATATTTGTGAGGCTGTATCTGCGCTTATCGCCGAAACAGGCTAACGGTCACAGAGCAATTGCTCTGGCATTCTTGGACAACGCTCCCACTGATACGATGGAGTCATATCTAGCGGTTATTAAGGCAGACAACCGAGTTGAAACTGTATTTTTGAACACCTTCCCAGATTCTATTCATCCCGTCCCGATACAAAGTGAGTCAGTAAAACCATCGACACGATAACACGATCAAATTGACTGCTTGCGCCTCGCCGCGCTGCTCAGAATCTATTCTCGCCGACCGCAGCCGGGTATATTATTTTCCTCAGCGGCGGGTAGGAGGTTTCCTCATGGATCGCGAAGATTTTCTTCACAATTTCGAGCAGATTCGCGGACGCACGATGCGCCTTGTCCGCTGCATCCCTCCTGATAAAATTGAGTGGACCTGCCGCAGTGGCGAATTCACTTTGGGCGATCTCGCGCGACACATTGCCGCCACCGAGCGCTACGTCTTCGCGGAATGCGCTCGCGCGCGTCCCAGCCGTTACAAAGGCTGCGGACGCGAACTCGCGGACGGCTTGGACAACGTCATCGCCTTCATGGAACGCATGCACTCCGAATCGATGGAAATCTTCAGCGGGATGACCCAGGCGAACTTCGAGAAGAAAGGCACCTCGCCCGAAGGCATCCCCATCACCGCCTGGAAGCTGCTGCGCTCCATGCTCGAACACGAAATCCACCACCGCGGCCAAATCTACGTGTACCTGGGAATTCTGGGCGTGCAGGTCCCGTCGCTCTACACCCTCAACGAGCGCCAGTTGCAAGCGCACTCTGCCTAAATGCGTCGCAAGGGTGGCCACGAAGTGAAAGCCTCGGACTTTCGCCGCATCGCTCTCAGTATGCCGGAAGCAGTCGAAGGCTCACACTTCGGCAGCGCCGACTTCCGTATAAACGGAAAAATCTTCGCCACGCTTAGTCTCGAGAAGGAAGGCTACGGCGTCCTGCTGCTGACTCCCGAGCAGCAAGCCGGAATGGTCGAAGACGAGCCGCAAATCTTTTCGCCCGTCCCCGGCGGTTGGGGACGTAAAGGCTCCACGCGCGTCCGCCTGGCAAAAGTCGCGCCAGGCATCCTCGAAGCCGCGCTGCGCACCGCTTGGCGCAGAAAAGCCCCAAAGCGCTTATTAAATCCGTAGGGGCACAGCATGCTGTGCCCGCCGAAACGCGGGCAACTTACCGCGGAACGGAGGGAACTGCCGCTAGACCGCCGGACTATAAATTGCAAATTCGAATCACCATTCGTCGGCACGAAACCGCACTCACAAAACATTCACCGCTCGCGCCGCCAGCAGCGCAACAATCGTTAACGAAATCAGCGATTGCGTCATCATCCCCGCTTTCGCCCAACGCGAAAGCACAGCCGTATCCGTCGGCGAAAAAGCCGTGCTGGTATTAAACGCAAGAAACAAGTAGTCCATAAAACGCGGCGACCACGACGCATCTCCGCCTTCCTGGCTCAGCATTTGCGGGATAGAAATGAACTCTCAACGCGTCCGCGCCTGGTCTCGCGATTCAGCGGCCCGCCTCCATCCAGCTTCCAGTACCACAGCGCAAACACCAACACGTTGGTCACCCACAGCGCTGTCGCCGCACGCAACAGCGTTTGTGCCGGATCGCGATGATGCGGAATGCCTTGAATCAGAAAAGCCAGCGAAGCAACCATCCCTATCGTAATCGCGCCATTCACCGTGAAGGTTAAAATCCGTGCGACGTTGAAATGCCCTCGATGGTTCGATATCACCAGCGGAATAGTGAGCACCAGGATAATCGCCAGCAGCAACCAACTCGGCCCCACTGAAAGCGGTTCCGGCAGCGCCCAATACACGCACCCCGCCGCCAACATCGCCACCACCGCGGGCCATCGAGGTTCACGCACAATCGGAGCTTTAGCACTCATAAGTTGTCGCGAGGCAGTATAGGACGCGCATGGCACAACCGCAATTCGCCGCGCGATTGGACGTGCCCCAACTTGACGAATCCTGAGGGCGTGGCCTCAGGCGTGCCGTGCCGTCAGGGCATGGCTTCAGCCGTGCCGTATCTCCATCCGCACCGAAGAGGTTTTAACCCCTGAGGCTCCGCTGATAAAGATGCGTAAATGTGTTCTGACAGACATGAGAATTTTTCTGTTGAACTTAAGACCATAGCCAAGACTCTGAGGCACTAGCTACGTTCTCGGAAGGGCTTCCAGCCACTCGATCACTGCCGTCTCCAACGCGATGCGATGGTCCGAATACCCATGGTCGGTAGCGATATGAACGAGGTGCACATTCGCGTCGCCGGCTTTGCGCAACGCATCCGCAAGCGCGCCCTCCGAAGGAGCAAGCCCATCATTTGAAGTCGTGATCAGCACCGGACGCGGCGCAAGCTTCCCCGCGTAACCCACGAATTCCCACCGTGCGCGGTTCGCAAGAATTTCGCGAGCCAGACTTTCCGCCGTGCAACCAGCTAGCGGCGCCAGTCCATCTTCAGCAAGAGAAGCAGCCAACGGCTTCACCGCTGCTTCTTCGTTCCCCGGCTTCACCGCCGCCAACCCTTCCTGCCCAATGTCCCACGCCGAAATCAGGCCGATGGCCCGAATCGCCGGGTCCTGAGCTGCGCCGTAGCTCGCCATAAATCCGCCCATGCTGTGACCGATCAGCACAATTCGCGACGAATCCGCGCGCAACTTTTTCGCCATACCCGGATCGCGCAGAAAAGCAATCGCCGCCTCTGTGTCTTCCATTGCATGCGCGAATGAAAAATCTCCCGGCGAGCCCCACGATCCGCGATAGTTGAAGTACAAAACATCCCACCCCGCACGCCGGATCGCTTGCGCCAAATCAAGATTCTTCTCGTTGCCCGGAAAACCGTGCAGCAACACCACCGCGGGATGCGGCCCCGCTCCCGCCGCCACGTAAACAAGTCCATTGAGCAACGCCCCGTGACTCGGCACCTGCACCGTCTCCATCGAAGCAGGATTCGCTTTATCCGGCGCCGGATCGCTCGCGATTGCAGCCGTTACCCGCTGCGATTGTGCAAACACGGGAGCGGCAAAACTCACCAAGAAAACCAGAAACCCCGCGAAAGCGCGGCATGAAATCCGCCGCTTGTTCCGATCCTTCATCAATGTCCTCATAAGCCCGTAGGAACCCATGCCCGAAGTTTAATACAGTTCCAATCGCTCCGACTTCGGCAGTTCAAAGCCGAGATCTTCGCAACTCTCACCCTATGGATGAGCCCGCTCGGTTTTCGTACCGCCGGCCCCTTTTGAATTCTGTTCCCGCTGGGCAAAGCGCCAACAATTCCCCGGACTCCGTAGAGGCGCAGCATGCTGCGCCAGGCATCAGTACTTGGCGTCGCTCAACTAATCGGGCTTCAGCTTTTCGTAGCGCCGGCTTGTCGTGAGGTTGGCGGAAGGGGTCCCGCCGGCTCTTTTGACTTCTCTGAGTGCGCCGCACTTGAAATCTTGCCTAGCAAAAGCGCCCGGGTCTATAATTCCCGCATGAAACTCAACCGAGTATTGGGCATCGCCCTGCCGCTTTGCATCGTCGCTTTCGCGCTGTCAATCGCGGCCAAAACAGTCGTTCACATGACGGATGCCCAAGGCAAAAGTGTCGGAACCGTAGTCCTGTACGAAAATCAGGGAGGAGGAGTCGGCCTGGACCTCAACCTCGAAAATCTCCCGCCGGGTGAACACGCGATCCACTTCCATCAGGTCGCGAAATGCGAAGGGCCGGACTTCAAATCCGCGGGCCCGCATTTCAATCCGGACGGCAAGAAGCACGGCTTCGACAATCCCGATGGCCATCACGCCGGCGACATGCCCAACTTCACCGTCGGCGCCGACGGAAAAGCAAGAGTACGCGTCACCGACAAGGACGTAAACTTCAGCGATGACGCTCACTCGCTTTTCACTAACGGCGGCACAGCACTCGTGATCCACGCAAAAGCCGACGACATGAAAACGGATCCATCCGGTAACTCCGGTGATCGCATCGCCTGTGGTGTCGTTCACAAGTAATCTTTCCACTGTTCCGTGAACATCCCGGCTAGTCACTGGAATCTTGCTCCCAACAGGAGACATGTTCTTGACTGTCGAGCCCGGTCCAGACCCCGCTAAAGAATTGCCAACCGAGTCGCCTCGGCCCTGGGGACGCGCCGACCGTAATCGCCTTTTCATCTGGGTCGCCATAGGATTCATTCTTCCGCTTCCTTTTGTTTGGGCATTCCATCACTGGATTCAACCCGCCGGTTCCGTCTTCACGATTCAGAGCGAATTACCTATCAAAACCATCATTTCGTTTTTCGTCGTCCTGGCAACCTGGATCGTATCCCGCATGGAAAGGCGTCCTCTCGACGATTACGGCATTCCTCCTCGTCGGGCATTCGGGAAGAGATTTTGGGAAGGTTCGCTGTGGGGTTTCGCTGCTCTTTCCGCTCTGCTCCTGATTCTCCACCTGTCAGATCACTTCCAGATCGACTCCGTGGCCCTCTCAGGTGGCGCAGTTTTTCGTTACGCCCTTGGCTGGGCTGTCGTATTTCTTGCCGTGTCCGTCAGCGAAGAGTTGGGTTTTCGCGGTTACTGGCTTTTCTCTTTCTCCCGCCGCATTCGCTTCTGGCCGGCGGCTTTGTTTACTTCGGTTGTTCGGCGCAGCCCACTTGGCCAATCCCGGAGAAAACATTCTCGGCATCCTGCAAGTCGTTGCGGTAGGTTTGCTTTTATGTTTCACCCTCCGCCGCACCGGCAATCTCTGGTTCGCCCTCGGCTTCCACGCAGCCTGGGACTGGGCCGAAACCTTCTTCTACGGAACTCCCGATAGCGGCGTTCTCGGCGTTGGTCGATATTTGAACACCTCCGTCCAAGGCCCAAATTGGTTAACCGGAGGTTCAGCGGGCCCCGAAGGCAGCATCTTGGTATTTATCGTTTTCGCTATCTGCGCACTTCTAATCCATCTTCGATTCCCCAAGGTGATCTACCCGGATCGTCCTGCATAAAGTGCTATCGAAAGGACCTGTCAGCTACATTTCCCAATTTGGAACGTCACGTGCGGTGCGTCCGGCTGCAACCCTCGATATCCGAAGCTGGCAGGCGAAAGAAAAGCGTAACCTCTACACTCTAAATTCCGCTAATATAGCTGTGTTATGTCTATGACGACCCCCCGTGAAAGCCTCTCCGCGCTCAACCCTCAGCAGCGTCGCGCCGTGGAGCACGGCGAAGGTCCGCTCCTCGTTGTCGCTGGCGCCGGAACCGGAAAAACGCGCGTCATCACCGAACGCATTAGGCATCTCCTGGAATCGAATACCGAGCTTGCCGGCGAAAACATCCTTGGCCTCACCTTCACAGACAAAGCCGCCGGTCAGATGAAGTCTCGCGTAGTGAAAGCGGTCGGCGAACGCGCCGAAGGCATTTGGCTCAGCACTTTTCACAATTTCTGCCTGGAAAAAATCCTTCGCGTGGCCAACCCGGATTTGAAAGTGCTCGAGGACATCGACCACTGGATTCTGCTGCGACGTCACATTGCGCAGCTTGACCTGAAACATTTCAGGCGCTTGGCCGAGCCCGGCGAATTCCTCAACGACTTCCTGAAATTCTTTTCGCGCTGCCAGGACGAACTGGTCACGCCCGATGACTATCAGCGCCACGTTGACAAGTCCCGGCAAGCCTATATTCAACGGCGAGAATTGCTCGATCCTGATGCGCGGAAACTTGAAGAGCAAGAACTAGCACGGCAGGACGAACTCGCGCACGTTTACCGCGTCAGCGAACGGCTGTTGCGCGAGCGAAACCTGCTCACCTTCGGCGCCCAACTGATGCAAACGGTGCAACTGTTGCGAACTGACGACGCACTTCTGCAAAGTTTGCGCGATCAGTTTCAATACATTCTGGTGGACGAATTTCAGGACACCAACATCGTCCAGTTGGAGCTGCTCTGGCTGCTCGCCGGCGAACGCGGAAACATTGTCGCGGTCGGCGATGACGATCAGGCTATCTACCGTTTTCGCGGAGCGTCTTTCGGCAGTTTCACCATTTTCCTGAAACGCTTCTGCGGAGTCACCGACAAGAACCTTACCGACGGCGTGCGCCGCTTCATCGCCCCGCTGACGCAGAATTACCGTTCCACCACGCGAATCCTGCGCGTTGCAGGCGAAGTGATTTCGCACAACGAAAAATCGCCGCTGCTCCCTCCAAAAACTCTAACCACCGACAATTCCGACGGCGAAAAAGTTCGCGTCACCGAATTCGTCCGCCCCGAAGAAGAAGCGCACTGGATCGCTTCGGAAATTGAACGCCTGCACGTTCCGGGAAATTCCTGGCGCAACTTCGCCGTGCTCTATCGCAAGCACGCTCACGTGAAACGCCTCATCGAAGCGCTGCAACAGAGGAAAATCCCCTTCGTCATCAAGAAATTCTCGATTCTGTCCAGCACCGTAATCCGTGATTTGCTCGCGTATCTGAGGCTCATCGCTGTGCCGTCGGACAATGTCGCTTGCGCGCGAGTTCTCGCAGCGCCGTACTGGAAACTTCAGCCCCGCGACCTGGTCCGCCTCGCGGAACGAGCCGAAAAGAATCGTCGCCGCCCGCTTAACGACGAAATCGACGCAGCGCAGAGCGAATTGCAATTCGCCTCCGAAGCATCGCGCTTGCCCGAACTCGTGAGTTTTCTGGCGCGATTCCGAAAGTTGGCGCGCAAAGCGTCCGCCACCTCGGTGCTGGACGAGTTGATCTCCGCGCTCGAACTTGCCCCGCTTCCCTTTGAAGCCGACCGCCGTTACCTCGAACGCTTCGTGCAGTTTGTAAAAGACTGGGAGCAGAAAGGCGAAGGCAAATACCTGCGCGATTTCATCGAGTACCTGGACTATTTCGCCGAAGCCTCCGGCGACGTCTGTTTGGATGAAGAATCGGCTGACGATGCCGTGCAATTGATGACCGTGCACTCGGCCAAAGGACTCGAATTCCCACACGTTTTCATCATGCACCTCAATAAAAACGACTTCCCCTCGAACGCCAGGCCCGCCAAGTTCGAATTCCCTCCCGAAATGATGAAAGAAGAAAAGCCGACCGGAGATTTCCAGATTCAGGAAGAGCGGCGCTTGTTTTATGTCGCTCTCACGCGCGCGCGGCAGCGCCTGACCCTTTCGACAGTAAACAGCAAGTGGAAAAAGCCTTCACTTTTTCTGGAAGATTTCCTCCGAAACGCGCAAATACAAAAAAATGATATCGCGCAGTCTGCGCCACAAGTCACCGTGCCGCCGTCGCAGGAAACCACCGGGTCGGCGCCCGAGTCTTCCGACCCCGCGCAATTGTTCGCTGCAACTATCGGCCAGGACGAAAACACCCGCGCTTACTCTCACGTCGCGCTCTGGGCCAAGGCTTACCATCCGCCGGTAGCCGAACCTCTTCAGCTCAGCGCATCCGCTATCGAGTGTTACTGCAAATGTCCCATGCAGTACCTGTTTCAAAATCTGTGGAGCATTCGCGGCGGCCCGCGCGCCACCATGACTTTTGGAAGCGTGATGCACACCACAATCAAAGAATTTGCCGGCGGCATAGCCAAACACGGGAAATTTCCTCTCCAAGATGTGATGGCAGTTTACGATCGCGAATGGCGCTCCATGGGCTTTCCCGACGATTATCAGGAAGAGGAGTACCGCAAGGCGGGCCGCGAACAACTCGAAGGTTTTCACCGCACATACATGGACGCGCCGCCGGACATGCTCCACCAGGAAAAGTCGTTCGAACTCCACCTCGATCACGACGTGATTGTGAAAGGCCGCATGGATCAGGTGAACCGGCTGGGCTCGAAAGAAGTGGAAATCGTGGATTACAAAACAGGCAAGCCAAAGGACGCCAAAAGGGCTAAAGACAGTTTGCAGCTAAGCGTCTATGCCCTGGCCGCCGAAGAAGTGCTCGAACTCAAGCCGGAACGCCTGGTGTTCTACAACCTGACCACCAATGAAGCCGTCGCGAGCGAGCGTGACGCCAAAGGGCTCGCAAAAACCAAACAAACTATTTACGAAGTGGCTGACCAAATTCGCGCCGGCGAGTTCCCCGCCAAACCCAGTTTCCTCTGCGTATATTGCGATTACAAACCGCTGTGCCCCGCGCACGAACAATTGATTTCAATTCAACCGGCAAAATAAATCGCGATGATCTCGAAACGGTGGGGTGAAGCATCACGCAAGACGAACCGCGCTCGCGCGTTCGCCCCTGCTGCGCAAACAGAATTACTGCAGTCCAGCCTGGAAATAGCCTTGCCGCGCAGTTACGTCCAAGTCCGGACGCCGGACCCGCACTTCGATGGTGTGATAGTCCTTCGCACGGTCCGCTTCCCGAGGAGCAAAAGTGATGGTGTACACGTTTCGAGCTTGTTCGGTGACTTCCGCATAGAGACGCGACAACCCATTTTCCCTCGCGGCGTAAAACGTGTCTCCTCCCGTAGCAGCAGCATACTTGTCAATCTCCGCCACACCGTGCTGAATGATGGAACGCCCAATTGGGGTCTGATGAGTGACGGAGATAGCAAAAACGGAAACGTCGGCGAGAAGAAGCGAGTGCAAAGTTTCGTTGAACGAGTGCTGGTTGTTGTGAGTATTGTTGCCGTCCGTAATGAGGAAAATTATTTTTCGGCGGTCGCGCCCGCGTCCCTTCAACATTTGCCCCGCGGCGTAAATGGCGTCGTCCAAAGAGTTGTGGGTAGCGGCTTTTCCAAAGCCGCGCACCTGTACGCCGCCCTGCCCCGTAGTTCCAGTCCCATCCGGTTGCGTCTGTCCGTTGATAATCGGACCCGCAGTCGTGGGATCGTTGATAATCGTGGCACTATGAGACGTCAGATCCAGGCGCTTAAGCGCGGTAAAAAGAGCATCGTTGTTGAAAGAGAAATCAGAGACAGTCTCGGGAAATTCTGCATAGGTGACCAAAGCCACTTCGTCATTCGGCCCAAATCCGCCGGCGATCGCGTCCAGACTCTTCTTCACTTGTTCGGCTTCCTTTTCCGCGAGGTCGTTGTCGAGCAGGACCACCGCGGAAAGCGGAAACGGTTGCGAGTCGAATAACACAATCTGCTGCTCAACTCCGTCGGAGAACAAGCGGAATTCATCGCGCTGAAGATCGCCAACAAGTCCCCCATCGCGGTTTTTCACCGTAACCGGCACAATGACAAGTTCCGTCCTTATCTTGATGCGCGTGCGGGTATCCCCTTGCTGCGCAGCCGCTGTCGACGGCGCGGCCTGAGGGTTTTGCGCCGGCTTGCTCGGGGGTGCGGTCTGTCCTGGTTGTATCGGCGCTGGAGGAGCCGAAGGCTGCGGCGTGCCGGGCTGGATAGGCTGCTGCGCGTGTGCTGAAACGCAAAGAAGTAATACAATAGCAATCGATAGCATGATTCGCGTCATTGGCATATCTCGTTTCGCGCCTTTCGGCCGCGCTGCGAACTGTTGCTGGTGAATCGCCGGTCCCTATATCGGACCAAAAGTTCATGTCTCGAAACAGCGGCCAAACATCCGGCCACGCGCTAACTGCATCGTACGTAGCGCACCTAATCTGGGGAGATTATACAATGCGGCTGACCCGCCTCGTGGCAGGCTTTTTTACACTGGCTCTCGCTGGGTATTGCGTTGCAGGCGGAGCCTCGCCTGCCGACGGAACGTCCTGGCCTGCTTTACTGGCGGCGACACCCCAATCGCCCGCTCCCCCGCAGCAGGGTCAACAGCAACCCGCGCAGTCACCGCAAACCCTGAAGAGAGAGACCAACCTGGTCAATGTTTTTGTTACCGCGCGTGATAAGAAAAACGGCATCATTTCCGACCTGACGCAAAACGACTTCAAAGTCTCTGAAGACGGTCAGCCGCAAGAGGTTGCCTTCTTCTCGAAAGAAGTGAATATGCCGATCACGCTCGGCCTCTTAATCGACACAAGCGGCAGCATGTACAACGTGATCGGAGCGGAGCAGGATACGGCTTCGCGTTTTTTACGGGAAGTGATGCGCAAGAAGGACGAAGCCATGGTCATCAGCTTCGACTTCGATGCCGATTTGCTCGCTGATTTTACAGAAGATACTAACGTCCTCGAACGCGCCATCCGCCGGACGACTGTAAATTCCGTGGGAGGCGGGGGCGTAGTGACGCCGGGCACGATTCCGCAGGGAAATAATTCCGGCGGAACGAATCTCTATGATGCTGTTTATCTGGCGTGCCACGACGAGCTTGCAACGGAGGCCGGACGCAAAGCGGTAATCCTGATGACAGACGCGGAAGACAACGGCAGCAAACTTAGATTGCAGGATGCCGTTGAAGCTTGCCAGCGAGCTGACTCAGTTATCCACGTGCTTCTAATTTCGGATTCTGGTTTCTATCAAGGGTTCGGAGGCGGCCCGGGAGTGGCACGAAAGATGTCCGATGACACCGGCGGCCGCGTAATCAACGTTCACAATGAGAAGACGCTGGAGAAAGCGTTTGACGTAATCTCAGAAGAGCTGCGTTCGCAATATGTGATCGGTTACTACCCCACCAACGACAAGCATGATGGAACCTTCAGGAAAATTAAGGTCGATATCTCTCGGCCCGACGTTAAGGTTCTTGCGCGCCGAGGTTACTACGCGCCATTTAAATAAAACGCGCTTTATACTCGTCCCGCTCTGAAGATTAATGACTTAGGCGGTAACTTGAGCGGATCCTCCTCTTTCAATTGCATTCCTGGAAGGACAAATTGCGCCTAAATCGAAGTTTTCGTTATTTCCCTGGAAGCGATGGGGCGACCGAGTAATAGCCTTTGCGCGTTCGAACGGCAAGACCCTTGCGGTCGGTCTCAACCTCAATCTTGCGATATTTGCCTGCCACTTCCGCATCTTTCGGCGAATAGGCGATGAAATACTGGCTGCGCAATTCCGTTCCAATATCCACAAATGACTGCGCAAGGTCTTCGACTTTGTAAGGATAGAAAACGCGGCCGCCAGTTTGCTCCGAATATTCCTCAAGTATCTTGTCTCCGCCTTCCACATGAATCTTGCGTGGTTTATCGCCGCTGATGGAGAGCCAGTCCGTGTTCGTGCTGATGGCATAGATGGCAGACTCCGCTCGAATAGCGGATTCAATGGCGTCGCTAAGCGCGTGATCGCTCAAATTGTCATCGCCGTCGCTGATCACAACAATCACGCGACGCACCTCCGGATTCGGTCCGCTGGGCAGAGGCGGATTCGAGAGCTTTTCGGAGGCTCGATAAATTGCGTCGTTCAGCGCAGTTCCTCCTCCTGCGCGTTGTTTGCGAATCGCAGCTGTTAGCAGACCCAGATCCCCGGTGTAATCCTGGATGACATCCGGTTCATTATCGAACGTCATCAGAAACGCCATGTCTTTATTTCTGCGGATCACACCATCGAGGAAATCAATAGCGGCGTCCTGTTCAAACGCCAGACGAGGACGAATGCTATTGGAGGTGTCCAGTAGCACTCCTATACGCAGCGGCAAATCGGTTTCGCGTCCGAAGAATCGAATGTCCTGCGGTGTGTTGTCCTCCAGAATCTTAAAATCGCTCTGTTCGAGATCGGTGACGAAATTATGGCGGCGGTCGGTGACAGTAGCGACCAGGTGAACCAAGCCGGTGGTCGAAACGATCGGCGGCATCTTGTTTTGCGCCGCTTGCCCGGGATCCGCGGGATTCGGCGCAGCAGGAGGTTTTTGTGCCGGTTCAGGAGCCTGAGAAGGAGGAGCGCTCCATGACGGTCGCGGCGGCGGATTTGCCGGCTGAGTAGGTTGCTGTGCATACACGACGGACGCCGAAATTAGAAGCGATGCTACCAGCCCAAGGAAAATGCGCAATGGTTTCAAGATGGTCAATTATAGGAACTCCCGCAAGCCAGCGTCAATCACACTGGACGGTATTTTTTCAGCTCGGCCCAAATCCCGAAAATACGCCGCCAAATTGGGCGGCAGCGGAGCGCGGCACTCAATTCGCTTGCCGGACCGCGGATGATTAAAAGCAATCCGGGCCGCGTGGAGAAAATTCCTTTCCAGCGGAGGCAGGAGTTCTTTGCCGATACGCTCCTGGCGCGGCGCGCCGTAAACCGTGTCGCCTACAACCGGACATCCAAGTGCGGAGAAATGCACTCGAATCTGGTGCGTTCTGCCCGTATGCAAACCCGCTTCGATAAATGAAAAGTTGCCGAGGCCTTGAAGCAATCGCCAGTCGGTGCGCGCCTCGCGGCCTTCCCGCCGGCGAGCAGTCATGCGCGAACGCCGGCGCAGGTCGCGGGCGATGGGCAACTCAACAACCCCAGATTTGCCTTTTAGCTTGCCATGCAGCAATGCCAGATAAGTCTTCTCAATCCGCCGTTCCTGAAAATCTTCGACAAGTTTTAAGTGAGCCATATCTGTCCGGGCAATCAATAAGACACCCGAGGTTCCTTTGTCGATTCGATGCACGATTCCTGGCCGAAGAGGTCCGCCTACTGTCGACAAGCCCTTGCCTCCCTCAAAGCGGTGCAACAATGCTGCGACCAAGGTGCCGCTGTCCACTCCCGCGCCAGGGTGGACGATCATTCCAGCCGGTTTGTTTACCACCGCGACGTCCTCATCTTCGTAAATGATATCCAGCGGAATATTTTCCGCTTCCACGCCCGGAAGCGGCGGGGCGGGAATATTTACGGTGATTGTTTCGCCAGCCTCGAGGCGATGCGAGGATTTCTTCGCAGAGCCATCCACGAGAACGCGTCCGTCGTCGATGAGACTTTGCACGTGGGTCCGACTTATATCGCTCAGGTGCGTCGCGAGAAAACGGTCTAAGCGCTGGCCTGCGGTTTCTTCGTCAATGGCGAAGGTGTCGTCGTGCTCGGAAGCGTCGTCGTCAGAATCGAAATAATCAGGCATGTCAGAGTGTGCGTTCGTTGAGTACTTGCGGTTTAGAGAAAAACCGCATCTAGCGCGCGGCCGTGGTCCGCGCTGCGGAGACGGAAGCGATGGGTGCGCCCTTTCTCAACCCGCGCCACCAAAGAAACGCGCCTGTAGTGATTAACGCGAGACTGACTACCTGCATCAGTGAGATCGTATCGTGGAACATCATCGTGCGTCCCGGATCGCCTCGAAAGAATTCGATCACGCACCGCTCAACTCCATAAAGAAGGAAATAGGTGCCGACGATTTGACCGGTGAAGCGCTGGCGTTTGCCGATCCAAACGAGGATGAGAAAATTAAGAAATTCAGCGGCGGCTTCGTAGAGCTGCGTGGGATGTAAATGAACTCCGAGCGGCGTTCCAGCCAATTGCTCGGCAAGCGGATTCGTGAAGGTTACGCTCCAGGGCACAGTCGTCGGTTTGCCGTAGCAGCATCCAGCCGCAAAACAACCCAAGCGGCCAATCGCGTGACCGAGCGGCAACCCTGCCACCAAGGTGTCCATCACCGGCAGTAGCGGCATTTTCTGGAAATACGAATATAAGCCGATCATCAGAAGGGCGCCTACGATGCCGCCGTAAAAAGTGCCGCCGGATTGAAACGTGTTCAAGCTGAAAATGTCGCGTGGATTGGCCTGGTAGTAGCCCCAGTCGCTCAGAATGAGCCAGATCTTTGCCAGCAGAAGCGCGCACAGGACCGTATAAATCCCCATGTTCCAGACTTTGTCAGGATCGAGGCCGGCGTGAGGAGCTCTCTTGCGCGAGTACCATAGTCCGGTGAGCACTCCGGAAGCGACTAGCACGCCGTACGAGTACACGTTAATTCCGCCGAAATGGAAAAGAATGGGATGCATTGCTAAGTTCGTCCTTGGTTAGGATGCCGCCAATCGCGAAAGAGTTCCAGAATCACGAGACCCGCACCGATCACTATCGCCGAATCAGCAATGTTGAATGTATACCAATGATGGCTGCCGATATAAAAGTCGATAAAATCAGTAACACTATGCCGCGTAACTCGATCCAAAACGTTTCCTGTCGCGCCACCCAAAATGAGCGCGAGTCCGCATTGCGCGAGCTTTCCTCCCGCACGGCCGGTTACCAGCAACCAAACCAGCATGGCAATAACGGCCACAGAAAACGCAATCAGCATGGGAGCAAGCCAAGGCGTGCTCGAATCTGCGAATAACCCGAATGCGACGCCCGGATTGTTCGTATGTATTAGGTTCAGCAAGCCCGGGATGAGAATGCGAGTTGATCCGACGGGCGTGAAACGCCCCACTGCGTATTTGCTGAGCTGATCTCCAAACAACGCGGCGAGCGCGAGAAGTCCTAAAACGTACCAGCTGGAACGCGACACGGAAGTTGTCAAACCTTCGCACTCCCGCTGGTGACGCCGCTGTCACGATCGATCTCTGCAACGGCGGCGAGGCACCGTTCGCAAAGTGTCGGATATTCCGCGCTCTCTCCTACATGCGTGGAATAATTCCAGCAACGCTCGCACTTCGCACCTTTGGCGCGCTCGATACGGATTTGAAGTTCTTCGATTCCTGCGGCTGGAACAGCGCCATCCAAGTGGCCTTCGGCAATTTCCATCTGCGAGACGATAAAAAGTCCCGGCAAGTACGAGGAGTATTTGCGCAGCAGATCCAGAAGTTCGCCAGTCGCTACGAGGGTGACCCGAGCTTCGAGCCCTCCGGAAATTGTTTTTGCAGCACGGGCGGGCTCGAGCGCTCGCAATACTCCCTCGCGAACCTTGAGGAGCCGCTCCCAAGCCGCAGAGCGCGAAGTGTCGAGCACCCCTTCGAGATCCTCGGCCGCAGGAAACAAAGACATGTGCACGCTGTCGGTTTTCGAACTAGAAGGCGGCAAGTGCTTCCAAACCTCCTCCGAAGTGAACGCCAGAGTGGGGGCGATCAGACGCACGAGAGCGCTCGCGATGCGATAGACGGCGGTTTGCGCCGAGCGGCGTCCTAGATTCTTCGGTGCAAACGTGTAAAGCCGATCCTTCAGCACGTCGAAATAAAATGCGCTTAAGTCCACAGTGCAGAAATCGTGCAGCGCGTGGTATACGCGATGAAATTCAAAATTGGCATACCACTCCTGGCATTGGCGCGCGAGCACCCCGGTCCGCCGCAACATCCAGGCGTCCATTTCCCATAAGTCGGCGTCCGGAACCGAGTCGCGCTCCGGATCGAAATCGTAAAGATTAGACAGTGCAAACCGGAACGTGTTGCGGATTTTGCGATATGCTTCGGCAAGCTGTGTCATCGTTGCGTCGGACAGCCGAACATCCGCCGTGTAGTCCTGCGATGAAACCCAAACGCGCAACAAGTCTGCGCCCCACTTCTCGCAAATTTCCTTGGGCTCCATGGCATTTCCGAGCGACTTCGACATGGGACGGCCCTTTTCGTCGAGCGTCCAACCGTGCGTGACGACTTGATCGTACGGACGCATACCATCCACGCCAATCGCAACCATCAGCGAGCTTTGGAACCACCCGCGAAACTGGTCCGGGCCCTCGAGATACACATCAGCGCGCGGCTTTCCTTCTCTCTTCTGCAGCACCGCCAAATTGCTTGAGCCGGACTCGAACCACACATCGAGAATATCGGACTCTTTACGCCACTTTGCTTTACCGCACGAGCACTTCGTGCCTGGAGGCAACAGCTCCTCGGCCGAATGCGTGTACCATGCGTCCGCGCCTTCGCGCTCAAAAAACGGGATCACGTTGCGCAGAGCTTTGAAATCATCGAGCCTTTTCCCACAAGCGTCGCAATAGAAAATGATCAGCGGTATTCCCCAGAAGCGCTGGCGCGAAATGCACCAGTCCGGCCGGTCGACGATCATGTTGTGGATGCGCTCTTCACCCCATGCCGGCAACCACTTAACTTTTTTGATTTCGTCCAGCGCGCGGCCGCGGAGCGCGGGCGCCTTCGGGGCGGGAACCGTTGCGCTGCCGGCATCGAGTTGTATGAACCACTGTTCAGTGGCGCGAAAAATCACTGGTTCATGGCAGCGCCAGCAATGTGGATAGCTGTGCGAGAATTTCTTTTCGCCAACCAGCATCCCACGTTCCGTCAGCAGCGAAATGATCGCGGGATTCGCTTCGAACACCGTCTTGCCTTTGTATTCCGGCAAGCCTTCGACAAAGCGGCCGTCATCATCGAGAGGAGCATAGGCTTCCAGCCCATATCTCTGGCCGGTTGCAAAGTCTTCGGCACCATGACCGGGAGCGGTGTGAACGATTCCGCTGCCCTGATCCAGCGTGACGTAATCAGCGAGTACGGCAGGCACGCGCAACTCTTTCAGGAACGGATGTTGAAACTGCACGCCTTCGAGTTCGCGTCCCTTTCCAACTTTCGTGAATCGAGCGCCCGGTTCCAACCCCAGCAGCACCGTCAACTCCGGGTCGCTCATTCTTTCTTCCGCGAGCAGGAGTTTGCCGGCGGCAGAATTCACTACAACATATTCGTAATCCGGATGAAACGCGAGCGCCCGGTTAGCCGGCAACGTCCATGGTGTTGTGGTCCAGATGAGTGCGCTGACATCCGCGCCGACCCCGAGCTTCGTCGCTTTATCGCCTGGCACCACAGGAAATTTCACCCAGATCGATGGGCTGGTGTGGTCCTCATATTCCACCTCGGCTTCCGCTAGAGCGGTGCGGTCGTAGATACACCAGTAAACCGGCTTCAGTCCCCGATAGATGTAGCCTTTCTCGAGAAATGAGAGGAAGGCGCTCGCCACGCAAGCTTCATAACTCGGATCCATCGTAAGGTACGGCTTTTCCCATTGGCCGAATACACCTAGGCGCTTGAATTCCCGCCGGTGCGCGTCGATGTAGCCGAGGGCAAATTCCCGGCACATTCGCCGAAACTCCGCCGCGGACACTTTGTCCGTCTTGCCGCCCAGTTCCTTCTCAACTTTTGTCTCGATGGGCAGGCCATGGCAATCCCATCCGGGAACGTACGGCGTTCGGAACCCGGCCATGGTCTTTGATTTCACGATCATGTCTTTCAGAATCTTGTTCAGGCCCGTGCCAAGGTGAATTTCGCCCGTCGGATAGGGCGGCCCGTCGTGGAAGACGAATAGCGGCGCAGCCCCGCGCGACTCCATGATGCGGTGGTATAGCCCCATATTTTCCCAAGCGGCAAGCTGCTCCGGCTCGCGCTCGGGCAATTTCGCTTTCATGGGAAAATCTGTCTTGGGAAGATTGAGCGTGCTCTTCAGGTCGCGCTTGTTTGCCATCTAATAGGAAATAAAAGCCCTTTCCACTGATGCAGGCCGGGAAACTGGAAGCCTCAGTTGAGAACCGTATGTTACAATGAATCCGGAACGCTGTCAGCCGCCCGACGCCGTACATCCTTTTTCGTGATCCGGCGTCTAATATCAGGTAGAGCCGTGACGGGGGTTCCTAGGTAAGCCCTATGCCAGACTTTACTTCCAGACTCGACAACGCTGGCCGCTCAACCACCGAGCCAACACTCAGAATTGGGCGACTGCCTTCTCCCGTACGCACCTCGGCGTTCAAAGACTTCCTCTCCAATATAAAGGATTTCCTCTCCGAGCGCCCCGCCAACATCAAGGGTGCGAAGTCGGATGTATTCAAGAATCCTGAGTTTGGCGAAAGCGTTGGCGATAATTTTAAGGAATTTTTTCATTCGGCGCCGCGCGGACCCGTCAACTCCGACTTGCTGGTTAACTGGAATTCGAGCCTCGGCGGATTCTGGCAGAACGTTCGCGACATCATTTCGCCGCGCAAGCTAGCTCCGTTGAAAACTACCAGTACACCTGTAGCCGTACCGGAGATTTGGTCGAAGAATACTCAGTTCACACGCGTGCAGGCTCTTTCGTTGGCATTCCACGTAGTAGTGATCGTGCTCATCGCGCTGCCGTTTTTGCCGGGACTCATGTCGCCTGGAACCACCCAGGCGAAAACGATGGTTGTGACACCGCTCGACATCACTTCCCCCTATCTTCCAAAACTCCCGCCGGGAGCTAAGAAGGCCGGCGGTGGCGGTGGCGGCGGATCGCACGAGTTACTCCCTGCTAGCAGAGGCAAAGCTCCGAAGTTCAGTTTGACGCAAATCGTGCCGCCCAAAGTGAAACCGCCGGACAATCCTAAATTCGCGGCAGTTCCGACTGTTATCGGGATGCCGGACACGAAATTAGCCAGCCCCAATATGTCGAACTGGGGCGATCCCATGTCCAAGGTGACCAACGATTCCAGTGGGCCGGGCAGCGGAAATGGAATTGGCTCTGGCAATGGGACGGGAATTGGAAGCGGAAGCGGCGGCGGCGTTGGGCCGGGTGAAGGCGGAGGAACCGGAGGCGGATATTTTAGCGCTGGGACGGGCGGATACGGCGTACCAGTCTGCGTGTATTGCCCGAACGCCCAATTCTCCGACGAAGCTGTAAAGGCCAAGTACCAGGGAACTGTTACTTTAGCGATAGTTATTATGCCTGATGGTCACACCGAAGATATTCACGTGGTGAAGGGTCTGGGGCTCGGCCTTGATGAAAATGCCGTCAAGGCGATCCGAACCTGGCGGTTTAAGCCAGCTCTAGGCCCGAATGGAAAGCCGGCGCCAGTGCGCATGAATGTTGAAATGCAGTTCCGCCTCTACTGATTTCTCCCTATCACATTTGGTCTCTCTGAAATTGTTTTCTCAGCCGAAAGATTCTTTAGAAATTCGGCGCGAGGGGTTTACCATCACGACCACCTCATACCTGCGGGCTTGCCATTCTGCTACGATGAACATCATGAAAATTGCGATCTGGAGTTCCTGTTTCCTGGTTTCTGCGATTCTGGCCTCGGCACCCCGCGCCGCTGCCCAAAAAGCCACGGTCGAGTTCGTCGCAAAAGCGACGCCCTCTAGCGGCACAGACGAACCCGTGCGTGGAATTACCTTCTACCTCTTGAGCAAGAGCTTCGATGAGATCGGCAAGGAAGCGGCGGTCACCTATCCGTTGGTGCCCATGGATGCCTTCATCGATAAACTCGACGTCTCGAAGGAATTGAAAGCCTGGATGAAGAAAAATCACTGGGTAAATCTGGCCGGCGAGGACTTCATCAAAAAACTTAACGCGGACGATGTGATGAACGTGCCCGAATTCTATAAGGCCTATGTCGATAGAATGTCCGGAGATCAAACCGTTCCCTTCCCCGTCCCGAAATACACGCCCGCCGAGAAGAAGAAAAATCCGGCGAAGTATGACGAGCAGGTGAAACAGTATCACGCGGCCATCCGCGCGTTCCTGGTCCTAAATCCCAAGAGCACGGATGGAATCGACCTTTCTCTGGAAGACGTGAACCCGGGCCATAAGTGGGATACGATCAACGCGAACAGCGCGGCTGAGCTTCATCGTCACACCATTGACCTTGCGAAATCAAAGTACCTTGTCGCGCGCACGGAAACAGATTTGGAAGGACAAGGGCTGCTGCACGGAATCGCTCCGGGAACGTATTGGCTGAGCACGCTCGATATCAGCGCGCAAGCGGGCGACGCCCAGCAGAAATGGGACGTACGCATCACCGTGCCTCCTGGAAAAACAACTTACGTTGCACTTTCCAATATCAACGCGGTTCAACCTCCTCACGCCACCCCCTAATTGGCGGTTGCGGACGTGACAGACACGGTAGACATCACTCGCTGGATTCCTCTACTCGCGGATCGCGATCCGCAAAACAGAGCGGACGCTGCGACGCGCCTTTATCTCGCCGGCAGCAGTATGTGCACACCCCTGCTAAAACAATGGCTCGGAGAGCCTGATTTTCGCGCCCTTATTTTGCCCTCTGAACAAAAGACACCACCGGGTAGATCAGTATTGGGGCCAGCATCCATCGTAGTGGGTATCGCCGTACAGCCTGAAACCTTCGAGAAAATCCGCGCGGCAAACTATTTTGCGCCGCTCGCCGATGTCCCTCCCGACCAGGACGCCAGGGAATTTGAATTGCACTTCGAGACTCACGTCGAACTCGATATTTTGACCACGCGCCAACCCGGTGGCCAGGGCGCTATCGCCCGGTATTTGGAGAAATTCGGAGAAGGAATTCAACAGATTGAAGTCTATGTAGGCGACGTGGGCCGCGCGACGGACATCCTGCGTTCGCGTTTTGGGTTGCAACCTATCTATCCCGCAACCCGTGCGGGCGCCAACGGAACGCGCATCAACTTTTTCCTTGCTCCAGCGCAGGAAGGAAAAAAAGTGCTGATCGAACTCGTGGAAGCCAAAGCGCCCAACACCTAGGCCACGGAAGGGGCCGCTTGCGGAACCCCGCGCTTCACTCCCCGCTTTGCTGCAGCAGTTTCGCCACTAAGGCAGTCCAGCCCGTCTGGTGGCTGGCGCCGAGCCCCTCTCCCGTATCCCCATGGAAATATTCGTAGAAGAGAATAAAATCGCGCCATAGAGGATCGTCTTGAAAAAGCGAGTTGTCGCCGTAAACCGCGCGGCGTCCGTCTCGTCGCAGGAAAATGTGCGAGAGCCTGCGGGATATATCCGCCGCGGACTCCCAGAGCGTTATCTGTCGGCCTGAGTTCGTGGGATATTCCACTTTAAAATCGTCCCCATAATAAAAGTACACGCGCTGGAGTGACTCGATCAGCAGAATATTCAGGGGGAACCAGATGGGCCCGCGCCAATTTGAATTCCCTCCAAAGAGATCGCTGGTAGATTCGGCCGGCTCGTAATCAACAGAGCTTGAATGCCCGTCCACCGTGAGCACAAAAGGATGGTCGAGATGAAATTTAGAGAGAGCGCGGATTCCGTGAGGCGACAGGAACTCATTTTCATCGAAAACGTAACGGTAGATGCGCTCAAGCTTCGTGCGATTGGCGATAGTCAGAAGCAGGCGGCTGCCTTTCTCCGTCTTTTGGCTCATATCTACGTGCTTCCCAATTTCCGGATTATGGTCCAGGAACCATTGCATTCGTTTGCGGAAATTCGGCAGTCTCTCCAAAACCTCCGGCTCGAAAACTTCAGCGGCGAAGAGAGGAATCAAGCCAACCATCGATCGAACTTTCATCGATACGGCTGTCGACTTCCCTAAATGCAGTACGTCGTAATAAAAACCGTCCTTTTCGTCCCATAGGCCTACTCCCTGGCCACCCATGTCGTTCATAGCCTGCGCAATATAAACGAAATGCTCGAAGAACTTGCTGGCAACGTCTTCGTAAGCCCTGTCCTGATGAGCTAGCTCCATCGCAATCGCCAGCATATCGAGGCAATACATCGCCATCCAACTGGTGCCGTCCGATTGCTCGATGTAATTTCCCGGACCGAGAGGCTGGGAGCGGTCAAAGACGCCTATGTTGTCGAGCCCGAGGAAACCGCCCTCGAATACATTTTTTCCTTCCGGATCCTTGCGGTTTACCCACCAGGTGAAATTAATCAGCAGCTTGTGAAACATGCGGACGAGAAACTCACGGTCTTCTTTTCCTTGTACGCGCGTCGCGATTTTATATACGCGCCAAGCCGCCCACGCATGCACTGGCGGGTTCACGTCGGAAAAATTCCATTCATAGGCCGGCAATTGGCCATTGGGATCCATGTACCATTCGCGCATGAAGAGCACGAGCTGCTCTTTGGCGAAGTCCGGATCGATGAGAGCCATTGCCACGCAATGGAAGCCCAAATCCCACGCCGCATACCACGGGTACTCCCACTTATCAGGCATGGATATCACGTCGGAATTGTAGAGATGCGTCCACTCGTGATTCCGACCGTCAAGGCGTTCCGCCGGAGGAGTAGGTTGCGTCGGGTCGCCCTCGAGCCAGCGACGAACGTCATAGTGGTAGGACTGCTTGCCCCATAACAAGCCCGCGAAAGCCTGACGCTGCACCTCGTGCGCGTCCTCACTTGCGCAACGCCCGACGCGCTGGGTGTAAAAGTCGTCCGCCTCTTTCAATCTTTGCTCAAAGATTCTGTCGAATGCCGGCCCGAAAAAATCCTGCGCGGATTTGTGGCCTTGCGTGGGGTCTTGGTCCAGCAAACGAAGTCGAATGGTGAGATTTTTCCCAGGTTGAATTACTTCGGAATGATGGGCTGCCGCTTTCGTACCGGTCATGGCGGGATTTACGGCGCCACGCTCACGCTGAATCAGATAACGGTGGAAGGCATCTTTCACATATGGCGACGTATTTTTGCTATTGAACAATCGCTCGTTGTTGGACTCATTGTCAGTGAATAGCGGTTCGGGCTTGCCTTCGGCTATCAGCCAGCGCTTGCCGTAGTGAAATTCGTTAACAGCGAATAATTCGCCACCATCGAGGCCCTGCGCGCGCGACACTTCTGGCTTGTCGTAGCCTTCCCCCCAGTCCCATCGATTTCGAAACCATAGTGTGGGGAGCAAATGGAGCGGCGCCGGCTCCGGCCCGCGATTCCAAGCCGTTACGCGAATCAGGATATCTTCGGATGAGGCTTTAGCGTACTCGACGAAGACATCGAAGTATCGGTTCTCCGCGAAGATGCCGGTATCTAGTAATTCGTATTCAGGTTGCAGACGCGTTCGTTTTGCATTTTCTTGAACCAGCCGATCGTAAGGGAACGGTCGCTGCGGATACTTGTACAAGCATTTTAGGTAGGAACTCGTCGGCGTGGCATCCAGATAAAAATAGTATTCCTTTACGTCTTCCCCATGATTTCCCTCGGTGCTGGTAAGGCCGAAAAGCCTTTCTTTTAAGATGGCGTCGTTCTCATTCCAGAGCGCAATCGCGAAGCAAATATGCTGATGGCGATCACAGAAGCCCGCGATGCCATCTTCGCCCCAGCGGTAGGTTCGGGACCGCGCTTGATCGTGGGGAAGATAATTCCACGCATCGCCATTAGGACTGTAATCCTCGCGAACGGTTCCCCACTGACGTTCGGAGAGATAAGGGCCCCAGCGCTTCCAGTGAACTTCGCGGCCTTCGCTTGCCGCCAGCCTCAACTCTTCTGCCGTCGCTGGACGGTCTCTGTCCTTTGGCTCGTCGATCATCGAATCCATGCTACCGCGAGACGGCTAAAAAATTGTGAATTTTGCGTGTATGTGTCGTGCGCTTTAAGTGCAGGAGAGTGAGGTGCGCATAGTAGGATAAAAATGGCGCGATTCTGTATTCTCTACTGCGCAGCCCTTAACGTAAGGTAAGGATGACGGGGTTCGCCTATTCAACCAGCTCCGATGGAAGACCCTGTGCAGCGTACCCGGGACCCCGGTAAATAATATGAAATATTCCAGACGCGTGGCGTTGCTTTGCGCAGCAGCGGCTGCTTCGGCCGTCATTCTGCCAATGTTTTTTCTGGGCAACGCTTCCGGGCACGATTTTCAATTCCACCTCGCATCTTGGCTGGACGTCGCAGGACAGTGGCGCGAAGGAATTGTTTTTCCACGTTGGGCGGAGTGGGCCAACTGGGGCTTCGGTGAACCGCGATTCATTTTTTATCCTCCCGGCTCGTGGATATTGGGAGCAGGTTTGGGCTCAGTTCTGCCGTGGCGAGTCGTTCCGGGAACGTTCATTTGGCTCGCGCTTGTTCTTGCAGGCTTCAACATGTTGCGATTGGCCCGCGAATGGCTTCCGCATCGGCAGGCACTGACGGCCGGCATTCTGTTTGCCGTAAATCCGTACCACCTTGTGATCGTTTACTATCGGAGTGATTTCGCCGAGCTTCTCGCAAGCGCGCTCTTTCCCTTGCTAGTATTAGGCGCTCTACGAGTGACGCGCGATGGCTGGCGTCGCGTGCCGGGCCTGGGAACAGTGTTCGCCCTGATTTGGCTTTCTAACGCCCCCGCCGCGGTAATTGCCACCTACTCTCTCGTCCTGATTTTCGCGGTAGGTTGCGCAATGCATCGAACTGCGTGGCCGATTCTTCGCGGTGGTGCGGCTATGACACTCGGCTTTGGTTGTGCCGCGTTCTACATTTTGCCGGCCGCATGGGAACAGCGATGGGTTCAGATCTCGCAAGTACTGGCGGACAATCTTCTTCCGAGCCGGAATTTTCTGTTTACACACTCGAACGATCCCGAATTCGTTTTATTCAACTGGAAAGTTTCCGCCGTTGCGCTGGGGACGATTCTTGTTACCGCAATCGCCGCAGTTTTTGTTGCGCGCCAACGCAGGACTCTCTCAGAACCTTGGTGGACGCTGCTAACGCTTGCTTCCGCTTCGTCATTTCTAATGTTTACCCCAAGCATTTTGTTCTGGGACCACTTGCCGAAGCTTCAATTCGTGCAGTTTCCGTGGAGATGGCTGGTTCCCTTGGACGTCGCTCTCGCTTTTTTCGTAGCCGCGACCTTACAAAACTCGCGAAAACTGTTGATTGGCTGGTTGGCGATTGTCATCGCAACAGGAGCGATTGGCACAACTTTCGTTAGAGATGCATGGTGGGACAGCGAAGACATTCCGGTGCTCGCGGATGGAATCAGTTCTGGGCACGGGTACGAAGGCACTGATGAATATCAACCATTGGGCTGCGACCGTTATCAACTACCTGGTCAGCCTTTCGCATCCGCGGATGATTCTGATACAACGGACCAAGCCGGAATCGTGGAAACACCCGAGCTCCAGAAAATTGCTCCGGAATCCGCAGCACTGGTGCCTCTCGCCGGGGAGTATTTCCGCATTGAACGGTGGACCGCTGAAACAAAATCGTTCACATCGAGGATCGGTGAGCCCGGCGAGGTGGCTCTCAGGCTCATAAACTATCCGGCCTGGGAAATCGAAGTGGACAAAGTCGGCGTCCGTGGTGATTCCCTTCCGGGGACCGCTCAATTGTCAGTCGCAGTACCCGCCGGCGCACACTTGGTGCATATCCACTTCCGGCGAACATGGGACCGCAGCGCCGGTGCGACGATCTCGCTCTTATCCGTTTTCTTGCTTCTCGGAATTACCGCGTACACGCGACGAATGACATTACGGGTAGCCTAAGTATTTTCGCGTCGAGCTCGGCTAGTTTTTTCATATCGCGGTCAGAAACTCTCCATTCCAGCCGCCCGTGCTTTATTCGGTTTCGCCTACAGTGCTCTTCCGGCTGCCGCACCCGAGGCCCAAGCCCACTGGAAGTTGTAACCACCCAAGTGGCCAGTAACGTCGACAACTTCGCCAATAAAAAACAGCCCCGGCATTTTCTTGCTTTCCATCGTTCGGCTGGACAATTCATCCGTATCGACGCCACCCGCTGTGACCTCGGCCTTTTCGTAGCCCTCTGTGTCCGTTGGTACGACTGACCATTCGTGAATTTGCTTCTCTGCTTGCGTCAGAGCTTCATTGCTCCAGGTTGCGGGCGCGCGCAACTCAAGCCAACGCGTTGCAAAACGTTTAGGGAGGAGACCTTGGAAGGCTGATCGTGCGCCGGCTATGTTTCGGATTCTCGATTTGGCGACAGCCGCAAACACGTCGCGGCCTGGGGCCAAATCGATTTGAACGGGCTGCCCTTTGCGCCAATATGACGAGATTTGCAGAATTGCCGGGCCGCTTAATCCGCGATGAGTAATCAGCATCTTCTCGCGAAATGATTGGCCATTCGTAGACGCGATTACTTCCGCCGAGACGCCGGTCAGATCGCAATAATCATTTTTGTCGCTGGCGTCGAATACCAGTGGCACAAGCCCCGGCCGAGTTTTTTGGATCTTCAATCCAAACTGCCGGGCGACGTTGTATCCCAACGCTGTTGCGCCCATTTTCGGAATCGAGAGGCCACCGGTGGCAATCGCTAAAACAGACGCGTGAAACTCCGAGGACTCGGTATAAACCTCAAATGCATCTGCACGCTTTATTGCTCGGATTTTGGTATTGAGAAATACTTTGGCTCCGACGTCGCAGCATTCAGCTTCCAACATTCGCGTAACGTCTTGCGCCGAGCGGTCGCAAAATAGCTGCCCTAGCGTTTTCTCGTGGTAAGGAATGCCGTGAACTTCTAGCAAAGCGATAAAGTCAGCGGGCGTGTAACGAGCCAAGGCGGATTTTGGGAACTGAGAATTGCCGCAGATGAAGTTCTCCGGCTGGCAATAAAGATTGGTGAAATTGCATCTCCCACCGCCGGATATGAGAATTTTCTTGCCGGCGCGCTCGCTCCGTTCCAGGATCGCCACCTTGCGGCCGCGTTTACCAGCTTCGATGGCGCACATTAACCCCGCAGCTCCTGCGCCAAGGATCAACGCGTCAAATTTGTGGACCATCTTCTCAGCCAAGGGCCTTCCCGCTTTCGCCGATTCATCAGCCTCTGATTGCCGCTGCTGGTATGCTCAAGGGTAAACTAATTGCTGGAGAAGACTGAAACATTTGCCTCCGATCATCAATGCACAGGGATTGTCGAAACGATACGGACTCACTCCACTTTTCGAGGACATTTCCTTCACCGTATCCGAAGGCGAACGGATCGGCCTCATCGGACCCAATGGCTCCGGCAAGTCCACCTTGCTCGAAATTCTTTTCGGGCTTGTGAAAGCCGATAAAGGCAACGTGGCCATCCGCAAAGGCGCGAAGGTGAGTTTCGTCGAGCAGATTTCCCGCTTCGCGCCTGAGGCTACCTGCAGGTCCGTTATCGAAAGCGCTTTGGAACGCTCGGGAGTCTCGGAGCAAAACCTCTCATTTCGGACAGAAGAAGCCCTTAGCCGCGCGGGCTTCGCGGATTTTGAAACGCATGCTACGGCTTTGTCCGGCGGCTGGCGAAAGCGCCTGGCAGTCGTAGAGGGCTTAGTCCAGGAACCGGACATCCTGTTGCTAGACGAGCCCACCAATCACTTGGATCTCGAGGGAATTAAATGGCTCGAAAAACTCCTCGAGAATGCGGAATTCGCTTGCGTGGTGGTCAGCCACGATCGTTACTTCCTTGAAAATGTCGCTAACGATATGGTCGAACTCGACCGCGCCTATCAGGAAGGTTTTCTGCGCGTTAAAGGAAAATACAGCGTTTTCCTGGAAGCGAAAGAAGCTCACCTTCACGCTCAAGGGAACCGTCAGGAGGCGCTGGAGAATCGCGTTCATATCGAGATTGAATGGTTGCGCCGCGGTCCCAAGGCGCGGGCGACCAAATCGAAATCGCGGATTGATAAAGCGCATAAGATGATCGGCGAACTCGCGGACCTCAACACGAGAAGCCGCACGCTAACTGCCAAAATTGATTTCTCCGCTTCGAACAGGCAAACCAGACAATTAATCGTACTGGACGGCCTTAGCTATTCCATCGGCGGCCGCTCACTGTTTACGGGGATCGATTTCACCGTGACTTCGGGAATGCGTATCGGCCTGGTTGGTCCTAATGGCAGCGGAAAAACGACCATGCTCCGCTTGCTGCGAGGTGACATCGAACCTACTGCCGGAGCGGTGCGTAAAGCTGATTCGTTGAAAATTGTTTACTTCGATCAAAATCGCGAGCTGGACCCGAGCCTCACGCTCCGTCGCGCGCTGGCACCCGATAGCGATTCCGTGATTTATCAGGATCGGGTAACACACGTCGCTTCTTGGGCGGCCAGGTTCCTCTTTAACGCTGAAGACTTGAATCGCCCCGTCGGCAGGCTCTCGGGTGGCGAACGTGCGCGCGTCTTAGTCGCGCAGCTCATGCTCCAACCCGCGGATGTCCTGCTTCTGGATGAGCCGACGAACGATCTCGATATTCCCACGCTGGAAATATTGGAAGAAAATCTTTTAGAATATCGTGGCGCGCTCGTGCTCATCACCCACGATCGCTACATGCTCGATCGCGTCTCCACAATAGTATTCGGCTTGGACGGTCTGGGAAACGCCGAACGCTTTGCCGACTATTCTCAGTGGGACCTTTGGCAAAACTCACAAAAAGCCGAGGGCAACATCAAACCAGCGTCGGCTAAAAAGTCCTCGCTAACGAAACCCGAAATCCCCTTTCCAGTAACGAAGAAGCTCACGCATACCGAAACAAAGGAGTTCGCGTCCCTCGAAAAACAAATCGCCAAAGCCGAACAGTCGCTTATGGCTCGGCGCGCCGCATTGGAAGACCATGAAATCGCTAGTGACGCGTCGCGGCTTCAAGTCGCTTTTGCGGAAATGGAAGCTGCGCAGAAAATAGTCGATGATCTTTACGAGCGATGGTCAGCGCTGGAACGAAAGAAAGGCTGAAATCAAGCTTGCAAATATCGTTTGCCACAGTAGAGAAACTTGCACCGCGTCGCGGGAGCTTACTCAGAAGATTGGCTGGGAGGCTAGGACTCGAACCTAGATAATCAGATCCAGAATCTGATGTACTGCCAATTGTACGACCTCCCAACAGTTCGCAGACAAAAAAAAGGGGCCGTGAGCACGACCCTCAACTACTTTACCGGGCGGAAGCGCATTCGTCAACCGTTCGGCGGACGGTTGTTTGTTTCTATGACAACCGCGTTCAATGACCAAGACAGCAACGTCACGGCTCCGCATCCCTCCCCAACAACCTGAAAATAGGGCTGTTACATGCAACTTGAGGATCGCGCTAAAGCAGGAATAACTCCGTATCGGAGAATAGAGCGAGTTACGTGCTTATGTTAAAATTGAACTCGGAGAATGTACATGCACAGGTATAAAAAGCCTTCGCGGCTGTTGTGGATTACAGCGGTTACCATGTTGCTGACAGTGTCGAGCGCTAGCCAAGTCTGGTCGCGCGAACTGCCGTCTCAGGGGACAGCCCTTGAAGAGGGCCAGGAACATCGCCTGCGGCTTTACAACACTCACACGAGCGAACGCATTGATATCGTTTATCGCCGCGGGGACCAATATATTCCGAGCGCACTTGAGAAACTTGACTACTTTCTACGCGATCACAACACCAGCGACGTTCGCCACTTCGATCCGCGGCTCTACGATATTCTTTCAGATCTCACAGCATCGATTGGGCGTCCCGGCGGCGAACTAGACATCGTCTGCGGGTACCGCACTCCTTCAACGAACGAATCGCTTCGCGCTCACACCATTGGAGTCGCTAAGAATAGCCTGCACATTCAAGCCGAAGCGATCGACTTGCGCATGCCCGGCGTCGACACGCTCAAGCTGCGTCGGGCGGCACTCGCTCTGCATCGCGGCGGCGTTGGCTACTATCCTCACTCCAACTTCATTCATGTCGATACCGGTCGGGTTCGCCAGTGGTGCTTCGATTGCCCGTCCAACCTGATGAGCGGCGATTAACCCGGATACGGATAACCCTGCTGGAGAACTTTTTCGAGCGTAGCGTCATGCCCGTAGATGTCGTCGTAAAAGTGAACGAGCCCATCGCCGGTAACGATCACTGTGGCATAGACGATTAAGACCGGAACCGGATGCACGAGATTCACCTGCTGCGTCTCTGTTCCATTCATCGCCGCATGAACGCGTTCCGCGTTCCAGCCCCCGGGGTTATCGCGCAGCACCCAAACGGCCAGATCGGCGGGTCTTTCCAACCGAATACAGCCATGGCTAAAGTCGCGCCGGGTCCTCGAAAAGAATTCCTGCTCCGGAGTATCGTGCATGTAAATGTTGTAGTTATTTGGAAAAATGAATTTCACGAGCCCCAGTGAGTTTTTGGGACCTGGATTTTGCCGGATGAAAAGCTTCCCCGCCCGGAGCTGATCGAGGACGTCGCTCGTCACTGTCCCGGATGACACGACTTCCTGGCGGCTGTCCACCACTGCAAATCCCTTCTTAGCCAGATAGTCGGGATCTTTGGCGATGCGCGAAAACATTTCAGCTCTCGCGATCGAATAAGGAACACTCCAATAGGGCCGGAATATCAAGTATTGCATCATGTCCGTGAACACGGGAGTGTCGTGGTCGTAGGCTTTGCCGTCCTGGACATCCATGGTCAAAGTGATCTTGAAGTTTTCATCGTAGGCGCGAAGACGAAACTCGGGGACATTCACGACGATGGGGGCCGTGTGAAGAACCACGGGCAACCAGCGCCAGCGCTCAAGAGTCAGTTGAATTTGCCGCACACGGCCGGTGAGAGGTACGTTTAGATCAGCCAAAGTCTGCGTAGTGATTCGTCCGTCCGCTGTTCGGTCAAGCCGTCGCTGAAAGACTTTTACCGCGTCCACCACCGGGCCTTGATACACCGTCTCATCGGCGGGAAGTTTCGCGTCAGCCGGAAGGTCGCCGACGAGCTGAAGCAAGCGAGTCAGTCGCGGAACACCCGCATAAGAATCGCCCGGAGCGATCGTCTTGGTTATCGCGGGCAACTGTTCCCAGCTGTCTTTTTTTGCGAGCTCGATATATTTTTGCAAAGCCTCGATTGTGCGCTGATACCCAGGATAGGGCGGCTCGATTTGTGCCAGCGCAGCAGCAACGTAGGAAGCGTCGACAACATTCTCCTTTAGAAACTCCGGCAGATCGTATTTTCTGACGTCAACATCAAATCCAAAATCAAAATGCTTTGGGTTCACCTTGCCGATGTGGAGGTCTGAGACGTATCTCATCACGCAGACGGTTAGAGCGGCATCGAATCGCACCGCGTCTGCTTCTGAAGGATTTGGAGCGTCCGCCTTGAGTTTCGCCAGCCGGTCGCTCCACCGCGGTCCGTCGTAATCATCAGCGGACAATCCTTTTTTATCCGCGTCCAATAGAATCGCGATGACTTGCTGCGCCTGCGCGGTCGGCTGCATTCCTCTGACCCACGGCAGCGCTTCGCCGTACGAATTGTAAAATTTCTGTACGTGCACTTTGTAGTCGCTGAAATCGGGCCAGCGCAGTTCCGGAAGATTTCCCGCCTCGATGATGGCGCGCAGAGAAGCCTGGCCGTCAGAGCTGAGCTGTTGAGGCGGAACGGCAGATTTCGCGGAAGCCTCCGATTGAGCGCGCGGGCTCTTCGCCGAGCCCGCATCGTGGCAGCATAATAGTGCTGTTGTGCCAAGTAGTAGGATCAGCGGCAGGCCACTGATAGTCCGCAATAGTTTCATTGAATTGCTCCCGCCCGATTGTAAATCGGTTTCGGAGCTTTAGGATAGCTCAGCCGGTGGCATGGGAATCAGGCGCTTATCCCTCACGCGAAACTCGCGGTCTCGCCATTGAATGCGCCGGGCGAAAAAGCTCGCCACCCAAATCACAAACGAGAACGCATCGCGCAATGGCAGCATCCACAATCTTCGCAACACCAGTCGGTCTCGCATTCCTTGGAGTCCCACCGACACTGCCACCATCACGCGAAAACACAGCGCACCCGCGAGGTAACATGCCGCGACCTTCCACGGCGCCAGAGCCGCAACAAGCACGGCCCAAGGTAGCGCGTTGGCGAATATCAACCCAAAATGCCCCCAAGGCCGTGAATAACGTATGCTCAGGTTCCAGCGAAGCTGGTGCTGAAACGCGTCGCGAATAGTCTCTCGGGGATAAACGATGTCCACTGGAAACCGACTCAGCTCGACCAGAGAGCCATGCGCGGCGATACGGTTGCCGAGCTCGTAGTCATCGCAGAAGTAGTCGACCAACGATTCGAATCCTCCGATTTCCGCCAGGCATTTCTTGGTGGTGGCCATCACGGCTCCAAGCATGAAGTCGAGCCGGCCTCGATAACCGGCGACCAGCACGCCGGGTGCAAAATCGGCGCTATTACCCAACGCTTCGAGATCGGCGGCGAACCCATCATCCGTGAGCCCGCGGTAAAGGCAGGTCACTCCGCCCACTTCCGGATTAGAAAACGGCTTCGCCAGCGCCCGGAGAAGGCCAGGCTCTACCCGAACATCGCTATCGCTGACGACCACGATGTCGTGGCGCGCTTCGCGAACCATGCGGCAAAGCTTGTTGACCTTATCGCTGGCGCCCAGCGGCTCCGAGCCGATAAACAAACGAATCGGGCGTTGTGGAAAATCGGCGATTAGCTTCTCGATGACCGCAACTGCGGGATCGCCCGCATCCCCCACGCAAAAAAGAATTTCAAACTCCGGATAGTCTTGGCTGCTGAAGCTTGCGTAGTTTTCGTACGTTTCCCGGTCCAGACCATGAATGGGTTTCAAAATGCTGACAGGAGGAGTGAAATCTGAGGATCGTTGGCGGGAACCCGTCGGCTCAGCGCGAAAAAATTTCGCCGCCGCGAAGATTGCAATCAAGTAGTAGATGACAGGCGCAGCCGCCAGCACGAGAAGCGCATCGCGAAGCACCGTCCACGCCATATAAGCACTACCCTTTGCCCTGAAACACCAGTATGACTCCCAGGCACACCAGGAGAATTCCAGCCCAGCGCAGCGGTGTGACGCGCTCGCCCAAGAACAATTTTCCTCCGTAAGCGCCGGCAGCGTAGCTAAGAGCGGTGACTGGTACAACGAAGCTGACGTTTTCCATCGAGAGCATTGCTAGCATGGCGAAGAAACCGACACCCATGAGCGCAAGACCGAACCACATCCAGCCCACGAGCATCGCTCGCCCGAAAACGCGCAACAGCGCGAGTGGCCGGAAGTCTTTCACTTCGCCGACAACTTTCATCGCGCGCGTGATACAGAGCTCGCCGGCAGTGCCTCCCAAAACAATCATCGAAAGTAAAATCGCTTCTAACCACATCAGCGGCGCCCCGTGGTGTTCAGCGCGGTATTGCCGACGAAAAGAACCCCGAGGCAAATCGTCGCAATACCAATCCAGCGCCGAGTACTAACAAACTCTCCAAGCCAGAAATGACCGAGTAGCGCGACGATCGCGTAAGCAAAAGCAGATGCCGGCTGCACGTAGCTGAAATCCGCCCAGGAAAGAACCAGCGTGTAGCAGATCAAATAGGTCAGCAGCGATGCAATTCCCAGCCACACAATGCCGGAAGAGAACGCATGAAGGAAAAAATGGATGAGTTCAAGCGGAGTCCAGGCAGGCGGAACGCCGACGGTTCTCATACCTTTCCCCAGCAGGATATCGCCCACCGGCCCAAAGGTAACCATGAGAAATAGCAGGAAGTAAGTCTTGAGATGCAGCCCTTCCGACGACTTCATGCGCTATGCGATTCGTTTGGGACCCCGACTGTCGGACGCGGCTCCATGGGCGGCGCTGAAACCAGGATCTTTTTCTGCACACCCTTTTTCGCAACCTTTCGGCGTTCGTGACGAAGCTTCATGAAGTCCACAGCTTCGTGGAACAGGCGCTTGCGCTCGTGCGAATCCCAAAGTGATTCTCGCACGATGCGCCAAGCAACTCGCGGGCGTAGATAGTAGCTGTCGTAAAAACGGTTCACGGCGTCAACCATGTATTCTCGCGAGAGGCCCGGATACTCAAGATGCGGAAGCTGGTGGCCGTTCGCGTCCGTGACTGCCTCGCTGGCAAGGAAACCTTCGCGCATGCCCTGGTCGTAAAGCTCGGTTCCGGGATAAGCATGAGCCATGGAAACTTGAATAGTCTCGCAGTCGATCTCTTTGGCGTACTCGATGGTCTTCTCGATGGTCTGCTTCGTCTCGCCCGGCAAGCCAATGATGAAGTCACCGTGCACGTGGATTCCAACCTTCTTGCAGTTCTGCACAAAGGTGCGGCCCATTTCGACCGTTGCGCCCTTCTTGATGTTTTTCAGAATTTGCGGATCGCCGGACTCAAAACCAACAATCAATAGGCGAGCTCCACCATCGGCCATAGCTTTTAACGTCTCATAGTCGCTGTGGACGCGGGCTGTACAGGACCATTGAAATCCGACCGGCTTGAATTCCTTGCACAGAGCCAATACGCGATCCTTGCGGATGTTAAACGTATCGTCGTCAAAGAAAAATTCCTTGGCCTGCGGGAACATCTTGTGCGCCTGCTTAAATTCGCGCGCGACACTTTCCACAGATCGCACACGCCATGCGTGTCCGGAAAGCGTTTGGGGCCACAGGCAGAACGTGCATAGCGCCGGGCAGCCTCGCGCCGTATAAAACGAAACGTATGGGTTCAGCAAAAACGGAACATTATATTTCTCAATCGTTAAATTCTTCTGATAGACGTCGGTAGCAAAAGGCAGTTCGTCAAGTTCCGCGGTCTGAAGTAACGCGCGCGGAGGATTGTGGACCACCTTGCCGTCTTTCATGTAGCTCGCGCTAAGGATTTCCGAAAGCGGCTTGCCTTGCGCGTATTCCACCACGGCGTGGTCGAACTCTCCGCGAACGACGAAGTCAATGTCCTGACTAGCCAGCAAACTTTCCGCCGGCTTGATTTGCACCTGGGGCCCGACGAAACAGATCTTGATGCCCGGCTTCTTGTCTTTCATCGCGCGAGCCATGCGCAAATCGCTGAAAAAACCAACTGTGGAAGTAAACAGAACGACAAACTCGTAATCCTGCGCAATACGGACCACTTCTTCTGGCGTTATGTGATGCGGCGGCCCGTCCAGCAGGCGGCTCCCCTCGAGCATTCCTGCCGGGTATGCCAGCCAAACCGGATACCAATAGGATTCAATCTCACGCGTCGCGGGCCAGCGTGAGCCTGCTCCGCCATCGAACTTTTCAAAGCTCGGCGGATTTAGGAACAAAGTTTTCATTACTGACGGCATATCTACTAGTACCCCCTCAGGGTTTGAAAAAGAACCTTATAAATTCAGCCTCTCTGCCTATACAGTTTACCCGGTTTTGACGGCAAGCCCAAGCCAAGGTTGCTCGAAGTTCGTTACTGAAACACCTTCGCCAGCTGACCTGTTGCCTGCAAAAGACTTAGCTGCCCTTGCTGCCGCGAAAAGTCTGCATCGAGGAAGGCTACCCACTTGTCGCTCTCGAGCAATCGCGCTCGTTCGATGTCTCGAAGCGTAAGGCGCCCGTCGTCAAATTGCGACTGATCCACCTGCAAGGTTTCTTGCGCCAGCTTCAAATCAAGGCGGGCCACCTCGCGAGCGGCGTCCAGTTCGCGAACATTCCGGGCTTTTTGTTGGATATCCAGCCGAACCTCTTGGCGCTTGTTTCCCAGTGTAAGCTCTGCCGCTTCCAGATCGCTCTTCGCCAGCGCAACAGTCGCGCGCGTCTTAGAGGCAAAGATAGGAATGGTTACCTGAACACCCAAGCTTACGTTATTGCGCTCGAACTTCTTGTAAAAGTCCAGGTAATTGTTGAATTTGCTCAAAATGCTGTACTGTCCAACCACATCTATCGTTGGCCAGTAACTAAGATGCGCGCCGCGCAACAGGTCTTGACGCGCTTGGCGCTCGTTTTCAGCTTCCCGTATTCCGCGATCACTCTGAATACCGGCGTTTATCATCTCGTTCACCGGCAGATTGTTTTCGAATGACGGCTCCTCGGAGTCCACTTCGATAGACTGGCCATCCGAAATTCCGGTCAGGTTGCGAATCTGTTGCGTAAGCGTTTCGTCGCGGCCTTCGAGCTTGATGATTCTTTCCTGCACGCGCGCTTGATCTAACTCGCTTCGAGTCACTTCGATGGGCAGTTCCTGGTTCGCTGCGACGCGGTCGCGCGTCACACCCAGAATTTTTTCTACACTCGCCTGTTCCTTTCGCATCAGTTCCAGGGAATGCCTCACTTCGGCCAGTTCAAGATAAGCAGTCGCCGCCCGCACGATAACGTCGTCATGCATCCGATCCAGCTCAAGTTTCATGTTCTTCGCGCGGTCTTCCGCAGCGCGTTGCTGGCCCTTAAGCAGCGGATTGAAAACAGCCTGGTTGTAACTCATTTGAAAAACCGCGGGCGGTGAGCCTGAAATGGACGGAAACCCCGAGGTGTACGCAGCGCCTGAACCGGTATACAGGTTTGGAAGAAACGCGGCCCGGTCTAGCCCCGCTTCGTTGAGAGCAACTGTGTACTGCACTCTCGCTAACGCTAAGTCGCGGCTGTTTTGAAGCGCCAGCGTTACCGCTTGACGCATCGTCATCTTTTCGGTGTCCTGCGCTCGCACAATTCCAGCCGGCAAAAATGCCGCTATCGCAACCGACACAGCCGTCCTTCTCAACTTTTTATTCATAGCGCAGCGATTCCGTCGGGTGAAGGTTTGCCGCGCGGCTCGCAGGAAGATAGCCGAATAGCAGGCCCGTCGAGCAACTTACCATGAACGCCAGTAACACCGAGAGCCATGACACCGGAATGGTAACCCCACTAACCTCCGGGAAGAAACCGATCGCGAAATTGATGATAACTGGAATGGAAACGGCGATCGCGATTCCCACCAACGCTCCCGTTCCGCTTATCAGCACAGCTTCCATCAAAAATTGATAGAGGATGGCATCGCGACGGGCTCCTATCGCTTTGCGAATGCCGATCTCGCGCGTTCGTTCCGTCACTGTCACCAGCATGATATTCATAATGCCGATACCGCTGATTGTCAGAGCGATTAGCGCAACGAGTATCAATAGGACGGTCAGCGCTAGCGAAATTTTGTGAGCCGCATCCAGAATCCCGGCAAGGTTTTCAACCCGATACTTGGCCTCAGCGCGGTGCCTGCTCTCCAGAACCTTCTCCACCTGAGTTGTAACCATCGGAACGTCTTCGGGCTTGTCCGCCTGCACGTAAAACGTTTTGAAGAATTCGCTGCCGGTGTAGTACTTGATAAGTGAAAACGGAACGATCACCGACTCCGGGCGAATCTCCGTCAGGCCAAAACTAGCCACACGTTCCTTGAACACGCCTATTACCGTGAAGTGAAGTTCCCCGATGCCGATTTCTTTCCCCAACGGACTTTCAGACGGAAATAGCAGCTTGGCTAAGTCCTGGGTCAAAAGGCAGACTTTGCTTTGCGTTCTCAAGTCATCCTGGTCCAGGTACCTTCCGCGTAAAACAAGAAGATTGCGAATCTCCTGGAACCCGGCCGTCACTCCCACGAGATAAATGGGATGCTCCTTGCCATCCACACTCAGGGACATTGCCATATCGTTCGTCCCTGCAGCCTCTACAACTCCGGGGACATTGGCTCTCACCGCTTCCAGATCGGCCGGCGCGATTTCGTCAGCGAGCGTCACAGGGCCGGAGTGGATTACGGACGCGTGAATGAGATTGGCTCCCACCCCCTCGATCTCTCCGACAATGTAGCGCTTCCCCGCCAAGGCAACGGTAACAACCAACACGATGCAAGCGCTGCCTATGATCACACCCAGCATCGTCAGCATGGCGCGTACTTTATTAGCGCGCAGCGCTTGCATAGCAAGCTGCCATGTCTCGCGCCATTCAGTTGGTGATCCGCGAAGAGGTTGCATAATGGGAAGTATGACTTATCTGATGCGTTTGGGTGAATGGGCGTTACCAGGCATAGTAGTGTAACGCGACAAATGAGTCTAAGTGATTGGATGGTTTGTGCTCATGTCCTAGCTAGCTTTGAGCGCGACCTTCTCCGCCAGTTTCTCGTAGGAACTATCCCCGGAAATTATGGACCAGTAATAAAACGCTCGATATACCTGGCGAACTTCCACCGTTTTCCCTTTTCCTAAACGGCCTTTCTCAGTCTTTTTTCCGCCGACGCGCGTATTGCCTTGGGTATTTATTCTGCCATCATCACTCACGCGGCTTGCCTCCCACTTAGCGGCTTTGTCCAGCATTTTGTATAGCCCTTGTTTCGTCTCTTCGTTTGCGACAATCGTATAGTACCGGCAGGCAAACACGAGGCCTTTGGCATGATAGCTGCTATCCCAGCTGCCTAGCTCAGGGTTGAAGCCAGAAGCGGATTGAAGGGCGATGCCCTCGCGCACATAGGACTCCGAACGAGCGACAAGCGACGCATCATCCGCCAGGATACCGGTTTCTCCCAGTGCCGCTGCGACGAGATAGCGCCGGTGAGTGTACCGTCTATTACTTTTCCCCCCGCGGACTTCATTCCGCCGGATTGTCATCCATCGCGCTGCCGAAAGCAACTTGGGTTCCATGTCTGCGACGGCCTGTGAGTAACGCGATGCATAGGACGAGGCCTGAATCATAAGCAGCGAATGAGCTACCGCCTCGACGAAGAAAGATGTGCTATGAAACGTGTCCGGGCAGTCAAATCCGCCGTCCGGCTTTTGTTGCGCAAAGCCCCAATTCAGAACGAGCAACCCCCGGTCGATCGCGTCACTATTATTCGTAGCAACTCCGCCCGCAATCAGATCTGCACCAGGGCGCTGTTCCTCGATATACCATTTTCCTGTGTGCGTGGCGTCCCATGCTCGGTTCACCGCTCCATAAGCGCCATCCGGGGCTGAGTCGGGATAGAGGCTCGGCACGTCACGGTAAGCAGTGTTCAACATGAAGCTGCTCGTTTCAAATGCCAGGTCTTTGATTGCCCCCTCAGGTGGCGAACCGAAACACGGGACACATAGCAATGCGATTGCAATACACATTTTGAAAGAATGAGAGTGGGTCACAATTATTCCTAGATTTCAGCGATGAGCATACACACTATAAGCGTGCTATTAGATTGCCTTCGCAAATTATCCGTTAGAGTTTCCTGTGGCAGGGCCAAGCGTTCAGTGCGATGACTTCTCGAGTTTTTCCAATCGGGATTTTGCTTCCTTTCGCCCAGGGTCCAACTGCAGCGCCGCTCGATATTGCTCGGCCGCTTCGGCGCGCTTTCCTTCGGCTTCATAGAGTCTTCCCAGCCACTCACGCGCTCCCGCGTGCGACGGCCAATCGCTTCTGTCCGGAGAACTCGCGAGGTATGACTTCAAGTACTCCTCCCCGCGCGGAAGATCCGTCCCGGAAAGCACTTTTGAGACGCCACGGAAGTAAGCGAGTCGCGGATCGTTTGGACTCACCTGCGCCGCTGCCTGGATCGCGGCCTCTACATCTGCGGGCTTGTTCTGATGTATAAAAAAAGTGATGACGTCCAAATAAGGCTCGATCTTTTTCGGCTTTGCCGCGAGTACGTCACGATATTCCTTCTCCGCAAGTTCCGGCTTCTTGGCATCCAGATCGTAGGCAGCTCGCGCCAGATGTCCCTCCACCGGATCGATGACCTCGATCGCCGCCACTTGTTCCTTAGCTTCGTCCTTGCTGCCGCCGACCACCCAAGGGGCCTCCATGCTGTATTGTTCAAGGTCCCGCCGCGCATCGACATTTGACGAATTCAGACGCACCGCCTCTTCGAATTCCTTCTTAACCTTCCGCGCATACGAAAAACTGCGGTCGCGATCTGCCTTACCTCCATAGATGCGCCCAAGCCATTCGTGGTAAAGAGAGCTTTTCGGATCAAGCTCGACAGATTTCTCCGCGGCTGTGATTGCATTGTCATAGTCGCGCAACTCGTAATAGCTCCGCGCGATCCAGTATTGCACCTCTGCGTTGCTCGAAACTTCCGGCGCAGCCTGTAGAGTCTTGAGCGCCGCAGCGTAATTTCCGGCATTGAACTGGCGCTGCGCCGTCTGAATTGCTCTGGAGGCGTCCGCTGCGAACGCGGAAGCGACCGCCATCGCTCCCCCGCTCTGAGCAGCTGTCGCGAGAATGGCCCCGGCAAAAAGAATGGGTAAAAATCCAGGAATACGGTCGAACCGCAAGTTCATTTGGCCTCCGTGGATCGAACTTCCATTCCGTCCTTCAAGTCTACATCGCCGGGCAATGCGATTTTCTCGCCCAACGCCAAGCCTGAAACCACTTCATATTTTTCTTTGCTGGCGACGCCCACTTCAATCTCACGACGGTGAACTTTTCCGTCGCCGAACACAAAAACATGGTGCTTTCCGTTTTCGTAACCCACCGCCAACCGCGGCGCCACCAGCACTCCTAGCCGTTCGCGAACGAGGATGTGCACTTCAACGTTTACATTTGGCAGAAGCTCTACTTTGTCGTTCTGCACCGAGCATAGAACTTCGCCCACGCTCCGGGTTCCCCGCGCTACCACCTGCTTGGGAACGTGTTCAACCTTGCCGGTCCAGACGCGATTGGGCATCGCATCCCAATTAACTTGCACGGTTTCGTCCGCAGCGAGCCATCCAAGATCGGGCTCGTCCACAAACGCTCGGACACGCACTTGCCGCAAGTCGGCCATTTCCGCGAGAATGTCGCCCACCTTCACGTAGTCGCCCGCATGTACGGGCAACGAATAAAGTGTGCCATCACCCTCTGCCGTAACGGTCGCAGAGCGCAATTTTTCCTCGAGCGACCGGACTTGATCCCTCGCCTGCTTCACATGCAAACCTGCAGCTTCCGCATCGATGCCTGTTTGTTGCTTTAGAGCTGCGGTCTTCTGCTCGAGAGCCTGCTCAACCGCGCGAGCCTCGGTCAGAGCTGCCTGGTTCTGAGCGAGTTCGTCCTGAGTGGCCGCTTGCTTGGCAACAAGGTCGGTGAGCGTTTTTTGCGTCCGTTCCAGGTTCGCGACTTGCGCTCGAGCCTTTTCCAAGTCCCCTCGAAGCTGCGCCACCTCGTTGGGAGGCCCGCCCGCTTGAGCGTTTTGCAAAGTAGTTTGAGCGGAAAGCAAATCCTGTCGTGCCTGGGCCAGCTGAGTTCCGATATCTGCTGCATTTAGAGTAAGAATTAGCTCTCCGCGATGAACAGACTGCCCCTCCGTGACCATCACCTTATCGACGAAAGTCGGAAACTGGGCGTGAGCGATGACGGGAGAAATCGGCTCGACCTTTCCGTTGCTCGTGATCGACGCAGTCAAATCCTCGCGCGACACTTTGATAATCGACACTGTTGGGGGTTGCCCGCGTCCCGCGAGAACAGCAAGCACTATGACCACAAGCGCCACAGCAAGCGCGACCACAATCCATTTTCGTCTGGTATTTTCCGCCATCGTCGGCCGCGCGATGGAACGCGCAGCTACCCCCGAATCGTGAAATTGTAACAGACCCGTTTGACGCATGCCTACGCAAACCCCGAGCCGTGCCGGATACGCACTCTCTGTTATGCTCCTTCTCTCTTACCATCTTGCGCTCCCAATGGAGCATGTTAGAATTCGCTTATGAGCGAGCCGCACGCAACTCAACATTCTGGCCCCACCGACGCGTCCAAGCCTGGCCACAAAGCGCCCAAAATCCATCGCGTCTGCATAGGCTGCAACAACATGTTCGAAGTCACCATGGAGAATTACGAAGCAAAGCACTGCTCCATCTGCCACAAGGGCTAGCGCACTCACTGCCTTCCAATCTGCCGTGAAAGTATCATCCTCTGCTGGCTTGCTTGTCTGCCTATCCCCTGCGAGTCTCAAACCCATCACGGAAAACCTCGAGTCTTCGAGGAATTTCTCAAGCGCCGAAAAGAAGAGCTGCGCGTCTAATCTCGCCAGGGGTACCGACTAGCCGCGCGCGTTTGCAACGCTAATGCTAGAATCCAGTGGTTCATGAGCGCCGATTCGCTAATTCACGTCCACGAATTGTGCAAACACTTCCGCACCTTCAAACGGCGTGAAGGAGTCTGGGGCTCAATTCAGAATCTGTTCGTGCGCGATTACCGTACCGTTGCGGCTGTGGACCGCGTCAGTTTCTCGATCGAATGCGGTGAAATGGTCGGCTATATTGGCCCCAATGGCGCCGGAAAATCGACAAGCATCAAGATGCTCACCGGTATCCTGGTGCCCACCAGCGGCGAAATCCGCGTCAACGGCTACGTTCCTTACCGGCAGCGCCGCCAATATGTGAAGACCATCGGCGTCGTCTTCGGCCAGCGCACTCAGCTCTGGTGGGATATCGCCGTCATTGAATCCTTTAAACTCCTGCGGCGCATCTACGACGTCTCGCAGCGCGATTTCGATGCCCGCATGGAGCGCTTCGACGAAATCCTGGGCATCCGCGATTATCTGCACACACCCGTGCGTAAACTTTCCCTCGGAGAGCGCATGCGCTGCGACTTAGCCGCCGCGCTATTGCACAATCCTCCGTTACTTTTCCTCGATGAGCCCACGATTGGCCTCGACGTGGTTGCCAAAGACCACATCCGCCATTTCCTGCGCGCCATCAACCGCGAATATCGCACCACCGTGTTGCTAACAACTCATGACCTCGACGATATCGAGGAATTGTGTCGCCGCATCATGATCATCGATCACGGCAAAGTTCTATACGACGGCCCGCTGAGCCATCTGAAAGAAAAACTTCTCCGCACCAAGCAAATTAAATTTGCTCTGAAGGACCGCGCCGAAGCAGCCGGGATTGCGCAGTTTTCTCGGGAAGGTCTTGAAGTAGAACAAGTGGATGAACTGACTTACCGCATCCGTTTCGACCGCGTAAAAGTTGCGACCGCCGATCTTATTCGCCAAATCCTCGCCGCCGTCGAAGTCCGCGACATCCTAATCGAGGACGAACCCATCGAAGAAATCATTAAGCGCATCTACGCTGGCGAAGCCCTCCCCGAGGTAGTCGCGTGAGTAGTTGGGCCCAGGCGCTGGTTCCCTACGTCGAGTTCTCCCGCGTGGGGTTCGTCAACATCCTCGCCTTCCGCCTGCGCTATTTCACCGGCATCATCACCTACTTCCTCAACGTCACGGTCTACTATTTCATTTGGAGCGCTGTCTACCACTCGGGACAATCCATCGCCGGCTACAGCATGCAGCAAATGATTACCTACGTCAGCGTGGGATGGATCATTCGCTCGTTCTACTGGAACACCATCGATCAGGAAATGGCCTACGAAGTAATCGAAGGCAAAATCGCCATGGACTTGATCAAGCCCGTTTCGGTGCAATGGATGTGGATCTCGCGGGCGATTGGTGAGTCTGCATTCCGCCTCGGCCTGTTGACGCTTCCAACCGCTTTCGTCGTTGGATTTGTCTTTCACGTTCAAGGCCCCGCTTCGCGCCAGGATTTCGCGCTTTTCATGATCGCGGTGCTTGGCAGCTTTTTTCTGATGGCCGCCATTAATTTCATGATCGGAACGTGTGCGATTCCGTTGAAATCGATTCTTGCGCTGATTCGCGCGAAATACTGGCTGATCGAACTGCTTTCCGGTCTTCTGGTTCCCATGGCGTTTTTCCCGGCGAAGATACAAACGGTCCTGGCCTGGCTTCCGTTCGAGCACATCGCGTACACGCCGCTTCAGATTTATCTTGGCAAGCTGGACCGCGCCCAAGCAATCCGAGCGCTCGCCACTCAATGGTGTTGGGTGGTGGCGCTGCTGGTCCTGGCTCATTTTTGGTGGGAACGTGCGGCGCGCAAAATCACGATTCATGGAGGGTAACGGCGATGAATAGATCCTTGCCCGCCGGAGATGTGGCGGAAGAAAAAATCGGCATACCTGCTCTGCTTGCCGCTGCCAAGCGCCACATATTTCTCTTCTTCGATTACTTCACGCAGTACGCCAAAGTTCGCGTCAGCTACCGCGGTGATTTCTTCATCAGCCTGGGAACCAGTTTTGCCGCAACGATTTTCGGCCTTGGCTTTGTGGTGATTTTGTTTCAGAAGGCGACGCAACTGGCAGGCTGGCGATTCGAGGAAGTCCTTTTTCTCTACGGCTTTTCTCTGATCCCTTACGGCTTGTTCAACATCGTCAGCATGAATCTTTACGACTTCGGTAACAATTTCATCATCGAGGGGAAATTCGACCGCGTTCTGCTGCGCCCGATTTCTTCGCTCTTTCAAGTGCTCTTCGAGACCTTTCGCATCGAGTCTTTACAGGAAGTCGCCACTGGCATCTTTTGCCTGTGGTGGGCTTCCAAACACTTGGGCCTCGTGTGGACGCCCGCGAAATTCGCGATGCTTTTCTTCTTCGGCCTTTGTGCTGCGATTATTTACATTTCGCTTTTCTTGCTGCTGAGTACGGTCTCCTTTTGGTTTGAAGATCGCATCGGAGTGCATCCCCCGGTTTGGAACGTCATTGCATTCGGACGCTATCCGCTCTCCATCTACAGCGGAGCCGTCCAATTTTTTCTGTGCTGGATCGTTCCCTTCGGCCTCGCGTCGTTTTATCCCAGCGTGCGCATGCTCGGCCGCACCGTGCATCCCGAATACGCCCCACTCGTTCCCGTCGTTGCGGTGGTCTTCCTCACAATCGCAATCTCCGTCTGGAATATCGGCACCCGCCACTATTCTTCCACCGGCTCTTGAAACTACAGAATCCCTGCAACGTGATTTGGCCCGCGGAACGGACGTTGACCGGTTCTCTGAAGACGCCGGGACGGAGCGAGGAAGGAAACGGCTAAACGACTTTGAGGATCATGATCACTCGATCGTCTTCGTGTGTGCCGCCACGAGAAAAAAGGTCCACTTCCTTGAGCACGATATCGACAATTTCCTGAGCCGGCTTCGCTCGTTCGCTCACGACCAGTTCCACAAGCCTGGGCTGGCCGAACTCCTCGGACTCAGTATCCATGGCTTCGGTAATCCCGTCGGTGCAGGCCACAACGATGTCGCCTGGGTTGAGCCGAACATGTCCGCGATCGTAATGCACGCTCGGGAATAGTCCGACCACCATTCCGCCTTCGCGCAGATATTCGACCGACCCGTCCGCTCGAACCACCGCCGGCGGAACATGCCCCGCGTTTACATAATGCAGCGTACGATGCGGCTGATCGAGCAACCCAACAAACATCGTCATGAATTTTTGCCCGCGCGTGTCCGCCAGGATCATATCGTTCAGCGACTCAACCAGCCGCTCGAGCGAATGAAGATGCGCCAGCAGCGCGTGGAGCGTAGCCTGAAGGTTTGCCATCACCATTGCCGAACCGACGCCCTTGCCTTCCACATCAGCGACAACCGCCAGAATCGTGTCCGGAGCTAGAGGAATAAAATCGTAATAGTCGCCTCCTGCTTCCAACGACGGCTTGTGCGAGACGGCTATATCAAATCCATCGAGCTGCGGAGGATGTTCGGGCAACAGACCCACCTGAATGCTTCGCGCCAGCGCGAGGTCGCGTTCCATCCTTTGCTTGTGGATCATTTCGCGGTGAAGCTGAGCGTTTTCGAGCGCCAGCGCCACGTGATCCGAAATCGCTCGGAGCATGCCTTCGTCCGCGCGCGTGAATGGGCCGGCTTTCTTGTTCAACAGCTGCAAAACTCCGATGGTTTCGCCGTCCTTATTTCGAATAGGAAGACAAAGAAGCGAGCGCGTGCGGAAACCAAGACGCAGATCGACCTCAGATTCGAATCGCGGATCGGCGTACGCGTCAGCCAAATTGATGGTGTCGCCGGTTGCCGCCACACAACCAGCAATTCCTCGGCTAATCGGAAGCCTGATTTCGTGTTGATCGAGACCCATTCCCACCAGCGACCAGATTTCATGGCGCTCGTGATCGATTAGGAAAACCGTCCCGCGCTCTGCTCCGGTCTGTCGAGTCGTGAGTTGCAGAATAATGTTCAGCAATTCGGCAAGATCGAGCGTGGAATTCAGGCGCTTGGTGGCCTCAACGATCGTGGAAAGCTCGATAACAGCGTTGCGGCGTTCGCTGCTTTCCAACGCAACTTCCGCGTATCGCCTGAACAAATCCAGCCAGATCCGCGTCTTTTCGTCGAGCGTCCCTTTCAACGAAGTCTCGAGAACCCCGACCGGATCTGTAGGGCGCCCAAGAAGCCAACTGCGGCTCTTCCCGTTCTTGCCGGAAGGTTTGCCTCTCAGAATATTTTCAATGGAGACTAAGTCCGCCGCGGGAAGCTCGCCGCTCTCCTGCCAGATCGCGGGAATGCCATTCACGACGCGCCACAAACGCGCGCCTTCGAGCCGGCCAGGCGCAGCCAAAACACGCACCATCTGCGAAGCAAGCTCTCCCGGCTCGATTTCCGGATTCAGCACCGACACAACCTGTTCGAGCGTCTGCAGCGCTGTCACTGGAGCTATTCGCGCTGTTGTCTTCCGCTTCATCCTGCATTTCCCTTATATTGAATCACGAGGATGGTGACGTCGTCGGACTGCGGTGCACCTTCCGTAAAGGCTCTCATGCCTTCCCGGATCGTGTCACCCAATTGTTCCACCGTGGTGCCCTTAAAATCCTCCATAATGCGTCGCAGCCGCGCCTCTTCGAACAGCTCGTTGCTGTTGTTGGACGCTTCGGAAACGCCGTCCGTGTAAATCACCAGAAAATCGCCGGCTTCCACTTGCACGCGGGTGCTTTGATACTCCGCCTCTGCGAACATCCCAACCGGAAAGTTGGCTGAACCCAATCCTTCCAACCCTCCCGCTTTACGCAGTAGTAATGGCGGGACGTGACCGGCATTCACATATTCGAACCGGCCCATTTTGTCCAGAACGCCGTAGAAAACTGTCGCGTAACGGTCGTCGCCGCTGCGCTCGCACAAATACTGATTTACCCGCGAAAATACGCTGGGGAGCGCGATGTCCATCGCCGCAGTGGTAAAGAAAACTCCCTGCAGCAAAGTAGCAAGCAGAGCTGCGGAAATTCCCTTCCCTGAAACATCTCCGACGAAGAACCCAAAACGTCCGCCGCCAAGGCCAATCACGTCAAAACAGTCTCCGCCGACGGAGTGACAGGAAAGCGTCGAGCCCGCCACCGATAGTTCCGCCGTATTGGGCAGCGCTTTCGGAAGCAGCGTTTTCTGAATCTGACTGGCGATTTCGATCTCGTGGTCCAGGCGCTGTTTGGCGCGCGACGAGGCAAACAGCCGCGCGTTCTCTACAACTGTTGCCGCTTCCCGCGCCAGACTCCGCAAAACTTCTCGATCGAGATCGGTGAACGCGCTGGACGGAACGTGGCTGTCCAGGTACAGAACACCGAGCAACTCGCCTTGCCGGGTGGAAATTGTTGCATCCAAAGTCTCAATCATCGGCAGCTTGTCGATCGGGATAGCAACCACAGTATGTAACTCGAGCCGTGCGACACTTTCCTGCTGGCTCATTCCGCCGTCTTCGCCCGTATCGCTCACAATCAGCTCGCGGCGAGTTTTCGCCACGCTCTTCACCACGCTCTGCGATACCTGTAACTGGTCGGGCCGCAGAGTGCCGCGCTGCGCGTCGCGGGCCACAATCATATTCAATTCGCCGTTCTCATTCGCCAGCAGCAGCACTCCGCGTTCTGTGCGCGTCACCTGAATCGCCGCATCCACAACGGCCGTCAACACGTCCTCGAGCGAAAGTCCGGTTCCCAGCGTTCGCGCCACTTCAAGCAAAACGCCCAGATGGTAGAGTTCCCGCGACCCGGCGTGCGTTGGCGCTGGAGCCTCCACGCGCTCCACCAACTCCTCGATCGTCGCTCCTTGCCCCAGGAACGTCAGCTTGTAAGAATCGGGCATCCCAAAATCTATGGAATCCTTGGGCTGTAGCTCGTGCCGAAGAACTTTTTCTCCGTTGACGAAAGTTCCGTGGCGGCTGCCCATGTCTTCCAACACCATCGTGCCGTTGACGGAAATGATTTGCGCTTGCTGACGGCTGATGCGGCTATCGCGTAAGGTCAGTTCGTTCCCTGCCTGACGGCCGATTCGAAACGGCGTGGTGCCAACAGGCACCTCACGATGGGCTCCGTTAGGTTCGATTACTACAATTCGGGGTACACGTGGCATAGGTTTGGGTTTGCACAGCTGAACTTGGACCGATTCGCGCCCAGGCGCAACTGGCAGGCATGGCACATGGTAGGTAAAGTCGAGGCCGAAGTAAATAGCGGACGCGAGTTGTGTCAAAACCCGCTGAGGAGCCAAGATGCCTTCTAAATCTCAAGGGTGGCTGTTCGCTAAATGGACCGCAAAGGATGTGGCTGCGTTTGCACCGCACACGTCAGGCGCCGAATTGTTTCCCGCAGGCGCACTGCAAGGTCGACGATGGTCCGAAGCCGCTGCGCGTCGGTAACCGACATATGCTCACCATGGGCCAGAACCAACTCGGCATTGCCGAGTATTCCGGTCAATGGATTGTTGATTTCGTGACGAAAGATCTCTGCAACCTCCAGCGACCGTTCTCCCCATAATTGTTTGCCGGGCATTTCTGAGCGTTCGGCCCAACGTGATCTGCGCTCCAGGAGACTCGCAGCCAGCGGCAGGAAGTCGCCCACTTGTGCAACGAATTCCACATCTCCTCCCGCAACCAGCTTCGAGATTTCTGTCTGTCGTTCCTGCGGTGCTAGAAGGATCACAGGGGCTACGTCGATTAGCTGGCGAAGTATTTCCGCGGGGGGCAGGTCCTCCAACAGGTCGTCGGCCATGACAATTACGCGTGGAGCCATGACTTTCGTCTGCTCGTACAGTTCCGCCAATGTCGGGACGACAAAAACCGAACCTGGTTTGACCGTGCGCTCGGCTAGAACCAGAAAACGCCGCGCAAGATTACCGTCAGCAATGCCGAGCAGAACGTCCGGTCTTTCACAATTCATTGCCACGCTTCTCCGAGTTCATAATTCCTTGTTACCTCCCGATTTGGCGCTGTTTTTCGCTAAGAAACGGGATCTGACGCCTTCTCCATCTGCCGAGTTCTCTGCAATCTGCAATTAACCGCGAGTTTCAGTTCCTCAACCAAAAACGGCTTCGAGAGGTACGGAAGCTTGTTCGCTTCAAGAAATTCCAAAGTTCGCGGCGCTAAAGTGTCGCCCGTGACGAAAATTATCCGCTGGTGCTCTGCGCTCCCCGCTCGAACCAAAGTGTCGTAAAACGCAGGACCGTCCAGACGCGGCATTCGAAGATCGCAGAGAACCAAGTCGTACGTGCCGCGCGAGAGCAGTGTCAGACCCTCCTGACTATCGAGAACAGCTTCGACTTGGTGGCCTTCTTCGCGTAGAACATCCACGATCAGCTGTGCGACTGTGGGCTCATCTTCAACCACAAGAATCCGTCCTCTCGTTATACTCGCCTCACGTCCGGCCCTCAGAGACAGTTTGCTCTCCGCGCCCCCGGGCTGCACAGCGATCAGAGGTAACTCCACAACAAATCGCGCGCCGGCTCCGGGCTGATTTTCAAACGTAACTTCGCCGTCATGCTGATGCACGATTCCGTAAACGATCGAAAGCCCCAGCCCGGTGCCGACATCGGACGGTTTCGTTGTAAAAAAGGGATCGAAAATCCGCGATTCAATTTCGGCAGGAATGCCCGGACCATCGTCGGACACTTCCAGCGAAATGCGGTTGCCTCCTATGCGACGCGTGCGTATCCACACATGACCCTGGCCTCGGTCTTCCAATAAGGCTTGTTCTGCATTCGCGAGCAGGTTTAACACAACCTGCTGAAGTTGGTGCGGATCTGCCATCGTCTCCGGAAGGTTCGGAGCGAGATCGCATTCCACAATAATATTCTCGACGCGGAGTTCATAACTCCGCAACGCCAAAGTCCGTTCGACAATTTCGTTCAGATTCACGCGAATCCGTTCAGGCCTGTTTTCCCGCGCGAAATACAACAAATTTTTCACAATCCTTCGCGCGCGCTCGGCCTCCTGAAACACCTTTCTGGCTTCCGAAAGCTGCGGCGGAGTAAGGCCGTGCCCCAGCAACAACTGTCCGTATCCCATGATCGTGGTCAGTGGATTGTTCAGCTCGTGAGCAATCCCGGACACCAGTTGGCCCAACGCCGCCATTTTTTCTGTCTGCAGCAGCTTGGACCGGATCTCTCTCTCTCCGGTAACGTCGTTGTAAAGTTCCAGCCAGCCTATTCGCCGGCCCTCGCCGTCCAGCACCGGACGCGAAAATCGTTCGAGAACGCGTCTTGATGGTCGCGTCATTTCGAGTTCGTCATGCTGGGGCAGACCTTCTCCGTCGGCGAACGACTTCCACGGCGCGGAAAATACTTCGGGATCGCGGAATCGCTTGCCAACCAGCCCTTCCAACTCTTCGAACCCGTCCAATTTTCGGAGCTGTAGGATATCCAGCGAAAAATACTGCGCGAATCGCGCATTCGAAAAACGCAAGCGCCCCGACGGATCGAAGAGCACTATCGCAACCTCTACTGCGTCAAGAACACTCAGAATCTCAGCTTCCGTCTGACGTGCTTTTCTTTCGGCACGTTGCACCAACGATCCGTCCTCTAGACAGAGCAAGACACTTTGAGAGTCCGGCAACGCCGCTCGTAGTGTGATCCTTATCGGAAATCCGGTCGTCAGCATTGCGTCGCGCGTGGCGCTGGCCGTGCCGGCCTGCGCCGTAAACTCGCTGAAATCCGCAGTGGACGGAGTCACAAAGAAATCCAGCAACCCGGCGCGTGATATAAACGAGTCTTTTAGATGCAGAAGTTCCCGCGCTCTCAGATTTGCCCGCTGAATCAATCCCTTCCGATCTGCGACGATTAAGGCCTCTCCGCTCGTGTCAAACACCGTGTTGAATCCAACGTCCGCAAATAGTGGAAGCGCATTCGCCCGCACGCGTTCCGAGTTTGCAGAAGTATGCGAGTCGTTGCGCCCATTTCCTCCCATTCCCCCTGCGGTATTCATCGTGCCTTCACCAGCGCACCTCGATAATCCAATAACCGCAGAGAAGCGCTGCGCCGACAGCCACGCCGTAATCCAAAGCGCGGCGAATCAATCTCCAGACTAATTTCCTGCTCTTGGCCGAGTCGATTGCCATGCACAATCCAATGCATAAACTTGACCATGTCAGGCAATTTCTATGTCATTAGTTATCAATACGTTGGAAGAATTGAGGGCAATTGATCGGGTACACTATTCCCGCTTCGAAACAGTCTCTCCCTCTGCAGGAATTTCGCCTCGTTCTACGCGCGGGACAAAGCGCACCAGTTTGCTGGAAGGGTTTTTACGAAGTCGTTTGCGATTGAACCTCGTACTGCTTCAACTTTCTATAGAGAGTCGTCTTACCTATGCCCAAAATTCTGGCAGCCGCTAGCTTGTCTCCGCTGGATTCGCGTAAGGCGCGAAGAATCGCCCGCCGTTCAAGTTCCTCGAGCGGTAGCAGTTCATCATTCTGCGGTAACCGTTCACCCGTGGCTTGTTGAAGATTAGATGGAAGATCGCCTACATGCAAAATCGGCCCGGAACCCAGAGCCATGGCCCGCTCGATAGCATTTTCAAGTTCTCGCACGTTGCCGGGCCAGTCATAACCCATTAAACGCGCTATGGCGTCCTCCGAAATTGTGCGAGTCTTGCCGTGAGCCTCGGAGTATTTCTCAAGAAACGAATTCACGAGTATAGGAATGTCACTCTTTCGTTCGCGCAGAGGCGGCAACTTGATTTGAACTACATTCAACCGAAAATAAAGATCCTGCCGGAACCCGCCCTGCCGAACAGCCGTCTCGAGATCTCGATTTGTAGCGGCAATGATTCGCACCGAAAGAGGCAGCCGGGCGGTCGAACCTACCGGCCTGATTTCCTTCTCCTGTAGAGCACGCAGCAGTTTTGCCTGCAAGTCCACAGGCAGGTCCCCGATCTCATCGAGAAACAGTGTGCCGTTGTCCGCCACTTCCATTAACCCCGGCTTGGTCTGATTTGCACCGGTAAACGCTCCTTTTACGTACCCAAACAGTTCCGCTTCGATCAGCGTTGGCACCAGTGCAGAACAATCAACCGGGACGAATGGCTTTGCTTTCCGCACGCCCGAAAAATGAATCGAGCGCGCAACCAGTTCTTTCCCGGTTCCGCTCTCACCTAAAATAAGCACCGGATAAGTATGCTGGCTCACCTTTTCGATCAGCCGATACACGCGCTGCATCTTCGGAGAAACGCCGATCAATCCCGCAAAGCCCGGCCGGGTCCGAAGCTGTTCACGCAGTATGCGATTTTCCTGGTTCACTTCCAGCAAGCGCACCACTCTGTCGAGCTTGCTGCGCAATTCAGGAATATGAAATGGCTTCGTTACATAGTCCGCAGCGCCCATGCGCGTAGCCTCTACGGCGCTCTCAATCGTTCCGTACTGGGTCAACACCATTACGGCCGCTTCCGGATAGGTTTCCTTCACGCGCTTGAGTAGTTCAATTCCGCCAAGTTGCGGCACGCGCAGATCAGTGATCACAATATCCACCGCTGACTGGTCCAGAATGTCCAGCGCTTGCTCGGTAGTCGCGGCCAATTTCGTTCGTAAACCGGATTCGCTCACCACATCCCGGCAAAGGTTTCTGGTCGTATCCTCATCATCCACAATCAGGACCGTAACCGGCACAGCTCGCTCAGATGCAAAGCTCGCGTCAGTTCCACTCGCCATTAGTTTAGTTCCTCTCCATGCGTCGGTAAGTGCACTGTTACCAATGCAAAACTAATACCACTTGGGAACAGTGGTCGATCTCCTGAAATCAAAGGCTTTAGATTCTGCAAGGAGTGGTTGCGAAGCGGAGTCTAGTGTCGATTTGGAACGATTAACAAGTCGTAATACTACGGATTCTCGGCAAGTGCTCGCACCGACGTGAAATAGCGCACATGCAAGATCGGGAAGCAACAGAGCCCGAATATCCCACTATGGTTTCAGTCGGCTTCGTTTCAGAACTTATTTTCCGGAAGACGTTGACTCGATTCTTCCGGGCACAGATTGTCCAAGCAAATTCAAAATATACAGGCCATCATTCGCCGAGCCGGCATATACGATTTCCCCATCTATCCCGTTTGCCAGCATCGTGAATTGATCGTCGGCGCTCCAACCGTCTAATTCCTTCACGCGCGACCAGCTCGCGCCGTCGTTTCGAGAAATGAACAGCCCTCGATCCCGAACCGAAACTAGCCAGACACCTGGACGAATCAGCAGACCATCGGGTGCTGACGCGGGCAATCCATACTGGAGCTTTTCCCATCTGCTCCCATCGTCCCGGGAAATGTACAGTCCGTTTTTTGCGGCTGCCAAAAGCGTGCCTTCGGTCGTCCATTCAAGGCGCATCACGCCGCCCGAATCGAGCGGAAGATCGTGCCATTTCCAAGTGCGACCCGCATCCTCCGAAAAAACCATCGCGTTCGAAGAAACGATTCGCAGTCTCTGCGAGTCCCTCGATATCCGAACTGAATTCACCGGCAAATTAGCTGACGAGAAAGGAAGCGCGGCCCACGTATCGCCCCCATCGGACGTCAAAAATAATCCCTCTTGAGTCGCTGCCAAGCATTCGGAGTCGCCGCACACTAAGTCATTCACTACGGCATCAAATCGTCGAGTGGAAGATACCGGTCGCTCGGTGTTGGCAGCTAAACGTTCGGACTTTTCTGCGAGAGTTCCAATTCGGGTCCACTTTCGAGTGCGGAAGTCAAACCTATCCAGACCACCCGACGCCGGTGCCGCTAACCAACCTCGCGGCGAAGAAAAGATTCGTGCCACTACAGCCCCGCCCAAACCATCACTGATCGTGGTCCAAGTGCGGCCGCCATCTTCGGATTCGACCGGCGAATCTGGCGAGTTCGCGAGAACGGCTGCAACGCGTCCAGACTGTTCGCCGTCAATGGCCAACGAAACAATTCGTCTGTGGTGAAAACCCTCGTTCAGTTCCCGAAAATGATTTCCGCCGTCATCGCTCGCAAGAACTCCGCGCTGCTCAGTTCCGACCAACACGCGAGTTTCGTCTTCGGCATCTCCGGTCATCGAAGACGCGGCATCGCTGTGGGCTTGCTCAGACGGTACGTTTGGCTCAATCAAAAGCGCGTTGATGACCCAATCTCCCGGAGAGATACGCCGCCACCGGGCGCCTCCGTCGATCGTCTTCCAAAGCCCTTCGGTAGTTCCGGCAAACAGCACCGCCGAATGCGACGGATCCTGTCTAATAACCGGCGTGCGGCGCGACGAAAAAGGAATGCCTTCGATCTTCTTCCAGTGCGAACCGGAGTCTTCGCTAAGATAAATTCCAGAGCACGCGCTGGCAAATACTCGCCGAGAATTCGACGCGTCCAGCGTCAAGCTCAAAACGTCCGAATCGTCAATCATCCCTCTATGGATCGGCATCCAGTTTTTCCCGCCGTCCACTGTTTTCCAGGGAAGGTGAAATGTTCCGGCATAAATAATCTCGGGATTCCGTCGATCGATTTCGAGAGAGTCAAAGTTGCGCAGCTCCGAATCCCCCAAAGGTGTGATCCGTTCCCAATCTTTTCCGAGATTGTTCGAGCGAAAAACGCCATCAAGCGCCCCGGCGACCAGCACGTCGGGGTCTGATACCGATTCCACCAGCGCGCGAATTGCGTGACCCGCGAGGCTCGTTTCCTTCCACGTCCTTCCGCGGTCAGCACTCACAAAAACTCCGCCACCTTCCCCGCTAGCTTCTTGCGTCCACATGGAAGCAAAAAGCATTCCGGAATCGGCGGAATCCACGATGATTGCCGTGATAACGCCTTTGGTTGGCCCTACCAGTCCTAGCGATTGCCAGTGTTCACCCGCATCCTGCGATCCAAAAATGTACCCGTCTGCAGTTCCAAGATAGAGCACTCCGGCTCGGGATGGATCAGCCGCAAGCGAGCGCACGTCTCCACCCAGTGGCCCGATCGGTGTCCAAGTCTGTGCAAACGCTCTTCCAGAAAGGGAAAACAAACTGAGGAAAACGGCCATTACTACTAGCCATCGATAAAATCGGAGACTCATGTCATTTAGATGCCGACGCTTGTGTGCCAGGCACAATCCGCTTCGGCAAACGAGGATGTATGGTGCAATTTAGGGACCGAACGCTGTCGGCCCTCTCAGTCTCTAGTAAGTCGTCCCGTCCGGCACCAGGATGATTTCAACCCGCCGCCCTTCTTTTCCAGCCTCACCGTTCGTACGCAGTTCAACCCGCGAAGTATCCACGCTCTTTTTCTCGTTCAGATACTTTTTGGCGCTCTCGGCCCGCTCTGTCGCGAGTTTCTGCGAACCTCGTTCCTTCGGTTCTGCGTAACCCACCACAACGATCTTCGCCTTCGAATCGTTTTGCAAACGAACCGCAACATCATCTAACGTTCGCTTGCACACGTTATCCGCGCGAGCGCTGTTCAGTGCAAAAGAGCACTCGCTGATTTTGCTTGCTTCCGGAGCAGGCGCGGGCGCCTGTACCGTGACAGTCGTAGAACAATCGCACGCGCTGTGAACGCCGTTTTCCGCGCGGCCTGTGATCGTATAAGTTCCTGCCGCCAGACCCGAGGTATCAAACTGCACACTCGCGCCGTTTCCAACAATCTGCCCGGCGTTTGCCTGCCATGTGTAGGTGATCGGCGTCCCCGAAGGATCGTTCACTGTCGCTGTAATTGTCGGGCGTTCGCCCGCGATCGCTGTCGCAGGATTCGCAGTACAACTCATCGTGGGCGCTGCGACCGGTTTCGGCTGCACTGCGACCGAACTCGAACAGCTCGCGACTTTTCCCGCGCCATTATCCACACGCGCGGTTAAGACGTAACTGCCTCCAGCCACTCCAGTCGAATCCCATCGGACATACGGCCCTATGCCGACGATTTTCCCGCCTGATGCAGTCCAGGAATAATTTAGCGGACGTCCGTTGGTATCGCTCGCCGCAACTGTGGCTGTGACGTAATCGTTCGAGCCTTCCATTACCGTCGCTTTATCCGCGGAACACGCAGCCGTAACACTGTCCGGCGGCAGCGGCTTTTCCGGCCAGCGCGCAAACGCCACCTTGATGACAAAACCATTACGATCCTGATGGTTTGTTAAATTCAAGTTGTAACGATAGGCTACATCCAGCGCCAGGTTCTTCAGCGCGTACAATCGGAACCCCATCAAGCTGTCCACAGGATCGCGTGCGCCGAAGGTCGTATTCTGTATCGGCTTCCCCACATAAATCAGGCCATCATATTCCGATATGATCTGGAAACGCTTGCCGGGAAATATCTCCAGGCCCACTCCGATGGGCATCTGGTCGGCAGTCTTCAAAATCCCCCGCGTATCTACGCCGGAAAAATCGACGGTGAATGTCGATTGACGCTCGAAGCGGTACCCCCAGTTGATCGTCGCCAAAATGCTGTGATGGAACAGGGTCTTGCTCGCTTCCAGACCGATGCCGTAGTTGAACTTCCCGGTTTGCACTCCGTTCGAAAGCAGTGTCGAAAACCCTGTCTCCGTTGGAATATAAAAGTCGTTGCGAATCGAGAGGCTGAATGGTTTTCCTCGCCGTTCGGACAACAACCCAATCTTGAATCCCAAATCCAGTTCCCCGAAGCCGCCGTTGCTGTGCGCTGCAAACGGAAAATCCTCCACATAAGCAGGCGGACACGCCGCCGGTATGTTGCACGGGAGAAAAGGACTATAAATTGTATTCAGATATTGCAGGCCGTTTGTCGAGTTCAAGCTCAACAAACTCGGCTGGCCCACGTGAATGTGCTCATCTGCATTGATCGAAAGAAACGCCGTGAACCAATTTGTAATTCCAACCCCAAATGACGGGACCACCTGAAGCACCGTGATGTCTCCCGGCATCCGCGAGAATTTATTAACTCCCGCGACGATGTCGAATCCATGCTTCGGAAGCGTGTCGCCGGTCCCGAGAGTAAACAATCCCGGTGTTCCATCCAAAGCGGGCATCGGTGTCCATGTGCGCTGCTGGGTCGTTCCTTCATCGTCGGAAGCGTTGGACGCAGCAGTCGGCGGCGCAGCCATCGCGGAGGCCGCTCCGGGATCCGCCGCGGCTGTTGCGTCAGGCGGAGGAACGTCCTTCTTCGCGTTTGGATCGCTGGCAGGTGCGGCCGCTGTGGCGGGATTCTTGTCCTTCGGCTTGTCGTCGTCTGCAAAGGTCGGCGTGGTAACGAAAAAGAGGACGATAAAGAATAGTACTACTCCACGGACTCCGAATCTCATTCCCCCTCCTCAAATCGCTTGCATCGACTTTGTGACGGGCGTTGAAGCGGCAATCTTACGATGACGGCACAATTCGGGAGCGTTATGCACCCCTAGACTCGACGCCGGGACCTAACAAGACTGGCAGCTACTTGCCCTTCGGCAAGTCGCCGAAGCGGCACGAGTATAATTCACGCCTGCCAGTTCCAGTACTTTTTTTTGCAACTTATTCGCCCAAGACGGGTTTTGTTTGTTGTGGGTCTAGGCCACTCAAGCTGCTCAAACGTCATCTGATGGAGCAGTGCAGGCACTTTGCGCTTTCTCTCTGCGAAAGCGTTTAATAAATCGAGATACGGAGGCATTGATGGCTCGCGGAACAGTGCTTATGTTGGCAGCGTTTTTTTTGACTTTCTCAGTATTACCATCGCGAGTTCAAGCGCAAGATTCAGGCTCACAGAGCCCCGCGCCCTATGAAGTTCACGCAGGGACTCGCTTCCTGGTCTCGCTTCAGGAAAAGCTCAGCACCAAAGATGACAAGGCCGGCAAACATTTTACGGCTCGAACTCTGAATGAAATCGTCACCGCGGACGGAACAACTTTGCCCGTGGGCGCTGAAGTTCGCGGCCATATCGACAAGGTTCTCGCTGCCGGCAAGACAGGTCGCGCCAAGCTGTGGCTCGCTTTTGACGATATCCGCACTCGTGACGGCTGGGTTCCTCTCGTCGCTGAGCTGATCGACACTCCAGGCATTCATTCCATCCGAGTGCTTTACCAACATGAAGGTGAAATCGAAGCTACTGCAAGCAATCATCAAACCGAGGCAGAAGCCGCTGCTGCGGGCGCACTTGCCGGTGGTGCTGTCGGTATGGCTGCTCACAATGATAAAGATGCCGCAATCGGCGCGGCCATCGGTGCCGCTACTGCGTTTATGGTCACCTCCGGGATCGGCCAGGAGCTCACTCTTGCCGAAAATATGAAGCTCGAGCTGATACTCGAACGTCCCCTCCGCGTTGGCCACACCTAACCCCACATTGATTTTAGCCACGCCACTCAAATCTCCCGCGCGTGGTGTGTTCCCTTGGATTTACAGGGAACTGCTGGTAGATTCAGTTGTTAATGCCACCAGAGAAGCCATCGCAGCAACGCATATTGATCGTTGAGGACGAAGACAACGCCCGCAAGGGCTACGAAGCCCTCCTCCACAAGTGGAACTTCGAGGTACTGGGCGTCGCCAGCGGCGAAGAAGCGCTTGCCAAATTTCAAGATTTTCAGCCGAGTGTGATACTTGCCGACGTCGAGCTTCCCGGAATGAATGGCTTGGATTTACTCGCTCATCTCGGCGAAGAAATTCAGCGAATTCCCGTGATCATCATAACCGGACGCGGCAGCGACGAACGCGTCGTGCAGGCCATAGAAGCCGGCGCTTATTGGTACATCGAAAAACCTCTTAAGCCCCCCGTCTTGCGTGCCCTCCTCGATCGCGCGTTTGGACGCGTTCGCGATCAGCAAGCCGTAGCCGCCTTGACTCGCGATCTGCGAAGCGCCGGCAAACTCGGTGTCCTCGTCGGGACTTCGCCGGCGATGCAGGATGTTATGCGCCAAGTGGAAATGGCCGCGCCTTCCACTGCCTCCGTTCTTATTACCGGCGAAACCGGCTCAGGAAAAGAGATGGTGGCCCGCTCCATTCACATGCTCTCTCCACGCGCAGAACGTCCTTTCGTAGCCATCAACTGCTCGGCCATCCCCGAATCACTTATGGAAAGCGAAATCTTCGGCCATGAGAAAGGCGCTTTCACCGGCGCCGCCGAGCGTCGCATCGGATGTTTCGAGCTCGCCGATGGCGGCACTCTCCTGCTTGACGAGATCGGCGAAATGCCCGCCCAAACTCAGGCTAAGCTGCTGCGAGTTCTCGAAGACCGCAAGGTTCGCCGGCTCGGCAGCAAAGTGGAAACTCCGGTCGACGTTCGAGTGCTGGCGGCTACAAATAAGAACCCGGAACTAGCTGTCGCCGATGGCCATTTGCGCCAAGACCTCTACTTCCGCTTGAACGTTTTTCACATTCATCTGCCGCCCATGCGCGAGCACAAGGAAGATCTTCCGCTTCTCGTCGAGCATTTGTTGTCCGACATATCTGCGAAGCATCATAAGAAAGTTACCGGCGTGGGCGCAGACGTCATGGACCTCTTCAAATCTTATCCCTGGCCGGGAAACGTTCGCGAATTGCGTAACGCGCTCGAGCGGGCCGCTATCGCCTCTGACCGCGGAACCGTGGCACGGCAGCATCTCGCGCCGGACTTCGGCCGTACCCCGGCAACCACCAACTCCGGGCTCGCCGGGATCCGCTTTCCAGTCGGAACGACAGTCGACGCCGCCGAGCGCGAATTGATCTTGCAGACTCTGGCGGCCACCAGCCAGAACAAGACTCGTGCCGCTGAGTTGCTCGGAATCAGCCTGAAGACACTCCATAACAAATTAAAAGAGTACGAGGCGGGGCGGATCAATGCGTCTCAGCCTGAAAACTAAATTCACCCTCGCAGTCTCGTTTCTTGTGCTGGCGGTCGTTACTGCCGTTTCGGCACTCTATATAGCCCGGCTCACGCGACAAACCCTTCGCCAGGCGGATGATCGCGCTCGTTTTATCGCGCAGCAAGTTTTCCAGTCTTGCAAGAATGCCCTCGCTGACGCCGCCGAGCGCGGCGACTCCCCAAGCTCGCCAAGCGCCGCCGACCTCCGCGAATATGCTCGGCGCTCGTTCGACGGCAGCAGTTCGCTGAATTCGTTGATCGAATCTGCGATTGGCTATTCGCCGCTGATTTACGAGATTACGATTAGTGATCGCGACGGCGTCGTTCTAGTTTCAAGCGACTCTTCGCTGCGAGGACAGAAAGTTCCGGTACGGCCGGGAGTCTCCTCGCTTGTGCGTGGCGGGTTTTTCCAGCAGCTTCGTACGCTCTACGGTCCTCCTCAGGTGTTCGAGGATACGCTTCCCTTCAACTTGGGCCCCGAACATTTTGGTGACGTTCGCGTCGGACTTTCCTCGGCGCTGATTCGCAACGACATCTCGTCGTTGCTGTGGTCCGCAGGTTGGTACGCCTTGGGCGCGGTCTTAATCTCAACGATGCTCGCTTTCGTAGCTAGCCGCATCGTCCTTTCGCCGATCGACCGCATTTCAGCTCAGTTGGACCGTATCTCCGCGGGTGAATTCGATATGGAACCCGTTCAACGCGGGGATGAACTTGGCATTGTGAGCACGAAAATCGTCGGCATCGGAAAACAACTGCGCGACGTCCGAGAAATCTTCAGTACCCTGCGCGAGAACCTTGACCAAGTTATGAGCGGCCTGGAGGACGGATTGCTCCTCTTCAATGCCAACGGCCGCGCTGTCCTCGTTAGCCCATCTGTTGAAAATTTCCTCGGTGGCCGTCCTGACGAACTTCGGGGATGCCGCATCAGCGAGATTTTTCCTGTCGGCCATCCGATTCGCGGCGTCTTGGGCGTAGAAGGAGACGACATCATTCCGGTCGATAATATGGAAGTAACGCTGGAGGGCCCGAATGGCTCACAGCGAATGGGCCTCAGCGCTCAGGTTATTCGCGAGCATGGAGTGCGCATGGGCACGCTCGTTACCCTGCGTGACGTTGAATCAATCGAGCGCATCGGGAATCAGCTTCACGTCTCCGAACGTCTCGCTGCCCTGGGACGCGTTACCGCCGGCGTCGCTCACGAAGTGAAAAATCCGCTTAATTCCATGCGCCTTTGGCTGGAAGTTCTCAAGGCCAACATGCCCGTCGAACCCGAAGCGCAGCAGGCTGTCAAGATGCTCGACAGCGAAATTGACCGCCTCGATCGCGCCGTCAAAACATTCCTCAATTTCACCAAGCCGGTGGAACTTAAGCTCGAAGAAACCGACCTTCGTTTGTTGCTGGACGAAGTTCTGGACGCAGCACGCCCGTCTATCGCACGAGCCGGTGTGGAATTGAGAGTGGATCTACCCACCGAATTTCCGCCCGTACTCGTCGATAGTCAGCTCATTCATCAGGCCGTTCTGAATTTATTGCTGAATGCATGCGATTTCACCACCTCTGGAGGCCGAATTACCCTGGGTCTTCGGCGAAGCGGCGAAGCCGCAGTCATCTCTGTCGCTGATTCCGGCAAAGGCATCTCTCCGGAAGATCAAAAGAAGATATTTCAGCTGTTTTTTACCACCAGGCCCGGGGGTACCGGGATTGGACTGGCCAATACGTTTCGATTTGTACAGTTGCACAGTGGTCGGATAGAATTTGATTCGGAGGTCGGGCGCGGAACTACCTTCCGTGTCGAACTGCCGTTGGCTCGCTCCATGGACGCCTCGGCCGGAAAACTCCGCGACTTCAGCCAGCCCTTCGCTGAAGAAAAAAGGTAAATGCCCAGCCGCAACACGAAAGTCACAAGCCTGCTCGCTCTTTTGGCTTGCGGGTTGTCCCTCGCAATCACCGGTTGCGAGAAGACGGTCAAAGCCTCTCCGTCCGTTGCGGCGGTTCCTCGGCCGCAGCCTGTCGATTCCAGACCAATTACTAACATCGCTCCGGATACCACCGCTACCCCCCCGGAAGTCGCAGAAGCGCCTCCGCCGGCTCCGCCTCCCACAGAGACCGCTCCTCTGTCTGTAACTCCAACGCACTCGAAGCCTGCTCCTCCTCCGCACAAACAAACCGCCGAGCCTCAATCAACCGAGACACCAGAGCAGACCCGCCCGCCTGCGCCGCAGATATCACCGGAAATGTCTCCCAACGACCAGGTGTCGTACTCCCGCAAGACAGAGGAAGACATAAAAGAAGCGGACAAAAACCTTCAACTATCTGCCGACAAGACCCTCAGCGCCGCGCAACGCGACCTGGTCGAAAAAATACGCAGCTTTGTGTCGCAATCTCACGAGGCAAGCAAAGCCGGTGACTGGCCGCGCGCGCAAAATCTCGCGCAAAAAGCCCGTCTTCTTTCGGTCGAACTGGTCGACTCTCTCTAGCCGGAAGTCCGCTGCTCTTCAATGAGCCTTCCTGTAATCGCGACGCAGTTCTTCGCAAAAAATACCTGCTAATATGAATGTGTGAAAGTATTCGACGTAGCAGTCATCGGCGGCGGAATTATAGGCAGCTCAATCGCGTTTGAGCTGGCAGCCGAAAAACTTGATGTTGTTCTCCTGGATCGCGAAGAACCCGGTCGCGGCGCCAGTTGGGCAGCCGCGGGAATGCTCTCGCCCGCTCCGGACTCCCCCGAGGCGCTGCCGATTGTCCCCCTAGCGAAAGAAAGTTTGCGGCTGTATCCGAATTTTATCGCCGCCGTCCAAGAAGCTTCCGGCCTCCACGCGCACTTTGCTTCTGAAGGCGCGCTTCAAATTTTCCCCGGCTCTCAAGGAGAGGCGGAACGCGACAAAATGCTCGCGGAACTCCGGTCATTGGGCATCGTAACTGAATCCGTCCCGCTGGAAACTGCACGCGAAATGGAAAACGCGATTGGCCCCGCTGCAGGAGCAGCTGCATGGCTCCCGGAGGAATCCACAGTCGATCCTCGGCTGCTTATAGCTGCGCTGCTGGCTGGTCTTCGTCGTCGCGAAGTTGGAATTCGCTCTGGCTGCCATGTGACTTCCTTGCTGCGCCAAGGCGCAGCCTGTACGGGATTGATCGCGGGCGGCGATGAGATTTCAGCAAAGGCCGTGATAGTAGCCGCGGGATGTCATTCTTCCACTCTTGCCGGCAAAAATTCAGTCGAAGACAGTTGGCTCTCACGCTACGCGCCTACTCGACCGGTCCGTGGACAGATGCTCGCGTTGACCTCTCCCGAAGTTCGCTTGCAACGTGTACTTCGCACGGAGCGCGGTTATCTTGTCCCGCGGCTCGGCGGACGCATCGTTGCCGGCAGCACACTTGAAGAAGTCGGCTTCGACAAGCGTGTCACCGCGGGCGGCATCCGCAAAATTCTGAATGCCGCGATCGAACTAGCGCCCAATCTTGCAAACGCGCAAATAGTGGAAACCTGGGCAGGTCTGCGCCCGGCAACTCCCGATAACCTTCCCATCCTGGGTCCCACCGACATAGAAGGCTTGTTCATAGCCACCGGCCATTATAGGAACGGAATTCTTCTCGCTCCAGTTACCGCCAAAATTGTTCGCGATTGGATTCTGAACAAAACGATGAATGCTGCGGCAATCTTCTCACCGCTGCGGTTCTCCGAGCGGACCACTCAAACGAATATCCGTAAGCACACTGCCGCTATTTCTTGAATGGAGAAAATTTAGAAAGGAATGCTACGCGATGGTTCGCGGTTCGGCGGTCCCGCAAGTGTCGAAGCTTGCCCCGGAGTTGTAAATTGGACTTTGTCGGCGTCAAGCAAGATTGAACGGTCAAGCACGGCTTCAACAGTTGAGCCTCGCGGAAGCTCGGCTTCGGGCCCGCGAGTCAACAATACCGCCATCAGTCCTGCGGCCGCTCCCACTCCTGCGCCGATCCCAGCGCCTGCCGCACTTCGTCCCGCAATGGCTCCAATTCCAGCGCCCGCTGCAGTGGTTTTCGCAACTGTGCCAACATCGCCGCCCTTATTGGAATCTCCAATGATCTTGCCCTCATTATTTGTCGTCTCGTTGCCGCCCGAGCCCGCATTACTAGGCACCGCATTCAAATTGACCATGTACGCGTTGGGAAGGATCAGCGTCTTCAGCCGAATCATCAACTCGCCGCGCCCCTTAACACGCCCCGGACGCTTCGATTCCGTCACTTCACCGCTAACGTAAGATCCCGCCGGAATTGCCACGTGTCCATCGATCATTACGGGAAAAAGTGTCTCAAAATAGACGGGATCCCCCGGCCGAGCGCTGCGAGTCGAAATCGCATTGTGCAAAACCAGGGGGATGTGTGTTCCACCGGGCACCTCTATTTTTACATTCGCACTTTTCGAGGCTGGAACCACTGCCGGCGCTGCACCATCGGACCCGGAAGATGACGTCGCTACGGATGGGTTCGATCCCTGCGGGGAAGTTGCCGTAGCTGGTTGCGCAGATGTTGATGATCCAGGCGAATTTTGTCCAGCAGGACTCTGCGCTGCCGGTTGCGCAGCTGGCGCCGGAGGCAAAGGCCCATCCTGCTGCGCAGTCGCGATACCGCTCAACCCCAAAATTGCCAAGGCAACCGCGCTTGCGAATTGCAAACGGAGCGAGTTTCTCATGTGCTGCCCCCAATACCACATGTCCAAATGATGCCCCCCGGCGTCCCCGGGATGTACCGCAGCATACCCCCGTGAACCCTTCTTTTCCAGCTCTCTCCCAGTTCTCGGGCCAGGGCACATGTACGACTACGACACGCTTAGCCCTGTGTTATCTCTGCGCCGGATATACTAACTGGGAGGCCGGACTTGGGATCGAAAGGCATAGGAATATTTCACCTTCCGTCATCGCTGCGGCAGAAGACTCTGCTGATTATTGCCCTTACCATGTTCGCAGCCGTTGGCAGTCTGTTCTTAATTTCCCGCATTCTTTTGTTACGCGGATATGCGCGCTTGGAGGAAGATTTTGCCGGTCAGAACCTCGATCGCGCTGCCAGCGCACTAACAAACGAGCTGAACACCCTAGATCGCATTACAAGTGAGTACGCCGCCTGGGATCAGACTTACGCCTATGTGCTCGGCAGGAATCCGGGATATGTCAAATCTGAATTCCCGGCACCGACATTTCAGGAACTCCAGGTAAGTTTCGTCGTCATCACTGACAACTCAGGTCACAAAGTTCTCTCAAAAGGATTCGATCTCGCTAACGGCGGCGAACGCCCGGTTCCCGAGGGGTTCGACGAAAATCTGAAATCCGGCTCGTTGCTAATCAGCCATAAAACCATAACTAGCAGGGTCATGGGAATACTCATGCTCAAGAACGGCCCCGTTCTCGTAGATTCCAGGCCGGTGGTTACCAGCGACGCCAAGGGGCCTATCGCCGGCACTTTGATCATGGGGCGAGAGCTCGACTCTGCCGAAGTTAAACATCTTTCTGAGATGATCCACATCCCCCTCTTTGTCGAGCGCCTGGACAACGGAAATCTCAGTACTAAATTTCGGACCGTGCCCAGCACCGCTTCTGATCGACCTTCGGTGCAAATCCGCGCGTTGGATCAAGATTCCCTCGATGCGCATGAAGAGCTGAACGATATTTACGGGCAGCCCGCAATAGTGCTTCGCATCATTCTTCTGCGAACGATTTATGAGCAGGGTCGCACGACTTTGCTTCAGTTCTCGCTATTGCTCATAGCCGCTGGCCTGCTATTCGGCTCCGGTACCCTATACCTCCTGGAGCGGGTAATACTTTCGCGCGTCGCCAATTTGAGCGATGGAATCACGCACATTGGAGCCAGCGGAAACCTCTCCGCTCGTCTGGAAGTCCGCGGCAAGGATGAACTCGCTTATCTCGGTACGGCTATCAACGCCATGCTCGAGGATCTTGAAAAAGTTCAATTGGACGAACAGCAGGGGCGTACCCGGCTCGGCGTGATGATGGAAAAAATGCCGGCCATACTGTGGACCACGGATACGAAACTGCGCTATACCTCCGCGGTCGGCGCCGGTCTCGAACCACTTGGATTGCGCTCCAATGAGCTCGCGGGAAAGACCCTTTTTGAATACTTCCAAACTCGCGACCCTGAATTCCCATCCATAGCCGCGCACAAGAAAGCCCTGAACGGCGAGTCCGTAACCTACGAATTGCAGTGGAAAAACCGTGTCTTAGAATCCTACGTGCAACCGCTGAGAGGTAACGAAGGAGAATTAATCGGTGTCATCGGCGTCGCACTCGACGTCACCGACCGAAAGCATCTTACCGATCAGCTGCGTCAAGCGCAGAAAATGCAGGCCGTAGGAGAACTTGCCGGAGGCGTGGCCCACGATTTCAACAATCTGTTGATGGTCGTGAAGGGACATGCGGAAATGTTGATCGACCGCATGCCGAAGAGTTCCCCTCAGCGCTCGAATGTTGAGCAAATTCAGACCGCTGCTGAGCGTGCAGCATCACTGACCGCCCAATTGTTGGCTTTTAGCCGCAAACAAGTCCTTCAGCCTCGCGTGCTGGACCTAAACGAAGTAGTCGGCGGAATGATTCAAATGGTTTCTCGAGTGATCGACGAGAATATCGAGCTCGCCTTTTTGCCCGGAGCGAAGCTTGGGAATGTCAAAGCCGACCCCAGTCAGATCGAGCAAGTCGTTTTGAACCTAGTCGTCAACGCGCGAGACGCCATGCCCGGCGGCGGCCGCCTCACCATTGAAACTTCCGGTATCGAGCTCGACAGAAATTACACCGCTCAACACGCCATCGTCGAATTCGAACCCGGTCCCTACGTGATGCTGACCGTCACCGATACCGGCTGCGGCATGGACCCTCAAACCCAGGCCCGTATCTTTGAGCCTTTCTTTACCACAAAAGAACCCGGCAAAGGCACCGGTCTGGGGCTCGCCACGGTATATGGCGTTGTAAAACAAAGCGGTGGGTACATCTGGGTCTACAGCGAGCTCGATCATGGCACCACATTCAAGGTCTATTTGCCGAGAGTTGCCGCACTCTCTGAAATCCCCGCTGCGAAGAAAATTGTCGCTCCTCCCTCGTCCGGGACGGAAACCATTCTCTTCGTGGAAGACGAGCAAAGCGTCCGCGAGCTAGTCCACGAATATCTGTCGAATTGCGGGTATTCCGTGCTCGAAGCTTCAGACGGAGTTGAGGCGCTGGAAATTGCCGCCTCACATCCGGGGACCATTCAACTATTGATTACCGACGTTGTAATGCCGCGCCTCAGCGGCCGCGAACTCGCAGCCCAAATTGCATCCTCGCGGCGCGATTTGAAGATCCTCTACATTTCAGGGTACACGGACGACAGTGTGTTTCGTCATGGAGTGCTCGAAGGAGGCATGGAATTCCTCCAGAAACCGTTTAATCTGAAGGCCCTCGCTGAAAAAATTCGCAAAATCTTGGACGGAGCCACGCCGGTTCTTCGCGGCCATTCCAGGGAAGATCGAAACTCGATTTAAATCCTCGCGAATTTCCTCGCCGTCCGCACTCCTGCTTCGTTGAATACCAAGCTAGATCAGAAAAACACTTTGCCCGGTAAGTTCGAACCTCTTGCGGCAGCGGATATTCCGGCAGGCCACCATATTGTCGACCCGCACCATATAAGACCTGGCCTTCGCAAATTTCGCGCGATCGTCTTCGTTGCCTCCCGGAGGCACTTGCGCCTTCTTTGTCCGCACAATATAGCGCACCGGATAAGCGTTTTCCTGGCGGCAATGGACACACACCAGCGTCATCTGCTTCGTTTCTTCTTTCTCGTCGTAATACCTTTTCTCATCCATCGTTCAACCCGCCCTGACATCTTAGGTCTCGTCCAAGCTTACGCAGCGCAACCCTGCATCTCTCCAGCGCGGTAGCAAGTACTCCATTGCTTCCAGCGTATGCTGGCGATCTCCTTCGGCCACGCGATGATCGCCATCGTGCAATAGAACGATATCGCCACCACGCACGCGGCACAAGTGCTTAATCACTCGCTGTGGCGATTGCAATTTCCAATCCCGAGCCGTCGCGCTCCACATCACTACCCCTGCTCCGCGTCGGCCCCTGACAATTCCATCAAGCAAAGGGCTGCGATAACCGTAAGGCGGCCGCATCCACACGCACTTTTTGCCGCTCGCCTCAAAAACAGCCTCATCGCAGCGGTCAATTTCCTGCGTAATCCGCCGCGCAGATAGAAATGTAAGGGCGGGGTGCGTTTCGGTGTGATTGCCGATCGCGTGGCCACGATTCGCGATTTCTTTCGCCAGCTCGGGGAACGCGCGGACGCTCCTGCCGATAAGAAAAAAACTGGCCTTCGCGCGATGTCGATCGAGCAAGTCCAGAAGCCTTGGCGTTATCGCCGGATTCGGCCCATCGTCAAAAGTAAGCGCAATCGCAGTTGGATCGTGCAGCCGACGGACGGTCGGCCCGAAGATTTGTGAAGAGGGAGCGACCGCAGCCCACGCGAAAGTCCCCGCCGCCGCGCACAGTCCGCCAGCTCCCAGCCACGCAGGATTCATCGCGATTATTTTTGCATGTTCGCACGCGTAATGTGTTTTCCCCAGACGTTCTGTTAGCATTCCGCCGAGTTATAGAAAATGGCTTTGCCTGCTCCAACTCGCGCTCCGCTTCCGGCTTGGCTGCGATGGTGCGCCCTCCTCTGGCTGGCCATTTGGATTCCGGCTTACTGGTATACTTGGGGCGCAGCAAATTTCCTGCATCTGTGCGATGTTGCGGTAGTTCTCACCTGCATCAGCCTGTGGACCAATAATTCCCTTCTGCTCTCCAGCCAAGCCGTTTCCTCGCTCCTAATCGACACCGTCTGGGCCTCCGACGCCGCTTGGAGACTTCTTACCGGCCACCATCTAATCGGCGGCACCGAATATCTCTTCGACGCCACATTCCCGCGGTGGGTGCGGCTGCTCTCTCTCTTCCACGTAGCCATGCCCGTCCTGCTTCTGTGGGCTTTGCATCGGCTCGGGTATGATCGCCGCGGTTGGATTACACAATGCCTCATCGCAATTCCGGCCGTTCTGTTATCGCGCCTGGCCTCCACGCCCCAAACGAATATCAATTATGTATTCACCGATCCATTTTTTCATCGCGCTTGGGGGCCCGCCCCTTTTCACCTCGCCGCAGTCCTCCTGTTTCTAATGTTCGTGGTCTATCTTCCAACCCACCTGTTCCTCGTGCGCCTATTCCCGCGGCCGCGAGACCCTGCAACATTCCCGTAACGTTGCTGTGCTTGAATTTCAGCCCGCTCCTTGGATACTGTTTACGGGATGCTCAACATCGGAGGCAGCCTAATGAGACGTAAAGCGGCGACAGTTCTGTGCGCGACACTTTTCCTGTTTGTCGCAATTTCATCCCACGCGCAAAACTCAATCGCGAAAAGTGAGGCGAGCGTCGACGCTGCAGCCCTTTCAGCGCAATCTTCCTCCGCGAGACCCATTCAGCACGTTCTGATCGTTACCGTCGACGGCATGAAGCCGGAAACTTACACCGAGCCCGATACGCACGGTCTCAAGGTACCCACGCTCCGCGAAATGGTACGCAACGGCGCGTCCAGCCAAGGTGTGCAATCCGTGATGCCCACCATCACCTATCCTTCTCACACTGCCATGGTCACAGGCGCAAACCCCGGAACCACCGGCATCTACACCAACATCGCGTGGGACCCTCTCGGCCAAAATTCCGGAGGCTGGCGCTGGTACACCGAAGACATTCGCGTACCCACGCTTTGGCAAGTCGCCCGTCAGGAAGGTTTGAAAACTGCCCTAATTCATTGGCCGGTAACCGCTGGCGCGCAAGCCGACATCAACATTCCCGAGTATTGGCGCGCGAGCATCCCCGAAGACATGAAACTCGTCCGCGCGCTTTCTACCGGCGGCATCTTCGAAAAAATCGCTGCGGAGTTTCCAAGTTTTAAGACCGATGTTCCCCCGCTCGATTTAACCGATCCCGTTTGGACCGATGCCGCCTGTTACGCCATCGAGAATCTCAAACCCAATCTGCTGCTCTTGCACTTGGCCATGGTCGATCATTGGGAACACGAAAAAGGACCCTTCAGTCCCGAAGCGAATGCCGCCACCGAAACGGCCGACGCACAAATCGCCCGTCTGATTTCCTCGGCGAAGAAAACCGGCACCTGGCAAACGACCGTCCTCGTGATTCTGTCCGACCACGGCTTCGCTCCGATCTCCCAGGAAATGCGGCCCGGAGTCTTGCTTAAACAAAAAGACCTGATCACTCTCGACACGAAAGGCCGCATTACCGATTGGAAAGCCGCCGAGATAACCGACGGCGGCTCCGCATACATCTATGTGAAAGATCCGAGTGACGACGCCACTCGCGCTGCGCTGCACAGTATTTTCGACCCGTTAGTCGGCGCAGAAGGCAGCGGAATCCGGCGCATCGCTTCGCATGATCAGATCGTCGCGATGGGTGGCGACCCAAATGCATTTCTTGCGCTGGAAGCTTCCGACGGCACTTCGTTCGCGTTCGGCTACACCGGAGATCTCCAAGGCAAATCCAGAGGGGGTGGAACGCACGGATACTTTCCCGATCGAAAGGAAATGCGCGCCTCCATGATTATCTACGGCCCCGCTATCGGCCCCGGAAAGATAGATCACGGGCGCTTGATAGACGTCGCGCCCACGGTCGCGGAGTGGCTCGGCCTAAAGCTCGACAAGACAGACGGCTCTCCGCTGGCAATCCCCATGGCCGCCGCGGCTGCTACAAAATAAATCGCGATTGAACGAGACGAGACGCGCCTCGCCTAGCAAGATCCCGTTTGGGGGCGCAGCATGCTGCGCCCGCTAAAGCTACGCCCAGTCAGTCTGTGCACGCCATCAATTCGCGCGAAACACCGGTTTTCGTAGCGCCGGCATCTTGCCGGCTCTTTTGACTTCTTCAAGTTAATCGCGGGATCCCGATTTATCGCGAACGCAGTAGAGGGTATGAAACGGTCTGGCGAATGAATAGTGGAACTCGGATTAATCCGTCTTGAAGTAGATCGATCGGCTTACGTTTCCGAACGAATAGCGCGAAGGTCAATTCCAAGCTGCTGGCATTTCTTGTAGAGGTGGCTCCTCTCGAGCCCAAGCGCTTTGGCCGTGTTCGTCATGTGATTATGATTCCGCTTGAGCTCCGCGAGTAGCGTCTCGCGTTCGAAGTTCTCCACGCGCTGGCTGAGCATGCCGGTCATAAACGCCGCAGCCCCGCCGAAGTTTGTCCCCATGCCTTGGTCGGCCGTCGGCAGGGCGCGCGTGACGGTAGCCGCCTCCACCGCGTCTCCCGGAGCGAGCAGCAGCACGCGTTCAATCACGTTGCGCAGTTCTCGCACATTTCCCGGCCAAGGATACCGTTCCAGCTCGGCAATCGCGTCCGCTGAAAACTTTTTCGGCTTCCAATTGTTCTGCTCGCTCAACTGGCACACAAAATGTTCCGCAAGCGCGCGAATATCTTCCCGGCGTTCACGCAGCGGCGGAACAACAATCGGAAACACATACACCCGGTGGTACAAATCCTCGCGAAATGTTCCTTGTCGCACGTGTTCTTCCAAATTCCGATGAGTCGCCACAACGATTCGTACATCCACGCTGATCGGCTTGTCGCCCCCGATCCGTTCCATTTCGCCTTCTTCCAGCACGCGCAACAGCTTGGCTTGCATCGTGATGGGCATATCGCCAATCTCATCAAGAAACAATGTTCCGCGATGCGCCTGCTCGAACTTGCCAATGTGACGCCCAGCCGCCCCGGTAAAAGAACCTTTCTCATGCCCGAACAGCTCGGTCTCTACCAACTCCGCCGGAATCGCCGCGCAATTCAACGACACAAACGGCCCACCGCGACGCGCGCTTTTCTCATGCAAAGTGCGCGCGATAAGTTCCTTTCCCGTTCCTGTCTCCCCGCGAATGCATACCCGTGTTTCGCTGGCCGCCACGTGCTCTACTTGCGCCATCACTTCGCGCATCGCGGCGCTCGCCCATACGATGTGATGCCGCCCCAGCCGCCGCTTTAGATCGCGGTTCTCAGTCTCCAAGCGCTTCAAGTGCAGCGCGTTCTCCACTGTCAGTAGCAACTTCTCCGTGGAAATCGGCTTCTCCAGAAAATCGCTGGCCCCCAGCCGCGTCGCCTTCACCGCCATTTCAATCGACGCCTGACCCGACATCATCACAATCGTCGACTCCACTCCGGCATTCTTCAAATCTTCAAGCAGCGCGATTCCGTCTCGCCCCGGCATCACAACATCGGAAAGAATCAGATCGAATCGCTCGGCCTTCGCCAGTTCCACTGCGCGCGCCGCGTTGTCGCAAACGCTCGCCTCGTGTCCCGCCAGACGAAACGCGCGCGATAGCGACGCGAGAGTGTTCGCGTCATCATCAATAATCAGGATATGAGCTTTCGCCGGCACGGCTGTTTACGCCTCTTGCGTTTCTTCTTCGATCACTACAGGTTCTGCTTGATGATGCGGTGGTCTGGTAGGAAGCTCAACGTGGAACGCAGTGCCTACTCCCGTTTCACTCTCCACGGAGATGCGGCCGCCGTGATCCGCGACGATCGCTTGCACGATAGCCAGACCCAGTCCGGTGCCATGCTGCTTCGTCGTGTAGTACGGAGTAAAAATTCGCTCGGTTTCTTCAGGCGTTAATCCCGTACCCGTGTCCGAAACTTCCAAATGGACGTCGCCATCGCCGTCCGACGTCTTCAGCATCAGAACGCCGCCCGCCGGCATGGCATCCATTGCGTTCAAAATGAGATTCTCAACCGCGCGGCGCAACAGTGTCGCGTCCGCTTGAATTTTCGGCAGATTCTCCGCTAAGTGCAGTTCCGGCGTGATCGGAGGACGTCCCACCGCGCTGAATTGCGCCTCGAAGAGTTTCTCCACGTTTCGAACAACGTCGTTCAAATCCACCGTCGCGAGTTCGGGCTGCGGCATTTTCGCGAAATCGCTGAACCGTCCGACGATGGTTTTCAAATTCTCAATCTCCGAAAGCAGAATGCCGGTGGACTCCCGGAAAACTTCCTCGAATTGCGCGGGATTCTGGCCGCTTGCCTTCTGTAGATTCTCCACCGTCGTCTGCAATGGAAACAGAGGATTCTTCAATTCGTGCGCCAGTCGCCGCGCCACTTCGCGCCATGCTGCCACACGCTCGGCCTGAAGCAGCCGCTCGCGCTGGTCCACCAACTGCTGCGTCATCTGATTGAACGACTGCGCCAGCTGGCCCACTTCGTCTCGTCCCCGCACAACCACTCGCGTGTTCCAATTCCCTTCCGCCACCTCGCGCGCTCCGGCGGCAAGCTTCTGCACTGGACGCGTCACACGCGCCGCCACCCACCAGCTCAGCAGCAATCCGAAAAGGATGCCGATTGCCGCCACCGCGATTGCCAGCCATAAAATATGCCGTTCCAGCGTCACTACGTTCCGCTGCGAATTCCCTATCAACAAAACACCCAGCAACTCTTTCTGCCGGCCGACTTGCGGAATTACATGAAATATCTCTGCGCTTGCCGCATCAATCGTCCAATCAATCTTCGCGGTTTGCACAACCGGCTGTCCGCGTTCGCGCTCGATAATCGGCGCGAAACGCTCTGCTTCATTTACGGGCCCGGCATTGTCAATCAGGTTCGCCGGCTCGAACTTGGGATCCAGGTTTAGATAAAGCAACGCTCGCATGTTGGACGGAAGCACAAGCGAAGCCAAAAAGTCTTTGCCCAGCCGTTCGCCGCCGACCACAAACAAGTCCCTGTCTCCCACTCGCACCGTAGCGACAGCCATCAGCGCCAGCGCCGGACCGTCCTGCGTGTCTAGCTTCATCAGGAATGACCCGCGCGTCGCCCAGTCTTCCTTCTGCGTTACCCACTCCATTTTGTAACCAAACCGCGCCGACCATTCCGCTGAAGAAATAATCGAACCGTCTGTGCCGACAAAATCGAGGAAGTCCAGCTGGTGCGACTGCGCCACGCCGCGCGCGTCGTTCACGTACACCGAAATATCCGCATTCGGCCGGCTCAGGTCTATCGCCATCCGCACCGTCGGCTCCGCATCGGCAATTCCCTGCACTCGATTCAAAACATCATGACCTCGCCGGTCGAATTCCCGTTGGAATTGCGCTACCAGCGCGTCCGTGTTCTCGCGATTCAGTTCGTCGAAAGCATGGCGTGTCACCACCGTCACGCCCGCGGTAACCAGGCCGACGGACAGCAGCAGCGCGATCATGAAGTTTACGAACAGCTTTGTCCGAAACGTCACAGTCCCCTTCTTCTATAGCGCATTCACCCGGGGGTCTTTGCGGAACCTCGAGTGTCTTGTGGATTCTTGAGAGTCTTTGTGGGTCGTGGCTTCAGCCACGACATAAAGACTGCAAAAGCAAAGCGGCTTTAGCCGCTGAAGTTCCTCTTTCGCAGTCATCGCCATCGCTTTATAGAAAAACATTGCACACCCACCTATCGCGTTTCCGTCATCGAGTCGAGCCACACATCCGCGAGCGGCCAACTTTCCCCCGCCGCCGGCTGCTTCCAATCGCGAACCCGAGTGCTCAAGCCATACACCTGTGGCATCCAAACGAGCGGCACCACCCGGCCACCGTCTATAATACTGCGCTCAACACTGTAAATGTCCTCCGCCGACGCGTTTTCCGGAAGCGAGCTCTCCCCAAGTCCGGCCAGCGGCGAAAGCGTCTCGATAAAAGCCGCAAGCGCCACGCGCGGAAGCGGCGAAGGCATTCGCAGACGAATCAGCCGCGCATCAACATGACTCGCATCGCCGCGCGGCGCCTCGTTCCCTGTGTGTGCAAACGCCATCTCGGAGTTCGGCATCGCTCGCAACACCAGAGAAATGCCCGCCTCTTTCGCGTTCACCGCGATTCGTTCCGCAACGCTTTGCTCCAGCGTATCTGTCGAATCATATCCCAACACCAACTTCGGCGACGCCGGGATTTGCGGCAAGATTTCTTTCGCACTGTGGGCATTCGCTTCCGTCGAAAACAGAAACGCCGTGCCGCTCGACCATTGCGGCAACAGGCCTCCCGCAGGCTCGCCTTCCTTCTGCAAAATAAAGTTAACGATCGCCGCGCGATCGATGCTCCGCGCAATCGCTTCCCTTACGCGCGCGCTCTCTGTCGCCGTGTGTCCCTTAAGAAAAATTAAGGCTAGCAATTCGTCCGGTTGCGATGTGCTCACCCGCACGCCGCGATCCGACGCCTGCCGCGCCAGTTCCGCCGGAATCCGCGCAAAATCCGCTTTGTTCAGTTCAAGGTCCAGAACACGATCGCGCGTAGAACGTCCCATCTGAATTTCGATGGAATCCACGAACGGCCTGCCCGCTCGATAATCCTCGTTTGCCGCAAATACCGCGCGCTTCCCTTCTTCCCACGCCGACACACGAAATGCTCCGCTTCCCGCTACTCCGACGAATGCCCCGTCCTCGCCGCGCCGATCGTATAGCAGCGAATCCAGCTCATCTTTCGCCGCCGCTTCTTCCGGATTCCCAGCCGCCACCGATGGATCGAGCGAACGAACCGCCGCTCCAATCTCCACGCGCAGAGTTCCCCCGTACCGCGGCCGTCGCGCGGGACGCAACGGCGCAGCAACCGCCGCAAGCACCACACTAATTGCCGCAAGATACAGAAACAATCGAAGCTTCATACGCTCCCGTCTGCAGGTTCCGCGAAACCACCCGCGCCGATTTCCCATCTTCCGAAACCCACAACGCCAGTATCGGCCCCGGAAATTTCAGAGGCGGTCCACTCGCTGCAACTTGATGGCCTCTCAATTCGTAAATCTGGATCTCGTCAGGCTGCGTCCAGTCGCCGGTCCCTGTCACAAGCACATACCAACCGGAGCCGCATGTAGCAGTAATCGGCGCAATGTCATCTCCCCATCCAGAAAATGTAGCCGCAGATTCGGCGGACCACTCGTAAAGTCGAGCTTTTCCATCCAACTCGGTCAAGATCGTGGACGAGCCGTGATCAGAAACAAAAGTTGCAGCAGAGAAAAACGGCGGCAGCTTCCCCGGGAAGCCGGTCGAATTACTCGCAAACCCTGCGAAGTAGTTTCTTCCAGCTACGTAAGGAGATTCCAACCCGTCTTCGAAGAGCCATGCTTGGTTTGAATCCGGGCCGCTACACTCAATCAAACTTCCGCTGACACTGGAGCATCGTATTTCTCCGACATGCGCCTCCACTTGGCCCGTCTTGTCAATGCTCAGACGGCCGCGCGGGTCCCGTGAGATATGGAGCTGGCGTATGGGCGCCGCAACTCCGTCGTAGCCTGTCAATTCGTTGGCTTCGAGGGTTCTCCACAAACTTCCCCGCCAGCCTGAGAGATCCAACTTTGAAAAATCCAGAAATGGCGTCTCCTGCGTCCTGAGCAAATTTCGCTGGACGGTCAACGTCACACTGTGTCCATTCAGAACTTCATCGTTGCCCTTGCGTAGCGAAACCATCACAACCTGCTGGCTGCCGCCACGCCTTACCTCTGCAACCCAAACGTAATCTGAGGCGGACTGGGACAGGGTGATCCGAACATCGCAATCCGCGGAAGCTCCCGCATCAATTCGCAAACGATTCGCCGTGAGATACTGCACGACTGCCTGTCGAATGTTGGCGACGCTGTCAGCATCAAGCGAAGAGATGTTTTTCATTTCGAGCGATGCCGCCCTCGCGGGCTTTGCCGCGGCCGCGATTTTGTCGGCAAGCGTCCCGACGGCCTTGTCCCACAGCGCCCGCAACTGGATTCCGTCCTGCGCTGGCTTCAGTGTCGGGGACTGCGCCTTTGAAGGCCAAGCTGTCAACGCGAAAAACGCTAGAGTGATGATTGCTCGCAGGAAAAATAGTCGAGGAAGGAGCCGCATCGGCTTGTGCCAATTGCACAAAGCGTTGAACCGCCATCATAGCACACCTCCGAAAACCTCCGCTGAATTGCGCTCGCAGCAAATTCAATCGCTTTTGTTGATGCCAAGGAATCTTTGTGGGTCGTGGCTTTAGCCACGACATGAATCCCGCCAAATCGCGGCGGCTTCAGCCGCTGAAGTTCCGGTTCCGCCGTCCGCGTCACTTCCCCTTCACCGCTGGATCTATCGCCGCCGACGCCGACTTCATCACGTCATTCGTAAAGAAAAACTTCCCGTCATTCGGCACCATCATGATCTGCACCCGGTCCGAAAGCCGTTCCGCTACCGTGTACTGCACCAGCAGCGGATTGATCTTCAACGCGGCGGCCTCCAGTTGGAGTTGTTCCCCTTCCGCCTGCGCCGTCACCCGAATATTGTTCGCTTCGGCGTCCGCCATCAAATTGCGCCGTTCGAGTTCGGCTTTGCCGTCGATCACTTTAGCCTGCGCCGCAGCCTCCGCATTCTTCACCGTCAGAACGTTCTGCGTTTCCGACCGCAATTTGCTGCTCTCATCCTCAGCCTTGCTATTGATCACTTTGGCCTGCGCCTGAGCTTCGGCGTCCTGAATCGTCGTTTGCTTGCGCGCTTCCGCTTCCAGACGCGACTGCTCGATCAGTTTCTGTTTCAGCGGCAGCGTGTATTGCATCGAGTCCGATTCTGCCTTAGCCATCAACACGCGCGTCTGCGCATCGCCTTCGGCATGTTTGATCTGCCTCACCTTTTGCGCCTCAGCTTGCGACTCCGCAATCTTCACCTTTTTCTGCTCGATGCTCTGATCGACAGTCACGCGGTCGTCCTCTTGCTCCTTCAACAACAATCCTTGCAGCCCCGCCGCGTATTCCTCGGGAAGCTGAATTTTTCGCAGCAACACTTCTTTCACCTCAATCGCGTCGCTGCCAAGCCGCGTAGTGATTATTTGCGTGGCGCGCTGACGGAACTCCTCGCGCTTGATGGCAAAAATGTCGCGTACCACATAGTTAGGCGCCACCTCTCGAAAAACGCTCGTCACCACCGGAGCAACAATCTCCTGATCGATCGGCTGCGGCAAATTCGCCTGCACGTAATCCAACCGCCGCGGATCGATTCGATACCGCACCGTCACAGCCAGCCCCACTTCCAGCCCCTCGCGCGTCTCCACATTCAACACTTCCAGCTTCTCGCGCGTCCCCTCCGCTGAAGTAGTCGAGAACACCTTGTCGCGCACATCGTAGAACTGAGCGCGATCAATCAGCGGCAGGATAAAATGCGTCCCCGCATACAGCGTTCCAGGCCGCACGCCCGAAATCTGGCTGATGCGCACCGCTGCCTCGCCATCCGGGACAACCAGGATGCTCGCCGCAGCCAGCGATAGCAGCGCCGCTACCACCACAAGTTTGGCAGCCGCCGCCCACCGAACCGCACGCCGCGTCCTGGCAATCTGCACCGAAGCCTGAATCGCGCCCCGCTCCGCCACCGACTCAGCCGGTGAAGACGTAGCCGCTGGACCCAAAGCCTCACTCGTTTGGCTCGCCTCCTCCTTTTCCGCCGCACTCTCTCTCGGACGCAACAACTTCCCAAGTTCAAACGCAAGAAAGACGTCGTAGATCACCAACCCAGCCGCGACAACCACAAACGAAACGCTGATCACGAAAAGCAAAAACCTAAGAAACAGCATAACGCCTCCTTTTTACTTCAATCTCTCACCTGTTCGACTCATTCACCGACGAAAGAACCTCACGCAGCATTCTTCCGTTCGCGCGGCACAAGCGACAGCCCAGGCATTTTTCCGCGCAACCCTCGCCCTGCCGTCTCCGCAGTTTCCTCTTCCATCGCCCGCGCCGGCATCAGACGCATCAACACAACCAATCCGACCCATTGAAGTGTCAGCGCCACCGCAAACGACATAAAAATCGCCCCTGCCACTTCCGCGAAACCCATCAAGTTTTCCATGGCCGCCTTCCGTTGAATTGCCGGGCGCAAACGTAAAAAGCATGAGCATGGCCACAGGAGACTTCACTCATTTCAGGAGGGTTAGCTACGATTCTTAGCAGACAAAATAGTGGCGCCAAACACACGCCGTGGAAAATCGCACGCAATCACCCCCGATTGGGAGTGTTCGAGGGGCAAAACGTGAAAATTATTTTTGTTGTCTCACGGGAGGAAACCAGCAGGAATGTGTGTAATGGAACCCGACACCTCGGACTAAAGGAGAATCTCCGAGGTCGCTGAACGCGATCGAGCAGGCTTTAGCGTGGATTCGAGAGATCGCAGAAGAGCCCGTGCGGAATGGGTATCGCAAGATCCTGTAAATGGCTTCCTTACTTCCGAGAGAAAATCGTAATCGCCCCGGGCTGCCCCTTCGGAGCTTCGTCTAAATCGCCATTGGAGACGACGATTTCCTGTTTGCCATCGCCCCGCACATCTCCGATCGCCAGTCCCGACCATCCCGTTTTCACCGGAATCGTCGCTCGCCGGAACGTCCCGTTGCGCGAACCCTCGAACACCATCACCCGCGCGTTCTGCGCGCAAGACACGACAAAGTCCCCCACACCATCGCCATTCACGTCGCCGATCGCTACGCGGTCCGGTCCGGCGCATCCTTCCAATGAAAATGGCGACCCGCGCATCTCGGTGAACCCCGCTTTGCCGTCGCCCAGCAGAACCACCACGCCAAGCTGCCTTGGATCTGTCAAATCGCGATCGTAGGGGATCACTGCGACATCGGGAATCCCGTCACCGTTCACGTCGCCCACCGTGAAGCCGAATGCAACTTGCACCGCGGGAAACGGTGAATGCGGCGCTTTAGTGAATCCTCCCTTGCCGTCACCCAGCATCAATCCAACCGCGCCTTTGGTTTGGTTGGTCATCACGATATCCAGTTTGCCGTCTCCATTGAAATCGGCCGCGCGCACACCTTGATCCGAGTGAATGTCCGCATCGAACGATTTCCCCGGGGTGAGCAGGTCTCCGTGGCCATCGCCGGGCAGCAGAAGGATTCGGTCGTTCCCCCAGCTATCGGTGACCACCGAAAGTTTGCCATCGCCCATGAAATCTCCAACGGCAACCCCGTGCACATGGGGACGCGAAACCGTCGCGAACGGCGAATGCGCCGCGGGCGCAAAACCGCCCCTGCCATCGCCCAGCAGAATTGTGATGTAAGGCGTTTGCGTGTTCGCGATGATCAGGTCGGGATTCCCATCACCGTTCATGTCGCCGATGGCGATGTCGTTGGGGTTTTCGTCGCACGCGAATGGCGATTTGGGCGAAGGAGAGAAATTGCCCTTGCCGTCACCCAGCAGCACCGTCACCGTTTTGTCTTCGATATTCGCGACGATAATGTCCGGCTTGCCATCGTGATTCACATCCGCAATCGCCAGCGGTCCGGGCCGATGCCCCACCGGAATCAACGTGCGCGCAAAAATCGCTTCCAGTTGCGGGTCGTCTTGCAGCCCGCCGCTCTGAACCGAACTGCTTTCAGCGATTCGTGAACAACCGCTCGACATCGCTGCAATCAGCACCGCCAGCAGACCCGTTGTCGCTCTTCTGGTCATTCGCTGCGCATATCCATCGCCTCTAGCCCTGAATCGTTAGGCGGGAAACCCTCGATGCTACGGCTCGACGATCAGCTGCCCCTTCATCCCGCCATGCCCCAGTCCACAATGCACGCAGCACTTGATCGCGTACGTTCCCGGCGTCTTCGCCACGAATTCCACCGTTGCCGGAGCGTCCTTGTCGATCGTGAAGCAGTCTTCCTTCGACGTGAATATCAGACCAGGTTCGCCCTTCGTGTCGGCGCCATCTGCAAACGGACTAATCTTGATGCCATGCTTTCGATCAAGAGTAGTGACCTTCAGTTGCACCTTGGTGCCTGCCTTCACGCGGATTGGCGACGGGTTAAACTCATACTTTTTCGCTGTCACCTCAATTATCTTTACGCTTTGGTCGCCCTGATCAACCTTGGCTGGACTCGCGAAGCCTCCAACAACGGGAAAGCCGATAGCCAGGAATAGGACAAAAAGTCGAGTCGCAGTTCGCAATTTAATTTCTCCTTTAGGACATAAATCTTAAAGTAAGATTCTCACTTAGACAAGCGGTTCGCCAATCGCTCACCAACATTCATTCTGTTTAGCCGGTCGCGAGTGCAATGTCCGCAGAGGCCTGCTAATATCGCGCTGATGGCACAGTCCCAAGATCCTCAGTCCTCGCGAACCTCTGACCTGGCATCCGCGCCCGCTCCTCCGCCGGTTACCGCCCAGGACTCAGCTCCCGCCAGCGGCTTCCGGATTGGACGTGTTTTCGGAATCCCCATCTATTTGCACGCGAGCTGGATCATCATTTTTCTCCTGATCACGTTTACCCTGGGTAGACAATTTACCGCGCAGCACCAAACCTGGTCTCCCGCCCAACACTGGGCGCTGGGCATCATCACCAGCATTCTTTTTTTCGCTTCCGTGGTCTTCCATGAACTCAGCCATAGCGTAGTTGCCAAGCATTACCGCATTCCAGTCGCCTCCATTACGCTTTTCGTTTTCGGAGGTCTGGCGCGTATCACGCGCGAGCCCGACAATGCCAAGCAGGAATTCAACATCGCCATCGCCGGCCCGCTCTCCAGCATCTTTCTTGCCGGTGGCTTCTGGCTGGTCTCCCGCTATTTTCATGGCAATGACATGGTGCAAGCCGCAGCCACCTGGCTATGGGAAATTAATCTCGCCCTCGCCGTCTTCAATCTAGTTCCCGGATTTCCTCTCGATGGCGGACGCATCCTCCGCGGCATCGCCTGGGGCCTCACTGGAAATTTCGCGCGCGCGACGAAAATTGCTTCCACCGTCGGAAAGGTTTTTGCCTATCTGATGATCATGCTTGGCGCGGGACAAGCGCTAACCGGAAACTGGGTTGGCGGCATCTGGACTGCCTTTATCGGATGGTTCCTGCTAAGCGCCGCACAGGAAAGTTTGATGCAGGTAGCAATGCGCCACACTCTCACAGACATCCGCGCGGCCGACATCATGACACGTGACATTCCCACCGTTGCGCGTGACATGTCGGTAGAGGAATACGTCCACGAAGTACTGCGCACCGGCCGCCGTTGCCACATCGTCACCGGCGCGGGAAGGCCTGTCGGACTCGTCACCCTGCACGCCGCTCGCACTCTGCCTCGGGAAGAATGGGCCAACACTTCGATCCAAGCCGTAATGATGCCGATTGATCGCATTCATTCAGCCTCACCCACTGAGCCGGCGCTCGCCATCCTGCAGCGCATGCAGCGCGAAGACATCAACCAAATGCCCGTTATCTCCGACGAACACATCGTCGGCATGATCGATCGCGACACCATCCTGCGCATGCTGCAAACCCGCTTGCAGGTTGGCCAAGTGGCTGGGCAATAGCACCGAGCGCACGTAGTGAATCGTATAGCCGGTAACCCAGAATGAGGCTTTGCAGTGCAGTAGAAATTTCTCGCAGATTTTTCACAAGCTGAGGTGCCGCCATTAGCTCGCCGAGCGTCCCAACACAGCCAGCCGGATTTAACCGAACCAGCATAGGCCGGTTTTTTCTCGTTTTGCTGACCTTCTGGGGACTCGCGATGATCGTTCCCGGTCTGCAACGTGTAATCGATTCGATGGGCTCGTTCGGTCTGTCCGTGGACAATGACGGGATTGTCACCAGCGTCGTTGATCCTTTTCGGTCGGCTGCGGACTCTCCCGCTTCCCTTGCGGGAATCGTTCCCGGTGACCGAATAGACTTCAAGACCATGCGGTGTATTCCCCTCAATACTCCCCAATGCGCCAGTTTGGTCGCTGTCCTCGGCGGCTTAGGTGGGGCGCAATTTTCAGTGCCGCAGCGCAAAATCACTCTCACCATCGAGCCGACGTCCGGCGGTCCACTCAAAACCGTCAACCTCGAGTCCGTTCCAGCTCCCCTGAATTCGCCAGAAAGAATTGTGCTCCTTGCCGACACCGTCGTCGGTGTTGTCGTCATCGTCATCGCATTCTGGCTGGTGTGGACGCGCCCAAGTTGGATGACCTGGGGGTTGTTCCTTTACGTGATCTGGGTAAACCCAGGCCAGTCCTTCACGTATTACGCGCTGCTCCAGCGCTGGCCCCTTGCAGTCCTGGTTCAGGAGTTTGCCGAAGCCTTGGCGCAAGGCGCTGCCTTCGCCGGCCTTGTGATATTTGCGCTGCGCTTCCCCCATGACCGCACCGAACCTCGTTGGCGAAAAGTTCAATGGGCTGTCCCGCTGCTCGCTGTCGCCATGGTCGGAGTCACGCTGCTGTGTTTTGGCAACCTCTTCGGTTTTCACACCGAGAAGATCACTGAAGCGAGCTTCCTGGCGGGCTATGCGATCGACGCTGCCGTCCTTCTGATTCTGCTGGATCGTCGCCGCTCGCTGCCGCCGCAAGAACAGCAGCGCATGAATTGGGTGATCTGGGGTTGTGCCATCGGGCTTCCAGCGTATATCTTGGCCGAACTCTTCCAGTCATCTGACCTGATTTTCCATCTGTTCGGCTTCTCGCCCTCGCCGATTCTTATCGGTCTTCTTTATTTGCCAAACGGAGTGCTAGCTTATTTCGCGTCGCAGGCAGTGTGGCAACGCCGCGTGGTCAGCGTATCCATTCCCCTCCGCCACGGTACCACCCTGTTTGCGTTGACTTTGCTCATCGGCGTCCCCATATTCCAGCTCGAGCAGAAAGTCGAAATCATTAAAGAGATTTTTCCTCTGCCTCCTTGGATCTGGCCGCTGTTGGTAGCTCCTGTCGTTTTGCTCCTGGTGCACCGCTTGCACGAGTCCGCTGTCGAGCTGGTGGACCGAGCCTTCAATCGCCAGTTTCACATCGCGAAAGAACAGCTGAAGGGTGCCACGGAAGAGATCTCACACGCTAAAACGCTCGCCGAGATCGACCGCCTGCTGGTGGAAAGCACCGTGCGCTCTCTTTGCTTGTCGTCCGGCGCGGTTTTCCGATGCAGAGACAAAGTCTTCCACCGGTCGCAGGATGGAAAAGGGTGGAACGACTCGATGAAAAAAGAATTGCACCCGCAATCTGACGCGTTCGCCTTACGCAGTCTGGAACTCGGCGAACCCACTCGCCTCACGCAGGACGACTGGGATTCGCCCGGACTCCCAGTCGGAATGGACGCACCCTGCCTCTCCGTTCCAGTGCTCAGTGGAATTCCCGAGGCCACCGCCGTGATTCTGCTAGGCCCCCACGAGACCGGCAACGACATCGACGCCGACGAGCGCGAAATGCTGGTCCAATTCACCGAACACGCCGCCGCAGCCTACGAACGCGTCATCACCACCTTGCTCCAGCAAGAGGTAGCCCAGCTGAAGTCACAACTCGCCGCTCTGCAGCCCCGCACTCAACCCACCCCCGCAAACTCGTAACCACCCAGGCGTGTCTCACCGCATCACCGACGCGAACAGCCATGTGACCACGATTACCTACGACGCATTCGGCAGAGTCACTGAGACGAGCTTCCCCTCGACGCACTACGAGCAGTATGCGTACGACGCGGCCAACAATCTCATCAGCAAAACGGATCGCCAAGGCCAGACCATCAATTACGTGTACGACGATATGAATCGTCTCACGCAGAAGACTTACCCCGACTCGACCAGCGTGGAATACGTCTACGACCTGGTCGGGAAAATCCGGCAAGTTACCGATCCGACCGGAACCTACGGATTTGCCTACGACAACATGGGAAGGCTGGTCGGGACCACCACGGCGGGTGGCGAACCCTTTCCGCGCGGCACCGGAGTGAACATCTGCACGATTGAAACCCGTGGGGTGCCGAATCTTTTCTGCGCTGTATGCAGAAAAGGTTCGGGTTTTGACCTGCTCCCGGATTGTCTTCAGGCTTTCCCTCCCGGTTTCGACAACTGACACGCATCGTTCGGCTATGGGCCGGAACCGCCTACTGGCTCAAAAGGCTATCGAAAAACTGTTTGAGTATCGGCCAGCTCACGGCTGCAGGTGTCGGCGGATAAGTTTGTCCCTTGTAATGAATCACGAATGTGGGAGTGGCTGGTACCGGAAGCTGGTAGCCCAGCACGATGTCCTGCACGATGTATTCATCCACCGGACAGGCGTGGTCAGCCTGCGGCGCTATGTTGTTGACCATCGCCTGAGGCCCAGGCGCGGTGCAACTCTTCATGATCGCTTGCACCCGCTTGAAATCGGTGGCGCCGATTGCTCCGGCGACAAACTTTCCAATGTCGCCGTCAACCGGCCATTTGGCCTGACTGTCGTAAAGCGCTGCATCCACCTCCTGAAATCTTCCTATTTTCGCGGCTGCGTTAGCCCAGCGCGCGGCTTGTCCCGAATAGGTGTGCATCTGAAGCGGATAATCGTGATGCACCAGGAATACTTTTCCCTCGGCGACGTACGTATTGATCATCGGCCGCAGCGTGTTTTCAAAAAACCCGCCGCAGGACGGACACTGATAATCGCTGAATAACTCCAACGTGATCGGCGCATTCTTGTTACCTATAGTCTTCGTCGGCGCGCCAGACGCTGCAGTGGCCTGCGTATGCAGGTGCGCGGCGCCCTTCTCGGGCGTTTGCGCCGAGGCGACAGAATAGACGATGGCAAAAGCTATGAACGCGACGGCGGCCTGTCGCACTCGCGAAATTATTCCACCATCGAAAAAACGGTCCAGTCCGAAAATCAACTCTCCCTCCTCTACCGTCCTACTTCGGGTGCCGCTGCGCATACCGCACAGCTTTCGCCTCCGTACTACCTTCCTCTACCGTAACGAAATAGTCCGCGGCAAGATTGTGCAACACGTCCACATTGCCGCTCGGCCAACGAATTTCCAGGGCGTCCACGCGCTCGTGTTTTCCCAACCCAAAAAAGATGCGTGGATCCTGCGCCGAGCAATAGCTCATCCCGCCTTTCACCTGGTCGTAACTCTTGAAATCCCCGGCGGTCAATTTAAGATACGCTCCATTCCCATCGCGATTGCTTTTCGTCCCAATCAGCCGGACAGAGAGCCAGTGATTTCCCGCCGCTGCCGGCTGGCTCGCGCCGTCGTTGTGAAACAACTGCGCGTCCTCGCCGTTATTGCTTACCAGAAAATCCTGCCAACCGTCGTTGTCGTAATCGCCCACAGCAAGCCCGCGCCCCACGCGCGGTGAACGAAAGCCGGCATTCTGCGTTCTCGTCACATCCACGAATACCGCATCGCCCACATTTCGGTAAAGCGTCTTCTCTTCTTTGTACGTGACCTCGGGGTGATACAGCGGGATGTTATCCAGAATGTGCCCGTTGACTACCAGCAAATCGCGCCAGCCATCATTGTCAAAATCGAACATGCGCGCGCCGAACGCGCTCCTCAGAATGTTCGTCTGCCCCAGCGCTGAAGCCACCGTGTCATCGGTAAACGTGCCGTCTCCATTGTTGCGGTACAGCCGATTCAGCTCGAAATCCAGATGGCTTACGAAAAGATATAACAAGCCGTTGTTCATCACGTCCGCCGCATCCGCGCTCATCCCCGCTTCGGGACGTCCTTCTTCGCTGAATCCCGCTCCTGATTTGTACGTCGCATCGCGAAATGTCCCATCGCCGTTATTCAAATAAAGAAAATTGCGCTGCGTGTCGTTCGCAACGAAAATGTCCGGCCAGCCGTCCCCGTTCAAGTCCGCTAACACCACCGCCAAACTCTTCCCATCGGTATTGATCAGCCCTGCCTTGGCCGTCATATCGCTGAACGTCCCGTCTCCGTTGTTGTGGTACAGCCGCATGGACGTCCCGTGAAAACTGTCAGGGTGGCAATACGCCTGATATCCTGGCTTCTTCTCTCCGCACGCTACCGGGTGGTCTTCGTCGTAGTCCACGTAATTCGTCACCAGCAGATCGAGCAAGCCGTCGTGATCGTAGTCAAACCAACCCGCCGCCGTTCCCCAACTTCCATCGTCTCCTACTCCTGCCTTGGAGGTTACATCTGTGAACGTGCCATCCTTGTTGTTGTGCAGCAGGACCGAATGTCGGTAGCCCGTCATGTAAATGTCCGGATAACCGTCGTTATCGTAATCTCCCACCGCCACACCGAAAAAAAAAGTCCCATCCGTGTGGATCTTGCTTTCAGCGGTTACGTCCGTGAACGTGCCGTCGCGATTGTTGCGATACAGCACGGGCTGCGGTGGATGCTCCGGATGAAAAAATGGCGTGTAACCGCTGTTCACAAACAACGCGTCCAGATAGCCGTCCTGGTTGTAATCGATCCACGCAACGCCCGCCCCCATCGTCTCTAGGTACAGTTTTTCAGGCGAAGCCGCGCGCTCATGGTGAAAATGAATACCGGATTCCCGGGTAACATCCTGGAATTGCACGTGAAATGGGTTTGCCGCTTCCGAACGATGACGGAGTATCTCGCCTTGCGTCTCTTGCACCAACGGCTGCGCCAATAAATCCCAGGTCGCCATGAGCAAAACGCCCGCGGCAACCAGCCCCAATCGTCCGCTATAGAGTTTTTTCCGTACCATTTCGGCACTGATTCTAACAGGATGCGCCTTTAGCAGCACTCGCGCTAAACACCCTACAATTTTATCGGATTTTTTCAAGCTCCTGTATTCGCTGTGGAAATTTCGTAAGCGCAACGCCAGTTTCTTGTTGACTCTGCACACCCCGAGAGCTAGCCTACCGCCCATCCTGGGGTGGATCTCGCATTCTTAAAGTTCAATATTTAGAGTTCGCGTGCATTTTGGCCCGGACGCAGCTCCAAGAACTGTCTTTTCTGTCGTCTCCAGATTTACTAAGCGCAACGCACATGTCAACTTTCACGAAAACCCGTCTACTCATTTGAAGTTCCGTGCCGCATCGAGGGAGTCGCGATGAAAATCTGGAAAATAGTGGTCCTGGCTGTGCTGCTCCTATGCACGTCAATTCTCGCCGGAGCCGCACTCGCCCAAAATTCCCAGAACGGTGCGATTCGTGGAACCGTCTTTGACACAACCCACGCCTCCGTCGCTACTGCTAAATTGACGCTCACTAATCCCTCCACCGGCATTCGCCGCGAATTGCCTGTCGAGACCGACGGCACCTACTCTTTCGACAACGTCGCTCCCGGCGAATACACCATCACAGCCGCCGCTGACGGTTTTGCCGTAACCACCGTCAAGCAGATCGTCGTCAATGTCGGCGCATCACTTCAGCTCGACATCACCATGCCGCTGAAAACACAATCCCAGAGCATCGAAGTCACCGCCAGCAGCGGCGCCGTCGTCGACACCACCACCGCCGGCATTACCCAGCTGCTCAACTCCACGAGCGTCGAGAATCTTCCCTTCCCAGGACGCGATTATCGCGACATGGCTCTTCTCTCTCCATCCGCCCAGGTTGTTCCGGGATTGCGCGGCGGAATTCGCCTCGGCGGCCAGCAGAGTGACTACAGCGGCCTGGTAATCGACGGCGCAGACTCCACCAACAATTATTTCGGAGAAAATTTCGGCTCGCTCGAAACCAAAAACCTCACCGTCCCGCTCGAAGCCGTCCAGGAATTTCAAGTCGTAACCAACGGCTTCGCTCCTGAATTCGGCCGCGCAACAGGCGGCTTGCTCAACGTGGTCACCAAGTCCGGCACCAACGAAATCCACGGCGAAGCCCACGAATACTATCGCGGCGGCAGCCTCACCGCGAATGACGCTCTCGGCGAGCCTTCCAACATCGACAACCAGAATCAGTTCGGCGGCTCCATTGGCATGCCTATTCACAAAGACCGCCAGTTTCTTTTCCTCGCCACCGACATTCAGCGTGAAAACGGCCCGCTCAACACGGTCTTCTGCCCCCCCGCCGCAATAGACTTCGCTGCCTGCGAAGCATTTGAAGGTAGTTCCGGTCCAGTTATCGGCCCTCAACTCGTTGCATCCGACACGCTACCTCCGGCTTGCGGAGGCGCAGCCGCAATCGGCCAAGCCCTCCTTCCTGCGTGCTACGGCGTTGCAACAGTGGGAGCACTTACCGGCCCTCATAATCAGTATCAGAATTTCTTTACCTTACTCGGCCACTACGATTATCAATTCAGCCCTATCAATCATTTCAGCATTCGCGGCCTGGGCAGCCGCAACCACACCAATGGCTTCACCGGTGGCCAGGGGCAGACGGAAACTCCCTACTCCATCGGCGCTGCTGAAAATTTTGTGAACCAGGGCGTAGGCGGCGTATTCGCCCTCACTACCGTCCTAGGCCGCAAAGTAAACGAAGCTCGCCTCGAAATCAGCGGCGAAACTCGCAAGCGCCATCCCATTGATAGCGGCGCGCCCCAGATCCTCATCAACGAAAACGGCATCTCCTTCGGCCAGCGCTTCTATTTGCCGGGAAATAACGACGCCGGCAAGCTGCAAGTCGCCGATAACTTTTCCTACTCGTTCGGCAGACACGACATGAAGTTCGGCGGTGATGTGGACAGCTTTACCGACCGCAAAGATATATTTGCCGGCTGGAGCGCGGGAGAATACGAATTCAACACGCTTTGCGATTTCGAGCCCAGCCCCATCGCTCCCTGGTGTGCAAACTACACCGCCAACACTGGACAACCGATACCTTCCGCGCCGAATCCTTTTTTCTACGTTCAAGGCGTCGGTCTCAACAACGTGAATGTCTTCAAAGCCAACACGCTGAAAAATAACTACCAGACAGGGATCGGTCTCTACTGGCAGGATAAGTGGCAGCTCACTTCACGCATCACCTTGACCTACGGTCTCCGTTGGGACGGCACCACGAATCCCCAGCCGCAGTCTGCCATCCCCGGAAATACCGTCTGGATTGGCGAAGGCAATTCCAGCAAAATGGTTGCGCCGCCTCAGCACGTTCCTAACGATTTCACGCAATTTGGCCCACGTGTGGGCATTGCATGGAACGTAGCAGGGACCGAGCATCCCACCGTCGTCCGTGCCGCTTGGGGGCTTTACTATGCGCAAACGCCGTTGATTTTCTTCCCCACTATCGGCACATCCAAGCAAACCACCATTTTCTGCCCGCCCGTGTTCGGTTGCTCGCCATCAAGCAATTTGCCCTACCTTTTCCCCTCCACTCTTCCTATCAGTGCCAGCGGACTTTGCACCAGTATCGCCGGTTGCCCTGGTATCAGCTACGTTGACCCATCCTTCCGCAACCCGCGCGTTTCAAACCTCACCGTCGGCGTGGAGCATTCGTTCTCCAATAGCTGGACCGTCTCGGCGAATTACGCGTTCGTGCACTCTTCAGATTTACGCACAGGAGGTTTCAGTACCACCCAATGGTTCCGAAACTTTATTCCCGGTGGAAGAGACCAGTTCGGTCGGACGCTGATCGACGGAACCGTGACTACGAATCCGGATGGCACCCTGACTCAAGCAGCCACCCTCCTCGATCCCACCCTTTTTAGCTCGAGTGAACTGGGCAGCTTCGGCCACGGTAACTACAACGAATTCGTATTAGGCGTGAACAAGCGCTTCGCCCAACGCTATCAATTCTTCGCCAATTACACTTGGTCGCGGAACTTTGCGAATGCTTCCAGCGAGCGCGACACTGAAACATTCTTCGGGCCTCAGGATCCTTTCAATCTGAATATCGACTATGGGCGCGATGGCCTCGACGTCACCAGCCAGTTGAAAGGCGGTATGGTCTTTGATCTCCCATACCACTTCACCTGGAGCACGAACTTTATCCTCCATAGCGGCCTTGCGTATCCTGCGTACTCCAGTCTTGACCTCAACGGCGACACCGTAATCAATCAGTTCTCGAATAACGATCGTCCCACCGTGCAAATCGGCAGCGGAAAACCGTTCCTCCTGCCGGAATATCCCGGACGCCAGCCCGCTTATTACAACTGGGATATGCGCATCGCGAGAGACTTCAGATTCACCGAGCGCTATTCGATACGCCTGAGCGCCGATTTATTCAACCTCACGAATTCCAGCAACCTGTACTCCGACCCTGATGTTTCTGGATTCGTAGGTCCAACGAGCACTTCTCAGTGTGTTCCGGTGAATGCCGCCCTATTTGCGAACATCTCATGTCCCAATCTGACGGCCATTCCCACACCCCACAACACGCCAGGCTTCCGCACCCTGGATCAGCTCGCTCCCGGCGCCACAGCCTTCGCCGCTCAATTCGGCGCCCGCTTCCAGTTCTAGCCGGTTCGCCGACAAGGTTTCGCAGCGCCGGCCCGCAGGCGGGCGCCCTCCCGGCTCTTTTTGCCTTGCGCCGTTGCATTCGTAGCGTCGGGCTTCGGCCCGGCATTTTGCCTTTCCGTTCTTGACGTTGCCTTTCGCAATGCGGGGTTCTGCCCGATCTTCTTGCGCTTTCTCGTCCTTGACCTCGCTCCTGTCTTTGCGATGTCATCCCGAGCGAGGCCGCTCGGCGCGGCCGCCCAGGTCGACGGTTAGTCGAGCCTGGGGAAGAGGCCACGAAGTGGCCGAATATGTCCGACGAGAAACCTGCTGTTTCTTCGTTTCCGAATCGGAATGTCCACAGCCTCTACGTCCTTTGAAACTGGCACTCCTCGTGCTAGCGTAATTTCGAAACTATGACAGTGGATAATAAACGAACGACAGGCTGGCAAAGTGCAAAGAAGCCTCGCGCTACCCACTCGCGCTGTGTGTCGGAGCTTCCCTCAACCCCTGCTCCCCGATGCGCGTCGGAAATCGGCTCCGCCTCTCCTCTTGGCCTGACAGCCTGTTCTTTAGGGGATCGGAGATTAAGCTCCGACATGCGAGGGTCTTTAGTTGCAAGGGCTTCAGCCCCTGAGTCCACGTTTGCCACAAATCGCCTTCCTCTGTCTCCGAGCCACTCGCTTGCCCCGGCTCAGGGCAGCTTACTAGGCACGAAACGCCCCTTTCTAACCGGTTCTGCACCACAAACAGAATTCGACGTAAGTCACTCAAAACAAACGTCGGGAAAATTCCTAACCGGGGCCAGAATGCACGTTAAGGATTTCGAAGTTTGCACACCGAAAACGCGAAATCTTACGCGGGTAAACGAGCGCAATCGGTACGTCCCTCTAGCCACTAGCCACTACTCACTAGCCACTGATTCCAGCATTCTACCCGGTTCTGGCTCGCGAGTAGAAAACGACGTAACTCACTCAAAACAAAAGACGGAAGAATTTCTACCCGGGGCCACAACCTGATGCTTCACTCAACTCAATTCGGCGCCAATGTGACGCCAATCCCCAAATGGCTTGGCCATTGCCTCCAACTTACTCTTGCCGTGCTGATGCTCTCGTCTCTCTTCATCTCCTCGCCCCTCGCGGCCCAGGAAAAACGCAAAATTATCATCGACGAGGACTGCTCCGGCCCCGGCGGCACCAACACACAAGCCATACTCGCCCTCGTCCAATCAACCGACACTGACGTCCTCGGCATCACCATCGTCACCGGTGACGCCTGGCGCGACGAAGAAGTCCAGCACGCTCTCCGCCTTCTCGAAATTATTGGCCGCACGGATATTCCCGTCATTCCGGGCGCGGCTTTCCCTCTGGTGAACAGCAAGGAGTACATCGCGCGGTGGGAAACGCTTTACGGCAAGGTCAGCTATCAGGGCGCGTGGAATTTTGCCAGGCTTCACCCCGTGCACGGCCCGTCGGAAATCCCACCCATGCCCGAAGGCGCCCCCACAACAAAAGCCTCCACCGAAGACGTCCCGCATTTTCTGATGCGCATGGTTCATCAATATCCGCACCAGATCACAATCTACGAAGGCGCCCCTCTAACCAATCTCGCCCTCGCCCAAGCTCTTGATCCGCAGTTTGCATCTCTCGCAAAAGAGCTCGTTCTGATGGGTGGCAGTTTGAATCCGCAAACCGACGATCCCGAATTCGCCCTCACTCCCCGTCACGAATTCAACCTTTGGATGGACCCGGAAGCCTCGCGCATCATCCTCCATGCGCCTTGGCCGCGCATCGTCGTAACCACCGTCGATATTTCGCTGAAGACCAAAATGGACAAGGACTTAATTTCGCAGATCGGCAAGAGTCAGTACCCTGCCGGGCAGTACACCGCCAAATACGCTGAGGACAATTATCTCTGGGACGAGCTCGCCTCCGTCGCCTGGCTCGATCCTTCGATCATTACCAAATGGCGCAAACTCTATCTCGACGTCTCAATTGACCACGGCGCGTCCTACGGCGACACACTCGTGTGGAATGAAACCACCCGCCCTCACATGGGCGAACGCGAAGTGGAAATCCAGGACGACCTCGACAAAGCAAAATTCTACAAAGAATTCATAGACCTCTTAACCCGCCCCACGCCCCCAGCCACGACCCGCCCGGCACACTAGCGGTAGCGACATGAATGCCAATAAATTAAATTCGACACATCGCCGCCGAGATTTTCTTTTCGTAGCGCCGGCGTCTCGCCGGCTCTTTTCGGTTCCAGCGGTCTTCGTAGCGCCGGGCTTCAGCCCAGCATGTTTTGCGACCCCCTCAACGACTACGCCTCCAACCTGTCATTCCGAGCGCAGCGAGGAATCTGCTCTTGCCTCTCCGGAATGCCGCAGCAATCGCTCGAGCTTTCTGCCGCACGCTGCGAAAGCAATCAAGGTTTCGCCGCGCGTCCGGCAACAGCCGCCAGAGCACGCTGGTATTCAGGATCGTCGGGTGCAAGCGTCGCAGCCTTCTTATACGCCGCCAATGCCAGCCCCTTATCCCCCCGTTGCTCGTAAATCACACCCATTTCGAAAAAAGCGTCCGACTCCTTCGGATTCACCGTCGTCGTTCGCTGGAAGGCACCAAGCGCTTCCTCCAGCTTCCCCTGCTTCTCAAAAATCTTCCCCCGCACGTACAGAAAATCCGGTTGGTAAGGATCGAGTTCCAGTGCTTGCGAAATCGCTCCGCTCGCTTTCTCGATATCCCCTGCCGAGTAATAGAGCTTTGCGAGTTGCGAATACGCCGCGCCGTGCGTGGCATCTTTCGCAATCGCCTGTTGCAACAAATCGACCGACCCGGCGAAATCGTTTTTCAACGCCAACTCGTTCGCTTGTTGCACCAGATGCTTCGCCTGCGTCTGATTTTCTTTCGTCTCCTGATCGTTTTTCGAAGAGGCTTCAAACGCCGCCAGTGTTTTCTGCGCCTGCTCCGACTGTCCGGCACACTCATAGGCGCGCGAAATCAAGAACAGCGTCTCCGAATCCTGTGCCGACATTTCAAGCAGAGGTTCGAGCGTCGCAATCGCCCGCTGGCAGCGTTCCTTGGCTTGCTCAGTTCCTTCGCCCTGGGGAGCGCGCAAAAGAATTTTTCCGAGCAGCAATCGGCCGCGCGGATTTTGTGGCTGCAGCTCGACTACTTTCACCGCGTCCGGCAGCGCCGCTGCGTCCTGGTTCCGGTCAGAATAAATTTTCGCCCGAGTGTAGTAGCCCAGAGCGCTCTTGGGATCTCGCGCCAGAATTTTCGCCACTTGCTGCAACGCGTTGTCCAAATCTCCCTTCGCCTGGTAAGCGACAGCCAGGCGGTTCCGCGACTCGACATCAGACGGCGCAAGCACGAGCGCCGCGCGCAGGTGTGCTATGGCCGCATCATAGGCTTGCATTTCGATTTCGAGATCACTCAGAGCCGCGAGGACTTTCGCGCTCTGCGCGTGTTCAGCTCGCGCGCGTTCCAGGATTTGTTTCGCTTCGTCGTAGTTGTGTACGCCGCGATAGGCCTGCGCGAGCCCGATTTCTGCGGCCTGATTGCGCGGCGAGATTTGCAACGCTTCGTCATAGCTCGCAATCACTGCGGCCCAATCTCCTGCAGCCGCTTGCGCATGTGCCTGCTGCTGTAATTCCTGCGCTCGCTGCGAAGGCTCTTGCGCGCGTGTCACAAAGCTTCCGAGCACCAGGAGAACACCGTAGAAAAGAAATCGACGAAACATCGGCGAAGTATAGCATTCGCCGTTTGCCTTTTCGCTTGACGCGCGTAGCGCCAGAGAACTATAAGCAGCGCCTGCGCGCGGCATCCATCACGCGCCTGCTCTCCCAAAAGGAATTCAATGTTTACGCCGCATGACGCGAACCTGGCCCTGATCATGATGATCACCAGCGCCATCTGCTGGGGTTCCTGGGCCAATACATTCAAAGGTGTGAAGAACTACCGCTTTGAATTGTTCTACTGGGACTACGCTGTCGGAATTTTTCTCACCTCGCTCGTTTTTGCCTTCACGATGGGAAGCAGCGGAAGCGACTCCTCTAGTTTCCTGAATAACGTGCATGCAGCCGACGCCTCCAATATAGGCTGGGCCTTGCTTGCCGGAGTAATCTTCAACCTCGCAAACTTGCTCCTGGTCGCTGGAATCGACATGGCGGGGCTGGCCACCGCCTTCCCTGTCGCCATCGGCATTGCCCTGGTCGTCGGCGTGGCGTTGAGCTACGTCCAGCAGCAAAAAGGCGACGTAAGGATGTTGGCGGTAGGGGTGCTATGCGCAGTCGTCGCGGTGATTCTCGACGGCAAAGCCTATGGTGAAATGAGCAAAGGAAAAGAAGTCTCGCGAAAAAGCATCATCACCTGCATCGTTTCCGGTGTGTTGATGGGGCTGTGGGCTCCCTTCTCCACTCGCGCCCTGACCCACGGAAATACGCTCGGGCCCTATAGCATTGCTGTGTTCCTTACCGGCGGAGCGCTGCTCTCTTGCTTTATCTGGAACGTTTATTTCATGAAGAAGCCGCTCGTCGGCGAGCCGGTAAGCTTCGGTGGTTTTTTTCGGGGTCCAACGAGCGGGCATTTGCTTGGCCTGATTGGCGGGGCGATATGGACCACCGGCACTGTCTTCAATCTAGTGGCTGCAAATTTCACCGGAGTCGCGATTTCCTACGCTATCGGCCAATCCGCGCCAATGGTCGCGGCAGTCTGGGGCATCTTCGTGTGGAAAGAATTCGCCGGCGCAAACAAGAAGGCAAAAGCCTTCCTCGCCATGATGTTCATCTTTTACATTCTGGCTATCCTGCTCATCGCCAGCGCCAACACCGCGAGCTAACTATGGTTTCTACGATCGCGTGTTTAGATTGGCGGCCGCCGGAAGCCGCCGCAGGCATCTTCTATTTTCGCTGCGACGGCCAGCACCCCCTCTTCTTCCCACGGCCGGCCGACAATCTGCACGCCGATGGGCAGTCCTTCCGGCGACCGGCCAACCGGCACCACCACCGCGGGATTCCCCAGCAGGTTGAACCACTGCGAATAGCTCATCGCTTTCAAGTATTCCACTTTGCGGCCTCGCACAATCCATTCGCGCTCGCCGTGGCGAAATGCCGGCACGGCGCAGACTGGGCAAATAAGGATAGGAAACTCTTCCATCTTCGCGAGCAGATTGCCCCGAAGCACGTCGCGAGCGAGAAGCGTAATCAACAGGTCCTGCGCAGTGAGCGGAGGTGCTTCGGCGACTTTGGCGCGAAACGCGCGCAGGATCGGACTCAGCTCCGCTTCGCGGCCTTCGATTGTCGGCGCGAATGCCATCTGGCCGGCGCGCCCAAACAAATTCCACCAGAGCTGCCACACGCGGTCGAGATTCGGCGGCCGCCACTCCGCCACGTGAAATCCTTGCGCGCGCAAAGCTTCGGCTGCCGTACGCGCTGCTGCGGCGGTTTCAGGGGTGACGGGCGTGACGCCGTCATCCGCAAAATACGCGACACCAAGCTTTCGAATTTCCTGCTCGCTCCAACGCCGCAATGCAACGGGAGCGGACGCGGGATCGCCCGGATCAGCCCCGGCCATCACTTCAAAGAGTTTTTCTACATCTCGAATCGTGCGCGCCATGGGGCCGACCACTCCGAGCTGCGCAAACGGACCCGCAGACCCGGGAAAATGCCCGGTAGAAGGAACGCGACCAGGAGTGGGCTTCAGCCCGCAAATTCCGGAGTAATGGGCCGGAATGCGAATCGATCCGCCGCCGTCACTGCCCACACCCCCTGCTGAGCAACCCGCCGCAATAGCCGCCGCTTCGCCGCCGCTCGAGCCGCCCGGCGTGCGCGAAAGATCCCAGGGATTGTTCGTTCGTCCATACAGCAGGTTGTCCGTTTCGTACGCCATCAAAAATTCCGGCACGTTAGTGTTTCCCAGAATGATGGCGCCCGCTGCGCGCAGCCTTTTCACCAGCGGCGCATCCTCCGAGGGGACGTTCCCCTTTCGCAGAACGCTGCCGCATTCGCAAGGCAGCCCTGCGACATCGATAGAGCTTTTTATTGAGATCGGTACGCCGTGAAGGGGCCCGATAGACTTTGTTTTTCCGCCCGAGCCCATCGCTGCCTCTGCCAACTTGGCCTGATCGCGCGCGCCGTCGCTGTCGACGGTGACGAACGCGTTTAATTTCGGACTCAGCTCGCGGATGCGCGACAGATGGGCGTCAACTAATTCGACAGGCGACACTTTCCCGGCGCGGACGCTTTCAGCCATGTCAATGAGCGAGCTGTAAGCAATATCGACCACTTGGACCTCTCATTGATTTCGTGAGCCGCCGAGTCTAACACGCGACATGCATCGAAGGCGTCATCCAGGCAAATTGGACTGCGATTGACACTGCTGTAACTTAGGGAGAGAATTTCGCATTCAACAGGACGCCGAATCCTTGCACATTTTACGCATCTGTTTCACCGGCCCATCACGGCTCACGCGATGAGGCGATTTATTATCATTCTTCTGGCTGTTTTGTTTGTGACGGCCGCGTATCTTTTCGTGTGGCCATCTGCGAACGTTTCATATTTTGCCGCGGTAATACTTCACTTGGTCGCGGGTATAGCCGTTCTGATTTTTCTCGTGTTCGCGCTGCAGGGAATCTTGCGCGACGCTCCCATGACATCCCGGATCGGCTGGATTTTGATTGCAATTGGCGGTGTCCTCGGAGCCGTGCTAATAAAAACCGGCACGCGCCGCGATGAATGGCCGCTGCTGTACACGCACATCGGAGCGTCCGCGGCCGGCGGAGCGCTGCTGGCGTCTGCGTGGGCGGGCAAACACGGTTTTCTTGCAAGGAGGCCAGCGGGGGGACTGGTTCGCTGCGCGACTTTCCTTCTCGCCGCGGGATTTCTAATTCTTGGCGCGCACTGGATACGAATTACTTCCTGGGAGCGCGGTCACCGGATCGAAAATCCAACGATCGCGCCCGCGACGATGAACAGCGAGGGCGACGGGCCGAGCGGCCCTTTTTTTCCAAGTTCGGCACAAACGGCGCACGGCGGCGAAATTCCTGCAAATTATTTTACCGAGTCCGAGTCCTGCCGGCGATGTCACGCGGACATTTACAAAGAATGGCAAAGCTCCGCGCATCATTTTTCTTCTTTCAGTAACGCCTGGTACCGCAAGAGCATTGAATACATGCAGGACACCGTGGGCGTAAAACCGTCGAAGTGGTGTGCGGGCTGCCACGATCCCGCGTTGCTCTACAGCGGCATGTTTAACCGGCCGATTCGCGAAGTGGAAAACACTCCCGCGGGCCAAGCCGGCCTCGGCTGCATGATGTGCCATTCGATCGCAAGAGTGAAAAGCACGATGGGCCAGGGAGATTTCGAGCTCGAGTATCCGGCGCTGCATCGCATGGCAGCCAGCACAAATCCGCTGGTCCGACGGCTCCACGATTTTCTGACGGAGTTGAATCCCGAGCCGCATCGGCGCGTTTTCCTGAAGCCTTTCATGCGCACGCAAACTGCTGAGTTTTGCTCGACGTGCCACAAAGTGCATCTCGATGTTCCGGTAAACCACTACCGCTGGGTGCGCGGTTTCAATGAATACGATAACTGGCAAGCGAGCGCCGTTTCAGGGGAAGGTGCTCGGTCGTTCTATTATCCTGCCAAGTCGCAATCGTGCGCGGACTGCCATATGCCGATGACGCATTCGGAGGATGCGGGAAACATCGCGGGGAATGTTCATTCGCACCGCTTCCCTGCGGCAAACACGGCGCCGCCCTATGTGAATGACGATGCGCAACAACTCAGCGACACGGAGAAATTCCTGACCGATCACGAGGTGAGCGTGGATATTTTTGCCATCTCACCGGAGACATCCGGAACGAAGAACCAAGTGACGAACCGGAGCGTTTCGGTGAATCCACCCTCGCCTTCAATTTCGACCACCTTTGCAGTGGGGGAAGAAGCGGAGGGTTCGGTGCCGGCGAATGCTTCGCAAGAATCCGCGACACCAGTGGCGCTCCTGACTGCTCCGTTGAATCGCAGTACCGCGTCGGTGCGGCGCGGGCAAATCTACCGTCTAGACGCAGTGGTGCGGACACGTAAGCTGGGACATTTCTTCCCCGGCGGCACGGTAGATGCCTTCGATTGCTGGGTTGAGCTAAAAGCCGTTGACGACACGGGCCGTACAATTTTCTGGAGTGGGCGAGCCGAAGATGAAGGTAAAGGTGAGGTGGACCCGGGAGCACATTTTTATCGTTCGCTGCAAATCGACGGGCACGGCAACCCGATTAACAAGCGCAATGCGTGGGCCACGCGCGCCGTGGTTTACGTACATTTAATTCCACCGGGCGCGGCCGACACGGTCCATTATCGGCTGCAAATTCCGCCGAATGCTGGTGGAAAGGTCTACGTTACGGCGAAAGTTAATTACCGCAAGTTTTCCTGGTGGAATACACAGTTTTCTTTTGCCGGGATGCGCGATCCAAAGGGACCACCTGCTGCGCCGACACCAAGTTTTGATGACGCTCATTATGTTTTCACCAGCGATCCGACGAAAATGCCCGGCGGAGGCAAAGGGACACCGTCGCTGCCGATTGTCGCGATGGCAGAAAATGCTGTGGATCTGAATGTGTTACCAGCGAGCGCAGCGGAGCCTGAACCGAAGATCGTATTGAATCGCGACGACTGGACGCGGTGGAATGATTACGGCATCGGACTGTTTCTGCAGGGTGACTTGACCGGGGCCGGCGGTGCGTTCGAAAAGATCACGCAGATCGTTCCCGATAATCCGGATGGGTGGGTGAATATAGGACGCGTTCGGGTGCAGGAAGGAAATTTAAGGGCTGCTCGCGAAGCATTGGAACGCGCACTGTCGCTCAGTCCAAAGCTAGCTCGAGCACATTTCTTTTACGCGAAAATGCTGCGCAATGAAGGCCACTATGATGAAGCAGCCGAGCACCTGCGCGAAGTGCTGGCGCAATATCCGCGCGACCGGGTAGTACATGACGATCTCGGGCGCATCTATTTTCTGCAACGGCGCTACACAGACGCGGTCAAGGAATTCAGCGCAACCCTGGCGATCGATCCCGAAGATTTGGAAGCGAATTACAATCTTATGCTGTGCAATACGGGACTCGGGCGGCCGGACGTTGCCAGCGAGTTTCAAAAACGTTATTTGCGGTTCAAAGCCGACGAATCGGCGCAAACGCTGACAGGACCTTACTTGCGAGTTCATCTCGAAGACAACAACGAACGGCAGCCGATACACGAACACGTGTCTAAATCAGAAGCGAAACAAGAGTCTGGTGCGGCGAAACATGAGGGCATCTCCGGCCGGGCGAAGGATTCGGATTGAACACCAAATGGCCGCGGCGCAAGCCTATCGTTGGAGCTTGTGCTACGAGCGCATTTGTGATTTTACTCGCAGCCACATACGTGACCGCCCTGGGTCGTGCCTCGCAGAAAAGCACGGCATCTTCCCTCAGCGAGTCTGCGACGCAATTTGAAGACGTGACCCGCTCCGCAGGAATTCATTTCGTTCATAACAACGGCGCATTTGGAAAAAAGTGGCTGCCCGAAACGATGGGCCCGGGCGTGGCATTTCTAGATTACGACAACGACGGCTGGCAGGACATTCTCTTCGTGAACGGCACTGCGTGGCCATGGCATCCGGGACGGCATTCCACACTCGCGCTGTATCACAACAATCACGACGGAACCTTTACTGACGTGACGAGGAAGGCCGGCCTGGGCGTCGAAATGTACGGCATGGGTGTTGCGATCGGGGACTTCGACAACGACGGCTACGACGATATTTTTGTCACAGCGCTGGGGCAGAGTCATCTGTTCCGCAACAACGGCGATGGAACGTTTACCGACGTGACGAAGAAGGCCGGGCTGTGGGGGCCGAACGAATTCAGCACCAGCGCCGCTTGGGTGGATTACGACCGGGACGGCCATCTTGATTTGATGGTCGCGAACTACGTGCAGTGGTCGCCGGAGAACGATATTTACTGCGCGCTGGACGGAAAAACGAAATCGTACTGCACGCCGGAACCTTACAGGGGCACTTCGGTGCGCCTCTGGCACAATCGTGGGGATGGAACCTTCGAAGATACGACGCAAAAAGCCGGCCTGTACGATGCGACTTCAAAGAGCCTTGGTGTCGCCTTGCTCGACGCGAACCAGGACGGGTGGCCGGACATCCTGGTGACCAATGATACGCAGCCGAACAAACTTTACATGAATAACGGGAACGGTACGTTTTCGGAAAAAGGCGTTTCAGAGGGGATTGCGTACAGTGAAGACGGAATCGCTCGCGCCGGAATGGGAGTGGACACGGGAGATTACGACCGGTCCGGATATCAGAGCGTGCTGATCACCAATTTTTCGAATCAGATGCTCGCTCTGTACCACAACGAGGGCAACGGGCTGTTCGTGGACGAGGCTCCGCAATCGGATGTGGGCCACGGGAGTTTGCTGACGCTTGGATTCGGTTGCTTCTTTTTTGATTACGATCTCGACGGCTGGTTGGATATTTACGTGGCGAACGGACACATCGAAGATGCCATCGAGCGAGTGCAGCCGCGCGTCCGCTACGCGGAGCCCCCTCACCTTTTTCACAATCTCGGCGACGGAAAGTTCAAAGAGGCGACGCCTTCGGCTGGGACATCTTTTGCTGCGCCTCGCGTCGCACGAGGGGCGGCCTATGGCGATATCGACAACGACGGCGCGCTTGATTTGCTAGTCGCAACCAACGGCGGGCCCGCCGCACTGTTCCGCAACACCGGCACGAAAAATCATGGCTTGCGAATCAAGTTGATCGGAACGAAATCGAATCGCGACGGAATTGGCGCCGTGGTGCACGTGAGCGCCGGAAGTGATGCACAATCCCTAATGCTGCGTAGCGGATCGAGCTATTTGTCCTCCAGCGAGCTGATTGTGACGTTCGGGCTTGGCTCGCACACGCAAGTTGACGCTATCGAAATCCGCTGGCCAAGCGGGCAATCGGATCACTTAACAAATGTGGCAGCGGATCAGGTGGTCACAATAAAAGAGAATCAAGGCGCAATTGCGGCAAAGCCGCTGGCGAAACGTTAGAATGGTGCGGCAACTTCCTCTGAGGATTGCATGGCGCTACTGAACTCCCGGGTGTGCCGCGTAATTTTTCTCCTGCTTGCGCTGGCTGGCGCGCTTATTGGTGTCCTCGCCGGGGCCGGGCAACAAACCAAGCGCGCTCGTACGCCGAAATCTGGCGATGCAACCCCTTCCGAGCAGGAGGATGCACGCGCGGCCTCGCACGCGAAAATCATTCGCGAAAATAATTTCGGCGTGGCGCTGATGAACCGGCAACAGTTCGAACAGGCGCTGGGAAAGTTTCAGCGCGCTTGCATCCTGGAGCCGCAATCCGATATTGGCTGCGTGAACGCGGGAATCGCGTTTCTGAATATGCAGCGATTTGATGAAGCCAGGCAAATCCTGGTGAAATCCGCTGAGCGGGATCCGCGAAACCCGCGCGTTTGGTTCAATCTGGGCCTCCTTGAAAAAGCTGTGGACAAACCGGACGCTGCTATCGAGGATTTCACAAAAGTTGCCCGATTGGATTCGTACGATGCCGACACACAATACTTTATAGGCTTGGTCTATTCGCAGGAACACCAATATGACAAGGCGACCGTTGCATTCAAGCACGCAATCGAATTGAATCCGTTTCACGTCTCGGCGGAATTCGGTCTGGCGCAGGCTCTACAGCGGAATAACGATACGCCGCGTTCCAAAGAGCATTTCGACCGTTTTCAGCATTTAGTTTCAGACAAGCTCGGCAAGCCCGTCAGTTTTATTTATGGCGAGCAAGGAAAATATTCGCTCGCGGAATCGATGTCGCCCGCCCCAGAACCTGTGCCGCCTGCTGTTTCCGTCCATTTCGCGAACGTCACCGCTCTTTCCGGACTGCCGGCTCGTGCGAGTGCTATCGGGGAAGAACCGGGAACGCTTGCGAATGCCACAAATCGCCGACGAAAAGCTGTTACCGAGGAAAGCTTCCCTGAATCCGTCTCTCATTTTCTTGGCAGCGGGGCGTGCATCATCGATTACGACGGCGACGGTCGGCCGGATATTTTTTTGGTTGACGGAGACGGCAAGGGCAATGCAGCGCTGTACAAAAACGAAGGAGGCGGGAGATTTGTAAACGTCACAAAGGAGGCGGCACTGGAGATTCACGGCGAGGGTATGGGCTGCGCTGTGGGTGACTATGACAACGACGGGAAGCCTGATCTCGCGGTCAGCATGAATGGCGGCGTTTTTCTATTTCACAACGAAGGCAAAGGCACGTTCAAGGACGTCACCAAAGAAGCTGGAATTGAAATGGACGGGCTTGCGATGGGCGTGACGTTTATCGATTACGACCATGACGGCGATCTGGATCTGTACGTGACACGCTTCAATGATTTTCCGCTGACGAATCCGGCCGAACAGTTCTCATTCCCGATGGATGCGGCGCCTGCAGGAAACGTCTTGTGGCGAAATAACGGTAATAGGACATTCACGAATTGGACGGCCGAAGCCGGGCTGGCCGGAACTGCGCCTTCGATTGGCGCGATTGGAAGCGATCTGAACAACGATAGGGCCATCGATTTCGTCGTTACCGGCTGGCAGAAAGCGCCGGTCGCTTTCATGAATCCGCGCGAAGGAAGTTTTCAGGCCACGACCCCGTGGTCCAGCGATATGCCGGCTCCGACGGCGGGCGTCACGGCTCTCGATTTTAACAAAGATGGTTGGATGGATCTGGCATTCACACACTGGGGAACGCCTGGACTGAGTTTGTGGCGCAACGTCCAAGGAAAATCGTTTGAACGTGTGGTGCTGCCGGACTTCGAATGGATGCGCGGCTGGGGCGTAGCCGCTCTAGATTACGACGACGACGGATGGCTGGACTTGGTCGCGGTGGGTGAAAACTTTTCAGGAGAAGGCCGCATCGTCCTGCTGCGGAATGAAGGCGAGAAGGGATTTCGAGATCTTACTTCGCAGACAGGACTGGACAAAGTTGTGCTGCACAATCCGCGTGGAGTGATTGCGTTCGATTTTGACGGCGACGGTTCAACCGATTTCCTAATCACGCAGAATCATTTGCCACCGGTACTTCTAAAAAATGAGGGCGGCAATCGGTACAACTGGCTGCGGTTGGAATTTAAAGGCACGAATGACAACAAGACTGGGATTGGCACGAAGGTTGAGATGAGCGCCGGAGCTCTGCAGCAGAAGTGGGAAATTGCTGGCGCGTCAGGCTACCTGGGCCAGGGTGGGACAGATATCTTGGCCGGACTTGGACCAGAGCGCAGCGCGGATGTGGTTCGGCTGTTGTGGCCCACTGGTGTTCTGCAAGACGAAGTGGAAATTCCGGCGCTCAAGACTGACCGGATAGCTGAAATAGACCGGCGCGGGAGTTCGTGCCCGATCGTATTCGCCTGGAATGGGAAAAAATTTGAATTTCTTGCGGACATGATCGGTCCGGGAATCGTGGGTCACTGGATCGCGCCGAATCAGCGCAACACGCCGGACCCCGAAGAATATTTCAAGGTCGCCGGTTCGCAAGTCGAAGCGAAAGACGGCGTCATTCAGTTTCGCATGGTCGAGCCGATGGAAGAGCTGGACTATCTCGATCAGGCGCGGCTCATCGCGGTGGATCATCCTTCGGATGTTGAGGTATATCCTAACGAACGCTTCATGACCAATCCGCCGTTCCCGAAATTTAAGGTGATTGCAAGTTTTGAAGCCCATCCGCCGCTGGGAGCGTGGGACGACCGTGGGCACGACCTGTTGCCGTTGCTCGTCGAGCGAGATCGTAAATATGTGACGAGCTTTGGTGACACGCCGTATGCCGGCTTCGCCGCAATGCACACGATCGAGCTCGATCTTGGGCCGTGGGATCCTTCGCGGCCGTTGCGACTTCTGATGGACGGGTTCACCGATTACTTCAGCGCTAGCTCTATGTACGCAGCATGGCAAGCGGGAGTTCAGCCGGTGCCGCCGTATGTTGAGATGCTCGACGATTCAGCGAATTGGGTTCGCGTGGTGGACGACATGGGCTTTCCTGCGGGACTTTCGCGAACGATGGTCGCCGATCTCACGGGGAAACTGCCTCCCGGCACGCGGTTCATTCGCGTCTCGACGAACTTGAAAATTTACTGGGACCGCATTCGCGTGGACAACTCCCCGACGGATACTCCGTTTAAGACGATGGAGGTTCCGCTAGCCAAGGCGCAATTGCAATTTCTCGGCTATCCGCGCGTGGTGGAAGGAAACCCGCGCAACGATTTGAGCTACATCTACGAGGACGTTAGCGAAACCGGGCCGTACACGCGGCAAACTGGAAATTATACGCGGTATGGCGACGTCACAGATTTAGTTCGCTCGCCAGATGACGAGTACGTGATCTTTGGTTCGGGCGATGAAGTGGCGGTCGATTTCGACTCGACACATTTGCCTGACCTGCCCGACGGCTGGACGCGCGACTATCTCTTTTATGCCAACGGGTTCGCGAAGGACATGGATTTTTACGCCGCGCACGGCGACACTGTCTCGCCGCTTCCTTTTCACACGCTGGTGCCTTATCCGTATCCTAAAGGCGTCGGCTATCCCGAGGATGAGCGCCATCTGAAATATATGCTGGAGTACAACACGCGCGGTGTTGCAGGCCCGGCAGGTGACAGCTTCCGCTTCGAATATCCCGAAAAGCAGCCCTGATCATAGGGTGGTCATGTGCTAAAACAAATAGGTTCGCAGAAGCCGCTGAAGCTAAGGCTGCTTGCGGAAGTACTCGGGCCGCCAACTTTCACGCATTAATTGGGCCTTTAGCTGCGCCGTTTTTGCCTGACTTATTGTGTTCCCGCGTTGTTTTGCGACTATGAGCTGCATTATTTCCGGGTCGTCTCCAGCTTGCTCTTCGAAATAAGGAAGTTTCTCATCTATTCCCACCAAGAGAATCTCCGCGGCTTGAGATCGACGGTGCACGACCAAGAATCGCCGCTCCACCTCGGGGTTCCAGGTTATCTCGGGGCTCGACGTTAATTTGAGAATGCCGTCCGAGATGTCCCAGGTTCCCTTGTCGTATACAGTAGTTGGCATGATGTCAGCCCATTCGCAATAGACATAAGTATTGTCCGGAAAGATGTACAGGACATCTCCGCTGAGAGCCCCGCCGATACGTCTGATAAGTTCTTTGCCCGGATTCGTATATCGCCCTGCGATTTTCACAGGCGTAAGGTCCGTCACAGGATCGACGGGAATCTTTGCCCGCAGGCGAACTAGAGGGCTGACGGCGGACTGACCACTCGCCAACTGAAGAACTAGGATCAGAATGGTCAAAGAGTTCATCTTTTTATCCAGCCACGATAATTATTGTATCTTCTATTCACTACTCACAATACTGAAGAACTCCAGCCAAGTTCAATCACCTGAGCGCTTAAACGGGCAGGCGGAAACTGGACCACATTGACGCCCGCCTTGCTTGATTGCAGCCGGGTGGCGTGATAATTTTGTACATTCATTCGGACTTGTAGTAAACCACTCACGATGTTGCCGTCGAAGCCAAACGAACACATTTCGAAATTTTCCCAGGGCGAGCAAGACGCCTCGGCTGCCGGTGCGCGCGAACGGGTGTTTTGGCGGGTGGAGGGGAGCCTGCTGAATCTGACGGCAGTGCGGCCCGTGGGTTTTTTCGCATGGAACTCGCAGAGCTTTTTGCAGCGCTGGACGCGCCGGGGAGGGATGGCGTTTCTCGCGATTGCGCGGCCATTTCTTTACTGCACGAATCGCGTGTTCGCGACGAGACTGCTACACAGTGTTTTGCGCGGTGTGAGCCGCGACCGCCTGGACCTGCTAGGCGAAGAATTCTTCGAATATTTCCTGAAGCCGCGCCTGAAAAAAGAAGGTGTGGAGAATCTGGCGAAAACCCTGGCTTCGGGCGCGCCGGTGGTTCTAGTGAGCCAAGGGTTGGACCACATCATGCGGCCGCTCGCAAAGTATCTCGGCGTGCGGCAGATTGTTTGCAACCGCCTCGATTTCCGCGACGGCATGGCCACTGGACGGCTGCTCGATCCGGTGATTCGCCCGCGGGGAGCTTTCGCGAAAATCACGGGAAGGCAGCCTGACGGCAGGGTTTCGCGCAAAGCGCTGATACGCATTCTGGGTTTCACGAAGCATCCCGAAGCGCTGGATGAAGCAATCCAAACAGACGAGCGCGCTGCGCCGAAAGTCCATCTGCCGGTTGTTCATTTTGATTCCGCCAATGGCCGAGAGCCTTTCTCCGTACGCGAGACTCTGCGCGGAAAACATATTTTGCTGATCGGAGCTACAGGGTTTATCGGCAAAGTGTGGCTGTCGAATTTACTGACGGACTTGCCGGATATCGGCCGGATTTACCTCCTCGTTCGCCACAACCGCTCAGTAAGTTCGCTGCAGCGATTCCAGCGCGCGATCGAGGAATCTCCTGTTTTCGAGCCGCTAGCCGAACGATACGGCGCCCGCTTTGCGGACTTTGTGCGTGAGCGGATCGAGGTAGTGGATGGCGACGTCAGCAAGCCGGACCTGGGACTGGTGCCGGAAGTGCGGCGGCGGCTCGCGCGGTCGGTAGATGTAATCGTCAACAGCTCCGGGCTGACGGATTTCAATCCGGACTTGCGCGACGCGCTGGCGATGAACGTTCGCTCGACGGTTCACGTGCTGACTTTCCTGCGTGAATGCGACCATGCTTCGCTGCTGCATCTCTCCACATGTTATGTGATCGGCCAGCGCGACGGCCGAATTCTGGAAGAACTTCCGAAAAACTACACGCCGGTTGGGCTGCGCGATTACGACGCTGAAAAGGAGTTGCAGTCGTTGGAATCGCTGGTGCACGAGACGGAAAAGCGCGCTGAATCCGAGGAAGTGGCCGAGGAGCTTCGCCGTGCGTCGCTGAAGAAAGAACACGCCGCAAAGGACCTTCACGGCGCAGCGCTGGAGAATCAAATTCGCAAAAACCGCGTCCGATGGCTTCGCGATACTTTGACCAATGCCGGCACGCAGCGGGCGAACGAACTCGGCTGGCCTAACACTTATACATTTACGAAGAGCATGTCGGAATCTCTGATTCACAATTTTCTGGAGCAGAATCCCAGCGCCGCGATCGCAGTGGTGCGGCCGGCTATTGTGGAGTCGTCCATCGAAAGACCTTTTCAGGGCTGGAATGAAGGCATCAATACTTCCGCTTCGCTTTCCTATCTGCTCGGAACATTTTTCCGCCAGCTACCGACGACTGAGAGCAAATCTCTCGACCTGATTCCGGTGGACCTGGTATGCCGGGGCATGACGCTGATCGCTGCAGCACTGATCGCGCGTCGTCACGCAGGCGTTTATCAGCTTGCGACTTCCATCGCGAATCCGTGCGACATGCGGCGGTCGATTGAATTGACCGGTTTGGGCCACCGAAAGTTTTATCGCGCGCAGACGGACTTGAATCACCGGTTGCGCTTGAAATTCGACGCTATTCCAGTGTCAAAAGCGCGATATGACAAGATCTCGGCTCCGGCGCAGAAAGCAATCGTGCAGGCGATCAACCGGGCGGCAGAGCCGTTTGCTTCGCGCCCGCCGCTCGCCCGGCAGGAGCGAGATTTGGAGAGGGTGGTCAAGTTGGTTTCGCTCTTCGAGCCATTCATATTGCACAACGATCACAATTTTGAAGCAATAAATGTGGAACAGCTCAGTGCTGCCCTGCCCGCCGGCGAGCAGACGGACTTCGGGTATGACGCCCGCGCGCTGGATTGGTGGGACTACTGGATCAACGTGCACATTCCGGCGTTGCGAAAGTGGTGCTATCCTCTCATCGAAGGACGCCAACTGGAACCTCGTCCTCGGCGATCTGTGCGACTCGCCGGGCAAGATGAGGCGAGCGTCGCGGAATCGGCGAGCTCGGCCTCCACAGCAGCGCCCTAACATACAACGTGGCTATCCTCCTGACCGGTTCCACCGGCTATATTGGCGCGCATACCGCGTCGAACCTGCTCGCGGGTTATTCCGAGCCGCTGAATCTGCTCGTTCGAGCGCGCAACGATCAAGAAGCGCGCGAGCGTCTCTGGCGTTCGCTGCAACTGCACCTGGAATTCGCGCATTTCGAAGAATATCTAAATTCTCGCGTCAATATATTCCGCGGCGATTTAACGGATGCGCACTTCGGCCTTGCGGATGACGACTACACGCGCCTGGTACATACCACCGACTCAATCATTCATTGCGCTGCCTCCCTGAATCGCAAGTCCGAGAAAAGCTGCCTGAACGTGAACCTGCGCGGCACCCTCGAGGTGATCCAGCTCGCGACGCGCGCGCGCGATCATCACGGGCTTCGGCGGTTCAGTCATGTAAGCACCGTGGCCGTCGCGGGGCAACGCTTGGACGAAGTGGTCCAGGAAGACACGGCGATCGATTGGAACCGCTCGGATTACGACCCCTATGCACGCACGAAAAAATTCTGCGAGCACATGGTGCGGCAATTGCTGCCCGACGTTCAGCGAACGATTTTTCGGCCCAGCATCGTGTTGGGAGATAGCCGCCGGCCGGAGACGAATCAATTCGACATGGTTCGCGCCTTCGTTTTCCTGGCGGGCCTTCCGGCGCTACCCTTTCGCCCCGCTGCGCGCATCGATATCGTGCCGGTGGACTTCGTGGCCGACGCGGTGGCCACTTTGCATCAGAAAGACCGTACAGCGCATGAGATCTATCATTTATCCTCGGGCACAGACTCAGAGACTTTCGTGGAATTAACGGATGCGCTCTCCAAGGCACAGGGAAAACGCGGGCCGGTTTTCGCTCCGAGCCTCGAAGGGCCATCGTCCAAGATGGTGAATGCGCTGGCCGGCCGCGCCGGAAAAATCGGCGGACTGGCAACGCTAATGAAGGTATTTCTTCCTTACCTGGTTTGGAATACGGTGTTTGACAATAGTCGGGCGATCGAGGAAATGGGCCGCCGCCCAGTGCCATTTTCGCAATATTGTTTCCCCGTGTTGAAATTCAGCCGCGACAATAATTTCTTATACAAGTACCGCGACTGGCCTGCAGAGGCTTCCTCGCAAAACGCATCAGGACAGCCCGGCGCCACCCGGGATTTGGCCCGATGACAGATCTTCTTCTCGAGGCCTGGGTAAGCGGCCTGATCGAGCTAAACAAGTTCGAATGGATGCTGGGTGCGGGAGAATCGTGGAAACCCGGCACGAAGCTCAAACTACTCTTCGCAACGTACAACGGCACGCGCAACACCGGCTCCGACGTTCGCGTGGAAGAAATCCTGCGGCAGGTGCGCCACATCCTCGGCCCGGGAAACGTGGCGCTTAGCGTTATGTCCCAGAATTTCGACCTCACGCATGGCTATTTCGGCGATGCGAAGCAAGTACATCTACCCGACGTTTTCCCGCCATTCCTGCATTCCGAGGTGAGAAAAAATGACGGCGTGGTGGCGTGCGAAGGCTCCATGTTCAAAAGTAAATTTGCCAACGCGCTAACGACGATGATGATCGGCGCGTTGGGAATCGCTTCCGCTCAAAACAAGTTGAGCGTGGCATATGGCGCGGAAGCGGGCGAAATGGACCCGCTACTACAGAAGATGTGCAAGCGATTCTGTCGCGATTCACTGGTGATCACTCGCAATATTGAGTCGCAGAGCGTCTTAGGAAAGCTGGGCGTTCCGACGGAGCTTGGAACCGATACAGCATGGACCTTTGAGCCGCTGGGCCCGGAATATGGACGCAAAGCGCTGCTTGACTCGGGCTGGGACGGAAAAATGCCCGTGCTCGCGGTGTGCCCCATAAACCCATTTTGGTGGCCGGTGAAGGCGTCGCTCGCAAAATGGATGGCGCACTCGGTTGCCGGTGCTTATAAAGACAGTTATTACCGCACGATCTATTTCCATCGTTCAGGTCGCGAGGTGAACGCGGCGTATGAGAAGTATTTGGCCGCCATGGCAGGCGGCGTCAGACGCTACAAAGAATCCCGCTCGGTGTTTCCCGTTTTGATCGCCATGGAAATGCTCGACCGCGATGCCTGCGAGCGCGTGGCGCAGAAACTCGGCGGAACTCCCATTTTTTCCTCAGACCGATACAACATGTACGAACTTGTGAGTATCTTGCGAGCCTGCGATCGAATGCTATCTTCGCGTTTTCACGCAATTGTGACGTCCATGCCCGCGGGAGTCCCTTCAGCGGGAGTTACCATGGACGAACGCATACGCAACCTGATGCGTGAGCGCGGGCACGAAAACCTGCTGTCGCACGTGGACGACCCTGATCTGGAGGATAGAATAGTTGCGTCACTGAAGATCCTTGATTCGCAAACGGAAGAAATTCGAGAAGCCATCGGGCGGACCGTCGCGCGGAATTTGCAATTAATGGCACGTATGGGCGTCTATTTCGAAGAGCAGGTCGCGCGCCGGTATCCGGAATTCCCCGTCCGCCGGGGCGTGCTCGCGTGGCAGGATTATCTTCCGCCCCTCAGTGCCGGTCTTTGCAAGTTGCTTGAAGAACACAGCGGCACGCGGGCATGTTGAAGGCTGAATAGCATGACTTTCCTAGAAAACATTTTCGAGAGGCTTCGCCAAGCCGGCAGCGCACCCGTTCTGGGCGAAATACGGCACGGCAAAATGAACTCCGTGTCGGGAGACGAATTGCTGAGCATGGTTCAGGAGGCCAGAAACTTCCTGATTGCACGCGGCATGAAGAAAGGCGATCGCTGCGCGCTGCTCGCTTCGAACAGCATTCGGTGGGCGGCGCTGGACCTTGCGATGATGGCCGAAGAGGTTATTGTTGTGCCGCTGTATTCGCGGCAAGCGCCCGCGGAACTTGTCGCCATGATGAAAGATTCATCGCCTGCGAGAATCTTTTGTTCTACTGCCGCGCGTTCAACGGAAATCACGAAACAATGGCCTGCTGCGCCCCACATTTCGCTGATCGACAGTGTTTTCGCGGGCGAAACTCCGAAGCCCACGCCTCCCAAGCATCACGAGGACTCGGATATTTTAACGATTATTTACACCTCGGGAACGTCCGGCGAACCGAAGGGTGTCGTGTTAGATGCAGGAAACGTGAACCACATGCTCGAATGCACGAACGCGCGTCTCGACCAGCTTATGGGGCAGCACGCGGCCACGAAGGCGGCGGATGAAATTTTCCATTATCTGCCGTTCTGCTTTGCGGCATCCTGGATCCTGCTGCTCACGGCATTATCGCGTAGGAGCGTGCTGACACTCTCGACGGACGTTTCGAAACTGTCCGATGACTTGAAACTTTGCTCGCCCGACTATTTTCTAAACGTTCCCACGCTTCTTGAGCGTGTGCGAGCGAAGATCATCGAGACTATTCAGAAACGCGGAGGCTTTGCGGCATTTGTCTTCAACCGAGCGCAGCAGGGGTATTTGCGCCAGCGAAATAACGAATTGCGCTCATTCGACTCCCTCTGGCTATCGCTGGCAAATCGCATGATGTTTCCGGAGATCCGCAAGAGTATCGGTACAAGATTAAAAGCGTTGATTTGCGGTTCGGCGCCGCTCTCCATCGATACACAACTTTTTTTAATGATGCTCGGAATACCCGTGCTGCAAGCATATGGACTCACGGAGACGACTGCGATCTGCACGCTGGACGACCCGCTACACGCTGTTCCCGGACGCGTTGGCCCGGCAATCCCCGGAGTCGAAATGAAGGTTGCCGAAAATGGAGAGATATTGGTACGCGGTCCAAATATATTTTCGGCCTACTGGCACCGGCCTGACGCCACGGCAAAGGCATTCGTAGATGGATGGTTTCACACAGGTGATCAAGGTGACGTGGATGGAACAGGAAACTGGCGTATCACTGGTCGCTTGAAGAATCTGATCATTCTAAATTCAGGCCACAACATCGCTCCGGAGCCGCTTGAAGAGGAATTGGCAAAATACGTACCGCAGGCTCAGCGGATTATCCTGGTCGGAAATCAGCGAGGTTTTCTCGCGGCGCTAGTCACCGCGACTTCTTCAGATGGCTTGACCGAAGCGGACGTGCAATTTGCAATCGAGCACCTCAACGGGGACTTGCCGCACTACAAACAGATTCGAGCGTTTATTATTCTTCCGGAGCCATTAAGTGCGGAGAACGGTCTGTTGACGACAAATGGAAAGATTAAGCGCGACGCGATCGCAGAGCGTTTTGCGGCGCAGATCGAGCAGCTCTACCAGAAGAAACCAGTATGAAGACCTTTCAAGGTAAGACACTTTCGTGGCGCATCGCAGACGGCGTGATTGAATTAATCCTCGATCACGCGCCTTGCAACGAAATCGGCTTGGCGATGCTGGCTGACCTTGAACAATTTGTCGCGGCGCTGGGAACTCTAAAAGACGAGGCGCACGCCTTGATAATTTCCAGTGCCCGCAGTGAAGGATTTTGCGCGGGCGGCGACCTACGCGAGCTTTTCCGCCTATCGCAAAAAGTTACGGGCGCCGAGAAGCTCAGTGGCTTGCGTAACTTCATCGAACGCATTCATCGCGTGATGAACACTCTGGACGAAGCGCCGTTCACCACCATAGCGGCTGTCAACGGTCTCACGTTTGGCGGCGGCTTTGAATTGGCACTCACGTGCGATCTGATCATCGCCGACAAAATGGCGCGGTTCTGTTTCCCGGAGTTGCGACTGGGCTTGATACCGGGATTTGGCGGCATCCCGCGACTGAAGCGAGACCTGGGAAACGCAATCGTTCGCGACTTAGTTCTAACCGGCCGCAGCATCAACGCGGCGAAGGCTCAATCTGTCGGTATCGTGAGCCAAGTAACGGCCGAAGGAGACGCGCTCCGCATCGCGCGTGAAACGGCCGCCCAATTGAAAAAGTTTGACCGCGACACAAGCGTGGCTGCAAAGCGCTTTATCAAGCCGATTCCTCACGACGAATTGCGCCGCGAAATTGACATTTTTTGCGAACTCTTCATGCGACCGGCCGTGGAGAAAGGATTGCGAAAGTTCGTCGAGAGCAAGGATGCGCTTCCTTACCTGCCTTAGTATTTGAGTAGTAACGCTGCAACATCGCAGCCCTATTTGTGGCAACATAGAAGACATGGGGTCCCTACAGAACACGACAGAGGAAGTGTTGCGGCTGGCTTCCGAACATTTTAAAGTGCCGCGAGAGCAACTTGCTCCAGACGACGATTTCTTCAAGAAGCTCGGCATCAACAGCCTGCAGGCGCTCGACTTGCTGACGCGAATCGAACATCACTTTAAAATTGAGCTTCCCGACTACGAACTTCAGGGCGTCAGCGATTTCCGCACTCTAGCCGAGCGCATACAATTGCGCCTCTGATGCTAGATCTTCACAAATATCAATCGTTGGGCGAAGCTTTGCGCGCGGCGCTGGAGCGCTGGCCTAACGAGGTATGCCTGATCGAAGCTGATCGCGATCGCGAGAACGCGCGACTTACATACCGTCAATTCAAACAGGCCGCCCTACCGCTCGCGAAGGCATTGCAAGACTCTGGTTTTAAGAGCGGCACGCGCGCCGCAATTATCATGACCAATCAGTCGAAATGGCTGATTTCGGCCTACGCAATCTTCTTCTGCGGCGGCGTTCTGGTTCCCCTTGATTACAAACTTTCGGCCGCGGAGCAACTCCAACTGCTCGCGCATTCGAAAGCCGAATTTCTAGTCGCGGAATATTACCTGTGGCGCGCCATCATGCAGGCTGAAGGCTTCAAGGACCTTGCCGCTCGTACTGTGCTCGTTACCGAGGCGCCCGCGAACGCCGACATTGGCGCTGCGAAACGCTGGGAAGATTTCAACGACGCTCGCGAACCGGTCTTCGTGCCACGAAAACGCGAGGACGCGGCTTCCATCGTCTATTCCTCCGGCACGGGAGGCAGGCCGAAGGGTTGTGTCTTAACACATGGAAATTATCTCGAACAGTGCATGGCGCTTACCGCGCTGTATCCTTTTTACCCGGGTGTGCGCTATCTGAGCATCTTACCGACGAATCATGCGATCGATTTCATGATCGGTTTTATCGGGCCCTTCACCTGCGGCGCGGCAGTTGTACACTTGCGCACTCTGCGGCCGGAATATATCCGCGAAGCATTCACCCGCTACAAAATCACGTACATGACACTGGTTCCGATGATCCTGAAGAATCTGGAACGCGGACTCCGGCAACGATTCGCCGATTTGCCGAAGGGACGGCGCAGGGTTCTCGATGCGCTCATCGCGACGAACCGCACGCTGACGCGCCGGCGGCCAAATTTGAAATTGAGCCGTGCTTTGCTCCGTCAAGTGCATGAAGCGTTCGGAGGCGAGTTGCGCGCGTTCTTCGTGGGAGGAGCTTTCACCGAGCCCTCAACGCTTCAATTTTTCTACGATCTCGGCATTCCGGTGGGAAACGGATACGGTTGCACGGAGGCCGGGACGGTTATTACCGTGAATGATTTCAAGCCATTTCGCGCCGATACCGTTGGCAAGCCCCTCCCGGGCATGGAAGTTAGAATCCTCAGCCCCGATTCCGAAGGCATCGGCGAAGTGTCCGTGCGCGGCAAAACAATTATGTCAAAGTATCTCGACGAGCCTGATATGACTGCGCAAACGATTGTTGACGGTTGGCTGCTGACTGGCGATCTGGGCCGCATAGACACAGCGGGCCATCTGCAGCTCTTCGGCCGCAAAAAAAATATGATCGTTACCGAAGAGGGCAAGAATATTTACCCCGAGGATATAGAGAACGCGTTCGAGGGCTTGAGTGTGAAGGAATTCTGCGTGTTCGCGGCAAATTATCTGTGGCCCGCGCGCACACTGGTTGGCGAGCAATTGATTATCGTGTTGCATCCAGAAGACGGGCGCGCAATCAGCCAGGGCTTGGTTGCGAATGTTGCCGACCGAAATCGCCGTCTGCTTAATTACAAACGGATCAGTGGCTACTTGCCCTGGGACCGGGATTTTCCGTTGACGGCTTCGCTCAAAATCAAGCGGGGCGAGTTGGCGAAGCAGATCCGGGCAAATGTCGAACGATCTGCGGTGGTTCCTCTGTGAGCACGTTAAGGGCATGCGGTACGGAGCGGATTTGGTGAGTCAACCACACTTTCTCGCTATCGTGAATCCGGCAGCGGGCGGAGGGCGATGCGGCAGGTTTGCTCGCTCTGCTTTAGGCCGCGTTCGACGCGCTGGCGTAGAAGTCGAAGTTGTAGAAACTTCGCGGCGCGGCGAAGCCACAGACATCGCTCGCAATGCCTATGGCAAAGGTATTCGCAAATTCCTCGCCGTGGGTGGAGACGGAACCTCTTTCGAAATCTTGAATGGGCTTTTCCCGGAAGCTCAGAACTCCACTGCTGAAAGGGTCGCGCTTGGATTCCTGCCTTTGGGGACGGGAAACTCCTTCCTACGGGATTTCACCCAAGACGGTGCTGAATATACGATTGCAGCTTTAAAGGCTGGAAAACGCCGTCCTTGCGACGTGGTTCGTCTTCGACACTCGGAGGGTGACCTTTATTTTATGAATCTGCTCACCTTGGGATTTCCGGCGGAGGTAGGCGAAACGGCTAACCGGAGATTCAAACGTTGGGGCGAGCTGGGCTATATTTTCGCGGTGTTCACGCGCTTAGCATCACTGAAACATTCCTCATTTCCTCACCGGCTGGATAATCCGGGGCAATGGAACTCCGATCCTGCGTTATTTCTTTCGTTCAATAACAGCAAATTCACCGGCGGAAAAATGATGATCGCGCCGAAAGCTGATCCAACAGACGGTTCGATCGAATATGTTCGCTGGGGGCCCATCGGACGGCTCGGTTTGCTCAGAGCACTTCCAACCCTATTTAGCGGAACTCACATCGAGCACCCGCTCGCTTTTCGTGCCGGCGCAAAACACATTGACTTTCGACTCAACGAGCCGGTCAACGTCATGATCGATGGTGAGATCCTCCGTCTCGAATGCCGCTCGATCGAAATTCTGCCGGGCGCATTCGACGCGATCGTATGAGGAAGGCCTACCTTACGGTCCGCTCGCTTTTTTTGTGGGCCATCAGCGGCATTCACTTTGCAGTGGTCTGCACGTTTCTTATTTTTCTAGCGGTTTTTGTAGATCCGCGAAAAAATGACTGGCCTCAGCGGCTTTTCTTCCGCAATATTCTGCGGCTCATCGGAACAAAGTTTGAAGTTCATCGCTCGCCAGGCTTTGATACCGGGAGAACGAGCATTTTCATTTGCAACCACGTCAACATTTTCGATCCGTTCGTGGTTTACTCGGCCATTCCGCAGTTCTTCCGCGGTTTCGAGCTCGAATCGCATTTCAAAATCCCAATATACGGGTGGATGATGGGCAGATTTGGGAACATTCCTGTGCCGAACACACCTAGCAGGGAAAGCCTGGAAACTATGACGAAGCGCGCTAAGGCCGCGCTGGATTCGGGTATCAGTTTGATCGCTTTCCCCGAAGCGGGACGGACGCGCGACGGCCACGTGCACGCATTCAAGAAAGGAATTTTCAATCTCGCCCACAAATTTGGGATTCCCATTGTGCCGGTAAGCATGGCTGGTTCGTACCAGTTTTTTCAGACAGGAAATTGGATCCTGTACCCAGGGAAGATTACAGTCTACGTGCACGAAACGATCGAAACGGCCGGCCTTGACCGAACCGAACTGGATACCCTGCGGCAACGAGTTCAAGAGATTGTGTCCACGCCTGTCGAAAAATCGCTGCAAGAGAACCCGCCGGAAGGCTTTTAAGTCGCGTTTATGTCAGGAAGTGTGCGTCCTGCGCGCAGTTCTTGCCAGGTATACACCACGCGGTGAATCACAGTTATTGTCGAGATTGTCGCGATGACCCAGAGCACCTGCGCCATCCGATTAAATGCCCCACCTATGATCAGCAGCACCAGCCGCTCTGGCCGTTCCATAAAGCCAACCTTACACAAAGGGATCAGCGATTCCGCGCGCGCCCTTGAATAACTCACCATAAAAGAGCTGGCCATCGCTACGGCGGCCAGCGCCATGTAAAAAGACCTGCCAATCAGCGTGTAGTAAACGACCAGGCCTAGGTAGAGAGCGAGATCTGAATAGCGATCGAGCGTGGAATCCAGGAACGCGCCGAATGCCGTGACGCGACCGACGCGCCGCGCCACTTGTCCGTCAGCCATGTCCAGAAATCCGGCGAGAAAGAGGACGGCGGCGGCCTGTCGAAAACGTCCCATGGCAAAGAGGATGGCTGCCCACGAATTCACGGCCAGCCCCAAAAAAGTGAACATATTGGGGGTGATACCGGTTGCGGCAAGACCGCTGACAACGTGGCGAAGTAGCCAGCCGCCGCCCTCGCCGATCCAATATGTCAGTGGACGCTTTCGCCCGGACTGCTCCGTTGCCATTGTTTGAAAATAATACACTGGAAAGGTGCATCCGGATACGATTCACAGCGAGCGACAGTTTGCATCGAAGTGGCGGCGGGGGGAATTCAGCGCCGTTGCAAGCGCATTTCTGGAACGTTCGAGGAATAGCGCAGTTTTGGTTCAGTGAACTTTTGCACCTCTTCCGGAGTGAATCCAGGTGCAACCTCGCGCAGAATCAGGCCGTCGGTGGTCACATCTATTACCGCCAAGTCGGTAATGATCGTATCCACGCAATCAATAGCCGTGAGCGGATAAGTGCAGGTCTTTACAATTTTAGGAGAACCGTCTTTCGCAGTGTGCTCCATCGTCACGATCAGTTTTTGCGCGCCGACGGAAATATCCATCGCACCGCCGATCCCGCCGGCGCCTTTCGCGCCCGGAACTCGCCAATTCGCGAGATCGCCGTGTTCTGAGACCTGAAGACCGCCGAGAATGCAGATGTCGAGATGGCCGCCGCGGGTCATCACGTGAGCGTCATCTTGTGAAAAAAAAGAACCGCCGGGAAGCAGCGTAACGGGAACTTTCATGGCATCCACTAGATCGAAATCTTCTTCGCCGACCTTCGCGCGCGGACCCATTCCCAGAATTCCATTTTCACTGTGAAAATGCACTGTAACTGCCGAGGGAACGTAGGCCGCGATCAGATTCGGAATTCCCCATCCCAAGTTTACGTACGCGCCATCGGGTAATTCCAAGGCGGCCCGCTCGGCGATCTGTTCTCGAGAGAGCCTTGTCTTAGGCATATCGTTTGCCCTCGGCCTGAACGATTCGATCGATAAAGATGGAAGGTGTAACGATGGTTTCGGGATCGAGTTTTCCCGCCGCGACGATTTCTTCGACTTCAACGATGGTGGATTTCGCTGCCGTAGCCATGATCGGATTGAAGTTCCTCGCCGCCTTGCGATAAACCAAGTTTCCCATATTGTCGGCACGGTAGGCACGAATGAAGGCGTAGTCTGCGCCGAGAGCCTGCTCCAGAATATAGCGTTTGCCTCGAATCACTCGCTCTTCTTTCCCGCGCCCGACCTCCGTTCCCACACCAACGGGCGAGAAAAACGCAGGGATTCCTGCTCCAAATGCGCGCATGCGTTCGCATAGAATTCCCTGCGGCACAAGTTCAAGCTCGATTTCTCCTGCGTCGAATTGCTCCTGAAAGTATTTCGCGCCGGGACCCGGGAACGCCGCGATGACCCTGCGAATCTGCCGGTTCTTAAACAACAGGCCGAGTTCTCCGTCGCCGGTGCCGCAGTTGTTACTGATAACACCTAAATTTCGCGCCCCCTGGCGCGCCAGGCCCTGAATCAAATTATTAGGAAAACCTGCGCCGCCGAAACCTCCGAACATAATGGTTGCGCCATCGGGTATATCTGCCACCGCAGAATCTATTGTGGGGTAAACCTTTTCTTTTGAAGTCATCTTGATGACATTTGAGTCTCGGCCATGGACGGCCCGAATTCCGCGTTCTGCGATGATACGGTAACTTTCATATTTTTTGAAATGCCCATGCTATCTCTTCGCGCCCATGCCAGCACTGGCGTCGACCAGCCTTTGAACCGCGGGTGCGACCGCGAGAATCAGATCGGCGGCCGGTTTTTCCGCTTGTTGAAACATCGCAATTTGTTCTTTATGCCAGGAGTCAGATGGCCGTTCGCCTTTGGCGATATAGTCGAGTGCTTGGAGACCTGCCGCGCCTAACGAAACGAGACTCTGCGAAATGGGTGAAAGCTCCTTCAGCAAGTACGAATTCTGAAGGAGATTTTGCAGCTGGGTGTCGTTATCGCGCCATGAGACGAGAAACGCGCGAATTTCGGATCTCACCTGATCATCCTGAAACTTGCTTGCCACGAATCGATCTACGTCTTGCGAGAATCGCCGCGTCACTTCGCTTTCCGGAGCCACTGCGTCAACCATACGATTCAACGGGGTGTCACTTGTTTGAATACCGCCCGCTTTCTCTGCTTCTTGCTCGCGAATTTGGAGGCTGACGGGTTCTGTTATCTCCGCAAGCGTGACGAGAGCCGCGACGTTGTTGGTACCGGCCATGCGTGCGAGCATTGATTCCATGCTGGATCGGTGCCTCAGCTCGTGTAGCTCCAGCTGTCGGCTAATCGCGTTCAACCTAAGATACATCGAGTCGACATCTTGTACCTGTTGCCTTGACCACAACCGCTCTGCAATCGCCGCCGTCCGAGGCCATATTCGCGAATCGATATTTTCGTCGTTGATGTATTCGGACCACATACACGCTTCGCCGCCCAGGATGAATTTCTGCTGATCAGGAGAGAGCGCGGCATCCGCATTTACCATCGGATCAACGGAATAATACTGCCGCGCCGGTTCCATCGCATCGAGATAGTAACCACTAGAAAGAATTCCGCTATATCCCTGCTTTGCGGCGGCCGCTAGAGAATCCTGGCCACGCCATGATTGAATAACGATAGTTTTCGGCATGTCGGGGCCTAATATCTCGTCCCACCCAACCACAATCTTGTGGTGTTTGCTGACGATTTTCTCGACGCGCAGCGTGAAATATTGCTGCAAGTCTTGACCGTTTTTGAGTTTGTTGGCTCGCATGAAGTCATGGATCTTCTTGTTTACATCCCACTGCTTGACGCTTACTTCATCTCCGCCAATGTGAAAGTAAGGATCTGGAAAGAGCTCGGCCATCTCGCCTATGAACTTGTCCAGGAATTTGTAGGTGTTTTCGCGGGAAGGGTCCATCACAGGATCGAAAATTCCCCACTTGCTCTCAATCTGATAGGAGTTCGGCGCGCTGGCAAGTTCCGGATATCCGACGAACCAGGAAGTGCTGTGCCCGGGCATATCAAATTCCGGAACGACGCGAACGCCGCGATCGCTCGCGTAGGCAATCAAATCCCGAATTTCGAGTTGAGTGTAATAGTGCTCTCCGGAACCCATCTGCTGAAGCTTCGGAAATTCTTTACTCTCGAGACGGAAGCCCTGATCGTCGGAGAGGTGCAGATGCAGGACGTTCATCTTGACCGCTGCCATTCCGTCAATGTTGCGTTTTAGTGTGTCCAAAGAGATGAAATGACGGCTGACGTCCACGCACAAGCCTCGCCAAGGAAACCGAGGCGAGTCTTCAATGTGCACGGTCCGGACAGCAAATCCAGCAGAATTTATTTCAACAAGCTGAAGAAATGTTTGTAATCCGTGCATGACTCCGAGTGGATTCGGTGCTGAGAGTTTTGCGCCGGAAGCGTTCACATCGAGCACATAACTTTCGTCTTCGGTCACATCTTGTACAGTTTTGCTCGAGCGTTCGACGTGGACCACCATCGTTGCGTTCGCAGAATTCGTGACGTCATCCCGCATCGGTATGCCGGCTTCCCGAGAAAGATCGCGAAGGAATCTTTGGACGGCGCGATCTATCCGCAATTCTCTATACCCTTCGATCTCGACCGAAAACGATGCAGCGATGGGTAGCGCACCCGTTCCTGTCCGCACGCTCGATGGCATCGGCATCAAGTTGAATTGCGGTCCTGATTGGGCCAAAGCAGGATAGGTCAAGAAACCAAAAACTAGGATGAACCAGAAAGTTCGCATTTCCCCTTTTCTAATTCGGGTGAGAAGACAAATTATCCGGGCCGCGCGCGAAGAATAGTACAGATTCGTAGCACCAAGGCAACTTTTTGACGCTCACCCAGGGGCTACAACAACCGCCTTGACCCTATTCCATTTGATATTGCTCCCGCCGAGCAGTTGTGCAATAAAGTTGGACGAATGCCTTTTACCCTGCTCGATTGGTCCGTGATCATTGGGTACCTTGCAATTACTCTCGCCCTCGGGCTCTATTTTCGCCGAAGTTCTGCAAATAGTTTAGAGGATTACTTCGTGTCCGGACGGAAAGCGTCCTGGTGGCTCGCCGGCACGTCGATGGTGGCCACGACGTTTGCAGCTGACACGCCATTGCTCGTGGCAGGTCTCGTTTACACTCAAGGAATTGCCGGCAACTGGATCTGGTGGGCTTTTTTGCCCTCCGGAATGATGACCGTGTTCTTGTTTGCCCGCTTGTGGCGCCGTTCGGGATTGATGACCGATGTGCAGTTCGCTGAGATGCGATATTCCGGAAAGCCTGCAGCGTTCCTTCGAGGCTTCCGCGCCATTTATCTCGGACTACTGATGAACTGCCTGATTCTCGGCTGGGTAACCAAAGCCATGATTAATATCGTGCGCACAACTCTTGGACCTACGATGCATGGTTGGCGTCTGCTCGGCACTTTTTCGGGTAGCCTCAGCCAAGTTTTCGGGCCCATGTTTTCTGGGATTGACGGTCAGGCACTCATCGTCTGCATATTCTTTCTGATTCCTTTCACCGGACTCTACGTTTCCCTGGGAGGGCTCTCCGGTGTGCTATGGACCGACTTGTTTCAGTTTGTGTTGAAAATGGGGATCGTAATTGCTATTGCGTATTATGCCGTGCGCGCGGCGGGCGGAATGCAATCGATGATCGATCAAATTGGCTCACTCCGCGCAGCGAATGGGGCGTCCGATCCGCTGGCCTTTCTGCCGGATTTCTCGAAGGGCCTTGCGAGCGACACTTTGTGGACGCTTCCCGTCATCACCTTTGCCGTTTATCTCGGCGTCCAGTGGTGGGCCTTCTGGTATCCCGGAGCAGAACCCGGAGGTGGCGGATACATCGCACAGCGAATCTTCAGCGCGCGCGACGAGCGTCAAGGATTATTTTCAGTTCTATGGTTCAATATCGCTCATTACGCGCTCCGCCCCTGGCCCTGGATCCTAACGGCTCTCGCGGCAATTGTTCTCTACCCGGGCCTTACACATCCTGAAACCAGCTACATGATGATCGTGAACGATCACGTCCCTCATGCTCTTAGGGGAATCATCGTGGCAGGCTTCCTGGCTGCCTTCATGTCTACCATCGCAACACAGTTGAACTGGGGAACTTCTTATATAGTTGAGGACTTCTATCGGCGCTTTTTAGTACGCCACTCCTCCGAGCGACACTACCTTCATGTTTCGCAACTTGTGACCGTCCTTTTAGTCGTCCTAACGGGATACGTTTCGGCGCAGCTGGCTTCGATCCGCTCGGGTTGGCAGGTTGTGCTGCAAGTGGGCGCAGGCACTGGCAGCGTCTATATACTGCGCTGGTATTGGTGGCGCATCAACGCCTGGAGCGAGATTTCGGCGATGATCACAGCATTGACTCTAACGCTGGCTTTGCATTGGGAAGCGCTCGCCAGCGCGGCAGTTGGACATACCACAATGTTTACGGGATCCGACACCGTGCTGTTCGCGAAAAATGTACTGACCACAACGCTGTTGACGACGATTGTGTGGGTAACGACGACCTTCCTAACTCAAAGAGAGCCCGACAGCATTTTGCTGTCTTTCTACCGAAAGGTTCGCCCGGACGTAACCGGGTGGACGGCCATTGCTGCGCGGGCCCCCGAAATCCCGAAGACGCACGACCTTGGCCGGAATCTTTGGTGCTGGATTTTAGGCTGCGTGATGGTTTACAGCGCTTTGTTCGGCGTTGGGAAATTGCTGTTACGCCATTGGCCGCTTGGCATATTCCTGCTTTTGGTTGCGACTCTGTGCGCCTGGCGTATGGCCAGAGAACTAACTCATGGCCAAGGAGTCCGGGAAACGGTCCGCACGACGATCGCAGATGTTTAAGACTTGTACAGGGTTTTCAAACTCTCTTGAAGTTTCAGTGCAAGCGGAGAAGCCGCATAGGCGTCCGTCACTACTTCGACGTATGCTGCGGTATTACTGCGCGAGGCTATCTCAAGCGCCTGATCCAACTCACCGCATGTTGTTGCGCGAGCGGTAAACCAGTTATCGCATCCCAGTGCATGCGGCAGTTCTGCATAGCGCCATTGGGCGACTTCGTTGTAGGCGATCGCGGGATTCTTGCAGAGCAACCGTTCGATCAGGTAGCCGGAATTGTTGAGCACGAAGATTATCGGCCGGAGCCCCAGGCGACCGAATTGGCTAATCTCTTGGGCGGTAATCTGGTGCGAGCCCTCTCCAGTGACCAGTACCACTCGCCGATCTGGCGCTGCCACTGCGGCTCCGAACGCAGCGGGTGTCGCCCAGCCGATCGCACCCCAAAGCGTTTGATTGTGGAATGTCGCGCCCGCAGGCATCTTCGCGAATCCCAGACCCATGGAACACGTTCCCGTCTCGGCAACGAGTATGTCATTCCGCCGCAGGAAATTTGCCCAGCGTGGGTAAAGTGATGCCGCAGCAATCGGATCAGTTCCCTGCCCCACGGGTGGGCCCAGCGAAGAAACTTGCAACTTCTTGTCACCATCTCGTTTTGGAAGGCGCTTTGCAAGCGCCGCGAGCACGTCGCGCATTTCGACGCTCGAAAAAGTTTTCCCACCGGCCTGCGTTTGGTGATGCGAGACTCTGATGGTCTTCGCCGGGTCCAGTCTGGCCGTAAAAGCGCCGCTGTTGAAATCACTAAGCATGGTTCCGACCTCAAGAACACTGTCGCAACTTTCGACAAATTGACGCACTTCCTCATTCATTAGGCGGCCGTCATACATCCCGATGTAATTGGGATGCTGTTCGTCGAGAACCGACTTATCCATGAACATTGTGGCGAACGGCAAGTTCGAAGCGTCAATCACGGCCTGCATAACGCTTTTCAAGCCCGACCGCGCGATTAAAATGCCGGGTAAAACGCAGGCTGTCTTCGCCCTTGCCAACACCGCCACGATGGCGTCGGTTGCTGAAAAGAGAAGGCCCGGATCGCTCTGAGACGCGGGCACGGGCTGCGCGGAGCCGATAGCCTTTTCGTTCGCGAAGTCCGCGGGAAATGCCATGTACACGGGCCGGCGATGATAGAAAGCTTCGGCAATCAACCGTTCAGTTTCGAAAACCACATTCTGCGGAGTCATCACCGCTTGCGCGCAGACGACGGGTTCTGACATGCGCTGAAACAGGTTGTATTCGCCGTTTCCCAACGTGTGGTGCAATATTGCGCGGGCAGACTGGGCACTCATATTAGGCGCGCCCACAAGATGGAACAACGGAACATGTTCAGCGTACGCGCCGGCAACGCCAGCGAGCGCGCTCAGTTCTCCGACACCATAAGTCGTGCTGATCGCCCCGATGCCCTTCACGCGCGCATAACCGTCGGCGGCGTACGCTGCGTTGAGTTCGTTACAGCAGCCGATCCAACGTATCTGCGGATCCTCGCAGATAGCATCGTTGACCGGAAAAGAAAAGTCACCGGGTACGCCGAAAACATCAGCGATTCCGATCGAACGAAGACGGGAAAGCACGTGCTGAATTACGGTAAGCGGCATCATGACTCCTTCAGAAAGCTTCTATCACGCGGAGCCACCCGGGGCGCAGACGTGCCAGCGATCGGCGAGCGATAGATGGCGCCGTTCTATACGGAAAAATGCAACCGCTCGAGGAGGCTTGATACATTTGTAAGACGGAAAAACGTGCGAAATCGTAATACATTGATTCGATGGCGGTTTGAGAGTGTGCCCGGGGTGGGGGTCGAACCCACACGTCCCGTAAAGGACAAAGGATTTTAAGTCCTCCGCGTATGCCATTCCGCCACCCGGGCGCGGGTGATTCCATTCATAGTACTTTACAACAGTGCTGATCGCAGCTCTTGAGAACGAAATCGCGGAGTGCAACTTCGAGTGCCAGCACACTCGTTTGGCCAAATGAGCGGCAAGAAAGGATTCTGCCAATGCAAGCTGCCATCACGAATCGAAGCGCCTCGTAACGGCGATCATGTTCACGGAATCCATGCCTCCTCCGACGCAAGATGATAGCCTTGGCACGCCTACAGCGGGAGGGAAAAAAATGCGCAAACCTATCGTTGTTGTTGGAAGTGTAAGCCTCGATTTCGTTGCCGGCGCTGAGCGAGTGCCGCTGCCCGGAGAAACTCTCACGGGCCGAACTTTTTCGACTTTTTACGGCGGAAAGGGAGCGAACCAAGCTGTGGCGGCAGCCAGGCTCGGGTATCCCGTCAGCATGGTCTGTAAGGTGGGCGACGATTCGTTCGGTCCCTCGCTGAAGAGCGCGCTGCGCAAAGCGGGCGTGGACGTAAGAGCGGTCGGAACGGTGAAAGGTTCTTCGGGCATCGCATTGATTAATATCGGCGCGGACGGGCAGAACAGTATTGTTGTGGTTCCTGGGGCGAACGGGAAGTTGCTGCCGAAGGATATAACGAGAACCTCCGCTCTGTTGCAGAACGCCGGCATGCTCTTGACGCAACTCGAAATTCCCCTCATCACGATGGAAACGCTGGCGGTATTTGCACACAAGAATAAAATCCCGATGATGTTGGATCCCGCTCCTGCTCGCGAACTACCGGAGGGATTGCTGCAATGCGCGACCTGGATCACGCCTAACGAAAGCGAAACGCGCATCCTCTGCGGCCTGGACGCGAATGAATCAGTGACTCCGGCGACGGCGGAGCGTTGCGCCAATCTTCTCCTGGAGCGCGGTCCCAAGAATGTCGTGATTAAGATGGGCTCGCAAGGCGCTTTTCTGGCTACCTCCACGGGAACCCGGGAGATGATTCCGGCGTTCGCGGTGAAAGCTTTGGATAGCACCGCTGCGGGCGACGCCTTCAATGCAGGTTTCGCGGTAAGTCTTCTCTCCGGCGCAGCTCCGGTGCAGGCTGCGCGCTACGCCTCGGCCGTGGCCGCAGTCTCCGTCACGCGAATGGGTGCGCAGCCTTCGATGCCATCCACTCGCGAAGTTGACAGGTTTCTGAAATTGCGGTGAGTGCGTTAGGCTTGAGAATCCGTCCCGCCGGTGGACCGTTCCTGCAAGCAGTACAGCACTAATTCCACACGCGTTGAGACCCCAAGCTTGTCGAAGATTCTAAACAAGTAATTGCGCACCGTGTGTTCACTCAGCTTGAGATGGATCGAAATCTCGCGGTTTGTCATCCCTTCCGCCACTTGACGCACTACCGATTCTTCGCGCTTCGAAAGAAGATCCATTCCATGAGCGTCTTGCAGGCGCATAGGCATAGTCAAGCTTAGCGCTTCAAGGATGTAGCCCAACTGCTGGCTATTCGCCCACACCTGCCCTCGATGGACCGCGTGGATGCATTTTCCGAGGGTTTCGAGAGGTTCGTCGCGAAAAACTACGCCATGAGCGCCGCAACGAAACGCATCAATTACGAGATCGCGCTCGCGGGTATCAAGAAGCATGACGGCACGCGTTCGGGATTGAAGGCTGCGGAGTTCACGTACCACGCGAAAACCTTCGAGCGGGCCTTCGCGCAATTGTGAACTGATCACTGCGACATCCGGCGCACGTTCCTTCAGAAGGCTGACTGCCCTCGAAGAATCGATCGCGCTGCCCACTACGCTAACGCGGTACCGCCTCGGCCGAAGAGCATTCTCGACCAGCTGACAACTCATTTCGTTCGCTTCTGCTACCAAAACACTGACACTGCTGGTACTACAAGACTCCACTGCATTTTGCATGCTAGTCCTTGGCAGCTTGGAGTCTGGAAGGGTGACGCATTGTAAGCAAACTAACGGTTGCGTTTCAAGAACAAAGTGAATAATTAACCAAACAATATTATTTAATTTTCAGCGACATGCGCTTCGGTGCTTCCGCTCGGTTTTTTGCGGACAACTTCGCCATCTTGCGCTCGAAAAATCCAAACAGCATCGGCCGGGGTGCCCGCGCCTCCGTAGCGCTACAGAATCGCTGAAATTTCGCGCAAGCAGCATTCCCGAATCGGGAATTGCTCCATTACAATGCAATCAAACCACTTGGATACGAGGAATCTCGCACGACTTTCTTTCCTCATATTTCAAGGCCTTAAAAACTCCTGCCTTCCGACAGTAGTGGGATAGAGATGTTCGTTTCTTTCGACTAGGTACAAACGTACTTCCAGAACCTGAAACAGCCACTGGCGTTAGAGCAGTACCGGAACCGCGCCGTGCCGAATTCGGCCGGAACAACCCACTAATTCAAGACTCTTATAACTAGACAATCAGTTAGATCGAATTGAGACGTTACGCCTCTTGTTCGATTCTGCATCGAAGCGTACCTTGCGCCTTGACAGTAGTCTGAACGCGAAATGCGAAGGCTCATCAGCTCATCAAATGAAAAATTTGCCGCATCGAGTGCTTGGCCAAAAGAATGAATAGCGCGCTACCGGTCCACCAACTCCCTCTAGACCGCTGCTTCAGGGTCCCGGCACTGGCCGCTCGATCGGAAACGCTGCGATGGTATGCGATTCGAACTCGGAGTCGTTCCGAAAAAATTGTGAACGGTCAACTTTGCTCTCACGGTCTGGAGACATTTCTGCCGATTTACACCGAATGCCACCGTTGGAGCGATCGTCGCAAAGAGATTAATTTGCCTCTCTTTCCCGGCTACACGTTCCTTCGCGCCAAGCTCAGCGCTGAAATCAGATCTTTGGTCTTGCGAGTTGCCGGCGCTATGGATTTCGTGACCTCTCTGGGTAAGCCCCTCGCCGTTGACGATCACGAAATCGAAGACATTCAATTACTCTCGGCACGCGGGATCAGGTTTTCGCCATGTGCGTTCGTGAATGTTGGAACCAGAGTACGAGTACGCGGCGGTGCGCTAGACGGAGTCGTCGGCATCCTCGTTGGACGAAATTCAGATTGTAGTCTCGTGATATCCGTCGAGCTGATTCGACGCTCCATAGCGTTGCGCGTCCAAGGTTATGAAGTCTGTCCCGTCTGAATAGTGCTTAGATGGCGAAATATCTATTTTAGCGACGGAAGTTCTTTGAATCGAGATTTCTTGGGAGCTTGGGTATGAGCAATAGAAGCGCTTGGGCGACTCTCGCGACAATTCTTGTGTTGGCCATCCTAACCTGCGCGCCGCCTTCCCCGGCCCAGGAAAACGCCCTGGCGGCCAATGGTCCCCCCATTGGCCCGGCCAAGGCCAGACCGCTGGAGCGATCTTCTAGTACGATTCATGATGACGATCCAACTTTGAAGCAACGCAACCCCCGCTATCGTCTTTGCGCCAGCGACGCCATCACGCTCACCTTTCCTTTAACCCCGGAATTCGACCAGACCGTTAACGTTCAACCAGACGGTTTCGTCAGCCTCGCGGGCGCGGGGGACGTCCACGTCGAAGGCCTGACAACTCAGCAGTCCGTGCTTGCGGTGCAAGCAGCCTATTCCAAAATTCTCCACGAACCCCTGGTCACAATCGAGTTGAAAGATTTCAACAAGCCCTACTTCATTGTCGGCGGCCAGGTGTCCAAACCCGGCAAGTTTGACTTGCGCGGTTACACCACGGCAACGGAAGCTGTGGCCATGGCCGGTGGGTTCAACGAATCGGCCAAACATTCCCAAGTATTGCTTTTTCGCCGCGTGAACGACAATTGGCTGGAAGTGCAAACTCTTGACCTTAAGCACATTCTTCAAGGCCACGACGTGCGCGAAGACGTGGAAATTCGGCCCGGAGACATGTTATTCGTTCCCCAAAACTTGATTTCTAAAATTCAGAAATTTATTCCGAAGTCTTCGTTCGGGGGCTATTACTCGTACTAAGGAAAAAGCATGAAACGAGACCAAAAAGACGAAGTTGATCTCACAATCCGGCGAAGCGGCGCTCCCGAACATATAGATATAACGCTTCGGGACGTGCTCACACCTGTTTTCCGTCAACGACGTTTGGCTGTGACGATATTTGTTGGGATTTTTGCCGGCGCGATTCTGTCAGCACTTCTACTTCCCCCCAGATATGAAGCGGAGATGAAGATTCTGGTCAACCAGGACCGTGTGGACCCGGTCATCACCTCCGACACTGATATACAGCGAGGTTCAACTGCCATCTCGACAGTTAGCGAAGAAGACCTGAACTCCGAGGTTGAATTGCTAAAGAGCCGCGATCTGTTGGAGAAGGTTGTATTAGCGAGCGGCCTCGAATCGAAGGACGAACCACCCTGGGAAAAAGCCGTCAATCGATTCGAAAACGCCTTGTGGCGTATGCAGCCTTCGCCCGAAATGGAACTGGCGCGTTCCGTGCAATTGCTTGAAGATACATTGGTCGTTGATCCTCTGAAAAAGACAAGATTGATTCGCGTAATGTACCCTTCACGCGATCCAGAGTTGGCCGCCCGTGTTCTTCAAAACCTTGGGATTCTGTTTCAAGAGAAGCACGCGGCTGTTCATCGTCCTCCCGGTACGCTACCGTTCTTCAATCAGGAGGCCGAACGCTATCGTAGTGAACTCGCCGCGGCTGAAACCCAATTGTCTGATTTCAACGGTACCGAAGGGATCGTCTCTGCTGCTGCAGAAAAACAGCTCGTGCTACAGCAACTTAGCCAATTCCAAGCCGAATTGCATCAATCCAAAGCTAATGCTCACGAAGCGAATCAGCGAGCTCTGGCTTTGAAAGCAAAAGCAGCCAATTCGCCCTCCCGGCAAACTACTCAGATAACAAAGACGGATAACGCGCAGTTGATGGCCACACTGGAAACTACACTTCTCAACCTCGAATTGAAACGTAGCGACATGCTGACCAAATACGCCGCCACCTACCAACCCGTGCTGGAACTGGAAACGCAAATCGCGGACACACAAAAAGCCATTAACCGAGCCGAATCCTCACCCACACAGCAGATTACGACTGATCGTCTGCCCGCGCAGGATTGGGTGGCAACAGAAGTTGTTCGTGCTGAAACGGATCGCGCCGCCTTCGAGGCCCAGGCCAACGCAATTGTTGGCGTCGTGCGGCTCTACCAGGAAGTTGCCAAAAACCTCGATGAAAAAGGGACTCGTCAAGACGACCTGATACGAAACGTGAAAATCGGGGAAGACAATTATCTGCTTTACCTTCGCAAGCGCGAAGAAGCCCGAATTTCCGATGCCCTAGACAGCAAGCGAATTGTGAACGTGGCCATCGCGGAAGCGGCTACCGTCCCGGCACTTCCGGCGCTAAGTCTCCTTTGGCTGCTCGTCGGAGGCTTTTTCACCGCAGGAATCGTGAGTGTCTCGGCGGCATATGCTGTTGACCGAATGGATCCGTCCTTCCGCACGCCCGACGAATTGGTTCGTTATTTGAACGTGAAGGTTTTGGCGTCAATCCCGTCTGATGTGTCGCACAAAATGGGAACACTCTAGTCAAAGCGATCTTTGCGACGCCGCGGGGCGTCGATCGGACAAACCATGAGCCGGAATTTTGACCTTCTTCGGATTACAGAACCTGTCGACAGCGGCTATCAACCAGCGTCGGGAACAAACTCGTGGTCTAACACGTGGTCTGAACCACACGATCATCGGGGTGTCGTTGACGACGAGGTCATGAAGCTGGTGCAACGCCTTTTCGTGCTTCCCGACGGTACGCAGACTCCTGAGGCGATCGCATTTTGCGGAGTGGAAAAAGGAGCCGGGTGCAGTTGGGTTTGCGCCAACGCGAGCCGGATGCTGGCGGCACAGGGGCTGGGGACTGTGTGCGTCGTAGACGCAAATTTCTATTCTCCGTCGCTCCACCATCATTTCCGAGTCGCGAATAGGGCTGGTTTCGCGGAGTCATTGAAAAGCACTGACTTAGTCCGTGACTTCGTCCATCGAGTCTCAGCGCCAAACCTCTGGTTGATGACGTCCGGCTGTCTCGGAAAAGAGACACTTAACCCGTCACGTTTGCGTACTCGCATCTCAGAATTGCGGAATGAGTTCGATTTCTTGTTGATTGATATACCGGGGATTCTCTCTTATGGCGACGCAACTCTACTTGCCCACCTCACTGACGGCGCGGTTCTGGTGGTGGGCTCGAACATGACGCGTAGAGAGTCGGCGCGCATGGCTAAAGAAAGTCTGGAAGCGGCCAGCGTACCGATACTCGGAGCCGTCCTAAACAAGCGGCGCTTTCCTATTCCGGAAGCTATCTACAAAAAACTCTAAAAACGGCAGGCAGGCTCCGATAGTCGCAAATCAGGAAGGCGCAACAATCTTGGCAAGCCAATGGGACTCAAATGGCGGAGCTACGTTCCAAATGGTGACCGAATTCCACAACTACAAGATAGCGATCATTAATACGTCAACCAACGCGATTAAAAATAAAGATCGGAGATATGCATGAGCACCCTTTCCATAGGGCAACCAGCTCGGCTACTAGATTGGTCGTTGGGAAGGGTCTTAGCGCACGGGAAGCGACTGGCGAAACGCGCGTGGTGCGCCCACCGCTCGTGGATGGTCCTGTTCGTCGAAATAGCGCTCGCCGCAACTTCCTATTGTCTGGCAATTTGCATCTTGTCCGAGACGCACGAACGTGGGTGGGCCTCCGACATTTTGCTCTCGACTCTCGGGTTTCTGATTCTTGTTCGTTCCGTCGGCTTGGTGATGTCGGGGCTGCGCCATCGTTCTCTCAAACACGCCTGCATCCCAGACCTGATCTCCATCAGCAAGATCGCCTTTTTTACCAGCCTGTTCTTTTGGGTTTTTGTGTGGTGGCAATTTCAGCAACTAAGAATGCCTTTTTCCCTATTCATCCTCGATTGGATGATTCTTCAACTCCTGTGGGGTGGTTTGCAGTTTGGCCCACGCATTTTCAAAACGCAGTGGGCAGTCCGGCGCAAACAAGGAAAACGCGTCCTAATAGTCGGGGCTGGCGACGCCGGGATGACGCTGCTGAAAGAACTTTCAACCGATCCGGCCTCTGAGTGCCAACCCATCGCCGTCGTCGATGATGATCCGGCAAAGTCGAGCCGGACGATGTATGGCATTCCTGTCGTCAGCGGAATCAAGGACATCGTCGCCTTGGCGACGGAAATGCGCGCAGAAGAAATTTTCGTATGCATTCCCAGCGCGACGCCCTCGCAGATGCACGACATTCTTGCTGTTTGCCGCCGGTCACGCCTCCCGGTCCGAACATTGCCTTCGCTTACAGAGTTAGCCGACGAAAAGGTTTCCAGGCGTCAACTGCGAAGCCCGAAGATTACCGATCTTCTAGATCGCACGGAGATAAGTATCGACTTGCCGCAGACGCGAAGCATCGTAGGAGGAAAGGTAGTCCTGGTCACCGGCGCAGGCGGAAGTATCGGCTCTGAACTCTGCCGCCAAATCGCAGAAGCATCCCCGCGGAAGATAATCCTGCTCGATAAATCGGAGAACAGCCTGTTTTATATCCACCGCGAGGTCTCTCAGCGTTGCGAAGCGGCGCGAGTTCGGCCCGTCCTCGCCGATATCCTTGACAGGGATCACTTGCGAGACCTTCTAAGCAACGAGCGACCAGAAATTATTTTTCATGCAGCGGCCCACAAACATGTCGGCCTTCTCGAGTTACATCCACACGAAGCCATCCGCAACAACGTATTAGGCACGCGGAATATAGCTGAGGCGGCTCTGGAGTGCGGTGCCGCTCGGTTTGTAAACATTTCCACCGACAAAGCGGTGAGCCCCAAGAGTTACATGGGATTGTCGAAAAAACTGACCGAGCAGTACATTCAGGAACTATCCCGGACCCATCACAAATCTTTCTGCAATGTGCGTTTTGGAAATGTTGCTGGCAGCACGGGAAGTGTCCTCAGACTTTTCTGGGAACAGATACAAAAAGGCGAACCAATACTGGTCACCGATCCCCGAGCAACTCGCTATTTCATGTCGGTCCCGGAAGCAGTACATCTAATTTTACGCGCAGCGGCGCTCGGCACCGGGGGCGAGACTTTTGTCTTTGATATGGGTGAGCCGCTGAACATCTACGAACTCGCAAAAGCTATGGCACTTTTTGCCGGCCTCGAACCTGGACGCGACCTTTCCATTCAATTCATTGGCTTGAAGGACGGCGAAAAGGTTGAGGAGGAACTCTGGGCGGATTGGGAGAAACCCGTGAGCACCAAAGCTCAAGGAATCCTAATGATCGCACAACAGAATCCAACAGCCCGCGGGATCGTGGGTAGGATTCGCAAAATGGAAAGCTTTCTTCAGCATGACGACCGGGAAGGCCTAATCGAATATCTCTCCGAAATCGAGCCCGGATTCAGAAGAATTCAATCGGGTCAACTTTGCCTTCCAGTCTTGGCCCCGACACTGCCGAGTGTGGCTCTTGATTCGACGGGTGCCGCGTGAACATCCCACTCTCGCAGCCAGATATCGGAACACTCGAGGTTGATTCGGTCACACGTGCTCTCCGCTCCGGAAGTCTAAGTCTGGGTCCCCGAGTCTCTGAGTTTGAGCGCGAATTCGCCAACTATATCGGCACACGCTACGCGATCGCAACAAATAGTGGAACTTCCGCGCTGCATCTTTGCGTGAGAGCGCTCGGCATCGGACCGGAGGACGAGGTCCTCACGACGTCCTTTAGTTTTGTAGCGTCGGCAAACTGTTTGTTGTACGAGAAGGCGTTACCAGTGTTCGTAGATATCCGCCCCGACACACTCAATATCGACCCATCAGAAATTAGAGAGATCATCCGCTCTGAATATGCCTGGAAAGCAGGCAAGGTCGGACTGGTCAATCGCAGGACAGGACGGACTCTAAAGGCAATTCTTCCAGTTCACACTTTTGGCCTGCCATGCGACATGTCTCCCATTGTCGAACTTGCGCGCGAATTTAACCTGCGCATCCTCGAAGATGCCTGCGAGGCCCTGGGAAGCCGATATCGCGGCCGTCTCGCGGGAACGTTCGGTGATGCCGCGGCTTTCGCATTTTATCCAAACAAGCAGATGACAACCGCAGAGGGAGGAATGGTCGTCACCAATGACGCGCAGGTCGCAACGTTCTGCCGCAGTCTCCGCAATCAGGGTCGCGACGATCAGTCCACTTGGTTGCGTCACATCGCGTTGGGATATAACTATCGCTTGAGCGATTTGCACTGCGCTTTAGGGCTAGCTCAGCTCAAAAGAATCGACGAGCTGCTCCTATCGCGGGCGCGCGTGGCCGCTGAATATTCACGAGCTCTCGCAGAAACTCCGGGCATTACTCTTCCCTGCCAGGTTGCGGACGCGCAGCAAAGTTGGTTCGTGTACGTAATTCGGTTGCAAGGATCGTCGCCTGCCCTTAGGCGCGATACCCTGATGGCCGGTCTACGGGCGCGAGGTATCGCGTGCCAGGCATATTTCCCTCCAATCCATCGCCAACCTTATTTCGAAGACATCGGTCTGTCTCGCACACCTTCGCTTCCGCAAACGGACTCTGCGGCAGAGCGATGCCTCGCGCTTCCATTTTTCTCGGCGATGACGAGCGAGCAAATCGCCGAAGTGTGCGCGGCAGTGCGTCACCTATTATGTGGAAGGGATTCCGATTGTGGTTCTTTACGAAAGCAATTCATCGCCTCGGCCGGATCAACTCCATGAAATACAAATCAGCTCCAAAGTCAGCACGTTCTCAATTTTTGGTTCGCACAGTCCGAACCCAACCGCATCTCTACAGCGCAATCTGCAAAGCGAGGATGTTCTACTCACGCCGCATAGCGGGAGCCGCAACGCGCAGGCTATTTGAACGAAACCGCCGCCTGTTTGCGATGAATGAAGTTGAAGCGCAGCAGGTGAACTCCTTACGCGAATCAGGCTACGCATTGATTTCGGAATTCTTCCCGAGAAACCTGATCGATCGAATATTTTCCAAAGCCGATGCGATGTTTCTCAATCTTGAAATCGACAATCATCTTGCTTACTCGGTCCAATCCAACGAACGCACCACGCTCGAAGGTCTGTGTTACGACCAGTTAGCCACCAGCGAGAAGATGATTGCTCTCCTTGATCCGCTGGTTCGTATTCCAGAAGCGTTGGATGTGGCTTTCCATGAGAGTATTTTGAAAATTGCGGCCAACTTTCTCGGATATGTGCCCCCCCTCTACCGAGTCACGATTGTCCGTGATTTTCCGCAAAATCGCCCCCTCCATTCGAGCAATTTTCACAAAGATAACGATGAATCGGATTCGCTGCAAATCTTCATCTATCTGGTGGATATTGACGACCACTGCGGTCCGCTCATTTATGTCCCGGGGTCGAATCACTACGATGTTCGTTCCTGCCGCCCTCGTCTGTCCCGCGATCTGGGAATACCTGCAAATGACGGGCGGTTGAGCGATGAAGAAGTCGCCCGTGTCTATCCTCAGCGTGGTTGGGCGGTACTGAAAACCCGTCGAGGAAGTGTTGCTGCAATTCACGGTAACGGCATCCACAAAGGGCCGGCGTGGACCACAACGGGTGACTCAAACAATCGCCCCCGAACCGCAATCAAACTCGACCTTCATGGCTACAAGGCCGGTGTTTCCCGGGATCTAAATGAGAACCGCATCCTCGCCTCGGATTACGCTCGCATGACAGAGCTACAACGTCTATTTGCTCATCCCACTCTCGTCGAACAGAAAGCTGCCCGTGCGGCTCACGCTGGCTGAGCCAAAGGAACCACACATGTATCTCGGAACCATAGCGTCTCGCGCTACCACTCTATTGGCGAAGAACCCATCGCTCTTTTGCCGTGTACTTCTCGCCAAACTCAATACCGCACGGCGATTGCCGCCACTGCCTGCGCAAAAGCGTATCGACGACGTCGTGTTCGAGCACGACCTGTGTCACCACAAAAGCACCGCTCCGATGTACTACGGATCCTACGGCCTCTTGATTATCGAGGCGATGAAGCGATTCATGAAGACAGGAGATGTGTTTATAGACGTCGGAGCGAACGTCGGTTATTTATCGGCCTTTGCGGCGGGAATTGTCGGAAAGCGCGGACAAGTACACTGCTTTGAACCAGTGCCGGCTTATTTTGACAGGCTCCAAAGACTCGCTGAGCTGAACCCGGAGCATTCCATCACGCCGAATTGCAAGGCTGCTGGGGAAGAGACGGGGAGCTGCACGATATATGTGACTCGCGAGCCCGGTCAAAACACGATGGTCTTGGCCTACAAGTCCGAACCAGAAGTGATCTCGACTATGACAGTTCCGGTTCTGCGCCTGGATTCTTATCTCGCGGAGCGCAATATCCGGCGAATTTCTCTCGTGAAAATTGATGCGGAGGGATACGAGCTCCCGATCCTGAGGGGGTTGCAAGGTTTTTTCGAAGGATCGAATCAACGACCCGCCATCATCTGCGAAATCGCGCCCCGCGCTTATCCCCTACTTGGAAGAAAGATTTCTGAACTCTCGAACTATATGCACACGTACGGTTACGCCGCATACGATTTGATTGACGGCGACACGCCTGTAGACCTTGCAACCGTTGAACACGTTGAGGACGTTCTTTTCCTCGCGAAGGCTTACAGATAAATGAGGTCGCTTGGCGCTGGAACAGTTATTCACGGCTTTCATCAAGTCCGCTTCGCTGGCTGGGGGATACTAGCAGCATCGCTCGCCGGCGGATGTGCGCTGTTTGCCAGTCCATTCACGGCGCAAATCTTGATTGGTTTCGCGCTAGGCGCGACCGGCGTTGCTGTTCTCCTCTTGTATCCTGAACTCGCGCTCGCCCTTTACGTGGTGATCGGTGATTTAAAAGGCGACGAACGAATCGCTTCGATTCTGCCGGTGGATTTGACGCTGGTCCTGGGGGCAATCATCCTCTTAGGAATCATTCTGAATTTGATTCGCGGGAAACCAATTCTCCAGATTCCAATCGTGTTTCTTTTGTATGTCGCGTTAGTTGCGCTAATGGTTGCAAGCCTCGCGTACACGCCCGTGTTCGAAGCCGGCTTGGAAAAAGTGGGCCGTTTCCTGACCGTGACAAGCATAGTGATCATCGCGCCCTTTTTTGTTCTCACCACTCCGCTGGCCCTCAAACGATTTTTCGCTGGTTTTTCAGTTGTGGCTACCGTGATATGCGGCTATTCACTCACTCAACTTGGCGGATCCGAGCGGCTTGTGACGCCAAGCAGCAACACAATTGGTCTGGGACACATAGCGTGTTCCCTTATCATCCTAATTTGGTTTCTTTGCATGCCGCGACTCTCCTTTTTCAAAAGGATGCTCGCGTATCCCTTGCTTGCCTTGCCCATTTTGGCCTTGATTGGTTCTGGATCGCGCGGCACAGCTATAGCGCTCTGCGCGGCCCTGCTAGTGAGCCTGGTCTTGTATCGTCGATTCCTGGCGGATTTGGTCTGTCTGTCTGTTCTGGCCGTCCTTGCAGTCCCTCTTACTCATATTCCGGCAGCTTCTTTCGAATACCTCGGAACGCTGACTAATTCCCGAAGTGTGGATAGTCTTCTGAATTTTCGCGCCGAGCTCCTGGGCTACGGCTGGCAACTTCTTCAACAACACCCTCTCCTCGGCGTCGGTATCCAGGGTTTCCGCTATCACTCGGTCAACGCAGGACTCTACAACTGGCCACACAACATCTTTCTGGAGATAGCGTGCGAACTCGGTATTCCGGCGGTGTTGATCGTGTGCTTTATTTTCGGAAGTGCCATCCACGAGTCATTTCGCCAAATACGAGACAACTCATCGCCATACTTGGCATTCACTTACGTGACTGCTGCTTTGCTGCTTGTCGGTATTGTGAACTCTCTCAACACCGGCGATATCAATTCGGATCGTTCAACCTGGCTTTTCATAAGCTTGGTTTTTGTGGTCGGGACGCTGCGAAAACGAACGGCTACGCCACCAGATCTGCCCGTTCCAAATGGACGACCTCGACAAGACAGCTTTATTTGAACCCTACATTATTTCTCGTCAGCAATTTCAATTTCAGATGACAGCGCAAGCAAACGCCTTGTTCTCCATCGCTGATAAAGCGATCAGGAAATCTATAACGCTATGCCATTTCTCGACTGCTCACACCCAAATCAAAAGCCGCTCGTTTCATCGCGAGTGCATGCCTCTGGCGGCGGCAGGAATGAATGTCCGATACGTCACTCCCGCAGATATCAAAGGAGTGCGTGCCGGGGTCGAATTCGTGACTCTGCAAAACACTCGCAGTGGCATGCAATTTTTCTTCACCTTTCCGGCAATTGTCCGACAACTTCTTTGGCAACGTGCCGATCTCTATCATTTTCAGGATCCGGAGCTGATCCCGGTGGCCCTCGCGTTGAAAATAATTTTCCATAAACACGTCGTCTATGACGCCTATGAAGATTTCCCCTCGATGGCGTTGCAAAAGCGTTCGTTCCCTGTCTTCTTAAGGCCGCTCGTCGCAAAGACAGTCGCAGCTATGGAGGGGTTAGCAACGCACTGCTTAGACGGCGTGATCACTGCGGACCCTCTCACGCTACGCCGTCTCGCGCACACTGGAAAGAGTCGCAAGCTCGTTTTCTTCAACTTCCCAAATCTCGACCTGTTTCCTCCCCCTAAAGTTAAAACCAAGAAATTCGATGTCGTGTATCGCGGCGGCCTCTCAGCCCGCGCCGGCACCTTGATCCTTCTCGAAGCCATGCGGTTACTCGCGGATCGAGGAAGAACGGTGCGCCTTCTGTTGATCGGTTATTTCGATGACGCTGTGTTCGAAACCGAATTGCACAAACGAATTGGCTCGTTCGGTCTATCGGGGAATGTTGAATTAAGGGGGCGGATAGATCACGAGGACATGGCCCAGGCGCTGAGCGAAGCCACTATTGGCGTCTGCCCTTTGCAGGATATTCCGAAGTTTCGGCTGAATATCCCCGTGAAAATTTTCGAGTATTGGGCCTGTGGCTTGCCCGTGGTTGCAAGTGATATGCCGCCGATTAGGCCATTCTTCCGGAATACCGGCGCCGGTTTTTTATACCGCCCATACGATGCCTCTGAGCTTGCTCGCTCGGTTGGCTGGCTCTTGAATAATCCGGATGCTGCCAAACGAATGGGTCAGAACGGACGATCGGCAATCGTTCAAAGATTCAACAATCAAAACGAAATCCACAAGCTTTCTGAGTTTTGCGTTCGGATATCAGGAACTCCATAGCTTCTGGTTGGACAGGGGTCTATTTCTATGCTCGAATCGCTCATCCGCGCAAATATCGGACGGCTGCAGCCGCTTTATGATCGAATGCCTTCCCCGGCGCGCACTTTTCTAACCAGCGCGCGCGGTTGGTTTCTTTCGCGAATTCGCCATTCGCCACAGACTCTTTCGTTCCTCGAACAACTTCGCGCGCATGAAGCCTGGACGCCGGACGAAATCTCCTCGTTTCAAATGTGCGCTCTGCGGCAGACAGTTTCCCACGCTCAAGCAACTGTGCCCTACTACGCCGATTATCCGGGAATCGAGCTGCGCAACTTTGATGACTTGCGCCTTCTACCCGTTGTCACTCGCGAGATCGTTCGCGAAAACCGCGAACGGTTTCTCTCCCGCGATGTAGCGCCGCACCAGCGCATCGTCGTTGGAACTACCGGGACAACTGGAGGAAACCTGAAGGTAGCCTACACAGAGAAACTCGCACGAGAAAACTGGGCGTTCCTCCTACGACAGCGGGGCTGGGCGGGGATAAATCATCGACAACCGCGAGTGACATTTTTTGGAGCCCGCGTGGTTCCGAGCGCCCGTACTTCACCGCCCTTTTGGATTCACAATCTTCCCGAACGCCAGATTCTTTTGAGTATTTTTCACCTTTCCACAAGTACTGCCGCCGATTACATCGATTGTCTGCATAAACATCACGGCGCGGTGCTTGAGGGCTTCCCCTCAGTGTTAAGCATCCTGGCGGACTTCGTTTTAGGCCGCGGCGAAACGATGCCGATGCGCGTCATCTTCACGAGTGGCGAACCGCTTTATCCGGCAGCTCGTGAAAAAATCGAGTCCGCGTTTCAGGCATCGGCGTTTGACAGCTACGGCATGACGGAATATTGCGGCCTCATCCAGCAATGCGAGAAAGGCGAGATGCATCTCGCACCTGAATACGGTTTCTTGGAAATACTGGACGAGAAAAACGATCCCGTCACCGGAGACGAAGAAGGATATTTTATTTGGACGGGCTTTTTGAATCGCGCCATGCCACTTGTGCGGTATCGAATTGGAGACCGAGGACGATGGAAATTGGGTCCACGTTGCCTGTGTGGGCGTTCGTTTCCGCGGGTAACCCCCACGATTACCCGGGAAAGCGAGATCCTCCATTGTGCGGACGGCCGGATATTTTCTCCTCGCGCCCTAAACCAATATCTCAAAGGAACTACATCGCTCCGTTTCTGTCAGTTTGTCCACGACCAATCAGAGCGCGTCGTCGTTAGAGCTGTTGCCAGCGACGAACACGGCGCTCGGGAAATGATGAAAGTTCGCGAAGAACTGCAACATCTGTTGGGCGGATCCATGCGCGTCACAGCTGAGATCGCGGCAGAGCCATTAGTTTTTCCGGGCGGGAAAATCCCTCTTATCGTCAACCGAGTGGCACAATGAAAGAAAAACGACTGATCGTGAATGCCGATGATTTTGGTATGAGCCGCGGGATATCTGACGGCATTCTTCTCGCACACCGCTTCGGAATCCTTACCAGCGCGTCGTTGATGGTGAACATGCCCGGAAGTGATTACGCTGTCCAATGCCTTCCATCCGCCCCGGCACTTAGCCTGGGAATCCATCTAAATATTTGCCAGGGAAAACCAATCTCGCCGGCGGCCGATGTTCCCAGTTTGGTGGGTACAAATGGATATTTTCATCCTCCACTTGTAATGATTCGTAAGCTCTGGCGATGGCAAGTATCCGTGAGAGAGCTGGAAACTGAATTTCGTGCTCAGATCCGCTGGGTAAAATCGCGTGGCCTCCATCCCACTCATGCCGATTCCCACCATCACATGCATATTTATCCGGCCGCGGTCGCGTCCTTTGCTCACTCTGTTGCAGCCGAGGGTATCCTATCGGTGCGCGCTTCTCGTTTCAGTTGTTGGCCGAAGAGTGGCCTTCCAGGTGGGCCTCACGAGGGGGGAATCGTACGCCGCGTGCTGGTTCAAAGCTACCGCAGCGCGCTCCAACATTCGGTTTTGCAGAAATTCAGTTCGGCAGAGAGCCGCATTTCGTTTCCCTCCGCAGCCAGACGAGATACGGCGAATCTTGGAGCGCTTTGGGCAACTGCGTTTGAGAACTTGCCCGCCGGAACCTTCGAGCTTGCCTGTCATCCAGGTTTCTTCGAGCGGGGATTCTCAGAGTTCGACCCGATCCACCGCCAGCGCGAAGATGAGCTGGGCTGGCTAACAAACCCCAAAATGCGCGCAGTGATTGAGCGATGCGATATCCATTTGATTTCATATAGCCAACTACTTGCCAACCACACCGCACCTCGGACCCAAGACAATCACTCGGTCGAGAGTGTCGCGTAGAGAATGATGCAGCTCTTTTGGCTCTCTGCCGCAGTGGTTATCTACGTCTATTTTGGCTATCCCCTGCTCCTGAAACTTCGTCTCTTGGGAACACCCGCGCCGTGGCTGCGAGACGAAGCACAACCCCTGATCAGCGTCATCGTCGCCGCACACAATGAAGAATCGGTCATCGAAGCGAAGCTCAAGAATCTGCTTTCATCCGATTATCCGCGCGAGTGTGTGGAAGTTCTGATCGGCAGTGACGGCTCTTCGGACAGCACAGAGGCCATCGTCCGTAAGTTCACAGCCGACGGCGTGGGGCTGATCTCGTTTCCTCAGCATCAAGGCAAGAGCGCAATACAAAATGGACTTGTCGCAAAAGCCTCGGGCTCAATTCTGGTTTTCACTGATGCGGATTGCACTTTGTCGCCGGACGCGTTGTCCTGTCTCGTCCAGAACTTTGCGGACGATAAAATAGGTCTCGTAACAGGAATTCCGCGCTTTGAGAGTATCCAAGAAACGAGCGTAGCGCGGAACGAAGGCATCTATCTTCGTTACGAAACATGGTTGCGCACTCAGGAAAGTGACTGCGGCCTGTTAGCGATGGCTTCCGGGTCGCTCTTCGCCATACGCCGGTGTCTATGGAAGCCACTCGATCCGAATGTTGGCGACGACTTCGCCTTACCGCTGCAGGTAGCGCTAATGGACAGACGAAGTGTTTTGGATTCTCGTGTTGCTGCGTCCACTCGTTTGATGCAGAGCCGCGCTCACTCCATGTTCAACTTGAAAGTCCGAATTGTCAGCAAGGATCTTCGAGCTTTGCTGGCAAATAGAAGAATTCTCAACCCTTTTCGGTATGGCGCAATCGCGATTAGCCTGTGGTCCCATAAACTTCTGCGCTGGTTCGTTCCCTACTTTCTCCTGGCGCTGTTTGCGTTCAATATTTTTCTTGCGCGTGCTCCCTTTTATCGTACGGTTCTTCTCATGCAGATAATATTCTATGCAACAGCGTTGCTCGGCTTTCTTCTCCGCAACAGTGAGTTTGCACATCCGCTTTCCATCCCGATGTCTTTCTGTGTCGTGAATTTCGCATCGCTTATAGGGACGGCGAAATGTCTGATCGGCTACAAGTCAGGCAGGTGGAAGCCAGTCCGAAAACAATCTCACGCGGTATAACAGTAAGACATCGAGCACGATTGACGTGAAGCACAAACAGATCATCCTGAACGCCGCCACTACTCTCTTACAAGTGATTGGCAGCGCGGCAACTCTGTTTTTCTTATATCGTTTTCTGATCCGAACGATTGGCGTGCAGAGTCTGGGGATTTGGTCCCTCGTTCTCGCCACTACCTCGGTTGTCACCCTAGCAAACCAGGGCTTTGCAAACAGTGTCACAAAGTTCGTTGCGAAATACGCTGCCTTAGGCCGAGCTGAAGATCTGTCCGTTCTCATTCAAACAGCGACAATTTCCGTGGGAGTCGCCCTCGCAGTCTTTTCGTTCGCTCTGTATCCTGCCGCCCGTTGGATGTTGGGGGAAGTGGTGCCGGTGTCTCACCTGAAGGAAGCTGTCGCTCTCCTGCCCTACGCCTTCGTTTCTCTATGGCTGAATGTCGTGAGTGGCATCCTAATCGCAGCTCTGGCGGGCTATGAATTGATCACCCGCAAGAACTACCTGCTCCTGGCTAGTTCAGTTCTTTATCTATTTCTTTGCTTCCTATGCGTGCCAATTTACGGACTGCTCGGCGTGGCTTACGCCCAAACGGCGCAAGCGGTTGTTTGTTTCGTGTTCATTTGGGTCGTCTTGCACCCGACGATTCCTCATCTTCCGTTCTTTCCCCGTCGATGGGATCGCGCCTTTTTTGGGGAGATGTTCGCATACGGTGCGACTTTCCAATCCATCACCGTGAGCCAAGCGTTACGAGAGCCGGTAACCAAAGCTCTTCTTACAAAGTTTGGTGGACTTGCATTAACTGGCTTTTACGACATGGCTTCGCGTTGGGTTTTCACGTTCCGAGAAGGAATCGTCCAGGCAAATCTTGTCTTGGTCCCTACCGTCTCGAGTCTGAAGGAACGTGATCCTCAGTCGATCTCAGCGGTTTATCGCGAATCTTATCGCCTGATATTTTTCCTCGCCATTCCTACATTCTCGTTTCTCATAGTCGTTAGCCCGCTTGTTTCGCGGATTTGGCTTGGTCATTACGAACCTATATTCGTTGGATTTGTCGCGCTCCTCGGCGTGGCTTGGCTGATTAACGTGCTTAGCAACCCAGCATACGTCGTCGACCTGGGCACTGGTGCGCTTCGCTGCGTTTTTATCGGATGTTCGCTCACAGCGATTCTGAATCTCGGACTCGGCTTTCTTGCCGGACGATATTTCGGCGGCACCGCGGTAGTGGCCGCGTCTGCTTTATCACTCGCGCTCGGGTATATCGTCATCGTAGTGGCCTATCATCGTCAAAATAGAGTGCCGTTCGATCTGCTCCTTCCTAAGGACAGCGTCACCATCGTCACCTGCAGTCTTGTGGGTGCGTTGGTATTTCTTCCCTGGCTTAGTCACGCGCCATTGAAGGCGCTGTTCTCGCTCCGCCTAATGTCAGAAGTAGCAGCGGCACTTGTTCTCATGATCGCGGTCCCAATGTGGTTGCACCCCATGCGCAAGCGCCTGACAAATTGGATCTGCTCTTTGTTGCCTGCGTGAACTTTACTCCCGATGACTGATCAAAGCCAGGTTCTCTGGGATTCCGCTGAGGGTGGAGAGATCGTCACGCGAGTTGCAATCGCTGGCGATTTTCTTCCTGCCGGTAACCTGACTTTCCCAGCCGGCCTCGGGTGGCGTCATATGGCCAACAATCTCGCTGGTTACTTTGAAGATGTCGACGTCAGTTTTGTAAATCTAGAATGCGCGGTCGCCGACGAAACGCATACTCCTAGGCCCCTTGCCGGAATCGGCCAACTCGTTCGCGCGCGCCGCGAGTCTCTCGAATATCTTCAATCCATTCGCGCGCAGGCCGTGGGAATCGCAAACAATCATAGTTACGATTTCTGTGGCCCCGGTGTAGTACAAACGCGAAAGGCAATTCTAAATCATGGAATGATCCCGCTTGGTGCCGGCCGTACTGCAAAAGAGCCGCCGGAGGTTTCCATCTGGCAGGGGCCGAATAATCTTCGCGTCGGCTTCTGGGCCGCGGCAAAAGCCACCCACGATCTCGCGACGTCCGAAACACCCGGCGTCGAACCCGCCACTTTCAAGCGAGCGGCTGAAGCAGCGCAAGAATTGAAACGTCGCGGCGCGAACTTCTGCGTTGCCTTGCTCCATGCCGGAGTCCTAAGAACCAATCGGCCGGATCCCGAAGATCTTCGCCTAATAGATTTATTTGCCGGCTCAGGTTTCAATGTTTGCGCCGCTTCTCACAGCCACCGCCTCGCCGGCTGCAGCCACCTTGGGGATTCGGAAAACGGTCCTTCATTTGGCTTTTACGGTCTGGGCAGCCTCGTTTCCGGTTACGTCGCTTCTCCACTTGAACGCGAGGGTCTGATAGCCGTCGCAGGGTTCGATCGCCAGGGCCAATTCACGCGAATGGAAATTCGTCCGATTCTACTGGATGAAAACGGCTTCGGCGCAATTCCCAATCCAGCAATGCGCCACACGATTTTGGGACGATTTCAGCAGCTCTCCAAAGAAATCGAAGACGGTTCCTATGAGAAATTGTTTTACAGGGATGTATCACAGGGGCTCTTCCGACTTTATTTGCGCGACGCCAAGGCTGCATTTCGTCACAGAGGCGTTCGCGGCCTGGCCACTAAGATGAGTCGCATCCGACTCCGACACATGCGACGCCTCATCCACAAAGCGACTGGATAAAACCGAATTGTTGCGCCCCGAAGCAATCGCGTTTATCTCGACGTTGATTCTCACTCCTGTCGTCAGAGAACTTTGCATTCATTGGAGACTATTCGATTCTGTTGGTCCTCTAAAAATTCACTCGAAAGCGATTCCGCGATTGGGAGGCATCGCAATCGGTTTGGCATTTTCCGCAGCAATGATCTTCCCCGGCAATCTTTCTCGGCCGCATGCCTGGACCTTCTTTGCAGCGCTAATCTTGATCTGGACTGCGGGCTTGGCCGACGATATCTGGCCTCTGTCCCCAATTTTGCGGCTAACTGCTCAAATCGGCGGAGCAATGCTGCTGTGGTGCGCAGGTTGCCGACTACCGTGGCTAAAGGCTGCACCGGCCAACTTAACTGCTCTCTGCGTTCTAACGGTAATTTTTATCAATAGCTTCAATTTTCTCGATGGTTCCGACGGGCTATGCGCCGGAGTCGCGGCAATAATCGCAGCCGCGTATGTAATGGTTCCGGCCTTTGCGCTCAGCCCCCTGGGTTCGGCGGTAGCGTGGAGTTTACTCGGCATTTCCGCCGGGTTCTTAGCCTTCAACTTCCCCCCCGCGCGAATTTTCCTGGGCGATTCGGGGAGCACGCTCCTTGGATTCTGCGCGGCGTTCCTCGCATTTGACTTCTACCGTGCGAACGCACTGAACAATCGTCTCGCCGCTCTTGCCGTCCCACTACTGATGTCTGCCGTGCCCTTGCTGGATGGAATATTGACCATCCTTCGCCGGCTCCGCGCTGGGCGTTCGCCTCTAAACGGCGATCGCCGCCACGTCTACGATTTAATGTTGGGATTAGATTGGTCGCCGCGAAGAGTCGCGCTGACACTCTACGCTCTAACTATCGCGACGTGTGTTATTGCGTGGCTTGTTCTTAAATCCGACTTTCGACACGCTCTTTTGATCTGCGGGGCCGGCACAAGCGCACTAGTAGTCGCGGCGATACGGCTCGGAGCTCTTGAATCGACTGAAAGGAAACGACCGCCGTTGGGAATGGCGGAATCTCGCTGACGGATAAATATTCTGCGAACTATTTTTTAAGTCTGGCCGGTGACTATCGTGCGCGTCCCGCGCCGGCTTCGATCTTTTGGCGTGGATTGCTTCTGAATATTCCCCAGTTGAACGAGCAGCTTCCGCAATTTCGCTCGCTCTTCCAGATCTATTTCCACCACTTCGAAAGCCCGCGCCTGCGTGTTCGCGTCGCGAACGATCGTTTGCGCTTTCACCGGTTTTTGCCCCGTATTCAATTTCATGCTTACCAAACTGCCCGGATGTAAACTCTGATCGCAAATTGCAATACCCCCTCCTAACGTCATTTCCGGGATATCCAATCGGCAATTTTCCTTCAGATTCGTAGTCATCGCCGACACCGCGTGTTCCAGCCTCAAGCGCGGGTAACGCCGTTGCCGGATTGCCGAAGAATTTGGATCGGCATCGAGCGGCTCAATCGACAGTTCCGCGACGCTCAGACCGCTGCGCGGAATGAAGCTTCGAATCCATTCGGGATCAATTTTCTCCATCGCCTGCGCAGCCACGAGCCTCAGTTCACTCGGATTGGCCCAGCGGAATGCCTTGCGTGCCTCGGCAATTTTTCGCAGCACAACTTCCGCTCCCGACGTGCGAAGGCGCCCGAGCGCTTCAATCGCCTTTAGCCGCAGGTATCCCGTGCCATCCTTTGGCAAATCGCCTTCCGCCAGACGCAACAAACGCATGTCCGACCCTTGCTCTCCGCTCATTCCGATCTCATCTATCGCAAGCGGGCGAATCACCGCATCGAGGCTATCAAATATCGTGAGCAGCAGCCGGCCCCTTTCGGCTCCGCCACTGGAGGAAATCTGTCGCACCACTCTGTCATGAGTCGTGCGTTTCCATTCGGACATCCTTCCTGGAAGTACTTCCACCACCAGGTCCGCATCCAGACGAGTCAGAACGCCGATCGCTTCCGTCACTTCGACAGGTCCGCCCTTGCGCAGCTGTTCACGCAGATGATGCAGTCCATCCGGCCCCAGCACTTCCATCATCGAAATCAATAAATCACAATCTTCGCGAAAGCCCGAACGGCTGAAGCGCCCGGCCAAATGCTCGGATGCAGACGCCGGCATGCGCCGCAGGAGATCCGCCAACCCATTAGGGACGTTTCCCGCTTTCAGCGCCTCTTCGATGAACTCCGGCAAGCGGTTCTCTATGGCGATTCTCGGACGAAGATTATTTCCCAGACCCGGCCGCTCAGTTTCGACATATTCCACCAATTCAACAGCCCTCTGGATTGCGGGATACATGCGTTTGTTAGCCGCTTCCTGTGATAGGCGAACGAATGCCGCTCCCACCTGACTTTGCAGCTCAGAATCGCGCTCTTCAGCCAGCTGAACGCCGACCTTGCGGATCGTATCCATTAGCAAGCGCTCATCGGTCTTGGCGTACAGCCCGGCCAAGTCGGAAAGACCCATGGAAGTCTGTCGTCGCTGTTCCTGCGATTTGTTGGTAATGCAGTTTGCGTAATTGCGCAGTGTGCTTTTTGCGGCTTCGGTGTCCCCGCGCTCGATCATTGCCTCCACATATTCTCGGACCTTCAAAGGAGGAACGCACCAAGCTTCGGACGATTCCAGCACCGCTTTCTTTTTTTCGTCCCCTACTTGAGACCAAAACTGTTGTGCCAGCAGATCTACGTGCGACTGCGTTTCAATTCCGTGGCGCGCCATCTTCTCTTCATATACGCCCAGGATTTTGCGCAGACCGTCCAGCTCCAGACTCATTTCGTCGAGCACTTGCCGCACGGCGTTTACTTCAATGTCGCCCTTCTCGTAGCTTTCCAGCGCGAATCGGATGGCGATGTGTTCCGCAAGCTTCATTAGCGTCGGTTTGTCAGACGTTTCAGATGGCGCTTGGGCAGCCAGCGCCGACAGTGCCTGGCTCACCGTAAAGCGGGCACGTCGCGGCAGGGTGGATAACCGGGACTGAAATGAAGCCGGATCGATCTTGTCCTTCGATGCATCACTGGTCCGAGCAATCTGTGCGAGAACCTGTAGAATTCCTTTTAACTCGTCTTCATGCAGCGTCATCAGCCCGGTTTCCACAGCCATCGAACCTGGGCCGCCACTGCGTGCGGGACGGCTCCCGCGAATTCCTGCGGTCGCGCTTCCCCATCGGCTCGCTTCAGCGGGTTCCGCGCCGCCTGCTTCGGACACCTTCCAAGACTGTCCGCCGGTGTTTCGGACACCTCCCCCACGGTTCCCACCGCCGGACTGTCCCGTTTGAACGTTTCCGCTAGAACCTGAAACCGAGGAACCGAATCCGCCTCCTCTACGAGATCCTCCATGTCCTTGGCCAGAAATGTTGTGGCCTGAGCCTGTACTACGTGACGTTCCGTGTTGCGCCGAACCCGTCGATCCTTGGCTACTCGTCATTCCACTTTTGTTGCCGGTATCCGAATCAATATCGCCTGCGCTCCGGGTGCCGTAGACTGGCTCTCCTGAGATCTCTTTACCGTTGACGCTTTGATGCCGCGACGTGCCGGCTCCATTCGAATTCTCTTTGTTGAGCCAAAAGCCTCCGACATTAGCGTCCAGCGGAGTTCCGTCTTCGCTGCCGCCCACGATATTCCAAGTACCGAAATCACTCGAGCGGCTTTCGCTCCCGAAATTTGCTCCGTGAACGGGCGCTCCGCCACTAATTCGCGTTCCCGATGTCTGCCCTTCGCCTGAAAATTGTTTCGAGCCGTCCTTGTTGAACCAAAATCCAGCGACGTCCGGTTCCAGAGGCGTTCCAGCTCCATCTCCTCCTACAATATTCCACGTTCCTGAATCGGAAGATGTGCCGACCGGACCAGATACACGAAGACTATCAGCACTTGCGCTCGACTCGCCGTTACCGGCAGGAATTCCTCTGACTATTTCGGACGGCTCACCGCCGTAATATCCGTGACCGCCGCGATGTCCGCCGCGGCTCGATTCTGGGCCTTCGCCCGACGCGCCTGCATTTCCTCCACCCCCAGTTCCAGATCCCCCACCCGATCCACTCCCAGTTCCCGAGTTGCCGGAACGACTACCGGTTCCACCGTTGCCATATCCGCCCGGGACTAATCCTTCTCCAGCGTCCGGCCCACCGGCGACTCCTCGAGCGGAACCATCACCCTCTGCTTCATAACCAGAGCCGTCGCCACTACCGCCACTGCCAAATCCAGAACCGCTGCCTGTGCCGCCGTCGCTTCGAACCGAACCAGAACCGCCGGAACCATATCCAGAGCCGCTACCGCTACCACCGTTGCCGTACCCACCGCCACTGCCGTCTCCCTCGCCGCCATTATTGCCGCCGAGTCCGCCAACTTTGGCTCCGCTGCCGGAACCTTGCGTTCCCTCCGCGGCAATGATCAGCTGCAAAAGCCTCTCGGGATCGTTAAAGAGCTCGTCGGACTTTTCGGAATTCAATCCCAATGTGCGTGCCGCGAGCTGCGCCGCAATTGTCGACTTAGCGACAGCTGAATCGGCCGGCACGAAACATACTTCGTTTACGTGAATGTGCGGATCGCCTTGCAAGGCGGCTTTCAATTGTTCGGCTAATTGCACGGGCTTTGCGCCCGTACCGGTGGGAAACCCGCGCACAAAGCGCGCCAAGCTTGCCTGCGTTACTTTTGGAGAAAAATGAATGCTGGCGATACCTGCAGCCGAGAGCATCTTTGCAAAACTCTTTTCCGCTGCCGCCGATTCCAATGGCGTGCCGTCGAGTAGAAGTTGGTCGCCCGATACGCCGAGCAGTACACCGCTCTCGTTCTCCGAGCCTGATCCAAGGGCAGTACGGAGCTCGCCCCAGCCCGTTTCAAATTGTTTTACGGTGCGTGGATGGCCAAAATCGTACATCCGTGCGAATTTCAGCAAGATATTGAGGCTGCGCACGAAGGCGCGAGCAGCTGCGGGACGAGTATTGGAATTCGTAGCCATAAATGTGGGGCTAAAGCCCCGCCTCTACATGAAAGAATGGGGTTTAGGGACGAAACCTGCAATGGTACGGGTGTCGTGATTAGTACTAACCCTTGGGCTATGATTTAAGTAGGCTGAAAGTAATGGGAAATTTATAGCGGTCAATACGCTTTCCGAACCATCCTTCTAACTCTTTGACATCACTCAGGATAGTTAAAGCACCCAGCTCGCGGAGGCGAGTACCACGCTGTCGGCGTTCCTCGCTTCCCCTAGGCAGAATCCCCACGAAAGGCATTTTTGCCGCTTGAGCGGCAAGAGCATCATCCACATTGTCCCCCACATACAACGCATCGCCGGCATCGCGGCCCTTCAAGATTAGCAGTAGACCATCCGGAGCCGGCTTCGGCCGCTTCACATTCTCTACACTGACGATCTTGTGGAAAACCTTTCTGCACCTGCAGCGGTTCAAGGTGTAATCAAGCTCATGTCGGATCCGGCCGGTAAAGATATCCAGCTCCGCAAGTTTTGAGAGGCGCCGCAAATTCGCTGTCGGCAGCAGCCACTTCTCTTTCAGTACGTTCCCCTTGCCGTTCTTGCCCCAATAGATCTCGATAAACTTGCGTTTCACTTCATCATATTCGACATCTCGTCCGAGCGCCTTCACCCACGCCGTGGAGAGTTTCCAGTCATCATTGAAGCCCGGCCGATTTTTCCAGCGATGAAGCTCCCGCCGCGTGACCCTCTTGTTCGTAAAGAATCTTACAGTTTCCAGTGTGGTGCGTTGAAACGACCCTCGCGTGTCTACCAGAACGCCGTCCACATCGAAAATAATCACCGCCGGATGGAATCTCACGAGTTGGCGCGCTTGAACGTCAAGTTTGCTTGCAGGAAGGAATTCGTTCAGGAAGAGGACCCATCTGACTCACCGGAGGATGCTCGTCTGTGGTCGCGGCCTGCGGAATCGGATTCCTCCGCGTCCGGCTCGTTCTCGGTGTCGAGCGAATCAGAGGACCAAGCTTCGCCTGCCTCTGGAGACGGCAAAGGCACGCTGTGGGCGTCCTGAGGAGGTACCGCATCTTCCGTAGGCGGTTTGCTTGCGGGCGTGCTCGAGGCGGAGGAATCAGTAACGGCGGCAGCGGCGGCCGCATTCAATTTGTCCAATCGCGCGGCAAGAACTTCGGCCAACAAATCGACAATCATTTTCGCCGCGCGCCCGTCCGAATCCTTAGCCGGGTTGTACGCTGTTACTTCTATCGCCGCGAGATGTTTCTGTTGCACGAAGACCAGTAGAGCTTCGCGAACTTCTTCGATGCTCAATCCCCCGTTTCCGGGATAATTTGTGGCCTGAAAATCTGCGATCACGTCCACGTCGAAGTGCAATATGAACTCATTACCATTGCCGCGGATTCGATCGAGGGCTTCTTGTGCCGAGGCGGTCACTCCCTTGCGTTTCACGTCCTTCGCTAGATAGCGCCGGACTGGCGACTGCCGCAGCAAGTCTTCCTCGGGAGGATCGAGACGCTCCACGCCAAACAACGCGAGGTCCGGCTCACGCACCAGCGGCGGTTCACCCCAGAATCGCACAAGCTCTGGAGCGCCGCGGCCCGTCAGATGCGATACCACCATGCCATCCACCGAACCGGACGGCGTCGTAGCAGGAGTGTTCAAATCCGCGTCGCGATCCACGTAGATCATGCTCATATGGCGGAAATATCGACGTGCGCCGGCCACGGCCGCCAGCGCTATCGAGCAGTCCCCTCCTAGGATCAGCGGAAGGGCACCAGATTTCACGGCGAGTTCAACGCGCGGTTTCAGCGCCTCTATCTCGGCAAGTACTCCAGGAAGGTTTCGCGCTCGAGGGCTCTCGTTGTCAGGTTTGAATTCTTGTACGGGGTCGTCGCCGAGGTCGGTAACTAAGTAACCGATCGAATTTAGTCTCTCGACAAGTCCAGCGGCGCGTAAGGCCGCCGGCCCACGTTCATGCCCAAGGCACAGTGCAGCGGCGCTGGTTGGCGCGCCGAGTAGGGCAATCTTATTCGGCTGGCGGACTACTTTAACCGCCACTCAAAAGCTCCTTGGACTCTCTCGCACTCACCCGATCAGCTTCAGAACTACTGCGCCACCGGGTTCTGCCGCGCAGCAAGCTCGGGCGGCAACGTAAAACGCACGTCTTCCCGAATTAGGTCGAGATCTCGATGATTCGTAAATCCGAAATTAGACAGTCGCTGGCTTACCTGCTCTACCAGAACTTCCGGAGCCGATGCGCCGGCTGTCAATCCCAGGGTCTTCACTCCCGTAAGCCATGAAGCGTCGATATCGTTCGAATCTTCAATCAAACGTGCCGCCACGCCCGCTCTCTTTGCTACTTCAACAAGCCGGTTCGAATTCGAGCTGTTTGCCGAGCCGACAACAAAAATCAGCTCCACTTCGCGCGTCAGCGCTTCCACCGCTTCTTGGCGGTTCTGCGTCGCGTAGCAGATGTCGTCCGAAGCCGGTCCGACGATCGTCGGGAACCGCTGCCGCAAACGTGCAACGATTTCCTGCGTGTCGTAGAGAGAAAGAGTAGTCTGTGTAAGGAATGCCAGGCGATTCGGGTCAAGCACTTCGAGCTGGTCCACTTCCTCAACGCTTCCCACTACTAGTGTCTGCTCCGGCGCTTCCCCCGACGTTCCCACGATTTCCTGGTGGTCGCGATGGCCGATCAAAATGAGCGTACGTCCTTCGCGCGCGAACTTCAGAGCCTCTAGATGTACTTTTGTAACCAGGGGACACGTTGCATCAATAACGCGCAACTGGCGTTCTTGGGCTTCTGTGCGGACACGCGGCGGCACTCCGTGGGCGCTGAAGACCAGCACGGCGCCTACCGGGACTTCCTCGATCGATTCAACGAAGATTGCCCCACGACGCCGCAATTGGTCCACCACGTAGCGGTTATGCACGATTTCATGATGCACGTAAACCGGGCGTCCGTAGGCTTCCAGTGCAAGCTCGACAATATCCACTGCTCGAACCACGCCCGCGCAAAACCCACGAGGCCGGACGCGCACCAGGGTCTTGCCTCCGTTCTTAGTGCCTTGTATGTTCGTTAATGTCAATTCACTCTCCGCAAACAGCACTATTTTACCTGAACCGCCGCTTCCCTTCCAGTTCGTTCCTTCGCCGGGTTCCGTATTTACCGTCGAGGTGCACAACGGCCCCCGGTCCTAAAAAGTGCCCCTTCTTAGCCGAAGATAGGAAAGGAGTTCCGGTGCTTCTCAAAGGGGAGATATTTTCACGCAGACGGCGAACAGTTATTTAAGCAGATGTTGGGAGGTATCCTGCAAGGAAGGCCGCAGACGGTAGATGACATTGCTTCCGCGGCCATGTTTCTTGTTTCGGATCAATCAAGCGTGATTACTGGGCAGACTCTGAGCGTGGATGGCGGAATGGTTTTCTACTGAGTTCGTCAACTACACTATAGCCTCGCCGCGCTGAGCGCGCGAGCACGCGAATTCCCGCTTCCGTCAGATCGAGGCCTCGCTCACCGATTGCTCCCAGCAGATAAGCGGTTCCTCCAATAATCAAAAGCGCACCAAACACCATGCCGAACAATATTTCGGCTGCTAGCAATTCGCGCACAAAATAGAGTTGAAAGAAAAATAGAATTGCCAATGTAGTAAGCGTTCCCTTGCGCAGTTTCCCCTTCGCGATAACTCCAGCTAAGAATGTCTTGAACGTTCCCAGGACGGTTTTCATTGGCCCTCGCTTGCCTCGTTCGTGTAGAAGCAAGCGGGAGGCCAACCCAAATCACCTATAAGCCTCCGGAAAGCCACGAATGTTAGGGGAGGAAGCGGTCAAACGGGGTGAAAAGAGAAAAGCCTTTCCGTAAAGGGAACCGCGAGCATTCAAATCGAAAACGATGCGACAAGACGTTTTTTGTTGCCGCTTTTCGGCTACAGTTTGTTAACTTTCTTTTTGTTTCGCCTTACGCGAACCAATTCTTCCGGGCTAGCGCCCTTCAAACGGATAGCGATCCTGGACCAACACTGCGTCCGCCACGCGCTGCCTTATAGCAATCGTGTCGATTGGAGCATGCTTTGAGAAACGACGCAGTACCGCGAGTTGAGTGATCAGCGTGTCTCCGGCAACGGTCGCAGCTAGCGCCGTACGAGCCTGTTTCTCAACGCGATCCATTGCGTCATATATAAATGCTCGGGCCGCATCGCACATTACGTTCGCGGATTCTCCTCGTGTCGCCAATGCTTTCTGCGCCCTGCGGAGCGAGGATTCCATCGCATACACATCCATCACCACATTCGCCAGAGCTGCCATCACTTCCTGTTCCTCCGCAAGCTTTTCGCGGAATTTTTGTACGGCAGTCCCGGCTGCAAGCAGAAAGATTTTCTTCGCCTGCGATAATGAACGCTCCTCTTCCGCAAAAGGTCCAGTTTCCACCTCTTCAAACGAAGGACCGGCCAGCACTTCGTCCGCTAGCTTCATGGCCGCGGGAATCAGCGGCAAAATGCCTGCCATCGAACGTTTCATCAGCATCTGTATGATGAGCATGCGATTGATTTCATTCGTTCCCTCAAAAATGCGGTTCACCCGGCTGTCCCTGTAGGCGCGCGCAACGGGATAGTCCTCGTGAAAACCGTAACCTCCGAAGATCTGCACGCCTTCGTCGACACAATAATCCAACATCTCGCTGCCAACCACTTTGCTAATGGAACTCTCGATCGCATATTCTTCGAGAACCTGCATTGCCTGCTGCGTTTTGTCCGTACCGGGATTAGGATTTGCGACCGCAGCTTCAACCATTCCCGCCGAGCGGTAAAGCATGGACTCGAGGGCGTACATTCTGATCGCCATTTCGCCAAGCTTTCCCTTGATCAGCCCGAAGTCGCAAAGCCGTTTGCCAAAAGCCGTCCGTTCCTTGGAATACTTCGAAGAAACTTCCAGCACTTTCTTGGCCCCGCCCAGGCAGGAGGCTCCGAGCGAGAAGCGACCTACGTTCAACGTGTTGAACGCAACGATGTGTCCACGGCCCGCTTCATGCAGAAGATTTTCTTTGGGAACCGGGGTGTTCTCAAAAAATATCGGCACGGTAGAGCTGCCCTTGATACCCATTTTCTTTTCTTCCGCGCCCACCGAAAAACCTGGGGCGCCGCGTTCCACGATGAAGCAGGAGAATTTCTCTCCATCAATCTTCGCGAACACAATGTAAACGTCGGCGAATCCGCCATTCGTAATCCACATCTTTTGGCCATTCAGAATCCAATTCTTGCCGTCCGGCGAAAGCACGGCGCGCGTGCGGGCAGCCAGCGAATCCGATCCGGCCTGCGGCTCGGAGAGGCAGTAGCAGGAAAGCAACTCGCCGGTGGCGATTTTCGGAAGGTATTTTGCCTTTTGCTCCGGCGTGCCGAAATACACAAGCGGAATCGTTCCGATTCCGGAGTGGCCTCCGTGTGAGACGGCGAAGGACCCGTAACCGGAAAGTTTCTCAGCGAGCACTGTTGTCGCGACCTTGTCGAGGCCTGAACCCCCGAACTCTTCGGGAATCGCGCCGCCCAGCAGGCCTATTTCGCCGGCCTTTTTCAGCATCTGCGCCATCAGCCCTTCTTTGTGTTGTTCGAGCGCGGCTATTTCCGGCACGACTTCTTTTTGCACGAATTCTTCAGCAGTTTGGCCCACCAAGCGCTGGTCGTCAGAAACGTCCGCAGGCGTAAAAATATCCTCGGGCCGGCAGGAGGTGATTAAGAACGCTCCCCCGCGATTCAGTGCCGCCGAAACAGGCGTAGTAGCCATGGTGCTGTCCTCCGTTAAACAATGCAAAGATGCCTTATTCTACGACAAAATCAAAAGTTTGTGACCCGCGATCGCCACACATCAATGTCGCGTTGCAGAGCAGCGCATCCTGCAGTTATAGTGGCAGATTATTAAGCGTCGCTCGTATGTGCTGCGATCGACCCTGTAAAGCGATAAGGTTCAAAAAATCTTTACAGTCGCAAGGAGAACAAATGGGAAATCCAGTGATTCACTTCGAAATCGGATGCCGTGACAGCAAAAAGACCCAGGATTTTTACTCCAGCTTGTTTGACTGGAAACTAGCGTCAATGGGACCGGCCGTAAGGATCGATACCGGAGAAACAGTCAGCGGGCACATCAACGCTCTTGGCCACGAACCGCATCAGTACACGATTTTCTATGTCCAGGTAAACGACGTCCAAGCCTCCCTAGACAAGGCAAAGTCGCTGGGAGGAAAAACACTCGTCCCTCCAGTTGATATTCCCACCGGAAAATTTGCTTGGATGCAGGATCCTGAAGGAAATACGGTTGGACTTTTCAAGCCCGCAAACAAATAGCTGATATAACAGTAAGATTGATCGCGAATGAGCTGAGCGATTACGAGACGCGCTCGAAAATTCCCGCGGCACCCATTCCGCCGCCAACACACATCGTGACCATGCCGTAGCGTCCCTTGCGTCGCTCCAGCTCACGCAGAATCGTGGCTGTGAGTTTCGCGCCTGTGCAGCCCAGCGGATGACCCAAAGCTATCGCGCCCCCGTTCACATTGACCCGCGTCGGATCCAGGCCGGCAAGCTTGATCACCGCTAGCGATTGCGCCGCGAACGCCTCGTTCAATTCGATCACATCAATCTGATCCAGTGTTAGTCCCGCAATCTTGAGCGCCTTCGGAATAGCGTAAACAGGTCCAACGCCCATCTCTTCCGGAAGACATCCCGCAGTTGCGAACGCGAGGAATCGCGCGAGAGGTTTCAATCCAAGCTTCCGCGCGCGCTCCGCGCTCATCACCACCGCTGCTGCCGCGCCATCGCTCATCTGCGAGCTATTTCCCGCAGTGACGACACCGCGTGCGTGAAACGCGGGCTTCAGTTTTCCAAGCACTTCAACGGAGGTATCCGCTCGGGGACCTTCATCCGTGTCGAATTTAAGTCTCACTGTCTTCGGCTTGCTTCCATTCGAAGCTCCGTTTCCGTTGCTCTCGACACTGACGTAACTCACTTCTATCGGGACGATTTCATCTTTGAATTTCCCTTCGGCGATCGCAGCAAGCGCTTTTTGGTGGCTGGCAAACGAAAACTCATCGGACTGTTCGCGAGTAATCCCATATTTCCTTGCAAGATTCTCTGCTGTCAACCCCATACCCAAGTACGCATCCGGATAGCTGTCCATCAAGGATGGATTCGGGGAAATTTTGTTTCCGCCCATTGGAACCATGCTCATGGATTCGGTGCCGCCGGCCACTGCAATCTCTCCCTGTCCTGCCATGATCCGCTCGGCAGCCAACGCTATCGCCTGAAGTCCCGAAGAACAAAACCGATTAATCGTCATCGCGGAAGCTTCCACAGGCAATCCAGCTCGCAGAGACGCGATCCTGGCCACATTCATTCCCTGTTCAGCTTCAGGCATCGCGCAGCCCAGGATTACATCTTCAATCTCTTTCGGGTCCAACCCTTGCGCGCGCGCCACCGCCTCCTGGATAACAACCGCGGCCAAATCGTCAGGCCTCGTCGCACGCAGCACTCCCTTCGAAGCCTTGCCGACTGGAGTTCTCACCGAACTGACTATCACAGCTTCGCGCATCGCTCACCTCGCCGCCGCACACGAATACGATACCAAACGTAACGATACCACATTGGATGCACGGGGATTGAAAACGAACCAGTGCGCGGACCGCTTCACGATGGCTTTCAATAAGCGGTGAAACAGAAATGATCAGAAACTAGCGGTGGAATCTGATTGTTACAAGCATTTGAACTGACACTGGTTGACCATCGAGCTTGGACGGCACGTATCTCCACCGACCGAGCGCGTCAAGCGCTGCCTGTCGCAGCATTGTAGGTCCTGAAACGACGTCCATGTGGGTGACGTTCCCGCTCTTGTCGATCGTCGTTCGAATGACGACGTCACCCTCCACATGAGCTTGCTTGGCAAAAGCCGGGTAGACAGGGAGCGTCGAAGATAAAAGCTTGGGCTCCTTCACAAGCCCGCCGATTTTCACCGGCCCTTCCTGCTTGATCTCCGGCGCGGGAGGCGTCGCGACCTCGGACGAACCAATCATGCCATTCAACGCACCGGTTGCCGATGATGGCGGAGCCGCTGACCCGTCGAGAGACGGCGCCGCATCCGTCTGGCCGCCATCAGCGCGTTGCGAGCCAACTGGATGAGAATTCAAAGTTGCGCTCATCATATCGGACGTCACATGCGGAGCGTCCTGCTTCACCGGGACGCCGGTCCCGCTTGACGAAGTCGATGAATCTCGGGCTTCCGTCGCCGCATTTCCGTTGACGATTGCTTTAGGCGACGTGTTCGATGTCGCTGCACGACCCGGATTGGAGACTGGCGCTATAGGCACGCTCACTGTTGTCGTCTGCGGCGCGTTCAAATTCCCCGCGGCAGGCGGTTGAGTAACGGCAGGCGACGCTGATCTCGCGCTGCTATTCGAGCGAAAGTATAGAACCCCGACGCCTACAGCAGCGAAAAGCAGCGTTAGACAGGCGGCGATTAATATCCAGTTTTGCCCAGATGGCGCCTTTGATTGGGCGGAAGCTCCCGCGTAGGAATCAAATACACCGTCTGGTAACGAGGCGGACGCCCCATGAGTACCAAGAGTTGCCCCGCCCGAAAGACTCCCGAATGTGCTGTGTGCGCTCGCATCGGATGAAGCTGCGGACTGAGTTCGTTCAGCAGAGCTGATTGGGCTGGCTTGAAATTCCGACGGCGAAGGCACAGCTGGTGCGCTCTCGTGCAATTCCGGCAATGAGCTAATCGAAGGAGCGTCCACAACCGGAGCGGGCGGAAAGCTAATCACACTGCTCGCGCTCGCTTGAGCCGGAGCTGTCTTCAATGTTTCAAAGTTGACGGCGGCAGGTGGCGCGGCTGTGATTGTTGACGCCGACGGCTGTACCTGTTCCTGGCGACCAATCGAAATGAAAGTCGGTTCCGGTTTAGCCGGAGAGACTATATGTGGAGCAGCAACCGTCGGTTTTGTCGCAGCCGTGAACGTGCTTGGTTCAACCGGTTTTTCCGCGACTGGGCTGGTCGAAGGCGCCGGCGCCCACGAAATCTCCGCCGCAGATGGGATTGGCGTCCTCTTGATAGCTGGCGCGGTGGGTTCAACCACGGCTGGCTGCGCGGACTTGTTTGCAGCCGCCGGCCCGTCTGACGGAAAGTAAACGCCCCAATAGCCCGGCTGTTTGTGCGTAAATTCAACTTCAACGTATCCTTGTAGATTCGAAAACGTCCGGACTTTTACCACACGGCAAATCGCATCCTGACGCGATTTCAGATTAGTTACCACCAGCATCTGGCCCACGCTGACGGATGTGGACATTCGGATCACAGCGCCCTGAGGAAACACGATCATCGTGCTGGATTGTTCCTCGAATGGCTCCGTGTGCGGCGTAACTTCGCGCACCACTTCCGTCACCCGCGATCCATGCACCTTCACCGGGACTTCGAGGGACACAGCGTCGGAGCGCATATGTCCCGCTTGCTCCGGCTTGCTCGAGGCTCCAGCAGTTGATCCGCTCGCCTCAGTGGCCGTATTTTTTACTTCCAATGTATCCTTCGTTAGTTGCGCCATTGTTGTACCGGCAGTACGCCGTCTCCCCCAAAAGGGTGTAACCCCAGTGATATATGCATTTTTGAAGGGTGTACCAAAGTGCGGCAATGGTACCTTCGGACTAGGGCTACCGGATGTGGTGGTGTGAACCGTGCGATTGGCGGGCCATGCTGTGGGTGTTATAGCGTGAAAGGTCAGCGGTGTCCAGTGTTTTTGGACACCGCGCTGTTTCCGGTACTTTTAGGACAGCGCAAGCGGTGGTGGTGACTCTTTGGGCACGCACTATGGAGAAAGGCGGGCGGGGCGGCCGTGGGAGCGCGTTGGGTGCTCAGGTTGCGGCCGCGCGGCTTTCGCGGCCGCCGTAGCAGCCGATTAGGCTGCGGAGCCGTGCACCCCCGCGCGGAGCGGCCGCCGCGCCCGCCGATGATGCTAGCCAGAATTCTGCCGGGTCGTGATAGCTTGGCGGCCAGAATTCGATCGATCTCTTTCCGCGTGGATCGATGACGATATAGGTTGGGTGCTCGATCTCGTTGCGCGTGAGCGTGACTGGCCGTTCTAGGACGAACCACCAGCTTCGGGGTTCCGGGTGAGCGCGGGCGCGCTTCGCGCATCGGCGCTCGGTGAGCTCCCCTTTTTTCGCGGTGGTCAGCGCGGCATTTTGCCGGCGCGAGGCTTCGACCTTTGCGGCGCGGTAGCCCGCGTCGTCGCGATATTTTTCGCGCAGCTCGGCGTTGGTCTTCTCTCGGCGGTCGATTTGCCGTCGCCGGCGAATCGATTTTTGTGCCGGAGTTTCCGGCTTGGACACCGGGCTACTTTCCTGCGGCCTTGCGGATGAGCGCGGCGGACCGCGCTTCCTGCTTTTCGTCCTGCAGGATGCGAGCGAGCACCGCGAGCAAGCGGCCTCGGCCTTTGCGTGCGAGTTTGGCGGCGACGGGGACGAGGTCTTGGACAGCGGCTGAGATTTGCCTTCGTGCGATCGCGCGGTGCTGGATGGCGGCTGCTTCTGCGCGGGCGGTTTCGAGTTGTAGCTGGAGGATCGCCTTGCGGACTTCGACTGAGGACACCCGTGCGGTGTCGGGCTTTTTGCCGGTCATGTGTGCTGCTCCTTTTGTGGTTCGCTTTGAATGGAGGGCGTGACGCCGGTGGGCAGTCTGCCGAGGCAGGCTCTTGCCAACTTGCCGGCGTCACGTCTTGCGCGGCCGTCGATGCGGCCGCGCAGTGCTTCGGGGGAAATCTTACTACTAATTGCGGTTGCTCGTCTGTTCGCTACCGTATATGGTGGTTTCCTCTGTCCCTGCTTTCCCGGCGCGGCGGCCCGCTTCCGCCGCGCCTTCCTCTTCGCCGCTTACTCTTTTGACACGACCCTCCCAAGGAACCGTTTCACCTCGAGGTGGCTCTCGCGGCATCAGCCGACGAGCCGCGTTTTCCAGCGGATCGCAACCGCGTAGCGGTTGGGTTCTGGATGCAGCTGCTTTTGCCCCTTCGGGAGGCCCATGGTTTTCTGGGCCGGACGGGAGGGGCGGCGCTGAAGCGATTTGCCGCAGCGCAGAGGCGCGGAGGCAGCGCAAGCGCGGGGCGGGGTGATTTTGACCGGTGGGAGCGGCATTTCGACTGCCAGCGTTTTCTGCTGGCGGGCGAAATGCCAAGCGGACACCGAACCTCTTCCTTCTTTTGGGTGACGCCGGCGAGACCCGATGCCGGCGACGACGTGGAGCTGCCCGCGCGGGGGTTGACTTACGGCGCGACGGCGCCGGGTGGACGCGCCGAGCTGGTGGCACAAATGGCCGAATTTGCCATTTTGCCTTACCAGCGAGCCGCGTGCTTTTGATTTGCCGCGCGAAGGCGCGGGGTTTGCTTTCATTGTCCGAACGCCGAGGCTGCTGCGTGATGGTGGCCGCGACCGGCTGACCAACGATGAAAGGTTGGACACCGAGCCCGGAGCGGCCTCGCGCGAGCAAGCGGAGCGATGCGAGTCGCGCGGCTGCGGAGCGCAGCGAAGCGGAGCGCAGCAGACGTCTGGCATGGAGGACCGAGCCAACGGGCCGCGTCGGGGAGATTTTTTCGCGTCCGCGAGCTGCTAGGAGGATTTGCCGGGCAAGGTTGATGCTGGTGGGTGTCCGTTTTTCGGTCGCGCCGCGGCTTCGGCGATTTCCTTCTTGAGTCGCGCGCTGTTGATCACTTCTGTCAAGCGTTCATCGCATCGCTGGCAGTAAGGATCGGCGCCGTGGCGCTGTCGGTGGCAGCGGCTTCCGTCTTCGAGCATTCCAACACAACGGCGGGAGTTCATGGGCGGTGTCCTTTGGCGCGAGTTAGCATTTCTTCCCAGATGTCGATCTCGTGGATGTGGAAGGCGGCTGAAATTGCGCGGCCATGTTCGCGCAGGTTGGTGAGGCGTTGCCCTAGTAATTCGGCCTGGCTGAGCAGTCCGTCCGTTGGGGGCGGTGTGGTGATGGGCGTTGCCCTTGCGATGCGATTTATTCTTGCGGCTTCGGCGATGTCTCGGGCGGCGGTGCGCTGCTTCCCTCGTAGTGCCATGTGTCTTCTCCTAAGCGCCGTTTGTAGCGGCGCGTCGTTTGCGATTGGACGTCGATCGCGACGATGCGCTCGTAGCGATGGCGCGGGTTGTCGCCGGGACGTGGCACGCGGTGGCGGAAGATGATGGTCGCGAACTCTGGTGGCGCGTCTGTGATGAGGTGCGCTAGGTCTGCGAGCGTGGCGGTGTCCAAGGGGTATGGCGGTTTTTCTGCCAACTTTGCCTGGGTGGTGTGTATTCGCGCTCGTTTGGGGTTTTTCCTTGGGGGCCCCATCTTTCGGGTTTTTCGCTTCACGGTGCGAGCCTCCGTTCGATGACCCGGTTGGACACCATCATTTCCACGTATTCGAGAAACTCCTCGGGATTGCTGAGGCCTGCGGCGCTGGCTCGGCCGAGAATTGTTAGCTCGATCTCGTCCACCACGGCATCCGCGAAGTTGCGGAGGTTTTGTTGGCGCTGACGTCGCGCGGTGTCCGCAGCTTCGCGGGCGTCGTTGATGTGTTCGTCTGAGGCGAGGCGTTGCCCGCGTTTCTGGAAGTACTTCCCGGCTTCGCTGCTGTCGATGATGTTCATGCTCCCGCCTCAAAGTACTTCTTCGCGCGGCTTCGGACGGTGATGACGCCGCGCCGCTCTAGCTCGCTTTCCCCGAATCCGTGTTTGAGGCCGATGCGGATCAGCTCGTCGCGGAGGTTTAGGAAGCTGCGCGTGCCCTCAGCCCGGAATATTTCGTTCCACATCGCTTGTGGGATTCGCCGTCGGTGGACTTCTGCTGCCCTCGTTGCGGTGTCCATTTTTCATCTCCTTAGTTGATGTGAGCTGGCTTGGGGCGCAGCTCGTTCAGAATCGGCCTGATGGTCTGCGGGTCGTGGTGCTGGAGATATCCGCAGGTGGTGATGAGGTTTTCGTGTCCGAGCGCGTGCTGGACAGCTCGCAGGTCTTTTGTTGCGTCGTAGATTCTGACCGCGAGCGTCCGGCGTAAATCGTGCGTTCGGAGTAGTGGGTTGACGTTGGCTTTCTTTTTCAGTGCTTCCCAGTGGTCGTAGACCATGTCTTGCCCCACTGGCCGGCCGGCGATGGCTGCGACGAGCGGCGTGTTTGGGTCGGCGACCTGGCCCACGGTTTCGAAATACGCTCGCAGCTCGTCGGTAACGGGTAGCGTGTGGGTTTGGTCGCCCTTCGTTCGGAAGGACATCGTCCTTGTTGCGGCGTCGTAGTTCGCCGGAGAGAGTCGGAGTGCTTCGCTTTTTCTTAGGCCGTGGCCAGCGGTGATGGCTAGCCAGCAGCGCATCCACGTGGAGGCGTGTAGGAATAGCCGTGTCATTTCGTCGGGCGTGGCGATTGTGGTGCGCGGTCCGGGGTTGCGTGGCCTGGACAGCGCCTTGAGGATTTGTGCTGGCGCGCCTGCGGCGATGAGGTCGCGCAGGAAGCGGGCGAGCTCCTTCCGCTTGACGGCGACCGTCGCGGGCGCGAGGTGGGCGCGCCAGTTTGCGATCATGGCGTTACCGAGATTCGGGCTTAGCTGCCCGATGCTGCACGCGCCGGCGACGGCTTTATATTCGAGTGCCGCTAGTCGTGCGTGGTGGCGCTTGCCTTGCGTCTTCGACCAGGCCTCGGCGAACGCGCCGATTTTTTCGAGGCGGGGGCTTTTTTTGTTTCGAGTTTTTCTCGCTGCATTTTTTCCTGGAACCGCTTGGCTGCTCTCTTTGTTCTGAACCCTTTCCGGCAGCGGCGTCCAGTGGCGTCTCGCCAGTCGGCCATCCATAGCGTGTATCGTCGTTTCATGGACTTGCTCCTTTGGTGACCCCGTTTTGGACATCGTGGGGACACCGCATCGTAGCAAGGCCTGTTTATCGGTGGGATTTCACACTTCCCCGGTACCTTCGGACTCAGGGTGGACTTTTTGGGCACGCGGCCTGTGCCCAAGGGGTTTCGAGGGTTTGAGACAAAAGCCTTGGCTGGGCGCCCTCGAACAGGTGACCTGGATCAATAACTCAAATTCGGCCTTCGCCAATCCCAGCCTACAGTGAAAACCGGAAAGCCCTAGCGAGGCGGCGCAGGACGTTTGCGATACTGTTCGTACAGATCGCGATGCCGGTTGTCCGTGCTTGTGAGTTGTCCTTTGATGAAAAGGTAACGCACCTGCGTTTGAATTTCGAGCGGGTCGCCGGTTGTGACGATAATGTTTGCTAGCTTTCCCGGCTCGAGCGTCCCGATTTGATCGGCGAGTCCGAAAATTTGCGCGGCATTCAACATTACAGCTTTCAAAGCTTCATCGTGCGGTAAACCATAACCTACCGCCGTGCCGGCGTACTGCGAGAGTCTGCGTGAGAAAGATGTACCGAAACTTGCAAACGCGAACGGAATTCCCGCAGCGTTTAGTTCGGCCGGCTGCGTCATGGGCTTGTCGTACGGATCGTCCTGTTTTTCCGGGAGCCGTTCGGTAGGACCGAGGATCACCGCGATCTTTTTTTCCTTTAGTAGGTCTTTCACTTTCCAGCTCTCTGAACCCGACGCCAGAATCATTTTCAGATTCTGTTTTGTGCAAAAATCGACTGCATTGCGAATGTCTCGCGCTTCGTTCGCCACCATCAGGACGGGAAGTTTTCCCTGCACCACAGGAACGAGCGCCTCAAGTTTCAAATCGCGTACAAAGAGTTCCGGCGAACCTTTCTCTTTCGCCTGCGCGTAATGCCGAGCGCGCACCAGCCAGTCGCTCAGTTCATTCACCGACTTATCGTAGTCCTTCTTGGCTTCGGTATACGGCTTCTCCTTGAAGCTGAACGTCGAAAAATCGAATGAGCCCGATTGGATCGAGGGCCAGTTGATCACCATTGCGACCTGCCGCTTTATTTGCATCTCTTCCATAGTCCAGCCGGCCATATTGAACGCCGAGGCCTGCCCGGTGATCACTCCGCCGCCTTCGGAATCAAAACCGCCGATTCCCGGCACCGCGATCACTTCCGTTATCCCGCTCGCGCGCGTCACTGGAATATGTGTGGAAGCCGGATTCACGGCCGTTGCCGCGATAAGTTCGGGGTTGAACGCGCCAAGTTCACGCGCGTCCACTGTCGCTGAGACTGCACCAACCTCGCTCAATCCGATCTGCGTTATTGGGTCGAACATCCCCGGATAAACTTCCATCCCTGCTGCATCGATCACCTGTGCGTCATCGGGAATCGCAATACCCGCCCCTACGGCTGCGATTTTCCCGTCGCGAATCAGCACCGTGCCGTTTTCAATGGCTGGACCAGCCAAGGTATAAACCTTGGCCCCTTTGATAGCGAACACATTCGCGGCCGGCTGCGACCACAGCGGAAATGCCAGCGACAGCGCCAAACAGAATGCAACTAGTTGAAAGCTCGAGGATTTGAAGCGAATCACTCCACTCACAGGCCACCTCCCGAAACGTTACCTACATTGCTTTGTTTGGTCGGTGGCTTTTTCTTTTTGCCTTCAGGGCTTTTATCGGGCTTGCCCTCCGATTTCCCTTCGGCTTTCTTTTCTTCGGCCGCTTTCTTTTCCTTTGCCAACAGGTCCTGCTTTTCCTTTTCGAGGCCGGGCCGCGCATCGATATCGCGTTGCCGGTCAAAATAAACCTGGCCGTCGATTAGTGTTTTTTGCACTACCGCGTAAACGCTCAAAGGGTCGTGATTGAAAATAGCGAGGTCCGCGTCCTTCCCTACTTCAATCGAACCTACGCGATTGTCGATCCCGAGTTGAATCGCGGGATTCAGAGTAATCAACTTCAAAGCATCATTGGCTGAAAGCCCGCCATATTTCATGCTCTTAGCCGCTTCCTGATTCAAGTGGCGCGCTTCTTCAGCGTCATCCGAATTGACCGAAACAATCACGCCGCGGTCCGTCATCAGAGCGGCGTTGTACGGAATCGCGTCAAATGCCTCCATCTTGTAAGCCCACCAATCGGAAAACGTTGAGCCGCCGGCGCCCGACGCCGCGATTTCATCAGCCACTTTGTATCCTTCCAAAACGTGCTGGAAGGTGCGCACCTTGAAACCAAATTCATTCGCGACCCGAATGAGCATCAAGATTTCGTCCGCGCGGTAGCAGTGCGAGTGCACGTAACGCTTCCCTTCAAGCACTTCGACCAGCGGCTCGAGTTTCTCATCTCGCCGGGGCGGAATTAGATTCTGATTACCAGCTGCCTTTTTCTGCTTGTAGTCGTCCCATTCTCGTTTGTACTCGCGAGCTTCGATAAAAGCCGCACGAATCGTTTCCTCCACGCCTAGCCTGGTAGCCGGATATCGCGGCTCGACTCCGGGTGGCGGCGTGAAATTCGAGCGCTTCGGATTCTCACCCAACGCAAATTTAATTCCAGGTAGCGCGCCCTCGAACGGCAACTCGCTGGCGGGCTTGCCCCAGCGCAACTTGATCACAACTGTTTGCCCGCCGATCGGGTTCGCGCTTCCGTGCAAAACATTCGCTTCAGTCACGCCGCCCGCGAGATCATCGTAAATACTTAGGTCGTCGGGATTCAAAACATCAGCGATGTTGGCCATGGACGAAACGGAAATGCTGCCTTCATTCACGCCGCCGTCGATGGCGATGTGCGAGTGGCAATCGACGATTCCGGGCATCACATATTGTCCGCTCGCGTCGATTACCGTCGCGCCATCAGGCGCTTTCAAATCCGTCCCCACTGCCGCTATCTTGCCGTCGCGAATCAAGACGGAACCGTGCTCGATGTTCCCGTGCGTGATGGTAAGGAGGGTGGCGTTCTTTATCAGAATCGCGCTGTTCTTTTGAGCGTTCGATTCCTGGGCGCCAACGGAAAATGGAGCGACCGCAGTGAATACAATTGCCGCAAACAGCAGCGCGCGTTTCATCGGCCCACCCCCTCGCCGCTAACCAACTCATCGGCGGGCGCACCGGCCGGTTCGTCTGTCTTGTGATCACCCGCCTTATCCGCCGCCGGCTCTTCGTGAATCTCAAACCAACGCCCATCAACAAAAACGTCCTTCACTTTTGTTTTCTCGCCGAAGATTTCGCCGTCCGTGATAACCAGGTTTGCAATCTTTCCGGGCGCGATGCTTCCCATGCGATCACTCACGCCTAGGATCTCCGCCGAGTCGGCAGTAAACGCCCGTAGAGCCGCGTCCGGCGCCAGGCCTGCCGCGATGGCTTTCCTCGTATTCTTGAAAATGTCCTTCGGACCGGTCAGCCCACCGGAATAAAATCCGAACTTCACGCCGGACTTGGCCAGTACCGCGGGAGACGAAGGGGCGCGATCTCGGAACCGCAATTCTCGCAATGTTTGTTCGGCTTCCGGATCAGCATCCTTTACGCGTTCGGGCCATTTAAGATTTACCAGCACTGGAGTTTTCTTGGCCGCAATCGAATCCGCCACTTCGTATCCCTGCTGAGCGCCGTAGATCACCGCATTGATTTTCCATTCATCCGCTAGACGCAGCGCGCGCAGAATTTGGACCGAATTGTTGGCTGGTAACAAAACTGTTTCTTTGTCGTGTAGTTCCCGCGAAATGACTTGCTCGGTGCGATCGTAAGGTAACCGCTCGAACTTAGTCACATTGGCTGCGTAAATCGGATCCGCCTGGGCATACCAGGTGCTATCGTCAAAAACCTGGCGGATATACGCGATCGATCCCATCAATGAATCTGGAAACCCCCAAAATCCCCCAACAGGCCTGAACGAAATCGGAAGCGTCGCCACCGCTTTCACAATGTAGTCACCGTGACGATCGCCCGCTAGAGCAACTACCGTCGCTTGCCCGGGGAAAATTCCTCCGTCCGGCACACTGAGCGCTGTCGTAAAACCCGCATTTCGCCACGTTTCGATTCGCTTGTCGTCCGTTTTGAATTCGTCCGCCGCAACTCGCCAAGGAGTTGTGCCCGGCCGGTCCTCCGGACCCTTTGCAATTTCCCCCGTCGGCGCCGCGCGCCTTCTTCCGCGTCCCGCCGCAGCGGTATCCGCCGCTTCTTCCCTCGGCAGACCAAGGTCTGTTCCGGCATCGATCAGTCCCGGATAAACGGTTAAGCCCTTGCCGTCAATCACCCATGCTTCCGGCGGAATCGCAACATTCTCGCCTACTGCTTGAATCAAGCCTCTCGCAACCACTACCGTTCCACTATTTATCACCGAGCCCGTTCCGGTCACGATGCGCGCATTCGTAATTGCGAAGTATCGTGGCGCCTCACCCGACGCTCGCGCTGAGCGCGCCCACGCAATCAAGCTCACGATGCACGCCGCCATAAAAACTAAGAGCACGTGTCGAAACTTGAATCGGTTTTTCACTTCACACCTCCCGGGCACTACTCTTCGGTCGCGATACGGCTTTCGTGTTTACGAAAGCGACTGATACTAGCCGTCGTTTCTTGCAAAATCAAGGAAACTTGCACTCATACCTCCGTAGCGCTGATGCCACAACCTCACGTCGGTCGGCACCACTAGGCACGGAAAGGAGAGAATTCGGCGGAATATAGAAAACCGCGTCGCTCAAGGTAGGAAAAAACCTCGACGGGCGGATTGCGAATCGGGGGACTTCGGATATCAACTGAAAAATAAGCTAAAATTGGCGAGCTAGCATCCCGGTCAGTATGCGAGACGAATCCATTTCCAGCAGCAACGCGGTATTGTCGTCAATCACGTAGTAAGAGAGCGTATCAGTCTGAAGCCCTGAAGCGAGTGTAAAAGGATTCCCCCGGCCGTTTAATCCGGAAGTCGGAATCGCGCTGGAGCTTGTGAGCGGTTCGCCAGAAAACACTTTTCCGTTCCCAGCGGTGTTATTGACGTCTATCGTGCCCGTTACTGCCCCAAGGTTTCCCGCGCTCACTTGGCCTTCGATGTCCTGCTCGCCGGCAGAGTTCAGGCCTACTCCCGTCAAGTTCAGTGCGAAGCTTCCTTGCGGCGTGGTCGCACCCGTTTGCGTGTAAGCGATTCCGGTTCCCACTCCGACGTTGGTATCAATCTCCAACATCACTGCACCGGTGGAAGGCGATCCGTCCGATGTAATGTAGTTGAAGAGATAGACAGCGAACTGGAAACTCTTGCCGCCCGAGAGGTTAACCGTCAATTCGATTCGGCCGGTATCGGTCGAAGGCAACGAAGCAGTCGCTGATGTGATGTTCGGCGTTGTGACGTTGGACGAATTGGTCGTCGGGCTGGTCAATTGGCCATCGTCGTTGATATCAAGCACACCATTGCTCGCCGTCAGGAAAGCGCCGCCCATTCCATACGGGCTGCCGCTATTATCTATTCCGCTTACAACAAAAACTTGAGAACCCGTCATATTCACCGAGGGTGCCGGCGCGCCGAAGAAATCGCCGGCGAGAAGTGTGTTCGTATCACCCTCGAGCACTTTCACGTGTGTAGCATCCACAATGTAATAAATGAAATCAAGAGTGCCGGATGTACCGGTGCCGGTCTCTCCCAGTTCCGTATCAAACGCCGGGCAATTCAAGGAAAGTGTTCCGCGGCCGGTCGCGGGATCCGCGACGCTGAAGCCACCCTGCAACTGCATATCTGTCAACAAAGTCCCGCTGTTGTTTAAATCCACAATCCCGCTGTTCAGCGGAAATGTATTGTTTAGAGTGTTTGCAACAGCTCTTCCATCCATTCCCAAACGAGCGCCTTTCTTGTCGAGTCCCGAAACAACGAACGCGTAGGCTCCTAGTGAAAACGGCGTACCGAACTGTGTGGGGTCCTGCATATCGATCGTGCCGCTACCGGTAGCAGCCGTGTCGAAACGAATCATCAGCGCATGCTGGTTCGAGATAAGCGCGAATTGCAAAACTTCAGTGGAACCTCCCACATTCAAGTTTGCAGTCGTTCTACCGTCCGGCCCAACGGTGTACGTACTTCCTGCCGCAAACGTTGACATCACTGGCGCAGCAAAGCCGCTGTTGACGTCCTCTGCCCCGCCGGTAATGTTTCCATTTCCATCGGCTGAAAAAGTTCCGGCCACGGACAGAAAACCCGATCCATCGTCTCCCGAATAAGAGAACGCATAGGGTCGCGGATTGGCTTGGTTAACGAGCGAGTTCAGCGAAGCATTCGAAAACAGAATCGTCACGGTGGATGTGCCCGAGCTTCCGCCTGAAGACGCAGTGATGGTCACAGTTCCGCTTGCCGGAGGCGCGATTGGAGCCGTATACAATCCACAGCTCGCTCCGTTCGTAATAAAACCGGGATTGCCGGAATTGCCGTTCAAATTCACTTGCCAGATCGTCCCCGCGCATCCTGCCGCAGTCGTAAATTGCAAAGTCGCGCCAGCGGGGACTGCCGCCGCCGCGGGACTTACAACCACGGTTCGCGACGACGCCACGACATTAATGGTAATCGGAACGCTCGCGGTCGAACCCGACACAGCCTGAATCGTGTCAGTCTCCACTGCACTGGGAGCCGTGAATACGCCGCTGGCTGATATAGTGCCGGTGCCGCTGAGAACGGACCAAGTGGCCGCTGCAACCGCGGACCCTGAATAAGCAGTGAACTGCGCAATCGAGGGTTGCCCGCTGCCGCTCACTGTCTCAGGTATCGTCGCCGACCCAGGAAATACTGACAAGCCGCCAACCGTAGGTTTGCCGCCACCGCCGCTGCTACCCGATCCGCATGCCGAGAGAAGCAAAGCCCCCGCGATCGCGACACTCGAAACCAAAAAGCGGCAAAATTTCCCCTGCACTAGAAACCTCCCTGTATTGTCGCCTTCACGGGAGTTAAGTTTCCGTGCGAAATGATCCCGCGAATCGGGACGCCCCGCTCACTGCGGAGTATAAATATACGGTCTGGAGTCGTCAGAATTCGTGCCAACAGAACGCCGTTCTCGCCCTTTTTCGTCATCATTCCCGTAATCTCGACGGTCTCACCGGTCGAAAGATTGAGGGTCTTGGCGTTCACATTCGGACTCACTCCGAGATGCGCATCCACCATACCCTGCGGCGTTGCGATCTGGGCGTGCATGCCTTTCAATACGCCGATGCTGCTAAGCTCAATGCTTTGGATCGTTCCTTGAATTTTGATCTCTTTCGCCACACTATAAGTTCGTGCGGGCAGCGGTTGGCTGACGCCGGAAAACGTTTCCGAAGATGCATCCTGCGCGACGGCGCGCGCAGTAAAAACAGATCCCGCCGCCAACGCGGATAGGAAAATCACATTTAACAGTCGATACCGAATCATCTTCTCTCCTTAAATCTAATAGTCTATTTCTTCTGGAGTCGCAGAAAGTTCCGGGTGTGCGCCGAATTTCACAATCGCGGATTCCAACTCTACCCCGGCCTGCTTAGATTCACTCCACGCCATGCGGGTTACCCGGCATCGTCGCAAACTCCGGTCAGATAGCCAGTCGCGCAATGTTTGTCAGGTGAATCGGACTTTCTCGCAAACTCAATTCCGCAAAGGTTTGCCGGTTTTCAGCGTGTGCGCTACGCGCTCCTGAGTCTTGCGCTCGCCGCACAAGCTGACAAAGGCTTCGCGCTCCAGATCGAGAATATACTGTTCCGATACAGTCTGCGGCGCGCTGAGCCCGCCGCCCGATAGTATATTTGCCAGCTTGCGACCAACTACGCCGTCATATTCAGTCGCAAACTCTCCCCGTACAAGCATATGGATTGCCAGCTTCGCCGCAGCAAGAAATTCCTCGCCAAGCACTCGGATTGCCGGAGGCGCAGGTGGATGATATCCGGCGCGAACCATCGCCAAGGCAGTCTGCTTTGCGTCCGCCACTTGTCTGTCGCGATTCATGGATATCGTGTCCGAAGGCCGTAAGAATCCGAGTGAACGGGCCTCTTCTCCGCTCGTAGATACTCTCGCCGTCGCAATCGTCTCAAACAGGGGCTTGAGCGCGTGAAACAAGTCGAGACTTTCGCCGCCCGCGGAGTGCTCGTTCGCGCGTATGAGCATTTCCTTCGTTCCACCGCCACCGGGCACCAGGCCCACTCCAGTTTCCACCAGACCGATATAAGATTCAGCCGCCGCTTGGATTCGCGCTGCGTGCATACTGATCTCGCATCCCCCTCCAAGCGCCATGCCCTGAGGGGCGCTCACTACGGGACCTGGCGCATACTTTATCGCCATATTCACACGCTGGAATTGGCGCACTGCCATATGAATATCGTCCCATTCACCCTCTTGCGCGCTGATGAGCAGAAGCATCAAGTTCGCGCCGACTGAAAAATTGGGCGCCTGGTTGGCAATCACCATTGCGTCAAATTCCGAGCTCAGCCGCGAAACCCCCGCGTGAATCATCGCGACGATGTCCCCGCCAATCGAATTCATCTTCGAGTGGAATTCGCAGCAAACGACGCCGTCGCCAAGATCGATCAGGCTCGCGCCTGCATTGCTCTGCACTACGGCCGTGCGATCTTTCAGCGCCTTCAAAATAATTATCCCCGCCGGCTCTTCTACGGGTTTTAGACCAGCCGTCGCGAGATCGAAATATCGCGTGTCGCCCTTCTCCGTTTCATAGAAAACTTTCTTCGGCGAGCCGAGCACTTTGTTGGCTAAAGGCGGCAGCTCCTTTCCGTCTCGCTCAAGCGCTCGCGCCATGGGCTCAAAGCCAATCGCGTTCCACATTTCGAATGGGCCAAATTCCCACGCAAATCCCCAACGGATCGCGCGATCCACATCCACGATTCTGTTTGCAATTTCCGGAACGCGCCGTGCAGCGTAAAGGCACATCTCAGTGATTCCGCCCCATATGAACTGATTTGCCTTGTCCCCGCCTTTACCAGTGAGTCCCGGGCCGACCAGCGCGCGCAAACGTTCGCGCGTGTCCTCGATTCCCTTGCCCGCGTCTACCGAACCGAATTTCGCTTTCTGGCGAGGCCGGTATTCCATCTTCTTCCAGTCCAGCGTCAAGATTTCTGATTCCCCGCCTTTTTTCACGCGTTTGTAAAAGCCGCCACCCGTTTTATCGCCAAGCCATCCGCGCGCGACCATGTCTTCGACAAATTTTGGCACTCGATACATCTCCCGCGATTCGTCGTCAGGCGCATTTTCATAAATATTCCGGATAACGTTAACCAAAACGTCCAACCCGACCAGGTCCGCCGTCCGAAATGTCGCCGATTTCGGCCAGCCCACCGCCTGACCCGTACATGCGTCAACTTCCTCAATAGTCATATCCATCGCTTGCATCTGCCGCAACGCATTTAGCATCGAGAAAGTTCCGATTCGGTTGGCGATGAAATTCGGCGTATCTTTGGCCGGCACGACACCCTTCCCCAGACGCAAATCGCAAATTTCTTCGAGCGTCTCCAGCACCTCGGGCTTCGTCTTCGGCCCAGCAATCAGCTCGACTAATTTCATATAGCGAGGTGGATTGAAGAAATGCGTGCCCGCCCAATGTTGTTGAAAATCTTCCGAGCGCCTTTCCGCAATCAGTTTGATGGGAAGTCCTGACGTATTCGACGTGACGATAGTGCCCGGTTTCCGAATCGCGTCAATGCGCGAGAAAAGGCTCCGCTTGATCTCCAGATTTTCAGCGACCGCTTCAATAATCCAATCCGCTTCGCTGCACCATGCCAGGTTGTCTTCAAAATTCCCCGGAATGACCAATCCCGCCGTCTCTGGCGTGAAAAACGCCGCGGGCCGTGATTTCTTCGCGCCCTCGAGCCCTGCCATCACTATCCGATTGCGCACCGCAGGAGTTTCCAAAGTCATGCCTTTGCGTTTTTCTTCGGCATTCAACTCGGACGGAATTATATCGAGCAGATAACACGGAATGCCGGCGTTGGCGAGGTGCGCCGCGATCCGCGCACCCATCGTCCCTGCTCCTAGCACAACCGCTTTTTCGATGCGATGCTTCATCAGTGCCTCGCAAATATCTCGGTGTGAGCGTCGAGGTTACAGAAGCGGAAACCTGCGGTCAACCGAAAGCCCATGCATCCGCTAAGTGCGCTACAGTGTCCTATACAATCAGAGGGTCTTCAAATGGGAACTACGTCCAAATGGCTCGGGAAGGCCGTTCGGGGTCTACGCTCATTCGCATATAACTCTGGCGGACCGCGACCCAGAGTCGGCGTCGCGCTGGGCGGCGGATTCGCGCGAGGTATCGCTCACATTGGCGTCCTTCGCGTCCTTGAACAATACGAAATTCCCGTTGATTTTATCGCTGGCACTAGCGTTGGCGCTTTGATTGCCGCTGCCTATGCCAGCGGAACATCCCTCGACGAAATGGCTCACCAGGGATCCCTCACTCGCTTTCGCGATTTTGGGCGTTGGACGCTTTCCCGTATGGGCATGGCATCCAACGAGCGTCTGGATGATTTCCTCCATCGCTTCACTACCGCACGAAATTTCAGCCAGATGAAAATCCCTTTGGCCATCGTGGCCACCGACCTGCTTTCCGGCGAGTCCGTTCATTTCACCAAGGGAGAAATCAGCCCTGCGCTTCGAGCCTCTTGCGCATACCCCGGCCTTTTCCTGCCCGTTGAACACGACGGCCATTTTCTTGTGGACGGCTTCCTAACCGAACAAGTGCCTGCACCTGCCGTCCGTGAAATGGGAGCTGAAGCGGTGATTTCGGTTCACTTGGAGCCGGGAATTCTGGACACCAGGCCGCGCAACACGATCGAAGTGATCAGTCGGGCTTTCTCAATCATTCAAACAGTAGCCAACCAGCCTTGGCGCGGCCAGACCGACGTGCTCATCGAGCCCGGAGTCCATCACGTACTCTGGGATGAATTCGTCAAGACCCCTCAACTCATCGCCGCCGGCGAGGACGCCACGCACGCCGTCATGCCCCAAATCAAAGCAGTGCTCGAACGCGACCCCCGCCAGATACAAGCCGCCCGCGAAGCCTCTAAAGCGTCTGAGGAAATCTGACATCGCTGGATCTATAGCTAGAAACGCTCGAAGGCTTGAGCCCGACTGCTTCAGGCGGCAGTAGGGCTCGCTGCGCAAATTACGCCTTGCTAACCATCTGAGCGTTCTCGCGTCGAAACAACTGTGAGGAGCCGAACTTTTCCTGCGATGACCGCTGCAACGCCCCAATCATTTGCGAGAAGAGTTCGGCTCTTCTTCCATTAGAAAATCCGCCAACTCATATTCCGCCAATCCGAATTTCGGAATCTTGGCAATCATTTCCGAGCGTATCGTCCCTTGGAGTCTTGGCAAGTCAGCCCGCCGTCGTTACTTCAACCGTCACCGGTTTGCCATTCCCTTTTCCGCGTTTTGTGAGCCATTCGCTCATCGCTGCCGCCAGCCGGGCGGGATCGACGCTCAATCCGGCTTCAATTTTTCCCTCTCCCAATGGCAGCGTGTCGTCAAACTCGGCTGAGCCCGTGAAATTCCGCATGCAAAAGCTATCCAGCCAATCGAGTGGCGCCGGCATTTTTTCGCCGCCCACCCGAACGTCAACCCGAAGTTTTTGCGCGAACATCTGTGGGAAGTATAACATCGGGCACTCTGGAGCCACCTGCGCGAGTGCGCTGCCTTGCTTTTCCTTGCTCTGTGACCTAGACTTTTTAAGCAGTCGTACGCAGAAATAAACGCGACCCGCGGCTCATGGAGCCCTGGATTCTCGCGCTCGAAATCTTCGGAGGTTAGGTGTCAACGCCGCTTGAAAGATGGGTCGATGAGTCCGCACGTCTTACAAAGCCCTCAAAAATCGTTTGGTGCGATGGTTCGCAAGCGGAAAACGACCGTCTGGTCGATGAAATGCTGCGTGATGGCACTTACATCGAGCTGAATCAGAAAACCCGGCCGGGCTGCTATCTGCATCGCAGCAATCCAAATGACGTCGCACGGACCGAGGGCGTCACCTTCATATGTACCCGCCGGAAAGACGACGCTGGTCCCACCAACAATTGGATGTCTCCGCAGGAAGCCAAAGACAAAGTACGCCCCCTATTTGACGGCGCCATGAAGAACCGGACGATGTACGTGATGCCTTACATCATGGGCCCCGTGAACTCGCCCTATAGCAAGGTGGGCGTCGAGATCACCGATTCGGCCTACGTCGTCGCTAGCATGAGGATTATGTCCCGGATGGGACAAGCCGCGCTCGACCGCCTGGGCAAGTCCGACGATTTTGTCCCAGGTCTTCATTCGCTCGGCGATTTGAACCCCGAGCGCCGATTCGTGCTTCACTTTCCAGAAGAGAAGCTGATCTGGAGCGTCGGTTCCGGCTATGGCGGCAATGCCCTGCTGGGCAAAAAGTGTTTCGCGCTGCGTATCGCCAGCTACATGGCGCGCGAGCAAGGCTGGATGGCCGAGCACATGCTAATCCTCGGCCTGGAAGATCCCTCCGGCAAAGTAACGTACATGGCCGCGGCATTCCCCAGCGCCTGCGGAAAAACGAATTTGGCGATGATGGTTTCAGCGCTGGAAAACAGAGGCTATCGCGTGTGGACTGTTGGCGACGACATCGCCTGGATGCACATCGCGCCCGACGGCTCGCTGCGCGCCATCAATCCTGAAGCGGGCTTCTTCGGCGTCGCCCCCGGCACGAATGCAAAAACGAATCCGAACGTGAGAACCGCGCTGCAACACGACGCGATCTTTACAAATGTCGCCATGACTGCGACCTCGCGCGAGCCTTGGTGGGAAGGCATCAATGGTCTGCCCGAAGAAAGCCTGATCAATTGGAAGGGCGAAAACTGGAAGCCGGGTATGGGTCCGGCGGCGCATCCGAATTCGCGATACACCGTTGCCGCGAGACAATCGCCGTCAATTTCCGCCCACTGGGAAGATCCCGAAGGCATCCCCATCTCCGCGATCATATTCGGTGGACGCCGCGCTCACGTCGCCCCGCTTGTGTATCAATCTCGCGACTGGCAACACGGAGTATTCGTCGGCGCCACCATGGCCTCTGAAACTACCGCCGCTGCCACGGGCGCCGTAGGCGTAACGCGGCGTGATCCCATGGCCATGATTCCGTTTTGCGGTTACAACATGGCTGATTATTTTCGGCACTGGCTGGAAATGGGCTCCCGGCTTGAAAACGCTCCCAAGATTTTTCACGTGAACTGGTTCCGCAAAGACCAGAACGGAAAATTCCTCTGGCCGGGCTATGGCGAAAACGTGCGCGTCCTGAAATGGATGCTCGACCGGATTGAAGGACGCGCGGACGCGATTGAAACACCCATTGGTGACATTCCCGCCCCCGGTTCCCTTGACCTCGAAGGCCTGGAAATCTCGCGCGATACCCTGGGTGAATTGCTGCGCGTGGATGCGAATGACTGGACCGAAGAAGTGAGCGCTACCGAACAGTTTTTCGAAAAATTCGGCAGCCGCCTGCCCGCCGAAATTCGCGCCGAGCACAAAGCGCTGGCTGACCGTCTCCAGCGTTCCAGCGTTGCCACAAAATAAACCCTCTCTCCGCTTTCGATTCTTCATCGCCAAATCCAGCCGGCGTTTCCAATTCGAAGCCTGCATCTCAAACTGGCGCGCAAGCCTCACTGCTGTTATGCTCAGCCGTTCTTCCGGAGGGTTCCCTTGATATTCAAGCGAGTTTTGTGGATGACTGTCTTCTTCGCTATCACGACTTGTGCCCAGCAGACAAAACCCTCTGCTCCCTCATCGGACACGGCCGCCGCAGCCACTCAACAGCATACGGAGCCGGCGCTCCCCTACACACCAAGTCTCGATCCCGCAGCCATGAACCGCACCGCTGATCCTTGCGTGGACTTCTACGAGTACTCCTGTGGCGGCTGGAGAAAGATGAATCCGATTCCTTCCGATCAGACTTCGTGGAGCGTTTACGGCAAGCTTTATCAGGATAATCTGAACTACCTTCGCGGCATTCTCGAAGAAGCCGCCGCTGCCAAGGATCGCGACCCGGTAACCCAGAAAATCGGCGACTACTACGCCTCCTGTGTGAATGAAGATGAAATAGAAAAGCTTGGCGCCAAGCCCATGCAACCGGACCTATCTGCCATCCAAAATCTCAAGAGCACGAAAGACATCGCGGTCTTGATTGCAAGCCTCCAACTTAAAGGCGACTCGGTGCTATTCCGAGCTGGCCCGACTCAAGACCCCGATAACTCTGATGAAGTTATCATCGACGTTTCGCAGGGCGGTCTCGGCCTTCCCGATCGCGACTACTACCTCAAAGACGACGCCAAATCGAAAGAAACCCGCGAGCGCTATTTGCTGCACGTCCAGAAGGTATTTGAATTGATGGGCGATTCGCCGGATGCGGCAAAGAACAACGCCGTTGTCGTCATGCGAATCGAGACTAGCCTCGCAAAGGCTTCTCTCACTCGCGTCGAGCGTCGCGATCCCTACAAAGAGAAACACAAAATGACGGTTCCAGATCTTTACAAGATCGCTCCGGATTTCGATTGGAACGCTTACTTCGCCGCTGGCGGCGTCCCCAAATTTCAAATCCTGAACGTTGGCTGGCCGGATTTCTTCAAAGACGTCGACGCGCAATTGAAATCGGCTTCGCTGCAGGACTGGAAGAGCTATCTTCGATTTCATGTTGCCAATTCCCGCTCGCCATATTTGTCAACTCCGTTCGTAACCGAAAATTTCGAGTTCTACCGCAAATACCTGCGCGGAGCCAAAGAGGAACAACCTCGCTGGAAACGCTGCGTTCAATATGTTGATCGCGATCTCGGAGAAGCTCTGGGACAGGCGTACGTTCGCAAGACTTTTTCGCCCGAGCTAAAGGCGGCAACCGTGGAAATGACCCGCCGCATTGAAGACGCCATGGCGCTCCGGATTCAGCAGCTCGATTGGATGAGTCCCGGAACCAAGCAGCAAGCCTTGAACAAGCTGCATGCTATTCGAAATAAAGTCGGCTATCCGGATGTGTGGCGCGATTACAGTTCGGTCAAGATAGTGCCCGATGATTTTTACGGTAACAACTTGCGCGCGACCGAGTTCGAAGTTCATCGCGACCTTAACAAAGTTGGCAAGCCCGTGGATCGCGGCGAATGGGGAATGACGCCTCCCACCGTTAACGCCTACTTCAATCCGCAGATGAACGACATCAATTTCCCCGCCGGCGTTTTGCAGCCGCCACTTTACGATGCCAAGCTGGATGACGCTCCGAATTACGGTAATACAGGCTCTACCATCGGCCACGAACTAACCCACGGCTTCGACGACGAAGGCCGGCAGTTTGACGCCAAAGGAAACTTGAAAGACTGGTGGACCAAGGAAGATGCTGATCAGTTCGTAAAGCACGCCGACTGTGTCGTGGACCAATACGCCCAGTACGTCGTCGTGGACGACATCCACATCAATTCAAAACTGACCGAAGGTGAAGACGTCGCCGATCTCGGCGGAACGATTCTGGCCTACATCGCTTGGAAGGACGCCACCAAGGACATGACACTGAAAGACCGCGACGGCCTCACACCCGATCAGCGCTTTTTCGTGGGCTTGGCTCAATGGGCCTGCGAGAACGAACGCCCCGAGAATGAACGGGTCAATGCCATAACTGATCCGCACTCCCCGGGAAAATACCGAATCAACGGTGTGGTCGTGAACATGCCCGAGTTCGGCACCGCCTTCTCCTGCAAAGTGGGCCAGCCCATGATGAAACCGCCTGACAAGGTTTGTCACGTCTGGTAGCAGGTTAGTTTGGCGTTGTCCAGTATTCGCGTTTCGGTCGAAATCGTCAGCTGACTAGAGAATTTCTTGGATCTCGGAGTCGATGGAAATGTGGGTTTGCGCAAATCCATTGATCTGAAAACTGTTGCCGGAGCCCGCGCCTGCGGCGTTTTGAAAATGAAAGAACCGGCTGATGTGGTAGTCCTCGTCCAGAAAGTCGAAGACCCGTTCCGTTTCTTCCCGCGAAATTCCCAGCGCAGCGATCGGCACAGCTTTCCCGTAACCGCCGGCCGCCGCCAGATATTTTTCCACCAGTTCTTTCAGGCTCATCGTTAAATCCAAACGTACGCGCCCGCATCCCCGTACGGAAGGTTCATGTAAAATATATTAGCCTCAGCGAATTTCTCGAACGCAGATAATAGCTTTTGCGCGCCGTGTTTTCCGCAAAAAACTTCTCCAGGCGCGCTCGCGATCAGCTGAACTTCGTCCAGGCTTTGAATTTGTTCCTGCGAGAACCACAACCACGTTCCTTTCCCCGAGCATTCGCGGCATGTCTCGCCGGCCTGTTCCAGCCGCGCCGTAATCGCGGCAGACGTTACTGGCGCCAGCCCGGCGGCTTCGAAGTCTGCCGTCGCTACGAAAAAATACTGCGTGAAAATCGCCGGATCAGGCTCGAACGCTATCACGCGTCCCGGAAACGATTCAAGCTCGGCCTCGAAGGTGTCGCTTAAACATTTAAAGCAAACCGATACTTCGGGTCGCACCGGCTCTCTTCTGTTCGCCCGTTTCCCGCGCAGATATAACGTATCCGGCAAAACCGCCGCAATCCAACTGATGTTCTCAGCCAAATGGATGCATTCGGGAGCAGTTCCCTTCAGCCGCGCCCACCAGTTGCGGCTGCGCGGCAGGATCTGAAGTCCCGGATACGCCTCGCGATATGAAATGCTGGCCAATTCCTCAATGTTCCCCTTACGCCGAAATCGTATCCTAGCAGATTGCACCCCGAATGGCGCGTCGTCTAATTCGCGAACATTTGTTTGCTCTAGCCGCTTCAGCTACTATTGAGTCCTGGATGAAAAACATAGTTCGCGAGAGCGAACAGGAGGATTTTGCATGGCACTCACAGTCGGTTCAGTAGCTCCGGATTTCACCTTGAAAGATCAGAGCCAGAAAGAAGTGAAACTTTCTGAGTTTCAGGGCAAAAGGAATGTCGTCCTCGTGTTCTACCCGCTCGACTGGAGCCCGGTCTGCACCAACGAGCACGTTTGTCTGGTGAACGACATGAAGCGCTTCGAAGAACTCGACGCGCAAGTCCTGGGCGTGAGCGTTGACAGCGTCTGGTCGCACAAGGCTTTCGCCGCGAAAATGGGAATCACATATCCTCTGCTGGCGGATTTTCAGCCTCGCGGCGCGGTCGCCGAAAAGTATGGAGTATATCTGGCCGACAAAGGGATCACTGGCCGCGCTATCGCCGTCGTGGACCGCTCCGGAAAAATCGCGTGGTTCAAGAGCTACGACATTCCCACTCTGCCGGACATCAAGGAAGTTTCCGACGCGATTTCAAAGTTAAAAAATTAAACCACTCAGCGAAGTTCATCGATTTTCGAGGCTCTTGCTCGGTCGGCGCAACGCCTGTTTACGGTGAAACAGAATTTGCGGCAGGCGTCGCGCCATTGGCAGCTTTTCGGGCTAGCGTGCGAATATAGTCCACGAGTTGCCAACGCTCTTGCTCGGTAAGCTTGTCCTGAAAAGCAGGCATCGGGCGCCGTCCGTGCGAGATCTTCCAGAATAGTTCTCCGTCCGTCGTCCGGCCCATCGCCTGCGCATCGGTGAAGTCAGAAGGCGCGATGGATAGCTTTTCCGCGCGTTCGCCTTTGCCATCCCCTTTCTCTCCATGACAACTTTGGCAGTGCGTCGAGTAGTTCATCATCCCTGCCGCGATGGAAGCATCAGTGGCCGGAACGGGATTCTGAAGATTTTTCGCTGATGCCGGAGCGTTCCAATCGCGCGTCGCGTACAACACAATCGAACCCGCCGCGGCTGCGATCACGAAAACCACCGAAACTCCCAGCAGTAATTTTCGCTTTGGCGGTTCTGAATTCCTATCGAGATTCATGGCTGGGTTGCAAACTGTAGCGCGCGTTCAGTCTTGAGAAACTATTTTCGCACGCGTACTCAGGACTTCCCAGTGAAAATCGCGTAAAGCAACCAGCCATTCATTAGCAAAATGACTGTCGTGGAAAGTGCTGCGAGATAGTTTGTGAGCGGACGGTTGGCATGCGTGCCCATCAATCCTTTTCTGCGCGTCAGCACCAGAAGCGGAATCATCGCGAAAGGCAGGCAGAAACTCAGCGCCGCTTGGCTGAGGATAAGAGTCTTCAAAGGGTCGAGCCCCCAAGCGATTACCAGTATCGCCGGAATCATCGTTATGATCCGCCGCAGAAAAATGCTGATTCGGAAATTCATGAATCCCTGCAGGATCACCTGGCCCGCCATGGTTCCCACAGTGGCGGAGGATAATCCGGAACAAAGTAACGCCACGCCGAACGCGACTCCCGCGAACTTGCCAAGTAACGGTATAAGCGTGTGGTGTGCGGCCTCGATCGAATAAACATGCAGCCCGCTCCCGAAGAAAACAGCCGCGGCCATAATCACCATCGCGGAGTTAATGAGCCACGCGCCATTCATGGCCAAAAGGACATCCAGCAATTCCATCTTGCGATGGTGATGTTCCTCCCGGTCGAGCGGGTGCCGCCGCGATTGCACTAGTGCGGAGTGCAAATAGATTACGTGCGGCATCACCGTAGCGCCGAGCATGGACACTGCGATATAGATTGAGGAGGAATTTATCTCCGGAACAACGACGTGCTTGGCGATCGGCAGCCATGTGGGCTTGCTTAGAAACACCTCAATCGCGTAAGAAACCCCGATAACGCCCACAAAGAACATGATGACGCGCTCCAGCCACTGAAAACCCAGTTGTTCGACCGCCAGAATTAGCATCACACACACGCCTGTCAGTATTGCGGCCGCCAGCATGGGAATTCCAAACAACAAATAGAATCCCAGCGCTGCCCCCAGAAATTCGGCGAGGTCGGTAGCCATTGCTGCGATCTCGGCCGCAATCCAAAGGCTGACTGTCATCCAATGCGAAAATTCCGCGCGGCAGTTTTCCGGAAGCGTCCGCCCTGTAGCGATCCCGAGCTTCGCAGCCAGGTATTGCACCAGAATCGCCATCGCGTTCGACCACAGCAGCACCCAAAGCAGCTGATATCCGAAACGGGCACCGCCTTCGATATTTGTCGCGAAATTCCCGGGATCCATATACGCCACGGAAGCAACGAACGCCGGGCCCAGGTACCACCAAGTTTCCCGGGCTATGCGGGGGGAGTGCGGTTCGGAAGCAGCTATCGACTCAGTGATCTCTTCAGATGCGGAACCGTGAATGGAAGAGCCTGACATAGTTAACCTAGTTAAACTCTATATATAAACTACGCTTAACTAAGTTTCGCGTCAACTTTTCCTACGATAGCGTTCCAAAAATCGCCGGAAGCGTTTCTCCTCCTCTGATATAGTGGAACGGATTCCTAGGAGGGGTCGATGGCTGAAACGCCCAAGCCGCCACAGCAGCAGCAAGTTCAGATCAAGGCCGACGAGAAAGAATTGCTCGGACAGTACGCCAATCTAGTTGTCGTTCATCACAATGCGGAAGAGTTCACCCTCAATTTCATTTATCTTTTTCCCAGCGTCCCTCATGGAAAGCTGGTTGGCAGCCTGATCCTGAGCCCCGCGCACGCAAAGCGGCTGGCTAAAGCTCTGCAGGAAAATGTGTCTCGTTTTGAAGAGCAGTTTGGAACGCTTCCGGAAGGTCCCGGGCCGGGTCCAGAACCCAACGTCGGGTTTGTGCAGTAATCAAGCCGCAGACATATCGCCTATAACCCAGCCGTCCCTGGATCCCAGGAGTTCGATCCCGACAGCGAAGCCCGCTTCCGGGATTAACTGACAATACGCCACACGGGCAATAGACTTGAACGACCCAGTCAGCGTAGCGATGGTAAGACGGTCACCCGGTTTCCACCGGCGAGTGCTCAAGACGCGCGCTCCGCCTGCGCTCACATTTTCTGTGAAAGTGGTTTCGGTGCCCGGCAGTACGAGATGCCCGGTAATCTGTACTCTAACTTCCATCGGAATTCGCGACTCGCGTCGCGCGGCTATCGTCTTTGGGACCCCCATCCCAAGTCGCATCGCGTCACCCCCTTTCCTCTACAGACAGGCCGCTACGTGCCCCAGCCGAAACTTTTTTTCACCACGACCTTTCATGCGGTAGAGTGCGCGATCGGCAGCGCCCAGAAGCTGTTCAATCGTCGTGCCGTCGTTAGGATACACGGCCAAACCTGCACTCACAGTTACTGGCGGCTCCTGGCCGTCACGCGCCAGCCTTTCGCAAATCCGCAAAGAAGCCTTACGAGCTTCTTCTTCTCCTGATTCCGGAAGAATCAGCACGAATTCATCGCCACCGTACCGCGCGGGGGTGTCAATGCTTCGGCAATCTTTTCGCAAAGCCACTCCAAGCCGCTTGATTGCCCGGCTTCCCGTGAGATGGCCGAACCTGTCGTTGATCTTTTTCAATTCGTCGAGGTCAAACAACAGCACCGCAAAGCTGCGCCCAGTCCGACGGGAGCGCTGAATTTCATTTTCCAGAACTTCCAGAAGCCGGCGATGATTCGCAAGGCCGGTAAGTGAATCGGAAGCTGCCAGGCGGCTGACCTGATCAAAAAGTTGCGCGTTATCGAGCAACGTGCCGCCTAAGACCACAACATAACTGAGGTCCATCACTACATGCGCCACTGTAAATGCGGCGTCGAAGACATGCTGCGACTGGCTGATCGTGATGTGGCAAATCACATTCATTGCCGCTGCGATAAACAAAGCGCGGTCGAGCGACGATTCGGAATTCTCGCGACGCAAACGCCACGCAAATCCGACTGTCGCTGCAACATAAATCGCCGCCGGCAACAAATCCCAAGGCCGCGGAATAATTGCTCCCGGGTGAATCTTGGGAGCGCTCGGCAGCATGAAATAAAATACGCTGGTCAGGTACGCAGCGGCGCCCACGATGAGCGTCGACCCAGCCATTTCCTTCGCGGGCTCCCGAGCAACTGGGATCCGGCGCTCCACCACCAGAGCAGCCAACAACAAAATCCCCAGTAGTGTCCGTCCCGCGAGCCACCCGATTGAAATATTATTCCCCACACTGGCTGTGACGAGCATGCCGCGATAAAACGTCATGCTCGTCCCCGCCTCGATTAGTCCCGCCAGGACAAAACCGAATGCCAGAATCAGAGAAATTCGATCGTGCGTTCCGCGAAAGCGAACCAACGCGTTCGCTGCAAAAGTGAAAGCGATTAGGCTTCCTGCCATTTCAAGATAAGTGTCAAGAAGAGGGTCGGCAACGTACGAAGAATTTCGGAGAACCCAGAGCAGCGCGAGGTACGACCCACCAGCTATCGTCCAAAGCAGGACGAGACGAAAGCGATGTAGAAAACCCCAAATCTTGCCCGGACGGCCCACCACATCCCCCTCAAGACGAACTTCTGCCCCAGAGGAGAACTTGCAACTGATGTACCGTTCCGGAACGTAGTTTTAGTACCAGTTAAACTACTGCACAAATTAGGCTTAACTATCACGTAGTGGTGTGCCGCCGCTACTTACTACTCATATAATGTCCTAGGCTTGGGTAGGAATGTAACAATCTGGCCCACGGGTTCCCCACTAACTCAATTATGGTTTGGGCTGCGGAGGTGGCAGTTCGTGGGCTTGAACGAGGCTTTGGAAGTTCGATTTCTTGTGCGAACCGTCGCAGAAAGGCTTGCGCTCGGACGCGCCGCATCGGCAAAGCCCGATCTTCGTGCGCCCTCCCAGACCATATGACTTGCCTTCTTGATCGACGATCTGCACTTCGCCATCGATAAGCAGTGGTCCATTATTAACGACGGTAACCTTGATGTCTGACAATCGATCCTCCGATCGGGGTTTTCGTGAAGTTTTTAGCGATTTCTTTGGCGATATTCTAATGCTCTCGGAACTCGTCAGTATTTGGGAACAGAGGCATCCACTTCATCCGACCATGCAAGGATACCACCCTTCAGGTTCAGTACCTTGCGGAAACCTGCGCTGCGTAGAAACTCCACTGCCTCCGCGGAACGCTTGCCGCTGCGGCAGTGCGCAACAATTTCGCGCGAGCTATCCAGCTCGTTTACGCGGCGTGAAAGCTCCCCAAGCGGAATCAGGTATCCGCCAAGATTGCAGATTTGAAATTCGTGCGGTTCGCGAACGTCGAGGACGAAAAGATCATCGCCGCGGTCGAGCCGCGATTTCAATTCGCGCGGAGAGATTTCCGGCACCGTAGCCTGTGCCGGACTCGCAGATTCTTCCCCGCGAATTCCGCAGAATTCGTCGTAATCGATCAGCTTCGTGATCGTTGGGTGTTCGCCGCAAACCGCGCACTTGGGATTTTTGCGCAGCTTCAATTCGCGGAAGCTCATCGCCAAAGCGTCGAAAAGAAGCAAACGGCCAACCAGCGGTTCGCCTTTCCCGATGATGACCTTCAAAGTTTCTACAGCCTGTATCGCCCCCACAATTCCCGGGAGCACGCCGAGCACCCCTCCCTCTGCGCACGAGGGCACCAACCCCGGCGGAGGCGGCTCGGGATACAAACACCGGTAGCAGGGCCCTCCCGGATTACCGAAAATCGTGATTTGCCCTTCAAAACGAAAGATCGAGCCGTAAACATTGGGCTTGCCCAGAATCACGCACGCATCGTTCACCAGATAGCGTGTGGCAAAATTGTCCGTGCCGTCCACCACAATGTCGTAATCCTTCAGGATATCCAGCGCATTCTCGCTTGTCAGTCGCGTCTCGAAAGTGTCGATCTGAATGTCTGGATTCAGATTCCGCAGACGATTCTTCGCCGCTTCAATTTTTGGACGCCCGATATCATTCGTGTCGAACAGAATTTGCCGCTGAAGATTAGTCAGGTCCACCGAATCGAAATCAACGAGTCCAAGTCTGCCCACGCCCGCAGCCGCAAGATACAGGCCCAGCGGCGCTCCAAGCCCGCCGGTTCCGATACAAAGAACTTTCGCATGTTTCAGCTTGAGCTGCCCCTCCATGCCGACTTCCGGCATGATTAGGTGGCGGCTGTAGCGCATGATTTCTTCTTTCGACAGCGCTCCGCTCGGATTTGCCGCATCCGTCGAATTAGGAACCTTTATTCTTGTTGCCATGAAAGCTCTCCTGATTTACTCGCGCGTTCCGCCTGCGATCGAAGGCACGATGCTGACAATGTCTCCATCACGGAGCTGCGTATCTTCCTTCTCCAAATAACGAATGTCCTCGTCGTTCACATAAACATTCACAAAGCTTCGCAGCCGTCCCTCCTCGGAATACAAATGTTTTTTCAGCTCCCCGAATCGAGTGACCAGCCCAGCAAGAGCTTCGCGAATGGTCCCGGCTTCCATTTCAACACTTTCCTGCTTGCCGGCGTACGGCCGCAGCGGCGTCGGAATGATTACTTTCACTGCCATTCTCTGATCTCCTTCTCGATTGTCCAATTAGATGCTTGCAGGTTGTCCGATGGATTCAATCACTTCAGGGTCGTACGCCGAACGATCGTCCCGCAATCGCCAGGATTTCGTATCGCGCGGCTTGCTAGCTTCAACACTTATGATGACGTAGCTGTACCACGGCCAAGCGTGTTCGCGATCGAACTCACTCGGGCGCGCAGGAGCGTTCGGATGTGAATGGTACCATCCGATTACCTCCACCCGCATTTCCTGCGCCTTCTTTTCCGCCATCTGAACGTCACTCGCAGTTACTTCAAAACGATTCCGCGGCGAATCATCCCGCCGATTTGGCAACGGAACCAGCTCGACAACTTCGCGAGACGTTTCGCTATCGCGTCCCAGCAGAGCACCACAACATTCGTACGGATATGTCTCGACGCCGTGCGCTTGAATTCGTCGAATAATCCCGTCTGAGACCCGCAGTGTGCCGCCGCTCACTCTTCGCTCCAAAATCGATCGCTCAAGTATTTTTCCCCTGAATCGGGGAAGATCGTGACAATCACCGCGCGCTGGCCGCTCGGCAAATTCCGCGCTACCTCAAGGCACGCCCAAAGCGCGCCTCCGGAGCTGACTCCCGCCAGAATCCCTTCTTCGCGCGCCAGCCGCTTCACCATTCGATGCGCATCTTCCGTCCGTACCACCATGTCTGCATCCGCAAGTTTCGGGTCGTAGATACTCGGTACAATCGCCGTGGCCATATGCTTCAAGCCTTCTAGGCCATGAAATCCGGAGTCAGGTTGCATACTGATGCAACGAATAGCCGGATTCAGTTCTTTTAGCCGCAGCGTTGTTCCAACAAACGTCCCGCTGGTGCCAAGGCCAGCCACAAAGTGCGTGATCTGTCCGCGCGTCTGTTCCCAGATCTCCGGAGCCGTCGTGGCATAGTGCGCCGCAGGATTCGCAGCGTTGCTGTATTGGTCGGGGTAAAAATATTTTGCGGGCTCCGCGTCGTTAATTTCCCGCACGCGACGAATCGCTCCATCTGTTCCTTCGTCGCCGGGTGTGAACACGATCTCCACGCCATACGCAGCCAGTATTTGCTTGCGTTCAAGCGAAGCGCTTGCCGGCAGGCAAAGTTTCACTCTGTATCCCAACGCCGCGCCAATCATCGCGTACGCGATTCCCGTATTCCCACTAGTCGCGTCGAGGATTACTTTACCCGGGCGCAGCGCTCCCGTTCGCTCGCCTTCTCGGATCATGGAATACGCCGCGCGATCCTTCACCGAGCCGCCTGGATTGAACCATTCGGCTTTGGCGTAGAACTCAGTATTGAGAAACTCGGCACCTATGCGCTCAAGCCGCAGCAAAGGCGTGTTGCCGATAAGCTCCAACAGGTTCTGTCCTAGCTGTGTCTCCGCGCTGAAAACTTCTTTCGATAGTGTCTGTCTGTTCGATGTACTCATCGTTCGCTTGTCCGTGCAAATTCCCTGTCCCAAGGCCGCCGCTAAATTTCTCTTCAATCTGCCAATCCCGTTGAGTTCAGCCAGCAAATTGGATGCGGTGGAAACGCCGCATGTAGCGAATTTCGACTAGTTTAGCAGATGCTCGACGCTCTACTGCAAACCGTTCGGTCGAAACCCGTGCAACCATTTTTTAACTTTACAGAAGGCCTACTGACTCCATACTCTGATAAGCATGTGGTACGTCAACAAACTGTTTAACCAGTCGCAAGTAGAATCGCTCGCGGCCAAGGGATTTCTTGTCCGTAGTTCCGGCGGAGTCGTTCGCATCGAAAAGTACAATTGCGGCGCCGAGCTTCGCAAGACCTCCGGGGACAGTTTTCATATGACCGAGATTCCCTGCATCATGCTGCAGGGTCAGTTCACCTTGCTGTGGGACGCTGGCTATCAGAAATTCCTGGTTTCCCATGACAAGAAAAAATTCCCGGCGCACAAAGGTCAGTTGGTTGACCTGCGAAAATTTAACGAAGAGCTGCGAACCGCGTTAGGCGTGCCCACTTATTACAACGAAGCTATCGGATCAACCTGCCACATAAGTGAGTATGACCGCGTGAAAGGCCGTCCAGGTGACGTGCCCGACGAAGGCGTTGGCGTAGAACTAGAAAGCTCGAAACACTAGGCCACGCTCAAAGGTTTACGGTCCAACCCTCCCACGATGTTGTCTGCCTTGCATGACCATTTGAATTGACGGCACACTGAAGCGATGGCCTGGTCAACGTTAGGTCAGAGATCTTTCGCCAGTCCCAGTCTGTGCCGCAAAAGATCAGCATCCAGTCGATGCTGCCCAAATAACAGTCCGCCGATGAAAATCACGGGCACGTCATCGTTGTAACGTTCGAGCAGGATCGGATCATCGTCGATATCTACTTCGCGGAGTTTCGCGCTAAATTCGGAGAGCAGCGGAATAATTACCGTTTTCGCTTCATCGCACAGGTGGCATCCCTCGCGTGTGTACATCGTAATCTCGCGCGGGCCGGCAACCACGAGCCTCCCGCTTTCAGTGCGGCTGTAGAAATCCGCGCCATCTTCACGCAGCAAACCTCTCTGCACCAAGTCTTGCACGGCATCCAGAACAAGCTCTCGCTCCGTGGGTTCATTGCCGCCGGCGAATTCAAACAGGGTGTGCAGGTCCAGCGAGTCCTTTCCAAGTTGATCGAAAGTAGAAAGTATTGTCTTACTGATTGTGGTTTCCATCTGCTCGGGCACTCCGTCTGGGTTACGGTTTGATCGTATAATAGCGCTGGAAGGGCCCAATCGACGGAAAGAAAGCTCGCGACCGGAAAAGTTCCGCGATCTGCCTGATGTGGCCCAAATCGTGGAATGCCCATTCATTCATCAGCTGCCCTATCGTAATCTGTCCGATTTGGCCGTGTTGCCCGGTCCGCGCAATCGCTTGCGCCGGCACGTAACGCAGCATCGACAGCGTCCGATCGCGTTCGTGGCAAAATGTTTTCAGATTTTCGCGGGCCTTGTTGCTCGAGTATTTCCCCGCTGCGTAAGCCGCATTTTGATCGTAAGGCTCCAACGTTGGATTCTTGTTCTCCAGCATTTTCTGAATACGCTCGCGGAAGCCAACCGCTTCCACATCCGCGAGATGCGCCAGCACTTCGCTGATAGACCAGCGGTCCATCGCCGGCTTCCAGTGCATTTGCTCGTCGCTGGCTGACCAGACGATTTTCTCGATGATGATCGGCGTTTGTTCCAAAACGGCCAGACCTGGCAACGCGTCCGGATTTGAGGGCGCAGCCATCAGAACCTCCGTTGAGCTCGCACGTTGGTATTTATACCCCAGGCTCTGGCCGAAGTGGAAGAACTGAACTTGTGCAGCCGCGGTGCGCGTGATAAACCGGAAAGAGAGGTAGCGAACTTGGCCAACGTTTTAGCGATGGTTGATGATCTTTTCTTCCAGGCGAAAATGGTCGAAACCGCCCGCCATTTGGGAATTGCGTTGCGCATTTGTACCACACCGGACGCGCTTTTCTCCGAAATCTCCAAGGAAACTCCCAGGCTTGTAGTCCTGGACCTGAACTCTCGCAACCAGCCGCTCGACGCCATCGCGCGCATGAAATCTATAGCTCCGGGCGTGCCGCTCGTCGGCTTTCTCTCGCACGTTCAAACCGAACTGGCCGAGCAGGCCCATGCAGCGGGCTGCAGCGAAGTGATGCCCCGTTCTAAATTCACCAAAGACCTGGCAACCATCCTTGCACGCGCGAAATCCGAGTCCACATGACAATAAGGCATTTCCTTTCAGTTGCGCTGGCGGCGCTTACGATTGTTTCATTAGCTCTCGCCGGCTCCCCCGCGATCAAAGCCCAGGAAGCTTCCGATCCCGCAGCGGCGCTCTCGGCGGCGATCGTTGCCGCCTGTCGTGGCAACGAAACGCAATTCTCGAACTATCTCACCGCGGACAGTGCCACAGCCTTCCGCGCGTTGCCGGCTGAACAGCGCACGGCCTTTCTGAAAAGGTTTTCGCTCTCTGATATGCCCGGCAAACCTCTGAGCTCCACGGACCAGCAGAATCACGCGATACTTCTTTGCCGCACGCCCAGCGTGTCCGTGCAATACCGTTTTGGCACCGCTCGCGTTCATGAAAACCTTGCCTTCATTCCCGTCGCCGTAGTCGACGGCGAGCAAGCCGAATTCGGGCTTGTGCGCGAGAATGGAGGATGGCGTCTTCTCTCCCTTGGCCTCGTTCTGCTCGATATCCCGCAACTCGCCAAACAATGGATAAACGAGGATCTGCGCGCCCGAGAGGACGCTGCCGTTGGAACACTGCAGAGTTTGGCTGCGGCGGTTCAGACCTACAACCGCGCATTCGGAAAGTTGCCCGAATCCCTTGCGGATTTGGGCCCCGCACCTAAAGGGCAAATCTCCACCGAGCAGGCCTCGCTCGTGAGTTCGGACCTTGCCGCCGGCAAACAAAATGGCTACCTCTTTCGTTATCGCATCGCTCCCGACGCTTCCGGTAACGATACGAATTTCGAACTGGCAGCCACGCCGGAATCCTACGACAAGTCCGGTCGGCGCTCCTTCTTTCTTGACGTCGAAGGGAAAATTCACGCCGCTGAAAAGCACGGAGCAGTGGCAACGTCCGATGATGCACTCCTGGAAGGCGAAAAGACGCCCTAACAAAGCAGCTGCCTCAGGTATAATGGCCGCCAGATAATTTTAGCCTTAGCCAAATTCCGAAGAGGATCCGGATGTCTCAATCAAAAGTTCTGGCCGATAGAATTTACCCGGCGGAAGGTCTTGCAGCGGATGCCGTGCGCATTGCCGCCGCAAACATTTTGCTCGTGTTGTGCGCTCACATCGCGTTTCCTTTGCCTTGGACTCCTGTTCCTATCACCGGGCAGACTTTCGGCGTCCTGCTTGTCGCCGTTCTCCTCGGCTCACGCCGGGGAGCTTTAACGTTGGGGTTATATTTGCTTGAAGGGATCGTCGGCCTTCCCGTTTTTCAGCCGCTGGGTTTGCCTGGACCCGCGCGATTCCTGGGTCCCACAGCTGGCTATCTGCTTGCCTATCCGCCCGCGGCGTTTGTAACCGGTTGGATCGCCGAGCGCAGTGTCTCGGTTGCGCGCTCGCATATTGCAAGCCTGCGAGCAAGTACCGTGAAACTCATCGGCGCACTTGTTTCCGGCGAGATAATAATTTTCGCGGGAGGCTGTGCTTGGCTCGCTCTCCTTACCGGCGTCGGATGGTCGAATTCTTTCCGCATCGGCGCGTTGCCGTTTTTGCCGGGAGAAGTCATCAAGATGGCGCTGGTCGTCGCCGCAGTCGGCGGATTAAATTTGGCCCGTCCGAAAAATTCCAACTGATAGTCCGCTTTTTCGGAAACTAAGCATCTCGGAATTCCAGGTTTCGAGTTAATCGCGAGTCTTAAACACCCAATTTCAATATGTCAACGCCTACGATTCCCCAAAAGCAAACCCCCGAAGATGCTCTTCGCGCCGCAAACACCCGGTTTTATTCCGCCTTCGAATCGCTCGATCTCGGTCAGATGGACGCTGTATGGGCACACGACGACGAAGTGGAATGTGTGCATCCCGGCTGGGAACTTTTGCTTGGATGGGATGAAGTCCGCGAACGCTGGGCACGTCTTTTCGCAAACGCCCGGCGCGTTCGCATCGCCTTGAGTTCCGTCTGGGTTCGCATCGAAGGTCGGGTCGGGTGGGTCGCCTGTACCGAGCACGTCACCACCGCGTTTGCCGATGGCTTTGACGACGCCATGGTCCAAGCCACCAATATCTTCGTGCTTCAAGAAGAGGGCTGGATGCTCGTAGCTCATCATGCCTCACCTCTTCCAAATCCGGCTCACTCTACCGTCCAGTAGCGCGCGAATTCCATGCCGCCGCTGGTCCTCAGGCGGTCGGCGCTTCAGCTCTTACGAAAATATCAGCGCGTCGCGACTTCCCTTTTCGCGGTGCATTTGCCACGAGTTGCCGATTTTGTCGCTCGCGTCCAAGCTAGGACGTGATTTCCACTCCCAACGCCTGTACGTAAACCAGTGCCGTATGCTATTCTTTCCCCGTACTATTCGGCACTCACGCCGGAACATCCACACCGTTCGTACTTTTTATCGCAGTGGGCAGGAGTCTCTAAAGCCCTCTCCGGCCCTCAACGAATGGTAGCGTTTCCGCGAGCGCCAGGACGGACCCAGCATGTCCACACCAGCAGCTCTACCCAAAACGGCGGAGATTCGCCTCGCGCACTCGCCCGACAGCGATGATGCTTTCATGTTTTACGCCCTGGCAACCGGCAAAGTCCGTTTGCCCGGCGTGAAATTCAACCACGTGCTCTCTGACATTGAATCGCTGAATCAGGCGGCGCGAAAAGAAGTGTATGACGTCACCGCGATCAGCTTTTACGCCTACCCGTTTGTGGCTGACAAGTACGTCCTCCTCGATTGCGGCGCAAGCTTCGGCGAAGGCTACGGCCCGATCGTCGTCGCGGGCCATCCCATCAAGAAAACGGAATTAGCAGGCCGCAAAATTGCCATTCCCGGAGAACTTACAACTTCATACCTCGCCTTGAAACTCTTCGAGCCCAACGTCGAGACGGTTACCATGCCGTTCGACAAAATCTTAGGCGCAGTTCAAGCCAAAGAAGTCGAAGCAGGTCTTTTGATTCACGAAGGCCAATTGCTTTTCTCTCAGATAGGTCTGCATCGCGTCGTCGACCTCGGCCAATGGTGGCAGGAAACAACTGCACTCCCGCTTCCGTTGGGCGCAAACGCCATCCGTCGCAAACTCGGCCCCGATCTCGGACGGCAGATCGGTCGCGTCATCCGCGAGAGTATTTCTTTTGCGTTGGACCATCGCGAAGCTGCGCTGAATTACGCGCTGCAATTTGCCCGCGACATGGATCCCGTTTTGGCCGACAAGTTCGTCGGTATGTATGTCAATCGCTGGACTCTTGATTACGGCGAGGAAGGACGCCGCGCCGTTCGTGAACTGCTTGCGCGGGGTGCCGCGGCCGGTATGCTTCCGAAGTCCGCGCCCATAGAATTTCTCAGCAGCAGTGTGAGCGAGACTCCGTCGCGCTCCATGTAAAGTTGTAAGTTCGTACCGCAGCGAGATTCCGGTCCGGTCCGCCGCCGCGTCCCCTGCTAGAATTCTCCTAGGAATATTTTTGCTGACATGAGGAACTTCATCCAACAGGGCTTGGCCCTCCGTGAACTATTGCGCGAACGCATCCTGATTATGGATGGCGCGATGGGTACCATGCTGCAGCAGGCGGATCTCACGGCAGCGGACTTTGGTGGCCCGCAACTGGAAGGTTGCAACGAGTATCTGGTCGTCAGCAAGCCCAACGTTGTGCTGTCGATCCACCGCAAATATCTCGAGGCCGGCTCGGACATCATCGAGACCAACTCCTTCGGCAGCACTCCCGTCGTTCTCGCGGAATATGGTCTGGGTGCGCGCGCGCGCGAAATCAGTCGCCTCGCTGCTGAACTCGCGCGCCAGGCCGCTGACGCCTTCTCCACCCCGGCTAAGCCTCGTTTTGTCGCCGGTTCCATGGGCCCCACCACCAAAGCCATCAGCGTTACAGGCGGCATCACTTTTGAACAGCTGCAAAATAATTATCGCGAACAGGCCCTCGGCCTCATCGAAGGCGGCGCGGATCTCCTGCTCCTGGAAACTTGCCAGGACACTCGCAACATCAAAGCCGGCATCCTCTCCATTCAGCAACTAAGCCAGGAATTCGGCCAGCCTGTCCCCTTGATGGTTTCAGTGACCATCGAAGCGATGGGAACCATGCTTGCCGGTCAAGGCATCGAAGCGCTGTGGTCTTCGCTCGACCATGTAGATTTGATTTCACTCGGCCTCAATTGCGCCACAGGGCCGGAATTCATGACCGACCACGTTCGCACTTTGCAGTCGCTAACCAGCGGCTTCGTTTCCTGTTATCCCAACGCAGGTCTTCCAAACGAAGAGGGCCTGTATCAGGAAACGCCCACATCGCTAGCCCAGCAGCTCGAACGTTTCGTCGATCGCGGCTGGCTGAACATCGTGGGTGGCTGCTGCGGTACCACGGAAAAGCATATTCGCGCGATCGCACAAATGGTCCAGAACAAGTCTCCCCGGCGCCCGCCTGTTTCTACTCATCGCGCTGTGTATTCCGGCATCGAAATTATCGAAGCAGAAGAGAGCACTCGCCCTCTCGTCGTCGGCGAGCGCACCAACGTGATCGGCTCGCGCCAATTCAAAAAGCTCATAGCCGAGGAGCTGTGGGAGGAAGCCACCGAGATCGCTCGGCGCCAGGTCAAAAGCGGAGCGCATATCGTTGACGTCTGCCTCCAAAGTACGGACCGCGATGAAATGGCCGACATCCCGCCGTTCTACGACCAGCTCATCCGCAAAATTAAAACGCCCATCATGATCGACACTACCGATCCGCGCGCGGTCGAGCTTGCCCTCACCTATTGCCAGGGCAAGAGCATCATCAATTCAATTAATCTCGAAGACGGCGAAGAAAAGTTTGAACGCATCTGCCCGCTCGCCCGCTCCTATGGAGCAGCAATCATCGTCGGTTGCATCGACGAAGACCCGGTGCAAGCCCAGGCATTTACGCGCGAACGAAAGCTCGAAATTGCCGATCGCTCTTATCACCTGCTCACCGAACGATTTGGAATTCGAGCGGAAAACATCATTTTTGATCCTTTGGTTTTCCCTTGTGGCACAGGCGACAAGAATTACATCGGTGGGGCGCTGGAAACAATTGAAGGCGTTCGCCTCATCAAAAAACAAATCCCCTATGTCCGGACAGTACTTGGCATTTCGAACGTGTCCTTCGGTTTGCCGCCCGGAGCGCGCGAAGTAGTGAATTCCGTCTTTCTCTATCACTGCACCAAAGCCGGCTTGGACCTCGCCATCGTCAACGCCGAACGCATCGAGCGCTTCGGTTCGATTCCAGAGCTGGAAAGAAAGCTCGCCGAAGATCTCTTGTTCAACACTCCACCCTCCCCGGTGCCGGACGATCACCCGAAAGCCGAGCACCTTCGCAACGTCGAAGCGGACTGGCGCAACCAAACGCCCGAGCAGAGAAGCGCCATCAACCAATTTCATATCACCGCGATCACCGACCATTTCCGCGCCTCCGGCTCGCGAAAAAAGGAACGCGCCGCGGATCTCCCTCTCGACCAACGCCTCGCGAACTACATTCTCGAAGGCTCCAAAGACGGTTTGGTCGACGACCTCAATCGCAAACGTGCCGAAGGCAACGCCCCACTAGACATCATCAACGGTCCCCTAATGACCGGAATGGCCGAGGTCGGCCGCTTATTCAACAACAACGAGCTGATCGTCGCCGAAGTCCTGCAATCCGCCGAAGCCATGAAAGCCGCCGTCAGCCATCTCGAACAGTTCATGGAGAAAGCCGACACTGAGAAGCGCGCAAAAGTCATGCTTGCGACGGTGAAAGGTGACGTGCACGATATCGGCAAGAATCTCGTCGAGATCATCCTGAAAAATAACGGCTACGACGTGATCAACCTCGGCATCAAAGTTCCGCCGGAGGAATTGATCCGCGCTCATCGCGAACATAATCCCGACGCCATTGGTCTCTCCGGCTTGCTGGTGAAAAGCGCGCAGCAAATGGTCATCACTGCCTCGGACCTTCGCGAAGCAGGAATTGACGTGCCCTTGCTCGTCGGTGGCGCAGCATTATCGGAAAAATTTACGCGCCTGAAAATTGCCCCGCAATACAGCACCGCCGTGTGCTACGCGAAAGACGCCATGACCGGCTTGCGCCTGATGAATCATCTGAGCGACCCTGCGCAACGCGAAGCTGTCCTGCGCGACAACACTCATGCCGGCACGGTCGTCGTGGAAGAAGCCGCGCCCGTCCCACTCGGCCCTGCGGGCGAAGAGCGCTCCGCGCGAATTCGCACTGACATTCCAATCCCACCCGTCGCTTATCTCGATCGCAAAGCCCGCTCCATCCCAGACCTGAACGAAATTTGGAGCTATATCAATCCCTTCATGATTTTTGGACGTCACATGGGCTTCCGCGGAGATTTCGAGAAGGCGCTCAAGGAACGCGACCCGCGCGCACTCGAACTTTTTCACAGCATGGAAGAAGTCAAACGCGAAGCCGAAGGTTTCATGAAAATTTCAGCTGTCTGGCAATTCTTCGAAGCGGAACGAGAAGGAAATTCCATCGCGCTGTTCGAACCGGGGAAAGTTTCGCCTATTCACAGATTCCATTTTCAACGTCAACGCGTCGCAGACAAACTCTGCTTGAGCGATTACATCCTTCCGCCGGCGCCTGCCGTCGTCGGTCAGAGTGGTGTAGATAAAAAAACCGCACGTCGCGATCATCTCGCGCTCTTCGTTGTCACCGCCGGAGCCGGCGTCCGTGAACGCGCCGAAGAGGCCAAAACCGCCGGTCGTTATCTTTTTTCACACGGCATGCAGGCTCTTGCCATTGAAACTGCCGAAGCGTGCGCCGAATGGCTGCATCGCCGCATCCGCGAAGATTGGGGTTTCCCCGACCCGCCCACATTAACCATGGCCGACCGTTTCACTTCCCGCTATCGCGGAAAACGCTACAGCTTCGGCTACCCCGCTTGCCCGAATCTCGACGACCAAGTCGGCATCTGGATGCTCCTGCGCCCCGATGAAATCGGCGTACACCTCACCGAAGGAATGATGATGGATCCGGAAGCCAGTGTCAGCGCCCTGGTCTTCCACCACCCCGATTGCACCTACTTCTCCGTCGGCGACCAACCCGATCCGCAGTAACTCACGATGTCGCGACTATCTTCGGCGCTTTCGCAGTGTCCTGATTTGTTTCACGAAGGTCCGCCGCCGCAATTTTTCAGGGGCTTGGAGCCTTAACTCACCACGTCGGGCTTTGACACTTTCGCAGTGTTCTACCTTACCTCGCGAAGATCCGCCGCTGTGGTTTTTCAGGGGGTCGGAGCTTTAGCTCCGACAAAAAAGACGTCGCGCAGCGTTCTCCTTTCGCGGCGCAGTTCCCGCGAGTTGTCGATCTTGCCGTTCTCCCAGCTTAGGACACTACCAACACTTTCGATCGCTGGATGCTCGCCTTCCATTCTGCTAAAGTCGCGTGCCGAGCGTTCGAACGGCGCCATAGTTTCCTTGGCGGATTCAAAAAAATCCAATCGAAGAAGTTTTACAAACATTAAGTAGGAACGGTGACCATGACAAGGCCGACTAAAGCCGTAGTGAAAGTGGCCGTAGCTGCGATTGTCGGAGGAGTTATTGGAGCGCTCCTCAGTCGCCATTACCTGGCCTTTACGTCTCGGATACAAAAGGAATTCCCCGTCGGGCTATCGATATCAGTCGCGCTCTTGTTTGTCTTCTCCATTTACTGGAGTATCGCTGCAAAAGACAGCGCCCCGACAAAAACCTCCGAATCCTGGTGGTCGCGCCAACTGCATCTGATTTTGGTCAATGGAGGCGTGCTGTTGCTCATCTTTCCTGTTCCGGGCCTGACGCGGCGTTTTTTGCCTGACGACCACTTCGTCGTAGCCGTCGGCCTGTTGATCGAAACCGCTTTCATTCTCCTCGCCGTCTGGGCGCGCCGCCACCTCGGCACCAACTGGAGCGGCGAAGTTCGCATCGCCGCTGGCCACCAACTAGTCCGCTCCGGTCCGTACCGGCTCATACGCCACCCGATTTACACTGCGATCCTCGGGATGTATTGCGGAACTGCCATCGTCTCCGGCCAGATTCACGCCCCTATTGCGCTGGTCATCATAACGCTCGCGTACTGGCGCAAAATCCGCCTCGAAGAACGTGCCATGGCCGCCGCCTTCGGCCCCGATCACGAAGCCTACCGTCGCACCACCTGGGCTCTTGTCCCCTACTTGTTCTGACCTCATCGCGACGTTCTTTTAGCCGCCATATCGCGCGTTTTGGCCCACCAACCGCAAGCGGTCCTAACGGGACAACTCTTGCCGTCTGTGCGGGATACCGTCTTCCATGCGATCCCAAGACATCGCTCCTGTGACTCATGTTTCTTTCGCCCCTCAATTTTCCAATCTCGCATTTGGTTTTCCGCCGTTCGATTGCATTCCCTTGCTTCTAGCGCCCAATCTCATTAGATTCGAGGTTTGCTTTATGAGGACAAAGGGTGGCTGATGGAGGCTGTTCGAAGCGAAGTGTTAGCAGAAAAGGGCGCCGAAGGCGTTCTTCTAACCAGCTGCACCGGAATTACGCGTAGCTCCGTCGCCTGGGCCGAAGCGAGTCAAAATTCAAGCTCGGCTTTTACGATCCTGTTCCAAGACTTGCTATCGCGATGCCTTGCTCGGCCCGTGTTTCTCGAACCAAACCGACCCATTTCTAATCGAGAACTCTTGGTATTAGAAATTTCGCAACCTCCTGAAAACAAACACCGACGTTCCGTTGTAATCGAGAATTTTCAACCAAACGATTCGTTCGTTCTCCGAGCCTTTGTAGCGGCCGCCTTCAGGCGGGCGGATTTTCCTCCCACGACAAATTACCCGCCGCAACAGAACCACGAATCAACCACGCGGATAGGCGGCTGCCAATGAGCGCCACTCCCGGTCTCTACCTTTCCAGCACAGGAAGCTACCCGCGCATCGGCGATTCCCCCGACTTGCAGATCCTACGCCGAACCATCGCCGCTCTCGACCGAGGTGACCGCTCCACCGCCGACCTCCTCGACGTGCAAAATGACGTCACCCGCTCCGTCATCGCCGAACAAGTGAAAGCCGGCCTCGACGTTGTCACCGACGGCCTGATTCGTTGGTACGATCCCATTTCTCACTTGGCCGGCAAGCTCGACAACATTCAAATCAAAGGACTCGTCCGCTTCTTCGACACCAACACGTATTTTCGCCAACCTGTCTTTACCGGAACGCCGCTGAAACGCGGCCATCTTGCCGCCGGTGATTACAGTTTCGCGCGAAACGCCCTCGGCCATTTGCCCACTCCGTCCGGCAAAGCGGGAAAGCTCAGCATCAAGCCTGTTTTAACTGGCCCATACACGCTCGCTAAATTTTCGCTCGGTGAGCAGCGCAGCAACGGCTCGACCGGAGCGTTCGCCGCTCTCGAAGAGCGCGCCCAGGCCTATTCTGAAATTCTCGCTACTGAGATCGACACCCTCGCTCAATTGGGCGCCGAGATAATTCAAGTGGACGAACCTGCGGCCATCAAGTATCCGAACGATTGGGCGATTTTCGAAACTTCGCTCGCCCCGCTCATCAAAGCACGCGACAATTTCACCAAGAGCGGACGCAAACTCGAACTTGCTCTCTACGTTTACTTCCATGATTGCGCGCCATTCTATGAAAAACTGGTCGCCTTGCCGGTCGATATTGTCGGCCTCGACTTCACTTACTATCCCAAACTCGTGGACATGATCGCTGCAAAAGGATCTCCAAAAACACTCGGACTCGGCCTCATCGACGGCCGCAACACACGCCTGGAAGATCCCGCGCACTTAGCTCGCCAAATTGAACGCATGCTGCCGAAAATAAAAGGGGAACGCGCTTTTCTCGGAACTTCATCCGGTCTGGAATATCTTCCGCGCGATCGCGCTTTTGCCAAACTCGAGTTGCTCTCAAAAGTTCGCGATGCATTAAACGGCGGTCGCTCATGAGCCGTCAAAAACTGGAAAAGCTCGGGCTGCAGTTGCCGCTCTTTCCCACCACTTCCGTCGGCAGCTTCCCCAAGCCCGATTACTTGGTAAAGGCTCGTTCGGAATTTTCGAAAGGTAAGATTCCGCAAAACGAACTCCACGACCTCGAACGCAAAGCCACCGCCTTTTGGATCGAGCAGCAGGAAAAGCTTGGCGTGGACGTTCTTGTTGACGGCGAAATGTACCGTGGAGACATGGTTGCCTATTTCGCCGAACGCCTCCCCGGATTTGCCACCAGCGGCCTGGTTCGCAGTTACGGAAACCGCTATTACCACAAGCCGGTGATCACGGCAGAAGTCGGTTGGAGCGGCCCAGTCACCGTTGACTGGTGGAAATACGCGCAAAGCCTCACGAAAAAACCCGTCAAGGGCATGCTCACCGGCGCCTACACCATCATGGACTGGAGCTTCAACGAGTTTTACTCGGACCGCCGCGCCGCCGCTCTCGCTCTGGCTGCAGTTGTCCGCCATGAAGTGGAAGCGCTAATCGCCGCCGGCTGCAAAATTATTCAAATCGACGAGCCTGCGCTTTCAGTCCGTCCCGAAGAATTGCCCATCGCCATCGAAGCCATGGAATTCACAACCAAAGACCAGAACGCCTATTTCATCACGCACGCCTGCTACGGCGAATTCGAACATATTTATCCCGGTATGCTCGATCTAGCAGTCGATAATTTCGATCTGGAAATGTCCAACAGCGACCTGGACCTGCTCGAACTTTTCCGCCGCTATCCCTTCACTAAAGACATCAGCTTCGGAGTAGTTGACGTGCACTCACACGCGAAAGACGACGCTAGCGCTGTGTGCGAAAGAATCGAGCAGGCACTGACCATCCTCCCGAAAGAACGAGTCTGGGTGGACCCCGACTGCGGTCTCAAGACACGCACGGTCGAAGAAGCCATCGAAAAGCTGCGCTCCTGCGTCACCGTCGCCAAATCATTTCGCAACGCCTGAGCCAAATGCTAGCATCGAGTAATGTTCAGCGAATTCGATGGCGGCAGGAATTGGTCGGGACCGATTCTGAACTCTGGCCCTCTGCTCGAACGAAACGAACGGTGACCCCCTACCCGCAGCTTCCGGAAATCGTTCCGCCGCCTCCGGGATTGATGCGAAAACGCCGACCCGTCTATGTATGGATCGGCTTGGCGCTCTTGCTGGGAGGTATTATTGCCCTGATCCTAATTTTTTTCGCGTCCGACTAGCTGGCACAGAACTTCACGGGGGCTGAATGCAACGCGTCCTTTCCACCTATCGTTATATCAATCAGCCTCTCGGCCCGGCACTGCTGTCGGAAATCTCCCAGGCCGGCATCGCCACCGTCGAGATTTTTTGCGCCCCGCTACACTTCAACTATCGCGAGCCGCAAGCCGTGCGCGAACTCGCCGACGCCCTCGGCGAATACCGTCTTGACGTCCATGCTCTGCATTCACCTACTGAGCGCGATCTCTCCCCAGGACGCGAAAGTGCCGTCCCCATTTCGATTTCCGATACGGAGCGCATCCGCCGCCTCGACGCCGTAGACGAGGTCAAGCGGGCGCTCGAAGTCGCCGAGCGAATTCCCTGCCGCTATTTAATTCAGCATATGGGACACGGCCGTCAAAGCGCGGACCCTCGCAAGCTCGACGCAGCCTTCAGTTCGCTCGAGCAACTTTCGATTTTTGCCAAGGCGCGCGGAGTGACAATTGCCCTGGAAAATACGCCCGACGAATTGGGCGCTCCAGCTTCGCTGCAACACTTCATCGCTGACACCCATTTGCATGACCTAAAGCTTTGCTTCGACACCGGCCATGCGCACATCGAAGAGGGCGTGGAAGTCGGCATCGACGCAATGCGTGAGCGGATTGTGACCTCGCACATTCACGATAATCATGGCGAAAAGGACGAACATTTGCTTCCCTACGAAGGCAACATCGATTGGGAAGCTACCCTCGCCGCGCTCGCCAACGCTCCCCAGCCGGTGGCGCTCGTTTTGGAATTGAAGGAGCAGGCCGCCGGAAAACCAACGCTCGATCAAGTTCGGGCGACATTTGATAAACTGGAAGAGAACTTCGAGAAAAAGCGGCCGCACTCTTAGATCTTGGCCATCAAAAACCATTCATAGGTAGGTAAATGACTCAGGATAGGCGATCAGGCGCAACTATTGTCAGCGTTGAACACGCTGGCAAGCACGTCGACGGCGTTGTGACAATTCGAGGCTGGCTCTACAACCAGCGCGAATCCGGGAAACTCCTTTTCCCCATTTTCCGCGACGGCACGGGAGTCATTCAAGGCGTGGTGTCGCTGAAAGAGCACGCGGAAGCATTCAATGCCCTGAAGGGTCTGCCTCTGGAATCCAGCGTGATCGTCACCGGCACAATCCGTGCCGAAGCCCGTGCGACGGGCGGCTTCGAGATGCACGTCAGCGAAGTGGAAGTCGTCCAACGAGTGTCCGACTCAGAGCCGTATCCGATTCAACTGAAAGAGCACGGCGTAGATTTTCTTTTGGACCGCCGCCATCTCTGGATTCGCACGCCGCGGCAGGCCGCCATTCTGCGCATACGCGCGGAAGCAGAGCTCGCCGCGCGTGTTTACATGGATAGCCAAGGCTACACGCTCACGGACGCTCCCATATTTACCCCCGCAGCCTGCGAAGGAACTTCCACGCTTTTCGAAGTGAACTACATTGACGATCAGAAAGCCTATCTTACGCAATCGGGCCAGCTCTACGTGGAAGCGACGGCCGCTGCTCTCGGAAAGGTGTACACGTTTGGCCCGACATTCCGCGCCGAGAAATCCAAGACTCGCCGTCATCTGACCGAATTCTGGATGCTTGAGCCGGAGGCTTCTTACGCCCACCTGGAAGACATGGTTCAGCTCGGAGAGGGTCTCGTAAGCGCGGTCGTGCAATCCGTGGTCAAAAATCGGACGCGCGAACTCGAAACGATCCAGCGTGACATTTCGAAGCTGGAAAAGATCAAGCCGCCGTTTCCGCGAGTGAGCTACGACGACGCGATTAAAGTTCTGCAGAAAGCCGGCAACCCCGCGAAGTGGGGCGACGACTTCGGTGGAGATGAGGAAACGATTCTGTCCAAGGAGTTCGACAAACCGGTCGTGATTCACCGCTACCCCGCGGCTATGAAGGCGTTTTACATGGCCACAGACGAAAATCGCCCTGATCTCTCGTTGAGCTTTGATATGATCGCTCCCGAAGGCTACGGCGAAATCATTGGCGGAGGTGAACGTCTGGCGGACTACGAGACTCTGCTTAAACGTCTTCGCGAGCACAACTTACCGGAGGAATCGTTCCAGTGGTATCTCGACTTGCGCCGCTACGGTAGCGTGCCGCACGCTGGGTTTGGGCTGGGGCTGGAACGCACCGTAGCCTGGATTTGCGGAACGGAACACATCCGCGAAGTGATTCCCTTCCCTCGGATGCTCTATCGCGTCTATCCTTAGTGTTCTTGGCCCCTGAACCGGGGGCGTGAAAGACACAATAAAATGCCAGACAAGATAAGAATCATCGGCGTGCCAATGGACTTGGGGCAGAACAGGCGCGGCGTGGACATGGGCCCATCTGCGTTACGCGTTGCAGGTCTGCAGGCTCGGCTGAAACAGCTTGGCCGCCAGGTGGAAGACATCGGCAACGTGGTAGTGCCTCAGCCCGAAGAAAAGCCCTACGGCGAAAAACGTGCAAGATACTTGGACGAGATTGCCGAGGCCTGTAAAGGTCTGGCGGATATGGTGAAGAAAACGCTCGACGAGGATTTGGTGCCGCTTGTCCTCGGCGGCGATCATTCGATCGCTGTAGGAACCACAGCCGGCACAGCCGCGCATTTCAATAAACAATCCAAACGCGCCGGAGTGATTTGGCTGGATGCGCACGGCGACATGAACACGCCCGAGTCTTCGCCTTCGGGCAACGTTCACGGTATGCCGCTCGCTGCCATCATGGGCTACGGTCCTCCGGAGCTGACCGACCTGGCAGGAATCAAACCGATGATAGAACCCCGCAACGTGGCATTGGTCGGTATTCGGGATCTCGATGCGAAAGAGCGGCGACTGGTGAAGGAATCGGGCGTGCACATTTTCACCATGCGCGACATCGACGAACGCGGGATGCGTGAAGTGATGGCCGACGCTTTACGATTTGCGAGTGACGACACCGCAGGCATCGCAGTGAGTCTGGACATGGATTTTGTGGATCCCACCGACGCCCCGGGTGTCGGAACGCCTGTTCGCGGCGGCGTTACCTACCGCGAAGCGCATCTGGCGCTGGAAATGATTGCGGACAGCCGCTCGATGGTTTCCTTCGAACTGGTGGAGATTAATCCGGTCATTGACCTGCACAATATGACCGCGCTTCTGGGCGTCGAACTTATTTTGTCGGGGCTGGGAAAAAAGATCCTATGATTCCTCCCCACATTCTTGACTCAACCGTCCGGACATCCGCATGATCTCCAACAAACGCTTGCGCGTCGGAGTGCTCTTTGGCGGACGATCGGGCGAACATGAAGTTTCGCTGGCTTCCGCGGCGTCTGTAATTCGCGCACTGGATCCGGAAAAATACGAGCCTGTGCCCATTGGTATTTCGAAAGATGGCCGTTGGCTTTTGGGCAGGGGTGCGGAGAAAATGCTCGCGGACGTCTTCAAGTCGGGCGATCGCGTGATTCTGCCGTCCGACCCTACAGCCGCCACTCTCGTTCCACTCGTTCCCGTTGCCGGGCGTCCCAGCGTGTTGCTCGATGTTATTTTCCCTGTGTTACACGGCACGTTCGGCGAAGACGGCACGATCCAGGGCCTGATGGAGCTTGCTGGATTGCCCTATGTGGGAGCAGGAGTTCTGGCATCCGCGGTGGGGATGGACAAGGATGTTCAGAAGCGGCTGTTTGAACAAGCTGGACTGCCGATTGTCCCGTTTATGGTCGTGCGGCGTTCGGAATGGGAGCATAAGCGCGCGGCAGTATTAAAGGCGATCAAAAAGAAATTTCGCTTTCCCTTTTTCGTGAAGCCAGCGACTCTAGGTTCTTCCGTCGGAATGACGCGCGTGAAAGCCGCAAATGAGATTCCGGCCGCGATGGATGTGGCTGCGGAATTCGCCCTGAAGATAATTGTCGAGCGCGGGATCACCGGCCGGGAAATTGAGGTCGCCGTCCTCGGAAACAATGAATTGCGCGCTTCCATTCCCGGTGAGATTGTTCCTCACCGGGAATTTTACGACTACACCGCAAAGTACCTGGAGGAAGGAACAGAATTATTGATTCCGGCGCCGTTGACCAAAAAACAGGTGGCGACCTTTCAAGAGTACGCAGTGCGGTCGTTCCGAGCGATTGACGGCTGCGGGATGGCGCGTTGTGACTTTTTCCTCGAGCGGCGGAGCGGCAAGATATACGTCAACGAGCTGAACACCATTCCCGGTTTTACATCCATTAGCATGTATCCGAAACTGTGGGAGGCTTCCGGCCTGCCGTACACGCAATTAATCGATCGTCTCATCCAGTTGGCACTTGAACTTCACGTGGAAAAAGCCCGCACAAAGTACTCCATTGAGCTCCCCGAAGGCGCCGGTGGCGCCCTCGACGCGTAATAATCTCCGATCTCTCGACGTACTACTCTTAGGGGTACCCACGCTTGACAGAAACGAACGGGTCCCATTAAACTAACTAGTTAGTTGAAGAATCCCCTTTCCGCGAGACAAATAAGAGATGCGAGCAGGACGCAGAAAAGTCGAGAACCCGCTAACCGCCCGGCGCATTTTGGCCGCAGCCGAAGAACACTTCGCCGCGCAAGGGATGGCCGGCGCGCGAACGGACGAGATTGCCGCAGCAGCCCATGCGAATAAGGCCATGCTCTACTACTACTTCGGAGACAAACGACGCCTGCATCGCGCCGTCATGGAAAACCTTCTACGCCAGCTCCGCAACATCACCTTCGGCGCGGCAGCGTCCAAGAATAGCTCGCGCGATCGCTTGACGGCGTGGGTGAACGGGTATTTTGACTTTCTCGCTACTCATCCGAACTATCCGCGGCTGGTCCAACGAGAAGTGATGGAGACCTCCAAAATCGAGTGGATCGTCCGCGAATACTTCCGCCCGTTTCACAAGCGGCTTACCGGTTTGATTGAGGACGGAGTTGCATCCGGCGAGTTCCGCAAAGTAGACGCCCATCAGACTGTTTTTACCCTGATAGGTATGACGGTGTTCTATTTCGCCTCCGCTCCGGTGATGAGTCGTGTGACAGGCCACAGTATGCTTTCGCCCCAGGCATTGGAAACGCGCAGGCGCGCGCTCCTGGATTTTCTGGAGCACGGACTGATGCGCAAACAAACGAGGTCTCGATGACCGGCCGTAAATTCCTTACGTTTATCGCAGTAATATTTCTGATCACCGGCGTGGTGTACTACTTCACGACCCCAAGTGGAAGTTACATCCCCCTGACCGGCGTTGTCGACGGCAACGAAGTCGTGGTGAGCCCGCAGATCACCGGCCGGATCGTAAACCTGACGGTGGACGAAGGTTCAGTCGTAAAGAAGGGTGACTTGATTGCGGAACTAGACGCAAAGGAATTGCAGGCGACTCTTTCCGCGGCGAAGGCTAACGTTGACAGTTTGGAAGAACAGGTCAACGAAGCAAATCACAACTACTCATGGTTGAACGGTCAGACAGACGCGTCCGTGACCGAGGCGCAAGCTAGGGTGTCGTCAGCCAAGGCGCAGCTGGGTCCCGCACGCGTGCAACTGAGCCGCGATCAGGATGACTTGAAGCGTATGCAACAGTTATTCGACAAAGGAGAGGTTTCCTCTCAAGATCGCGATCACGCCGAGGCGGCCGTAAGAATGTCGCAAGGCACTGTGGAGGCGCTGGAAGAAGCTGTTAAGGCCCAAGCGGCGTCGCAGACCGTCGCGCAAGAAAACCGCAAGCAGGTGGCCGCTCGCGAAAGCGCTGTAAACACTACGCTCGCGCAACTCGAACAGGCGCGCGCAGCAGCGGCTCAGGTATCGGCGCAACTAGGCTACACAAAGATTTACGCGCCGATCGACGGGATCGTCTCCGTGCGCGTGGCGAAACAGGGAGAAGTTGTCGCGCAGGGCTCGCCAATCGTGGTGATCGTGGACATTGACCATTTGTGGGTTCATGCGGACGTGGAAGAGACCTACATCGATTCAATCGAGTTTGGGCAAAAACTGCGCGTGAAGCTGCCTAACGGAAACATCATTGAAGGCCCGGTATTTTTCAAGGGTCCAGAGAATGATTTCGCGACGCAGCGTGACGTGAGCCGCACGAAACGGGACATCACGACGTTTGCAATCAAAGTGTCCATTCCAAATCCCGGCCGGCGATTGTTTACCGGAATGACGGCGATTGTGCAACTTCCCCCGCCTCCGAAGAAAAGCTGGTTCTCCCGGTCGTAAGCCGATCTCAGGTCCGGAACAAATTATGAATTCAATCGAAGTCGAGCATCTCACAAAAAGGTTCGGCGAATTAGTGGCCGTTAACGACATCAGTTTCAATGTCGCGCAGCAGGAGATTTTCGGTTTGCTCGGACCCAACGGCGCGGGAAAGACCACGCTGATTCGCATGATGACAACACTCACCCCGCCAACGTCCGGTACTGCGCGCATTGCAGGCCACGATATTCGCACGGATGCGAACGGAGTTCGTTTTGCCATGGGTGTCATCCCTCAGGCGCTGACCTCCGATCCGGAGCTCACCGCCATCGAAAATATGGAAGTCCACGCGAAACTCTACGGGCTTCCGCGGCAAAAGCGCGGCCAGATCATCCACGATTTGCTCTCCGACGTGGATTTGCTCAAGTTCAAGGACGCACTTGTTCGCACTTTTTCCGGCGGCATGAGACGCCGGCTTGAAATTGCCCGCGGACTGATTCATTCGCCGAGAATTTTATTTCTGGACGAACCCACCACCGGCCTGGACCCGGTTTCGAGAACCAATGTGTGGCAAATGATTCGCGCGCTGCGCGAAAAGTCCGAGCTCACTATATTGATCACCACGCATTACATGGACGAAGCTGACAAACTTTGCGACCGCATCGCGATCGTGGATCACGGAGTCTTGGCCGCCCTGGATTCGCCAGCTCGGTTGAAGGACAGTATTTCCGGTACGGACACAGTAGAAGCGGAGTTTGAAAAAGCTCCTGCTGATTGGATCGCTCAGTTGCAAACGTTGGCGCACGTCACCACCGTGACCGATCACGACGGCCTTGTGCATATCGCCTCGAATGACGGGCCGGCAACCATCGCGGCTTTGATGGACCTAACTCGCTCTAAGGACGTGGTGGTGCGAAGGGTTTCAGTGCAAAGCACGACACTCGACGACGTTTTCGTTCATTACACCGGAAACGATTTGCGGGATGCGGCGAAAGAAGGGGCGCGCTATGACATTGGCCACCTCTATCGTTAGCCGTGCTGCGCTGCGCGAGCCTGCAAAAGGCCTCCGCCGATGAATTTCGGCCGCACATGGGCGCTGATCGAACGCGACCTCCGCAAATTCTTCCGCAGCCCTGCGCTGATGATGACGTCCATGATTTTCCCTCTGATGCAGCTCATCGTGCTGGGCTACGCATTTGGCGGCAAGGTGACCGGCGTTACGGTGGCTTTCGTGGATGTGGATCAGTCAGCAGAATCACAAAAGATTCGCGAAATGTTCAATGGCATCGCCGCGGGGCCGCGGACCTTTCACGTGATCGATTATAATTCCATACAAAGGGCTGACGAGGATCTTCGCAACGGTTACGTCCGCGCGGTCATTTATGTCCCGCAGAATTTTTCGCAGCGATTCTACCATCGTGACAGGCCGCGGATTGCCTTTATGCAGGACAACACCGATCAATTCATTTCAAGCGCGGTTCTAGAGCGGGTGCAGCAGATGGTGGAGCAGCTCAATGCTCCGGATGTGACGCCGCGGCTCGCAAACCAAATACAGTTGGACACCGTGGAGATTTATCCCTACATCGATTACATAAAGTATCTGCTGGCAGGTTCGATCGCGCTGTCAATTTTTGTTGTGGCCATGATCGGCGGCGGGATTACTTTTATTGACGACAAAGCGCGCGGCTTGCACGAAGGATATCTCGTAACTCCCATCAAGAAAACGGAGCTGATCGCGGGGCTGATCGGCGCGGGAACAATCAAAGGATTGATGGCCGGAATGGTGTTGACCGTCATCGGTGGAATGATCGCGGGAATTCCACGAATCTGGGATCCGGTACGGCTGTTTTATCTCGTGATCGTAGTGACTGCGGCGGCCATAGCCATGATGAGTTTCATGTTCCTGTTGATGGTTCGCGTCGACGATCCGCTGGTGCCGCGCGCGACATTCGGCGTTCTCAACACCTTGTTATTCTTCCCTTCCGGTGCGGTCTATCCGATTCAGGCGTTTCCTCGCTGGCTTCGCTGGATCTCGATTATCGACCCGTTCACCTACACCGTGCATGCGCTGCGAAATCTGACGCTCAAAGGAACGGGCATTGAAGGAATTTACGTGGACGTGTTAGTTTTGTTGGGCATCTCAGCCGTGATGATTGCCGGGTGCCTGGCGCTGTTCAAACGCCAACTGTAATTCCAAGGAGCGTTTCGTGGGACTGTTTGATTCGACTGAGGAACATCCGCCGGCGAAGATGATGCGTTACATCATAACGAGCGTCGTCTTCATCGCTCTTGTTGCGCTCTTCGCTGCGTATCAGCTCCGCTTTCATAACGAAGAAAAAACTGTCCGCCATTTTGTGGATACAATTGTGGCTGGAAACATGGATGACGCTTATCGAATTTGGAAGCCGACGGCCACATATTCCTTTAAGGATTTCTTGGAGGACTGGGGGCCGACCGGCTACTACGGACCTATAAAGAGCTATCGCATAGAACACGTGGAACGCATGGCTGCCGCTTCAGGCGGCGAAGCTTCGGGCGCAGTGGCCACGATCAAAGTAAGCCCCTATCAACCATTTCCCGACAGTCGCGACGATGCAAAGCAAAGTAAAACGCAGGAAGTCCGCATTTGGGTACAATTTAAAGATCAATCGCTGGGTTTCCCGCCATAGATAGTAGTTTTCTCGAACGATGCGACGCGAATGTCGTCGAGCAGAACATCGGTCAGCCGAATTAAATCCGTGAACTATTGAGCATCTACGCGCGCTTCGTCTATTAACATCACCGGGATGTCATCGCGGATCGGGTAGACGCGGCGACAGGCCGAGCATTTCAACCCATTTTTATCGGCCGTCAATACTACCGGCGTCTTATCCACAGGACAGACCAAAATGTCCAGCAATTCCTTGGATACAGCCATCGCTTCCTCCGGCTTTTTCTTTCGCGAACTGTAGCAGAGCCTGGCGTCTCGGCGCAAATGACGCCGGGATCTTCGCTCTCAAGTCCCTTGTTTGCCTGCGAGGTGATCGACTTTCAGCGCAAGTCTTCCCTTCCATTCGCCACCCGGTGCCAATTCCACTGGCCAAACCGCCATGATTTGCGAGCCTTGGTAGATGCGCTCGAAACCGTCCTCGGATTCTGAAACGCTTTCGATCGGAGTCACCCAAAAATCCTGAGCCCTTGGTGCGTCGAGCGTAACGCTTACTCCCTGCCACTCGTCCACTACGCGAAACTCGGAAGCGGGAGTCGCAGCGCCCCAACGCAGGGGATAGCGCTGGCCATGGGTTTCAAAATACCTATCTGGCGAAGAGGGCGCGAGAAAATTTATGACCGCTTCGAGTCCAACGAACATGGAAGCAGCGCCGGGTGCGTTCCGCCGTAGCGTGACATCGCAGGCAATCTCAAAGCCCAGCGGAGTAGGAGCAAATGAAAAGGTCTTTTCCGCGGGCCAGTCAACGCTTCCTTCCGAAGCAAACGTTGCCTTGCTCGGCGAGAGGTCTACAAGAAGATATCCGCCGGCCGCGAGCCCAGCGTCTTCTTCCAATCGCACGGCCATGCAGTCCTCATATTTCTTGTTACGGCTAAAGAGTTTTAGCCGAAAACTGTTCTGCGGCCAGCGATCGTAATTCAAAAAACGCTCCAAGCCTGCTTCCTTCACGCGCGTCTGTTCATGAATGGACTGAACCCCCTGCGCGCTCTTCGCATTCGAATTCTTCAAAGCCGCGTGATAGGACTCCGGCTTGCGGCAGAGTGAATTAATTAACGCGGCGTTGGATTGGCGGCAGTCGATGGCGCACATCGTCGCCCCGTCATGTGGCACGAGAAGCGTCGCATAACGGTCCGAATAGAAATAGATTTCGTCGCGGCCGTCCGCGTTGAAATCCATCGTCATCATGTCCGAGTATTGCTTCCCGCGATGCGTAAGAGCATCGGCGATAGCTTCTGCCTGCACCAGCGAGCGCCAAGGCGCCGTCCTCAGGTGGGGAGAATAAAGTCCACCAAAAATGCCGTGCCAGTAGGCATCGTTACATTGGCTGCGCAGGACGAGAGTCTTCGCCTCGCCGCGAGCCGCAAGAAATGCCTTGTCGTGGCGGCGGCTTTGATCGAGACGACGGACTTTCGCCGAAACGTGTTGCATTTTCTTATGCAGGAGATTTGACTCGCAATACTTGGAGAAAAAGTTTCTCCAAATGCCGCCGCGCAGGAAAGGCGAGTCTGCCGGCCGGTTAGCGAATTCCGCGGTCAAAGCGTGATAGCGAGTCCGCGCAGGTGTCGGAAGCGACCATTCCATCATTTCGGTATACGACGCGGTTGGAAGATCGGCGCGGCCAAATGGGGCGTGCGACGTGACGCTATCAGACGGTGTACTGGTTTCGAGCCAGTCGGAATTGCGTTCAAGCTCAGAGAAAAATCTATCGAGCCAGCCGTCGCGATAGCAAAGATCGTAGGTGCCGGGCCATATTCCGAATTTTTCCATGTCGTCGCCCATGGAGGCAAAACCACCCGGATGATCGGCGGCGGCTCGGCGCAGAAATTGAGTCGTTTCTTCGACGTCTCGGAACGGAATCAAGTATCGCAGCAATTTCAGACCGGGAAGAAGTTTTACCCACTGGCATTGATCTTCTGCGGTGTAATAACCAAAGAGCTGTTCCAACTCGAAACCCGCACCCAAGAAATGATTGTCGTCAACGAGAGTATATTCGACTCCCGCCGCTGCCAGCGACGACGGAAGTTGAGGCTCCCACACCCGCTCCGCGAGCCACGTTCCCTTAGGACGCTGCCCGAAATGCCTCTCTACATAATCTGCGAGCCTGGTAATCTGTTCCAGGCGATCCTCCGAAGGGATTACCGCAAGTATTGGCTCGTAAAAACCGCCTCCTACAATTTCTATCTGCCCGCGCTTGACCAGCGTGCGAAGCTGCTCGAAATATTCCGGATGATTACGTTCCAGCCACTCAAGCAAAGCACCAGAGTAGTGCAAGCCAAGGCGAATCGCGGGATGGCGTTCCAGGACTCCCACGAAAGGCGAGTAGGATTGGTGATAGGCGCGCTCCATCACATCATCGAAATTTCCGATGGGTTGATGCGCGTGAACTAAAAGCGCGAGCTGAAATTTCGCCACTTCGGACCCTCTTCGATGACGATTACAGAATAACCCGAATCCAGAGAACTTCCCAGAACACCGAAAGCTTGCACGTTTTTTTGATATATATCGGAATCTTATAAATTGCGCAGTGAGTCGCCCTAGCCTAGCCGGCAGATGCTGGAACCCGTTGGCGATGCTCCAGCGAACTGCATGAGCCGCTCAATAAGAGTTTTCATCGCCGCTTCTAGGGACGCGTCGGCAGTGCTAGCGGGTACGTACAAGACGACAAGAATCTCATGGGCGCTTTCCGTAATCATGCTGCGCGTCGAATCGCTTATCGGACTACCGAACGGGCCACTGGAATCGGCAAGCAACGGACGACCCTGAAGGTGCCACGTTTGTTTGCCGATGCCTTCATAGCTTTCTTCAGGTAGGCCGTGTCGAAATTCGATGGGTTGCTGAATTCGCGATCGGTCGTAACATCCGAATGGCCATCCTGTTTCGATCGAGCCCAGATTTCCGACGTCCACGACATTTGAAACGCGATAGAGGCCTTTCGCTTGGACCACGCGCCGCAACAGAGCCTCCGATGAGGGGCGATATTTTGAAGGGTCCATGCCCCACTCGCGGAACATGGCGCGGACATCACGAACCGGCTTCGCCTCAGCCAAAGATTCCAACGTGAACTCGCGGCGCTTGCGTTCGCAGACTTTGTCCATCAACTCGGTGAGACCTGGGTCTGCAGGCGAGACGCTTAGACCATCCGCCTCAACCGTTCCGAGTTTCACCGCGGGTAGCTTGACAGTGATTTCCACTGCTTTCCTCGCTCGCGCAATAACCAACTGCTATGATGGCTGCGACTCAGAAAGTCTATCGGGAAACGAGTTTCCGAGCGATGAATTCCAAAGAAAAAGATGAGAAATTTCACCGCGGGCTCTTGCATTTTAACGCCCAGGAATTTTTCGAGTCTCACGAGGTATGGGAGGAGATCTGGCTCGTTGAACCCGAGCCGGAGAAAACTTTTCTGCAGGGGATCATTCAAATCGCAGCCGCGTTTCATCATTATTGCCGGGACAATGCCGATGGCGCGGAGTCGCTGCTCGCTGCTGGAATCGTCAAGCTGTCGCGTTTTCCAGCGAATCATCGCGGCCTGGCAATCGGAGACTTGCGTTCGGCGGCGAAAAAGTGGGCACGAAGCATTGGTGCCGGCCAACAGCTCGACCGCGCGGACATTCCCCAGCTATGCTCGAGCGACACGCTTCCAACTTCACACAGCGGGGGCGATTGACACGCGCAGACGGCTATGAAACGCTGGCTTTATGCTTATTTGCGACGACTGAGTTCCAGCAGCATCAAATATCGTGGGCCGTTCAAGCGAGGAGAAATCTAAATGGCAGTGGAGCGAGAACGTATCCTGGAAGCGCTGCGGCAGTGCTACGACCCGGAGATTCCCATCAATATCGTGGATCTCGGATTGATTTATGATGCGCAGTCCGACGACGCCGGCAACGTGGCAGTGAAAATGACGCTGACTACACAAGGATGCCCATCCGCCCTGGCTATTCCAGAGCAGGTAAAAGCGCGAGTGGCTGCCATTGACGAAGTACGCGACGTGACCGTGGAAATTGTATGGGAACCGGCGTGGAATCCAAGCATGATCAGCGAGAGCGGGCGAAAAGCACTTGGCCTTGAAGTCTAACCATTCTGCGAAGGAAAACGGCGGATCACTCAATCCGCCGTCGTAAGCTAACCGGGCAAACGCCGCGGCATCGCCCGCCTATAAAGCACTTCTACTAGGATTTCTTGTTTGTGTACCAGTCCGCATTGATTGGCGTGAACTCCGCCCATTTTTCCGGCAAATCCTCGAGTGCGAAAATAGCCGTTACGGGGCAGACCGGAACGCAAGCTCCGCAATCAATGCACTCAACCGGACTGATGTAGAGCATTTTCTCATTCTCGAAATCCGCCTCGTCCTTTCGGGGGTGGATGCAGTCCACCGGACACACGTCCACACAGGCGGTGTCTTTCGTACCGATACAGGGTTCAGCTATCACGTAAGCCATATTGCGTTCTCCTCGAAAGAATCACATCTCCCGGATACTCCCGGAGTATTGCCCGTAACCTTATGCATTTTTTATATCACCAAATAATAGCAGGTACAAGCGCAAGAGCCCGTGTCTATCTCAATCCAAGTGGCGGGAGTTGCCGCTTATCGAACGAAACCGCTAGAATGGCAGGTTGAGGGAAACGGACTTGAGACAAATGTCGTGTGCTCACTTGCTAGTTTTCGCTTTAGTTTTGCTTTTTTCACTCACTGCGGTCCATCCAGCCCACACCGAGACCAACCGCGGAGAGACCCCTTCAGACACGGCCCAAGCAGCGAAAGCGCCGGATCCGCCGATCGTTGATCTCGCCGGATACCAACAGATGCTTGCGAAATATCGCGGCAAACCGCTGGTGGTTAATTTTTGGGCCACGTGGTGCGAGCCCTGCCGCGACGAATACCCCTTGATCGTTGAGTTGGCTAATGAATTCAAAGCCCAAGGCGTGAACGTCGTTGGCATAAATATGGATGATGATTCCGACATGAATCTGGTGCGGCGGTTTATCGCACGCACGCAACCGCACTTTCCGAATTACCGTCAGAAGCCTGGAATTGACCTCGATGCATTTTACCGCGGCGTGAATCCCGACTGGAAAGGAACCATGCCACAGACAGTTTTTTACACTCGCGATGGACACATCAACGGGTATTTTCTGGGCACGCGACCCCGTCCCGTTTTTGAGCAGGCTTTTCGCGACATCCTGACGAAGCCTGCAGTCCAGAGTGATTTGCATCCCGGTTCACACGCGTCCGCCGGGCGCAGTTAAATTCCGTCACGAGGAAGTTCATGTTGAACACCGGGGAAATAAGGCTGACGTGGCCCGGCCACGCTACATTTCGCATCACCACTCCGTCCGGAGAAGCCTGTTCATTGGTTGCTAACGAGAGAGGAACGCAATGCCCGGAATTTTGAACGCAAAAGTGGAACAGTACATTACAGATTTGGTGCCTAAGCGCGACGCAGTAATTTCCGAAATGGAGCGCTACGCCAAACAGCATGACGTACCGATTATCGGTCCAGTGGTGGCGCGAACGATATCTCTATTGGCACAAATTTCCGGCGCAAAGAGAATGTTCGAGATGGGCTCGGCCATCGGATACTCGACGATCTGGCTGGCGCGCGCCGCCGGCGCTGGGGCGGAGGTTTATTACACGGATGGCGACCCGGCCAATGCCGCGCGAGCTCGCGGCTATTTCAAACGGGCCGGCGTCGAGAATTGCATCCAGATTATGACTGGCGATGCAGTGAATCTGATCGATCAGGTTCCCGGCGAATTCGATCTGATTTTCATCGATGTGGATAAACACCAATATCCCGAGGCCTTGAGCAAAGCGGTTCCTCGCCTGCGTTCCGGCGGACTATTAATCACAGACAATGTGCTGTGGTCCGGCCGCGTGGTCGCTAAACCAAAAGATCCGCGCACGCGAGCGATTCAACAATTCAACAAATTGATTTACTCTTCGCATGATCTCTTCCCCGTCATCATTCCTTTGCGAGACGGGATTGCAGTTTGCCGCAAGTCCTAGCCGGGCCCTCGCCTCGGGCAGACCGCGTTCGTGGACGCTTGAGGTAGGTATCTCGGCGTTCGAGATTCAAGAAGCTGAATTGCGCGAAGGCCTCGGGAACAAATTCCGTAAAAAGAATGTCAGATTAGCAGGGCGTTCGGCTAAGCGTCGCATGAAGTAAGGAAACCAATCCGTGCCGTAGGGGATATAGATGCGAAGCCGAAAACCGTCTCGAACAAGTTGCTTCTGTAAATCCGTGCGAATGCCATAGAGCATCTGAAACTCAAATTTTTCGCGGCCGATATTCTTCTCGCGCGCAAAGTCCTTCGTCGCATCGATCATGGCAGGATCGTGCGTAGCGATGCCATGATAAATTCCGCTGGGCAATAACAGCTTCATTAGCTTGACGTAATTGGCATCCACATCCGACTTTTTCGGAAACGCAACGTCCGGCGGCTCCTTGTAGGCGCCCTTGCAAAGACGGATCCGGCAGCCTGCTGCGATTAAATCAAGGACGTCTCTTTCCGTTCGGTACAGATAGGCTTGCATCACGGTGCCTACTGCGGCGTACTTTGCGCGTACGCGTTTGGCGATTTCCACCGTTCGCTCCGTGTAAGGCGAACCTTCCATGTCGATTCGCACGAAATTTCCCTGGGCCGCTGCGCGCGCGACGATTTTCTCGAGAAGCTCCTGGCACAAACTCTCATCGAGATCGATGCCAAGCTGTGTCAACTTGAGTGAAACGTTCGAATCGAGTTTTTCGCGTTCAATGCGCTCAAAAATCGCAAGGTAGTTTTCGGCGGCCTGGCGAGCTCCGGCTTTATTCGACACATTTTCGCCAAGCAAATCGAGGCTGGCCAATTGCATCGCGCTATTTACATTGCGGGCGACCTCGACAGCGTCATCCAGCGTCTCGCCGGCGACAAAACGCCGCGCAACTCGGCGGCTCAAACCGTTGTGCATGATTAGCGGCGCGAGCCGTTTGCTCTCTGAGATGTGCAGGAGAAAAGAGCGCATCAGAAGCTGGCTTGTACCGATACGGAGATGGGCGTCTTTCGAAGTTGCGAGAAACAGCGTTTATATCGCGAGCGATGCCTGCGCACTAGTCTTTTAGTCCGCTAAGAAATTTTTCAGCATCAATCGCAGCCATGCAACCCGATCCGGCCGCGGTAACCGCTTGCTTGTAATGATGATCTTGTACGTCTCCCGCAGCGAACACGCCTTGCACACTCGTTTGCGAACCGTGGTGCGTGAGAATGTAACCCGCGTCATCCATGTTCAGCGCTCCGCGGAAAACTTTTGTATTGGGATCGTGGCCTATGGCAACGAAAACGCCTTCCGTCGCAATGGTCTTCTTCTCATTCGTGTCAACATTTCGGACGGTAACCATTTCCACGGACTTCTTGCTTACGTCGTGCACTTCGTCAATCACGTAGGGTGTGAGAAATTTGATCTTTTCATTCGCCTGTGCGCGATCCAACATGATTTTCGTGGCACGGAATTCGTTACGCCGATGCAAGATGGTGACGCTCTTTGCGAATTTGGTGAGGAATGTAGCCTCTTCCATCGCGGTATCGCCGCCGCCGACGACCAGAATATCGCGGTTCCGAAAGAAGTACCCGTCACATGTGGCGCAAGTGGAAACACCATGCCCCAGCAGATGCCCCTCTGATGCGATGCCCAGCATTCGCGCCGACGCTCCCGCTGCAATGATTAACGCCTCGCATTCGTAACTTTCTTTTCCCGCTTCAACTTTAAATGGGCGCTTGCTCAAGTCCACGGACGTTACCGCCCCGGACCGAAACTCACTCCCAAACCTCTGGGCCTGCTTGCGCGTGTTTTCGATGAGCTCGGGTCCGAGGATACCGTCCGGAAACCCGGGGAAGTTTTCGACCATGGTAGTTAGAGCGAGCTGCCCGCCAGGCTCGTAACCGTCGAGAACCAGCGGTTTCAGATCAGCGCGCGCCGCATAAATCGCAGCGGTCAGGCCGGCGCATCCGCTTCCTATGATGATTACCTTGTGCACAGAATTCTCCTCAAAAATCGCTTTAAGCCGACGATGCGACAGCGGAAAAGTTTAATTGTATCATTCCATGTCCACGATGCCATGGTCGTGCGCTGACAAGATGTTCTGCCGGCACGTCCCGAAGTGTCCGCTGAACGAAATCACGGACAGCGCCGCGCTACGAAAGGAACGTATGTTGACGTCCGCAAAGCTTTTCCAGCTTCTGAACGAATCAATCGTTTTGCTTCTGGGAGCGCTTCTGATTCTGTTGGCAGTTTCCGGACGTGTTGGATTGCCGGCGCGACCCGCGGCGTTGATTGCTTTGGGTATTGTTTTCATTTACTGGGGCCTGCGCGCCTGGATGCGTCATGAACTTTCTCCCACTCGTTGGCCCTCCAAGATACGCGCCGCTTCGCTTGCGTTGGTCGGCGCGCTTATTCTGAGCATTCCTGTGTTCCCTGCCCGCTTCATCCCCGTGCTTCTGGGACTCGCTGGCGCCGTACTCCTACTGCGCGGCGCGCTCGGCGCTGTCTTCTTTGCCAAGACAGGGTGACCGCGGCCGGCTCCATAATTTGACTTTGTCGATCCCCCCGCTTCGCCCTTGCTAGTACGGCCACTTCCCGATAATCTCACTCGCATGTCCAGGTTCGCCACTCCGATCAAATGGGTGAACCTGTGCGGAACAATCCGGACGTAGGACTCAAGAGGATAAGATCATGCTGAAAGAATTCAAAGAATTTGCAATGAAGGGCAATGTTCTGGACATGGCGATAGGCATAATCATCGGCGCCTCTTTCGGAAAAATCATCACGTCGTTGGTAAGCGACGTCATCATGCCGCCCATCGGGCTTATCCTTGGACGTGTCGATTTCTCCAACCTGTTTCTAAGTTTGTCGCACGACCACTACGATTCGCTGGCCGCCGCCAAGGCTGCGGGGGCCGTCACAATCAACTACGGGTTGTTTCTGAATACCGTAATCGACTTTCTGATCGTGGCCTTCGTAATCTTCATGGTGATTCGCCAAGTGAATCGCTGGAAAAAACCGGTCCCCACTGCGGCGCCGGCAACCAAGGAATGTCCGTACTGTTTCTCCGCCATCCCGGTGAAAGCCACGCGATGCCCGAACTGCACGTCCGAGCTTCGAGCCTGAACATTCCTGAAGACGTAAAGCCGATCACAATCAGATCAATTCGATTTTGGCGGCAAATTTCGCTGTTCCATCGGAGGATTCAGCCTGCGAGCCTGGATATCGCGAAGATGCTGGCGAAGTCTTTCGAGTACCTGATCATCGCCTTGACCTTCCGCGATTTCCCGCTCCAACTCGGTTAGCGCGAAATGAATGATGTCGTGATGATGCAGTTCTTCCCCCGGCACCCTTTCGCTCAGCTTCAGCCACATCTTGTGGAGCAGATCAATTTCCTTCGGTGTAAGACGCGGCGCGTGCGGACCGAGATAGAAAATATATTCCTGGCCGGCAGGCGTGAAGATTTCAAGCGCCAAGCGAGGGCGAGGTTCGGGCATGCGTTCCCAGGCTAATCCTATTTCGCGCGCCTGTTCCGTGACCGGCATCTTGGACGAGCTACCGCTCACAATCGTGCTGGACTGAAGATTCATCGCGGTGCGCAGAATGCCTTCCCACAAATCGTTGGCTGCGGCGACTGCAAGCCGCACTGGCTTTCCTTCTTTCTCAGCAATGGCAAGCACCTTGGTGAACAGCAATTGTTCAATGGTGCTGAACAGCTGGTCGGCATCCAATGCATATTCACCGGAAGCCGCGCGCCGCAACATGCGCACATGCAATACGACTATTTCCGCGTCCAGCCCCTTTACGCGTTTCAATGCCGCGTCGAGATGATAAAGCGCGTAATAAGTGCTAACCGGAACAAGAATGCTTCCCGGAGCAACACCCACGCTCGTGGGCGTCAGTTCGGCTTCCGGCGCAAGATTGAACTGATCGAGCTCGACATGAGCCGCACCGGCTTGGCGCTTGTGCATTCGATGCTCGGAAATTTCAAAGACGGTGAACAGAATGAGGGTGAACGTGATACCCGCCATCGTGGCATCGGGCTTCGTAAAAAGGTTAATTACCGCAATCGCGAACAGCACCAGTGTGATCAATCCCAGGCCGATCGGAATTTCGACGCCGAAAATAACGGGATTCAGCGGCACGCGGTACTCGCGATCCTGGGGATGCGTGTAGCGCAGTACCAGAACCGCAATACCCTTCATGGCAAAACTCCAGATCACTCCGAACGCGTAGAGGTTGCCCAGAAACGTTACGTCGCCACGGCTTGCCAGAATGGTGATGATTTGGAAAGCGACCACCATGTTGATGATGCGGTGAGTCGTTCCAAAACGCGGGTGCGGATGGCGAAACCAATCCGTCAATACTCCGTCTTCCGACACACGATTTAGCACTCCATTCGAGCCCACAATCGCGGTGTTCACGGCTCCCGCAAGAATCAGGACGCCGACTACCACTACGAACACATGAAAACCAAGCCGCACGGGAAAACTTCCGACAAGATGCATCGAGAGTCCGCCGATCAGGTTTTCGGTGAATTTCCCTCGCACGTCATCCGGAATTATCATTACCGCGAAGAAGGAAACCAACGAAGTGAAAACCAAGCTGTAAATGAAGATGATCAGCCCGGCTTTTTTCAGATTGGGCAGCTTGGGATGTTCGATCTCTCGATAAACCTGGGCGAGTGATTCTTCACCGCTCATCGCCAATACCGAATGGCCCAGCCCCACAAAAATCGCAATGAGCGTGATCATGTGCGCCCACTGATAGCGATCCAGCCAGCCTAGCGATCCCTTGTCGAGTTTCATATTCTGGGGCAGTGGCGCGGGAGGCAGATGCCAGCCGCCCCGGGAATATAAAGTGTAGAAGCACCACCCAATCAGCACGATCACCATGATGGTGGTGAGCTGCATAATCCGCAGCGCTTTGCCGCTGGACTCCGGCACGCCCTTGATATTTTCCCACCAGAAATAGAGCGTGATTACGATAGCGACGGCTGCCGCTGTGCCGTTTACGTGAAGATGAATCGGAATGTGCGCATAAACGAATAATTCGTTGAGTACGCCCACCAAATATTGGCCCGCCGACACGCCGCTGATGGGCCCGGTAAGAACATAGTCAAACATCAACGCCGAAACCGAAAACTTCGCTAGCGTGCCGCCCAGCGCTTCTTTCACCACCCGATAAACGCCGCCCCGAACAAACATGCTGCAGCTCTCTACGTAAATTGCGCGCACCGCGTAGGAAAACAGCATGATGCCCAGGATGAACCAGGGAGCCGTCTTGCCGATAAACTGCTCGGCCTCGCCACCTGCGTAATATGCAGACGAGGCAAGATCATTCAGGACGATAGCCGCCGCTCGCCAATAAGAAATGAACGCCAGCATGGCCGTAGTGGCCACAAGGACCTTGGCCACGGGGCGTACCCTGCCCGGCGCGAAAATGTGGCCGCTAGAGTCGGAGTCGGATGGCATACGTTATAGAGGTGCGGAGAAGAACTATACGTTGAATACACTGCAAAAACAAAGCGTTGCTCGTTCGGAATTCCTTAGCCGGCGCGCGATCGTTCAGAGGACTAGCGGCGCGCCGGCCTTCCTGATTTCAGGGATCTTCTATTTTGTCGCCGGCTGAAACTCGCGCGCGCAGGCATCACAGGGACAGATTTCGCGCAAATGCTCGAAGCTGAAGATTCCAGTCGCGTGGCTATCCGAAAATTCAATCTGGATGGCATAGTTTCCCACTGCCGTGGCGCTCTTCGCAGTCACGCGGGGCTTGAACATCGGCAGCAAGGCGGTGCCGGCGCTGGTTCCACCCGCTGGCGTGCCTATGCGAGCTTTCTTTTCGCGTTCGTCATTACACAGGGCGCATGGACAATGTTCCCGCAAATAGGGAAAGTTGTAGTGGCTCACGTGACCGTCCGACCAGGTGACATCGACGCCCTCGCCCGTCGAGACGCGAACCTTTATATCAGTCGGTTTCTTTCGCAAATCCTGTGGAATTGGCATTTCTCTCCATTCTAACAGACTCGTTTTGATGTTCGGGCTCTATGGAACTGCGTCTCGACCTCGACTCGCCGCCAAAACAAACTCAGACGGATTCGGGTCGTAATGACGCTGGAACCTGCACAAGTTTCCCGTGTGAGAATTCGATGCGCCGGTCGGCGAGGCGCCCAATCGAGGGAGCGTGCGTAACCATGAGAATGGTGTGGCCTTCGCGGTGCAATTCGTGAAAGAGCTGGATTACAGTTTCCTCGTTCGCTTCGTCCAGATTTCCCGTGGGTTCGTCGGCTAGTATAAGTTTGGGATGATTGATCAATGCGCGCGCAACAGCCACACGTTGCTGTTCGCCGCCGGAAAGCTTCCCGGGCAGATGTTCGATGCGATCTCCCAGACCCACGCGTTCGAGCGCTTCGCGAGCTTCTCTCTCATCGGTCGTACTGTGAAAATACTGCGCCAGCATCACGTTTTCAAGCGCAGTCAGATAAGGCACCAGGTGAAATTGTTGAAAGATAAAACCAATCTTCTGCGCCCTAAAACGGGTCAGCCCCGATTCGTCAAGCCGTCCGACGTCGACCGCATCCACAATCGCCTGTCCGGAAGTGGGTGTATCGAGCCCGCCCAGAATGTTGATCAGTGTGGTTTTACCCGATCCCGATGGTCCCATGATGGCAATCCATTCACCCGCTTCGACACAGAACGACACTCCCGCGAGCGCGCGCACGTTCCCGAATTCCTTGCGCAGACCTTGGACTTGTACCAGCCTCGCCACTATTCCCCTCGAAAAATCACGGCCGGTTTCACTTTCCCCAATAGCCGCAAAGGAAGCGCTCCGGCGAGCGCCACTGCAACCATAAGGGCGATGGTCAACGGAAAGATTTCCCAGCGTGTTGAAATCGCCGTACCGAAAACGCGTTGGCCCATCCAACGCGAAAGCTCAATACCCAAAATGGCGCCGATAAATCCGCCCGCTGCGCCCAACACTCCTACTTCCGCCATAAACAAGGCGACAATTCGCGCAATCGAACCGCCAAGAGCCTTCATCAGCCCTACGTCTTGCCGCCTCTCCATCGCAAGGGCTGCCATCGTTGCCAGGACACAAAGAGCCGTAAGCGCAAGAATCAGCAGTACCATCGAAACAATCAGCAAGCGGATGCGGTTCAGAAGGTCCCCCTCCGCTTCGGTTACCTGACGAATAGGACGCACTTCGAACCCGGGCAGCTCCGTCGCAAGCCGCGCCGAGTAATCCGAGATGATTCTCGAAGTACCTCTCACGCTCAGTTGCATTAGACCGATCTGGCCCTGAACCCCGGCCATACTTTGCACTTCGTTCAATTGCATGAAAATCTGATTGTCTTCCGGCCCGCCTGCATCCACGATTCCAACCACGGTGACCTGAGCATTCTTGTCCAAGTAAGTCAAATGCAGCGGGCTTCCCGGTTTGAGTTGAAATTGGCGCGCGACGTTTCGCCCTACTAAGCAAGTCATCGCATCGTCGTGAGGCGAAGTCCATTCGCCTTCGATTCGCCATGCCGGCTCAAGCTTTGGCAAATCCCCCGTTTGCGTTCCGGCCACCACAACAGGAGTGTTTTCCGCGCGCTCGACAATATAGAGGAAAGGTACTGCCGCGACGACGGCGGGATCTTTCAAATTCTGAATTGCAGTGAGAGCCTCGCTCTCCTTCATAAGTACAGCTGGGGCTGCGCCGGGCATTTGCGCATCGTGGCCTGGCGAAATTACAAGGTTCGCACCCAGCGTGCGGAATTCCTGAGTGAGCTTGCGCTCTATGTCGAATTCAAGATTCAGCAGCGCGGAAATCACCATGGCTCCGCTGACCAGCGCCAGAATTGCGACGATTAGCCGTCCGCTGCTGCCACGCAAGAGTTTCCAGAGTAAGCGCCAGAACATTACTCGCCCCGCAATATCGGTGCAGGATTGACATGCGACGCGCGCTGCAATGGAATCAGACTTCCCACAAACGCGACGATCGCGGCAAGGCCCAGGACAACCGGAAACAAAATCAGCCGCGGCGAAGCTGGCGTGCCAAATACGCTCGAGCCCAGACTTCGCGCCAATACCGCGCCGATTACAAACCCAACGGCGCCCCCTGCGACCGCCAGAAGCAACTGTTCCGCGAGAAATATCCCGGCGATCAAGGAGTTGGTTGCGCCGAGCGCTTTCATAACGCCAATTTCCGCGCGCCTCTCGAGAACGGTGGTAGCCGAAGTGGCAGCGACCGCCAGGGCTGCAGCGCCGAGCGCCGCAAGCGTAACAATCCACAGTAGAGTGCCTACGCGCGAGAGGATGCGGCCTTCGGTGTCCGCCACGCGGCGAATGGTGCGCACGTCCGTGCCGGGCAGTACGGTTTTAATTTGGAAACTGATCGAAGAAATGTATGGCGAGCAGAACCAGCGGTCGTATTCCGTCGGCGTCATCTTCAGCGGATCGCGTTCGGAAAACGAGTCCGCCGGTTTCGTTAGCGCGCTCACGAAAAGCTGGCGGAACTGACCCGTATGCCCCGACAATTTCTGCGCGATTGCCAGCGGCACCAGCAAGGTCTTGTCCTCTGCATCGTCGGTCGAGACGATTCCCACTACTTCGAGAGGAATCCCTTGGGTTCTGCTTGGGTGGTTCTGTACCGAATTGCTCGGCGACTGGATCGTCACGTAAAGAATCTTTCCGGCTGTTACGCCCGGCATCGTCGCGGCCAAGGCCGAGCCTATGACGCATTCATTCGCGTCATCGCGAAACCAGCGGCCCTGAACTTTCCACCACGGATGTGTGACGCTCAGGCCGGTCTTGAACTTCGTGCCGTCAGGGACGGACACATCCTGTGCATACCATGTCCCCACAAGCATGGCGAGAGTGGGCTTGGAATTCTCAGATTGCCGAATCGTCGCGGGAACGTCAAGAAACGGCGTGAACCCCAAAATATTGTGTCGCCAGAAAATTGTTTTCAGTTTTCCAAGGCCCGCTTCGCTGACGTACGCGCCTTCGTTCACCGGCCGATAATCGACGCCACCAATTTCGATAGGAAGCGTATCGGCCTGCGGCGTAACCAATAGATTCGCACCCAAGCTGCGAAATTCGCGTGCCAGACGATCGCCAACTTCAAGCGCGATAGTCAGCGTGGACGTCGCCACAGCCATGCCCACGACCAATGCAGCCGCAACTAAAACTTTTCTGCGTGGATTACGAACGAAGGATTCTCTTACCAGCCGGCCAAACATCGTTCAGGGGTGAATCGTAGAGACGGCAGTCGACAGCGCCGAAACATCCACAATCACTTGTCCCCCTTCTACTCGGGATTTCACTGCGATTGGGTTGCAGCCGCCGGATTCTCCGATGGAAGGAATGTAAATCGCCGCCCCGCAATTTCTGCAAATAACGTTCTGCCCTTCCTGGCGATAGCCCGCCGCGCCGCAAATCTGGCAAGCGTCCAGCGCCGTGGCATAGTCACCATTTTGTTTGTGAATCACTACAAACCGGATTACGTTTCCGTTCACGTCCGCAGTATAAAAATGCAGGCTCGAATCCGTAAGCTCGGAAAGCAGAACGCTTACCTGGCCATTTTGGGCGACAAGCGATTGGGCGTGTACCGGTGCCGTTACCGCGCGAGCATATACATACTCGGCCGCGAACGACAGAACCACGGCCACGCACAAAATCGCTGCCGCGAAACTCCAGCGCTTCTGCCGCCTGAATTCCCACTCACGCATCCGCCGGTCAGCGGGATTCGCCGCTTCCGCGGACGCAGGGTTCTTCGCACTGAACCATTCGCGCAGCACCGCGAGCGCCGCTACTCCCAGAATCACGACAAAAAAGAACACTTCGTTACGCACAATCGGACCTATCGTGGCCATTTCGCGCTTGCTTGACGGTAGCCACATAGCCTCGCTCAGTTCATGCAACCCGGTGAGCAAAAGCTGAAAAGCGACCACCATCAGAATCGTGCTGGTGGCCGCAAAAAAACGATGAAGCGGAATTCGTAGCGTACCTTGAAAAAAGAAAAGACCTACGGCGACAGCGATCGCGATACCGAGTCCGGTTCCAATCCATACCTGCACGCCGGCGCTCGAAAGTTCCACTGCACGCAGGATTAGAACCAGCTCCGCGCCTTCCCGCACCACCATCAGAAACACGAAAAAACCTATTCCCCATCCGGCGGCGCGTGTGGACTGCTGGGCATAAGTTTCTACCCGCTCCTCGATGTGCTTCTTAAGATGGCGCGCCACGTGGTTCATCCACACGATCATGGTCACCACCAGCACGCCGGCCGCGAGCATCAGCAGCCCTTCAAAGCCATCCTCGCTTACATGCCATCGCTGTAGGAGTACCGCGGCGACAACACTAGCAACAGTCGCCAGAATTACTCCTGCCCACACGTAGCCTGTAAGCGCGCGGCGCCCGGTACGATTGAGATATACGAGGACGATACCGACGACAAGCGCGGCTTCGACGCCTTCACGAAGTGCGACCAGAAGAGCAGATAGCATGAAATCCTAGTTGTAAACGTGTGTCAACTAGCATTCTCAGTGTATCTCACAGTGATGGCAACAGCAAGGAAATCCAGGCGTGTTCGGCAACTCGCGCTTCCCTGTACAATATATGCGTTAACCCACTGCAAACGCTTAGCCCCTTGATAACTCAAGCTAGGCACGCAGCGTCTAATCACTCTATGCCATCTGTGCGCAACCCAAGTTCGGTTAAGCTCTCTGCAGCTTTGGCTGCCCTGTTGGCGATTGCTTTCCTGGGTACTTTTCATGCCGCGTCGGCGCGAGCGACGGTGCCCGCCGATGGTCAATCTCAATCCAGCAGCACCAAGCCGGCGCAAACGCAGCAGTCGCAGCCCGCCAACGCTTCCGACGCAACGAGCAAATCAACATCACCCGCCACGGCGAACAATTCAAGTACTCCAAGTTCTCCACCGGTGAAAGCCGACCTTAAAAAAGCCAAGCAGGCCAATAAGCAGGGTCTTCGCGCAGAAGAACAAGGTGACTGGACCGCAGCCTTCGAAGCCTACTCCGACGCTGTCAACTGGGCGCCAACCGATAGCGAGTACTTTACACGCCGGGAAATAGCCAAGAGCCATGTGGTCCAAATGAAAGTCGATCTTGCCGAGCGGCACGCTATTTCCGGTGAGATTCCCGCCGCGCTGCACATGTTACGCGAAGCTCGCGAACTAGATCCCAGCAACAAGGTGATTCGTGACCGATTGACGGAACTCGCGGCCCTGGATCCCAGTCAGGCGAAGCAAGTTTTTTCGGGCCCTGAACCGCCGCGTGAAGTGCACTTGGAACATCTGCCGGGAAAGCAAGATTTCCATCTCCGCGGCGATACTCAAAGCGCATATGAAGAGATCGCGCGAAAGTTCGGCGTCGATGTGGCATTCGACGTCGACTTGCGTTCCCGCCAGGTGCACCTCGATGCGAACGATCTGGACTTCGCCACAGTAACGCGGCTCTTGGGCGAAGAATCCCGCACTTTCTGGCGACCGCTGACCAAACACCTGTTTTTTGTAGCCGACGATACGAACCAGAAACGAAAAGATTACGACGTCTCGATCATTCGCACAGTTCTATTTTCCGCCACAGAAACTCCGGAACAAATGACGGAAATCTCGCACTTGGTGCGCGATATTGCAGGAATCACGCGGATCCAGCTGGACACTCGTAGTCGCACCCTGACCATGCGCGCTTCGCCACAAGCGATTGCTGTAGCCAGTGGAGTAATCGAGGATCTCGATCAGCCTGTCGGAGAGCTAGTCCTGGAGGTTGAAATTCTTGAAATGGATCGAAATTATGCGGAACAGCTTGGAATCCTCCCGCCGCAAACCGGCCAGGTTTTTACTATTCCGTCGAACGCCGTAGCCGAAGCGGAATCCGGCCTTCCTGGACTAGTCGCTGTGCTTACCCAAATCTTCGGTGGTTCCACTTTGGGAGGTCTTTCTCCAACTCAACTCGCCGGGTTGCTCGGTTCGGGACAAGTAAACGTCGGCTCGCTGATTCCGCCGGTTGTCGCCTTCGGAGGCGGCGCGTCAACTTTTCTCGCCACCATTCCCGGGGCTGCGGCAAGTTTTTCGGAGATGCTATCCCTGGTACGCCACGGCCGCCGCATTTTGTTGCGCGCTGAAGACAACCAGCCGGCGACGTTTTTCGTGGGTGAACGCTTCCCCGTCTCGCTGGCGCAATATTCCGCGAGCCTGGGCACGGGTTCGGGCACCAGTATTCCGGGCGTGAACAGTACGAATTTTCCGATTACGACCGTTGCTACCGGAAACGCTCCTGATTTCGTTACCACCGCCGATTTGAACGGTGATAATTTCCAGGATCTCATCGTAGCGAATTTCGTCGATAACAACCTTTCCATTTTTCTGGGCAATGGCGATGGAACCTTTCAGAACCCGGTCACGCTGAAGCCCACGACCGGCGTCGGCCCCACTTCAATTGCAACTGGCACCTTTAACTCGAAGAACAATACGAACATAGGCCTCGCCGTAGCCAACCAAACCGACAACACGCTAACAATTCTGCTCGGTAACGGTGACGGAACCTTTGCGGCGGCTTCCGGTTCACCTATCAAGACGGGAACCCATCCGACCTCCGTCGTCGCAGCGACGTTAACCACCAGCGGAGAACTTGATCTGCTAGTTGCCAATCAGCAGGACAACACGGTTTCCATCTTCACTGGAAACGGAGACGGAACCTTCGCGCCCCCTGTGAATTTAACCACCGGTAATGCACCCACTGGTCTCGTTGTCGCCGATTTCAATAACGACGGCAAGTTGGATCTGGCCGTTACCAATCAAACGGACAACACAGTGTCCGTCTACCTTGGAAACGGGGATGGAACATTTACCAAACCCACGACCTTTCCGACCGGACAAGCGCCCGTCTATGTGGCGGCAGCCGACTTTAACGGCGACAACATCCTGGACCTCGCGGTCGCAAATAATGGCGCGGGAACGGATACGCTTTCCGGTGCCTCTGTTTCGATTCTTCTGGGTGTCGGTGACGGCACGTTTGGCCCAACAAACAGCTTTCCCGCCGGTAATGGCCCCACATCCATCGCGATCGCCGATTACAACGTTGACGGCCGTCCCGATTTGGCCGTCTCAGATCAAACTGACAATGCCGTATCCGTCCTCCTCGGAATAGGCGACGGGACGTTTGCTCCATTTTTTCAATTTCCTGTTGAGACCAATCCGCTTTCACTGGCCACTGCCATCTTTACGGACTCAGGACAGCCGGACCTGGCCGTCGCCAACAATGGCTCGAATACCGTATCAATCATAATTAATTCTTCTGAATTTTTGAGCGGAGCTGGCAACGCCTCAGTCGCCGGTACTCAGTTTCCCAACGCCGAATATATTGACGTGGGCGTTAAGATGAAGGCAACGCCGCGTATTCATCAAAATGACGAAGTGACTCTGCAGCTTGAATTCAGTATTACCAGCCTGACCGGAACAATCCTCAACAACATCCCTGTGGTGGCGAACGAAGAGATTCATCAGACCGTGCGCATAAAAACGGATCAAACGGCAGCCTTGGCAGGCTACCGCTCGCCGCAATATATGCGTGGCTTGAACGGCACACCTGCTTTCGGCGGGCTAACTGGCGTTGGCTTGTTGGGATCGGCGGAGGATGTCCAGAAACAAGATACCGAAGTTCTCATACTCGTGACGCCGAGAATGGTTGCGCTAGCTCCACGCAAAGATCATTTAATCTACGCTGGGCGAGGCGCCTTGGAAGGCGTCGGTTCGCAGGGACCGACGCGCCAGGAACGCCAGGAACGACCAGAGCGGCCCGGCGCGCCTCAGCAGCAGCAACCCACTCCCGCGCCAGGGCCCGAAGCTCAACCACAGCCACCTCCGCCTCAACCTGTGCCGCAACAACCGACCGATCCGCCGCCGCAATAGGCGTAGCGGCCGAATTCACGCGGGCTTGGCAAAAATCGAATCGGAATCGTTACGAAATAGCTTCGAGAACTACGATTGGCTGGTAGGTCCGCGGCACCACTGGCTCGGCAATGGCAATCAATTGCCCCTGCTGATTGAATACTCGCAACCGCGACGGCTTCCAATCGTCCGAGTCGAGTTGCGAGGGTGCCCCAGGCACTGGCGACGCTTGCCCAGGTTGAATTTGAGCCAGCGAGACGTTGAACTTTGCGCCGTGACGCACTCGCTTTTCGACGATCGGCAATATGGTCGCGCGCGGCAATTCCGGCAATAAATTTTCCAGACGAATTATGCGTTTTTCCAAACGCCCGGTCTTGGCCTCCTGATCGAGTTCGGGAAGTTGGCCGGCCTGGTCCAGAGTAAACTCGCCGACCGCCGTGCGGGTAATCTCCGCGAGGTGCGCGCCCGAGCCTTGCAGCGCTCCTAGATCATGCGCCAGTGAACGAATGTAGGTTCCGGCCCCGCATTCGACCTCGAACCGTGCAGTCGACCCTTCCACGCCCGTGAGCTTGAATTCGCACACTTCCACTTCTACAGCCTCCAGCTTTACCGGCTTATTTTTTCGCGCCAGTTCATGCGCGGGCCGCCCATGAATCTTCTTGGCGGAAAAAGACGGCGGAGTCTGTTTGATCTTGCCTAGAAATCCGGCCGCAAATCCTTCCAGTTCTTTCGGATTTAGTACAGGAGCCATATCGGGGCCGGAGGCCTCCCCATCCGCGTCATAAGTGTCAGTAGAAAATCCAAAACGCACCGCGAAGCTGTATCTCTTTCGGCGGCTGCTGTAAAACCGCGCCAGGCGTGTCGCGCGACCCAGCGCAAGAACGAGAACCCCGGTGGCCAGCGGGTCGAGAGTCCCGAAATGCCCGATGCCGCGGAAACCGACAAGTCGGCGCACAGCCTCTACCACGTCGTGCGAAGTTTTTCCGCGCGGCTTGTTGACGACCAGAATCCCGTCGTATGGCAAAGGCTGAGGAGTTCGGGGCATCGTTTTAGATTTTCGTCGTCGTTCTGCCGCACTCTGAATGCGGCGCATTGCATTCTTCTTGCCAGAAAACGAGAAAAGTCGACTACAAAGTCTCCGGCGGTTTTGCCTTCTTTAGCAGTTGGTCGATATGTTGACCGTATTCTTCCGATTCGTCGAGCAGAAAAATTATTTCGGGCGCTCTCCGAAGCCGCAAGCGCTCCACCAACTCGTGACGCACGTAGCCTGAGGCGGCTTTCAGTCCTGCCAACGTTTCCGCGCGTTCGCTATCATCTTCCGCCAATTGCACGAATACGCGCACGGTGCGCATGCCCGCGCCCAAGCGCACTTCAGTCACCATTACTGGTCCGGCCAGCCGTGGATCTTTCAGTTCGCCCGCCAGCATTAAACTCACTTCGTTCCGAATTTCTTCAGCGATTCGTTCCGATCGGTGTCCGCCAAGCATTATTCGCCATCCTCGAAATAATCTATCTCCTGCGAAACCAAGTCGCGTCCGAGCAAGCGTTCCGATTCCGCCGCGACCGCCGCGAGCGATTCTTCCAGATATTTGCCGTCTCCCGAAATGCTTACTACCCCGATCTTTGACCGTTGCCACAGTTCCTGATGTTCGAGCTCCGCCACTGCCACGTTAAAGTGGGCGCGCAAACGGTCTTTCAGGCTGCGCAGAACTTGCCGCTTATCTTTGAGGGACTGCGCATCGGCGATGTGAATTTCAAGAGTGAGGAGACCGATCGGCATTTTCGCCCCCGTAAATCGTGCTGAAACGGGAGAGTAGAAAATTACTTTTTAACGATTCCGCCGCTCTTACGCGCTTTCCTGCCGCCCTGCACGTTCCTGCCGGCGAGGCCGTTCACTGGGGGGAGGCATCTCGAGCGCGACGGTCTTTTCCATCTTGAAGCACTCAAGAATGTCGCCCACTTTTACGTCCGAAAAATTCGAAACGCCGACGCCGCATTCAAACCCTTGGCGGACTTCGTTGGCGTCTTCCTTGAAACGCTTCAGTGAAGTAATCCGTCCAGTGTAAATTACAACGCCATCGCGCTTCACGCGAACTTCCGCGTCGCGCTTCATGATGCCGTCTTGCACCGAACATCCGGCGATAGTTCCCACGCCTTTCACCTTGAATGTATTGCGCACTTCTGCGCGGCCCAGATAAGTCTCTTTAATTACGGGGGCAAGCAATCCGGACATGGCTTTCTTTAATTCGTCCTGCAACTCGTAAATGATCGTATAAGGGCGAATGTCCACGCCTTCCCGTTGCGCGAGATCCGAAGCTTTTCGCTCCGGCCTCACGTTGAACGCGACGATCACCGCGCCGGACGTCGATGCCAGCAGCACATCGCTTTCGTTCACCGCTCCAACGCTTGCATGAATTACTTTCAGCTTCACCTGATCAGTGGAAAGCTTCGGCAGCATTTCATTGAGCACTTCGACGGATCCCTGCACGTCCGCCTTCACCACCACGGGAAGTTCTTTCACTTCGCCCACTTTCAACTGCTCGTGTAATTGATCGAGCGTCAGACGGCCGCTTGCGGATTTCGCCAGCGACGCTTCGCGCTGCTTGCCCTGACGGTATTCAACGATGTGCCGGGCCTTAGCTTCGTCCGCCACCTGAAATTGATCGCCCGCTTCCGGCACGCTCTGCAGACCAAGAACTTCTACCGGCGTGGACGGGCCTGCCTGTTTGATGGCCGCTCCGCGATCGTCAAACATAGCGCGAACTTTTCCGTACACCGCGCCAACGATGAACACATCTCCTACGTGCAAAGTGCCGTTTTGAACGAGCATGGTTGCCACTGGGCCGCGGCCTTTGTCCACACGCGATTCCAGCACAGTGCCGCTCGCTGGAACGTCCGGATCAGCCTTCAACTCGCGAAGATCGCCCACAAGTAGGATCATTTCGAGCAGCTTGGGAATGTTCGTCTTCATTTTGGCCGAAACTTCGACCATAACAGTGTCGCCGCCCCATTCTTCGGGCATCAGCCCTTTGTCTGAGAGCTGGCGCTTTACGCGTTCCGGCTGGGCGTCAGGCTTGTCGATCTTGTTGATGGCGACAACCATTGGAACTGCAGCTGCGCGAGCATGCGAAATAGCTTCTTCCGTCTGCGGCATGATGCCATCGTCCGCGCCCACCACCAGCACAACGATATCAGTTACTTTCGCGCCGCGCGCTCGCATGCGAGTGAAGGCCTCGTGGCCCGGAGTGTCGATGAACACGATGCGCTTGCCGTTCACGTGCGCTTCGTATGCTCCAATATGCTGGGTGATTCCGCCTGCTTCGCCGCCCGCAACGTCCGCTTCCCGGATCACGTCCAGCAAGCTGGTCTTGCCGTGGTCCACGTGGCCCATCACGGTGACTACCGGAGCGCGCGGAACTTCGTTACCCGTCCGCTCCTCTTTGATCTTTTCTTCCTGCACAACCTGCTCTTCAAACGTAACCACTTGAACGATTCCGTTGAAAGCTTCAGCCAGGTTCGTTGCGGTCGGCACGTCCAGCGCTTGGTTGATGCTGGCGAACACTCCTCGGTCGAGCAACGTCTTCAATAATTCCTTGGCGCGAATATCCAGCTTCTCAGCCAGCTCGCGAACAGTAATTCCTTCAGTAACCGTGACCGCGCGCGGCTCGCGTTTGATCGGCGCGGCCTGTTCAACCTGTGTGGAACGTCCCGGACCTGCACCGGCTCGAGGACGCACTGGATGAAGTTTGCGCTCCCCTTCCGCATATCGCTTTTCAATCAGCGGACGCCCACGCGCGGGTGGTTTCCGTGCATACAGTGGCTTGCCTGGCTCGGCCTTGGGCACACCGGCCCCTGGCCGTTGGCCTCCTACTGGGTCTTGTCCCGGACGGCCACCGCCGCTCCCTGGCCGCTGCGGAAAACGTGAAGGCGCTCCGCCTCCCGGCCGAGGACCGCCGGGACGACCTTGTCCCGGAGCGCTTCCAGGCCGAGCCTGCCCTGGAGCTGCCGGACGAAATCCTTGCGAGGGCCGGCTTTGTGCCGAACCCGACGGAGCGCCAGGGCTCGATGGATATCTTTGACCCGAAGGCGGCGCGCCGGTTTGCCTATATCCACCTGGAGCCGCTGGGCGGTAACTTGCCGGAGCGCCCGTTTGTCCAGGAGTCGCACCGGGTGCCACTGGTCGCGCGGCAGCAGTAGCGGGTGATCCTGGAGTCGGCGCAATTCCGGGCCGAGTAGGACGAGCCGCAGCAGGGACTGTTCCGGCCGGCGAAACTCCAGGTTTTGCCGCGGGCTGCGTTGCCTTCGCTGTTGGATGCGCTGGAGTCGCAGCACTCGCTGGAGCAGGTGCGCTTGCCGGACGAGCTTGCGTCCCTGCCGGTGGAATAGCAGCCGGACGGGCAGCGGGTGCAGCTACCGGAGCGGCAGATGCCGCCGGTACCGGGCGCTGGGCCGGCGCTTGCGTCTGTACGGTCGCCGGGCGAGGCGGCTTGGACTTCGCCGCTGCGGCCTTTGCCTTCTCGGCTTCAGCCTCGGCTTCTTTTACCGCCAGTCCAGAGAAGTGCCTTCGCACGAGCTCGGCATGAGAGTTGTCGATTGAGCTCGAGTGCGTTTTCTTCTCGACCACGCCAATTTCCGGTAGGTACTCGATCAGGACTTTTGCCTTGATCTCGAGTTCCCTGGCGAGTTCGTTTATTCGGACTTGATTAGAATCTGCCATCAGCCTCTTTCGCTACAAAATTCCCTGGAACCTACTTCTCTGCGTGATCTTCCGACTTCGTGTCTGCTCCCGCGTCTTCAACAGAATGGCGCGGAGTTTCCTCACCCGCTAGCTCCCTGGTATCTGCGGTACCAGGCGAGTCCAAGGCGTCCGAGCCCCGCTCGTCGCCTATCTCGGGCGCTTCAGGCAACTCTGGCTGCTCGCCGACCTCGGCCTCTGTGGATGCTTCGCCTGTGTCGGGAACGTCCGCCACTTCACCCGGACCTTCCGGCTTCTCGGAATTTTCTCCGGTGCCCTCTGCCACGGTCTCCGCCGATTCGATAGGCTGGTCCGGAGGAGCAGTGGCCTGCGTTTCCAGAGCTTCGAAGTATGCCGCTACCGATTGGTGAATCTTTTCAACCATCTTCTCGCCAATGCCCGGAATTTCCACCAGCTGCTCCGGGGTCATATCCGCGAGTTTCTCCACCGAAGTGATTCCGGCAGACTCGAGTTTCTCGATCGTCTTCGGACCCACACCCGCCAGCTCTGTCAGCGGCGTTCCAGGAGCAGTAAGCGCAGCCATCTGCGCTTCGATCTCCCGGCGCTTCTCTTCCTCGCTCTTGATGTCAATATTCCAGCCGATCAATTTGCTCGCGAGCCGCACGTTCTGGCCCTTCTTGCCGATAGCGAGAGAGAGTTGAGTATCCTCTACGATCACTTCCAATCTTTTTTCTTCGGGATCCACCACTTGCACACGCGTAACTTTCGCCGGGCTCAACGCCTTTTGCGCGAACGCGATGGTCTCTTCGTTATAGGGAATAATGTCGATCTTCTCGCCGCGCAGTTCCCGGATGATGGACTGCACGCGCATTCCCTTCATACCCACGCAAGCGCCGACCGGGTCCACGTCCTTGTCGCGGCTCTCGACCGCAATCTTCGTTCGCTCGCCGGCTTCGCGGGCAACCGCACGGATTTGTACCGTGCCGTCATAAATCTCCGGCACTTCCATTTCGAACAACCGCTGCACCAGAGCAGGATCGGCGCGCGACACAACCACTTGCGGCCCTTTCGCTGCGCGTTCCACCGCGCGAATTGTCACGCGCAGCCGGTCGCCAACATTGTAAGCCTCTAAGCGTGACTGCTCGCGCTTGGGCAGCCGCGCTTCGGTGCGCCCCAGATCCACGACGATGTCAGGGCCTTCCATGCGCTTAACCACGCTGTTGATTAGCTCGCCGACGCGCGTGTGGAATTCGTTGTAAATCGTATCGCGCTCGGCCTCGCGCACTTTCTGCAGAATCACCTGCTTGGCCGTCTGCGCTGCGATTCTCCCGAGCACATCTGTCGGCTTGTTTTCGATCACTTCACCGCCTACCTCGATTTCAGGCTGGCGTTTTTTGGCATCTCCGAGCGAGATTTCGCGCAACGGGTCCGTGACTTCTTCCACCACGGTGTGCACCGAAAACACATCTACCTGGCCGGATTCTGGATTGAACTTCGAGCGGAGATCTTCCTCAGTCCGGTAATATTTCCGCGCCGCCACCACCATCGCATCCTCAATGGCTGCAACGATGATCTCGGGTTCAATGTGTTTCTCCCGGCTGATCTGCTCGATTGTCTGGTACAGCAGACTCGCCATTTGAGTTTCTCCCGAATATCAATTCAAAATATTTAGATGCTTGTCCTGCAAAAGCTTCTCGCGCCGTAACCGTGGCGCCGCGCAATTGCCTATAACTCAACAACTAAATTCGCCTTTTTAATATTCGCGAAAGGCACCGCCAGCTCGCGCTCATTTACATTCAGCTTCACAATCCCGTCTGCATAGCCGGCCAAACGTCCCTCGAAATAATTCTGCTTCTCAATCGCTTCAGTCACCCAAACCCGCGCGAGCCGTCCGACAAAACGCTCGTAATCCGCCGGTTTGATCAGTTTCCGATCCAGCCCCGGAGAACTAACCTCCAGAACGTAAGCCGGCCCCGGAACCAAATCCTCTATATCCAGGATCACGCTTAGCTGGTCGCTCACCCGTTCGCAGTCTTTATGGGTGACACCGAGCCCCTCCGGGTTCTGCGGACCGGGCAAACGGTCGATATAGACCCGCAGAAGCCGCTGCTTGCCTATCTTCCATTCTACGTCGAAAATTTCGAGGCCTAGCGAACCCGCCACCCGCTCCGCCGCCTCACGAATCTTTTCCAGTTGCATGCTATTTAACGGGCCAGCTCACGAACCCGCACTACGTCCCATTACTACCCGCCCGGCAGGCAGTCCGGCGCTGACGCCATTCTCGCGCCCAACAAAAAAGTGGGCTCGCGCCCACTGGGACATGCGACCTTTCTGGAAGCAATCCAGTATAATTTCCCGGCCTCGAAAACGCAAGGCCACCCTTATTGGGCCCTCGGCCCGCCTTCGCCCCCCTCGATCACGAAATGACCGAAAAAAAAGCCCCGCCGCTCATACGGCGAGGCCTTTCATCCTCTAAATATATCAAAAACTAGTGAGGCGCAGGTTGCTGCTGTGCCGGCTGTGCAGGTGCCGGCTTCGGTGTTGTCGGTCTCGCAGCCGGAGGTCTTGCAGCTGCTGCATTCTTTACCGGGTAGCTCTGATCGTAAAGTTTGATGATGTCCTGGGTGACGTCGATGGTGTTCGCAGCATAGATCACTGGAGTGTTCTGCGCGGAAGTATCCAGAATTACGCTGTAGCCGTTCTCCTTCGAATATTTGTCGAGGACATCGATCATCTTACGGCCGATGCGGTCCACGATTTCACGCTCGGCTTCCGTGTAATCGTCCTGCGAATCCTGCTGCTTGCGTTGATAGGTACGTGTGTACTGATCTCCTTCGCGGGCAAGACGCGCTTTCTCTTCGTCGCTCAGAGTATTCGACGTCGTGCGCAGTCGCGTTTGCAAATCCTCGATCTGCTTGCGCAAGTTATCAAGTTCTGTCTGTCGCGGCGCAAACTGCGATTGCAGCTCGGCTGCAGCCTGCTTGCCTTCTGCCGTGCTCTGAATCGCCGCTTGGACGCTGATTACTCCCACTTTCGCCGCCCCAGCGCCGTTCGACTGTGCCCAGACTGTAGGCAACATCATCAGGGCCGCCATGGCCGTAATTCCAAATCGAATCTTCATTCTCACTCCTTATTCGAATAATTCTCTAAACACAAATCAGAGATTATAGCCGTCGCCACAGAAACAGGTCAATCGGATTTCCTCAAATGCCCCTTCTAACTTCGGATGCTCCGGCCCGAAGAGAGGTTGGCCTGCAATCCGGGCGCTCAACTTGAGTCGCCGCGAGCAACTAGTGCGGCAGCGGAACGAGCAGTACCCGGTTGTTGCTCTGGTCTACGATCACACCTAGATTCAGCTTCAAGTCGACCGCTATCGAATTGGGGCCGACTATGATCGCCGCCGGCTGTAAGACGCCTCCGACTCCCAATATATCGCGGACTTTCGGGCCCGCGCACATAGACGGACCATTCGGGTTCGGCGGGCACACATAACCCACAACGGAAATCGTATTGCTCACGGCATTGTTAGTTACAAGCGTGCTGGTCTGATAGTTGTAATCGAGTGACGTCGGGCCAATACCCACCCTAAATGAAGTGGTGATGAAGGTGTTTGGATCGATAATCGCCACGTTGTTGATCACGCTGTCGGTCACCAGGAAATCCTGGTTTACCGGGTCAAACACAACGCCTGTAGGCAACTGGAAAGGAGTAACCGCTTTGACAATCGAGGCTGCCGCGACATTCACCAAATCAACGCTGCTCGACGGCGCATTGTTCGCCTCCGAATCCGTGGCCACGGCGGCATAGTCCAGCGTCGTGATCACCCCCGGTATCGGCGGAGACAACAGCACCGGAGCCATTGAGACTGCCACGGGAAACTGATCCACCGTCAAAGTGTTGCCGAGAGTCCCACTCGTGCCTGTCGCCGGAAGCACCACGAAACTAACATCATTCGAAGTCGTGTCTGCAACACCGGCAGTAGCCGTGTCTGAATTCAGGCCGACGCCGGCTGGCGCTGTACAAGGTCCGCAAAGTGGCAGCGTCGTAGGAGCCGCGAAAACTCCATTGATTCCCTTCTCGTCCAAAATCGTGACGTTGTTACTGGAACCATTAGCTACCACCGCCAACCCCAACCGGTCGATTACGGAAACGCCTGTAGGATTTGATCCCACCGAAACCGTTGAACCCGAAGGGATCGGGGTGCCTGTGAGCAAATTTAAAATTGATACGGTGTTATCGCCATTATTCGTTACCACCGCCTGATCGAGAGCCTGGTCGACAGCTACCCCCACGGGCGTGTTACCTGCGGGAACCGGCTGAACCAGTGCGAGTTCCGTAGTGTTCGACCATTGTCCGCCGCTTTGTACGTACACAATGAAGTTCCGCGCGTTCGTGACCATTGACGCAGGGAGCGTGGCGAGAATCTGTCTGTTGCTCACGACCGTCACGTCACCGGCCGGCAGCGGAGTTCCATCAACGACTACTTGCGGAGATCCTGAAAAACCAATTCCGTTGATCGTCAGAGTCACTGGAGTCGTCGGATTCGTCACGAACGCTATCGCTGGACTGGACTCCACAATTTGCAGAGGCCGGAACTGTCCCGATACACCAAGCGTTACAACTGAAACTGTGTTGTTTCCTCGATTCACAACGAATGCCTGATTCGTTGCCGCATCAATGGCTACCGCTTGCGGTGAGTTCAAGCCCGTCACAGTCTGTAGAACATTGCTGTTCTCCATATCCACGATGGCTGCTGTCCCCGCGAGCGCATTAACGGCGATGCCTACGTTCGAAAGCGGATTTATAGCCGCTGCCACAAACCCGAGCTGATTGATTGGGTTTCCATTCAGGCGGAATGGCACGCTGCTCACCGTGTTGTCCAGCAGGCTGTACGTGGTAAGCGTGCCCCCGTTGGGATCGGTCAGCAGCGCCTGGTGCGTCTGGCTGTTCATGCCGACCCCTTGGGTCGACGTGGATACCGAAAGACTTGCAATCACCGCTGGAGGCCGGCCGATAGCGTCTCCCGAAGTCGCGCCCGGACTTCGTCCGAGATCTACGACGTTCACCGACCCTCCTCCGCCAGGCGTAACGATGGCCCAGTTTAGCCGCGGGTCAATCGTCACCGACGGAGTAGCTCCGGTGCTGTAGGAGGACAATGCGCCGCCAATTTGCTGCACGATCACCGGCGTACCGGTGGAAAGATCAAGTATGAAAGCGAGGTTCGTCGATTGCTGCGTAACGATTGCTCGGTGAGTCGATGAGTTAATCCCGATAGAGAACGGCAGAGCGAGAGGAGTCGGCGGAACAGAAGTGTCGGGAAAAGTCAAAGTGGACGTCGCGAGCGTGGTGAGGTCTATCGCGGTAACGCTATTGCCTCCACTCGCCGCGCTTCCGTTGTTGACTACCACGGCGAGATGGTGAGGCAGCTGATCGTCGATAGCCACCCCCGTCGGGGTCGGACCGACCGTTACCGGCACTACCGCATTCGTGGCTAGATTAATGATGCTGACCGTGTTTGTCCCAGTATTCGCTACGACTGCCTCATTCAGCACAGGATCGATCGAGATTGCCGACGGACCGGACCCCACAGCGATGGAGCCACTGGGCGCCGTCGCAAACGAAGTAGGCTCGATGGAAAGGTTCACCGCCGAAATCGGAGGATTCGGCGCCACGACGTCTGTGTTCTTTACTACGATTGGATAAAGTCCCGGCGGACCGAAATCCGTACTCGAAATTGTAAGCTGCAGCACCCTTGTGCTTCCGTTGGCGCTAATCGTCTCCGGCTGCGCATTAAAAAACGCCGACGTGCAGGGCGAAAAATATCCGCCGGTCAGAGTTATTCCCACACTCGCAGCGCTCGCTACAGTGCTATCGGGCGACGAAGCTACCAGGGCTGGACGCGAAGGGTTGATGGTTAAACTTTGAGGCAGCGAAACATCTCCATTCTGGCTTTGAATTACGATAGGAATTTGCGGTACCGCTGCCTGTGGCGAACAAGCCGCCGGCGAAACCAGCTGAGCTGCCGGTATCGTGGCGCGAAGCAGTGAACTGCTCAGAAATATTGTTGGAACCGGAACGCCGGACACCAGAACCTTGTTGGTCGATAAGAAATTCGTGCCATTCAAGTACACATCTTGCTGCACCGAGCCCTCTTGGGCCGCTGACGGCACGATAGAAGTAATTGTGGCTTGGCTCGCCGAGGTCGCAACAGTTACTGACGCCGTCCCAAACGCGGTGCTGTCCGCGGCAGAGGTCGCAGTAATGGTTACAGTGCCCGGTGAAGTCAATGGCGCGATATACGTCCCTGCGGGACACGGTTGCGGCGCGGCTGGATTCGGGCAGATAAAACCGATGGTCGAGTTGCCGCCGACAACCGTCATGCTGTCCGCTGTCACGCTCCACGTCACCGCAGTATTTGTGGCGCCCCGAACTGTCGGCGTGAATAAAATGCTTTCTCCTGGAGCGATCGTCGCACTGCTCGGCGCTATAGAAACAGTCACGCCGGAACCTACCTGAACAAAACTGATTCCATAAATGTTCGTGTTGACCGTACTTTGCGCCGCAACCACGAAAACACTCGGTGTCGGCGGTGTCGGCGGAGCTACATAGAGGCCATTGCTGCTTATCGTTCCAAATCCGGTCAGCTGCCCGCAATTTAGCGGTATTGGATTTTTCACTGTAAGATTCGGAGGTGGCAGACAAATGAACCAGTTCACCGTGGATGTGGAAGTGCCGGTTACGTTGGCTGAAAACTGTATCTGACCCGGCGGTAATCCAGGCTGGTTGTTTACAATCGCCGGAAGGGGCGACGCGGCCGTGCCGGTCGGAATCACCGTAACTCCAACTGGCGTCGAGTTTCCGCCGCATCCAACTAACCCAGCGGCCAAAACGATTGCCGCGCCTATTTTCCAAACTCGCATCCTCACTCCTCCGTCCCATATCGAATGTTTATGTCTGCGCGCATAAAATGACTTCCCCCGCGTCGCAGTAATTTCTGGAAATGGAATCTCTACACTAAAAGGTCTTTCCCACCGTGAACCTGAAAGTTTGCCTCGGCTCCACCAGTCCGGCCGGGATCTTTTGGATCTGCTGAGAAAGAATCGCTTGGAGTTCCGGAGCGATCTGCGTCTGTAGAACCCCGGGCGGCAATGTATTTTTAACCGCGTCGCTCAAGGAATAGGCGCCCTCTGGCGCTTCGATCGTTCCCGTCAACCGTAAATAATTGTACGCATAATAAACGCGAAACGGCGCGTTGACGATTGGCAGAATAACCTGCAGCTCCAAACCCGCCGAAGTGCGCGGATGGAAATTCGTGCCGTGGATGATGGGCAGGTTGTTCGTCACGTGTACGTTCGGGAAATCAGCATTGGGATATTGTTCCTGGAACAACGCCACCGCCGCAGGATCCAATGCTAATTGCGATTGCCGCAGAATGCCATTCACTCCCAGGTCGTTGAACGCGACCAGCGTCACCGGCCCCGCGATTGGAATGCGATATTCCAGGTTCAGAACGTTTTGATAGTCCCCTCCTGGGCGTGTGGGAATGAATTCTAACAGCGGCACGGTAAGCGCCTGCGGCGTGGGAGCGCCTGTCGGTCCAAGCCTTCTGGGATCGAAATAAATGATGCTGGTGCTGGTCGAAAAAGGAATCGCCACAAAAGGAGATATGGTGTAGAAATTAAAACCTCGAACGTCCTGCTCGCCGCCCAGATAGAAGCGGTTAAATGGAGGAATATCCTTTCCGCCATAGCCCGTGATCAGTGCGGTTTGGTACTTCACCGCGAACACATTGCGCCGCTTGTTGACTTGGTGAAAATAGCTCGTCGAAAAAGTATTGCTGAAGGTGTTGACGTTCCCGCCGATAGGGCCGCCTTCGAACGACAAGCCGTAATAGAAACTTTTCCCGTGTGTCGGGTTTTGCGGATTGTTCACCGTGCTGTAGCTGATCGTCGGAGTGATCTTGCTCGAGTGAATTCCATTCAGCGCGGACGGCCCGGCCAGGCTGGTGAACTGGATGCTGTCAAACAGCAACTGCGCCGACTGGCTGAACGTCGTGATATCCGTTGTCGAAAATCCGTAAGTCAGGCCGACGCGCGCGAAAGAAAACCTTCGCAGCGGTTCGCTCAGGAATACCGTGAAACCCTTAATGTTCGTGTCGTAATTCTGTTGCAACGCCGGATTCAAGGCCACGTTCTCGCCCAGCAAAGCGCCAAATTGCTTTTCTTGGTTAAACGAAATTTTGCTGGCAAAAATAGTAAAGCCGGAAGTAATAGGGCGATCGAAGAGAAACGGCTCGGTGAATCCGAACGTATAGCCCTTCTGGAAACTGCCCAATTGCGCCGACAATGTCAGCGTTTCGCCCAGTCCCAGAAAATTATTCGTCTGATAAGAAGCGCTGACAAACGTGCCAGCGATTCCGCTCACACCTCCTGAAAAGCTGATGGATTGTTTCCCCTTCTCATGCACCTTCAGTTTGATATCCACCGTGCCGGCTTTGTTGTTCCGTTTAAGCTCGGCGTTTTCTGGTTTGATGACGTCGAAATATCCGAGTTGGTTGAGTCGCAACAAGCTCAATTCCCACAGCCGGTTGTTGTACACCTGGCCTTCGTCCAGCAGAATTTCGCGGCGAATTACTTTGTCGCGCGTCGTGGTATTGCCCGAGAACTCGATGCGCCGCACAAAATATTGCTTATCCTGCGTGAATTCCATTACCAGATTGATGAGTTTCTTCTGGCTGTCGATCTCCGTGTCCGGTTCGGCGACGAAATCAATATAGCCGTATTCGCCGTACAACTTCTTGTAGTTGTCGAGCGCCTTGCGAACTTTGTCCGCCGAAAAAATCTCTCCTTCTTTTATCGGGAAAACGCGAGCCAAAAGTTCGGACTTGAAAACAAGCCCTACTTCCGGATCGCTGCTGCGAAATTTCAAGCTTCCCATCCGGAATTGATCGCCTTCTTCAATCGGAATCGTTATGTCAACTCGCTTGCCATGCTTCGAACCAAGCATGGGCCAGGGTCCTTTCACGCCGGGACGGTCTTCATCCACGGTATTCAAAATCGGATCTCCGACGCTCACTTTGAAGTAGCCGTGGTCGCGATACAAACCCTTAATGCCTATTTCCAGGTCTTCGTCCAGCTTTTGGCGATCGTAGGTCTTGTTCAGAACCGCAATATACGTGACATAGAGCGGGATCGAATAAGGACGGTCATGGCGCATGGCTCTCAAGAGTTTTGCGTCTGAAAAAACCTTGTTCCCCGTGAACTTGATCTGGCCGACCTTTACCTTAGGCCCTTCGTCGATATTGAATACCAATTTCACCGCGTTGGTCGCGGCAATGCGTTCATAAGTCGGCTTGACCGTGGCAAATTGCCGCCCGTGTTCCGCAAGTAGCTCTTTTATCACCACTTCCGCGTGCTTGATCTTTGTAGGATCAAACTGCCCTTCCACCGAAAGACCTACCTTCTTGTCCTTAAATGCATCGAGAATGTCCGACTCGGAAATCGACTTGTTCCCCTTGTACTCAATCCTGCGAATAATCGGCCGCTCCTTCAGATAGAAAACGACGATCTTCCCGTCTGGCTGATCCGGACTGTCTTCCACTTCCAGTCGTACATCTTCAAAAAATTGCGTGTTCCAAAGCGCTTGAAAATCGCGGCGAACGGCTTCCTCGCTATACGGATCGCCGGGCCGTGAAAAAATTCGCGCGCGCAAAGTATCCGATTGCATGCGGCGATTGCCGATGAATTCGATTCGTTCGATCACGTACTGAGGGCCTGTGGCTCCCTGCGTTTGTTGAGCCCAAACAGGATGCTGCAACGCAAGTATGCCCAGAGACACAATGGCGAGAATTTGAAACAGACGTACAAAATTTTTCGTGCTCGCGGCCTTATTCAAGGCCGCAGATTCCCGCCCAAGATTATGTGCTCCCCCGCCGGAACCGCTCCCGTCCGGCTTGCGCGTAGGATTCTTAGTGGGCCACTGGGGTTGCTTCAACTGCGGGACGGAACGAAAGGCCTTCTGTAGAGAGAAAAATCTCCAGCGTAGCCGGCCGTTGCAATCCGCCCTGAATCAAAGCTTCCGACAATGGGTCTTCGACGTACTTCTGTAACGCGCGCCGGAGCGGCCGCGCGCCATAATTTCTATCGCCGCAGGTCTTCTCTAAAATCCACTGGCGCGCCTCTGGTGTCAGTGCGATCTGCACCTGGCGATGCACCAGCGTCTCGTTAATCTGGCCTACGAGCAAATCGATAATGCGCAACAGATCCTCGTCCAAGAGCGAATTGAACAGTATCACTTCGTCGAGACGATTGAGGAACTCGGGATTGAACACCCGCTTGACCTCGCCCATCACCATATCGTCCTGACTCTTGGCCACCGATTCCAGTTCCTTCGATGCGAATCCCAAGCCGCTCTGCTTTTGCAGTTGCCGCGCGCCCAGGTTCGAAGTGAGGATGATGATCGTGTTGCGGAAATCCACTGTGTTTCCGAGGCCGTCGGTGAGTTGTCCGTCTTCGAAAACTTGCAGCAAGATGTTGTACACGTCCGGATGCGCTTTTTCAATCTCATCCAGCAGAATTACGGAATAGGGAGTGCGGCGCACTCGCTCAGTCAGTTGTCCGCCTTCCTCATATCCCACATATCCTGGAGGCGCCCCGATCAATTTCGATACGGAATGCTTTTCCATATATTCCGACATATCGAAGCGAACTAGCGACTTCTCGCTGCCGAACAAAAATTCCGCCAGCCTTCGAGCTACTTCAGTCTTGCCCACACCGGTCGGTCCCAGAAACAGGAAGCAGCCGACTGGGCGGCCGGGCGCCTTTAGACCTGCGCGGCTTCTTCGAATTGCGCGAGCGAGCGCCGTGATCGCTTTGTCCTGACTGATCACCCGGCGATGCAGTTCTTCTTCGATACGCAGCAGTTTCTGCTGTTCGTCTTCCTTGATGGCAGAAACCTGGATCCCAGTCCAACGCGCTACCACTTCTTCGATATCTTCGCGCGTGACGATGCCGGTCGAAGAGTCGTCAATTTTCAGTTTTTCTCGCAGCGACCGCAAATGCTCCTTTTCCTTTCGTTCTTCTTCGGAATAGAAGCGCGCCTTTTCGAACTCATGATTGGCAATGGCGGTTTCCATGCGGTGCGTGATGAATTTCACGCGTTTCTGCACTTCGGAAACTTCATCGGGAAGCATGGCCTGGCGCAGCTTCACCCGCGACCCTGCCTCGTCGAGCAGATCAATGGCTTTGTCCGGCAGAAAACGGTCGGGTATATATCGGTTCGACAGATAAACTGCGTAGCGAATGGCTTCGTCCGTATAACTGACAGCATGGAATTTTTCGTAACGGTCGCGAACTCCTTGCAGAACGCGAATCGCTTCCTCTTCATTCGGAGCCGAAACCTTTACGGATTGGAACCGCCGTTCCAGCGAACGGTCTTTCTCAACCGACTTGCGGTATTCCGCCGGAGTTGTCGCACCGATGCACTGGATCTCGCCGCGGCTTAGCGCAGGCTTCAGGATATTTGCAGCATCGAGTGAACCTTCAGCCGAACCCGCTCCTACTAGAGTATGCAATTCGTCTATGAATACGATCGCGTTTTGGCTCTCCATCAATTCCTTCATGATGGTCTTCAGCCGTTCTTCAAACTGTCCGCGATACTTCGTCCCTGCAACGATCAAGGACAGGTCTAGCGAAAGAATCCGCTTGTCCGCTAGAAACGGAGGAACATCTCCATCCGAAATTCTCTGCGCCAGTCCTTCGACGATGGCGGTCTTTCCAACTCCCGGCTCGCCGATCAAGACCGGGTTGTTCTTCGTCCGCCGGCAGAGGATCTGAATCGCCCGCTCGAGTTCCTTGTCTCGCCCCACCAGCGGGTCGAGCTGTCCTTCCATCGCCGCCTGCGTCAAGTCGCGGCTGAATTCCGCCAACAACGAAGCTTCTTTGGGCCGGTTCTGTGGCACTTTCTCTCCTGCGCCGCGCGTCAGTTCCTCACGCACAGCCGAAAGCCGCAATCCACGCTCCAGCAAAATCTCCGCGCCAAAGGATTTCTCCTCGCGCAGCACTCCCAAAAGCAAATGCTCTGTTCCAACGTGCTTGTGTCCTAATCTTTCCGCTTCCTCCGCGGCAAAATTAAGAATCCGCTTGCACTCCTGGCTGAGCGGAACTTCTACCGAAGTGGAAATCCGCTCGCGAACAGTGATGCGTGCTTCTATTTCTTTGCGGATCGATTCGATTGATCCGTGAGTGCGCAGGAAACGATTCGCCAGCGCCTTGTCCTCGCGGAGTAATCCCAGAAGAAGGTGCTCCGTCTCGATGTAGGGACTTCCGTATTGGCTCGCCTCGTAACGCGCAAAAAAGATTACGCGCCGAGCTTTCTCTGTATAGCGTTCAAACACGGCTCACCTACACTCTTCCCGGGGTCTTGGTCGGGCTCGCAGACGGCGCAGTCGACGTCGCGGAACCTGCCAGTATGTTTCCAGCCGGCGCCAGCTTTCCATGTTCCAGAATCAAAACACGGTCAGTCCGCCGGGCCAACGATAAATTATGCGTTGCTAGAATAGAAGTTAGATGGTGTGACTCATGCAGACGCTGCATGAGTTCAAAAACATTTTCAGTGTTCCGCTCGTCCAGATCGCCGGTGGGTTCATCTGCGAGCAGCAATGCTGGGCTATTCACCAGCGCACGCGCAATTGCAACGCGCTGCTGTTCGCCTCCGGAAAGCTCTCCCGCTCGCTGTTCGGTTCGACTCGCCAACCCCACCTCTGCAAGCCATTCACCCGCAGTCCGAAGCGCTTGCCCCAACATTACGCCTCGAACAAGCAAAGGCATCGCCACGTTTTCCGCCGCCGTAAAGTCCGGCAAAAGATGGTGACGCTGCCAGACAAGCCCAACGGCTCGGTTGCGATACTCTGCCAGCTCCGTCTCGGAAAAAGATTGGAGCAAATTCTGGCCGAAGTATACTGTACCGCTTGTTGGAGTGTCCAGCGCAGCAAGCATGTGCAGCAACGTACTTTTCCCCGTGCCTGAAGGGCCCACGATCGAAACCATCTCGCCGCGCTCTATCGAAAAATCGAGTCCTTCAATTGGAGTGATTTCTTGTGTCCCGGAACGAAAGGTTTTTCGCAGACCTTCACAGCGTAGAACTGTTCCAGAGGTTCGGGGGGCCCCGAACCGCGAGTCGTCTAGAATTGCGACACTCGAATTCGCTTGGGTCTGCATGTTCTCTGCGATACCTATCTCAATTCAGATGCCGAACTCGCAATTCTGTATGTCCTTCGTTTACATATCGCTAGCCGCGACCTGTCTTGCGCTCCGTCGCAATGATTCTAATGTATTTCTCATTTTTGCCGTACTATTACCCGTTCTTAGCTTCTCGGCATTTCGCCTCTTTTTCGATTCTAACACGTCTTCATTAATCGCAGTTCTCAGGCCCTTCATTCGAACCGAAGAATTTGCACCGGCAGGATCTTTGCGGCAGAACTTGCCGGAACGATTGTCGCGGCCACGCTGATGAGCAGCGCCGCAGCGGCAATCCACACCGCGTCCAACGCGTTCGCATGAAACGGAACGTATGGAATCGCGTACACCTCGGGATTCAACGGAATTAATCGCCATCGATCGGCGATCCACGCAAATGTATAGCCAAGAATGAGCCCAAGCGTCGTCCCGGCCGCGCTAACCACAATCCCCTGCAAGATAAAAATCTTGCGAACCTGCCCTCTCCGCGCACCCATCGCCATAAGAACAGCAATATCGCGAGCCCGATCAGTCACCGTCATCGTAAGCACGACAAGAATGTTTAATCCGGCCACGAACGTAATCAGCCCGATGAAAAGTGCCGTGACAAGTTTTTCGAGACTCAGCGCGTGAAACAGTGCGCGATTCTCGTCCATCCATGTAGTAGTGGTAAAGCCGTTCCCTGCGCGATGAAGCAGCGTATCCGCAATCGGAGCGGCATCGTCCAAATGAGCGACCCGCACCTCAAGCAAACTCACCACGTCTCCAATTCCAGCCAGCCCTTGCGCAGACCCCAGAGTTACGAATCCCCAGTTCGCGTCGTAATCATTAAAGCCCGAGTCGAATACGCCCATAATGCGAAATCTCCTGGATCGAGGAAGCATTCCAAACGGCGTCAGGTTTCCCTGCGGGCTGGTCAATGTGACATAGTCCCCGGCGGAAATTTTCATGTCTTCCGCCAGAATGCGCCCCACCAGGAGCGCCGGGATTCCATCGCTGTCATCGGCGAAATCGCTCGAGCCTGCCACGATGTTGCGCAAAGCTTCGCTGGCGCGCCGCTCGAGTTCCGGGTCCACGCCCTTGAGCACGATTCCACGCGCGTGTGGCCCGGAAGACAGCAAGACCGTGTCGTAAATCGCAGGCTCAATCGAACGGACGCCGGCTGTACCTTCCAAGCGCTCGATCAACTGCCTGTAGTTGCGGATCCCATCGGTTCCGATAGGCTTGAGGTTGACGTGCGCGGTAACACTTAGCAGTCTGTCGCGAATCGCTTGGCGGAACCCCGTGTTCATGGAGAGCGCGATAACTAGCGTCGTCACCCCGGCCGCCACTCCTATCATCGCGAGCAGCGTGACGATTCTCAGTACCGCTGGCCGGTTCGGCGAGCGCAGATACCGCAGCGCCACCAGCCATTCAAATGTCATTTTGCTTCACCGCTCGTCCCACCGGGCAAGGAGTCTTCCGGCTCGGCGGCTTCACTGCGCAACAAGGGGAAAAGCACTACTTCACGAATTGCGTGTGAATCAGTCAACAGCATCACCAGACGGTCGATTCCTATCCCTTCTCCCGCCGTCGGCGGCAAGCCATGCGAAAGAGCGCGGATGTAGTCGGTATCCACTTCTTTGGGCGATTCCGGGTCCCCTTTTTCAACTTGCGCGCGAAAACGCCGCTCCTGATCGAAAGGGTCATTCAGCTCCGAAAAGCCGTTTGCAAGTTCCATTCCGCCGATGAAAAGTTCAAATCGCTCCGTCAGCGATGGGTCATCCGGCTTCTGTTTCGAAAGCGGCGAGATATCAGTCGGAAAATCGTAGATGAACGTCGGCTGAATAAGATGTTCCTCCGCCACGGCTTCGAAGAGTTCTCCGGTGTATTGCCCGTCAGACCACGGCAGCTCCACTGGCGCCGGCACCACTCCAGCACCTGGTTTGTGGCGCTGGGTCGCCCACGCTGCGAAATCTCTAAAGAATTTCTTCGGCGCTCCTGGCTGAGCCAAATCTGAAGGCGTGGGAACTGCAACCAAATCCTTAGGCCAATACCTACAGATGGCCTCGCGCATGGAAAGCCGCTCGAACCGGCCGAAGTCGATTTCCTTTTCTCCGAACTTCACTTTCGTGCTGCCGCAGATTTGCTCGGCCAGCACGCGAAACAATTCTTCGGTCAGGTCCATCAGCTCCTGATAGTCGCTGTAGGCCTGGTAAAACTCGAGCATGGTGAATTCGGGCTGGTGAACCGCGTCGATTCCTTCGTTCCGAAAATTCCGATTGATCTCGTAAACGCGATCGAGCCCGCCCACTACTAGCCGCTTCAGATATAACTCCGGCGCGATGCGAAGATACAAGTCCATGTCAAACGTGTTGTGGTGCGTCACGAAGGGACGCGCCGTGGCACCGCCCAGAATCGGGTGCATCATCGGCGTCTCCACTTCCAAATAGCCGCGCGACTCGAAGAAGCGCCGAATCTCGCTGATGATCCGCGCGCGTCGAAGAAAAATCTCCCGCGTGCGTTCGTTCACGATCAGATCGAGATATCGCCGCCGAAAACGCTGTTCCACATCCGCAAGCCCGTGCCACTTTTCGGGGAGCGGCAGCAACGCTTTGCTCAACAATTCCAGTTTCTCAACCCATAGTGTCAACTCATTTGTCTTCGTTCGAAAAAGGTGTCCCGAAAGCCCGATAATATCGCCCAGATCGAGAAGCTGAAAAAGCTTGAATGCAGGTTCCCCCACCGCATCCAGCTTGACGTAAATCTGAAGCCGCGTCCCGTCACCTCGGATGTGCCCAAAGGCGGCTTTTCCATGCGGGCGCAACGCGACAATTCGTCCCGCAACTCGAACATTTACTGCCTCGCTCGAGAGTTCCTCCGCCGTGCGATTTCCGTATTCTTCAACAACTTGCCGGGCAGTATGCGTCCAGGCGAACTTCCGCGGATAAGCGGCGTGCCCCATCGCTTCAATTTCACTTAATTTTTTGCGGCGCTGTTGAAACTGGTCCAGCGGTTCAAATTCCAATGGGTGCCAATCCTTCCGGTAAGCGGGTTCTCGGCAATTGCGCTCCTTCGAGCATCCGCGCGCAGTATAGCGGTCGCCTTCTACGACCGTCAAGAAACGCCTCCCGCGAAAACCAATGGTATAATTCGCCCCACTACTTGGGGGGAACGTGTTTGGTCAACAGGGGCGGAAAGCGGCCGCCGCACGCCGGACTGTTTCTGAAGATTGGATCGCAGCGCTGCCGCGGGAAAAAGGAAATCTGTATCAGGCAGTAGTTCGAGGTTGGGAATCGTCGTACGCCATGACAAGCGTCGCGCTCGATGGAGCCCTCGCTCTTCGTTCCCGAGGCGAACTCATTTGCGCGCGCCAGCAAGTTTTCATCTCGGCCGACCTCTTGGTGCGCCTTGCAGCTACGTTGGTCGTCGCTTGCGGAGCCGTCTCAAACCGCGGACGTCGCCTTGGCAATCTTCCTTTGGTCGAACCATTGAACACTGAATTTTTCCGCGGCGAAACGGCCCAGAACGCAGCCCAATGGAATGAGCTTCTGCACCGCGTTCTTTTTGCTGAGCGTTCGCGGTTCTTCCAGAAGCTGCGAATCCTCTCCGATACGGTCGAGCGTGTCGTTCGCGAATTCGACGAGACGGCCCTGGAGCTTTCACAAGGCCTGGCCATTCGACCGGCCGACTGCTGGAAAGATCTCGATTGCCTGCACTACGATTTCAACACCTGCTTGTGCGAGTCCGAAATTATCTTGAAGTCTTTCCTGCGAGCGCTTCCCACGGAGCAGCTTGCCGCTTTTGCCTCCGACTTGGATTCGCTTCCCGGAGAAGCCCGCGTCCGGCAGCGGCTCAGGGAGCGACCGCAGATGTCTCGCGCTACGGCTTAGACGCCATCTCTTTTATCGCGTAACTCCCCGGTGCCGCCGAGCATCATCTAACTCACCCGGTTTCCCAATGTGTTCGTCATTGCGTCCAATTAAGTCCGTGCGACACTAGACGTTTGAGGCGAATCCGAAGAAAATAGCTCGGCGCTGTAAGCTCTTATTATATGCAAACTGGGATTGCCGCTGCTGAATCCGCAAACTCTCCAGTGATTGGCTTTTGTTGCGCAGGTGGAACCGTAAGATGCAACTTCTAAGGCGACCGACGCATCGCAGCTAGGGATGCGTCCCGACGGGTAGCGTGGCCCGAACGAGACGAAACGATACGGACGAGATGCCGGAGGCGGAAGCCATCCGGCTCGCACAACAAGGCAATGCAGCGGCCTTTGAACGGTTATACCGTTTGCACAATCGCCGGGTGTATTCGCTGTGTTTGCGGATGGTAGGCAATACCGCGGGAGCCGAGGACTTAACGCAGGAAGCGTTTCTCCAGCTCTTCCGAAAGATTGCTACTTTCCGCGGCGAATCCGCCTTCTCTACCTGGCTGCACCGCTTGGCTGTGAACGTCGTCTTGATGAAATTGCGTAAGAAGTCCGGAACGGAAACCTCGTTAGATGAACTGACGGAACCAGATGAGGAATCCGGAGGTCCCCGGCGGGATTTTGGGGGACCGGATCTGAGGCTTAGCGGCTCGATTGATCGCGTCCATTTACAGCGCGCCGTCGAGCAGCTACCCCCGGGCTACAAGGCGGTGTTTGTGCTCCACGATATACAGGGGTACGAACACAACGAAATTGCCGAAATTATGGATTGTTCTATCGGGAATTCGAAATCGCAGTTGCACAAAGCACGCATGCGCCTTCGCGAGCTCCTTCACGAAGCCACGCGTGACAAGGCCCGCGAAGACCGTAAAGCTGCCAGTGCCGATTCTGGCGGCGAGGACTAAAAGCAATGGCACCGATGACTTGTAAAAATTTCCTGAATGGTTTACCCCTCCGAACGGAGGGTACCTCCTCGCGGGACGCTGAAGCGCATATCCGCAATTGTCCCAGCTGCCGTAACATCACCGAAGATCTGAACGCCATCCACTCCGCAGCGCGAAGCTGGGGCGGCGAAGAACTTGAACCTCCTGCGCACCTCTGGACTTCGTTGCGATCGCAACTCGAACGGGAAGGTCTGATTCGAGATGAGCGCGATCCCCAACTCGAACCCTCCAACTCGGGATGGTTCGGCCGGTGGTTCGCTGGCTTGCCACGCCCGGCTTTGGCCGGAGGCTATCTGGTTTTGCTCATTGCCGTGGCTTTTGGCTTTAGCAGGCCTGTAAATAGGCAGGTTAACGAAGCGCGCTGGCTGGAAGGCACTCAGGTTTCCACCTCGCCTCTAAGCGCCCAGCTTACCGCGGAGCAGGATTCCTTCGCATCTTTCAACAATTCCAATCCCGTTGTTACTGCCTCCCTCAACAAAAACTTAGCAATTGTTGACAACTACATCGCTTTATGTGAAAAAAGTGTTCAAGAAGAACCTCAGAACGAAGTGGCGCGGGATTATCTCTACGAAGCCTATCAGCAGAAGGCGGATCTGCTAGCGCAGATGACGGAACGCGGAGAAAACAACCGATGAGCGCCAGTCACCTTGTTCGTCAACAGTTAGTGTGCAACCGAAGCTGGAAAGCCGCCAGTTTGCTGGTTCCCGGCCTTCTGATCTGTAGCATCGCTTCCGCTGCGCCGCAACCTCGCCGCCAGGAGCAGCACTTCAAGGTTCAAGCTCACCCGGTCATCACCCTTCATAATCCGAACGGCACGATCACCGTCAAAGCCTGGACCAAATCGGAAGTGATGGTGATTTCAAACCGTGCGAGCGACGACGTCGAAGTGGACGCTGAACAAATGGGTAACCGCGTGGATGTTTCCACTCATGCAGCCTCCGATAATGTCGCGCCCGAAGATTTGCGCGCCGACTATCAGATTAACGTCCCGGAAGATGCCGAGCTCCAGATTCACAATGACTCGGGAGAAGTAAATGTCGCCAACGTCCTTGGCGACATGAACGTCGAGACCGTGGCCGCGGCTGTTGACCTGGAAGACTCCGCGGGCTACGTAACCATCAAGACCGTGGGCGGCTCTTTCCAATGCACTCGTTGCGCCGGAAAACTTGAGATTTCTTCCATTAGCGGAAATCTTCGCCTCACCGACATTCACAGCTTTCATGTCCACGCCCAAACATCCACCGGCAATATCCTCTTCTCGGGCGAGTTTCTTCCCAACGGACTTTACCGCTTGAAGAATTACAGCGGCATCATCGAAGTCCGATTTTCTCCGGCGGATTCTTTTGACCTGAGCGCCACTTCATTGAAAGGCAAAGTAATTAACGAAGCCAGCCTCACTCCGAAAGCCCACCAGCAGCATTTCTACAGCCGGTTTGGGAATAGCTTGTTCGGCACATTCAACGCCGGCCGCGCCAAAGTCGAATTGACTTCCTTCGATGGTACAATCAACATTCTCAAACGTGATTGATTGCTCCATTCCGCAATTACGACAACCCGCTAGCGGTGTTCGGCTTCCATGATTAGTGAAACTCGCTCGCGTACGCTCGTTTGCCTCACCGGGTTTATGGGCACCGGCAAATCCACAGTTGCGCGCCTCCTCGCGCGTCAGGTCGGATGGCTGCACGTGGATCTCGATAAGCGGATCGTGGAAGCTACCGGGCAGACGATTCCGAATATATTCGCGAAGCTCGGCGAGTCGGAATTCCGTCGCGCGGAATACAACCAGCTCGCGCGCATTCTGGGTGAAGCTGCTGAGCAACAAAAGCCTCGCATCATCTCTCTCGGCGGTGGGACCACAGCTCAACAGCAAAATGTTGCCTTGCTCCGCCAGAACTCGGCGGCGTTGGTCTGGCTGCACTGCCCTATGACGGACCTGCTGAAGAGAGCAGCTCACATCACCGATCGCCCGCTGTTTCGCGATGAAGCCAGCTTTCGGAAACTTTACGAAGAACGCTTGCCGTCTTACGAACTCGCCGACTACCGAGTCGAAACCAACACCGAGCCTTTGCGGGTAGTGGAACAAATTCTTGCACTGGGAATCTTCCCCAAGGTGACTGCATGACTAGCAAGCTCAGTTCTTCGCCTTCAAAGCGGTCGTTATTCCTAATCTCAGCTGTGATGGCAACGATCGTGGCCCTCCTTGCGACCGCGCCGTCTCGCGCAAATCGCCGCCCGCAACCGACGGCCGGCCCAGACACGGCGTTTGCGCCTGACAAAGGAAAATTCCGCATCATGGTTAGCGGACAACCAGTCGGCAAGGAAGAATTCGAGATCGGACCGAGCGGAAAAGATTGGGTGGCCCACGGCACTTCCGAAATCCAAGCCCCGAAAGGCTCGTCCCGCGTCACTGGAACGCTTAATTTGAAGCCGGATGGTACGCCCGCGCGATATGAATGGTCCACCGAAGGCGCGAAAAAAGCCTCCTCCGTGATTGTCTTCAACGGCGTTGACGCTGACGTGGAGCTGCATGTGGACGGTGCGCGGCCTTACAACCAAAAATTCACCTTCAATTCTCCTCGCATCGCTGTCCTCGATAATAATCTTTACCATCAATATGCGATTCTCTTTCGTCTCTACGATTGGGATAAGAAAGGCGTGCAATCCTTTTCCGTTCTCGTCCCGCAGGAAATAACCCCCGGAACGATCACTGTCGAGTCGCTCGGCAAACAGGACGTCGGCGGGGCCAGTTTGGAAGAATTGCGTGTCAAAACGGAAGACAATGAAATTGACGCGTTTTTCGATGGCCCCAAACTGATGCGTCTCCTGGCCCCCAGCGCGAACGCCGAAATAATCCGCGAATAACACTTGGATCTTGCCAGTCAGAAGTCAATTCCTGCTCCGCAATACTCCAGTGAAAAATAAAAGGCCCGGGAGCGTGCCCGGGCCTTTGGATGGGAATACAAGTGGATACCGATTTGCTCCTAAAGTTGTGCGCGCCGCACCATGTGAGTTGACTCCATCGGTTGCGGCTTCTCAATCGCCACCGAAACGCTCATCTCCGAACCCTTTCTCAGGATTCCGAGGCTCACCGATTTCTCGTCGCTCTTGTCGCGCAACTGCTGGCGAAGATCGCCGAGTGAATTGACCGGCTTGCTGTTTATCTTGATGATCACGTCCCCGGCCTTCAGCCCCGCTTTGTCCGCCACGGTGCCTGCGCGGACTTCGCGCACCAATATCCCCCCGCCCTCGGGTGCTCCGAAATAAGCTCCCAGTTGCCCGGAAAGATCTTCGGCGCTTATACCCAACTGAGGCGTGCGCCCATCCGTCACGCCGAAAATCTCCGGCCCGTCCAAACGAAAATCAAAGTTCGGCGCACTCAACGCATAAACGCCGTCAAGATCCCGCATCTTTCCTTTCATTTTCTTCTCGAGCAGCGCGCTGCGATTGCCAAGTTCTACCGAAACATTTTGTGTCGCGCCGTTTCGAGAAATCCCGAGCGCGATACTGCGCCCTACGGGCGTTTCGCGTACCAGTCGGCGGAATTGCACCGTGCCTTCCACCGATTGCCCGTCAAACTGTGTAATAACGTCATGTTCCTTCAGACCCGCTTTGGCCGCCGGACTATCCGGTTCCACGTCGATCACCTCAACGCCGCGCACTTCCGAAAGTTTCAATTCCTTGGCTTTGTCCGCAGTCACCTCGCCGATTTCGACGCCCAGCCATCCGCTGCCTTCATCCGAAATAGACGTGAATATTTTCGGTTCCTGGGCCCAAACCTCAGCCGTCTTTTCTTGCGCCAGGGCTGCAAGCTGATCAGCTTGAGACGCGATCTCTTCCGCGCGCCCCTGCCATTGATCCTGATTGCCCGCATACTGAGCCGAGAGACTCTGCAGCTTCCGAAGTTGCGGCGCGTTCATCTCGACCTCCTTGGCCATCTTCTCTTGCAGATTGGCAAGCTGCGCTTGCAGTTCCTGCTCTGTAGTACGTGTGCCGCCGTTCAATTGTTCCGCAAGAGTTTTCGAATCCGGGCATGCCTCTACTGATCCGGAAGCCGGAGAGGCAGCGGAACTGGCGGGAGTTTTACCTTGGGTTTCGGACTGGCCCTTGAGCGTTCCTGGTGTGCTGCCCAAGGCTAGTAGCAACACTCCCGCAAACGCGATCTTCGTGCACGAAAACTCCTTCATGTGTTTCCTCCTCACGTGAGAGTTTCGCCCCTTTTAAACCCCTGGTCGCTGCAAGAACAGGTGAATGCCGCCATTGATTGTGCGGACTGAAATCTGTCCTCCGCCACTTCCCATTTTCGCTTGGAACGCTCGCGCACCCATGGACCCGGCAGTCGAAGTCACCGGCAATTCCGAAAATACGTCGCCATTCATACTCAGGACTTTCAATTCCGTCCGCGCGGTAGAAGGCAAACCCAGCACTACCGAACCATTCACCGTCTCCAGGTTCATTGGCCCGCCATCAAACAATTGACGTAGTTCCAGACGCACATTTCCATTTGTCGTTTTCTCGCTGAACCGCCCCGTGCTGTCAGTCACTTCCACGTTCCCGTTCACCGAGCGCAATTCTCCTGCGCCTTCAATGCCGCGAACCATCACGCTGCCGTTGACCGTTTGTACGCTGCCCAGTAGCACTCGATATGGCACATGCACGTGATACTCCACGGCTACCTCAACCCCTTGGCCCTTCGGGTAACGCGTATGCACGGCAATCTGCCCGGGTTTGCTGTCAACTTCAATTCTCACCAAGTCCAGGTCATGCTGATCGCTCTGCGCTGTTTTCACCGCGCTCACTTCCACTTCATCCCGTTCCCATCCGTCCACGTGAACTGAACCGTTCACATTTTCCAATAGAAAGCTCCCGCCCGGCGGTAGCGGATACGTCTGCTTGAACAATTCATCAGCGGCAGCAGAGCAGCGCAGAGAAGTACAAAAAAATCCGGCGAGCAGAAAAAATACCGCTGAAGCAACCTTGATTAATCGTTGCGAACGAAATTGGCAATGAAAGTTCAGCATCGTCGTTTGCACAGTACGCCCCCTTCGAATCTGCTTCCTTCCTCTGTGAACGTGCGGCCCTCTTGCTGCCGGAAATCGTCTCGCCCGCCCTGCGCTTACGCAACCTTCTCAGCTCAGTCTATGGCGAATTCTCATGGGATTGCGATTGCTCAAGTAATTGCATCTGCAATCGAATCTGCTCTTCAAGCTGTGCCATCTGTTGCTTGTAAAGCTGTACTTGCTTGCCCGCGTCGCTCGCGACCACGCGAATATTGCCCGCTACGGTGCGCAAATGCAGAACCTCTCCCCCGCCGTTCAGCGCGCCCTCCGCCCGAACCGAATGCCCGCCGTCCGACGCCGCGTCGTAGCTCATTTTCAGCTGAAACGCGGGATCTACGATCACGCGATGCTCCCCACCTGACTGAACCTGCGCATCTATCGTCACCGGAAGTTGCCGCGGGATATACACCACGATGTCGCCGTCGTTCGACTGAAGCTGGCACTGGCTCGGCGATTTTACCGGCGCCACGAACCACGCCGTTATAAGTCCAGCTCCCGTGGAAGCTTTCACCGCGCTATCCACTTGTGTCAGATAAATGCTGCCGCCCACCGTTTCAAGATCTGTCGGGCCGGATACGCGTACCACACGAATTCCGCCACCGCCCGTCTTCGCACGAACCAGACCTGTCGTTTCTCCAACCTCGATCTGCCCGCCACTCGTCTCCGCATTCAACTCGCTTCCGGAGTGCTCCACCGTCACGTTTCCGCCGCCCGTGCTCAACTTCGCCAGTCCCTCAACGGAAGCCATGCGAATATGCCCGCCGCTGGTGTGCAGCGTCGCGCCGCCCGAAACCGCACCGGAAGTAATGTGGCCGCCGCCCGTATTGCCGAATAATCCGCCCGCGACATTCTTTACTCTGATGTGTCCCCCGCCGGTTACCAGCCGCGCCTTCCCGCCTACATTTCCCGCCGTGATGTTGCCGCCCGACGTTAAGACCGTCTCCGTCCCATCAATGTCGTCGCTATCGATGTTCCCCCCGCCCGTGGAAAGCTCCAGGCTGTAACTCTTCGGGACGTTTACTGTCACCGTTACCCACAGCCGCCCGCTGGATTGGCGCGAAGTCTGCCCCCGCAAATAAACGCCTTCAGTGGTCTCGTGCGCGATGATGGAAAAACTTTTTAGCAGCTCTTTCGCGTCCTTCTGGGAAGCATCTGCTTCAAGGTGAACTGTGTAATTCACCTTGCCCGAATTCTGTGTGTGGACAATGATGTTGCCCAGATCGAGTACGAGATGAATTCGCCGGCCGTCGCGTGTTGGGATTTCACCTCTAATATCGCTCTTGAGCCTTGAGCCGGATCGGGAAACATCCTGCGTTCCCTTGTCCCTTTTTCCCGCAGTTGCGTGGGTGGACCCGGGAAAACCAACAAGAACGACCAAAAGAAAAACGGCTGACGAAAAAGTGAGGGAACTGCCGGAGAATCCGTCGAGGGAATTTCGAAACGCGCGCCGGAGCGTGAGAGCGACTTGTGCGCTTCGCATTTTAGAATTTTTGTCGCGGCCCTAGATCGCGAATCGCCGCCGCGCTCTGAAGCCGGATGTACGTGCTCGGATCCTTTTGCATACGCTCGTGCAAAACGGCAAGCAAATGATCATCAGATTCCACCTGACCCTTCGCCGCCATCTGGCGCAGCGCATTGATTGCTTCCACACGCACGCCCGGATTTTGGTCGTCCACCAGCGCATCCAGCAGCGTTTGCTGGATGATGTCCTGTGGTTCCGCGCCGTCCAGCGCTTCCAGAGCTTTCAGCCGTACGGCGGCGTTGTGGTCCGTGTGTACCGTCTGGCAAAGCGCCGCGCGAACATCCGAATCATTATTACGAGCGCGCAGCAGCTCGACTGCGTTCATGCGCACATCCGGATCGAAGCGCTGATTGTTGTGCAGCACGAACATCAAAACGCGCTTCACTTCGTCATTGTTTACGGTTCCCTGCACCGTCACCGGCTGCTGGGTCTTGAGCTGCAGCTCTACCTGCGGCGGCTCGTTGTTCATTGACGGAAACACGTTGATCCCGGCAACCGACGCCGTATGCAGATCGAGCGCGCTCAAAGAAGAATTCGCGGGATCATCCGGACTCGTGGTTCCAGTCAACGCGCTCACCGGATTCGAAGCCACCGGCTGGCTCGCGCTGTTCGGAGCCGCAGAATGCCTCAAATATCTCGGCCCCAGAATTCCCACCGAAAACCCGATCAAAAGAAGTAAAGCTGCGCTCCACGCCGGCGCAGGCGAAATCCAACTACCGGGTATCCACGTTCTCACCGCCCGCCGCAGCCAGCCACCCTCTTCTTTCTGATCCAGGGCGTCTTCAAGGCTCGCCCGGCATCCACCCAACAAGGCAGCGTCCGGCTCCATGCGATTCGAAGAAAGTAACGCAAGCAGCGCGTTCTCTTGCGCCAGTGTCGCGTTGCAATTCTCGCAGTGCAGAAGATGGTCATTCAACTCGGCGATTTCGGCCGCATCAAGTTCGCCCGCCGCAAAAAGCGTCCAACGCGGCCCCAATTCCTCGCACGTCTCGGTCGATTTTTTTCCGTACTGCTCCTGCTGCATTCTCTTCGTCCTCGCCTATCAAACTTGTAGAGCTTACCTCATCCCATCCAGACTCGTGCGCAACTTTCGAGTCGCGCGAAAAAGCGAATTCTTCACCGTTTCTTCGGAGGTTCCCAGCATTTCTCCGATGGCTCGCAATTTCAATCCTTGATAGTGCTTCATCTCGAATACCATTCGCTCTCTCGGAGAAAGTCGGTCAAGCGCAGTCGCGATGTGTTCGCCCAACTCCTGCCCCAGCAAATGTCTTTCTGGATTCGAGGCCGCCCTCGTCTCCGGCTGACGGTCGAAAAAGTCTCGCGTCCCACCCTCCGCTTCTTCCGGCACCGGAGCCTGATCTTCTCGACGGCTCGTCCGGCGCCGCAAATGATCCAGCGCCACGTTGGTCACAATCCGGTAAAGCCAAGTATAAAAACTGCACTCAAACCGGAAGCGATGCAAATTCCGGTAAACCCGCAAAAAACTTTCCTGGTAAATATCCCGAGCATCCTCGGGACGCTTTACCAAATTTAGCGCTAGACGCAGCACTTCTCGGTCAAAGCGCCGCACCAGTTCCTCGAACGCCAGGCGGTCTCCCGCTTGTGCGCTCCGGACGAGTGCTTGCTCTTCCGCAAGCTTCACCGTCGCTGCTGCGCGCGCATCACCTTCAAATGCGACGCTCATCCCCATGGTGTTTGCCGCCGGCTTGGATTCGCTTCCGACCGCTTTTTCGGATTCGCGAATCCCGCTTTCCCCGGCATCTAGCCTTTCTGCGAGATTCGGATAAATAGACGGCTCTGATGGCCGTTGGTGAGCACCCGCGGACGTTGATTTCCCACTATCGAACATTGGCCCCGCAGCCTGTCTCTAATTGCGATGCGCCGCCGCTGTAATCTGTTGCAAAGGCATGCTTTAAATCAGAAGTTAGTACGGCAATTTCTTGGCCTACAGTTCTACGAACTAATCCGAATATTAAATTGCACGGCGTGCGCCAATCAGAGTTTTGCGCCCAACCGGAGCAATCCAAATACAGCCAGACAGACCACGAAGTCGGTCAAACTGCCCCAATCCAGAAGAAATCCTTGGTGTCGAAGCGCCTGCGGAAGGTGTGGAACCAGAGAAAGATAGTAAATCGCGTTGCCCAAGAGTATGGCTACGGTATATTCAATCCATCTCCGAAAAGTAACTCCCAAAAATTTTCGTTCCATAAGCATTGCTTCGCGTGCCCAACCGCCATTGCCCAAATATAGTGTAGCCGCGACTAAGTTGTAAAATCTCGGCCGAAAACCGCCACCGGGCTACGGGATCCGACTTGTCGGGAGTTGAGCATTTCGACTTGCTTCCTCAACAAGCCAGCAAGTAGACTCGCCGACGATCCTGCGCCCGAAACATAACGACCGATCGAAGGAGTTCGTATGCGCAAACTCGCTGACGTTCTTGTTGCGTTGTTTTCTGTCCCCCCGTCCATGACGCAAAATCTTCTCTTCATTCCGCGCTCTATCCGAAGATTTTGTGGCGCGCTCATTTTCGCAAGCGTTCTAGCTTCGATTCTGCCCCTCGTCCCGCAACTGGCCGGGGATACATCGATCACGCGACCCGGATATTACCGGAGCCCGGCGATTCACGGCGAGACAATTATCTTCACTGCAGAAGGTGACCTGTGGTCAGTGAACGTCAAAGGTGGCGTGGCGAAGCGGCTAACATCGAATCCGGGGGAAGAGATTGGAGCGGCTATTTCTCCCGACGGCAAGACTGTAGCGTTCACGGCCGAGTACGACGGTCCACGCGACGTCTACACTATGTCGATTGACGGCGGGCTACCCGAGCGACGGACTTGGGACGGAAATGCGGAAGTGGCCGGCTGGACTACCGACGGGCGGCTACTGATCAACACGGATAGATATTCGACGCGACCTTTTTCGAAGCTGGTGGCGATCGACGCAAGCGGTGCGCAGACGATCGTACCGCTCGCGCAGGCCGCCGAAGCGAGTTACTCATCAGATGGCCGAACGCTTTTTTTTACTCGATTCAGACGCCAGTCAAGTTCGACAAAACGATACAGAGGGGGCACCGCGGAAAATATCTGGCGCTATGACGGTGGCGCGGAGGCGGTTCCCCTGACGGCTGATTGGTCCGGAACCTCACACAATCCGATGTTCTGGGATGGACGATTGTATTTTTTATCGGATCGCGATGGAGTGATGAATGTGTACTCAATCGACAGCGATGGTCACGATCTGAAACAGCACACGCATCATCGCGACTTCGATGTGCAGTCCGGGTCAATCTCTGACGGACGCATCGTGTATCAGTGGGGCGCGGATTTGCGGGTACTGGATGTTCGTTCCGGAAATGACGAGATTGTTCCGATCACCCTGCTGTCGGACTTCGACCAATTGAGGGAACATTGGGTAAAAAAGCCCTTGGAGTACCTCACCGAAGCACACATATCCCCCGACGGCGGTGCCGCCGTTTTCACTGCCAGGGGTGAAGTGTTCTCGCTGCCGGCAAAGAGCGGTCGTATCGTGGAAGTCGCGGGAACACCGGGCGTGCGTTACCGGGATGCGCGATTCCTCCCGGATGGCAAATCGATCTTGGCGCTTTCGACGGAAAGTGGCGAAACCGAGTTCTGGAAGTTCCCAGCCAATGGCTCTGGTTCATCGGAGCAATGGACCCACGACGCAAAAGTTCTCCGATGGGAAGGTGTGCCCTCGCCGGATGGACGCTGGATTGCAAATCGCGACAAAGATCAGCAGTTGTGGCTGTTTGACGTTCGCACTAAAGAACAGAAACGCATCGCGCAATCGATGGAGAGCGACTTTGCCGATTTGGCGTGGTCACCTGACAGCCAATGGCTTGCTTTCGTGGAAGACGCCTCGAACCACTTCTCGCAAATCAAAGTCTTGAATGTAAATTCCGGCGCGATCGAAACTTTGACGTCCGATCGCTACAACAGCGGCAGTCCTGCATGGAGCAGCGACGGAAAGTGGTTGTATTTCTTGTCGGATCGGATGCTCACCACGGCAGTCCACTCACCATGGGGCGCCCGGCAACCCGAGCCGTATTTCGATCGCTCCATGAAGATCTATCAGCTGGCTCTGCTCAACGATCTGCGATCCCCTTTCTCGCCTGCGGACGAATTACACCCCGATCCAGCCTCCAAACCAACGGAGCCGAAGGAAACTAAGTCAGATAAAGACGAAAAACCTGTTGGTCAGTCGGCAGACAAAAAGGTGGAACCTAAGAAGGAGGTACCGGAGAAAATAGTGCCCGTAAACATAGATTTCAAGAATTTGGCAAGCCGCCTAAGCGAAGTCCCTGTCCCTCCCGGCAACTATTCAGACCTGGTGGCCTTTGAAAAGCGGCTGTGCTGGACCCAGCGCGATGACGATCTCCCGCCGAAAACGAATCTCCAATGCGTGGACATCGCGAATCAGCGCGAGCCGCTGGAAACCGTTATGTCGGATATAAGGGCGTTCGAGCCTTCGATGAATCGGAAGAAGCTTTTGGTGAACAAGGGCGACGATTTCTTTATTTTGGACTCGGACGTGAAAGGCGCGGCGCTCGCTGACGGCAAGACGCTCGCCAAAGCGAAGATCGATCTTTCACATTGGACGTTTACCACCACGCCGCGCGCGGACTACCGCGGTTTATTTTTGGATTCTTGGCGCCTGGAACGTGATTATTTTTACGACCGGAACATGCACGGAGTGGATTGGGTGCAAGTGCGCCAGCGTTATCTTCCGCTTGTCGATCGAGTTGCGGACCGTGAGGAGCTAAATGACCTCATTGCGCAGATGGTCAGCGAACTTTCAGCCTTGCACATCTTCGTCCACGGAGGTGATTCGCGCAAAGCTCCGGATGACGTAGAGCTTGCCTCCTTGGGAGCTATCTTACGCCGCGATAAGCAAGCCGGGGGATCCGTGGTCGAACATATTTTTGTCCACGATCCCGATTTGCCAAACGAAGCCGCGCCTCTGGCGAGACCCGAATCGATGGTCCGCGAAGGTGAAGTGATCATCAGTATCGACGGAGAATCGTTGTTGAACGTGCCAGACGAGCGAGCTGTCTTGCGGGGTAAGGCCGGACGGCAAGTCATGCTGCAAGTGAAATCTGCGTCGGGAGAGATGCGGGAAGTGATCGTCACGCCGATCCCGCTAAGGGACGAGCGAAAGCTGCGCTACAAGGAGTGGGAGTACTCTCGGCGACTGAAGGTCGAGTCCGACTCCAAAGGCCAAATCGGCTACGTTCATTTGCAGGCCATGGGACCGGCGGACATCGAGCAATGGGCGCGCGAATTTTATCCTGTGTACGACCGACAGGGCTTGATCGTTGACGTTCGCGATAACCACGGCGGAAATATCGATTCGTGGATTCTCGAAAAACTCCTGCGTCAAAGCTGGTTTTTCTTCCAGCCCAGAATTGGAAATCCCACCTGGAACATGCAGTACGCCTTTCGCGGGCACATTGTGGTTCTCTGCGATCAGAACACAGCGTCCGATGGAGAGGCTTTTGCCGAGGGATTTCGCCGTCTGGGACTTGGCAAAGTAATTGGAACACGCACCTGGGGAGGCGAAGTGTGGCTGTCGGCGAACAATCGCTTGGCTGATAGCGGGATTGCTACTGCCGCCGAGACCGGCGTCTACGGACCTGAAGGAAAATGGTTGATCGAGGGCCATGGCGTCGACCCAGATATCGTAGTGGACGATCTTCCCCACGCAACCTTCGCGGGCGACGACGCACAACTGGACGCTGCGGTGAACTATCTCAAGAAACAGATTCAAGATGATCCGCGACCAGTCCCGAAAGCTCCGCCATATCCAGACAAAGCTTTCAAAGGCGAACACTGAGACACCCGGCGACCGCCTGATTGACACTGCGGGACTAGAGAACGTTCAACGTTGCGGCGAAGTGGCAAATCTTTCTGCGGACCTGGCTTTCGCTTTTGCGGCTTCTTCCTCTCGATTCCTGGGCGACGAATTCGTCTGCAGCAAATGCAAAAGCCGACTCGAGATTTCCGCGATTTCATCCACCGCGCTCTCAAACGGAGCTTCGTTCGCCTTCGACGGTTTGCTAAACCCGCTGATCTTCCTCACGAACTGAAGCGAAGCATTCCGAATCTCGTGTTCAGTAACAGGCGGATCGAAATTAAAAAGAATCTTGATGTTTCTGCACATTTAGCTATCACCTCAAGATGTCGCAACTCTCGATGCACGACCGCAAAACACAGTCCCTTCTTACCTGGCAAGCCTCGGAAACAATCTCCGAGGATTGCCGCTTCCCGCATTTTACACCGTCTTTTCTTGCGTTGGTCGCGTTCGTTGTCGGCCCCGAGGCGTCGTACATCAGTCCACCCGTCAATCAAGCACCAGCTTCCAGCGTCGCAGCAACATCCATAGGCACGAGAAAGTGGCTGGCGAGAAGGTATGCGAACAAGTGTCCAATGGGTGGCGCGCGCCGCAGCTGAGCGGCAGAAACCATTCCGTTCGTCTCACTCCATTCCCAACCGCTAGCTGAAACTCCCTTCAGTCTTTCATGCAGCTCGGCAGAGGTCATCGGATAAGCGTAGATGCGCACGTTTTGCGCGAAAAGATGTGCGACCGCTTCCAGAAGGGTCCCTTCGAGATTGCCGTAAATACCCTCAATCGCACGAATGATCAGCGAGAGACCTGCGACGAAGCGGACCGGAGCCTGCGTATAACGGTTTACCAAAGCCGTCATATGTTCAAGCTCGCGTTGACGAAAAAGGAGTACATCCCCGCCGGCGGCGAGAAGAGCGTCGATACGGCCAAGCAAGTCCGGGATCTCCGGAGCCGGATCGTTCGACGTGAGCGAAGCAACTGTCATGCAAAAAAAGCCGGTCGGCGCCGCATTTGTTTCGCCCAGCTCCTTCCGAAGCTCCTGGATCCCCGAAGCCAGCAATCGCATGTGAATTTTCGAGTGAGCTGAATCCTCGTGGTCGAAGTTTCCCGGCGCAAGCACCACGGCTTTCTTATAGAGAGCATCGGTAGGAGGAACCGTGGGTCCCTTGGATGGGAAAAATACAGCCTCCGCGAAACCTGCCTTCACCAGATGCGCTAGCAGCCTACGCCGATCCCAATGTTCGAATGCCGGTCCGCGAAGATCTATGTAATCGATCTCGATTCGCTCCTTAACGATCTCCTCTGCCAAGCCAGCTAGAAATGACTCCTCGCTGTGCAATTCATAGAACGCCGCGTAAATCAGATTGACGCCCAGAATTCCGATGGCTTCCTGCTCCAGGACATTTGCTGGATCGCGCATATTGATGTGCAGCAGGATGTCGTTCGGAGGGCCACCGGGCAGCAATTGAAATCGGAGACCGACCCAGCCATGGGGGTCGTTTGTTCCGGCGAAGTTACGCGCGGAGACGGTATCGACAAAAGAGAAAAAGCGCGTTTGCGTCCCACGTGTTTTGCCCAACTGCGTGAGAAGCTGCGCCCATTCCTTGTCCATCATTGCTTCGAGTCGCTGCCTGGATACATAGCGCGATCCAGAACCGTAAAGATCGTCGCTAACTTCCTTGTCGTAGGCTGAAACAGTTTTGGCCACCGTGGCGGAGGCGCCTCCCACTACAAAGAACCAGTGCGAGACTTCCTGTCCGGCCCCGATTTCGGCGAAAGACCCAAACGCGGCTGCATCGAGATTCAGTGTGAGCGCTTTACGGTGAGTGTCGAGTCTTTCAGTGGAAGGCATTGCCATGCTCCGCTCCGCCGCCACCTAATCGTGTCGGCGCATTGCTCTTTTATAGCAAAGCGCCATCATTTGACGGCGGCGGGAACCACGGTCATTGAGTGTGTGTTTTGCTTGCGTTGCCAATCCTCGTTCCAGAATGTGTGCGTGCCGCCAACGATGTGAAATGCGCCGTCCGCGTACACAAATGAAAATACCCAGTCTCCGGGTCCGGTGACGACGAAGAAACGAAAGTTTTCGATCTTTAGGGGCTCGATGGGGACGGGCGGTCCGTCTGACTGGCCAGCTTCTTCGGGCGGAATTGGCACGATTGACGATTCGACGTGCAAATCGGTCAAAACCTTTGAGTACTCAGCGACGCGAGTCATATGCTGCTTGAATTTCTCCAAGCTAATTTCATAGTCCCGTACCAGCGCGGTACCGCTTTGCGGACCGAAAGCGGTTGTTAGCCAGGCCGTGGGATCTTCGAACGCGAACCCGTTCAGCATCTCTTCAAATCTTCGTTGGTCCCGCTTGCTCCAAGCATCGAAAACTTCCGCGGTTTGCGCCTGGATGCCTTCGATAGTGTCGGGGATAGAGGACGCGCCCTTTCTGTCTGGAGCGGGATGATTCGGCGGCGGAACATCCGCGGATGACGCGAATACTTCGATTGAAACGGGATAATTGCTCTCGGCCACTGCCTTGTAGTCGTTCTTCGTGAGAGAAAAGAGCACTCCGATCTCGATATGGATTTCCATGGCAGCGCCATTTAGCTGGAAGGGCGTGTATTGCCATTGCCGCACAGCTTCCATAGCCGCGTCTTTGAGCTCAGCGGGCCCACCGACGCACTGGAGTGCTTTGATCGAACCGTTTGAGCCAACCACTGCGTTCAGCAGCACACTTCCTTCGATACGATTACTGACAGCTTCGGGAGGATAAGCTGGGGTTACCTGGTGAATCAGCCGCAGTGGCTGGAGGTCCAGCTGATGGTGCGCTGGCGCGGCATCGGGAGCTTGTGGCGGAGGCGCTGGTGAGGGGACCTCTTGACTCTGAGCGAGTCCACTTGCGCCAGCGCAAATCAGAAACGCAATTACTCCTCGAATGACATATCGTCGCAAGAGCCGCTCCTTGTCAGAGTGCACGGCCGCCATCTGCGGTTTCGTAAAGCCTTGAGTATAACCCCAAACTCCGACGAGAGGATGTCACTGCGCCCTAGGCAAAGCCCTGACTACCGCCGTAAATCGGAAGCTGACCACAACCTCGGAAACCGGCACCCCTCGCGCTTCGGCCCACCAACAATCGTAGTCTCCCTCTACGTCGCGAGGAACACCTGCTACGCCCGACAGTGGTATAAAAGTCCTGCGAGTCCGTTGTGCGAAAGCATCCGCAACCGCCCTTGAACGCATGAGCATCTCTTTAACCAATCCGGTGAAATATCTCCGAGGCGTCGGCCCGCATCGCGCCGCAATTCTCGAAGAGCGTGGCTTGCCCACTGTCGGCGATTTGCTCGGCTATCTTCCCTTCCGCTACGAAGACCGCATCCGCTTCACGCCCATCGCAGAAATTATTCCCGGCCAGGTGCACACGATTCTCGCGGAAGTCACCGCCGGCGGAGGCGGCACGGTTCGCTTCGCACGCGGTCGCGCTGCAATTTTCCACGCATCCTTCCGTGACGGTTCTGGCACTCTTCACGCCCGCTTCTTTCACGGCGCATACCTTGCAGCCACCATGAAAGAAGGCCGCCGCTTTGTTCTGCACGGAAAAGTGGACGTAGACCCTTATCGCCCCGCTCGCCTGGAAATGGTGAATCCGCAGATCGAATCCGTGGACGCTGTTGAAAACGCCGCAACCGATTCCACCGAAGTCGGCCGCATCGTCCCCATCTACGAAGCGCTCGGCGGAATCAGTTCGCGAATGCTCCGCCGCATCATTTACGCCGTGTTGAACAGTTTTGACGGCAACATTCCCGACGCCCTTCCCCCCGAAATCCTCGAACGCTATCGTTTCCCATCGCGCCGCGAAGCTCTGCTCTACGCGCACTTCCCTCCCAAGAATGAAAGCATCGAGCTGCTGAACAGTTTTCGCAGCCCCGCGCAAACGCGCCTGATCTTTGAAGAATTTTTCTACTATCAGCTCGCTCTCGCTCTGCGCCGTTCGCGGGACCACTTTCAAAAAGGCATCGCCATGCGCGTTCGCGAGGAAAAAATCCGCGAGGCAGTGAAGCGCATTCTTCCGTTCAAGCCCACCGCCGCTCAAAAGCGCGTCCTCGTAGAAATCGCGACGGATCTCGAACGTCCCTATCCCATGCATCGCCTCCTCGAAGGCGATGTCGGCAGCGGAAAAACAATCGTCGCGCTCGAAGCCGCCACCATCGTGATTGAAAACGGCTACCAGGTTGCCCTAATGGCGCCCACCGAAATCCTTGCGGCGCAGCATTATCTTTCCGCTCGCCGCATTTTTAAGAATGCTGGCTACGGCGTTGAATTGATCGTAAGCGGCAGAACAAAATCAGTGAAGGATTCAGCACTCGCCCGCGCCGAAAGTGGCGAAGCGCAATTAATCGTCGGCACACACGCGTTGATCGAAAATCCCGTAATATTCAAGAAACTCGGCATGGTCATCGTGGACGAGCAGCACCGCTTCGGCGTCCTCCAGCGCAAACGCCTCATGGAAAAAGGCGCCTCGCCTCACGTTCTAGTGATGACCGCCACTCCCATCCCGCGCACTCTCGCACTCACGCTTTACGGCGATCTCGATCTCTCCGTCATCGACGAAATGCCGCCCGGCCGCACTCCCATCGAAACCCGTTGGAGCGAAGACACTCAACTGCCCGGCGTCTGGGAATTCCTTCGCCGCGAAATCGCGCGCGGACGGCAGGCTTACATCGTTTATCCCGTAATCGAAGAATCGAAGCAGGAACTAAAAGCCGCCACCGCGGAATTCGAGCGTCTCGCGAAAAACGTCTTTCCGAAATTGCGCGTTGGCCTGCTTCACGGCCGCCTGAAGAACGAAGAGAAGGACGCCGTCATGGAACAATTTCGCCGCAACGAAATTCAAATCCTCGTCGCCACCACCGTAATCGAGGTCGGGGTGGACGTCCCCAACGCCACCATGATGGTCATCGAGCACGCCGACCGTTTCGGCCTCGCGCAACTCCACCAGCTTCGCGGAAGAATTGGCCGCGGCACCGAGAAATCTCAATGCATTCTGGTCGCGTCGAAGCGAATCACGGGAGATGCGCAAGCTCGCTTGGAAACCATGGTCGCCACCTCCAACGGATTTGAAATCGCCGAATGCGACCTGAAGCTGCGCGGCCCCGGCGAATTTTTCGGCACCCGCCAACACGGCGACGCCGCGTTCTCAGTCGCCCAACCTCTGCGTGACCACGAACTTCTCGAGCTAGCCCGCCGCGAAGCCTTCGCTCTCGCCGAAAATCCCGCCAAAGCCGCCGAAGTAGTCGCCCGCCTCGAATCCCTAAGCGCCGCCTGGCTCAAACGCTACCAACTAGCCTCCGTCGGCTAGACCACAAAAACGCCGGGTTCGTATTTTTTCGCCCCATTTTATAGTGCCCCGTCTTGGCGACTGCGCTATGCCCTTCATGTGTCCGAGATGGTTATGTAGCGCCGGGCTTCAGCCCGGCATCTTTCCTTTGCCTTGAGCTTGCCGAAGGGTAGCCGCTGAAGTTCCGCTTCCGTAATTTCCGCGCAGACTATAGAGTCTGTCGCGGGCTTCTTCCGTGTTATGAAGTTGCCGCAAATTGCTGACCGCCGCGTCTAACTAAATTATGCGAGTCATCGCCGGAAAATATCGCAGCCGCCGCCTTCGCACCCCAGGATTCCTGGGCGTCCGCCCTACGAGCGACCGCCTTCGCGAAACGCTCTTCAACATCCTCGGCCCCTCTGTCGAAGATTCGCTCTTCGTCGATCTCTACTCCGGCACCGGCGCAATCGGAATCGAAGCTATCAGCCGAGGCGCTCGCGAAGTTTTCTTCATCGACCGCGATCCCTCCTCCATCAGCCTCGCGCGCCAAAACCTCGAATCCCTCGATATTCGCACCGGCATCGAAGTGATCCTGGCCGACGCCGAGAGCGGCCTCGAAAAACTCGCCGCTCGCCACCTGATCGCCGACTTCATTTTTTTCGACCCACCCTATAACGACGACGGCTACGTGGACCTCCTCGAATATCTCGACGCATCGCATCTTATCGCGCCCCAAGGTATCGTCATCGCCGAACACAGCTCAGACCTGGAGCTGCCCGAGCGTCTCGTCCGTCTCGAACGCACCCGCCTCCTCGAACAGGGCGACGCCGCACTAAGTTTTTATCGCCTGGCCGCAGCAGCTTAGTAAGATGTGTTCCCGAAAAGTGTTGCTTGCGGAAATACAGCGCGCCTTTGACAGCGGAGAAAATAAACCATGACTTCCTTGTTACGTCCCATCCTCACCCTGATTATTCTGGTTTGCGTCTTCACGCCAGTCCCGATACAGACCTCGCGCGCTCAGAACCGCACCGCAACTCCGCCCACTGCCGTGCTCAAGTCTGACAACCCGCGCGATCAGCTCCGCTCTCTGTTCGACGAAGACTGGCAATACACTCTGCGTGTTCATCCCGAGTGGGCCACCACGATGGGTGACAACCGTTACAACGATCGCCTCAGCGACAACTCTCCTCAGTTCTTCCAATCCGATCTCGATCACAGCCGCAAATTTCTCGCGCGTTTCGAACCCATCGATCCCGCAACCCTCCCTCCGCAAGACGCACTAAGCCGCCAATTAATGATTCGCGCGCTCCGCCAGCAAATCGAAGGCGCCCAGTTCAAAAATTGGGAGATGCCCGTCGATCAAATGAGCGGCCCGCATCTCGAGCTCCCCGATCTGGTCGTGCTGACTCCCTTCAACACCGCCGCTGACTACCGCAACTACCTCGCCCGCCTGCAACAGCTCCCGCGATACTTCGATCAAGTAATCGCCAACATGCGCCAGGGCATGCAGGATCGCCTGATGCCTCCGCGCTACCTCCTCGAAAAAGTCGCCGCCGAAGCAGACGACATCGCCGCCAAGACCGGCGAAGCCAGTCCCTTCGCCGCGCCGCTGAAAACGTTCCCTTCGAGTGTCGCCGCACCGGAACAAAAACAGCTTCGCGAAGCCATCCTCGCCGCCATCAACAATCAAGTCGTGCCCGCTTACAAACGTTTCGCCGACTTCGTTCGCACCGATTACGCGCCCCATGGACGCACCGACCCCGGCGTTTGGTCCCTTCCCGACGGAGCCGCTCGCTACCGCTTCCAAATTCGCGAGATGACCACAACCGATCTGACGCCCGAGCAGATTCACGAAATCGGCCTCAATCAAGTGGACGAAACCGAAGCCCAAATGCTCGCCCTCGCGCAAAAACTCGGCTTCAAAGATCTCGCCTCTCTCAACGCTCACATCAAAAACGACCGCCGCTTCTACGCCACTTCCGGCCAACAGATCCTCGATCTCTACGCGAACTACGCCCGCAACATGGAGCCCGAACTCCCCAAACTTTTCGGCCATCTTCCCAAGAGCAAACTTACAGTCATTCCCATGGAAGCTTCGCGCTCGAAAAATGCCGTTCCCGCCGACTACACCGAAGGCACCGCCGACGGTTCCCGCCCCGGCCACATCAACGTGAACGAATGGGATCCCGAGCACCGCCTCACATTAAATATCGAAGCCATCGCCTACCACGAAGGCATTCCCGGCCATCATCTTCAACTCTCGCTCGCTCAGGAATTGCCCGACCTGCCTGAGTTCCGCAAACACGCGGGCTACACCGCTTTCGTCGAAGGCTGGGCGCTCTACGCAGAACGCCTGGGCAAAGAAGTCGGCCGCTATCAGGATCCCTACAGCGAATACGGCCGCCTTGAAAACGAAATGTGGCGCGCCATCCGCCTCGTCATCGACACCGGCGTCCACGACAAGCACTGGTCTCGCGATCAAATGGTCGATTTCTTCCACCGCTACACCGCCATGGACGAACCAAACATCCAAAGCGAAGTCGACCGTTACATCGCCTGGCCCGGCCAAGCTCTCGCCTACAAACTGGGTCAACTCGAAATCCTAAAATTGCGCGAGTCCGCTCGCCAAAAGTTAGGAGACAAATTTGATCTGCGCGCCTTCCACGACGAAGTCTTAGGCAACGGCGCCCTCCCGCTCGATGTCTTGGACGCTCAGGTCAACGCCTGGATCGACGCGCGCGCAAAGCAATAGCCAAGCTCAACGCCGCGCGGTTGTGGTGAAGATTTTTGTCAGGTCACAGACCGGAGGACCAATGAAGTTTCGTGCCAGCTTTTGCTGCCTCGCACTGCTGTCGTGTTCCGCTATCGCACCCGCTCAAACCGTCACGTCAGTTGGCAGCGACGATCTTCCTCGCCACGGCGTAATCGGTCTGGTAATCGTCGCAGCAGACACCGCCAAGCCCGAAGATCCGCTGACGAATCCTCCGACCGTAAAGGCCGTAGTCCCAGGTAGCGCAGCCGCAACAGCCGGGATTCAGCCCGGCGACATTCTTCGCCAGCTGAACGGCCAGCCCGTCTCCGACTCCGCAGAGTTCGCGCTAACGATTGGCGGCCATCTCGCCGGCGACTCGGTCACCATCCAGCTAACACGCGGAGGTCAGGCAATCGAAAAAACCGTCGTGCTGAATCCCCGCCCATTTGAAATCAGCGCCGACGCCGATGTTCTTTACCGCTCAGTCACAGTTGACGGCGCGCGACGCAGAACTATCCTCACTCGCCCGAAAGCTCCCGGCCGCTACCCTGCCGTTCTGCTGATGGGAGGGCTTGGCTGCTATTCTCTCGACGGCGCGATCAATGAAAACACCCTGTACGGCCCGATTCTTTCAGCGCTCGCGAAAAAAGGATTCGTCACCATGCGCGTTGAAAAAACTGGCGAAGGTGATAGCGAAGGCCCCGCGTGTACCGACGTGAAAGCTACCGCCGAACTCGAAGCCAACGGTTATGTTGCTGGTCTCGCCGCTCTCAGAAGCTACGAATTCGTTGACTCGGAAAAAATCTTCGTCTTCGCGCACAGCCTCGGCCCATTGATCGCTTCGCTCGCGCTGCCTAAACAAAATCTTCGCGGCATTATCGCAGCTGAGACAATTGGCCGCAGTTGGTTCGAATACGGTCTGGAAAACGTGCGCCGTCAAAGCGCGCTCGTGGGCGAACCTCTCGATCAGGTCGACGCGGATGTGCGAGCGCACGCAAAATGCGCGTATCACTTTTTTCTACAGCACGAAACCGCTGACGAAGTTGCCAAACTCGGAAACCAATGCAAGGAAATGATCGCTAGCTACGCGGGAGTCCCTTACCCGTACATGCAGCAGATTGGTGACATCAGTTTGGCAAAGCAGTGGAAACAGATCGACGCCCCAGTTCTGGTGATCTACGGCACGTCCGATCCGGCCACCAGTGCCGACGAGGGCCAATACCTTGTCGACATCATCGACAGCTTCCATCCCGGCCGCGCCACCTACGCCGAAATTCCAGGCATGGGCCACGAGTTCGGCCGCTATTCATCCCAGTCAGAATTCCTGAGCCGCCGCAATTCCCCTACGCCTCATCCCTTTGACGACGAACTGCTCGCAGTTATCCTCGCCTGGTTGCAACAACATCTGCAATCCTGAGTGTTCTTCAAGAAGCGTAGTCCGGCCGCCGAGCCGGCGCGCGACGCCGCAACTCGCTGGACACCTTAGCAATCCATCGCAATTCCGTGCGAAATTGCGCGATCGTCAGCTCCAGCATCCACACAGCTTCGTGATAACGGTGCCCAACTTCCCGGCGAACGTCAGGCACCGTCATTTGTTCTCTGGCTAGCTCAGCCTGCAAAAATTCTCGCCTTCGCTCCAACTGCCGAGCCGTAACTCCCGCCCGAGCTTGCCAGGAAAGCGCCAGCCAAGTAAGAAAAGCCGGCCGGTCTCGCTGAACGGCCCAATCTTCGCGCTCCAGCGCAGACGCCAAAGCCGTTCGCCCCTTCGCAGTCGTCGCGAACACTCGCCGGTCCGGTCCTCCCGACGGCTCATCGGCCTCCGCCGCCGCAATCATTCCCGCGCGCGCAAGCTTCTCCATCGAGTAGTACACCTGCGGCCGCGAAACCCCCACCCAATCTCGCCATTGCCGGCGTTCTAGTTCCGCGTTGGCCTGATAGCCGTACATTGGCCGCTCGGCGAGCAAGCTCAATAGCACCAGATCAGGAGTCGTAAGATTGTTTGGCTTATTTCTTGGCATCGCGACTTTTCCGCCTGCGGCTCCAATACCACCACTGGCACTTTTCCGCTGGCAGCAAAGGGTTGCGAGCCTGCGCGACTGCCGCTTGAAATGTATCGAGACAACAAACGTCGATGCGCTGGCCCTTAATCTTGCAAAGCTTGTCATACATCTTGCGTGGATTCTGTCGCGCGAGCTGGCTCATCGAACCAACTCCCAGCAATTCGAAGTCGCGAAGCATCGCCGGTCCCACGGAAATCAAATCCTCCAAACGACGCACTTGGGCTTGCATAAAAACCTCCTTGACAAGCATACAGCTTCTCGGTAACCTTAGCTAGTCTAAACAAGACTAGTTGCCTTAGACAAGCAGAAAATTAGACAAGGAGAAAATTGCAATGCGCCCACAAATCTTATTCCTGCCGATTCTGCTGCTCTTGCTGCTTCCAGCCGCTGTTTCGGCACAAGGAGACGAACACATGAAACCCATCGCAGTGAAAAGAGTGACCGCGGTACTTTTGGTCGATGAAATCGAACCCTGCCTGAATTTCTGGGTCGACCGCTTGGGATTTACTAAAGCCGGTGAAGTTCCCGACGGCAGTAAACTCGCTTTCGTCATGCTGCAGAAAGGCACAACCGAGGTGATGTATCAAACCTACGCCAGCGTCCAAAAAGACGACGCCCAAGCCGCCAAAGACATGCGCAAAGGCCCGACGTTCCTCTACGTCGAAGTCGACGATCTCGACGCCGTCATCGCCGCACTAAAAGGAGTGCCGGTGGTCATGCCCGTCCGCACCACCTTCTACGGCGCCAGAGAAATCGGCGTGAAAGACCCCGCCGGCCACGTCGTCACCTTCGCCCAATATGGAGCCGCCGCCCAGCACTAGAGCGCACTCTTCGCGGCTGGATGACGGCGGGGAAAAAACTGAAATTATTCAGCTCCAGCTTGAATCGCAGCCTCGCTGGCGCGCCGCTTCCAGCCGACATTCTTCAGTACGTTCGCTCGAACGAAATCAAGCTCGCCGGCCTCGACCTACCGTCCACCTTGGACGCCCCCACGGCCGCGCTCCTCCGCACATCCATCTCCCACGCCTTCGCCTTCAGCTTCCGCATCGTAACCCTCATCTGCGCCGCCCTATCCGTAGCCAGCTCCGCCGTCGCCTGGCTAATGATCCCCGCCAAACTCGACTAGCCAAATTCGACATGGGATTCCGCCGCGCTGAACGACGATCTCGTCAGAGAAGTTAGACTCGAACCGTCACGTTAAGCTGCATGGTATGATAACTGACAAATGAACAATGACTTGAGAACTTACAGAGTCTACGTGAGCCTATTCGAACACATGAATGATGGATTCGTGTGGCTAAAGAGGCCTGACTTACCGCCGAGATGCATTGTGAAGATCACTCATTCCCTCGCGAAGGAATCTGTGTTCTGCGAGGCTCTCCAGCTGGAAGACAACTTCCTCACTGAGTACAACAAACCCAATGAGCGGAGACTCAAAATAAACAACCCGGAATCGTCCATTGTTATGAGTTCTTGGTATCGGAAGCGTCTCGGAAATTTGGAACCTCGCCGTGAGTATTCGCTCCGGATTGATGAGGCAAATGTTTGGGGGTGGGGCAAGATTCGAGCATGCAACCAGCACCCGCAGAACGTCGTTCGCATTGCGACCCGCCTTGGTATTATTAGCGTTGTATTTGGCATCGTAGGTCTCTTGCTCGGCCTTTTGAGACATTGACCGATCGGGAGCCTTCCAGATTAGGGGGAAAATCTAATGGCGTACTGGGTGCAGTACATCGAAGAATATCACTGGACACCGAGCACGGTGCTGGTGATAGACAGCAATTTCTATCCCTTCGTCCACTTTGTAATGGTGGAGTACTTCGATTTCAACACAGGGATTCAATGGGCCATCCATAGCATGCCCGATGTCGGCGTGAAGCGAGTTCCTTTAGCTGAAGCACTAGCAGGAAAGCCAGTGAAGCATTCTTTCCTGCCCCCTAATCCCGAAGAGGCGCTTCGGCGAATGCAGAGTCTGATTGGCTATCCTTACATTTTGACTCAGGCAAACTGTGAGCACCCCGTTCGCTGGGCTGTGACGGGTAAGTGGGAGAGCAAGCAGGTCGAGGCTGTAAAGTCTGTTTTGTTTTTTGCCGGTGCACTCACACTCGCCGCGAACTTAGAACCAGAAAAGAGGACGAGGTCTCGGAGACCGAGCCGCAGCGCTCGATAAGAGGCTAAATGTCGACTCCGGTTACTCCCCCCCTATCACCAACACCTTCTCACCCAGACCAAAGAGCTCTTCTATTATTGTTGCTGACAGAGCTAGGTGTTGCGATGCGCGCTCGATCCGAAGCAGAGCATCTCTACACGGCTGCTGCTGTGGCAGGTTTTGGGGCTGTGGCCTGGGGCGTGGCAGCTTTACAGTCTGAGAAATATGTTTGCAGACCAATCTATGAGAGGCCTGCCGTGGTGGCCGCAATCGGAATTTTAGGTGTGACTGTAGCCATTTGGTCAAAGATAGTCCGAGAGCACAAGGTTTTCGAGGAGACTAAAGAGGAACGGATTCGCATTGCGAATCTTCTTGAGCCACCTGGTGGCCCGACGAGAATCATTCCTGAATACATGTTCAAAGAAAGTTCCGGTCGGGGCTACGTGTTGTCCATAGCCGTGCTCGCCGTGGCGGCAATCGCAGGGATGAGCTTTTGTCTATTCCTTGCGGGTCCTTGTCAGTAGAAAAAAAAAGGCCCAGAGCCTCATAGCCCTGGGCCTTTCGTTTCTAACGGTCCTTGCCCTTCCTTCGCAAATCGTTCATCAAGCGGTTGTATTCCGTCGAGACGAGACGAACTACAGAGAGCGTGGCCAGTATAAGAACCCCGCCCTTGACGATGAGCGCCTCGGGGTCAAACATTTTATTTGCCCCCCTTTGCGTTGCGCGGCTCGGTCGCTATTTTCTCGATCACCCCGGCCAGTTCGCGAACTTGCTGGGTTTTCTGCTGAATCCTCTCTACTGTATCGAAGGCCTTCTTACCGAGCGCCTCGATCACGTCGGGAATTTTGTCCACACATTGGATTCGCAGTTCTCGCGGCGCGTCGTTGAAAAGCCAAGGTCCCTCTTCGCCTTCGTCGCCGCGCGATTCGTCTCCCCAAATGTGCCGCAATGCGATGCCCCAAATGCCGTTCACTTTGGTATAGCCGACCTGGTTGCAGTCATATTCAGGCGGTTCAGCTAGGCCGTAGCTGAACGAAACCCACACGCTGACGCCGACGTTCAGTTTTTGTAGTGCCACGTCGAGGACCGCAACGGATTCCGTCAGTTCTTTGGATGCTCTGTTGAGAGAGGGTGCAACAGAGGAGAGGGCCGAGAAATGCGTTTGAACCTTTTCGAGCTTCGAATCATTAGAAGTCATAACGCCTCCGCGCCGTCAAGCGCGATAAGTTGAAGGACTCTTCCGGCATCGGTAACCAGAAGAGTCACAACCCTCACCGGACAGGTGAGTCTCAAACTACTCTTCCGGCTTCCACCGGAAAAATCCGACGGCTAGCTTCCGCTAGCTGAGCCCAATTGTAACACGGATTCCGGTCGAGCGTGTTGGGTGGGCGGTGGCCAACCTTCCGACGCGGCACCGGACTTCACCTAAACTCGGTTGAAACCCGCAGAGTGCCGGATCCCTTCGGTGTTTGAAGAGTCTGGGTTTTGACTTTCGCTCTAGAATCTTTACGCTGACTCACCACCTCATTCCCAAAATGGGAACCGTGCTGTGCCCTTGCTGCGAGCAAAACATCGCCGTTCGTCATACTCGAAATAAACCACTTACCTCAGCGCCCTTTTCACTCTTGACTTATATGTACTAATGTGTTAACATGCCTCCGCAGGCTATTGAACTAGCGCGCGGAGGCCATATGCTTGACGGCGCCGAACTTAGGCGTGCCGAGGAGTTTCTGCAAGACCTCGAGAAGAACCTCGCCTCGCCGCTGACCGATACCGTCCCAAGCCCGCTATTCCCACCCCTCCTCCAAAATTAGCAATCCAACAATCCTCAGGAGACTCACAGTGCCTCACCTCTCGCAACCCCTCAACCCGCCAACCTCGCCGCTCTCCCCCGCCGCAGCTAAAAATCGCGACTCCAACGGCAGGACAACGATCCCTTCGCCGACGACGAAATTATTTCTACCCGGTTCTGCGCAAAATGTAGAATGCGACGTAACTCACTCAAAACAAATGGTCGGAGAATTTCTACCCGGCGCTAGAATTGGTCAAAGCCGCACGCGAATTTCAATCGCGAAGCCTCTTTCTAATCGAGAACTGCGATTATTAGAATCCTCGCTAACCCACAGAAAACAAACAGTCGCGTCGCGCTCTAATCGAGAACTTCAAACCAAACCGTGCTGCGCAAATCCTCACATTCCGATCCGTCGCGCCCCATTTCTAACCGGTTCTGCCCCACATTCAAAATTCGACGTAACTCACTCAAAACAAAGCACCGAAAAAATTCTAACCGGGGCCAGAACACACATTAAGATTTCCATCGCACCGCTCTATTCCTCATCCGCCCACCTATCTTCATCCCTCCCCTCGCGTCTACCTAAGAGTGCAGCCGCTTCCGCACTCAACGCATCCCACTCCATCGGGTATAATGGCACGCACATGTCTTTAGGCTCTCAGGGAACGCAGCGCGCACCCATAATTCCGCCCTCCAACGAGGTGGAAAACTCGATGGAAGAGCTGCCGGTACACTCGCGCCTTCCCCGTCTCGATCTGGGAGTGGACTGGGAATCTCCCTGGCAGGAGTTTCGGTCCAGCGTGCGCGATTATTTCCGCGGCCCTCGCCCTGCGGAGGACGCCGACGCTCCTAGAGACTCCCAGCTTCGCGTCCATTGGGTTGAGGGCCGGCTGTCGCGGCCTGCGTTCGCGGCATCTTTTGTTTGGCACGTCATCGTCGTAACCATCCTGTTGCTGCCTATCTGGGGTTTTCTGGCCAACGCCGAACCGACTCTTCCCCTGCCGCGTATCGAGTTGACTTATGTTCCAGCGCAGGATCTTCGGCCGATCTCTTTGCCCGGGACTCATCCAAAGCCAAGCCCCACAGGTGATCCTGCCAAGCCGCTGCCGCGCAGCGGAGCGGATGCGTTTCATCCGCGCCAGACAATTCTTTCGCAGCCGTTGAAAATCACGCATCCGCGCCAAACTTTGATTCAGCCCAATGCCCCGGCCGCGCCGCCCAAGATGGTCCCGCAAATGCCCAACATCGCGGAGTGGGCTGCAACTTCGCCGGAGCCAGCGAAACCGCAGCTCCGAATTGCTCCTTCCGTGGTCGCTCCGCAGGTTCATAAACGCGCCGTCAGCGACGCAGCCGCACCCAATGTGGCCAACCCGGAAAGAAACGCAGGTCCGCTAAACATCGCGCCATCGCCCGTTGCAAACGCTCAGCCCAAAATGCCTGTGAGTCCGATGTCGAATTCCGCTCCGGAACGGCGTAGCGCGCATGTCGACGCCGGAGCCGCTCCTGTAGTCGGCCCTACAGCTTCGGCAGGGGACGATAGCTTGCACCGCTTAGTCGCGATTTCTGCAGCGCCTGCTCCTCCGGCGCCGGAAGTTAGCGTGCCGCAAGGAAATCTTTCGTCGCGCGTCGCAATCTCTCCTGAAGGCGGCAGATCCGGCGCTCCCGGTGGTTCGGCAAACGGTGCTGCGGGAAATGGAGGGTCGGGTGGAACAGCGGCAAGCGCCGGCGGCGCCGGAACAAACGCAGGTGCGAACGCAAATTCCGGTCCGGCAGGAGTAAGCATCAGCGGCGGTAACGGTCACGCGAGCAGCTCAGGAATTGGAACTTCCGCAAATCGCTCCGGCGGATTAATTCTAAAACCCATGTCGAATATTCCTACGCTTCCCGATCCGTCCCACAAAGAGCCTATCGTCATGGGTAAGATCGATCCTAGCCTTCCCCCGGAAAAAATCCTCTCCGGAAAAGAAGTCTTCACCATGCGCGTTGACATGCCGAATCTCACCAGCACCAGCGGAAGCTGGATCCTGAATTTCGCGCAGCTGGACGATAATTTGCCCGTCTATCAGCGGCCCAAGGGAAAGCTGGCCGCACCCGTTGCCCTGCGAAAAGTGGATCCAAAATATCCGCCCTCCGCAATTAAACAGCGGATCGACGGCGAAGTGATTCTTTACGCCATCATTCGCAAAGACGGCCGCGTGGATAGCATCCAACTGGTGCGCGGCCTCGATCCCCTGCTTGACCAGAATGCGATGGACGCACTCGCGCGCTGGGAATTTCGTCCGGCAAGCCGCGAAGGCCAACCCGTGGACCTCGAAGCCGTAATTCACATCCCCTTCCAATTCAGACCGAAGGACTAAGATAAGGACTAAGATTCAGACGGAAAATCAAAATACTTTGGGCGCTCGCGAGCGCTTGCGATCGTAAACCGGATGGACGACTGCGGGGTTCGCGTGCTGTGGCGCAGCATCAGAGGTCGGCGCAAAAGTCGCGCAGTTTCTTCTACTATGCCGAGGATTTTTGCGACGCTGCGCGCTGCTGCTCCGCGGCTTTATCTTCTAGAAGCTTCACTAACGCAAACAGCGCAAAGCTCGCCGGCGTGGAAATTCCAAGCTCCTTGCCGCGCCGAGCCACATACCCATTCAGAGAATCGATTTCCGTGCGTTTTCCGCGCGCAATATCCTGCGCCGTGGAGGAGGTGGCGCTGCCGATGCTTTCGATGAATTTCAAACCCATCGCAATAAAATCCACCTGCGGCAGCGCGACATCGGATGCGCGGGCCACCACGACAGTCTCCGCGATCACCTGACTCATGACCTCACGAGTCTGCAGGTTTCGCGCCGCAGCAGCGTAGCTGGTTTGCGTAATCGCGGTCACCGCGTTGCCGGCGCAATTCATAATAAATTTCGTCCAGAGGTCCACGCTGATGTCCGGCGAAACCCGGCAAGGCACCTTCGCCGCAGTGAAGAGTGAAGCGACGCGCTCGGCCCTATCGGACAGCGAAGTCGAAGGGACGCCTCCCTTCAGTTCGCCGACGACAAGTTCCCCGCGCCCAAAATGCTTCACGTGGCCCGGCTCGGGCAGCGCCGCTGCGACGTACACGACCGCAGGCAGCGCCTCAATTCCCGACGCCGCCCGAATCCGCTCGATGTTGTCCACCCCGTTTTGCAAACTCACGACGATTGCGCCCTTCGCGATATGCGGCGCAAGAGATCTAGCGGCCTCTTCGGTGTCGGTAGTCTTCACACAGAACAGAACTACGTCCGCGTCGCGCGCTGCGGAGGGCTCCACCGAGGCTCCCATCGGGATATGTTCTTGGAAGGAAACCGAGTCTAGAAACAGTCCGCCTGTACGCATCGCCTCCACATGGGCGGCTCGGCCGATCAGCGTGACTGGCACCCCCGAGCGAGCCAGCATGCCGCCGAAATACGACCCTACCGCTCCCGCACCCAGAACGGCAACTCGAACCTGTGAATCTTTAGAATTCGTCGGCATGATTTATCGGCCTGGCATCCCTGGAATAGAACGATCGGATTTTCATGGTGTTCGAATGTGCTAAAAATGGCTTCGCAGTTCGCGAAAGCTGGTGAGGATTAGAAGTTTTCCGGCTCCGCTCTCCAGCTCGCATTTTTCAAGCTCCCAGGTGGCCGAGTGCGGAATGAATACCGCGCTCAGTCCAGCGTGTAGCGCTGGGTTGATGTCGCTGCGCGGGCTGTTTCCCACCATCCAACCGTGCGTCTTCACAATCTTAAATTGCTCGATCATGCGTTCGTACAAGCTGGGGTCTTTTTCCAGCACGATTTCGATGGAGTCGAAATAGGACTGCAAACCGGAGCGCTCAACCTTTGCAGCCTGCTCGGCAGGCTCGCCCTTGGTCAACAAAATCAAGCGATGATGTTTCGCGAGATAGGCAAGCGTCTCAGGAACGCCGTCGAGAATGTGCGGCGGCGTGGCTTCCAATTCCGCAGCCATTCTTTCGATCTCCTGGACAAGCTCGCGCTTCGCAGCATTCCCCGCTAGCTTCAGATACGTTTCTTCCAGAGAACGGCGAAAGCTGCGCACTCCGTAGCCGTGCTGGCGAATGTTGCGGCGTTCGGTTTCATTCAGTATGTGGCGAATGTATTCGCGGGTGTAACCAAGATGCTCGAGTTGAGTAATAAAGTGATCGATGGTTTTTTCGAAGAAAATATTATTTTCCCAGAGGGTGTCATCCGCATCGATGAGTATTGTATGTCTCGCCATGCGATCCTGTTTGCTCGCTCCTCTAAGCTACCCAAAATCAAGAACTGTGCGATCGAGCCGCGAAAATCTGCTGCGCCGGAAGCGGAACCCGACGTTTTCGCGTCTGAATTTTCAGGCAGACGCTTTTCGCGCTCCGGATGCAATTTGCTCTAGAATCGCGCGTGCGATTTTCTGCATCTCGCCAAAACGCGTAAGGTAATCTTGAAATTCGCGGTTCAAATCGAGCGCGAGCGTCGCGTCGAGCTTGGTCCGCAGGATCATATCGCGCAGATGAACCGGATGCGGCAATACCGCGTCGTCCCTTAGCTCGTCCAGCGCCAGATTCGGATCGTAGTGATACATGTTCCCTCCCATGCGGGACAGCGGAAAGCACATTCTACCGCGTTTCGATAAAATCGTACGAGATTCGGGGATGTTCAAGCAGTGGCAGGAAGGAATTCGTAACGCTCGATCCGGGCCGCGACGCCGCGGCGCCCTTCTTGCTCTTCAACTCGCAGTACGCGTGCGTAGCAACGAATATGAACGTCGCCCGCGAGCGTGATCTGCTGCGGCAAGGTCAGGACAAACTCGATCGGGCTGCCGGCTTCCACAATTGCCTCCATCACGAAATAAAGGCCGCGGAAGCTGACATCCCGCGTTTCTCCCTGTTTTTCGAGGACGCCAGTTTCCGCCGTGAAACGAACCTTCATCGGCAGCATCATCGAAAATCTTCTTGCGGCGCGGCGCTCAACAGCGGATTCCATCAATCCTCCAGCGAACATGTCCGCTTGCGCCAAAGCTACCACCGTGGAGCGCCAGTCGCAACGAGTTTCCAGTGGCTCGCACGCGAGAGCGAGATGCGTTTCAAATTTCCTTCGCCTTTGCGCTATACGGCAGTCTCCGTTACACTCGCGAGACTTAAACTCATGGCAGAGTCGTTCCATCGCAATTTCTTTCTGAACGGACAGGCTGGTCGAATTGAGGCCATGCTCTGGACGACGACGCATGAGAACCCGTCTCTAACTGCCGTCGTCTGCCATCCTCATCCCCTTTTTGGCGGCACGATGCACAACAAAGTGGTGTTCCAGACAGCGAAGGTGCTGCATCGCCACGGACTTCCGGTACTGCGATTTAACTTTCGGGGAACGGGCTTAAGCGAGGGCGTCCATGATCGCGGCATAGGTGAACGCGAAGATATTCGCGCAGGGCTGGATTACATGGCCAAGGAGTTCCTCGGTGTCCCGATTCTGCTGGCAGGTTTTAGTTTTGGCTCGTTAGTTGGCTTACAAGTCGGGTGTGAAGACAGCCGCGTGAGAAATCTAATCGGTCTGGGCATTCCCGTCGATAAATACGACATGGCGTTCTTGCGCGAATGCTCGAAGCCAAAACTTTTTGTACAGGGAGCCAGCGATCAGTTCGGATCACGCGAAAATGTCGAATCACTTTTCCAGACGCTGTCGGAGCCAAAGGAATTGGTATTCGTCGAGAATGCAGATCATTTTTTTACAGGGCGCCTTGGTGAAATGGCCGCCGCAATCGATACATGGCTCAGCAGGATGCATCCGGAATTGCCGAATAATCCCGCCAAATCTTTAACCTCTCGATTCGAATAGTTTTAGGAATTGCTCGCGCGAGGCGGGCTCAACAGCGATGAGACTCAAATTCTTATTCACGTGAGCGACTTGACTCATTCCGACTAGCGCCGTGGTTAGTCCCGGAACGGAACGCGCGAATTGCAGGGCGAGAGTGGAATTTTCTTTTGCGCCCAGTGCGGAAGCGACGAAGGGAGGCAGGTTTTTTGCAAGCTGTCCTTGCAAAAGCGCCGCACTCGTAATCAGCGAGATTCCCAGCTTGCGCGCCGCCTGCACCATGGGGACGGGCTTGCCATCGATCGTTTGGTTCGGCCGGGTGAGCGCTTCGGGCATGGCCAGGTTGAAAGGCAACTGAACAAATCGGAAATGATGCGCGGGCCCCGCGATTTCTTCCGCTATTCCCGCCATCTCTTCAAGCGAAAGGTAGCCTGCGGCTTTCGGATCCTCTCGAAATGAATTCCAGGTGGCCATGCCGTAGGCGCGAATTTTCTTCTCCGCTACTGCAGTCTCCAGGAAGGTAAACGCCGCGCGAATACGCTGGCGAAATTCTTCGGCCGGAACCTCACTCAACTGGGTCTCGGGATTGTGGAGATAAAACACATCAATGGTTTCGACGCCCAAATTGCGCCGGCTCCGTTCGAGCTGATCGGCCAAGTACGCCGGCGCCATGCAGTGACATCCGGCGGCGATTTCATCCACGCGAAAAATTCCGCGCTCGAGGAATTCGTGCGCGAAATACTCGTTAGGGTCAGCCGGCATTCTGCCATCGGGAGTCAAAAAACCTGCTTTCGTGCAAAGGACAATTTCGTCGCGAGAAAACCCTTTTGAGAAGAGTTCTCTTAGTGCGGCCCCCACGGCTCGCTCGCTGCGCTGGAAACGGTAATTAATGGCTGAGTCGATCACATTGCAGCCATTTTCGACGGCTGAGACTGCGGCGTCGGTGTACGCGCCGTCTGTGGCGTCATCCGCCTCGCCAAGATAAGTGCCAATACCGATGGAGGAAAGAACAAGGCCGCCGGGAATCTCGCGGAAGTGGCCGGCGGCGGAGCGTCCTTGAAAACGAGCAGCGTAGCGCAACGTGCCTTCAGGAGTAGCGAAGCCGGCTTTGCGTTCCGCACTGAGGGGTGAAGCAGAAGACATCGAACCTCTCTTTTCACGACACTCTTTGCAAGCCCGCGCAGTATATCAAATCGTCCGCCAATGGCGAGAAATCGGACGTCTTATTTAACTTGTTCCGGTTCTCCAGCCAAACCTTGCGCGACAAGTAATTCGCGCGCTTCGAAGCGCAGCTTCGGCAACTGACGCCAAAAAAGAACGCCGCCCGCCATCGCTCCGATTCCGCCGATTGCCACGGTCCAAGGAGCGCCAATCCTATCCGCGAGCACTCCGGCAAACAGCGCTCCCATCGGCGCCATGCCCATGAACATCATGGTGTAGACGGCCATGGCGCGGCCGCGCAGTTGATCTGGAACCATAGCTTGAATCATCGTGTTCGAGCTCGACATCTGCAGCATCACGGCGTACCCAACCGGAATGAGCAGCATGACGGACAGCAAGAACCACCTTGAAAACGAAAACAGAACCAGACTTGCGCCGAAAGCTATCGCAGAAAAAGCAATCCAACGGCCGAGGCCATGAACTCCGCGTCGCATGGCAAGAGTGAGTGCTCCCAACAAGGCGCCCGCTCCGCTGGCACCCATCAGAATGCCAAGCGCCCGAGCACCGCCGTGGAGAACGCGATCGGCGAAAATCGGCATCAACACTGAGTAGGGCACAGCGACCAAACTGACGAGCCCGATGAGCAGCATGATGGCCATAATTGGCGCCGTGCGGTGTACGAATCGAAATCCTTCCGCGATGTGCTCGATGGGAGTGGCCTGCTTCGAAACCGTTCGCATGGGGCCGAGCTTCATCAGTAAGAGGCCGATGATCACAGCGATGTAGCTAACAGCGTTGGCGAAAAAACACCAGCCTTCGCCGATCCACGCTACCAGCAAACCTGCAATGGCTGGGCCAATTACGCGGGCTCCATTGAACATTGAGGAATTCAGAGCAATCGCGTTCATCAAATCTTCGCGGCCAACCATATCGATCAGAAACGATTGCCTGGCAGGGATGTCAAACGCATTCACGGCGCCGAGCAAGGCGGCAAGCACGACAATCTCCCAAACGGTGACGATATGGAGCAGTGTAAGGATCGCGAGGATGCATGCAAGAATCATGGACGCGACTTGAGTGCCGATGACGATGCGATGGCGATTCCAACGGTCGGCCACCATGCCGCCAACGGGAGCGAGCAGGAATACTGGTATTTGTCCGGCGAAACCCACGATGCCGAGAAGGAGCGACGAACCCGTCAAGCGATAAACGAGCCAAGACTGTGCAACGTTCTGCATCCAGGTGCCGATGAGCGAAATCAGCTGCCCGCTGAAGAAAAGCTGGAAGTTGCGATGCCGCAGGGAGCGCACCATGTCGCGAGCACGTGAGCGATTTTGGGGAGCGGTAGAGACTGGCAGTTTATCTGGGCGCGGTTTCGCCATCCAATCAATTGTACGACGTAACTGTCAGTACCGTTTTCGATTGGTTTAAATTCTAACTAGAAGGTCAAAATGCATGAGGCTTGAGAATTACGATCGAGGCTGCGACTTCGAGCGTGAACTCTTCGTCAGCGGAGCGGTTGGCGCAAGAATCCTGCCGCAGGCACGCAAAATCCGCCGATATGGCCAGCCTTTGTCACGAAAAAGAATCTCTCCATCGCGGGGCTTGGAATAAAACCATCGCGAGAGTAATGACAGATGTTCGGATAATTCCGCGGGAGCTGAATGCAGTCCATATCGCGCGCGATATGACGTCGGCAGATCCAATATCTCGGCAGGAGAATCAACAAAATTGTCGCCCATGACCAGCGCTGGATCCTGGGCATTTTCAGCAGAGTCTGAGTCGTCGTGAGCTGCTCTTGGCCGGACGACGTTCGTTTGCGGTTCCAAGACTTTTGTCAAGATGCCTTCCACGGACTTTGGCTCGCTTGATAATTCTCCGAAACGCAAGAATGAAGGCTCGCCAAGAATCCCCGCGTGAACCGGGAACACCACGATCGTTTTCTCTTCCGCGCCACGCTGCAAGATCACCGCGTCGATTTCCTCGATTCGCCGAGTCAATTCTCCCCACCCGCGCAACGAGGCGGAAACTTTCTCGATACGCTTATGCAGGGCGGCGGCCCTCTCGAAATCCAGGGCCTCACTTGCCGTCTCGCGCTGGCCGGCGATTTCCTTGATGAGGAATGAACCCGCTGTTTCGAGAGTTTCGAGAACGCGGCCGACCTCGACGTCATATTCCTGCTTCGAGCATCCGCCGAAGCAGGGCGCAAGGCACATCTTCATCTCGGAATAAATGCAGCCGGGAAATTCCGGATCGCGCCGGATTTTGATCTGGCAGCGGCGGATCTTGAAAAGGTCAAGAAAAGCTTCACTGAACGCCTCCGCTGCGCGACGTGAAGGGAAAGGACCTAAATAAAAACCTCCGTCCGCGCGAATTCGCCGGGTTACGTGACAGCGTGGATACTGGTTGCGCAGATTGACTTTCAATAGCGCGGGCGGACGCAGGCGCATCAAATCACGGTAACGATGCGGAAAATTCTTTCGCGCGTGTTCGTACATCACAAGAGTCTGCTCGAACTTTGATCCGGTTACGCGGTAATGAATATCCGCCGCCACTTCGCGGAGGTTCAGACGTTTGGAGACGGTCTCCCGCACGCTCAACAACCTTTCTGCAGCGCGGCGAATGTCCGCGGTGCGCGCGAGATAGGGCTGAGCTTTTTCGTCCTTCATTCGAATCAAGAGAACGCCCGGGCGAGAAGGCAATGACGCGAAGAAGGCCGCGCCGAGATCCAGAGCGAAGTGGTGTTCGCAATTCAGCTCAAGCATGGAGACAAGAATACACTGTGGCGCAATGCAAGCGAGAGGAGCGCGGGGTTTCCTTACGGGTAGTACGCTTTCAAAACCCAAGCAGCGATAACGAGGCGCTGAATCTCGCTGGTGCCTTCGTAAATCTCGGTGATACGTGAATCGCGGTAGGCACGCTCTGCTGGGTATTCGCGGCTATAGCCATACCCACCGTGGATCTGGATAGCTTTATGCGCGACGCGCGTCGACATTTCGCTGGCGAAAAGTTTTGCGATAGACGCTTCCATGGTAAATCGCGCGCCCGAGTCTTGTTTCCATGCAGCGCGGCGAGCGAGCAAACGCGCGGCATCCAATTCGGTAGCCATGTCGGCCAGCATGAATTGAATGGCCTGAAAATCCGAGATGGGGTGCCCAAAAGCTTGGCGTTGCTGCGCGTAAGAAAGAGCTGCCTCGAACGCGCCTTGCGCAATTCCCGTAGCCTGAGCGGCAATGCCGATGCGGCCGCCGTCAAGCGTAGATAGGGCGACTTTGTAACCTTCGCCTTCGTTTCCGATGCGATTGCCGACGGGAACTTCGCAATCGGCAAAAGAAAGCTCGGTGCAAGCCGTCGCGTTAATGCCAAGTTTTTTCTCTTCCTTGCCGACAGAGAAACCGCGCGTGCCTTTCTCCACTACCAGCGCAGTGATTCCCTTCTCGCCTTTTTCCGGCTGCGTGTTGACGTACACGAGTGCGGCGTCCGCTGCGCCACCATTGGTGATCCACGCTTTGGTCCCATTGATGACGTAGGTGTCACCCTTGCGCACAGCCTTAGTGGTAAGCGCGGCGGCGTTCGAGCCGGCTTGCGGCTCAGTGAGCGCGTAGCATCCGATTTTTTCTCCTCGCGCGTAGGGAACGAGGAATTTCTGCTTTTGTTCTTCGGTGCCGAAACGGAGGATTGGATCGCAGTAGAGAGAATTTTGAACGGAAAGAATGACACCGGTGGAAGCGCAGACGCGCGAAATCTCCTCGATCATGATGGCATAGCTGACGTGATCCATTCCCGCACCGCCGTAATTTTCCGGTACCGCAACTCCTGTGAGGCCCAACTCCGCAGCTTTCCTGAAAGTCTCGAGCGGGAACCGGCCGGTCTCGTCGATTTCCTTGGCATGCGGTTTCACTTCCGCTTCGGCAAATTCCCGCACACTGCGTTGCAACAGCTGCTGTTCCTCGGTTAGGTCAAGATTCACGCTACCGCCTCCGAAATTAATCACACTCTTTGAAGAATCCAAATTCTAGGCTGGGCTCGTGAATTAGGAAAGGACAATCCTACGCCAGGGCTTTGCGGAGCTTTTCGTAGGTGGCGGCGAGGTCTTCGGGCTCGACCCGAGTTTCGCTCACGACAGTCATGAAATTAGCGTCACCGGACCAGCGCGGCAGCACGTGGAGGTGCAAGTGGCCGGTGACTCCCGCGCCAGCGGCACGGCCAAGGTTCATGCCTAGGTTGTAGCCTTGTGGGTGGTAAGTTTTCTCGAGCGCCGTGTGGACTCGCTGAGAAAGATGCATCATCTCGGCGAGCGTTTCGGGATCGACGGCTGGAAGATCAGCTACATGAGCGTAAGGAACAACCATTACATGGCCGGTGGTATAAGGATAGCGATTGAGGATTATAAAATTCTTCACGCCGCGGAAAATAATTTGGGTCTTCACATCATCATTAGCGGCGACGGCGGCGCAAAAGATGCAGCCTTCGTCTTTCGACGCGTCGGCGATGTAGCGATAGCGCCACGGCGTCCAAAGATAATCCATCCCGCTCAGCCCTGGGTGCCGGGTTCAGACGAACCCGCTGGAGCGCCACTCGAACGCGGATGGTTCACGAAGTCCTTGAGTTCTTTGCTGGGTTTGAAGAACGGAATTTTCTTCGGGGGAACTTCCACTTTCGCGCCAGTTTTCGGATTGCGTCCCGTGCGGCCGCGACGCTCGCGCGTGCGAAAACTGCCGAAACCGCGAATCTCGATTTTATCATCAGACTGGAGGGCTCCAATGATGCTCTCGAAAATCGTCTCAACGACGGACTCGGCTTCCTTGCGAGGCAGTTCGGTAATGCGGGTGACCTCTTCGACGAGGTCAGCCTTGGTCATTGTATGATCTTTTTTCTGGTGCTCTCCCGCAGCTTCTGCCATCGAATGAGAGCCTCCTCTCACAATATTAAACCATTGTGCGCCGTCTGCGGGCTAGGGCCGCACCGCAGGCCTTTGCATATCATCAATCTATCGCAAGGTAAATGATTTTTACGGCGACGGAAGGCCTTCCCGAACGGCCGCCCCGTGGCCCGGCCGGGAATCTAAAGCTAAGACAACTGCCGCTTAGCCATTATGGCATCGCCGATCGTTGCGTTTGGCGACGACTTTGGCGGCTTCGCTGCCCGGAATGTTTCGATCTCTTGGCGCTCCACTTGCTTCTGTGCCGCGCGATAACTCAGGCTTATTTTATGCTGCTCGGGCTCGAGCCGGAGAATCTTAAAATCGTGCTCACCGCCGACGACCAGGACCGAAGTGACGCGCGCGCCGCGAGCCGGCTTTTCCTTGGCGCGGTCGCCTTTCGATTTGCGTTCTTCGATCTCTGACACGTGGCAGAGACCTTCAATTCCCTCAGCCAGTTCCACGAATGCACCGAAATCCGTGGTGCGGGTCACTTTTCCTTTTATCACTTCGCCGATTTTGTGTTCGGCAAACCAGTTCGCCCAGATGTCCTTCACCTGTTTGATTCCCAAGGAAAGACGGCGATTTTGCGAATCAACCTTTAGAACTTTAGCTTCAATGGCATCGCCCTTTTTGAATTTCTCACTGGGATGCTTCAAGCGCTCGGTCCAACTGATATCGCTGATGTGTATCAAACCTTCCATGCCCTCTTCAATTTCGACAAAGGCGCCGAAATCGGCAAGATTGCGAATGCGGCCGTTGACGATCGTGCCGACGGGATATTTCTCGGCGGCGGCATTCCAAGGATCGGGCATGGTCTGTTTCAAGCCCAGGGAGATCCGGCGCTGATCTGTCTGCACTTCCAATACGGTTACTTCCACTTCGTCGCCGGCCTTCACCATCTTTGACGGATGCTTGCTGCGCTTCGACCAACTCATCTCGCTGACGTGCACGAGTCCTTCAACGCCCGGTTCGATCTGCACGAAGGCGCCATAATCGGTGACGCCTACGATTTTCCCTTGCACTCGTGTGCCTACAGGGAATCGTTCGGGGACAGTTGCCCAAGGATCGGGCAGCAACTGCTTGCGTCCCAGCGAAATGCGCTGTTTGTCTTTATCAAACTTCAGAATTTGCACTTCGATTTCATCGCCCGGCTTGACGATGGAGGAGGGATGCGGCACGCGTCCCCAAACGAGATCGCTGACGTGAAGAAGACCGTCCATCCCGCCGAGATCGACGAACACACCATAATCAGTTACATTTTTTACCCGGCCGGTGATCACCGAGCCTTCCGACAAGGACGCCATCAATTCATCGCGCTTGGACTTCTGCTCTTCTTCGAGAATCGCGCGGCGGCTCACGACTACGTTGCCTCGCTTACGATTCAGTTTCAACACGCGGACCTCGATATCGCGGTCCTTCCAAGTATCCAGATCGTGCACAGGCCGCAACTCGATTTGCGAAGCCGGCAGGAACGCACGAACGCCGATATCAATTACCAAACCGCCCTTAATGCGCTCGGTGACCTTGCCGGTGATCGTCGCATGCTCGCGATACGATTTCTCGATACGCTCCCAAACGCGCCGGCGGTGCGCACGTACGTGCGATAACAAAACGTAACCGTTCTTCTGCTCGTGCAATCTTTCGACTTCGATCGTTTGGCCCTTGCCAAACTGGATGGGGCTTCCTGAATCGACGAATTCCTGGGCCGGAACCAATCCTTCAAACTTTCCACCCACATCCACGATCACGCCGGCGTCTGTTACAGCCAGGACGCGGCCGTCAAAAATCTCGCCCTCGGCCGCAACAGGTTCCGGTACGGCGAACTGGTCGAGAAGTTGGTCCATTGTTTCGGAGGACTCAACGTTTTCCGTGGAGCTTGGGACTTCAGCCGTCGCACCGATTTCGCTTATCGTCGCCGACGTCATTTCGGTAACAGAGGGGTTCTCAAGGGATGAAGCTTCGCGCCCTTCCAGGGCTGCGTGCTGGTCAGCCACAGATATTTCTTCGGGCTTCGGGCTGCTGTTTTTCTCCGGAATTGAGGCCGTCGACGCAGATTCGGCAGGGCTCGGCGCTATATTTTCCTCGGCCGATACGGGCATTTCCGAAGAAGATTTTCCGTCAGGAGTGGCGCTATCCTTCGCTGTCGAAACTGCGGAACTCTCCTGTGCGCGAACTACGGCAGTAGCGGCACCTGTCGAGATTCTCGAACCTGAGGAAAGGGAGGACTTGAGCGATTGGGCCTCTCCGGACGTTTCGGGTTTCGAATCTTCCGCCACAGTTTCACTGCTGGCAGCTTCCGTGACAGAAGGTTGGAGATTAGGGTCGTGTTCGGGTGACATGAAGAGCGGCCTCCGTACGAGTTCGTGCCCATCGCCGAGAGTGAAACCTCGGGTTACTCCACCCTAGGGGTCAGAGCAATGAAGGGGATCAAGCGCCCGCGCTCGACGCTTATATCGTGAGGATGATACCCGCCCGGTTTGCGCGTTGTCAACCAAACGGTGATGTGCGGCTCTATCGATTCGGCGAATTTTCGTCCGAAAAACCGCGCGGGTCGTGCGGGAAGCTGTATTTCGCAGTTGTCGGAGCCTGAACGGCAGGCCTATGCGCGCGTACCGCTGGCTTTGCGTATCTCTTTGCGATAATCAGGAGCGGAAATTTTCACAGTGCGGCACATTTCGTAAAGTCGCGAGCGTATACGCATCCCAACGCGTTCGGTGAGTGTATCTTCCCGTCCCCCTCGCATGGGATCGCCCGAGGGCAGCTTCCCCGACCGATACGTCTCAGAAGAGCCGGCATTTCCGCGCGGTCCCACGATCGCGGCCGCGGACTCGATGCTTCGAGACTGGCCAGTCTCTTCATCCAGATAGTTCGTGGTTAGCAGTGTGACGCGCTTTTCGTTGTAGCGCGTATTCAGCACGTGTCCGACCGTTTCAAGAGCCCAAAGCGAGGGTTTGCTGGAGCCGACGTCGTCAAGCACAAAGATTTCCGCTTTCAACACCGGTTCGAGCACGCCCATCTCCGTGGATTGACTCTCGGCGTTATAGCTATCCTGAATTTCCTTGAGCAGCTCTCGATAGTCGTAGAAAAGGCCGGTGTGGCCGCGCATTACAATTTCTTTTAGGGCAGCGACCGCCAGATGTGTTTTGCCCACTCCGCACGAGCCCATTAACAGCAGGCCCGGCTCAGCCTGCTCCCGAACAGGAGTAAATTCCTGAGCAAACCGCTGAGCGATTAGCTTTGCTTGCGCCAGACTTTGATTAAATGCAGTGGTCTGCTGCGAAGTGAAATCGGGGATGTCATTGTCTGTTTCATAATTTTCGAAGTCACAGTGCCGATAACGCTCCGGGACCCGCGCCCGCGCCAGGGCGCGCTCGGCACGATCACCGGTGGTGCAATCGCATGGAACGGCCCAAACAAGTTTCGGCTCTCCCTGAACGGAAGCTCCGGGCTTATCTGCGGAAAGCGCTTGCGCGCCCTTCGTCGTCCTTTCGACGACTTTCCAACCGCTACCTTGGCAATCAGGACAATCTGCTCGCGCCATGATTGAAGAATATGCGTGGCTGTGTTGGAGCGCAAGGGCACGCATCTGTGCAAAGCGGGCACTCCTGTGGAAACTCAAATCGTTTCGGGAAATGCAGCGGCGATTTACTTTTCGATGCGGAGAACCGGGCGAGGAACCGCACGGACGATAGCGTGGCGCGCCTTGGGATTATCGCCAGACGTAAAGCCGCGCGTCATCTCGTTGCGCACAAATTTGATGAAAGCTTCCATTTGTGACTGCATGTCCGCCATCTTGTCGCGCATATTCAGAATAATTTCGATGCCGGCGAGATTCACTCCGAGCTCGCGAGTCAGGTTGAGTATCACTTCGAGCCGCTCAAGATCGGAGTCGGTGTAAAGACGAGTATTTCCCTGCGAACGGGAGGGCTTGAGCAAACCCACACGCTCGTAGAGACGCAAAGTCTGCGGGTGAAGTTTGTACAAATCGGCGACGGCGCTGATCATATAGCCCGCTTTGGCTTTCTTTTTTGGGCGGCCGGCCATCATCGTCTCCTTCCAACCTCTAGACCGCAGCGCGAGAAAAAATTTCGCGGCGCGGGTCCTCAGGGTCAATCTTGCTGAGCTCTTTTAGTAGATTGCGAACGCGTTCGTCTTCAGGCTTCGGCACTACGACTTGCACTTCAACAATTTGGTCGCCGCGCTTACCGGCGTGCCGAGCAGACGGCGCACCTTTTTCGCGCAGCCGCAACTTTTTCCCGCTGTTAGTTCCGGGAGGAATACGGACCTGCGCGCGTCCGTCAATTGTTGGGACTTCGACCTTGGCGCCGAGCGAAGCTTCTGTAACGGTAATAGGAACGACAGTGAAAAGATCGTCGCCTCTACGATCAAAAAACGGGTGCGGTTCGACTTTCATTACGATGTAGAGATCGCCCGGAGGGCCGCCATGCAATCCGACGTTGCCGCGGCCAGCGACGCGCACGCGCGAACCGGTCTGTGCGCCGGGCGGTATGCGCACATCGAGCGTTTCCATGCGCGCGACGCGCCCTTCGCCACCGCAATTGCGGCACGCAGTGCGGAGTTTTCCTGTTCCGCCACAACGCGAACAGGTGATCTGGAAACGCATCTTTCCGCTTACTTGAGTTACCTGGCCGGATCCGCCACAGGTGGGGCAAACTTTCTCATCTCCCGGCGCGACTCCCGTGCCGTGACACACATTGCAAACATCCAGGCGCGTAAAACTTAGTTTCTTCACCGTACCGCGCATGGCCTCGGCAAATGTGATGTCGATCTGATATTCAAGGTCATCGCCGGGCTCCCGCTCCTGCGTGGCCTGCGCGGCATTGGCGCCTCGGAAGAATTGGCTGAAAAGATCTCGAAAGCTTGCGCCGCCGCCTGCACCGCCCGAACCTTGGCCTGCTCCGCCGCCAAAATCAAATCCGCCGAAATCGAAATGTATATCTTCGGGCGAGCCTCCGCCGCCATAGCCGGGTCCAGGGCCGCCGCCTTGGCCGGGAACGTTGAAGCCAAATTGATCGTAGGTCTGCCGCTTTTTGGCGTCGGAAAGAGTGTCGTAGGCTTCCTGAATTTGTTTGAATTTTTCTTCGGCGGATTTGTCGCCGGGATTCAGGTCCGGATGATATTTGCGCGCGAGCTTGCGATAGGCGGCGCGCAGCTCTTTCGCTGACGCTTTCCGCGGTACGCCCAACAGCTCGTAGTAATCCTGTTTAGTAGTCGTGGCCATAGTGACTTTATAAAAAGCTTTCGTGAACCGTAGGGCCGCTGATCGAAGATGCGAGTGCGGCTCTTTACAAATTCAGCCAGCGCCCGTTCCATTCGGCGAGCTCCTGTGTTTCGCGCGCCGACTCTTCTTTCTTCTGCCTCTGCATTTCCGTGGATCGACCAGCCATGGAGGCTTCTTTGGCATTGGCCCGTTCCAGCCAGCGATCAATCCAACCGACTTTCTGTTCCACCGTGTTCGGGTCGGACTTAAACCGAAGAAAAGTTCCGGTAATCTCGACCGAACGCGGAGGAAACTCAGGCTGTACGTCCTGCTGCGCGTCATAGAAAAGACGGCGCCAGTCGGCCGTTGGCGATTCCGAAATCGACACCTGCACTAGGAAGAAGTTGTCACGAATCTTTTGCACGGCCTGAGGTGGACTGGAGCGCCGAATACCGATCGTCGTCAATGCATCTCCTTGAATCTTCACAAAATAATTGCAGGGGCTAGTGTGTGACCAGCCCCTGCGGATCGGAATTTAATTCGGTTTCTTCGAATCATCGACGTCCACGAACTCGGCATCCACAACATCGCCTTGTCCTGAGGACGTTGACTTACCATCGCCTGAGGCTGCGCCTTGCGAGCCTGGAGCACCAGCCGCACCTGCTCCGGCAGCGTTTGCACTCTGCTGCGCTTTGTACATCGTTTCTGCGATGCGGTGCGAGGCTTTGGTTAGATTTTCAGCCGCGGCGTTCAATCGGTCCAAACCGCCTTCTGTCAAAGCGCGCCGCGCGTCTTCGACTGCTTCCTCGCCGGCTTTCACGTCTGCTTCGGCCAACTTCTCGCGGTTCTCTTTGATGATTTTGTCGGTTTGATAGACCAAGTTGTCGAGCCGGTTGCGTGCTTCCACCTCCGAAAGACGCGACTTGTCTTCATCGGCGTGCGCATCTGCTTCCTTCTTCATGCGCTCCGCTTCTTCCTTGCTCAAGCCACTCGACGCTGTGATGGTGATCTTCTGTTCTTTGTTTGTGGCGTTATCCTTCGCCGACACGTTCAAGATGCCGTTGGCGTCGATATCGAACGTAACATCGACTTGCGGCACGCCGCGCGGAGCGGGAGGAATTCCGATCAGATGGAATTTTCCCAGCGATCGGTTTCCACTCGCCACCGGCCGTTCACCTTGCAGCACGTGAATCTCAACGGAAGTCTGATTATCGGCGGCAGTTGAGAACGTTTCCGATTTGCGCGTCGGAATCGTCGTGTTACGCGGGATCAGCACGGTCGACACACCGCCCAACGTTTCGACTCCGAGTGAAAGAGGCGTTACGTCGAGCAAAAGAATGTCCTTTACTTCCCCGCCGAGCACGCCGCCTTGAACGGCAGCGCCGACCGCGACTACTTCGTCAGGGTTGACGCCCTTGTGAGGCTCCTTGCCGTTGAAGAGTCCTTTCACGATGTCGACAACGCGCGGAATTCGCGTGGAACCGCCGACGAGAACGACTTCGTCGATCTTATCCGGCGTCAAACCCGCATCGCTCAGCGCCTGCTTTACAGGACCGACTGTTCGCTGCAGCAAGTCTTCCATCAATTGCTCGAGCTTCGAGCGCGTGAGCTTTAATTGAAGGTGCTTTGGTCCGGACGCGTCCGCAGTGACGAAGGGCAGATTGATTTCTGTTTCCATCAATTGCGACAGTTCGATCTTCGCTTTTTCCGCAGCTTCCTTCAGCCGCTGGATCGCCATACGGTCCTTGCTCAGATCGATGCCTTGCTCTTTTTTGAACTCGGCTACGATCCACTCGATGATGCGCTGATCGATGTCATCGCCGCCCAAGTGCGTATCGCCGTTGGTTGATTTCACTTCGACTACACCTTCGCCGACTTCAAGAATCGAGATGTCGAAGGTTCCGCCGCCCAAGTCATAGACGGCAATCGTCTCGTCCTTTTTCTTGTCGAGACCGTATGCGAGAGCTGCCGCGGTAGGTTCATTGATGATGCGCGGAACTTCAAGGCCCGCAATTTCGCCGGCCTGTTTAGTGGCCTGGCGCTGGCTGTCGTTGAAATATGCCGGGACGGTAATCACGGCTTTGGTTACTTTCTCTCCGAGGAAATCTTCAGCCGCTGATTTTAGTTTCTGGAGAATCATGGCGGAGAGCTCTTGCGGAGTGTACGCCTTCCCCGAAAGCTCAACGCGCACGTCGTCGTGCGGCCCCTTGACCACCTTATAAGGCACGCGCTTGGCTTCTTCCTGCACTTCGTCGAAGCGGCGTCCGATGAACCGCTTAATCGAGTAAACAGTGTTCTCAGGATTTGTGATTGACTGCCGCTTTGCTACTTGGCCGACCAGTCGCTCGCCGCCCTTGGTGATTGCCACCACAGACGGAGTGGTCCGCGCGCCTTCCTGGTTTGGAATCACGGTTGGTTCGCCGCCTTGCATCACGGCCACAACCGAATTGGTGGTACCTAGATCGATGCCGATAATCTTGCTCATGTAATGCGCTCCTGTAGTGTCGAGCCGGACTTAGCCCGCAGCTCCTGACAACGAAACGAAGCCAATAATACACGTTGAGCGTGTCATTGTCAAGTTATCTATGTGTCTGTATTCTGCTGAAATAAATACGGTTAACGCAAAGCCGCGCCGTGTTTAGCCGCAGCCGACGCTTAGCGCTAGGTTCGGCGATGAGACTGAACGCTGTTGACATCTGATTCGCGCTGCGAGTTTGGCGCGGGTCAAAGAGCGGCCTTCGCGCGCGTTCGAGGGTATGTACGGACGACATACAAGGGCTGCTGCGCCCGGCGAAATTCGCGATACAATGCTCAAGTCGCTTCAGCAAAATCCTTGGAGGTAGCTTTGAATCGCCGAAATAATCTTCCTCGCCGGTGGTCGGTTCTCTGTCAGGTAGCCGTAGCAATTCTCTTTGCTCTTGGATGCGCTTCGCAGACTTCTGCCCAGAGTCAGCAACACGCACATGCTCGCGCATCGACCGATTCGGACGCGGCTACTGCGCCAGTGAAGTCTCTTGGAAACCGGACTGCACCGATCACGATGGAAGTATTTAGCGATTACCAATGCCCGTCATGCGGTAATTTCTACGAGAACAGCTTGAAGTACATGATCACTGACTACGTCGCTGCGGGAAAAGTCTATTTCGTTCACCGCGACTTTCCGCTGCCCATGCATCCCTATTCTCATCAAGCCGCGCGCTGGTCAAACGCGGCCGCAAAGATCGGAAAGTTCGAAGAGGTAGACGCGGCGCTCTTCGACAATCAGGCGGCATGGTCAGCCGATGGAAATATCGAAAAATTCGTGGCTGCTGCGCTGAAGCCGGCGGACTTCAAGCGCGTTCAGAAATTGATGGTTGGATGTGAGTCGAACCCGGCAGCGGCGGTAAAGCCCGCATCGCTTTCCGGCACCGGACAGGCGGACCAAGGGTGCGCGCTCGACAAATATATCGAACAGGACCAGGCACTCGCCAAGTCGGTGCCAGTGACCCAGACGCCCACGTCAGTGATCACTTATAAGGGACAAAGATATCCGGCCATGCCCGGTTTTGTTACATGGCCCATCCTGAAGTCGTTCCTGGATTCTCTTCTCGCCCAGTAGTGGAGCTGCCATTGACCGCGAACGGAGCACGTGGAAATTCCCGACGAATATTTCTGCTGATAGCGCGGGTCGCATTGGCGGCAATGTTCTTGGTTGCGGCTTACGCGAAACTGAAACCGCAAGCTGCGATGCCCTGGTCAATCGCGTCAGTCAGGACTTCACTTTCCATGTTCGCGATGCAGGTGGACTCTTATCAACTGCTTTCCCCGCAAGCGGTGAGTCTAGCCGCGCACTTGTTACCGTTTATTGAGTTCGCTTTAGGCCTCTGGCTTCTGACGGGACTGTGGCTGCGTTATTCATCGCTGTTCACTACATTACTTTTGGGGGCCTTTTTCGCCTTGATGGTCCGGACCTATTCGGCGGGGCTCGAGATCAACTGTGGCTGTTTTGGCCCGGGCGAGAAACTTGGTGTGAAATCACTACTGCGTGACGGCTCGCTCTTCGCGTTTTCGCTCGCGGTCACGATTTGTGCATTCTTGGCGAGACCGAAACACGGCGTTCGTTCGATTTCTTCAGCTGTTTCAACCTCTCGGAGCGCAGGTTAGACTGCCGTCCGTCAATATTGGAAAATCTTTAGAAAGTGCTCTCTCACGGCACATTCCCTGAAAGCAACCGATTGTATTTTACGGTATTCAAATATAATGAGACCGCCGGTGGGCAGTTAACTGGAATCCAACACACCTGCACTGTACACGAGCAGTATTTCGATCATCTATGTCACTTCGATCCAACCAGTCTGTGGTAATGGCGCTGATCGCAGCGGGAATTGCGCTATGCCCTGCCCTGAACGCACGGACACGGTGGGCCGAGCAAACCGAAACCGATCAAAGTGCGGCTCAAAAAGTCACTCCTCCCAAGGGACCAGTGATGGAGCCTGATCCGTCGGTCGGTTTGATGGAAAAAGGATTTCAACACCTTTATGAATTAAATTTCGACGGTGCGCGGGTTGACTTTCGAGCCTATGAGAAGAATCTGCCCGAAGATCCGATGGGGAAGGCTGCGGAGGCGGCTAGTTATCTCTTCGAACAGTTCAATACGAAGGGAATTTTGACGTCGGACTTTTTTCTGAACGATACCAAGTTTCTTGGCGGAGCAGACGGTACACCCGCACAAAACCAGAACCCGTTATTCGTGGAAGCGAATAACGAGGCTCGAGATCTTGCCAAACGCCGCCTGAAATCAAACCCACGCGATATTAATGGTCTCCTGGCTCTTACCATTGCGGACGGAATGGAATCCGATTACGATGCGTTAATCATTAAGAAGCAGCTCGACGGCCTGAAGGTAATGAAACAAGCGGAAGCGGAAGCAAATACATTGCTGGCGATCGATCCGTCGCAACAAGACGCGAATGTGGCCCTGGGTATGAGCAACTACGTCATTGGCTGTTTGCCTGGCTTCAAACGCGCGTTGGTTTGGTTCGGCGGCATTCACGGCGATCGGCTCAAAGGCATGCAGCTCATGGCCTCTGCTGCCGAACACGGACACTACCTTCAACCTTTCGCCAAGGTTATGCTGGCACTAGCCTACGAGCGTGAACATCAGATGGAACGAGCGCACGATCTTCTTTCGCAGCTTGCCGTACAATTCCCTTCCAATCCAGTTTTTGCTCGCGAGGTAGCACTTTCCGCGAAGAAATAGCGTACCGCTGACTTCGGTAGCCCTACCACTTCACGCGGACACGATAGTTCAATGTTGCCGTACCATTCTTCTCGACAGGAATCTCGAAGCTGATGGTCGTCGCATCCAGCTTGGTCCATTTGAGATTCGAATTTACCACTTCCCAATCGCCGCCGATGGGTTCAAGAGCCTCGACCGTGACAGGCACGTCCTTGTGATTGCGCAATGTGATCTGATATTCCATTTCGTACAAGTTGTTTGCCAGCTTTTTATAATCAAGCTGCTTGCGTTCACAAACAATGTCGAAGGCGTTGCCTACATAAATCTTCAGAGTTTCGTCTTTGGGGGTGTGATCAATTTGGTCTTCGCCGACGAATTGGATTCCGCCTTTTGAATCCGCCTGATAAACGCGCACCGTGCCGGCGGGAAGCGGTATGCCCAAGCCGCCTCTCTCTTCATTCTTAAAACGATAGTAAAGCTTTACCGGCTCAGGGGTCGGGCTGCCGATCTTTTCCTGGTTGCGGTAGTAATAAGATTGTCCTTCGACCGCGAGATATTTTTCCACCGGCACGTTCGTTCCGGAGAGAAGGCTGATCTGTTTGGACTCGTTATTCTGAATTGTGGTGCGCCGGCCGAGTGTGTACAGGTGATATTCAGACATGCCTTCTTGCTGGAATTGAGGCGGCGCCGGCTTCGCGACGGCAATCTGGCTTGACATCTCTGCTCTCGCCCTGACAGCTTGTGGCACCTGATGAACCTCGCCGGCCACGAGTTGAAGTTTGGCATTCTCGAACGAAGCGCCACTATTATTTGTAAGCGTCACCCAACCGTCGAGGTCGCCGGTTTTTTCATCGCGTGCCACGGTGAGCACGTAGTCCGCGTTCCAATTCATGTTATTGGTGAGATAGGACGCCTCGACTTTTTGAGATCCAGCGCCGGCGTTATTAAGTGTCCAAACCAGCGTCGGCCGGCTATACAGGTTTCCTGGTAGCTCGGAAAACCGGTACCAACTAGTGGGCATCCCCGTGACGATTTCGTTTCCGATCTTCCATACAGGCTCGTTGTTATTGTCTGCCAGCAGAAGCGCTTTGGTCTCGACCCATTTGGTTGAGTTTGCTTCCTCTTCGGCGCGCACGAGCGTAATCTCGCGGCCCACGTACTTCTGCAATAGTTTCTGCGCATCCAGCAGGTCATATTCATAGTTCTGTTCGACAACACTGAGTTTTGTGGGTTCCGAGAGAGAGCGGAAATGGACCGTAGCAGGCATGATCGACGCGGCGACGTCCTCGAAACGCAGAGGGAAAGTGCCGGAGGCCAGATGTATTTGCCGGACGTCGCGGATCAACGCGATGTTTGAGTTGTACACGGTGACGTTCAGATCCATTTGATCTTTTTGCGTGGTAGTTGCGGTCTCAGAGGGCAGTGCCCGGCCAGCTGGCACAGATACATCGCTGGGATTTTGAGGCGCCGCAAACACTCTAGTGAAACTTCCCGCCGCCAGGAACAGCACAGGAAGAGCTGCGAAAATGACGACACGGATAATTCTGCGTCCTATTCTGGACATATGCTGTCTCCTCGCTGTGAAACTTAGAAGATGATACCCGAAAGCCGAATTTGCGCGCTCTGACAACCGGGAGCGGGTTCGTGACGTCAACCAAGCAGTCAAGCGCTGTACTTCCTTTTAATGAACGCGCTCGGCGCCAAAACTTGCATGCGACCTGCTAATATCTTCGTGAGATGTTCAGCTGCCCGGAATGCGAACAAGCGATAAACCAGGCCAGTGCGGTCTGCCCGTATTGCGGCGCCGACGTGACCAACGCGCCCGACGGCAGTGAATTCGCCAATGTCGGCGTACAAAACAAGAAAATGAAGCCTGCCCGCGTTGTCATTCTTCTCTGCGTATTTCTTGCGATCCTTGGGGGCACAGCATGGTTTGCTCTGCCCTGGAGAATTTCAGGAACGAAGCTAGAGGCGGAAGGGCGCGCGCGCCAAACGCTCGTGGCTATTCAGCAGGCGCTGGCCGGTTATCAGAACAGCGAGGATGGTTTTCCATCATCTCTGGACGGTCTGGGAGATCGCGTGCGGTTCGAAGCGGAAAGAGCGCAAGCCGCGCATTATACGATCCAATACACGGCAGGCAAGCCCGATGCGAGCGGCCACTTGAAAAGTTACACCCTTACCGCGCGTGCAGGAAATTTTGGATATGTGAATTACTACACGGACGAGACGGGCGTACTTCGAGGCACGATCGAGAATCGCGCGGCGAGCGTGCAAGATGCTCCTATGGTGCCGGAAATGTAGGAGTTCCCCCTCCTGGATTTCGTTGTGAGGCGGAGTTAGAGTAGCAGTGATTGATGGAGGGATTTATCGTTCGTCGCAGATTCTCGGTTCTTTTGCCCCTCGCGCTGTTCGCGGCTTCGACGTTTGCCGGCGAACTTGGTGCCGCGCCCTGTGATTCTCCAGAACTCTGTCCATGCTCGGATTTCGCAAGTACTTCTGTCTCCACGGAACAAAGCAGCACGCAGGGCGCGAGTCAAAACGGCGGACGCATGACTATGTCGATGCCGAGTATGAACATGAATGCTCCGGCAACCTTTATCGAAGAGATCATCGCGCATTCAACCGCCGGGACCACGGCCGAACCCAATTCAACTCCGCATGACATGCTCATGACGAAGAAGGGCGCATGGACATTCATGTTTCATGGCGTCGGATTTCTCAATTCGCAACAGCAGACCGGCCCACGAGGCGGCGATAAGGTTTTCGGAACGAGCTGGTTTATGCCCATGGCTCAGCGTGATCTCGGTGACGGAACTCTTACCGTTCGCGGGATGTTCAGTCTGGATCCCGCGACGATCACCGGCCGGCAGTATCCTGAGCTTTTCCAACTCGGCGAAACAGCATTTGGCAAACCCATCGTGGACGGCCAGCATCCGCACAATTTTTTTATGGAGCTTGCGCTGCTTTACGATTGGAAGATAGCGAAGGATACGCTGCTATCCTTTTATGCTGCGCCGGTAGGCGATCCAGCTATCGGCCCGGAAGCCTTTCCTCACCGCGTTTCCGCCAGCGAAGACACGCTGGCCCCGCTCGGTCACCATTTGCAGGACTCCACGCACATTGCGGACGACGTGGTGACATTGGGCCTAACCTACAAAATCGCGCGCATCGAAGCGTCCGGTTTTCACGGGCGCGAACCGAACGAGCATCGCTGGGAAATCCAAGCTGGCGCGATCGATTCCTGGTCTGTGCGACTCACGCTGAATCCCGCCAAAGACTGGAGCGGCCAGTACTCCATCACTCATCTCGCGAGTCCGGAACAGTTGTTCCCGAATGAAAACACGCTGCGTATGACTGCATCCGTCACGTACAACAGGCCTCTGCGAGATGAGGCCTGGGGTAACTGGGCGACTACGCTTGTATGGGGCCGCAACCAGGATTCACCCGACGGAGAAGTGTTTAATAGCTATCTGGCGGAAAGCACGGCACGGTTTGCGAATCACAATTACGCTTGGACGCGGATCGAAAATGTGGATCGCACGAATGAGTTGCTGCTGGGCGAAAATCCTCTCCCGCCCGGATTTCAGGAACACTTCTTGGCGCGCATACAGGCCTATACATTCGGATACGATCATGAATGGAATTTTATTCCCCACGTCTCGACTGCTCTCGGTGGTCAGTACACGCTATACACTGCGCCCGCATCGCTGGATCCGATTTACGGCTCACACCCGATGGGAGTTCTAACGTTCCTTCGTTTTCGCGCAATACCTTCTCAGAAATAATTGCTCCAAACCGCGTGTCACGGCTGCTCCACAGAAATCTTGATGCTATACTACCGCCGCAGGCCGTCTGCCGCATAACCACTCGAATCGCCACGGAGAGGTGCTGGAGTGGCCGAACAGGGCTGCCTGCTAAGCAGTTATCCTGGCAAAACCGGGATCGGGGGTTCGAATCCCCCCCTCTCCGCCAAATTAAATATCGACTCGTCCTCTCAATACATCATTTATTTATTACTCGCGCTTCAGAGTGGCCTCTCACCGAAAATTACTCCTGCGCGGCCATGTATCGGATACCCATCCCCCATCCTTCCAAACGCTAGCGACCCAGGAGCAGGGCTTGCAACTTTTTGTTAGTCGCTATAATGTTACAGCGACTAACGAAAGTGTGCCGCGCACGCTCGGGCGGTGCAGGAAGTAGGGAGGAAACGCGATATGCGTTCCGTAAAGACCGCCGCGGCACGGTCACTCCGACCAGCGCCGGTGAGCGCCGTTGGCGAAGCCGAAGCGGCCAGAGCGACCCGTGGCCAGCCTGCCTCCGTAAGCCCGCCAGTGATCGGGCTTCGAGAACGCAAGAAAGCCCGGCTGCGCCAGCAGATCATCGAAACCGCTCTACGAATGTTTCGCGAGCGCGGTTACGACAACACGAGGATCGACGACATCGTCCAAGTCCTAGACATCAGCCAGCCGACTTTTTTCCGTTATTTCCCGAGCAAAGACGCTGTGTTGCGCGAAGTGGGCCGCCGGGCGTTTGCTCGCCAGGCCGAGCGTCTCCAGTCCGAGCTATCCAGTAAAGCCACTACAGCCGAACGGCTGCGGCGTTTTTACGAAACGCTTGCTAAGGTGACGGAAGAAGGTCGTCCTCTTTGGCAGGCCGTGATTGTCGAAGGCGCGATGGACCCGATTCGTTCGCCGGAACTGCGTGGTCCAGAAGAAGCCACTGTGACATTGCTCCGCGAGATCATCGCGCAAGGCCAGAAGCGGGGAGAAATCACCCGCGCTTTCCCGGTGGTTCACCTCGCAGAATTCATGGAAGGACTTTTCAACACGGTCGTCCGACAATGGGCCGTCGATCTTCACGGGCCTCACACGTTGGCCGACCGCGTAAACAGCGCCGTCGAGTTTTTTCTTCGTGGCGCGAAATCATAGGACGGCGCTGATATTGGACGTCGCGTTCGGACGATCGTACCGATGCATTAGATAGATGGCGGCTAAATAAAATCACCTACCATAACTTTCCCATACTGAATTCCGAGGTTCGACCTATGAAGGCTGCTGTCCTGCACGATTTCAAGCAACCGCTGACAATGGAAGATGTCGATCGTCCTAAACTGCAGGACGGTGACGTGCTCATCAAGGTCGAAGCCTGCGGAGTGTGCCATTCCGATTTGCACGTCGCGGATGGCGACTGGACCCAACTCGCTGGCATCGTAAAAAAACCGGTAATACTCGGCCACGAAATCGCTGGCACCGTCGTCGAGAAAGGCGGCGCGGTGAAAGACCTTCAAATCGGGGATCGCGTTGGCGTCCCGTGGCTCCATTGGTCTTGTGGTGAATGCGAATTCTGCCGCGAAGGTAACGAAAACCTCTGCGCGAAGCAGAAAATTACGGGAGTAACAGTGGACGGAGGCTTCGCGGAATTTGTGAAGGCCCCGGCAAGCCACGCGACGAAGTTTCCGGAGAACCTTTCCTTCGTCGAGGCCGCTCCGCTTTTCTGCGCTGGAGTAACGGTGTATCGCGCAATCAAGCATGCAAAAATTTCGCGCTCCCAGCGCCTCGCTGTTTTTGGCGTAGGAGGCTTGGGACACATTGCCGTTCAGATCGGACGCGCTTTGGGAGCGGAGGTTACTGCCGTCGATATCTCGGACGAAAAATTGGCACTGGCCAAATCGCTAGGCGCGTCGAACACGCTAAACGCTACCTCCACAGATGTGGTAAAGGCGCTACGCGGTAAAGGTGGAGTGCATGTGGCGCTCGTGGCTTCCGCTGCGACTGCGGCTTATACCCAGGCGTTCTATTGCGTGCGGCCAACGGGTACTCTACTCGCGGTCGGACTGCCGGCAAAGGATGTCTGCTTTCCTCCGATCATGATGGCCGCCGGTGAAGTGCGCATCCAGGCCAGCGCTGTGGGTACTCGCCAGGACTTGAGCGAGATCCTGGCTATGGCAGCAGCCGGGGAGGTTCGCTGCTTAACCGCTACCCGCCCACTAGCAGAAGTGAACCAGGTCCTGGATGAACTACGGCACGGACGAGTTCCCGGCCGCGTCGTGCTCACCTGCAACTGAAATCCCCTGGCATCGGACATCCTTCGGCAGCCCGGTCCAAGCCCGCTTCCACCTGTTGGTAAAGTAGTACAGCGACACCACGATTCGACAATCTCGCCTTGACGTTAGTTTCTAAAATGTGATATGGACTATCAAAATTTTGGATGTCCGGCCGCGCGAGGCCGACGCTTTGATGATTTTGATGAAGGGTTTCGGATTTGGGTGCAAGAAAATTTGCACCTGCTCGCGTAAGTCTTGGGTGCTGTCAGGAGGCTCTATGAAGTCGAAGCTATTCGCTGGCGTTTTCGTGTTTTTCGTCTGCTTGGTATTCTCGAATTTGCCGGCTTACGGGCAAGGTGTCGGCGCATCCGGTGCTATCAGCGGAACTGTGACGGACCCGCAGGGCGGCGTCCTCCCGAAAGCGAGCATCGTCGCCACAGAAGTGGCGCAGGGAACCCAATATTCGGCTTTCGCAGACGACACTGGAGGGTATCGCCTCACAGGCCTTTTGCCGGGTACTTACAGGGTCACAGTGAAGATGGACAGGTTTGAGACGCAAGCTATGAACGGCGTCGTGGTTAACGTCGGAGAGACAGTCGTTCTTGATGTCCACATGAAGCTGGCCACCACTGCGCAGACGGTCGAGGTCACCGCAATTCCTCCCGTGGTGGAAACCGAACGGGGCAGCCAGGCGAATACCATCACACAGCAGTACATCGATGACCTGCCAATTGACCGCCGCGATTACCTAACGTTCACTCTGCTGCTGCCGGGCGTCTCGGATTCCACACGCCTGGCCGATGATCAGGATTTTCGTGTGAAGCAAACGCCGCAAAGCGGGCTCTCCTTCTACGGAAGCAATGGCCGCGGCAATAGCATTACAGTTGACGGCGGCGAGGCTCAGGACGACGCCGGCGGCGTCCGACCGACGATCGGCCAGGATGCAGTCCAAGAGTTCCAAGTGAATCGCAGCAACTACGCGGCAGACTTGGGCGGTTCGAATGGAGCGTCGATCAACATTGTATCGAAATCAGGCACGAACGAGATCCACGGAAGCTTGTTCGGCTATTTCCGTAATGATGCGTTGGATGCTCGCGATCCATTCGCCTTCAACTCAGCGCTTGCGCCAGGGGCGGTGTTCGATCCGGCCGGACCCGACTCAGTGGGCGCGGCTGTCAAAGATTCGTTGCAGCGCTATCAATTCGGCGGCTCCATTGGTGCACCCATCCGAAAAGACAAGACCTTCATCTTCGCTGATTTCGAAGGCCTGCGGCAGGACGCGCAGAATGCGGTGCCGCTGCTGACGAGCACGTCAATCCTGCGGCCTACTTTCGCCCAACAGACCCAGGTGCTCGCTCCGCTGGCAGCAAACCCATCCCCGGTCCCGATAACGTGCCTGAGCGGACCAGTCGGTATGGCAGTTTCTGCGAACTTGCCGCCGCCACTTACAGGGCAGACCAGCTTCGCGCCCGCTGTCTGCGCTCAGGTTCTCGCTGGCGCATTGACAGTTAATAACGCAAACCCTGCCGCCACACCCATCGGCGCCTTCTTCGTCAAGCAGTTTGAGACCCAGGGAGGACTCTTCGACTACAACTCGCGCGACTACCTTGCTTCCGTGCGCCTCGATCACCACATCGATGCGAACAACCAGCTCTTCCTCAGTTATCGGTACGGACACGACTTTGAGCAAAACCCGGACGTGCAATCTCTGACGGCCTTCTCAGCAGGCAGTTCGATCCGCGACTATGACAATAATATACAGGGCGCCTGGTTCCACCAGTTCAGCCCGACCACGCAGAACGAACTCCGCCTGCAGTGGGACTACAACAGCTTTAACGTGATCCCGAACGAACCTGGACAAGTAGGAATTCAAATTCCTGGCTTTATCAACAATCTAGGAACGAACATCTTCTTGCCCAATCTCACGATTTTGCGCCGCACCGAAATTGCTGACAATGTCACTATGATCCGTGGTCGTCACACCATACAGTTCGGCGGTAACGAGTTGCTGCGGGGCAATCACACGGAATCTCACACGTTTCTTCCCGGGCGCTTCGTCTTTGGATCTCTCCCCGACAACGGGACCTTGCTTTCTCCATTACTTCCCAGCCTGTCTCCTCTCCAGACGGCTTCTTTCGGACTGCCACAGGTCTATCAGCAGGGTTTCGGCAACGCCGATTACCCTGCATATACGCGACCATTGACCGGACTCTACTTGCAGGACTCGTGGAAGATAACGTCCAATTTCACCTTGAACTACGGAATCCGGTATGAACTTGATTCAGAGTATCGTCCTCTGAACACCTACTATAAGGACTTCGCACCCCGTGTTTCGTTCGCGTGGGATCCATTCAAGGATCACAAGACCGTTGTACGCGGCGGCTACGGGATTTTCTATGGACCGATTGACGCTCAGATCCCCGGGGTAGACTTGAGCCTCGGAGTGCTGAACAAGAATCGCAGCACAGTCGAGAACCAGCACAATAAGTCGCAAGTTCCCGATCAAGTTAACAATGCGGTAGGCACTTGCGGAGTCGGCGTCACCGCCTTCGGCCCCCCGGGCGTTATAATCCCGCCCAACCCAGGCGCCAACAGTCCCTGCACCCGCTTCATCTCCATTTACGTGGATCCGATCACGCCGACACCGCTTCCATTTCTACAGACCTCGGCGCAGGTATTCCAAGGATTGTTTAACCCGGCCGGCAATCCGTCTGGGACCAACTTGATCGCTTGTACCGTCCCAACCCCGGGCAGCAGCGCCTGCATTACGCCCGCGGATGTAGCTCCCTTTGGCATATTTGCGCAGAACAGCGGGCTGCTTTCGCCGTTGACCGTGCTTTTCAGCAACCCTCCTAACTACAGACCTCCGCAAGCGCAACAAGCTTCGTTGGGAATCGAGCGCGAAATCACACCCGGCTTCTCCATCGGCGTGAGCGGAATTTACTCGCACACTTTGTATCTGCCGGTAGCGATCGACACGAATCTGTTCGCATCGACACCGATGAGCACTGTAGTACTCGCGAACGGCAAGACGTTCAGCTACCGGAACTGGAACACGAGCGCCTTGACCGACCCAGCCGCAGGTTTGGAAGTCTCGGGCCCAGGTGCCGGCGGCGTTTACCCGTGCGGAACAACCGCGCAATGCGTTGTGAATCCACTCATCATTCAGAACAACCAATACACTTCCGCGTCGTCTTCTCTATACGAAGGGTTGATTTTGGAGATGAAGAAACGCTTCAGCGACCATTTCACAATGTTCGGGAATTACACGTTTAGTAAAGGCTTTGACACCTCGACAGACTTCAACACGGACTACTCGCCCCAGGACCCGACTCAGCTCAGCTTGGATCGAGGTCTTTCGGAGTTTGATGAGCGACACAAGGTGGTCGTCGCCGGAGTCTTCGACAGCCCGTGGAAAGGTTTCCTTTCCGGATTCCAGCTCTCCCCGATTTTCACCTACCACAGCGGACTGCCTTTCAATCTACTCGCTGGAGGCCAAGTCAACGGTGACAATCACACGACCAATCAACGTCCCATCGGCGCACCCCGCGATTCCGGTCTCGGACCGAGCTTCTATGATTGGGACATGCGTTTGAGCTGGCACCACCAACTGGGCGAGAGAGTCAACATGATACTCACGGCGGAAGGGTTCAACATCGCGAATCGCACCAATTTTGCGAGTGTGAACAACGAAGTCAATCCGCTGTTCGGCTTTCCTACCGCAGTCGGCGGGAGCGGGAGCACCACATTCAACGTGCATGGCCTTAAACCAGGGACAGTGTTGCCGGACGGGGAGGTTGTCACTCCAAGTACTCCGCTGGCTTTCACTTCGGCATTCCCGAAGCGCCAGATCCAGCTCGGCATTCGATTCGCTTTCTGATCCCTTGCGCGTCGGTGCTTGATGGTGCATCGAATCGTTCCGTGTTTCGCGGGAGCCGGTCCGGGAATGGACCAAACATATTTCTCGGATCGGGCCGTCGTTATTGCCACGACGGAATCTCACGGCGTCGGTTGCGATACCTACGCCTGAAGCAACTCCTGCGTCAATCATGCTCAACATTCGTTATCTCTTAGGACGAGTAAAGGTTTTCCGCGCCGGAACGCTCGCCGAATCGTGAAGGGACAATTGAGAGGGGACGAATGCTATCACCCGTGTTCGGTGAGTTCATGGGCACCATGGTTCTGGTTCTGCTTGGCAACGGCGTCATCGCCGACGTAGTTCTGTCGCGCTCCAAGGCAGAAGGCGGCGGATGGATTTCAATATCTACCGGCTGGGCCATCGCAGCCATGGCGGGAATTTTCACCGCTTTGGCGTGCGGAAGCAGTGATGCCCACATCAATCCTGCCGTAACGCTGGGCGTGGCAATAGCCAGCCAGAATTTTTCCAAGCTTGTGCCGTATATCACCGCCCAAATGTTGGGAGCGTTTGTCGGGTCGGTTCTCGTCTGGCTTCATTTTCTGCCGCATTGGGCGGCTACTGCCAATTCCACGCTGAAGTTGGGCTGCTTCTGCAGCCACCCTTCCATCCCCAATAAAGTTACCAACCTCATCAGCGAAATTATCCCCACTACGCTTCTGGTATTCGTCGCAGTCTGCATTCTCACGCGCGCCAATCTGCCCGCTGGTTTTGGCCCGGTCCTGATTGCCGCGCTAGTCTGGGGACTGATTCTCGCGCTGGCCGGTCCGACCGGCACGAGCATGAACCCGGCGCGTGATCTTGGTTCGCGGATCGCCCATGCAGTTCTTCCGATTGCGGGCAAAGGCAGTTCCGACTGGGGCTACGCTCCCATTTCGGTGATTGGCACGCTAGCGGGTGGAGCGCTCGCCGGATTGGCTATCCGCCTTCTGCACATTTAGGCGAACCGCGAGAGCAGTTAAGCCGTGGGTAAACGTCAACAGGGAGCGTCACGCTTGGCAACCGTTCAGACCGCTCGCGGCCCGCTGGATTCTTCAAAGCTCGGTACCACGCTGATGCACGAGCACATCTTTGTTCTCGACACTGAAATCCAGCAGAACTTCCCGGAGGAGTGGGGTAGCGAAGAGAAACGTGTCGCCGATGCCGCTGCGCGATTGCACGAACTGAAATCCCGCGGGGTGGACACCATCGTTGACCTGACTGTGCTGGGTCTGGGTCGATGCATCCCTCGCATCTTGCGCGTTGCGAAACAGACCGAGCTCCACATCATCGTCGCAACGGGTATCTACACGTATCGAGACCTGCCTTTTTATTTCCATCTGCGCAAGCCTGACGCAGCCTCCGGCTCCGAGCCGATCACAGAAATGTTCGTTCGCGACATTCGCGAAGGAATTGCCGACACAGACGTCAAAGCGGGAATTCTTAAGTGTTGTACCGACGAGCCCGGACTTACTCCCGACGTGGAGCGCGTTCTGCGTGCTATCGCGCGTGCTCATCGCCAGACGGGCGTGCCGATTTCAACGCACACGCATGCCGGCCTTCGCAGAGGACTTGACCAGCAACGGATTTTTCGTGAAGAGGGCGTAGATCTGTCGCGCGTCGTGATTGGGCACTCTGGAGACACCACCGACCTCGATTATCTGGAGGAATTGATTCGCAACGGTTCGTACATCGGCATGGATAGGTTCGGCATCGACGTGATTCTGGATTTCGAGAGCCGGGTCAATACCGTCGCCGCTATGTGCGAGCGTGGGCACGCAGGCAGAATGGTGCTCTCTCACGACGCGATGTGTTTTTGGCACTGGCTGCCGGAGAGCGTCGTTCGGTCCGCCCTTCCCAACTGGCACTATTTGCACATCCACAACGACGTGCTGCCTGCGTTGCGGCGGAAGGGAGTCAGCGAAGAGCAGTTGCAGACGATGCTGGTAGAAAACCCAAGAAGGATATTCGAACAGCAGAGCACTTACTGAGCGCAACGACGTTCGAAGCAGGCCTGGAACTAGCGTTAGTGACTAACATGTGATATAAACACACGTTTGTCACTAAGAAGGATTTCCTCAGTATTACGGCAGATAAATTGAATGCTCGACAAATCTTCGATCTTACCGGTCGCGTCGCGATCGTCACCGGCGGCTCCGTCGGCCTCGGCCGGCAGATGGCTGAGGGCCTGGCCGAAATGGGTGCAAATCTTGTTCTCTGCGCGCGCAAAAAAGAGCGCTGCGAGCGAACCGCCCAGGAATTGCAAAAGCTCGGCGTTGAAGTTCTCGCGCTCGGTTGCGATGTCAAAGAGCCCGGCAGCATTCAAGAGGTTGCCGACGCCGCTGTTAAACAGTTTGGGCGCATCGACATCTTGATCAACAATGCCGGAACTTCCTGGGGTGCGTCGGTCGAATCCATGACGATCGAGCAGTGGAACAAGGTCATCGAAACCAATCTCACGGGGACCTTTTTGTTTTCGCAGGCGGTAGGCAAAGTCATGATCGCGCAACACCGCGGAAAAATCATCAACATCGCCTCTGTTGCCGGGCTGCGTGGTTCATCTCCGAATTTCTCCGCCATCGGCTACAGCGCAAGCAAAGGCGGCGTGATCATTTTCACCAAAGACTTGGCCCACAAGTGGGGTATGCACAATATTCATGTCAACGCGATCGCGCCCGGCTGGTTCCCGACCGATATGTCGGGAAAACTCATCGAACGAAACAAAGAAGCGCTCCTGGCGGACGTGCCTTTGGGCCGCTTCGGCGGGCCGCAAGATTTAAAAGGCGCTGCTATTTTTCTAGCTTCCGACGCGTCCGATTTTGTGACCGGAAACATCCTGGTCGTCGATGGAGGCCAATCCGCCTGATCCAGGCGAGGCACGTCATGAATATTCCACTCACACCTCTCCGGTTTCTTCGCTATGCGGAGCAGCAGTACCCGGGCAGAACAGCCATAGTCTGCAACCAAGACCGCTTCACATACGCTCAATTCGCCGACCGAGTCGGCCGCCTTGCTGGAGCCCTGCGGCAGGCAGGTATCCAAGCCGGCGATCGCGTCGCTTTCCTCGGCGCCAATTGTCACCGGTTGCTGGAAGCCTACTACGGCGTGCCGGAAGCTGGAGCCGTCCTGCTTCCTTTGAATATCAGGCTTGCCCCGGAAGAACTGGCCTACATTCTGAATGACTCGGGCGCCTCAATTCTTTTCGTCGAAAAGCAGTTTCTTGGTTTGGTCGAATCCTTCCGCAAAAATCTGCGCACCGTAAAAACGTTCGTCCAGCTTGACGGATCTCCAGAGTTACCGTGGCTTGGCCCACGCAACTACGACACTCTTCTCGCCGCAGCCACCTCTCATCGCGCCGACATCAGGTCCGTCGACGAAAATTCCCTGGCCGAGCTCTTCTACACCAGCGGCACAAGTGCAAATCCCAAGGGTGTCATGCTGACGCACAGAAATATCTATCTGCACGCGCTGAACGTCTGCATGGGATTCCAGATCGAAAACGGGGCCGTCGAGCTGCATACCATTCCGCTCTTTCACGCGAATGGCTGGGGAGTCGCGCATTTCCTCACCTTACTCGGCGGGAAGCACGTCATGATCCAGCATTTCGAGACCAAAGAGGTGTTCCGGCTCATCGAAACGGAGAAGGTCCACTCCTGCAGCTTGGTTCCCATCATGGCTACGGCCCTGGTGAACTGCCCGGAGCGTCACAATTACGATTTGAGCACCTTGCGGAGGGTCGTCATCGGCGGTGCTGCATCGTCGCCGACGCTCATTCGCGAGGTCGAACAACAACTCGGCTGCGAATGCTTTTCAGGTTACGGCCTGACGGAAACGTGCCCATCGCTTACGATTTCGCCGATGAAGACAGGTCTGGGATGGGAAGGCGAGGAACGTTACGCGGGCCAAGCGATGACCGGGTTTGCATTCCCCGGGACGGAGATACGAGTGGTCGACGCTGACGATCGCGATGTCCCGCGCGACGGGAAGGCTATCGGCGAAATCATTGCGCGCAGCGACGGTGTGATGGAGGGTTACTGGCGTCAGCCGGAAGCTTCCGCCGAAGCTTTGCGCGGCGGATGGTTTCACACCGGAGACATGGCCACGTTCAACGAAGAAGGCTATCTGCTGATCGTCGATCGCAAGAAAGATATCATCGTAAGTGGTGGAGAAAATATTTCCTCCCTCGAACTTGAAAAGGCAATCCTGGCGCATCCCGCCGTCCTCGAGGCCGGGGTAATACCCGTTCCCGACGCGAAATGGGGCGAAGTTCCCAAGGCGCTGGTCGTTTTGAAACCGAACGCCTCCGTCACGGAGTCCGAACTAATCGAATTCTGCCGTTCGCGCCTGTCACACTACAAGTGTCCGCGCTCAGTCGAATTCGTTGACAGTCTGCCCAAGACCGGCACTGGAAAAATTCTAAAGAAGGATCTTCGCAAAAAATATTGGCAGGGCAAGGATACGATTCGCCCGGACTTTGCTGCACCAGCCTCCAAGACGAAGTCCAACTCTTGAGCGGTTGTCAAAAATAGCAGAGCACAATTTTTGTTCGAAAACCCGAAGGAGTCTTGTTCATGGATTTAAATCTAACCACCGAAGAGTTGGCGTTTCGTGACGAGCTTCGCGCGTGGCTTGCTTCCAACGTTCCGAAAGATTGGAAAGAATGGCGCGAAAAGCCCATGGAGGAATCGTTTCCCTATCTGCGCGCTTGGCAACGAAAGCTTCAGGAGGGCCGCTGGGCAGCGGTTTCGTGGCCTAAGGAATACGGGGGCCGCAGCGCTTCGCTAATGCAGCAGGCCATATTCTGGGAAGAGATGGCGCGCGTCGAGGCACCGCCGATGGCCAACTCGCTGGGCTTGGGTCTTATCGGGCCCACCATCATCGCCTATGGAACGGAAGTTCAAAAAAAGCGCTTTATTCCGAAGATCCTAAGCGCTGAAGAAATCTGGTGCCAGGGATTTTCCGAGCCCAACGCTGGTTCCGACCTCGCCGGTTTGCAAATGGAAGCGCGACTGGACGGCGATCATTATGTCGTGAACGGCCAGAAAGTCTGGACCAGCTATGGATGGGTCGGCAACTGGTGCGAGCTCGTTGTTCGCACCGATGCGAACCTGGCGAAACACAAGGGACTCTCGGTGCTGCTCGTTGATATGAAATCGCCCGGCGTCGAGGTTCGTCCTCTGCGTCAGATGACCGGGGAATCCGAATTCAATGAGATTTTCTTTCGGGACGTCCGCGTTCCGACTGAAAACATTCTCGGGAAAGTGAATGACGGATGGAATGTTGCGATGAGCACCTTGATGTACGAGCGAGGCTCGTACGGCGCTCGTCTGCACCTCATTTTCAAAAGTTACATCACGCGTCTCATCGAGCTCTCTCGAAAGATTCAACGTAACGGCCGCCCTGCCTCACAGGATCCCATCATCCGCCAGAAACTCGCGCAGTGCAGCGCCGAAATCGAAATCATGCGTTTCAACCAGATGCGGGCCTTCAGCCGCATCACCGCTACCGGCGTTCCGGGCCCCGAGGGTTCCATCCAGAAAATTTTCTGGAGCGAACTCAATCAGCGCCTCCAGCAAATCGCTCAAGAGGTGCTAGGCTCCTACGGCCAACTGATGGGCGGCGATCCGCGGGCTATCGAAGAAGGAATTTGGTCCTACGCCTACCTGCGCACGCGCGGAAACACCATCGAAGCCGGCACTTCCGAGGTGCAAAGAAACATCATCGGACATTTTGTTCTCGGACTGCCCAGAAGCTACTAAGGGGATACGCCATGCAATTCGGTTTGAGTGAGAGCCAGGAATTCCTGAAAGACAGTGCGCGCAAGTTCTTCGCCGGTGAGTGTCCTAGCGCCGAAATGCGGCGCCTGATGGAAACCGACACCGCATACGACGCCGCGCTTTGGTCCAAACTCGCGCATCAGGGTTACACCGGCATTATTTTTCCGGAGGAGTACGGCGGAGTCGGTCTCGGGCAAGTGGAACTGATGCTCTTAATGGAAGAAGCTGGACGCGCGCTCTTGCCTGGCCCGTTTTTTTCCACCGTCGTGCTGGCCGGTTCCATCCTGGATGCCGTGTGCACGCCTGCGCTCAAAAACAAATACCTGGCGCCGATCTGCCGGGGAGAAGTTCGCGCTACCGTCGCCATTCTGGAAGCGAGTGCCAGCTGGAACCCGCAGGATGTCCAACTGAGCGTTACTAATGGAAAGCTCACCGGAGAAAAACTCTTTGTCCCGGATGCCGCGGTTGCCAATTTCATCATCGTCGTTGCGCGCAACGGCGTGTTCTTAGTGGACTCCAAAGCTCCCGGCCTAAAAATATCTCCTATGTCCGGTATGGACCTTACGCGAAAACTCTACGCCGTCGAATTCAGCAACACCCCGGCGGAAGAATTGGGTTCCACCGCGAACCTCCCGCGTGCTTTCGATATCGCCACCGCTGCCCTAGCTGCTGAATTAGTTGGTGGGATGCAACGAACGCTTGATATCACGGTGGAGTACGCCAAGACTCGGAAACAGTTCGGCAAACCGATCGGATCGTTCCAGGCGGTGCAGCACCACTGCGCGGACATGTATTTGGAAACCGAGAGTTCCCGTTCGGCTGTGTACTACGCCGGCTGGGCGCTGGAAGAAAAAGCTCCGGACGCAGCGACCGCGGTCTCGATTGCCAAGATGTATGCCAGCGACGCTGCCCGCACGGTCGGCAACCGTGGCATACAGGTTCATGGCGGTATGGGTTTCACATGGGAAAACGATGTTCACTTATACTACCGACGAGCGAAAGCATCGGAAACAGCATTCGGAGACGCTACGTTTCATCGCGAGCGCATCGCCTCTGCTGTGATCGACGCCGGCAACATCTCTGCGAAAACCGCGTAAACTACCAAACCAGAGGTTCTCCTATGACTGATCTAGTGCAACTGACAAAAGACAACGACATCGCCATCATCACTGTCAATAATCCTCCCGTTAACGCGCTGAGTCCCGGCGTGCCCGAAGGAATTTCAGAAGCGCTGGATCGCATCGCTCAAGACGACAGCGTCAAAGCAGCGGTACTGATCGGTGGAGGTCGCACCTTCGTCGCCGGCGCGGACATTAAAGAATTCGGCAAGATGACCTCCTCGGGCAAATCGCGCGGCGCCGGACTCACTCCGTTCCTCTTAAAAATGGAAGACAGCAGCAAACCGGTGATCGTAGCCATTCATGGAACGGCTTTCGGCGGCGGATTGGAGCTGGCAATGGCCGGCCACTATCGCGTTGCTGTTTCGAGCGCTCAAGTCGGCCAGCCGGAAGTGAAGCTTGGTCTCATTCCCGGTGCCGCAGGTACACAGCGGCTTCCGAGGCTCGCTGGTGTGGCGAAGGCTGTCGAAATGTGCATGACCGGCAATCCGGTGAAGGCGGACGAAGCGCTGAAATTCGGCATCATCGATCGCATCATCGAAGGAGATCTCCTCGCTGGAGCAGTTAAATTTGCCAGAGAAGTCGCAAGCAAACCCGCTTCCAAGACGCGCGAGCGCAACGAAAAGCTCGGAAACGCCGCGGACAATGCAGCGATCTTTGTCGCCGCGCGTGAGAATGCTGCCAAGAAGCAGCGGGGTCTGCTCGCACCGGTTGCTGCCATTGAAGCTATCGAAGCCGCTACAAAAATGCCATTCGACGAAGGCTGCAAGTTTGAGCAGAAACTCTTTATCGAGTGCCTCTTCTCCGACCAGTCCAAATCGCTCATCCATGTTTTCTTCAGCGAGCGCGAGGTAACCAAGATTCCCGACATTCCAAAAGATACTCCCCTAATTCCCATAAAGACTGCTGCGGTTGTTGGAGCAGGCACTATGGGCGGCGGTATCGCCATGGTTCTCGCCAATGCAGGCATTCCCGTACTTCTGAAAGAGACGGACCAAGCGGCGCTCGATCGCGGGCTTGCGACGATCAAATCGAATTACGCGAACTCGGTCAAGCGCGGCCGTTTCACTCAGCAAGACGCCGAGGAGCGCCTGAAGCGCATCACCCCCACGCTTAGCTACGATGGTTTTTCAAATGTGGACTTGGTCATCGAAGCCGTGTTCGAAGGCATGGCGCTCAAAAAGGAAGTTTTCAAAGAACTGGATCGCGTTTGCAAACCTGGCACAATCCTTGCCAGCAATACCTCCACGCTGAGCATTGACGAGATCGCTGCCTCTACTTCACGTCCTGCGTCTGTGATCGGCACGCATTTTTTCAGCCCTGCCAATGTCATGCGGCTGCTGGAGATCGTTCGCGGCAAAGCTACCTCGAAGGAAGTTATCGCTACTTGCATGCAGCTTTCCAAAACGCTCGGCAAAGTGGGCGTGCTTGTCGGCAACTGCAGAGGTTTCGTCGGCAACCGCATGTTCGGTCCCTATCGCCGCGAAGCGCAGTTCCTCGTCGAAGAGGGCGCGAGCATTGAAGCCGTGGATAAAGCCCTGACTGATTTCGGCATGGCCATGGGGCCGCTGGCCGTTGGCGACCTCGCTGGCCTCGATGTGGGTTGGCGCATCCGCAAAGAATATCGTCACCTGGAAGTGCCGGGCATTCGCCAGCCGTTCACCGAAGACAATCTTTGTGAGCTCGGCCGATTCGGGCAAAAAACCGGAGCAGGTTGGTACAAATATGACGACCAGCGGCGCGCAAGCCCGGACCCTGCTGTTGATGAGCTCATTCGCAAGTGGGTCGCAGAGGCGCGAATTCCGCAACGCCAAATCTCCGCCGAGGAAATCGTCGATCGCTGCATCTATGCCTTGGTCAACGAAGGCGCGCGCATTCTGGAGGAGGGCTACGCGCTGCGTGCTTCGGACATCGACATTATTTATCTGAATGGCTACGGGTTTCCCGCATATCGCGGCGGTCCCATGTGGTATGCCGACACGGTTGGCCTGAAAAAAGTTTACGAGCGCATCTCCGAATTCCATCGCCAGCACGGCGAAATCTGGCAGCCGGCCCCGCTACTTAAGTGGCTTGCGGAACAGGGAAGGACTTTCGCCCAATTCGGCAAAGAAGAGGGCGTGGCAACTTAGTCTTCCGTTCGCGCAGCCGCAATCACAAAGCATTGCCCTAAAACATTCGTGGGTCTGTAACTTCGTTTCGACGGTCGGAGAAAACATGAGAGAAGCAGTAGTAGTTGCCAGTTCGCGGACGCCTCTTGCCAAATCTTTCCGTGGGTCGTTCAACCTAACGCGTCCTGAAGACCTCGCCGCCCATTGCATTAAAGACGTGCTGAGCAAAACTCCGAAGTTGGACGTCAAAGAGATTGAGGACGTGGTCCTCGGCTGCGCGCAGCCTCACGGTGCGCAAGGCCAGAATATAGCGCGCATTTCCGCGATGCTTGCCGGACTTCCCTCATCCGTTGCGGGCACCACCATCAATCGTTTCTGCTCCTCCGGTTTGCAAGCGATCACCATAGCCACCCACCAGATCCTCAACGAGGGCGTCGATGCCGCGGTCGGTGGCGGCGTGGAAAGCATCAGCATGATCACCCGAGACTACAACCCGCATCCTGGATTGCTGGAGAAAATGCCGGGAATTTACATGGTGATGGGAAATACTGCGGAAGTAGTTGCCAAACGTTACAAAGTAAATCGCGAGTCCCAGGACGAATACTCGCTTCTGAGCCAGCAGCGTACTGCGCGCGCTCAGCAAGAAGGCTTTTTCGAAGGCGAAATCGCGCCCATGCACGTCACTCGCGGCATTCTGGATAAGAAGTCAGGAGAAATTGTCGGCAAAGAAGACGCCACCGCCAACCGCGATGAGTGCAACCGCCCCGACACCACTCTGCAAGGCTTGCTGAACCTGAAACCTCATTTTGACCCGGACAGCGGCCAGGGAACCGTCACCGCCGGCAACTCCTCGCAGCTATCTGACGGCGCGTCCGCCACGCTATTGATGTCTCGCCAGCGCGCCGATCAGCTGGGCATTCCGTACAAACTTATTTTTCGCGGATTCCAGGTCGCGGGTTGTGAACCGGACGAAATGGGCATCGGCCCGGTCTTTGCCGTCCCGAAACTCCTGAGTCGTTGTGGTGTGCGAACGAGCGATGTCGATCTCTGGGAGCTGAACGAAGCTTTCGCTGTCCAAGTGATTTATTGCCGGGATCGCCTGGGTATCGACCCTGAAAAACTCAATGTTAACGGCGGCTCGATTGCCATTGGCCATCCCTTCGGAATGACAGGTTCGCGCATGGTCGGCACTATCGCCAACGAAATGGCTCGCCGCAAAGCTCGCTACGGTGTCGTCACCATGTGCATTGGAGGAGGACAGGGCGCGGCGGCTTTGTTCGAGCGCGCCAACTGATAGTCACTCCTCGGCCATCGAAGTTCGAGCTTACTCGAATTCTATCTTCCGCGATTCGGCTTGCGGTATAACCATTGACGATATGCTGAATTAACAATGGGAACTCTCTTTCTCGTCCGTCACGCACAAGCTTCATTTCTCGCGGAAAATTATGACAAGTTGTCCTCCCTCGGTGAAGCGCAAGCGCGGCTTCTCGGCGAGTACTGGGTGCAACGCCGGATCGCCTTTGATCGCACCTGCGTCGGTCCCTGTGTCCGCCAGAGAAACACCTTCAAACTGGCAAGTGAAGCCTACGACAAGGCGGGACTCAAGTTCCCTGAGCCTCTGGTGCTTCCGGAGTTTGACGAATACCAAGGAGAAGAAGTGCTGAAACGCAGCCTGCCCGCCTTGCTTGAAAAGGACCAGAGAATCCGAGATCTTTACGCGGCTTTTCAGTCTTCGACCGAAACCGCCGAAAAGCGCACGACTTTTCAAAAGCTGTTTGAAGCGGTCATCGGTAAGTGGGTCCGCCGCGAAATTTCTCCGCCAGACGTGGAGACTTGGCTGGAATTCTGCTCCAGAGTCAACTCCGGTCTCTCGAAGTTTCTCTCGGCCGGAGCGCGCGGTGAACGCGTCGCGATTTTTACTTCTGGCGGCCCCATCGCGGTTGCCATGCAGCGCGCTATGCATCTCTCCGCGGAAAGGGCTTTGCAAGTTAGCTGGATGTCGCGGAATTCTGCTTGGAGTGAATTTCTGTACTCGTCCGAATTGTTCAACCTCAGCGCGTTTAATGTCCACGCACATCTCACAGATCCTGAGATGATGACGTACCGCTAGGGAAATTTCCAATGAGTGACTTCCTCGACCATCCAGCGGCTATCCGATCCGGCGAAGAGCTGGATGTAGCCAGGCTCGAACCCTTCTTGCGCAGTCACTTCCCCGGCGAAACTGGCGCGCTCGAGGTTCGCCAATTTCCCAGCGGCCATTCAAACTTAACTTACTCGCTGCATCTTGGTACCAGAGAGCTGGTTCTGCGGCGGCCGCCCTTCGGAAGCAAAGTGAAATCCGCGCACGACATGAGCCGCGAATTTCGCGTGCTCTCCAAGCTCCACTCGGTTTACGCCCCGGCTCCGGAAGTACTCCTTTACTGCGACGACACCTCCGTCATCGACGCGCCGTTCTACGTTATGCAACCGATTCACGGCGTCATTCTTCGCAGAACACTGCCTCCCGGTTTGGATTTTCGCGCGGAAACAGCGCGGCGACTTAGCGAATCGTTTATCGAAAATCTCATCCGCCTGCACCGCGTGGATTATGCCGCGGCGGGGCTTTCCGATCTGGGTAAGCCGGACGGATATCTCGAACGGCAGGTTCGTGGCTGGACCGAGCGCTACTACGGCTCCAAGACCCACGATTATCCCGAAGTGGAGAAAATCTCCGCGTGGATGCAGGAACACATACCATCCACGAGTGCCGTTTCGTTGATCCACAATGACTACAAATATGACAACGTCGTTCTCGATTCGAGCGACATCACAAAAATTGTGGGTGTGCTCGATTGGGAAATGTCCACCATCGGCGATTCTCTCTCAGATCTCGGCGCCGTGCTGGCCTATTGGATCGATGCGACAGATCCTGAGGAACTTGATCAAAACCGCTGGGGACCCACGAACTATCCTGGCAGTTTCACACGGGATGAAATCGTGCACTACTACGCTCAAAAAACGGGGCGCGACACTTCGCAGATGGCTTTCTATCTCACGTTCGCCCGTTTCAAACTTGCCGTCATCGTGCAGCAAATTTATTATCGCTATCATCAGGGTCTGACTAAAGACGAACGCTTTGCGGTCATGCCCGAGAGAATCCAAATACTCTTGCGTGCTTCTTTGCGCTGCGCTCAAACTGGCCGAATTTAGAGCATCGCTCTGGTAAGCTTTCCAAACCCGCAGTCGAACGAGAATTGGTCAGGAGTAGTAGCGGACAATCCACTCCGCGACGCAAACTGGTTTGGCAGATCCTTCGTTTTCTATGGTTACGGAGTAGGTCGCCTCTACCGCATCGGAGAGTTCCTTCAACTCCAGAAGACCAATTCGCGCACGAATCCGAGAATCAGCGCGCACGGCAGCTGGAAATCGCACGCGATTCAAACCGTAATTCACCGCCAGGCGAACGCCACCTTGGACTTGAATCGCTTCCTTCATCAAGTGGCTGAGCAAAGAAAGCGTGAGAAATCCGTGAGCGATCGTGTCGCCGTACGGCGATTCCCTCTTCGCCCGCGCGCGGTCTAAATGAATCCACTGCCGGTCTTCCGTGGCTTCGGCGAATCGCGCGATAAGCTCTTGCGTGACGGAGAACCATTCCGTGACGCCAATTTCCCTGCCAACGAATTCTTTCAGCGACTGTGGATTCTTGATGACGAGCGGCGGCATCAATTTTTCTTGGCTTTCGCCAATTCCCACTTCGCAATCGACTCCCTATGAACTTCATCCGGCCCATCGGCCAATCGCAGCGTCCGAGCCATCGCCCAGGAGCTGGCCAGAAAGGTGTCCTGCGAAACTCCGGCCGCTCCGTGTGCTTGAATCGCCCGATCCAGCACGCGCAGAGCTACGTTCGGCGCTATAACTTTGATCATCGCAATTTCGGCACGCGCCGCTTTGTTTCCAACCGTGTCCATCATGTGCGCGGCCTTCAGCGTCAGCAGCCGCGCTTGTTCGATTTCCATGCGAGATTCTGCGATGGCCGCGCGAATCGTTCCCTGCTCACTCAGCGTTTTGCCGAAGGCCACGCGCGTTTGCACCCGTGCGCACATGGTTTCGAGCGCACGTTCCGCGAGCCCGATGCATCGCATGCAGTGATGAATCCGGCCGGGGCCTAAACGCCCCTGCGCAATCTCAAATCCGCGCCCTTCGCCGAGCAAAACGTTCGCCGCTGGAACGCGCACTTTTTCAAATTGAATTTCAGCGTGGCCATGTGGCGAATGGTCGTATCCGAACACCGTCAGCAGCCGCACGATTTTCACTCCAGGAGTATCCAGCGGCACGAGAATTATCGACTGCTGCCTGTGCGCCTGCGCAGAAGGATCGCTCTTGCCCATAAATATTGCGATTTTGCAGCGTGGATCGCCCGCTCCTGAGGACCACCACTTCCGTCCGTTAATTACGTACTCATCGCCGTCTCGAACGATGGAAGATGCAATATTGGTAGCATCCGAGGACGCAACGTCCGGCTCGGTCATGCAGAAACAGGATCGAATTTCGCCGGCCAGCAATGGCTTCAGCCATTTTTCCTTTTGTGCCTCGGTGCCATAACGCGCCAGCACTTCCATATTTCCGGTGTCCGGCGCCGAACAATTGAACACTTCGGGCGCCATGTGACTTCGGCCCATAATCTCGCAAAGCGGCGCGTACTCCAGATTGGTAAGGCCCGCGCCGTTTTCATCGTGCGGCAAAAACAAATTCCATAACCCGGACTGGCGCGCCTTCGGCTTCAGTTCTTCCACAATGCGCGTCGGCTTCCATCGTTCGCGCTCGATTTCCTGATGGAAGCGATGTTCGTTCGGATACACGTGCGCATCCATGAAGCTTTGCAACCGCTCTTGCAGTTCCTTTGTCTTTGCGCTGAGTTCAAATTCCATAGGTCACAGGTTTCTTTATTTGCCGGTGAAGACCGGAGCGCGTTTTTCGACAAAGTGCGCCACACCTTCTTTGAAATCATCACACCGCAGACTCGCCAGCATTTCTTGCTCCGAGATTTCGAACGATTCGGCGAGCGTTAGAAACATCGCGTCGTACACCTGCTGCTTGATCACGCGGAGCGACCGCGGGCTAACGTTCGAAGCCAGATCCACGGCGTACTCTCGCACCTTTGCATGAAATGAATCTTGCGGAAAGACTTGATTCACCAATCGCATTCTCAACGCCTCTCCCGCGTCGATCATTCTTGCGGAGAATAGCAAGTCCAGCGCGTTCGCGTGTCCCACCAGGCGCGGCAACATCCACGCCATTCCGTATTCCGCAATTAATCCTCGTCGCGCAAAGGCCGTTCCGAAACGCGCCGCATCGGAAGCAAAACGCAGGTCGCAATATAAAGCAATCACTAGACCCAATCCGACCACCGGACCGTTGATAGCGGCAATCACCGGCTTTGTGATCGCCGGAAAATACGAATATTTCTTCTGAAAATCGTTCCGCGTGCCGTCGTCTCCTCCTCCTGTTGACTGCACCTGGGTACGCTGCATTGAGTCGAGCCCCTTCGTTGCGACGGTGGACAAAAGGGATATATCCGCGCCTGCGCAGAATCCGCGGCCCGCTCCCGTCAAGATGATCACGCGAACATTCTCGTCGCGCTCCGCCTCGTCCATCGCGGCTCGCACCTCGCCTTCCATCACGGCGGTCCACGCGTTCAGTTTATCGGGCCGGTTGAGAGTAATCGTGGCGACTCGGTCGGCTACCTGATACTGCGTTTCTTGGTTTGGCATAGTGAGCCGGATTATATACAATGGCGGCCGCGTTGGTTACATTCATTTGTGTGTAACTATCTCATTCTGTGGTTTTCTCTGCTGCGTGCCGCGACGGGAGGCTCCATGTCCTTTATTGAAAATCAGGGCGCCAAAATATATTGGGATGAACAAGGTTCTGGCGAGCCTCTGTTGCTCATCATGGGCCTCAGTTACCCCTCCTATATGTGGCATCGTACTCGGCCGATTCTGGCAAAAAACTATCGCACCATCGCTTTAGATAATCGCGGCGTGGGACAAAGCGACGTTCCTCCAGGCGTTTATTCCATCGCACTGATGGCATCGGATGCGGCCGCCGTTCTGGACGCCGCTGGCGTCGACAGCGCCCACGTGTTCGGCGTCTCCATGGGGGGCATGATTGCGCAGGAATTCGCACTTCAATATCCAAAGCGCGTGCGCTCGCTGGTTTTGGGTTGTACCGCTTCTGGTGGTCCTCATGCCATACAAGCCGAACCTGCGGCGCTGCAAACTCTTACGCGCCAGGGCATGACGCCCGAAGAAGCCAAAGAGGCCATCATCCCGTTTATCTATGACGAGGGTACGCCGCGCAAGCGCATCGACGAAGACATGGCCATCCGCATGAAGTGGTATCCCACTCCGCAAGGTTACATGAGCCAACTTCACGGGATTATTGCCTGGGAAGCCTACTCACGCATAGCCCAAATCACGGCGCCCACGCTCATCATTCACGGCGAAACCGACAGGCTTGTTCCAGCCGGGAACTCCAAGCTAATCGCGGAACGCTTGCCTCACGCCAAACTTGTCCTGATCCCGCGTGCCAGCCACATTTTCGAGACCGACCAGCCCGTTCCGTCGAATAAAGCAATAGAGGACTTCCTAGCTTCTCAGAAAAGTAGTGCGCAACACTCTCGGACCTAGGCCGCGTCGTTGCCAGCACCAATTCCATTCTGCGAGCCTCAGTTGCACGCCGCAATCCAGTTATCGATAGTTGTTGATCGGTGTCCGAGAAGTTGAGCTGCTAGCAAGCTTTCTAATGTTTCGCGGTCAGCTTTGAAGTGTCGAAACCGAACTTGTGCAACTCCGTCCTTAACCGCTCGGCGGTAGTCGTATCTTTCGAGTCCGCCGCCTTCTTCTTGTGTCGCTGACCCGCGTCCGACGCTGATTCAGCATCGCAGAGCTTGTCCGCAGCCTCTTTCATCGCTGCTGCTGCCGCTTGAATTGCAGTTGCGGCCGCAACCGTCGCTGACTTCGCTGCCGCGCCGTGCGACGTTGATGTTCCGGGTGCGGCGTGTGCCTTCAGTGCGGTCATCACTTCGTGATAGCCCAGCTCTCGGTAGCTTTCAAATTGCGACTCTGTAAACCACTGGTCCGCAGTAGTTTCGTGCGGAAACGTGAGGTGGCCCTTCTTGTATTCCAACACGTCCGTAGACTCGTCGCCAGTCAGCGAAGCCTTGAAATAAACGATCGTCCCGGTGGGCGCGTTTACGTCCACGGTTTCGTAGTGAATTTCCCCCACCGCGCAATGCTTCTTGCTCGGCTTACCCGGTTCCGCTGGGGTGATATCAGTCACATCCAGGTCGATGTCGATACCCAGATCGATCCGGCACTTGCGGATAGCGTTTCCCAAGCCGGTGAATCCGTAGCAGTCGTCAGCTTCCGCATCGCAGACGATGATCAGACCGCAGCGCCGCTTCACCAGCTCGTACAGCGCCATATTCTCAAAATGTCCGCCGTCAGACAGGTATACATATGCCGCTTCATCATCCGTTCCTCCAAAGAGTTCGTTCAGCAGATAAGCTAACCCGAGGCCTGGCGTCGGTCGTTGCCAAGTTCTCCGGCTTCGAGGATTTCCCAGCCATTGCCCCAAGCGCACATCGAATAGCGTCATCAGAAAACCGACAGGAGCCGAGGTGTAAGACCCCATGTTCGGACTTGCCGCCGCGCCCGAGATGCCCATTGCCAGACCTAGATTTGGCCCGGTAAACGGGGGCGGAAACGCGTATTCTTCCGTTGGCCGATATCCATAGCGATCGAGTCTTCGCAGAAAATTCCGAATCGGGCTATGCGCCTCTTTGGCTTGGCGTCTGTGCATGTCCCGCTTCGTGAGTGGCCTCTGTTGCCGCATGATTGGGCTGTCCTGTTCCTCCAGCCATACATCGAATCCGCAAAATCGCGGCGTCATAACGAACGACTCCGCCATCCGCTCCTGCCAGGCAAGATCTTCGCCCTTGACCAAATTCAGGGACATGTTCAGCACAGGATACGGACCGTCGTACGGAGTCTCCGAATCCAGTCGCAGATCTTTGAGCGGCATGTCGTCGGCGCCGTCGAATCCGGTAAATCGGTTCGGTGACCGCTTCTCGTTCGAGGCTCCCAGGTAACACCTCACCAGACGGTTGCGATAAAACAAGTGCATGGAGAACTGGTTAACATCGACTCGCCACGCCATCACTAACGCCACTGCGATGCACAAAAGGATCGCCCACCAGAGCCGGTGCGCGCTCATGTTCACAAGCACCGAGCCTGTATCCGCTGATAATCGCTCCGACCATGTATGCAGGAATGGCCACAACGAACTGGCCGTAGTCCAAAGATGCACGTCCGTCTGATTCTGATATTCGCTGAACAAATTCAGTTTCTGTACCTGCGCAATGCCGTATGACAGCCAGCACAGCAGTCCGGCGATAAATACGTAGGGGCCTACCTTCGCAACTGCATCCTTCCATGTCTCAGTTCCCGGTTCACCGGTCGCTGTTGACTTACCAGCAAGCACGCTTCCCGCCGTCGTCAATATCCATGCCGGCGTCAGATACTTTGCGGCGACCGCTTTGCGAGCGGCTGCCACCAACGTGTTGTCATGGATGAATTCCGGAAAGTAGAGCGCGACCCAGAAAATCACAACCCAACAGATCCCCCACATCAACAACCATCCACCCAACCGTCCCCACCATTCACGGGACCGGTCATGAAACACTATTCCCATCAGACCGATATGTAGTGTCCCGGCGAGTAAGAAAATCGTCAGCACGAGCGGCGCCCCAAAGGTTAGCGCTCCACGCACCGTCCAAGAGAGCGACTGCGTCGAAAGCAAAGCATAAAGCCAACCTGCCAGCGCTCCGGCGCAAATCGCGGCGACCAATGTAGTTACAAAATCGGTCGCGCTTCGCAGCCCCACTGCAAATTTGGCGTCCGCCTTCATATTCTCGGGGGCCGGAGGCGCCATTCTTTGGACCCGCTGTTCCCCACGCCACTCCGCTACCTTTTCGGCAAAGTTCGAGACAGGTTTAGCTAGCCATCGTCTGTAAGCTGACCCTGCGAGGTTCGTTACGATCCATATCGCGCCATAGGCAGCCGCTCCGTAGAGCGCCGATTGGCCGTACGGGAGAGGACCATCGCGTCTTGTCGCCTGCCACAATCCTCCGAGCACAGCTACGGCGAATAACGGCGCGGCGGCGAGAACCAGAACCCAACCCTGTTTAGTCAGTTGCCGCGCGCCGCCTTCGTCTCGGCAATCCAAGTACGCCATATTGTTCAGGATTACCAGGAACGCGAGCACCAACAGGAAGCAGCCGGCACCGATCAAGTAGCGCTGATTTTCTGGGAAGCCATTGAGCTCGAGTGCCCATTTCTGAAAAAGGCGCGGCACCAACAGCGCCGCAGTCAACACGGCGAGCACGATTACTTGGTTCAATAGCACGTTCCGCAAGTAAATCGCGACCATAGCCCAGGTGTCGCCGCTGAAGATTCCCATTTTCGGTGTTAAGTAATTACTGAAGACTCGCAGAAACCGTATCGGAGTTGGCTCGTTATCGGCTATTTGGTCTACGCGGCTTGTCACCAGACGTTTTTGAACCTCTGCGAAGCTTTTCAGCCTCTTGGTCCACGCTGCCAACCATCCTCCGATATAGCCCCCGCCGGATACGGTCGAGAGATAGTCAACGCGGTTAAGAAGCTTTAGCTCCGCTAGCGCCTGAAGTACTCCGAGGTTGAATGTCGCGCTTCGAATCCCTCCTCCTGAAAACGCGAGTCCTGTCAGGTTTGCCGCGTGAGCATCACTGATCGCTTTATCCCATTGAGCAGTGTCCGACTCCGATGGAGATTCAGAATCCGTGGTTTTTACGTCGTGCGGCGCGTCGAACCCTTTCGCCCGGTGACGTGAGTCACCCTTGTGCTCGGTCGCCGCCCAGCGTTTTCTCCGAACTTGCTGAATTTCCGATAGCTCCGCTGCTAAAACATCTTCCAGTGGAACGGACAGGTCTTTAGCCATCGAGTTCCTCTCCTCTCGATCGTGCGCCTCGCGGTTCTCTTGGCCTGATGTTTTGAGGACTGGCGGGGAGGGTATTTCGCATGTAATTAACTGTCAAGTATAAACAGATCGTACTCTTGCCCGCTTCTTCCGCTGGCGCCGATAACAGCCGCGTTCCACCTCACTCATTTCATCCCGGCAGTTTTCAGCATTCGCTTCGCCCTTGGCCTCCCGAGAGACGTGTCAACCTTCGGTGAACGGAACAGCCATTTGCGATACCGCGCGCAAATCCTCTATAATCTTTGGGTAACGGTTAAAAGCTCATTTTGAGGGCATTGCTCCGCTAACCGGGCCCTCTCGAACCTCCTAAAATGATCGATCTCGCTGAAAAAATTAAAAAGAAACTGAAGGACGAAATCGCCGCTCTTGAGCATGAGCTTCACGACGAGCTACCCAAAGAAATCAAGGTAGCCCGCGCTCACGGCGATCTGTCGGAAAACGCCGAGTACAAGTACGCCAAGGAACGCCAATCCTATGTCTCGGCGCGCCTGGGTCAACTTCACCAGCGCATGGCCGATATTTCCATGATGAACCTCACCAACTTGCCAAAAGATCGTGCCGCTTATGGCTCGCGTATCGTCGTCCTCGACGTTGCGAAGTCCACTGAAATCGAGTACAAACTCGTAACAGTCGAGGAAGCCGACGTAACCAAGGGCCTAATTTCGACGAGTTCTCCTATTGGCAAAGCGCTGCTTGGCAAAAAGCCCGGCGATGAGGTTACGGTTGTCACTCCGGCAGGCACCAAGGAATACGAAGTCGTCCGTCTGTCCACGATTTACGATGAGGAATAGTATGGCGGCGTTGAATCGATGTTGACGCGCACTATCGGTCGTTACATTTCTTGGCCTATCGACCGGCTGGCGGCGCTCCTCGCTCCAACCGGAATCCCTCCGAATGTCATCACTTGGTTGGCTCTTGTTCTAAATCTTTGGGCAGGCATTCTATTTGCCGCCGGGCGCTTCACCGCTGGCGGCGGAATGATGATTCTCGCCGGCCTCTGTGATCTGCTCGATGGTCCGGTGGCTCGACGGCAAAAGCGCGTGTCATTATTTGGCGGTTTTCTGGATTCGATCCTCGATCGTTACGCCGACTTGATTCTCTTCCTGGGAATCTTGGTTTATTACGCGCGAGTAAACCGTTTTATGGACGCGGTACTCGCAGGTGCAGCCATGGCCGGCGCCGTGATGGTGAGTTATGCAACGGCTCGCGCTGAATCATTGGTGCCAAAGTCGGAAGTCGGATTTTGGGATCGTCCCGAACGCCTGACGCTTATGATTTTAGGCGCGCTCTTCAACCGCATGCCGATTGCACTGTGGATACTGGCCATCGGACCCAATATCACCGTGATTCACCGCATCTTACATACTTGGAAACAAACCAAAGACGGGCAGCTCCCTCTCGTTGGCAACACATCTTCTACGGGCAGCGGCCCTGCGCGAGCGAAAACTCGCGCCAGCATTCCGCCATCAGTTCAGCCCCGCGATGCGTCACCTCTACTAAGCCGCGCGGTAAAACGCGGAGGTTAGGCCGGGTTCATCCCTGGATCGGAAAAAGTCGTCCTGTTGTTGCTAAGAAACCAAAAATTCGACGTTCTGCGGCACGGCCATTTAATCCGTACCCCATTGCGCAACGTCGCCGTTGAAGGCGTACAGTTCCTTTTCGATGCTGTATCATGAATTCTCACGGTCAGCGCAAGACTTGAAACCCTCTCTTATCATTCACGGCGGCGCGTGGAACATCCCCGACGAAGCAGTCGACGATTGCCGCGCAGGAATCCGGCGCGCCCTCGAAGCGGGCTGGAAATTATTGTCCGGCACCGGAACGGCGATGGACGCCATCCAAGCCGCCATCGTAATCCTCGAAGATGATCCCACATTCGATGCGGGCATCGGCTCGCACCTGAATCGAGACGGTCGCGTTCAGCTTGACGCCATCGTCATGGATGGCGCCTCACTGAAAGCCGGCGCGGTTGCAGCTGTGGAACGCGTGCGCAATCCCATTCTCCTTGCCCGCTGTGTCCTCGAAAAAAGTGAGCACATGATGCTGGTGGGCGCAGGCGCGGAAAAATTTGCTGCGGAAAATGGCATATCCCTTTCTGCTCCCGAAGAGCTCGTTACCGAGCGCGAACGCATGGCTTGGCGGCGATGCCTCGAGGATTCGCATGCCGCAGAACATCACGTCGGTCACGAACACGGCACGGTAGGCGCGGTCGCAACTGATCGCTATGGAAATCTCGCCGCGGGCACCTCTACCGGCGGTACCTGCTGCAAGTTCCCCGGACGGGTCGGCGATTCGCCGCTCATCGGCTGCGGCTGTTATGCTGACCTCGAGGCGGGCGGCGTTTCCTGCACCGGCTACGGTGAAGGCATCATGAAAATTGTGATGGCGAAAATGGCCATCGACCTCCTTCACGACCAGCGCGTCCTCGTTCCGCACCGAGAAAAAGGTGGGCCGCTTTCCCTAGCGCAAGCCGTTGCTGACGCTTGCATTCGCAAGCTAGCGCATCGCGTCCACACTACCGGCGGCCTGATTCTCCTAGACCGCGATGGCCTGCCCGCTGCTGCGTTCAACACCCCGGGGATGGCCTACGGTTACGTACAGCCTGACGGCAGTTTCCGAATCGCTCCGTAACAGGCGACTCCAGTGCAGTGTAGATCATCATAAAGTGATGACAAAACGTGCGCGAACCAGATGGGCCATCGTCCTGCTCGCAACCATAGGATCTCTATACCCTCTCCTTTCATCGGCACAACAAGTGGCTGTGAAATACAAGGAAGGCATGGTTCATGGCTTTCTAGTGCTTCGAACATTGAATGACGAAACAATCGCCGCCGGCGACCTGGAACAGCATGCCAATGGCGATCGCGTGACCACCCACATCGTGTACCATTTCAAAGATGGCTCGGTACAGGAAGAGACCGCGGTATTCTCCCAGCGCGGCAGCTTCCGCCTCTTGAGCGACCATCTTCTCCAGAAGGGCCCCGCATTCAAACGCACGACCGACCTCTCGATTAATTGTTCCACCGGCCAAGTCACGGTTCGCTACACCGACGACGATGGCAAGGAAAAAGTAATCACCGATCGCCTTAAACTCCCTGCCGATCTCGCGAATGGCGCAGTTCTCACCATGATGAAGAACATAGCTGCCGGCACACCGAAAACGACATTGTCGATGGTAGTGGCCACTCCAAAACCACGTCTGGTAAAACTAATAATTGCGCCAGAAGGTGAGGACGCTTTCTCGATAGCCGGGTCTGCCCGCAAAGCTGTGCGCTATGACGTGAAAGTGGACATTGGAGGCGCCGCAGGATTGGTCGCTCCCATCGTGGGCAAGCAGCCGCCGGATACACACGTATGGATTCTTGAGGGCGAGGTTCCCGCCTTCGTTAAATCCGAAGGCCCTCAGTACGAAGGCGGTCCCATTTGGCGAATTGAACTTACGAGTCCCGTCTGGCCGCAGAAGCGCGCAGAGGGCTCTCCAAAGAACTAATCGCTCAGGCGCACAGCTTGCAGTAAAATGAATGCAGCCGATCAAGAAAACTGAGGAGAGAATTATGCCGATGCGAGATGCAATCCTTAACGAATTCGATCACGAAATGATCAGCACTCGTAAGACGCTCGAACGGGTGCCCGAAGGCAAGCCCGACTATGCTCCGCACGAAAAATCGATGAAGATGGGACGCCTCGCCGGCCATGTTGCTGAGCTTTCTGGTTGGGCCGCTACGATCATCGGTCAAGACTCGCTGGACTTTCGGCCGCTGGGAGCTCCGCCTCAGACTCCCACGGTCATGACTTCACGAAAGCAACTTCTCGAAGTTTTCGACAAGAAGGCCGCCGAGGCGCGCGCCGCCATTGCCGGTGCAAGCGACGAAACCCTGTTGAAAAACTGGACGCTTCTCTCAGGCGGTCAGGCGATTTTCTCCATGCCGCGCGCCGCTGTTCTGCGCAGCTTTGTGATGAATCACATTGTCCATCACCGTGCACAGCTCGGCGTTTACCTACGCCTGAATGGCGTCGCCGTTCCTTCCGTCTACGGTCCGTCAGCCGACGAACAGAATTTCTTCGGCCAATAGAGCGCCGAGTCCGCCGATTCGGTCCCGGCTCGTCTAGGAGTTGAATCCGAACCACGGCGTGTGCTAGCATCCCGTTTTCCGCAGGGTCATGCGCGTCAACCGACGGGGGCGGCGCCGTGATACTTGGCTTCTCGAACAGCTCGAGTCCGTCTTCCGCAAGAATCCGCCACGAAATGCCTGTTCTGAAGACTGAAGCTGCGTCTTCGCCGCGCTTTCTCCAGTTTGTATGTTTAAGAAGACTTTCTGCCGCGACTAGCCCTGGTTCGCAGACAAATGGTTCCTTTTATGTGAGGTGATTTATGAAATCGTATAACACCGAATGGATACGCAACGTTGGCATTGCCGGCCACGGCGACACGGGCAAAACCCAGCTCGTCTCGTCGTTGCTGTTCACCGCTGGGATGACCCCGCGCCTCGGCAAAGTGGCGGACGGTTCGGCCACGACCGACTGGGACGAAGAAGAAATCGCGCGAAAAATTTCCATCAACACCGGCCTTGCTTTTGCCGAATGGCAAGCGCCGGGGCAGCCTGAAAAAGTCAAAATAAACTTCCTCGATACGCCCGGCTATTCCACTTTCATCAATGAAACAAAATCCTCGCTCATCGCCGCGGACGCCTCTTTGATCCTGGTGGACGCGGCCGCAGGTGTCCAGGTTTGCACTGAAAGAGTCTGGGACTATGCCACCGAATACGATCAGCCGCGCGCCTTCGTCCTGAATTGGATGGACCGCGAACTCGCGAGCTTCGAACGCGCACTGGACTCCGTCCAGCATGTTTTTGGACGTGGCGCCGTTCCCATTCAATTGCCCATTGGACACGAAAAAGGTTTTAGAGGTGTTGTGGATTTGATCTCCATGAAAGCTCTTACCTATACGCTAGATGGAGACGGCAGAGCCAAGATCGAAGAGGTTCCGGCGGTCCTTGCCGAAGAAGCAAAGACTGCGCATGAAACGCTGGTAGAGCTCGTCGCGGAAGGCGATGACGCATTGATGCAGGAATTCTTCGATGAAGGTACGCTGCCGGTTGACGACCTGAAAAAAGGCCTTCGCGAAGCAGTCCTCGCCAAGAGAATTTTCCCCGTCCTGCTTAGTTCCGCGCTGCATAACGTCGGCAGTGACGCTATTTTGAATTTTCTTGCTGAGATTTTCCCCGCGCCGGCGGTACGCGGAAAAATCAGTGGCCACAGAACGCCGGACCACAAAGGCGACACGCTCGAGCGCAAAATTGTCGATTCCGAACCAGTTTCCGTCTTCGTCTTCAAAACCCTCGCGGATCCATTCGCCGGCCGCATCACGTATTTCAAAGTCATGTCCGGAGTATTGAAAAACGACGCCACGCTCAATAACTTCAATCGCAGCACGCAGGAGCGTCTGCAGCATATCCAGGTAATGCAAGGAAAGGCTGCCACAGCAGTAACCGACCTTCACGCCGGTGATATCGGCACCGTCGCCAAGCTCAAAGACTCCACCACCGGTGAGACCCTCGGAGACAAGAACGCGCCGATTTTTTATCCTCCCGCGCGTATTCCCGAGCCTTCCATCACTTTCGCAGTTGAACCCAAGACGCGAGCCGATGAAGATCGCATCGGCGTCGCTATTCACAAGATTCTCGAGGAAGATCTTGCCTTGCGTTTTGCGCGCGACCCTCAAACAAAAGAATTCCTGCTGAGCGGAGCAGGACAGCAGCATATCGAAGTAGTCGTCGCAAAACTTCGCAAGCGCTATCACGTCGAATTAAAGCTCCATCCTCCCAAGGTCCCTTATCGCGAGACTATCCGCGGCAAAGCTGACGCCGAAGGCAAACACAAGAAACAAACCGGTGGCCACGGTCAATTCGGCCTCTGCCGCATCAAAATGGAGCCGCTGCCGCGCGGCAAGGGTATCGAGTTCGTGGACGATGTTTTCGGCGGCGCCATTCCCAAGAACTGGATTCCATCCGTCGAAAAAGGCGTTCGCGATTCCGCTGAGCGGGGCTTTCTGGCGGGCTTCCCAGTCACCGATTTCCGCGTGAGCCTGTACGATGGCAAATATCACGATGTGGACTCAAGCGACATGGCATTCAAGATTGCCGGATCCCTCGCCTTTAAAGAAGCGATGAAGCAAGCCCGCCCCGTTCTGCTTGAACCGATTATGCACGTCGAGGTCTATGCGCCGGATCAGTATTCAGGCGACTTGATGGGTCATCTCAGCGGGCGTCGCGGAAAAATAAGCGGCAGCGAACTGCGGGGCGGAAGCGTGGTGGTGAAAGCGCTTGTTCCTTTCTCGGAAATGCTCAGCTACGCGAACGAGTTGATTTCAATGACGCAGGGACGTGGAAGCTATTCGATGGATTTTTCGCACTACGATTTCGTTCCGAATGAAATTGCGGAAAAAGTCATCGCCGCGCACAAACCGCATCACGCGGGCGAAGAAGAAAGCCAAGTTGCCTCGGCGTGACTTTCGAAAGTGGCTTGCTTGACCGTGATCATTCACCCGTTTTAGGGGGCGCCTGAGGCGTCTGCGGACTCTTCCCTTGTGCGGTTTGGGTCTTTGGGCTTTCGTTCTTTTTGTATTGGCCGCTTTGACCTGCAGTGCGGGCTGGACAACCTACACCCAAGCAAGGGCCGGTGGGTCGAAGATAGTAGCAACCCGTAAGTGACAGCAGGGACAAGAGTAATACCGTTCCACCCGCGAACTTCAGGATGCCTAAGGACTCTCTCTTCATAAGTGCCCTCTTTTAATGGCCAATAAGCTCGACAAACCGCTGAAACTCTATGTTCATATCTTGGCATAAAGCAGGCACAAAATTTATGTTTCGTGCGTCCCAGCCGCGAATGCGTCAGCGAACGAAAGGTGAAACCGGCCCAAAATCAAAGGAAACCGAGAGAAATCCGGTGAAGTACCGAGACAAATCCTGAAAATCGGGAAATACCTGCTCAGTAGAAAGCTCCCAAAAAGTCTCTCTCGACGCCATTCATCGCTCGCCCGAACCCAAATTGGCGCTTGCGATTCCCCTACAAGCTGCTCCATCCTGCTGAGCTATGAAAAAAAAGAGAACGAAAATCAAACGCGCCGCCGATGCCACTCTCGCGATCCACGCAGGCCAAGAAAAATTTGGCATCGCGGCATCCGTCGGAGTGGAGATCGCGCGCACCGCAAATTTCACATTTGCTAACACGGAGGAGATGAAGCAATGGGCCCAGGGCAAAGGTTCGGCGTACATCTACACCCGTTATGGAAATCCCACGCTTACTATCGCTGAAGAAAAGCTGGCCGCGTTGGAAGGCGCAGAGGACGCCGTGGTCACTGCGTCTGGTATGGCTGCTATTTCAAGCGCGCTTCTTTCTGTGCTGAAGGCCGGCGACGAAGTAATTGCCACCCGACAGGTCTATGGTGGGACCTACCGGCTGATGCGCGACGTTTTTCCGAGAATGGCCATCGTCGTTCGGCATGTGGAATCAGATCTCTCAGGAATCGAAGGCCTGGTTAATCCACGCACGAAAGCACTTTATATCGAGACGCCTACAAACCCCACGCTGCGACTCGTGGATTTGTGGAAAGCAATCGCATTCGCGAAAGAATGGGATCTGGTTTCGCTGATCGACAACACGTTCGCAAGTCCAGTCCTGCAAAAACCCATCGAGATGGGTTTCGATATCGTGCTGCACAGCGCGACGAAGTATCTCGCCGGCCACTCAGACGTAATCGCGGGCGCTGCGGCAGGCAGCCGTGCCCGGATGACGAAAGTTCGCGACATGATTATTTATCTGGGCGGCTCGATGGATCCCGAGGCCGCCTTCCTGCTTATCCGCGGGATGAAAACTCTGGAAGTGCGCGTTCGACGGCAGTGCGAGACCGCCATGCTGGTCGCGCGGTATCTGACCCGGCATCCGAAGGTAGCGCGCGTGCACTATCCGGGACTTTCCTCGCATCCGGATCATCTTCTCGCTAAGCGTCAAATGCGCGCTTTCGGTGCCATGCTTGCATTCGACCTGAAAGGCGGCCTATCGGCTGCGCGTCGCTTCTGCGATCGCACAAGAATTTTCCTCCTCGCAGCTAGCTTGGGTAGCGTCGAGTCCCTTGTGGTTCTGCCGATTTATACTTCTCACTACAATATGTCGCTCCCAGAATTACGCGGTGCCGGAGTCGAGCCCGGTACAGTGCGTGTTTCTGTAGGCCTTGAAGATCCCGAAGATCTCATCGAAGATTTGCGCCAGGCATTGGCCTAGTAGCGCAAATTCGCAGACTGCCCCCGCTTCTTGCCTCAGCCATTTCAAAAGGAGCTGGGCTAGGTGTACACTCTGGCCAGTTCCCTAGTACTCGATGTCTTGATGTCGTCAACGACTGGTACGCCATGTCCATTGACCCGTGCGCTGGTAATTCGTAAGATTTTCTAGCGTCTTGGCGGGCCTGATACACAAATCCCGAAATGCGGGCTGAGTGTTTCTAGGAAGCTCTCTTGAAATGCGTTCTGCGGTTCTCAAGGCGATACTGAGGAGACGGTGAACGGTATGTATAGGAAGGCCACAGTCTGGGCACTATTGGCGGCTGGATCGATATTTCTCGGCGGTTGCCAGGAAACCGTATCATCGAAACAAGCCAAAGCGCGTCCGCCAGCTGCAACTCCGGCTCCTGCTCCCGTCTTCGTCCACGAGGCTCTGCCTTTACCGCCGCATCCGGTTTACCTAACTTCACCTCAGACTGATCCAAGACCAGCGATTGATATCCTGGTGGCACAGGTGCAAACCAGCTTCAATGAAGGACAAAAGAAGTACAAAGCGGGTCACTTTGACAAGGCCCGAGTAGATTTCGACCAAGCTATGGATCTTGTCCTTCAGAGCGGATTTCAGCCCGATTCCGACCAGCGTCTCTCCGATTTGATCGACCAACTCGGAGAAACTCTCCATTCGTACGAATTGAACGCCGAGCAAAATGCCGCGGAAGATGAAGAGCCAGCGGGACCGCCAACTCCCATCGATGCTCTGTCGGATATGACTTTGCCAAAGGGCGACCCAAGGCTGGCCGCCAAGGTCGAGCAGGAATTGATCAGCGTTCCGCACGATCTCCCTCTCACTGTGAACGATTCCGTCCTGCAGTATCTTAGCTTCTTCACAACGACTAAAGGCCGGGCGGTGATGGAACATGGGCTCGGTCGCGCCGGGCGATACAACGACATGATCAGGCGCGTTCTAAGGCAGGAAGGCGTGCCGCAGGACTTGATCTATCTTGCCCAAGCCGAATCAGCGTTCCAACCATCCGCGGTTTCACGCGCGGGTGCACGCGGATTGTGGCAATTCATGCCATTTCGCGGCGAAGAATACGATCTCGACAGGAATTACTGGGTTGACGAACGAAGCGATCCGGAGAAAGCCACCCGTGCCGCCGCGCGCCATATGCGTGACTTGTACGAAATGTTCGGCGACTGGTATCTGGTGATGGCGGCCTACAACTCAGGCCCGATGAATGTGGTGAAGGCCATCGAGCGCACGGGCTACGCTGATTTCTGGGATTTGCAACGGCTCCATGCGCTTCCGAAGCAAACCCAGAATTACGTCCCCATCATTATTGCCATGGCGCTGGTAGCCAAGGATCCTGGTCTTTACGGAGTGCAAGTAGCTCCGGAAAAGCCGGCACAAATTGACACCATTAAACCCGGCCATCCGATCGATCTCCACCTCGTCGCTGATGCTTCCGGCGCTGATATCGACGATTTGCGGGCGCTGAACCCGGAGTTGTTGCGTGGCGTGACGCCTAACGATCCCAAATTTGAGTTAAACGTGCCCGCAGGCACCGCAGAAAAATTTGAAGCCAACATCCAGCAGGTTCCCGTAGACAAGTGGACCAGCTGGCGCCTGCATAGCGTAGAAAATGGCGAATCACTGCCGGATCTCGCGAGACGTTACAGGGTCAGTGTTGCGGCGATTGAAAACGCCAACCACTTGGAAGCTCACGCGACTCTGCCAGTTGGGTTTCTGGTGAATGTGCCGACAGCACCGCCTGTAATACATCTGGTGCACTACAAGGTGCAGCGCGGCGATTCCCTGGAAGGAATTGCGGGACGCTTCGACGTGACTGTCTCGCAATTGAAGAAGTGGAATAATATTCGAGGAGCAAGCGTGCCGCGAGGCTCGCGGTTGCGGATTTATGCCGGGGGACCTCCCGATGATGCAGCTCCGCATTCCAAGTCGAAGTCGGCTCAGACCAACGGCGCCACAGTTGAGAAGGTCGCCACACACCAAAGTTCGACCGGGGAGTCCGTTGAGCACCGCGTGAAGCGCGGCGAAACGCTCTACTCGATTGCGCGTGAGTACGGAACCACAGTGGCCTCCTTGCGCCAATCCAATCCTTTTCTGAACGGCAGAAGTCTGATCGCCGGGGACCTGCTCAAGATAAGCCGTTAGTTCGGACCAATTATCTCCTCTCTATTATCTCTATATTTATCATGGCGTTAGAATAACATTGTAACATTATGTTACCTCGCCTTTGCACCCGGACCCCCTCCGATTTTGTAATAAGCATATTTTGAATGCCTTGCGCCTTGACAAAGTTCCGAGTCTGAGTTTATAAGCGGCGAGGGACTAATAACGGATTCGGATCCCGAGACTCAGGGAGGGTCGCATGTTTCAAGGCAAAATGCATGATGAAGAAGATGACGAGCTGCCACGCTATGAAGAAGAGGAAGGCGAGGAAGGGGCCGAACAGCCCCATGAAGGCACGATAGAGATTGAGGAAGTCGTTATCGAGGACGACGACGAAGTTCCTGAGGCTGCTCCGACTCCTTCTCCGCGCAAACCTGCCCCCGCTGCGAAGGCTAAGCGGCCCAAAAAGGCTGCCCCTAAGAAAAAGGCTAAGGCAAAATCGAAACAAAAGCCTAAAGCCAAGAAGGCTTCCAAGAAAAAAGCCGGCAAGCGCAAAAAGCGCTAGATTATCCGTCGCGGCATCTATCGCGGGGCTGTACGATCGGTTCGTGCTGCTCCGCGAAGTATTGCATTTCGGCCACGCCTTCCCGTTAAGGAGTCGATCGTCGGTCTGCAGGTTCGCGATTGGGATTCACTCAGAAAATAGCACTCCGTCGCACCACAGTGTCATTCCAGTACACCTTCTCGCCAGTTCCTATTTCTGAAATCTTTCCCTTGCCGTGACCCTCTTTTGGCCGATAGCATACGCGCTTCATGCCTTTGGTGCTGGAGCAAATTCGCAGAATGCGCGGCGGAGCGCAGTCCCACCTGATGCGGTGCGAATCCAATGCCACGCCAGCCGAGGAGGCCTACTACGTCGTAAAATTTCAGAACAATCCCCAAGGCACCAGGATACTGGCGAACGAATTGCTTGGAACCAGACTGGCAGCCCGTATGGGGCTGCCGGTTCCACCGGCAAGCGTGGTAGAGGTACGCGAACAACTGATCGCCCATACCGACGATTTGGTAATCGAGCTGGGGCGCGGGCGCGCACCCTGCAAGGCAGGCTTACAATTCGGATCCCGCTATCCTGGAACGCCAGTAGAAGTGACGGTTTACGACTTCCTTCCCGACGAGCAGCTTCGGGAAGTCGTGAACCTCACTGACTTTTGCGGCATGCTTGTGTTCGATAAGTGGACCTGCAATACGAACGGCCGGCAAGCGATCTTCTCTCGCGTAAAGAATGAAACTCGTTATCAAGCGCAGATGATAGATCAAGGGTTTTGTTTCAATGCCGGTGAGTGGAATTTTCCGGATGCACCGCTCAGAGGCCTTTATTCACGCCATCGCGTTTATGAATCTGTGCTTGGACTCGAATCCTTCGAGCCCTGGCTGGGACGAGTGGAGTCGAAAATTACCGAGTCGGTGCTCGACGAGATTCAAAAAGAGATACCCGGGGAATGGTATGACTTCGATTTTGAGGCGCTCGAAAAAATGCTCGAACATCTTTTGCGGCGGCGCAAGCTTGTCCGCGAACTGCTCGTGTCCGCCTGGAAATCGTCGATGCAGCCTTTTCCCAACTGGAAATGATTTTCTTGAATCGAGCCGCAAAGGAATGAGCCATGCCTGAAGAAGAACGAAAAACACTGCGTTATCGGGTGTTGCGCTACACGCCGAACCTCATCCGCGATGAGTGGGTGAATATCGGAATCATGCTGGAGGAATTCCAAGAGCTGGAGTCCGTGGGCGGCTCGCAACGTGTCATCAAGGTGATCGAAGAGGACCGGGAGTTTGCGCGCGTGCGCAAACTTCATCCAAATGCCGATGTGAAATGGCTTCATTCGCTCGCCTCGGAATTCGAGCCGCTGCGCTCCATGAGCGGCGAAGGTATGCGGAAATACTTTTCCACGCTCGAAAATACGCTTTCCAACGCATTACAGCTCAGCCCTCAAAAAGCGGTTCTCGCGGAGGACTTCAACGCCGAGTTGATTCGACTGTACGATACACACGTCGCAGCTCCTGCCAGAGTCGGCGGCAATATCGTCGAGAGTACGCGCGCCTGGATCCGAAACAAGCTCAAGGATGTCTTTCAGCGGCATCGCATCGCGGGAAAACTCAAGCCCGCCGTCCGTGTCGACGAATATACGCACTTGGGAGATCCATTTAAGTTCGACTATGGCTACAGGAATGGCGTACGCGGATACATTCAGTCCGTGGTGCTCAACCGCGACGCGGCGCAGGCCAAGGTGTTGGCGTACACCGTAGAAAGCATACGGAAACGCGTGCCGGCGTCTGAGTTCACCGCTATAACCGAGGCCGCTCCGTCGCCCGGCAATCTACAACATCTATTTATCAGCAAACTCTTCGCAGACCAGAACATTCGTATCGTTTCGATGAATCATGTGGAAAAATTCGCCGAAGAACTGCGAATGAAATTGCAATAGCGCCGGGAAAGCCGCCAATCAATTCGGCGACTAGTCTTCTAATTTTCCCCACCGTGGCAGTTCCCGGCGTCCCAATAACGCTTCCGCAGCCCAGCACCCCAGATACGATGAGAGCGCGACACCATGCCCTGCGAACGCTCCGATCATAATTGCATTCTTCATTTTCACGGCCTCGGGATGCCAGGTGAAAACAGGCTTCCACGAATCGCGAAACATGATTGGCCCTCCCCAGCGGTGCGTGAAGCGCGCCGACTTAAGCGCCGGGTGCAGCCTGCGCACGCGATCCTCAAGCGTTGTAAAAATTCGCGAAGGTTCTTCGGCGGAGATATCCACGCCGTCGAGATCGTCGGAGTCGGGAGATTGCACTAAACCCGCGCCAAAGATGATCGAATCGTCCTTCCGTACGCGTCCCCACAGGTATGGCATGTCCACCGTGTAGAAGGGCTTTCGTAGCGCCAGACCGATTTTCTCCAGCGTCTCTTCGCCGACAGGCTCAGTAGCCACTGCAAGGGTCAACCTCGGATGACTGCCCTTCTCCATCCCGGACAGCTCGAGTGAGAGAGCATTTGTTGCGAAAAGAATCTTGCGAGCGGACAGTTTCTTCCTCTGCGCCGCGCCGGGAGCCAGGGCAATTTCAGGGACGTCGCTCCATCGTATGTCCGCGACCGGATGATTTTCCAAAATGTGCGCACCGAGCCGATCCGCCGCTTGAGCAAGGCCGCCTACCAGCCTCCCCGGATCAATTGTCCCCCCAGGAACTTCCTTTGAAACGCACAGGGATCCCGAGTCATTCCAGGAAATCGGAGAATTTGCGAGCGATTCTTCGCGCCCGACCTCCCAGGCGCCATTCAGACTGCGGTCGCACTCCACGCCAAGTTCATCTAGAATTCCGCTGAACCCCGCCAGCACGTCTCCCAAGCCTGGAAGATCACCGGCCGCAGATTCAGCAAGCGCCATGCCTCCCGTTCGGCCGCTGGCACCGTTCCCAATTTTCCAAGCCTCGAGCACCGCGACGGATTTCTCAGGCGCAATTTTCCGCAGCCACGCTGCTGCGGCCAAACCCGTAAAACCACCGCCGATCACGGCGAAATCCAGAATTTCGGGAAGCGGCGTGGATTCAAGAGAGGGAGCGAAGTCAATCTGCCAGGGCGGATTGCCCCAGTTGTGCGTTTTGGGAGGGGAGTGCATAACCGGAAACACCAGCAGTTCATAGCTGCGATAAAAGCCATATCACAAGCTCAGCACTGATTTTCAGCGAGAGTTACGACTACCTCTACGCGCTTACAGAATGGCTTCCGTCCAATTCTCGAGCGTATGTTTGATCTTGCCCATGAACTGGTGCGCCACGGCGCCATCTACCACGCGATGATCGTAAGAAAGCGTGAGATAAACCATCGACCGAATCGCAATCGCATCATCAATGACCACCGGCCGTTTTTCGATAGTGCCCAACCCGAGAATTGCCACGTTTGGCTGGTTGATTATTGGCAAGCCAAATAGCCCGCCAAAGACGCCAGGGTTCGTGATCGCGAAGGTCCCTTCGGCTACTTCCTCCGGTTTGAGTTTCTTCGTACGTGCGCGTTCAGCAAGATCGTTCATAGCACGGGCGAGCCCGAGAAAATTTTTCTCCTCTGCGTTCTTGATCACCGGAACGATCAAGCCCCAATCCAACGCCACCGCGACGCCGATATTGCATTCCTTGTGCAGCACGATGTTGGTGCCGTCCACCGAAGCATTCACCGTCGGAAACGCGCGCAAAGCTTCCACGGCCGCCCGCACGAAAAACGGCATGAACGTGAGTTTTGTTCCGGTAGTCTCTTCGAATTTATTCTTCATCTTCGTGCGCAGCGCGGCGATCGCTGACACGTTTACTTCGTCCACGGAATAAACGTGCGGAGAGACGTGCTTCGAAAGCACCATGTGCTCCGCGATACGCTGCCGCATCACCGACATCGGCTGGACTTCGTAGTGCCCGAAGTACATCTTTTCGCGCGGTACCGCGTTTTCGAGCACCGCCGATGCGGACGCGCCCCCGGTTGCCGGCGGCGGAGCTGACGTCCGCGCAGGAGCCGTCGCCGCTCCGGTGCGCGCGGAAGCGGCAGAAGAAGCGCCGCCTTCTACCGCGGCTAAGATATCGCTCTTGCTCACGCGGCCGCCCGCTCCGCTGCCGGGAACTTGCGTCAGATCCACGTCATGCTCGCGCGCAATTCGCCGTACGAGAGGGGAGCTGCGCACTTTTTCACCGCTCGCCGAAACCGCAGGCTTCTGCTGAACCGTTTCTCTGGGTGACGCCGGCTTCGCCTCGACTTTGGCCGCAAGCGGAGCGTTGGCCGCTGCGTTGGCTGGCGCTCCAGATCTCGCGCCGGATGCCGCGGAAGGGGGCTCTTCCGATTTCGCAGCAGTTGGCGCAGCCGATTGAGCCCCAGCGCCGTCCGCGTCAATGATGGCTACAACGGTTTGAATCGGTACGGTCTGCCCCTCGTTGACTTTAATTTCTTTCAGCACGCCGGCGGACGGCGACGGAATTTCCGCATCAACCTTATCTGTCGAGATTTCGAACAGCGGTTCGTCACGCTCGATCTTGTCACCGGCTTTTTTTAGCCACTTAGTAATTGTGCCTTCGAAAATGCTCTCCCCCATCTGGGGCATGATCACGTCAACAGCCATAGTATTCTCCTGTGGGTTCCAAACTCAGACCGCGGCGAGACATTCTTCGTGCCACACGCCCGGCACTCCCTCTAGCGTGTATATCTCGTCTCCGCCATGGAAAAATGACACTTCTTTCACCTTAGCCGTGCGGCCCGCGTACTCGAGCTGCTCCGGCTCCAGTTCGTTGTGATATTGGCCGGCTTCCATGAAACTTTCAAGAAACGCGCGGTCGGCGATGCGAACTTCATTGCCGATTTCGAATTCCGCCTTGTTTAATCCTTTAATTTTTCCCATGTCAGAACGCCAGCCTCCTCAATATTTTGCCAATTCGCGCGCGGCAACCACAACTTTTTCCGTATTCGGCAGAAATCTTTCTTCGAGCGTCGGCGCGTACGGCACAGGCGTGTCCAGAGCAGTCACGCGCGCAATGGGCCCGTCGAGATCTTCGAACGCGCTTTCGCACACAATGGCCGCGATTTCTCCGGCAATGCCTCCGGTGCGCGTGTCCTCGTGAACGATCAAAAGCTTGTTCGTCTTCTTCACGGAAGTAAGGATGGTCTCACGATCGAGCGGAAGCAGCGTCCGTAAATCGATCACCTCCGCATCGATGCCTTCTTTCGCCAATTGGTCGGCGGCTTCCATGGACGTGTGCGCCATCGCCGCGTAACTGATGATAGTCAAGTCCGCACCTTCGCGGCGAACGATGGCTTTGCCGATGGGAACCAGATAATCGCCTTCCGGTACTTCTTCCTTGATCCGCCGGTACAGAAATTTGTGCTCGAAAAACAGCACGGGGTTATTGTCGCGGATTGCGGACTTCAGCAAGCCTTTGGCATCCGACGGCGTGGAAGGATAAATGATCTTCAGCCCCGGAGTGTGCATGAAGTACATCTCGGGGTTCGCCGAATGAAACGGCCCACCGTGAACACCGCCGCCTGAAGGCCCCCGAATGACCATGGGCACCGGCGCGCCCCACAGGTAATGAGATTTTGCCACGAAATTCGTCACCTGATTGAAGCAGCAGGCGATGAAATCGATAAACTGCATTTCCGCGACCGGCCGCAACCCCAGAAAACTCATTCCGCAGGCTGCGCCGACAATGGCCGTCTCGCTGATGGGCGTTTCAATCACCCGTTCGCGCCCGAATTTCGCGATCAGCCCTTCAGTCGCCTTGAACGCTCCTCCGTACACGCCAATATCTTCGCCGATCGCAACCACCGCCGCGTCGCGATCCATCTCCTCGAACATGGCTTGACGGATTCCCTCGATCATCGTGATGGGGGCCATGTCAGCGTCTCCCGCGTTTGTCGCGTGGATTTTGATGCCTGTCGCGAGGGTTTGGAACTTCTCGCACGGACTTATCCTTCGGGCCACGTCCAAACGGTACCCGCGGAACTTCCGGTGTTTCAGGTTCCATAACCCGTACGGCAGGTTTCTGCGGGGGCTTGCCGGAGTGCTTCACCACCGGCTTCGCAACCTTCGATCCGTTGCCGCCACTGCTTACAATCGGCGCGGCGATTTGCTTCTTGATGGCTTCAACTTCGGCGAACGCGCCGTAGTCCTTCACTTGCCAGCCAGGCTCAATGCTGCACGCCGGCGGCATAAGCTCCGCCTTCGGACGCTGCCACGCAGCTTCGATCTCGTGGCAACCGTCGCAGTACACACCTTCTTCAGCAAGTTCAGGCGGCGGCATGGGCGATTCTTCCGCGAATTTCTGCTCCACGTCGAGTTCGCGCTCGATACGCGCGTCGATTTCAGATTTCGTTTTCGAGTCCCAGATTTTATTCTCGGAAAGATATTTTTCGTACAGCACAATCGGGTCGCGAGCTTTCCAGTACTCGAACATCTGCTTGGGAACGTATTCTGCCGGATCGTGTTGCGCGTGGCCTCTCATGCGCATCGTTTTTACTTCGATCAAAGCAGGCCCGCGCCCCGCGCGGCATTCGTCCACCGCCTCTTTCGCTGCGTTGTACACGGCTAGGACGTCGTTGCCGTCCACAATCCAGCTCCGAATTCCGTAAGCCACAGCACGGTCGGCAAGGTTTTTCACCGGCACTTGGCGCGAGACTGGCGTCGAGTAAGCCCATTGGTTATTTTCTACGATCAGGACGAACGGCGCGCGTTGCTGCGCGGCCAGATTCAGTCCCTCGTGGAACGCTCCGGTGGAACTGCCTCCGTCGCCGATCCATGTCAGCGCGACGATATTCTGGCCGAGGTAGCGTCCAGCCATGGCCACACCCGTCATCACTGGAATCAAATCGCCGAGCATCGAAATCGGAGAAACGATGTTGCGCACCTTCAAATCGCCGAAATGGCTCGTTCCGTCTTTACCTTGTGTGGGCGAAGTGTATTTCGCCATGTGCTGCGTGAAGATGTCGCGGGGCGGCACGCCTTTCACCAGAAGCGCGCCGATATTTCGTATCATCGGCGCGATCCAATCCTTCTTCTCGAGAGCGTAGCAAGTGCCCACGGAAACAGCTTCTTGTCCAAGGCTCGAGTAAAGTCCCCCGACAATCTTGTTCTGCCGGAACAGCCGCACCATACGTTCTTCAAGCTGGCGGTTGAGCTGCATGAAGTAATACAGCTCGAGATGCTGCTCCCTCGTCAGCGGATGATTCATACCACGCTCCCTTTTGCTGCTCCCACCGCCACGTTCTCTCGCTCTCGAAAATGTGTTCCAGCGGAAAATTCATCATTAGCCAATGTCTCTTCCAGTTCGCTTGGTGAAACAGGAACCATTGCTCGCTCGAAGACTCGTCCAAAATGCAAAATCAAGTTTTGCGCGACCTGCTCCCGATCCACCGCCGCGCCAATCGCGCGTTCCAGAGACGTCGCGTGCTTGCCCGCGATGCCGCAGGGCACGATCAAATCAAAGTAACGCAGATCGGTCGAAACATTGTACGCGAACCCATGCGATGTCACCCAGCGGCTCAAATGCACTCCTAGCGCGCCAATCTTTTCTTCCGCTCGGGAAGCGCCCGAGTCTACCCAAACACCGTGCTGGCCCTCCACACGCCTGGCGCCTACGGCAAAATCCGCCGTGGCGCGAATCATTACTTCCTCAAGCTGGCTAACATACCAGCGAACGTCGCGCCGGTGCTCTGCCAAATCCAAAATCGGGTAGCCGACGATCTGTCCTGGACCGTGGTAGGTGATATCGCCGCCTCGGTTGGTAGCGTGAAACTCAACATCCATCTCTGCCAGTAATTGATTTGACGCCAGCAGGTTTTCGTCCCTGCCATTACGTCCAAGCGTAATCACGTGCGGGTGCTCGCAAATCAAAAGTACGTCCGGAGTCGCGCCGTATTTGCGCGCCCGAACTAACTTCTTCTGCAGATTCCATGCCGAGTCATAAGGGACAAGCCCCAGCTTCACTACCCAGCAGATTTTTTGTTGTTGGTTCACGTTAGATTTTTTGGGTTGAAATTAGATGTTAATCGCCATTCCGCGGACAGAGTTGAAAGCGTCGCCCATGGCCTCCCAGACCGTCGGGTGGGCATGAATGGTTGCGGCCATGTCGTCAAGCGTGCCCTCTAGTCCAAGCGCTGCGACAGGCTCGGCGATAATTTCCGTGGCAAGAGGCCCGATAGCGTGTACTCCAAGTATCTCGCCATATTTTTCCTCAGCCACTACCTTGATGAACCCTTCATGCTGGCCAAGAATCGTAGCCTTGCTATTGCCGATAAACGGAAACTTGCCCGTCTTAACCTGAAACCCCGCCTCGCGCGCTTGTTTCTCGGTCAAACCTATCGATCCAATCTGCGGCTCGCAATATGTAGCGTTCGGGCAGCGCTTGCGATCGAACGGTTGCACGTCTTTGCCCGCCATGCGGCCCACTGCGATGATTCCCTCCATCGAAGCAGCGTGCGCCAGTTGCGGAAACCCCGCCACGATGTCCCCAATAGCATAAAGATGCGGCTCGGCGGTCTCAAGATACGCATTGGTTACAACAAAACCGCGCTCAAGCTTCGCCTTCGTCTTTTCGAGCCCGATATTCTCGGTGAGCGGGCGTCGTCCGACGGCAATCAACACCTTCTCCGCGCTGATCGTCTGCGTTTTCCCGGCTTTGTCTTTGTAGGTGACCGTCGCACCCGCGGCGTTCTTCTTCACCGATTCCACTTTCGCCTCCAGCTCGATGCGCATTCCCTTCTTCGTCAAAGCTTTGTGAAGCTCCGCAGAAATCTCTTCGTCCTCAAGCGGAACAACGCGCGATACCGCCTCGAGCAATGTGATTTCTGAACCGAACGTGCGGAAAATCGATGCGAATTCAACCCCTACCGCTCCACAACCCACCACGATCATCGATTTCGGAATTTCCTGCAAACCCAAAATCTCGCGATTCGTCAAAACCGTTTTCCCGTCGATTTCTACTCCAGGCAAAGAGCGCGCTTCCGACCCTGTAGCGAGCAATATATTTGTAGTCTCGATTTCAGTGGTATTGCCGTCTTTCTCGACCGAAACTCGCCCAGGCCCCGCAATTTTTCCCCAGCCTGTAATCGTTTCAACTTTGTGCTTCTTGAACAGGCTCGCAATTCCCAGGGCATGCTTCTTTACGATCTTGTCCTTGCGCGCCAGAATGCTGGGCCACTTCACCTTGACATCTTTCACTTCGAAGCCGAACTCTTCCGCACGCTTGAAATGGTCGTAGATGTCCGCGTGATGCAAAAACACTTTTGTGGGGATACACCCGACGTGCAAGCAGGTGCCTCCAAGGAATGAATCCTTCTCCACCACCGCCGCCTTGAGGCCCCACTGCGCCGCACGAATCGCGGCCACATAACCGCCCGGACCACTCCCAATGACGACAACGTCATATTTAGCCAAACTATTCCTCCCTGCGTTTCACGATTGTGGCGAACTCATATAGATGCATGGAAGGGTGTCTGGGATTGCGGCTCTTCCAGGCGCGCAGAACAAAGATTTTAGCAGCCGCACCCCATCATCGCAACCCTTGCTGCCCTAGGACTGTGAGCTACGCCGGAATCCTTTCCGCTGCATGCAGCATCTACCACAGGTCCATCTCTTCAGTAACCGCCTGATTTGACAATGAAGAGAAGGTGTCGTTAAAATCGTTGGATTTTGGTGAGGCGCCATTCCCGCCTTAGGGACTCGACTATGGATAAGAAGCGGTTGGAGTATTACAAAAAGAAATTGGTGACGCGACGCGACGAACTCATGCGTGGAATTGCACGCACGGAACAAGAAGGCCGCGAAGCAGATGAAGATCCTACGGTGGATCTCGCCGACAAGGCTGCGAACTCCTACACCAAAGAATTTCTCTTTGGCCAGACGCACAACGACCGTTCGCTTTTGCAATTGGTGAATGACGCCCTAGCTCGCATCAAAGATGATAGTTTCGGAGAATGCATCGCGTGCCATCAGGAGTTACAGCAGAAGCGCCTGGAAGCCGTGCCTTGGACTCGTTATTGCCTTCCCTGCCAGGAAAAAATGGAGCAAGGACTGCTATAAACTCCGTTCCTTACACAATGCGTGTCTGAGATCACGAATTCGCTCGTCCAATCCAGGAAATTACCACCAAAATTCATTGCGTAGATTTGCGTACGTAACTTCATTTCTTCACTTGCCTGCGCGTTCGGAGTAGCTTCCCACCGTACCCTCTCTCTTAACAACGCCCTGTGATAGTTCGCAATGCGATCGACGCCGTTGCCGCAGTGCTTTTCCCGGCGCCATGCCGAATTTGCGGCCAAACACTCGTCACCGCCACTCGCATCCCGATCTGTGCGAACTGTCTTGCATCATTTCAACCCATCGCCGATCCCTTGTGCGATTGCTGCGGCCGCCCGTTCATCTCCGCCGTTGCCGCCGACGCGATTCGCCCCCTCTGCCGTCTCTGTCGGCTGGATTCTTTTTCTTTCAAACGCGCTCGAAGCTACGCGGTCTATAACGACGCGCTCCACAGTGCGATCTTGCTTCTAAAGTACGAAGAGGTGACCCGGCTCGGCGACTGGTTCGCAGCTAGGCTCGCCGAACTCGTCTGTCGTCAAGCCGACGAATTCCAGGCCGACGTTGTCGTCCCCGTTCCGCTGCATGCCGACCGCTTTCGCGAACGCGGGTACAACCAAGCGGATCTAATTGCGCGTCCGTTGGCGCGCCGACTGGGTTTGAAGCGGGGATCATATTTGCTTATGCGCACAAAACCACGTCCCGCTCGCCTCGTGCTCTCGCGCAAAGAACACTGGGACTCGGTACGTGGCGCGTACGCGACCCGGGAAGGCGTCCGAGTTGACAACCTGCGCATACTGCTGGTAGATGATGTATTGACGACTGGCGCGACCCTGGATGCATGTTCGCGCGCACTCAAGAAGGCTGGTGCTGCAACGGTTCTTGGATTGACGGTGGCCCGAGTCGTCACCGGTTTGCCGCCATCAAATCCAAAGCAGCGGCAAAAAGCGTACTAGACAGGAAACCACCAGAGTTTCACGAGCATCTGGTAAAGTAGGGAATCTTCAAGCGCAGCGAAGGCGGACAAATGGACAACCGTCTCAAGAGCGTCTTACGCCCTAGGCCGAAAATTGGGATGGGAGGCGTTACCAAGGATGCTCTCGCTCCCCGTCTGCCGCCATCTCCCGCAAGCCGCCCCTCCGTGATGCAAGCGCCGGTCCTGGTGCTGAACGCAACGTTCGAACCCATCAATGTCACAGCCGTCAGGCGCGCTCTCGTCCTGATGCTCAAAGGCGTAGCTCAAGCCGAAGAAACCAATCATGCGGAAGTCCATACGACGCAAAAGGCTATGCAGGTGCCTTCGGTTATTCGTCTTCTCACCTACCGCCACATTCCGCAGCAAAGCCGCGCGCTTTCGCGAAAAAATATTTTGCTGCGCGATCGCAATACTTGCCAGTTTTGCGGCCATGCCCTGCCCGCATCAGAACTGACCCTCGACCACGTGATGCCCCGCTCTCGGGGTGGACGCTCTTCCTGGGAAAATCTGGTCGCCTGCTGTTACGGCTGTAATAATCGCAAAGGCGATCGCACGCCGGAGGAAGCTGGACTGAAACTTCAGCGCCGCCCGCGTCCTTTTACTCTTCACACCTCGCGCCAATTGATGCGACTCATCGGACATCGCGACGAGAAGTGGCGCAAGTACCTTTTCTATTAACTATTTGCCGTCCCACAAAATATGCAACCTTTTTTCGCAACAGGCGTCTAAGTATTCAAATGCTTCTAGGACACACCCCGGGAAGTGGTTCTGGTCTAACCCAGGCCGCTTCCCTTCTTTTCTAACTTTCCCGCTGTCCACTTCCAAACTTGCTTCGACTTATTGTCGAAAGATTATCTGCAGTCCGCATCGCCAATTTTCATTCAAACCAACGCGCGTGATTTGAATCTCCGGTGCGAGATACTTCAAGAGGGTGTCCGTCGAGGGATGAAACTGTAGTCCCGGAGCTACCAGCCAAATCAGCGGCGGTCTCGAGTCCAGTTCGACTCCCACGAAATAGCCGTTACGTTGAAAGTTGTTCTCGCGCTGGTGGCGTCGGACTCGCAACCAATAATCCACCGCTTGTATCGGCAATTGGATGTCCTCGGACGCCTTCAATTCGATAACCACCAACCGGCCACGAAGCGTAACTCCGAGCAAGTCGATAACGCCTCGATCGCCTGCCGCTAGGGCCGGGATTTGCGAATACAGATATTGCGGATTGAGTTGCGCATCCAGTCTCGTCGGATCTTCGAGTATCAGCGTTTCCAACCAGCGCTCCGGGGCGCTTCGATATAGAGGATGATTTGTCTCTTCCGTCTCGGACCGGCGGTGCAGTTCCAGGTCGCCCATCAACCGCGCGAGCGCGGGTGCGGTTCCGCGAGACAAATGCTGGCGCAGGTCTCCCAGTCCAAACAACACGCCCTGCTCAGTCCAACGCGCGAATTCCAATCCGTGAAAACAAAGCGAAGTCTCCACAGTTTCATTCGTCCCGGTGGCGACGCGAGTCTCGATTGGCGCCGAAGCATTCGGCACCAGTGCACGAATACGTGTCACTCCTTCGCGCGCCGCGCCGAGCGCCCCTTCAATCTCGCGCCTCGCCACCAGCCGGCTATTCAGATTTCCGGCGTCCGTCGAATCAACCTTTTGCATCCGCCCATCAGGTTCGCGAAGCTCATAAATCTCTGTGCGCGCAGCCGTAGATAGCGCCAACAAACGCTCGCGAAGCGGTCCACTCGTTCCTTCTGGAACAAATAACCGAAGCCCTCCGATCGCTCGCCTATCCGCGTGTGAACGCGTCCAATCGAGCCACAAAATTCCGAACGCGAGAATACCCTCGATTGCCGCGGCACTCTCATTCGGAGAAATAGCCAGAAACGCCCACCCGCGCGAGCCTTCATGCATACGTCCCCGAACGTACAATCCGGAAAAGGAATGTTCGAGGTCTGGCGCGGCCGTGAGCGATTCAATTATTGCGTCAGGAAAATTCTCGGAGAGGATGCGCCGAAGCCTCGAGCGGAATTCTTCTCGCGTGATGCGTCCGGCAGACCGCGGCGAATCGGCTCGCAAAAACTCAAGCCGCCCCGGCTTCGCGTTTCCAAATCGTTGCACTTCCAGAAGGATGCGATTCTCACTGCGCTCTTTTACGCGCAACACGCGACGAGTCAGATTCCGTTGGTCCGACCACAAATGAACCAGCGCCGACTTACCTTCCCGCCGCAACTCGCAGTGTAACGCAGCGAGCTCCGCGAGCCATTCGCCGTCCTCGCGAACCTCCACGCTGCCCGACGCAGCCATTTCAACCAACGCGCGGTCGAGTTCGGCCCAATCATCCGCGAACGCCCTCAAAGCATCACCAGTTCGTCTAGATCCAGCGGTTACAAATGAAAAATGTGTGTTTATTCCAAAATCAGGCCGGTAACGCGAATCGAAGGATTCTGTCTGTCCCATTCCGCTGGAAGATGCTCCATCTGGATCTGAAAGTCACGATGCTGCCCGGCATCAAGTGAGATGCCGTCCCGCTGCACGACTTGACTCGTATCACGCAGAATCACTTGATGAAAAGGATCATGAAATTCCACAGTGACTTCCATCGCGCGTATTTTTCGCGACCCATCGTTGGAGATTGTCCCCGCGACGTAAGTAAAATCCTGATTCAAAAAATTTGCCGCGTGGGCCAGCTGAATACCGCTAAAGTGAATGTTCTGCGTATAGGATTGTTCGGTTGCGCCAAAAGGGAGTTTCGCCACCGTCGCGGTATCGTGAGAGTGCATCACCCGCGTCAAAATGAAAAATCCGCCGAAAATCAAAAGCACGACTACCGCGCCCGCCGCGAACGCTATTGGGAACTGGCGCTTCTCTTCGCGGTATGAGGTTTCCCCGGGTTCCATCAGTTTCCCGTTGCCCTTACCGGCCGAATGACAGCCTGCGGATAAGCGGATCCGGCAGCCCCGCTGCGGCCATGCGCGTTTGCACCGCCTCGATGTCGTACGGGACCCGCCAAAACTCAATCGTATTGTTAGCGATATCCGCGATCGCGAACGCAGCTCGAACATCGCCGTCGCGTGGCTGTCCCACTGAACCCGGGTTTAACAGATAGGTGGTGCCCGGTTCAATAGTTAGGGTCGAAGACAGAGCGTCTGCCGCAGGCTTGAAATGCAACACGCCCACCTTATTGTCACGTAGCGTGAACCCACCCTGCAGATGCGTGTGTCCGAAAAATGTAATCGGCGAAGGAGCGTCTAATAGACCTTCCAGAGCCTGAGCCGGCGCGAAAACATATTCGTCCTCGTCGCGAAACGCACCGTGGACCAACGAAAACCCTTCCACCGATACAGGACCTGTAGGCAGTTCCTCAAGCCACTTGCGATTCTCAGGACGCAGCTGATCCCTGGTCCAAAGCGCGACGTTCCGCGCTACTGGATTGAAGTCGTCCGCGTTCGCAATGCCGCTACCCGCTTTGTCATGATTTCCGCGAATCGCGAGAGCGTCAAGCTCGCGCACGCGGTCGATCACTTCGTTCGGGTCCGGACCGTAGCCGACGACGTCTCCCAGGCACAAGACTTTGTCCCAGCGGCCCTTGGCAGCCTCTAGGGCAGCCTCTAGCGCCGTGACGTTGGCATGGATGTCACTGAGGATTAAATACCGCATTCGCCCGCTCCCGTCGGCAGGAAGCGGATTATAGACGAACCCGCGCTCCGTTGCACGAAACTCGAATGAGGAAAAGGGCGTCCCACGAGCCACCCTGGTAGAGGCCGTGTCAGCGGATAAACATACAGTCGCCGTAGCTGTAGAACCGATAGCCCGCTCTTACCGCATGTCCGTACGCCAGCAAAATATTCTCGCGTCCAACAAAGGTTGCCACCAGCGCCAGCAAACTCGACCGCGGAAGATGAAAATTTGTCAGCAGCTTATTCACAACTCGAACGGGTTTGCCGGGGTAAATGAAAATGTCGGCCTCCGCAATCCCGGGCGAGACAATCTCTTCTCGACCCAGAGATTTTTTTGCCGCATCTTCGAGCGCTCGGACCACCGTCGTTCCGATAGCCAGCACTGGACGGCCCGCGCTCTTCGCTCTCGCAATCGCCTGCGCCGCGGCTTCGGATATCTCGTAGGATTCTTTGTGAATCTTATGATCCTCAAGTCTTTCGGTTCGTACGGGCTCGAACGTCCCCAAACCGACGTCCAATGTTATTTCCGCAATCTCGATTCCCCGGGCGCGCACGCGATCGAGAATCTTAGGAGTGAAGTGAAGCCCTGCCGTCGGCGCTGCCACCGCGCTTCCCTGCCGCGCATAGACCGTCTGATACCGCTCCCTATCGAGCGGTCCATCCGCGCGCTTTATGTACGGCGGCAGCGGAATGTGCCCCAGTCGCGCAAGCGCTTCGCGAAAGCCGGCCTTTGAACTGAATCGCATGACCCGCACGCCGTAGCCTCCCCGGTCTTCTACCCGCGCTTCCAACTCTCCATCTCCGAAAATGATGCGCTCTCCAATGGGAATCTTTCTTCCCGGTCGCACAAGTGTCTCCCAAAGATCCGGCTCAATTTCGCGAACTAGGAGTATCTCGATTGAAGCGCTCAGGTGTTCCTGGCGAGCGGCACTGTCCTTTCCCGGCTTCTCGGAATGAATACCCTCCCGCCTTCCAAAAAGCCTGGCTGGCAGCACTCGCGCATTGTTGAGTACGATCAGCTCATCGCCGCGAAGCATTTCAGGGAAGTCACGAAACGCACAATCCTGCATCGTGTCTGCCGTTCGCTCGATAACGAGCATCCGCGAAGCATCGCGCTCCTCCAAGGGGCGCTGTGCAATCAACTCCGGCGGCAAATCAAAATCAAATTCACTCAGTTCCATCGGCGTCGCGATCCCTGAACTCCGTTCTAAGTTTGCTGTACCATCATAGCGAACGACTCGGCGCGTTCTGCGTCCAAGGCAGGCATAGTGTGGCGGAAGATTCCGTAGTTATCACCTCGCGAGGCTCCGAGCGACTGCGCGCTGGTCATCCTTGGGTCTATCGTAGCGACATACGCAGTGCAACCGCTCAAGCCGGCTCCATTGTCCGCCTCATGGACGAACGCGGCCGCTACCACGGGCGCGCATTCTACAGCGACAAATCCCAGATCGCCGTCCGTCTTCTGACCCGCGAAGATATCCCTATTGATCGCGCTTTCCTCACCGAGCGCATCCGCCGCGCCGCAGCCTATCGCAAAACCGTTGTGCAGAACACCGAAGCATATCGCCTAATTTACGGTGAAGCCGATCTCCTTCCCTCACTCATCGTCGACTCCTATGCGGATCATCTCGTAATTCAAACACTGAGTCAGTCCACCGAGCGAATCAAGAGCCTTATTTGCGAAATCTTGGTAGAGCTATTTTCTCCTAAGGGAGTGCTCGAACGAAACGACCCCAAGGTACGTCTCCTTGAAGGCCTCGAGCAACGCGTCGGTGTTCTCTACGGCGAAATCCCGGATGAAATCGTGGCGAAGGAAAACGGTATCGCCTTTAGCTACGATCTCCGCAACGGGCAAAAAACCGGATCCTTTCTCGATCAGCGCGAAAACCACTGGGCTGCGCGGCGATATGCATCTGGCCAAGTGCTCGACTGCTTCGCTTACCAAGGAGGCTTTGCGCTCACCATCGCCGGCCATTGTGACCACGTGGAAGGCGCTGATATGGCACCAGCGGCTCTCCAGGCCGCACGACGCAATCAGAAGTTGAATTCCATCCCAAATGTCACCTTTCGTGAAGCAAATACCTTTGACCTCCTGAAAGAGTATGACGAGGTAGGCCGGCAGTTCGATATGATCATCCTCGATCCACCCGCCTTCGCTAAGAACCGCGACAGCATTCAGGCGGCGCAGCGCGGATATAAGGAAATCAATCTTCGCGCCTTGAAGATTCTGAAACCGGGTGGATATCTCGTCACTTGCTCATGCTCTTACCACGTCAGCGAGGCTCTTTTGCTTCAAATCCTAGCCGAGGCCGCAAACGATGCCCGCAAGACCGTTTCCGTAGTCGAGCGCCGAACGCAGTCGCAGGATCACCCAGTTCTCCTGACCGTCCCGGAGACTCATTATCTTAAGTGTCTTTTCCTAAACGTCTTAGACTAGATATTAGGAGTTATATCCTCGCACTAAGTGCCATAAATACTTGACAATGATAGACGCATATTTTATAATGCGTTTGCACTAATTCTGATAGCATGCCAGGATCTGGCCATTGTAGTCGGCAAAGAGGCCACTCTGACATAATAACCCCTCTTTAAGTCGCTCACAAAAAGTGAGAGGATTCGCAACGTGCCGAGACTAGACAAACTAACTATAAAGGCCCAGGAAGCCTTGCAAGCGGCTCAGGAGATGGGCTCGCGCTCCGGGCAACAACAAATTGAGCCTCTTCATCTCCTCTGGGCGCTCGTAGCGCAAGCTGACGGCGTTGTATCTCCGTTGCTCGAAAAGCTCGGAGTATCACCTGCTACTCTCTCCAGCGAGATTCAGAGCCAGATTGGCCGGTTGCCTAAGGTGTCGGACTTAACGCAGCAGTATTTGAGCCCTGCAACCAACAAAGTTCTGGAACGCGCATTTGACGAAGCTCAGCGCCTCAAAGACGAATACGTCTCAACAGAACATATTCTGCTCGCCATCGCAGCTGATTCTCGCGATGCCGCCGGCCAACTGCTGGCGCGCTACGGCGTGACGCGCGACGCCATCCTGCAAGCGATGGCCACCATCCGCGGCAGCCATCGCGTTACCTCGCAAAATCCTGAATCTACTTATCGAGCCCTCGAACAGTACGCTCGCGATCTCACCGATCTAGCCCGCCGAGGCAAGCTCGATCCTGTAATCGGCCGCGATGAAGAAATTCGCCGCGTCATGCAGATTCTCGCGCGGCGCACAAAAAACAATCCCGTGCTGATCGGCGAACCTGGCGTGGGAAAAACAGCTATCGTCGAAGGCCTGGCACAACGAATCGTCTCCGGCGATGTTCCAGAAGTCTTGAAACCGAAACGCATCGTGTCGCTCGATCTTTCGGCTTTGATCGCAGGCGCGAAGTATCGCGGCGAGTTTGAAGACCGGTTGAAAGCTGTGCTCAAGGAAGTCACCGAATCCGAGGGCCAGATTATTCTCTTTATCGACGAGCTTCACACTCTAGTCGGTGCAGGCGCAGCGGAAGGCTCCATGGACGCTTCCAACATGCTCAAACCTGCCCTGGCACGCGGAGAGCTGCGCGCAATCGGCGCAACCACACTGAACGAATATCGCAAGTATATCGAAAAAGATCCCGCGCTCGAACGCCGCTTCCAACCGGTCTATGTCGGCGAACCATCCGTGGAAGATACCATCGCGATTTTGCGCGGGCTGAAAGAGCGTTACGAAGTTCATCACGGCGTGCGCATCAAAGACGCCGCGATCGTTGCCGCTGCGATGCTCGCTCAACGTTACATCACCGACCGCTTCCTTCCGGACAAGGCGATTGACCTGGTCGACGAGGCCGCCGCCGGACTTCGCATGGAAATTGATTCGCTCCCCACTGAAATCGACGAAATCGAACGCCGCATCATGCAGCTTGAAATTGAACGCCAGGCTCTGCGCAAGGAATCCGACTCGCACTCCCGAGATCGCCTGAAAGAGATCGACAAGGAACTCGCCGGCTTGCGCGAACAGTCCAATGGCCTCAAGGCACACTGGCAAACCGAGAAAGATGCGATCGGCCGCATCCGCAAACTAAAAGGCGAAATTGAGCGACTAAAGGCCGACGAACAGCGCTACGAACGCACCGGAGATCTTTCAAAAGTTGCTGAAATTCGCTACGGCAAGCTTTCTGCCGCGGAAAAAGAGCTGAAAGCCGCGCAGGACCGCCTCGGGGAGTTGCAGAAAGATCATCCAATGCTGAAGGAAGAAGTTGGCGAAGAAGAAATCGCGAAAATCGTCAGCAAGTGGACGGGCATTCCGGTCGGGCGGCTTCTTGAGGGCGAAGTTCAGAAGCTTGTTCACATGGAAGAACGCTTGCGCGACCGCGTCGTCGGGCAAGACGCGGCCCTAGCTAGTGTAGCCAACGCCATCCGCCGCAGCCGCTCAGGATTGAGCGATCCCAATCGTCCCATCGGCTCGTTCCTCTTCCTGGGCCCGACCGGCGTCGGCAAGACTGAACTCGCGCGCGCATTAGCTGAATTTTTATTTGACGACGAGAAAGCCATCATCCGCCTCGACATGTCCGAATACATGGAAAAACATTCCGTCGCGCGCATGATCGGCGCGCCTCCAGGTTATGTAGGCTACGAAGAAGGCGGCCAGCTTACCGAACAGGTTCGCCGCCGTCCCTATTCTGTCATTCTCCTCGACGAAATCGAAAAGGCGCATCCCGATGTTTTCAACGTCTTGCTCCAGATTCTGGACGACGGCCGCTTGACCGACGGCAAAGGCCGCGCCGTTGATTTTCGAAACACTGTAATAATCATGACGTCCAACGTCGGCTCCTCGGCTATTTTCGAACTCGCCGAAAAAGATCCGAAGAAGGCGCGCGAACAAGCCATGGCCGCTTTGCGCGAACTTTTCCGTCCCGAATTCCTGAACCGCATCGACGACATCGTGATGTTCCGCCCGTTGGGCAAAGATCAGATCGAGCGGATCGTCGAAATGCAAATGCGCAACTTAACCAAACGCCTCGCCGAACGGCAGTTGACGATTCAGCTCACTCCAGCGGCCAAAGCCTTGCTGTTCCGCGAAGGCTACGACCCGGCCTACGGCGCGCGCCCCATGAAACGCGCCATCCAGCGCCTCATTCAGGATCCTTTGGCGCTCAAGCTTTTGGACGGCGAAATTCACGCTGGCGACCAAGTGCTCGTTGATGCAGATTCAAAGACTGGAGAAATGAAGATCACGCGTGGTGCCTTAAAGGCAGGCGCCGCTTAAGACTTAGTTGCAGCGCAAAGGTTGAAGTCTATGAAAACTCTAAAGACCACATTTCTTCTGACGGCGTTAACCCTGCTGTTGCTTTTTCTAGGCGCATCCTTCGGCGGCGAGCGCGGCATGATGTTCGCTCTCGTCGTCGCCGTCCTGATGAATGGCACTGCCTATTTTTTTTCAGACAAAATTGCGCTCGCCTCCAGTGGCGCCCAGCCGATTAGCAGAGAACAGGCTCCGCGTCTCTACGCTGTGATGGAGCGTCTCGCCGCTAAAGCAAATTTGCCCATTCCCAAGATGTACCTGATTCCGCAACCGGCTCCCAACGCATTCGCCACCGGTCGTAACCCAAGCCACGCTTCCGTCGCCGTTACGCAGGGCTTGCTCGATTTGATGAATGACGACGAACTGGAAGGCGTAATCGCTCACGAACTTTCCCACGTCCGCAACTACGACATCCTTACATCTTCCATCGCCGCCACACTTGCTGGCGCCATCATGTGGATCGGCAGGATGGGCCGTTTTGGAATGATGTTCGGAGGCATGGGCGGCCGCGGCGGTGATCGTAGAGGTGGTGGAATCACTGCCCTTCTAATGCTCATCCTCGCGCCGATCGCAGCTCTGCTTCTACAGCTCGGAATTTCTCGCCAGCGCGAATATCAGGCGGACGCTTCCGGAGTGAAGATGATTGGCCAACAGTACGGTTTGATAAGCGCCCTCGAAAAGTTAGGCGCTTACAACCAAAAAATTCCGTCAAATATTCCTCCGTCCACGGCGGCCCTCTGTATCGTTGCGCCGTTCGCTCCCGGCCAGCTTCTTTCGGGCCTCTTCAGCACACATCCGCCGCTCGCGGACCGCATCGCTGAATTGCGCAACATGACAATCACTCGCTGAACGGCTGGAGCTGCCGGGCAAACTTCAGAGAAATTGACGATGAAAAACGATGTAGTGCCTACATTATTCCACCACGCAGAAATAATTAAAATAACGTAAAAATTGCAGGTACCGCCCGCCCTAGTTCTCTTTTCATGGTTACTCAAACTCCCGAGGAATCAATAGCTTAAACGCCTGCTGGCCCTCATCCCAATTTGGCTCTGCGCTTGCTCCTACTACGCCCGCAGCTGATTCACACAGGAGACCGAGCAATGAGCGAAGAAAGACAGGAAATCATCACAGAGGACGCCTCCGCACCCAGGTGGGTCGGCATCGTGGTCGTTGCTCTGGCTGTAGTATCTCTGGTGGCGCTAGGCGCAGGCTGGACCGCCTCGACTCGTTCAAAAGAACTCGAGCAGAATCTCGCCAGCCAGAATGAGCAATTCAAGAAAAACGAGGAAGTTCTCGACCAGCGCCTCGCGAAAGCGGAAGACACAAACGCGCAGCTTCAAGGCGAGCTGAGCGTGGTCACCGACAAAATGAAATTGACCGAAGGCGAACTCAGCAAGGCGCGCCTGCAAGCCAAGAAGATCAAGGAAGACGACGCGAAAGAGCTTTCGGATCTTCAGAATCAAACGAGCGCGCAATTGGCGACCAAGGCGAGCGTTGACGACGTCAACAAGCTCGGCACGGACGTCAATGGCGTTCGAACCGACCTCGAGGGCCAGAAGAACAGCCTTCAAATGACTCGCGGCGAGTTCGGCACGCTGATCGCGAAGAACCACGACGAAGTCGAAGAGCTGCGTCGTCTAGGTGAACGCGACTACTACGAGTTCAGCATCGACAAGAAGAACAACCGCGAGAAAGTCGGCAATTTGATGGTTGAACTCCACGGCACCAATACCAAGAAGAGCCAATACACCGTGACCATCTTTGTTGATGACCAGCGCCACGACAAGAAGGCATTGTCGGCTAACGAGCCGCTCTACTTCTTCGAAAATGGCGCGCGCGCTCCGCTTGAGTTCGTGGTGAACCAAGTGGGCAAAGACAAGATCACAGGATACCTGAGCGTTCCGAAGGTAGCTCAGACACACGCACAAGCTGTTTCCGGCGGTAACTAAGGTAGGATCAACCCGCGCGTGTCGAGGCGGGAACGAGATAGCAAGGAAAGAAAGGGGGCGTCCTGGGCGCCCCCTTTTTTATTCAGATTTCTTCAGAGCGCGCTGTTTGCGGGTCAGGAATTTCTTAGCGAGTGCTGAAAGCTGGTCGTGTTTCAGTTTTCCTTGCTCGTAAAGCTGCACCTTCTTCTTAGCGACTTTCCGGCGGCGACGTTCCCGCTTCTGTGCCACATACCTCTTTTCATTTGCCATGCAATACCCTCCGAGAAATAGGCCACAACTGATTGTAGCGGAGAAGGAAAATGATGCAAGGTTCGCCTGTGTTTTTGCTGCGAAGTTCGAGTACGATTCTTAGAGTATGAGTGTCACTGCCATTTACGCGAGCCGCGTCCTCACTCCACAGGAAGAGCTCCTCGACAGCGTTATTCTCGTCGAAGGCAGCCGTATCACCGCGATCGGCCATCGCGACGAAGTGAAAATCCCGGAGGGCGCTGTTGATTACGTCGCCTCTGGAATGACCGTCGTTCCCGGCTTTGTCGACGTCCACATCCACGGAGCGGGGGGCCATGACGTTATGGAGGCAACCCCAGCCGCTCTCGATTGCATAACCTCCACGGTCGCGCGCCACGGCACCACATCAATTCTGGCAACAACTGTGACCGCTCCAATCGATGAAACCTGCGCTAGCCTCCGGGGAATCGCTCAGTACATCCGGTCGCACGAGACGGAGAACGAACATTCCGGCCTAGCCGCAGAAATTTTGGGAATACACCTTGAGGGTCCTTTCATTTCGAATGCTCGTCGCGGTGTACATCCTGCGGATTCTATTGCGCGTCCGTCCATAGAAATCTTGAATGAATTTCGCGCTGCCTCGGATGGCTTGATTCGCATACTGACCGTCGCTCCCGAAATCTCCGGAGCACTGGCTTTAATCAAAGCCGCAGTAGCGAATGGGATCGTCGCCGCGATCGGCCACACGGATGCGGATTACGAACAAACTCGCGCCGCGATTCAGGCTGGAGCGCGTCATGCCGTGCACTTCTACAACGCCATGCGCCCGTTTTCGCACCGCGATCCAGGCGTAATCGGCGCCATCCTCACCGAGCCGGACGTCACGGCTGAAGTCATTGCCGACGGAATTCACGTCGCTGGCCCCGCAATTCAGGTGCTTCTCGGCACAAAGGGATTCGACACTGTGCTTCTTGCCAGCGATGCCACCGCAGCCACCGGAATGCCCGACGGAAAATTTCGTCTCGGAAATTTCGAAGTAACAGTAAAGGGCGGCGTTTGCCGCAACGCGGAGGGAAAACTCGCCGGCAGCACTTTGACGCTCGATCGCGCGCTTCGTTATATCGTAGCGCTAGGCGTCCCTCTCGTCGATGCCTTGCGAATGGCCACGATTCTTCCCGCTCGTCGTCTGGGGCTCGCTGGAAAAAAGGGAATCATCGCCATAGGCGCGGATGCGGATTTGGTGGTTCTCACACCGGATTTGCGCGTCTCTGGTGTAATGACCCGAGGCACAGGCCTCCCGTAGCAAACGGGAAAATAAGGCCCCAAAACTGATTACGATGTCCACTTGAGTTTTCGGAATGCCTGAATCACGCGGTTACTTGTTCAGGGGAATTTTCAATTCTTCAGCTAGTAAGTAGGGATCAAACGGGCTGCACGCAACGAATCGGCCATCAATCTCCAACGTGGGAACTTTGCGCTTGCCATTGTTCGCGCGTAGGACGACCTCTTCCGCGTCAGGCGACTCGTCTATATTTATTTCGCGAAAAGGAATTTTTCGCTCGCGAAGAAACTGTTTCGCACGCCTGCAATCGCAGCACCAGCATGTCGAATATACGGTAATTTCTGCCATTCAGGTCCTTACACATCCTATAGCTATTCGATGCTGCCGCGAGCGCGAGGATGCAGTCTGGCTCCAACCAGTACACTGCTAACCAACACACTCATATGGGTTTAGTGTGCGGAACGGTGGGTATCCGGCGCGCTGCCCGAAGAACCGCTCTTTGAAGCCGTCTCCAGACGCGCTGTGGCTCGCTCAACCTTGGCTTCTGCTTCTTCCGATTCAGCTTCCGGCTTGCCCGCCTTTGCCGCTTCCGCTCGTGCATGTTCGAGAGCTGCGCGGGATCTTGCCACGTCAATTTCCTCCGCGCGCTCAGAAATCTCAGCCAGCACAATTACGCGGTCAGGAAGGACTTCAGCGAATCCATTCATCACACTCAAATAACGGGTCTCGCCGCCCTTGTGATAAGTCAACGTGCCCACACCCAGCAATGTAATCAGCGGGGCGTGTCCCGGCAGGACGCCTAGATAGCCGTCTTTCGCCGGCATCTCGATCGATTGCACGTTCTCGCTCAAGACGTGCTTCTCGGGCGTCACCACTTGCAGCTCGATGGATTCAGGTAGCATTTAAGATACAGGCTCGCGCGGCTGAAAGCTATGCCGTCGCTGCCATTTTCTCCGCTTTTTCTCGAGCTTCTTCGATTGTGCCTACCATGTAAAACGCCTGTTCCGGCAAATCATCATGCTTTCCTTCGACAATTTCCTTAAATCCGCGCACCGTGTCTTCCACCTTCACGTATTTCCCTTCGAGCCCGGTGAACTGAGCTGCCACGTTCATCGGCTGCGAAAGGAATTTTTCAATCTTGCGCGCGCGCGTCACTGTCTGCTTATCGTCATCCGAGAGTTCTTCAATTCCAAGGATAGCGATGATGTCCTGTAGTTCGCGGTATCGTTGCAGGATCGATTTCACGGACCGCGCTACGTTGTAATGATCCTGTCCCACGATGCGTGGATCTAAAATGCGCGAAAAGCTGGCAATCGGATCCACTGCCGGGTAAATTCCTCGTTCCACGATCTGTCGGCTCAAGTTCGTAGTCGCATCCAAGTGCGCGAATGTTGCCGCCGGCGCCGGATCGGTGTAGTCGTCAGCAGGCACATAAATCGCCTGCACCGAAGTAATCGACCCCGTTTTTGTAGAAGTGATTCGTTCCTGCAACTCGCCGATTTCGGTATTCAGGTTTGGCTGGTATCCCACCGCCGAAGGCATACGGCCCAGCAGCGCCGAAACTTCCGAGCCCGCTTGAACGAAACGGAAAATATTGTCGATGAAAAGCAGTACGTCCAAATGTTCTTCGTCGCGGAAATATTCCGCAACAGTCAAGCCCGTCAATCCGACACGAAGGCGCGCGCCGGGTGGTTCCGTCATCTGCCCGAATATCAACGCGCAGCGCGACTTCTCCGAGTTCCCCGCCACAACCACGCCCGATTCCTGCATTTCCAGCCACAAGTCATTGCCTTCGCGCGTGCGCTCCCCTACTCCCGCAAAAACAGAAACGCCGCCATGCTTCATCGCCACGTTGTGGATCAATTCCTGAATCAAAACGGTTTTGCCCACGCCCGCGCCGCCGAACAATCCAATCTTTCCGCCTTTAAGGTAAGGCTCAATCAGGTCCACCACTTTGATGCCCGTCTCAAACATTTCCAGGTTTGTGGACTGGTCTTCGAGCGACGGCGCTGGACGGTGAATCGGATACCGCTTGTCCGTTTTCACCGGGCCGAGTTTGTCCACCGGCTCGCCCAACACGTTGAGCACACGGCCTAGCGTAGCGCGTCCCACCGGAACTGAAATCGGCTCGCCAAGATTCTCCGCCTTCATTCCCCGCACTAATCCCTCGGTGGGTTTCATGGCCACGCAACGGACTCGCCCTTCTCCCAGTTGCTGCGAAACCTCAGCCACGATATCGAGCGGCTCTGGAACATTAAAACCCTCGCTGGTGATGCGCACGGCGTTGTGAATTAGCGGCAGGTGATGCTCCTGAAACAGAATATCCACCACCGGCCCAATCACCTCTACCACTTGCCCGAACTTCACATCGTCTTTGTTTTCCGCCATTCCGTTTCTCCCTGATTTTTTTCGAACCGCTTCGCCTACGACATAGCGGAAGCCGCGCCGCTCACGATCTCGATAATTTCCTTGGTAATTCCCGCTTGCCGGATCTTGTTCATCTGCAGCGTTAATTTGTCGATCAGTTCCGAAGCATTTCGCGTCGCAGCATCCATCGCCGTCATGCGAGCCGCGTGTTCGGCCGCTGCCGATTCGAGCAAAATCCGATAAATTTCGGTTTCGAGATAGCGTGGCACCAAAGCTCGAAAAATTTCCTCCACCGGCTGCTCGTATATGTAATCCACCAGAAATTCATCGCCCTTGGGCGCCCGTTCCATGGGTAAAGAGCTTCCAGGCCCGGCATGGCTGGCAAGTGGCCTCTCTCCGTCTTTCTGTTCCGCGTTGATGACTTCCGGATCGACTGGCAGTAGTTTCTGCGTCTGAAGGTTCTGAACCATCACGTTTTTGAATTCATTGTAAATGGCATACACAGCGTCCACTTCTCCGTTGATATACAGTTCCGCAATTCTTGCCGCGATTTCCTTGGCTTTCGAAAATTCCACCTTCGCGGACACATCCAGATACTCGCCAACAAGCTTCATCCCGCGTTTCCGAAAAGTGTCGCGTCCTTTTTTCCCCACCACAATCAGCTCGAGCTGCTTCGACGAATGCTCTCGCATAAATTCGCTCGCGTGCCGGATTACGTTCGAATTGAAAGCTCCCGCCAGACTGCGGTCGCCCGTGAGCACTACCACCAAAATCTTTTCTTCCGGGCGTCGGACCAAGAGCGGATGCGCTACATTTTCCATGCGCGCCGCTGCCGAACGCAATACGCGCAATATCTCCCGCGCATACGGCCTCGCGGCAAACACGCCTTCTTGCGCGCGTCGCAGCTTCGCCGCCGCTACGAACTTCATCGCTCGCGTAATTTGCTGCGTGTTCTTTACCGAACGAACCCGCCGCCGATAATCAAGTAGTGTGGGCATTGATAGATGTGCTTAATATTCGCGTTCGAATTAATGCGCCGCCGGTGCCGGTGCTGGTGGCGCTGTAGCGGGTGAAGGGGGAGCCGACTCCGGTTTCGCCGGCGCCTTCGGCGCAGCCTTCTGTTCCTTCTTTTCCGCAGCTTCTGCCTCAGGCTTTGGCGGAAGCGACGCTTTGAAAGCCTCTTTGAATGCGTCCAGCGCTTTCTTGGCTTCCGCGCGAATATCGTCGTCAAACGCCTTTTTCTCGCGTAAGGCCTTCAGCAAGGCGTTGTAGTTCGTTTCGACGTACGGATACATCTCCAGCTCAAACCGCCGGCACTGCGATACTTCCAAATCTTCCAAGTATCGGTTCGCCGCCGCGTAAATAATCAAAACTTGCTTTTCCACCGGCAGCGGCTGGTATTGATCCTGTTTCAGAATCTCCACCAAACGCTGCCCGCGCGCGAGCTGCGCTTGCGTCGCTTTATCCAACTGCTCGGTTCCGAACTGCGCGAACGCCGCCAAATCGCGATATTGTGCCAGGTCCAATCGCAACGTCCCCGCCACTTGCCGCATCGCTTTAATTTGGGCATTTCCTCCGACGCGGCTGACCGATAGTCCTACGTTTACGGCTGGCCGAACGCCGCTGTTAAAAAGATCCGCTTCGAGATAAATCTGCCCGTCTGTGATGGAAATCACATTTGTGGGAATGTAAGCCGAAATATCTCCAGCCTGCGTTTCGATCACAGGCAGCGCCGTTAGCGAACCCGCTCCAAGTTCATCACTCAATTTCGCAGCGCGCTCCAGCAGCCGTGAATGCAAAAAGAAAACATCTCCCGGAAACGCTTCGCGGCCCGGAGGGCGCCTCAGCAGCAAGGAAATCTCGCGATAAGCCTGCGCGTGCTTTGAAAGGTCGTCGTAAAAACAGACAGCATGCCGCTTCGTATCGCGAAAAAACTCGCCGATAGCGCATGCCGCGAACGGAGCAATGTACTGCATCGAAGCCGACTCGGATGCCGAAGCCGCCACGATGATGCTGTGTTCCATCGCACCATTGTCGGTAAGGATCTTCACGATCTGCGCGATGGTCGAACGCTTCTGTCCAATCGCGCAGTAAATACAAATCATGTCGCCGCCGCGCTGATTGATGATCGTGTCCAAAATGATCGCGGTCTTTCCAGTCTGACGATCGCCGATGATCAACTCGCGCTGGCCGCGCCCAATTGGAATCATCGCGTCAATCGACTTGATTCCCGTTTGAATCGGCTCGCGCACCGGTTGCCTGTCAATAACACCAGGCGCCAGGCGTTCCAGCGCATTCCGCTTGTCGGTTTGAATCGGCCCCTTGTCATCGATAGGATTTCCCAGCGCATCCACCACGCGCCCGAGCATCGCATCGCCCACCGGCACGGACATAATCTTGTTCGTCCGCTTTACCGTGTCGCCTTCTTCAATCTTTGTGTAATCGCCCAGCAGCACCACGCCGACCTGATCCTCTTCCAGGTTCAGCGCGATTCCGAAAACATCGTGCGGAAACGCCAGCATCTCGCCGGCCATGCATTTATCCAGTCCATGAATGCGCGCGATTCCGTCGCCGACCGAGATCACCGACCCTACTTCGTCCACCGCCAGCGTCTGCTGGTAGTTTTCGATCTGTTCGCGCAATATTTTTGTAATCTCGTCGGCTTTGATGTTCGCCATTCCCCGCTCCTAAGTTTCGATGAACTATTCTGCTTCCAACCGCTCGCGCAGGCGGTTCAACTGCTCGCGCACCGATCCATCGTAAATTGTTGACCCCACACGCACCACGGCGCCGCCCAGCAGCGTCTTATCCTGACGAAAACTCGCTTCAATTTTCTTGCCCGTGCGTCGCTCGAGCACCGCGGTCAATTGCTGTTTCTCCGCTGCGCTCAATTCCCTCGCCGAACGCACTTCCGCTTCCGCGATGCCCAACCGCATATTCAATTGCTGGTACAAAGCAGCAAGAACCTCGTGAAGCATCTCGGTACGCCGATGGTCCACAATCAGAAAAATAAAGTTTCGTACCGCGCCGTCCACGCCCATCTTTGCTGTGACTTCCTGGATCACTCTGTGTTTTACATCGGCGCTTACCACCGGACTTTCCAGAGCGTTTCGCAGATCCCCTGAAGAAAAAAATGCTTCCACAAACGCTCCGAGATCGCTCTTCACATTGTCGGCGAGCTTCCTCTCGAGCGCCACTTCCGCCAGCGCAGCAGCATACCGTTCCGCCACCGCGCTCAATTGACGCTCCTCTCGAGCTCGGCCACAAACGTGCGAAACAGCGCCGTCTCACCTTGCAGCGTGATCTGCTGCGCCAGGAAAGTTTCCGCGCGTTCCACCGCCAGCCGCGCCGCCAGCGCTTTTAGTTCCAACTGCGCCGCGCGCCCTGCCGCTTCTATCTCCATCTTTGCCGCATGCTCGATTCTTTCGGCTTCAGAACGCGCCAGCTCACGTACTCGCTTGGCTTCCGCATCCGCATCGCGCTTGGCTTCCTCGCGCAGCCGCTTGATTTCATCGTCGAGTCCCGCCAGCTTTGCGTCGATTTCTTTTCTTTGCTTCTCGGCAACTTCGCGCGCGCGGGTGCCCGCAATGATCTTTTTGGAAGTCTCTTCCGCTTCCGACCGAAAATACGGCCCTCCCCATTTCACCGCCACGTACACGATAACGCCAAGAACGATCGCGAAATTCAGCCAGCGAAATAGGAGGCCCATGCCGGATTCCGTCGGCGGCGGCTTCTCCCTCTCTTCAGCCAGAAGCGGCAATGCCGCCAGAAACAAAAATACGGACAAGAATCCAAGTGCCCGCAGTGACCGCCTCATCGAGGTACTCCGCCCTGCATGGGAGAGGGCCCTTTGAGAATTGATTCCGTGATTTCGCGTGCAAGAATATCGGTTTGGTTCGCCACGTCACGGCTCGCTACAACCATTTCTTCCGCGATCTTTTTCTTCGCCACATTAACGTCTTCAATCGCTCGGCTTCGCATCGCCTTCAGAAATTTTGCTCGCTCGTCAAGAACGGCTTGTCGCGCGGCCTCTTGTTCCGCGTAAATCTCTCCGCGCGCCTTTCGCAGCGCTTCGTTGTAAGCCTGTAATTCGCTCGTCGCTTCGGCTTCCAGCGCTGCCGCTTCCGCTCGCGCTCCTTCGATCTTCGCCGCGCGCTCCGCCATCGCTTTCTGGATCGGCGTAAAGAAGGCCCAGCGCATGAAAAGATAGAAAAGAAAAACAATAACGACTGTGGGCACAGCTTGAAGGAACAAGTCTGCGAGCTGGTGGAGAATTCCCATGGTCAGGAGAAATTACGGATCCGGCGCCCCGTTTAGAGATTCGTTAAATGTTTCCGGGGCGACACCCTCGCTCGCCGGAACGCGCTTCTAGCTTCAACAAAGCTCGTGATTATCGCATCACCATTCGCTGACGTCAACGCCGAGCTTAACGTCATCTGCGCCCACCGTCTCAAGGCAAATCTCAGGAAGCGCTGGTTTGCCCTGGCTCGTTTGCACTAAGATGTGCGCGCTATAGATCGCATTTTCCGTACGGAGGCTTCATGGCGAATCGGAGGCAGTTTCTCCAAAGCGTGGCAGGAGCAGCAGCTCTAACCGTCACTGCCGGCGTCAGCAGTTTTGGCGGGGCGAGAAAGCTGCAGATGTTTACCGCCATGCCAAGCCCCGGTGGCCCCGACCGCCTGCCCCCCGAGTGGTATCAGCGCAAGATCAAACAAGTTCAGGGGGAGATGAAGAAGCAAAAACTGAACGCTCTCCTCCTGCTGTCTGCGACAAACATCATCTATACCACTGGATATTTCCATCTTTCTACGGAACGCCCTTTGGCCGCTCTGATTCCCCAGTCTGGCGATCCGGCGCTCTTTATCCCTGAGCTCGAAACGGATCAAGTCAAATTGTGGTGGGTAAAAGACTACGAGGCGTACTTCGATTACCCGGGTCCCGTAAACCGCGTGCAGTGGATCTTCGAGCATATCGCGAAGCGAGGATTCGGCGGTGGCCGGATCGGTATAGAAGAAGCCAAGCCCAGCCGTATGGAGCATATGAAGCAGGGCGCCCCGAAAGCCACCATCGTCAATGCGGGCGATATCGTTGACAACATGCGCTGGATAAAAGACGAAGACGAGCTCCGCGTGATGCGCCGTTCAATGTATTTCGCTGATTTCACCGTACAAGCCGGCCGCGACTTTGTGCAGCGCAACGGCAATGTGACCGAAGATCAAATCCTGAAAGCGACCGCCGACGCCGTGGCAGACAAAATGTCGAAAGAGCTCACTGACGTCGTAGGAGTCGGCGTTGCGCCTCCCTTCGGGGGCCTCGTGCCGTTCGGAAAACGTTCTGCCTTTCCCCACGCAGTCCCCAGCAAAGACCGGCTGAAGCCCGGCGATGCCTTGATCCTGAGCTTCGGCGCTGAGGTAGGCGGATACTCCGTGGAGTGTGAACGGTCTTTCAGTATCGGCAAGCCCAACGACCATGCCAAGCGCCTGTACGAAGCCATGCTGGCAGCGCACGACGCCGGCATAGAGAACCTGAAGGAAGGAGCCGTCGCCGAGGAAGTCGACAAAAAGAGCCTGGACCAAATTCGCGCGGCGGGTTTCGAAAAATTCCTAAGGCACCGCACCGGTCACGGTATTGGACTTGAAGGACATGAGCCGCCGTGGATTGCCGAAGGCGACAAGACGGTATTAAAAGAAGGCATGACCTTCAGCTGTGAACCCGGCGTCTACGATCCTGATTGGGGCGGCTTCCGCCACTCGGACACGGTGATCGTCCGCAGAGAAAAAGGCGAGGTCATGAACAACTATCCTACACGGCTGGAAGACATGATTATCGAAATCTGATAAAGCCGCTGTTGAAATTCTCGCCGCGAAATGCAGCCAATCGCGCAGGATAATTTTCTATCACAGCGGCGGCGCGTCGTCCTGAAAAACTTCTTTCCTGCTCACCACAATCCACAGCAGCAAACCTAGCAGCGGCACCGCGAATACCACGCCATACCAAATCGGAAAGTGCATCGCTGGCGCTGCCGTGCCCGACACGCCTTGCATGTCCTGCAGCATGTCGTTCATGGCCTGCTCGAAACGCGCCTGCGTCCCAGGGATCAGCACCGTGGTCAGCGAGTTAAAAATCAAGAATTGAAAATAGTAAATCGCCAGCGTCCGTCCCCACGGTCTGAGCTTCAACAGCCCAAAACCAATAAGCGATTGCACCAGCGCGAGCGCCAGCATCAAAAGCGATGCTATGGTTCCCCTGAAAAAGTTTCCCAGAAAAAAGACCGGCGGATTCACCGAGAGGCCAAGCACGCCAACGAACGCGCTGATTAGCAGGTACCAAGCGATCAGCGTGATACTCAGCGGTCGCGTGTAAGGCGAAATCACTCCCGCGCCCGGCATTCCCTCCATCCCAGGTATCTTCACTTTAAGGAATTGGTCCTTCGTCGATTGCTTGTTGAAGAAATAAAGCCACCAACCCCCCAGCGCCGCGAGGATTCCGTAAATTACTATTATGAAAATCCGCGTTGCCGCCAGCATGTCCTTCGATAGTTCCGGACTCGGAGCGCTCCCTGGCGGTGGGAACGGCATGAACAGAAACATCAAAAGCCCGGGAATACAAAGGAAAACCAACAACGCGCTGAAAACCAGCATCGATACTCTCGACCACTCCCGCAGCCGCATCAGAGCCTTTCCGGACGCGATGCCCCAAGCGCCGGCCGCGAATAATACGAGCGATACGAACACCATAAAATATTTCAGGAAGTGTACTTGGTTCTCCGGAACAGGAAGGCTGCTGGAGGAAGCGAATAACGCCATCGCTCCCGCAAGGACTGTTAGCCCGCTGCCGAATAGCACAACAATCGCGGCTACCGTCACGCCAACCGATCGATTCATACCCCACCCTGAACACGTTTTGACCAGAAGTATACATTATTGCCGCAAGCTGCTTATCGAGTTAGGCTCTGAGCATCTGCTCGATGCCGACGAACAGGAGAATTTCATGACAATTGATATTAAAGGCCTCGCTCCGCTTCTTCAGGTGTTCGATATGCCAACCGCCATCCATTTCTATCGCGACATTCTCGGCTTCGAAATCGTCACTACGTCTCGTCCAGGCGACCACTTCGGTTGGGCGCTGCTCAAACTCAATGGCGTGGAAATAATGCTCAACACGGCGTACGAAGAGGATCAGCGGCCATCCGCCCCCGATCCTGCTCGGGTTGCAGCGCATGGCGATACCGCTCTGTTCTTTGGTTGCGAGGATTTGGACGGAGCGTACCGACGCCTTCGCGCGCAAGGCCTCAACGTAAAAGAGCCGGTCGTCGCGCCCTACGGAATGAAGCAATTGTACGTCGCCGATCCTGATGGCTACGGCCTATGCTTCCAGTGGCCGGCCGACCAGCGCACGCGAGATCAGTGGAAGGCTTGGTACGGCCTCGACCCTGATCATCCGAAATAAAAAAGAACCGATCAAATCGAATCTCGCTGATTATGTCCACAGCCTCCGAGTCCTTGAAACTCGCCAACCAAAGTGCTAGCGTGACTCGTGATTATTTTGGACAAATTTGGAGACAGACGGCAGAGTTGGGGCCGCGGCGTGGGTTCCAAAGAACAGAGCGCTTCGGGTGTCGTCCTGGGACCCGGACGCGTATCTCACCAGCCAATTTGCGGCCTGAATTTCCGGCCGTTGATCGCATTTCTACGCGGTTCTGTTCAATATGTAGAAAACGACGTAACTCACTCAAAACAAACGACCGAAATATTTCTACCCGGGGCCACAACCAGTTGGTGCCGCGAGCGAACTTCAATAGCGAAGTCTCTTTCTAATCGAGAACGTGAATTATTAGAATCCGAGCTAACACACAGAAAACAAACGCTCACCTCGCGCTCTAATCGAGAACTTTCAACCAACCCGCGGCGCTGCAATTCTCGCTCGCCCAGACCGCTCTTGTGTATTAACCACTCGCCACTAATCACTCGCCACTGGTCGTTTCTAACCGGTTCTGACTCACAAACAGAATTGGCTGTAACTCACTCAAAACAAAAGACCGGGATATTTCTAACCGGGGCCAGAACCCTATTTAGGAACTCGCGAAGTTGCGTCGCAATTAAGGAGAATTTTTGATGCCATCTTTCCCCGGGGTCGACTTCCTCGACTTCGATTCCCTGCTGAGCGACGAAGAAAAGCTCGCTCGCCAGACAACTCGCCAATTCGTTGATGACGCCATCATGCCCATCATCGAACAGTACAATCGCGAAGGAAAATTTCCCGTGCAGCTCGTCCCGCAAATGGCCGAGCTGGGCCTTTTCGGTGCCAGCTTGAAAGGCTACGGCTGCGCAGGAATGTCCAACGTCGAATACGGCCTGGTCACCCAGGAACTCGAACGTGGCGACTCGGGCCTTCGCAGTTTTGTATCGGTCCAGTCCGCGCTTGTAATGTATCCGATCCACGCATTCGGCTCCGACGCACAGAAAGACAAATGGCTTCCCCTCTTACAACAAGGAAAAGCAATCGGTTGCTTCGGTCTCACTGAGCCTCAATTCGGCTCGAATCCCGGCGGCATGCTTGCGCGCGCCGTAAAAAAAGGCGATAGCTACATCCTCAACGGTGAAAAGATGTGGATCACCAACGGCTCTATCTCAGATGTCGCCGTCATCTGGGCAAAAACCGAAGACGACAAGATTCGTGGTTTCCTCGTAGAAAAAGGCACGCCCGGATTCAAAGCCTGGGACGTTCACGGAAAATATTCGTTGCGCGCTTCGGTCACTTCCGGCTTGGCGATGAACGATTGCAAAATTCCGGCTGAAAACCTGCTGCCCGGCGTCGAAGGCCTGAAAGGCCCGCTCTCATGCCTGAATCAGGCGCGCTACGGCATCGGCTGGGGAGGCATTGGCGCGGCCATGGCGTGTTACGACACCGCGCTTTCTTACGCCAAGCAGCGCAAGCAATTCGACAACAAGCCCATCGCCTCGCACCAGCTCGTTCAGGAAAAGCTCGTCTGGATGATTACCGAGATCACCAAAGCGCAGTTCCTCGCTCTCCAGGTCGGAAGACTCAAAGATAAAGGCCGCGTTCACCCCTCACACATTTCCATGATGAAAATGAATAACGTATGGGTTGCGCGCGAATCCGCCAGCAGAGCCCGCGAGATTCTTGGCGCCAACGGCATCGTGGACGACTACTGCGTCATGCGCCACATGAACAACATCGAATCCGTCTACACCTACGAAGGCACGCACGACATCCACAAGTTGATCATCGGCGAGCGCATCACCGGGATCTCCGCATTCTAATGCGCGCCCAAAATCAGTTCCGCGCCGCGGCCATGCTCTTCCTCTCGCTTGTTCTTGTTCTAGGCGCGGTCGCGGCCAAAAGCGCGCCCGAGCCCTCAAAACCAAAGATTCGCGCCATCACGGCCTTCGTTCGCCTCGATCGCTCGCACTACAAAGACCAGATTCAAGATGCCCTGAAATTCCTGCGCGACGCTAAAGATGCCTACGAAAAATCTGGATACGATGTCCAAACCATTCGCATCACCACCCAGCCTTTCCCTGAATACACCCGCGGTCTTTCCGAAGAACAAACCCTCGCGTTCTTCCGCGAGTATGACGCTCTGGCCGTGAAAGAAGGTTTCGACGCTTCCATCGGTCCGGCCATGATAAAAGACACCGACGACCCGCGTGAAGCCGATTTGCTCGAAAAAATCCTCGCCGATTCCAAAACGCTGGAAGGCTCCATCTTCATCGGCGACGAAGACGGAATTCACTGGAAGTCCATTCACGCTGCCGCAGGCGTGATGAAATATCTGGAAGCCAACACTTTGCACAGTCAGGGAAATTTCAACTTCACTACCTCATCTTTCGTCCCTGACGGCACTCCCTTCTATCCCGCGTCTTATCTCGCGAGCGAAGGTAAGCGCTTCGCCATTGGCTTGCAGTCTGCCAATGTAGTGGCCGACGCCCTCGCATCCACGAAATCGCCCCAACTTGCCGAGGAACACTTGAAAGCTTCTTTGACCATCTACGCCCAACAAGTCGAAAGCACAGCGAAGGAAATCAGCCAGAGCACCGGCTGGAAGTACGGTGGAATCGACCTTTCACCCGCTGGACTGAAAGATGTTTCCATCGGCCGCGCAATAGAGAATTTTCTCGGCGCGCCAGTGGGCACCAGTGGAACGCTGACCACGACCGCATTAATCACCCGTGCGCTCAAGGCGATTCCCGTCACACAAGCCGGCTATTCCGGACTAATGTTGCCCGTGCTGGAAGATTCCGTTCTTTCTCAACGCTGGAGCGAAGGACGCCTCTCGCTCGACGCCATGCTTTCCTACTCCGCAGTCTGCGGCACCGGCCTCGACGTAATTCCGCTTCCTGGCGACGTCTCACGCGATCAGCTCGCCGCAATTCTTGGCGATGTCGCGAGCCTTTCCGTGAAATGGCACAAGCCGCTTTCGGCACGCCTGTTGCCCGTCGCCGGAAAGAAAGCAGGCGATCAAACCGAATTCGACGATCCCTTTCTTGTGAACGCTAAAATTCAACCGCTCAACTTCACTCTCGTACCTCAGGAGCACTAATGGAGAAGGAACTCAGCCTGGAATTTCTGCGCGTGGTAGAAAGCGCCGCCATCGCTTCGGCGCACACAATGGGTCTAGGGGACCGCCACAAATCCGATCAGATGGCCGTCGAAGCCATGCGCTCGGAAATGGATTCGGTCGGAATGGACGGCACCATCGTTATCGGCGAAGGCGAGCGCGACGAAGCTCCCATGCTTTTCATCGGCGAAAAAGTCGGCGCTGCAGTCCGCGACAAAAGCCGCAAATTCCCCGAAGTGGACATCGCTGTCGATCCGCTCGAAGGTACCAATCTCTGCGCTACTGGCGAGCCGAACGCCATCGTGGTTCTCGCCGCCAGCGAACGCGGCGGATTGCTGCACGCACCCGACCTTTATATGGAAAAAATAATCGTCGGGCCTTCTTGTAAAGGCGCTGTCGATCTGGACGCTCCGGTCGCCGACAATCTGAAAGCGATTGCGAAGCGCCTCAACCGCAAGGTGGAAGACCTTGTCATCATCGTTCTCGACCGCCCACGCCACGAAGAATTGATTAACCAGATCCGCGCCACGGGAGCTCGCATCAGACTCATCTCCGACGGCGACCTTTCCGCCGGAATCAGCGCTGCGGTGGTAGGAACAGGCGTCCACGCCGTTATGGGCACTGGTGGCGCCCCCGAAGGTGTTCTCACAGCCGCCGCCTTGCGCTGCTTGAACGGTCAAATTCTCGCGCGGCTGGTTGCGTCAAAACCCGAGCATCACGAGCGCCTCGCCCAAATGGGCATCAAAGACGCCAAACGCATTTACGCCACCGAAGATCTCGCACCCGGAAATAAAATCATTTTCGCATGTACCGGAGTCACGGGCGGCGGCCTGCTCCGCGGCGTGCGCTTCTTCGGCGAAGGCACTCGCACCCATTCGCTGATCCTTACCTATGACGACCGCCAGGTCCGCTTTATCGACACCGTACATCTGAAAAAAAGCCCGGATGTAAAAGTAGTGTTCTACTAGGCCCGAATCACGAAAGTCATGCTTGGCAGGAAACAATTCGCGGCCACAACGCGTAACTAGCTGTGAGCCTCTCAAGGAAGGAAAGCTATGTCCATGGGACCAGCACAACCGCCCATTTACCAACCAACTCCGCCCCAGCCCAGGAATAACGCAGTTTGGTGGATTTTGGGAATCATCGCCGCCGGCATCGTCGTTATGTTTCTCTTCGGCGTTACGCTCGCCGGCCTTTTCATCCATCACCTGAAAGTTCGCAACTCCGGCGACAAAGTCGACATCCAAACTGGACTCGGTTCGCTTTCGGTTGACAAGTCGGGTCATCACGCCACCGGTCTGGAAGTTTATCCCGGCGCCTCTCCCTCATCTGACAACAAAGGCGCTAGCGTGAACCTCAGCGCAAATGACACCGGCGTCGGAATCGCTACGGAGCAGTATCAAACCAAAGACCCCATCGACTTTGTGCAGGCTTGGTACAAAAAGCGCCTGGGCCCCGAATTCCACTTGGAAACTAACCATGACAACCTGGACCATCCAAATGATCACGCGATGATAAATGACAGTGATGTTGCGTTCGTGAATGACCACCACAATGGCGTGCGCGTCGTAGCCCTCAAGAAAACCTCAGAAGGCACGCAGATCACCTTAGTTCGCATCGGCACCAGGGAAACTCAGTAGTGCGTGGCAGCCCTAGCCAAACGAAGGCAACTAAAAGAAGACGGCCCGGTAACTCGCCTCAGGTGGCGAGCTGCCGGGCCGTTCGAGTCTAAGATCGGTTGTGCCGCGCTTCCCGTTTTGGGACGCTAGCGGTGCAAAACTGCGGCGGAGTGGCCAGTCTGCTGTTGCCGCCGGGGCATGTTGTGGGGTAGTCGCTCTACAGATTGAGGTGGTAAGGGACGCACGCTGTGATTTGTGCTGACGTGCTCGCTGATCGCCTGCAACCTCTTCAAAATACCTTGCCACTGTGTCCAATCGAGTTGCCGCAAGAACGGCCGAAGTCCCTGAATGAACGGATCTTCGAGTACCGTTTCGCCGTTCGTTTCCGGGACGAAGAAGCGGTTCAGTCCGACTCCCAGCGCTTCGGCAATTTTCTCGAGCGTGCCGAGGCTGGGCGTCATCTGTCCACTCTCGATTCGCGACAAATACGAACGCGATACGCGTGAACGCGCCTGCAGCTGACTTTGCGTCATGCCACGCGATTCCCGCAATTGTCGGATGCGCTGGCCAATGTTCTCCACAGTTTCGCGGTTCGGCCAGTTTTCAAACAATTGCCGGTCGTCCCCCGGAAGATCTTGAGGCGACGGCGTCGGTATGACGAACGACACCTTGGGGGGCAGCATGCGCAAGCACCGACGACAATTGTCAGTGCGTGTGCGATATTGAACCAACCCACAGACTTGACAGCGAATTACTTCACGGTCGAGATCCATGCTCGTTGCTGTGCTTTCTTTTTCCGCCACCGGTTCTCCTCGCAGACTATTCCGGCGATGCGAAGAGGAGGACTCTTTTGACAGGGGGAAGGCAGGGACGGCGCGCGAGTGATTGTCCATAGGGTGCCATTTCTTGTCAAGTGTTATTTCGCCCGCCCTACTTGCCAATTTTAAGGCCATCGTCTAGCTCCTTACAAACTAAGCTGCTTGCCCCTACCTGCACCGCGGCTAAGATTTATTTCATCTTTCGCTTGACGCTTAAAGTCTGCTATCTATCTCAACACATCGTCGCGCTGCGTCATTCGGTGACGCTTTTTGCCTCTTATTTCCATCTCTTGCACTTCGAGTTCCGAAAAGGTTTTCCTTTTCGTTCGTTCAAACGCAGCAGGCGGAATCTGCTCTAAGCGTCTTACTAGTCGCTAGATACGCAATTTCTTCGCCTGCACCCCAGCGACAGCGCCCACCAGACGCGCCAATTGCACTGTCTCATTGTGGATGGGTGCCGTCTCATCTAGTACACCCCTGTCTCATTCTAAGACGCCCACTCTCGGACCGTATTTTTGAGTTCGGTTCCTGGTCCTATTGCCCATCCCGACTCAAATGCCGCTCGTCGACGAGTTGCGCGAAAGCGAGTCCGTCTTCGTTGACTTGATTCCTGACGCATCCTAAGATGTGCTGCTCGTGCCCAGTTCTGATCCCCTCATCGGCAAAACCATATCGCATTTCCGCATCGTCGAGAGACTCGGCGGTGGCGGGATGGGAGTGGTTTACAAGGCCGAGGATGTGAAGCTCAGCCGGTTTGTCGCCCTCAAGTTCCTGCCCGACGATGTAGCCAAAGATCCCCAAGCCCTCAGCCGTTTCGAGCGCGAAGCCAAAGCCGCATCGGCCCTGAGTCATCCCAACATCTGCACTATCTACGAAATTGACGACCAGCACGACGCGGCGTTCATCGCCATGGAATTTCTCGACGGCATGACGCTGAAGCACCGCATCGACGGGCATCCGATGGAGACGGAAGCGGTTCTGTCGCTGGCCATCGAGATCGCCGATGCACTCGACGCCGCGCACGCCGAAGGCATCATTCACCGCGACATCAAGCCTGCGAACGTTTTTGTGACTAAGCGCAGCCATGCGAAGGTTTTGGATTTTGGTCTCGCGAAGCTGCAAGCAAAAGCTGGAGCGGATGCCGACACCACGCTGACTCAGGAGGCGATGCAACTGAGCACGCCCGGCACTCCCATGGGCACGATTCCCTATATGTCGCCCGAGCAGGCGCGCGGGAAAGAACTGGACGCCCGCACGGATATTTTTTCTTTCGGTTTGGTGCTCTATGAAATGGCCACGGGAAAACAAACGTTTTCGGGAGGCACCTCGGCAGAAGTTTACGATGCCATTCTGAATCGCAAGCCCGTTGCTCCGGCGCGGCTGAATCCTGACATGTCGTCCAAGCTGGAAGACATCATCAGCAAGGCTTTGGAAAAAGACAAAGACCGGCGGTACCAATCGGCGGCGGAGATGCGCAGTGACCTGCAACTTCTGAAGCGCGAAACGGACTCGGGCGGTGTGTCAACAGGTGGTGCGAAGGTTCGCGCAGTCCCCGCAGAGGCCAGAACACTCTGGAAAGTCTTCATTTCCGCGGTTGCAGTAATGGTCATCGGTCTAGCCGCTGCCGCGTGGCTTTATTTTGCCCGCCGGGCGCAGGCCCTCACTGAGAGGGACACTATCGTGCTCGGCGACTTCACCAACACCACGGGCGATGCAATCTTCGACGACACACTGAAAACGGCTCTCAACATTTCCCTGCGGCAATCGCCTTTCTTGAATGTTCTCTCCGACAGCGAAGTGGCGAAAAATTTGAAGTTGATGACACGAGCGCCGGACACGAAACTCACGCCCGAGGTGGCCCGCGAGCTTTGCCAACGCTCGGGCAGCAAAGCCTACCTTGCCGGAACGATTGGCAGTCTGGGCAGCCAATACGTGCTGGGATTGAAGGCGGTGAATTGCTGGAGCGGGGACTCGCTGGCCGAGCAGCAGGTGACGGCAGCGTCCAAAGAAAAGGTGCTGGACGCGCTGGGCGTGGCGGCAACCAAGCTGCGTCCTGAGTTGGGTGAATCGTTGGCTACGGTGCAGAAGCTGGATGTTCCGCTCGTACAGGCCACCACGTCTTCGCTCGAGGCTCTGCAGGAGCTCGGTCGGGGCATAAAAGCCGGCGACGAGAAGGGCTACACCGCGGCGCTTCCCTACCATCAGCATGCCATCGAGCTTGATCCGAGTTTTGTCATGGGCTACCTGTCGGTCGCCAATGACTACTACACTCTCGGCGAGCTTGGACGGGCCAGCCAGTATTTCACCAGAGCGTTCCAGTTACGGGAACATGCCAGCGAGTGGGAAAAACTGGCAATCGACGCCAACTACTATCAAAACGTAACTGGGGAATTGGAGAAAGCGGCCGAGACTTATCAAAAGACGATTGAAAGCTACCCGCGGAATTTTGCAGCGTATAGCAATTTGGGCATTGTGTACGCACAGCAAGGGCAGTATGAGAAGGCTGTGGAGGTCGCCAAGCAAACGCTGCGGCTTGCGCCGGATCGGGTCGTTGGGTACGCCAATCTCGCCAATTTCACCGTTGCCTTGCAGCGCTTTGACGAGACGCGACAGGCCATTCACGACGCTCAGGCGCGAAAACAGGATAATCTCGTATTCCACAATGCCCTCTACGCTCTCGCGTTTCTTGCTTCGGATCCTGCGGCAATGGCCGAACAGCAACGGTGGTTTGCGGGCAAGCCCGAAGAGAACTTTGGGCCGGCGCTCGCATCCGACACTGCGGCATTTGGCGGTCATCTCGGCGAGGCACGGGAGCTAACCAAGCGCGCAGTGGATTCCGCGATCAAGGCGGACAGCAAAGAAAATGGGGCGATTTGGCAAGCCATTGGTGCTCAGCGAGAAGCCGCCTACGGCAACGCTACAGAAGCTCGGCAGTTGGCGGCCGAGGCTTTGGAGCTGGCTCCCTCGAGTCAGGGCGTTGAAAGTGAAGCCGCACTTGCGTTTGCCATGGCAGGCGACACGGCGCGAGCTGAATCCTTGGCCGAGGACCTAGGTAAGCGCTACCCGCTGGACACGCAGATGGGGTCGCTTTGGCTGCCTACGATTCGCGCGCAAGTGGCGCTGAAAAAAAAGAATTCTGCTGCAGCCGTGAACGTTCTGCAAGCCGCGACGTCCCCGCAGGAGTTGGGGCTGGTTCAGTTCGTCGCCAATATTTCCTGCCTATATCCGACATATGTGCGCGGAGAGGCATACTCGGCAGCCGGACAAGGCAGTGCTGCCGCCGCCGAATTTCAGAAGATTCTCGATCACAGCGGCATTGTCTGGAATTGCTGGACCGGAGCGCTGGCGCATCTGGGCGTGGCACGCGCGAACGCACTGCAAGCCAAAACTTCGCAGGGTGCGGATGCCGACGCCGCCCGCGTCCGTGCTCTCGCCGCCTACGAAGATTTCCTCACGTTGTGGAAGGACGCCGACCCCGACATCCCCATTCTAATCGCCGCCAAATCCGAGTACGCGAAGCTGCAATAAAGACCTCCGTCACATCCGGGCCCGTCGAGACTGCGCCAACCGATTCACTGCAACCTGAAAGGGATCACTCTTGCTTTCGTGTCCCTCATCTTGCAGCATGGAGCGCAGAAAACTATGCCCACTCGCGACGATGCCTGGAAACTTCTGTGCGAATTCACCCAGGGCGAAAGCCTCCGCAAACACGCTCTCGCCGTGGAGGCCTGCACGCGCGCTTACGCGCGAAAACTCGGCGCTGATGAAGAGCTCTGGGGTCTAACAGGCCTGCTCCATGATTTCGATTACGAACGCTGGCCCAACGCCGCCCATCACCCGACGCAAGAACATCCCTACGAAGGCTCGAAAATTCTCCGCGAACGCGGCTACTCGGAGGAAATGATTCACGCGATTCTTGGCCACGCCGATTATTGCAACGTCTCTCGCATATCGCCGCTCGACCGTGTGCTTTTCGCCTGCGATGAGCTGGCTGGATTTCTCACTGCTTGCGCCCTGGTTAAACCCAGCAAAAGCATTCATGAAGTTGAAGCCGCCTCTGTGAAGAAAAAACTGAAAGACAAAGCCTTCGCTCGCGGAGTCAACCGCGACGACGTTTACAAAGGCGCTGAAGAATTGGGCGTTCCCCTCGAAGAACACATCGCCTTCTGCATCGACGCCCTGCGCGGAGTCGCTCCCCAGCTTGGACTGAACGGCCCGGCTTAATGCCGCGCGCTGATCAAGCACCCGAAGGTAAAAGCGTCTTCCTCTCCGCCGACTGGCGTTACCTCGCAATGCTGAACTACGAAGTCAGTCCTGAGATGTTAAATCCGTACGTCCCGCGCGGCACCGAACTCGATTCGTTCCACGGGAAAACATTTGTCAGCCTCGTTGGCTTCCGCTTTCTCAATACAAGGCTGTTCGGATTCCTTCCAATTCCCTTTCACACCGATTTCGACGAGGTAAATCTTCGCTTTTACGTTCGCCGCCATGATGCAGGAACAAATAAGCGCGGCGTCGTATTCATTCGCGAAATCGTTCCCAAGCGGGCCATCGCGCTGGTCGCCCGCCTTGCTTACGGCGAGAATTACGTTGGGCTGCCGATGGAACACAAAATCGAAACCGACGGGCCAGCCATCACCGCCGACTATCAATGGAAACTCAACCGCCGTTGGTGTCGCCTTCACGTGCAGGCGTCAGAAGCTTCGATCCAACCT
>DATNLC010000107.1:0-28093 GCA_035603075.1 Candidatus Acidiferrales bacterium | reverse complement strand
CAACCTTCGCGCCGCGGGCGCTGATCCGTCTTCGCGTGACAACGTCTACGAAGCCGCCCGCTTGCTTCGGCGCTGTACGGAAATCATGCGCGTGCTCGTCGAGCAGTTCACGATTCTTGAAACGATGTTGCCGTCTCACTTTCTGGCCTTTCGCGAAAAGCTGAATCCAGCGAGCGGTTTTCAATCGGAGCAGTTCAGAGAGATCGAGTTCCTGTGCGGCCTGAAAGACGAAAAGATGCTGCTTTATCATCAACTCACGCCCGAAGCTCATGCCATTCTTCACCGCCGGCTGAGCGAGGATTCGCTCCACGACGTTTTTTTTCAAGCTCTAAAATCGTTGGGAAAGCTTCCAGAGATGGGCCCCGGCGCTACCGACCGCGAGAGATTCGAAGCCCGCGCAAAAGCGGTTCAAGCGTTGTATCAGGACGAACGCGACCATCGCGATTGGATCGATGTTTGTGAGCGTTTGACGGAATTTGACGAGCTCGTGGTGAGCTGGCGACTGCGGCACATTCAAATGGTCGAGCGAACCATCGGCGTGCGCATGGGCACCGGCGGCAGCACCGGTTCCTCCTATCTGAAACTCACTTTGGAGAAAAAATTCTTTCCGGAGTTGTGGGAAGCGCGGTCGCTGCTGGGAGATTGAGCTAGACTGAGAATCTTCCCTGCGGTTCAAGATCTCACTGCACATGCCAAGCCAGTCTGACGCTGTCACAATAATTGGCGCCGGCCTCACCGGGCCGCTGCTCGCTATTTCTCTCGTTCAACGGGGATTTCGCGTCACCATTTACGAGCGCCGTCCCGATATGCGCCGCGTCCAGTTATCCGCCGGCCGCTCGATTAATCTCGCCATTTCCGTTCGCGGAATTCACGCTCTCAGAGAAGCAGGCCTGTGGGCCTCCATGCGCAACATCATTATTCCGATGAAAGGCCGCATGATGCACTCGCTCTCTGGGGAGCTCACGTTTCAGCCCTACGGAAAAGATGCGACCGAAGTCATCAATTCGATTTCTCGCGCGGACTTGAATGCCGCATTAATGAATGAAGCTGAAAAACGCGGCGTCGCTATCCGTTTCAGCGAACGCTGCCTCGGGTTCGATCTGCATCCCGGAGCCGCGCGGTTCCGCAACGAAGAGACCGGCCGCGAAACTAGCGTCGAATCCAGCACCATCATTGGTGCCGACGGAGCGTCGTCTGCGGTTCGTGTCGCGATGCTCAAACTTAGCCGCTTCAATTTCTCGCAGCAATATCTCGATTACGGTTACAAAGAGCTCACTATTGAAGCCGGACCGAACGCAAGACATCTCCTCGAATCGAACGCCCTTCACATCTGGCCGCGTGGCTCGCACATGCTCATCGCATTGCCCAACATCGACGGAACCTTCGCCTGCATCCTGTTCCTTCCGTTTGAAGGTGCAGTGAGTTTTGCCGCCCTGGATTCAGAAGCAAACTTCTTGAGGTTCTTCCGGACGAACTTCGCCGACGCGTTGCCCTTGATGCTGCAGCTCCGCGACAATTTTCGCGACAATCCAACCGGCACGATGGTCACAATCAAGTGTTCCCCGTGGCACGTCGACGCAAAATCGCTTTTGATCGGTGATGCCGCTCACGCCATCGTTCCCTTCTTCGGACAAGGAATGAACTGCGCATTCGAAGATTGCACGTGCTTACTGGAGCTTCTCGACCGCCATGGCGCAGACTGGCCTAAAGTTTTCCAGGAGTTTGAGCGCTTGCGCAAAACAAACACCGACGCCATCGCTGATCTGGCTCTTGAGAATTTCGTCGAAATGCGCGACCGCGTGGGCGATCCTCATTTCCTTTTCAAGAAAAAAGTGGAGCTCGCCCTTGAAGCAAAATACCCACAACTCTTCGTTCCAAAATATGCGATGGTCACATTTCACCGCATTCCTTATTCTGTCGCGCTTTCTAGAGGACTCATCCAGGACGCCATGTTGGACGAGTTGTGCGGCTCAATCGATCGCATCGAGGACCTTGACTGGCGAAAAGCGGAATTGATGATTCACCGTCAGCTAAACCCCCTGGAGCAGCTCTAAATGTCAAGTATCGAGTTCAATGCGACCAATGAATTTGCTGTCGCGCAAACCGTCCGCGACCCTCTCGCAAGCTTCCGCGGACGATTTCACATTCCTAAAAAGCCGGACGGCTCAGACTGCGTTTATCTTTGCGGCCAATCACTTGGGTTGCAGCCGAAATCCGTCCCTGAATACGTCGAACAGGAATTGCGAGACTGGGCCCGGCTCGGCGTGGATGCGCAACTGCACGCGCGCTATCCTTGGATACCGTATCACGAAATTCTCAGCGCACCCATTTCCCGGCTGGTTGGCGCGATTCCCATCGAAGTGGTGGCGATGAATTCGCTCACAGTGAATCTGCACCTCATGATGGTTTCTTTTTATCGACCGACCGCGCAGCGGAACAAAATACTTATCGAAGCCAATGCCTTCCCTTCCGATCAATACGCGGTGAAATCGCAAATTCAGTATCACGGCCACGACCCGGCAACATCGCTGATTGAAATCGCGCCTCGCCAGGGCGAAACCGCCATCCGCACCGACGACATCGAAAAGCTCATCTCTGCAGAAGGAGAAACGATCGCGCTGGTTATGCTCGGAGGCGTGAATTACTACTCGGGACAGGCTTTTGATTTTTCGCGCATCACCAAGGCTGGACACTCGAAAGGATGCGTCGTTGCCTTCGATTTAGCGCACGCCATAGGAAATATTCCGCTCCAGTTGCACCACTGGAACGTCGATTTCGCGGTCTGGTGCAGTTACAAATATCTCAACGGCGGTCCCGGTGCCATAGGGGGTTGCTTTGTGCACGAACGACACGCGCGCGATCCGGAACTGCCGCGATTCGCCGGCTGGTGGGGCCACGACAAGGAAAACCGTTTTCTCATGGAGCCGGAGTTTCGCGCCATCCCGGGAGCGGAGGGCTGGCAACTCGGCAATCCTTCCATTTTGTCGGCTGCCGCACTCCGTGCCTCGCTCGATATTTTCGACGAAGCGAAAATGGAGCGCCTGCGAGTCAAAAGCGAATTGCTCACAGGCTATTTGGAGTTTTTGCTAAGTCAGACTCCGTCGCAGAAGTTTTCCGTCATCACGCCGCGCGACGTTGCCCATCGCGGCGCGCAGCTCTCGCTGCGACTCCCCGTGAACGGCCGCGCGATTTGCGACGCTCTGGCAAAAGAAGGAATCGTTTGCGATTGGCGGGAACCAGACATCCTACGCGTTGCCCCCGTTCCGCTCTACAACACCTTTCTGGATGTCCATACATTCGCGGAAATATTCTTGAAGGCAATACGCCTCTAGTTCCGCGTTCATTTTGGCGCCGACGCCCCAATCAATTCGAGGGTCGCACGACCTAGTGCAGTTGCGGGATCAGCCAAGTCCAACACAATATCGAAATGATTCGCGCCGGCAACCTCAAACGCCGAAACTGAAAAACCCGCCGACTCCAGTCGTGAAGCATAGCTTCCGCTCTGGCGTTTGAATTCGCTTGTTTCATTTTCGCCCCACGCGATGATTGTCGGTAGCGGTCGGCCCAGTGGCAAGCGTATGGGACTCAGCCCGACTGCATCCGCAGTGGTGAGATGTAACGGCGCTGCGATATTTGTCCCCACCAAGGGCTCGAGATCGTAGATCCCGCTAAGCAAAACCGCGCCGGCTATCGCATCGTCAGAAACTCCTGCTGTGTGCTGCCATCCTTTTGCCAGCATCATCGCCGCCAAATGACCGCCGGCCGAGCTGCCCGAAAGATACAATCGTCCGCTATCGAAGCCGATTACTCCGGCTCGTCGATGAAGCCAAGCGACTGCTCGGCGGCATTGATCGACGATTGTTTCGACGCGGGCCAGCGGCGCGAGCGTGTAATTGATAGCCGCGAACGCGATTCCGTTCGCTATGCAATCGGCCGCTGCAAACAGCGATTCGTTCTTTGACAACTCCTGCCAATAGCCGCCGTGAATAAAGACCAGCAACGGGGCGTCACGAGAGGCAGCGGGGAAAAAGTCCAGGGTTTCGTCAAGCCTATCGCCCCACCGCAAATCCTTTTGGCAAGCAAGCAACTGCTCAGCTTTCCGGCTCCGAATTTCATACTCGGCTAAAAACGGCCCGGCAGAAGGCACACAACGACTGGGAGAATATTCCCTTTCGATTCGCACCACCGGCCAATTTCGCCAGGCCTGGTCCTTCGGATTCATTATTACCTCGCAAATGCCGGCGTCTAATTCTGCACTCAGTAAGGTTGGAGAATCGATAGAAAAATCCGCTGCCCCAATTGTCGGTGCACTTTGGCGGCTTTACGGATAGAATGTCGCTTCTGGATGGCGCTCTAAAACGTGCGCGTTGACTGATTTTGCTGCCGGAAGTTTTCTGGATTTAAAGTCTATCTGAAACCTACGCGAATGGATTTTTCCGCATCCCACATTAAGGAACTCTTGCCCCGGCCTCAACTCACGGCCAAACCCGGAACCGTATTCTCGGAGCCCCAATAATGATTGTCGGCGTGCCCCGCGAGAGCTTCCCCGGAGAACTGCGCGTCGCGCTAACCCCAGCAGTGGTTCCCGGTCTCGTAAAAACAGGCATCGAAGTCGTGGTGGAGACCGGCGCGGGCGTGGGAGCAGGATATCCGGACGTTGACTACGTCTCGAAAGGCGCCAAGGTGCTGTCGCAGCGCGCCGAAGTCTTCCGTGCAGCTGACATCATCACCCAGGTCCTTGGTTACGGCTCCAATGACAAGACTGGAAAGAGCGATCTTCCGCTTTTTCGGCGCGATCAGGTTTTGATTGGGTTTCTTCGCCCCCTAGGCAGTCTGGAAACCGTGCAGGAGATTGCCGCAGCGGGTGTCGCCGCGTTCTCTTTGGAGTTGATGCCTCGCACGACGCGGGCGCAAAGCATGGACGCACTTTCTTCCATGGGAACGGTCAGCGGCTACAAGGCCGTTTTGATCGCGGCCGACACTCTGCCCAAAATGTTCCCCATGTTGACGACTGCCGCTGGCACGATTACACCTGGACGCGTTCTTGTCATCGGCGCCGGTGTAGCCGGACTTCAAGCTATTGCCACCGCGCGCCGACTAGGAGCTGTTACCTCCGCTTACGATGTGAGGCCGGTCGCCAAAGAGCAGGTTCTGAGTCTGGGCGCGAGATTCGTCGAGCTTCCCATTGAAGCAACGGATGCGCAGGATGCCGGTGGGTACGCGCGAGCGCAGGGTGAAGATTTTTACCGCCGTCAGCGCGAACTCCTCGCTCGGGTCGTAGCAGAAAGTGATGTGGTGATTACTGCTGCCGTAATTCCCGGCCAGAAGTCACCTGTGCTGGTTACTGGAGAAATGGTGTCTCGGATGGCGCCAGGGTCCGTGATTGTCGATTTGGGCTCAGAACGCGGTGGAAATTGCGAGCTTACGAAGACTGGTGAGGTGGTGATCGCCCACGGCGTCAGCATCATCGGCTGGATTAACATCGCCGGACGTGTGCCTTACCACGCCAGCCAGCTATACGCCCGCAATCTCAGCGCGTTTCTTTTGTATTTGGTGCAGGAAGGAAAGCTGCGGCTGGACACTGAAGATGAGATCATTCGCAGCACTCTGGTCACCCGGCAAGGAGAAATAGTGAATCCGCGAGTGCGCGAGTTTTATTCATTGCCGGCTCTCGTAGCGCTAAAGGGACGACACTAGACCAATGAAACTAGATCTGATGACGGATCTGTACGTCTTCATGCTCGCGGCGTTCATCGGATTTGAGGTGATCCGGCGCGTGTCACCTCTGCTTCACACTCCGCTGATGTCATTGACCAACGCGTTGGATGCGATCGCAGTCGTCGGCGCGATTCTGCTCGTGGGGGCGCATAAGAGCACTTTTTCGACCGTGCTCGGCACGATCGCGATCGTCGCAGCTACCAGCAACGTGGTCGGCGGCTTCCTAATTACCGACCGTATGCTCAAGATGTTCAAATCCAGCCGCACGAAAAAACCGTGATCTAGATGCAGGTCTCCCAATACATCATCGAAATCACTTATCTGGTCGCCACGGCGCTGTTCATTCTTTCGCTGAAATTGATGAGCTCGCCAACTACCGCTCGCCACGGCGTCTGGGCCGGCGAGTTGGGGATGGTCCTCGCTATTGCCGGGACGCTGTTAAACCACGGAATTGTGGACTACAAGTGGATCGCGATTGCGCTCGTCCTCGGTACGATCATCGGCGTTCCGCTCGGCATGGTGCATATGACCGCAGTGCCGCAGCGAACTGCGCTCAGCCACGCGTTTGGAGCGCTTTGCGTCACGCTGGTTGGCACCTCCGAATTTTATCTTCGCCGTACCGACGTTTCGCGATTCACCATGTCGGTTCTCTGCATGGAGGTGATCCTCGGGTCGCTCACTTTTACCGGCAGCCTGATGGCCGCCGGAAAACTTCAGGAAGTTTTGCCGCAACGCCCGATCACTTACAAAGGTCAGAACATCGTCAACCTTGGCGTGCTGGCAATTGCAGTGGGACTGGCGGCTTACGTGGTGATCCATCCGGGGCATACGCACGTATTCCCGTTCATCGTGGGAATCCCTCTTCTGTTTGGCGTGTTGATGATCATTCCGATTGGCGGCGCCGACATGCCCACGGTGATTTCTCTCTTGAATTCCTACGCCGGGCTTTCTGCAGCGGCTATGGGATTCGTTCTCGATAGCAAACTACTGATCGTGGCCGGCGCGCTGGACGGAGCTTCCGGATTCATTCTGTCTTTGAACATGTCGAAGGCCATGAACCGTTCGTTTTCAAATGTGCTGTTTGGAGCGTTCGGTCAGGAGCAGGCTGACGGGACTGCCGCGCACGAGACGCGCAACGTCCGGAGCGCCAGCGCCGAGGAGGCTGCTGCGATTCTTTCCGCGGCGAATAAAGTTGTGATCGTTCCGGGATACGGTCTTGCCGTGGCGCAGGCGCAGCACAAAGTGCGCGAGCTTTATGACGCGTTGACCAAGCGCGGTGTGGACGTGAGGTTTGGCATTCATCCTGTGGCGGGACGCATGCCGGGACACATGAACGTCTTGTTGGCTGAAGCAGACATCCCATACGACAAGTTGTTCGACCTGGATGAAATTAACGGCGAATTCCCGCAGACGGACGTGGCGCTGGTGATTGGAGCGAATGACGTCACCAATCCGGCGGCTCGCACTGACCCCAGCAGCCCAATTTACGGCATGCCGATTCTTGACGTCGATAAAGCGCGAACGGTCATGGTGATCAAACGCGGCATGAGTCCAGGCTTCGCCGGCATAGACAATCCTCTTTACTACCTCGACCAAACGCTGATGCTTTTTGGGGACGCGAAATCTTTCGTGAACGCCATCGTCCACGAGCTCGGCGGCCCCAGCCAGGGTTAGCCCGATAAGGTTCGAATACGCCTGAACAAGGCGACAGACCTCTGTAGCCGGCATCAAAGAAAATCCTGCCTCTGCACGGCATGACGGTTTCTAGCTTCGTCCTCGCTCGTGGCATCACGCTTGCACTTAATCACTTCGATTTTTCTTAACCTGTCGCGACGCGAAACGTAAGTCGCGTCTACGCATTACACAGAACGCCCGGAGGTGTTACGTGGGTCTCGCATCATCCTACACGAATCGGAAAGTCAATCCCGTTTGCCGTACTCGCGATATACGAATTTTCGGTGTGGTCTCAACAAGGAGGTGCGCTATGAAAACAACCAAAGTTATGCTTCATTTTGCATTGCTCGTTGGCATCTTTGGAATTCTGAGTGCACAACTGCGGGGCCAAAACGCGGGCGGGAAAGTAGTAGGAACTGTCTATGACCAACAGGGCGCCGTTATACCTGGCGCCAATGTTACTGTCACGAATACGGCCACCCAGGTCGGCACCACTAGTGTCACCGACAAGGACGGATTCTTTCAGGTTCTCGATTTGCCCATCGGTTCGTATCACGTGGCCGTCGAGCATCAGGGATTCGATAGAATTGTCACGCAAGATAAGAAGTTGGAGATCAATGAGTCCCTGCGATTCGATATCACGCTAACCGTGGGATCGACGAACCAGGTTGTTACTGTGGAAGCGAGAGTCTCCGGCGTCGAAACTGTAGATCCGACTTTGGGCCAGGTCGTCACAAGCCGCGCAGTTCAAGACCTGCCCTTGAACGGCCGGGACGTGCTGGACTTGGCGCTGCTTCAGCCCGGCGTGACCGATGCGAATCCGGACTACACCGGGCCAACGACCGCCAGCGGCCAAGCATTCAGTGTTGCGGGAGGCCGGCCGGATTCGATCACGTATCTTCTGGACGGCGGCCTCAACAACAACCTGCTCAGCAACGGCAGTGTGCTCGATCCCAATCCCGACGACATCCAGGAGTTTCGCATTCTCACCAGCGACTACACGGCGGAATACGGCCGCAACGGCGCAGGTGTTATCAGCGTCGTCACGAAATCCGGAACGAATTCGATTCACGGCAGTGCTTACGACTACCTGCGCAATACGGATTTCGATGCGAACGACTATTTCAACAAACAGACTGGCTTTCCCCGAGACGATTTAAAGCGCAATCAATACGGAGCTACCTTGGGCGGTCCGATTATTAAGGACCGTATTTTTTGGTTTGTGTCCTACCAAGGGCAGCGTCAGACCCAAGGCGTCACTTCGTTGAATATCACCACCTTCACGCCCGCGGAACTGCAAGGGAACTTCTCGCAAGCAGTGGCAAACGGCGGCACCGTGACCGGCCCAAATTTAAATCAGATTACCGTAACTTGCGCCAACCCGCAGTGCCCCGACCCAAACGTCGCATCTTTCTTGCAGGCGAATCCTTTCTTTCAGTCAAACCCGGCGCTCGCGGCACAGGCGATCATTGATCCCACAAAAATCAACCCTGTTTCCGCAAACTACATCGCATTGGGGGTGATCCCCACGTCTCCTACCGGCTTGTTTTCCTCATCCGGGAGCTCCACCAACAATAACAATGAGATTACGGGGAAAATGGATTTTGTCATCACCCCAAAAGACAGGCTCTCGGCTACCATCGGAGGTTTTCGCAACCCCAGCTTGGCACCTTACCCTTTCGGGTTCGGCGCCAATGTGCCCGGATTTCCGACGACATTCCAGACAAACAATTATTTTGGAAGTTTGGCGTATATCCGGGACTTTACTCCTAATGTTCTGAATGAACTGCGTTTTACCGCACAGCGCAACTTTGGACTGCAGGACGTACCGGCCACCAAGCTTCCCACACCGAGTGCTTTGGGATTCGGCATCACTCCGGACCTTCCCGACGGTCCGCCACAACTGAACTTCGACAGCGGCTTAAACCTCGGATACAACGGACAGGGTCCCGCTACCTTAGTCAACAACACATTTGCCCTCGCGGACACGGTCACCTGGGTCAGAGGCCACAACACCTGGAAGTTCGGCGCCGGCATTTCGGCGTACCAGAACAATCAAGTGTTTAATTTCTTTGGCAATGGAGATTTCACCTTCAGCGGATTCGCCGCTGGCGGGATTGCTACCGGCAATAGCTTCGCGGATTTTCTTCTCGCGCTTCCGAACAATAACTTTGAGGGTCCCAACGCGCCGTCGAACATCCGATCAAAATCCACCTACGGTTTCTTCCAGGACGAATGGCGGGTGCGGAAGAATTTAACTCTCACACTGGGAATTCGCTATGAGTACAGTTCTCCAAAGTACGACACGGACGGGAGAACGTTTGACATTATTCCCGGTCACCAGTCAACCAGATTTCCCAATGCTCCGCTGAGTCTGGTTTATCCCGGAGATGCTGGCGCTCCAAGCGGAGTCAATTTTCCGGTGAAAAACAATTGGGCGCCGCGCGTCGGATTTGCCTGGGATCCGTGGGGTACCGGCAAGACAAGCGTTCGCGGAGGCTTCGGAATCTTCTACGATATCTTGAAGGCGGAGGACAACTTTCAATTCAACGGTGCTCCTCCGTTCTTTTCCGAGGCGACGGCTTTCTATCCATCTCCCGCTAACGCAGAATCCAATTTCTTCAGTGATCCATGGACCTCCGCAGGATTTCCAGCGAACCCGTTCCCATCCGTGCCTCCGACCAAGAACACATCCTTCGCGAACTTTCTGCCGCTTGGAATCAACGGGATCTTCTTAGTGAATCCGCACCTCCACACGCCCTACACCTACCAGTACAACCTAAGCATCCAGCGGGAGCTGGCGAAGAACCTGATTTTCGAAATTAGCTACGTTGGCAGCTCCTCGAAAGGCCTCACGGCTCTGGAGGACATCAATCCGTTCGTTCTCGGAACAAACAATCGAGTCTTGAATATCAATCAGCCCAGTCCCGCTATCCAGGCTATCTGTGCGAGTTCGGACAACGATCCTTCAGATTGCCCTTTTTCCGCCTTACCGACATTCTCCAACGTCGGATTCGCAAACTACAACAGTCTCGAGGCGTCTCTGACGAGGCAGCTACACGACAGCCGATTCTTCGGCACCACCTACTTCACTCTGGCTTACACCTACGGCCGAGCCATCGACAACTCGTCCGGATTCCAGAACCGTACGTTCCAGGTTCCGTTCTACAACATAAATCAATTCCGCGGCGCCGCCGACTATGACGTTCAGGACCGAATTGTTTTCAGCGGCGGCTGGGACTTGCCGTTCGATCGCATGTGGAAATCCGGGTCAAAGCTGCTGACAAAAGGCTGGAGCCTCTACCCAATATTGAGTTGGCGGACTGGGTTCCCACTCAGCATCCCGGGACAATTTTCCTTCGACCCCTCATTGCCGGGTCCATCCGGAGCGGGCGATGGGCCGCTCGCCAGCGCTTCGTTCGCTCCGGGATTCGACCACATCACAATCGTGGATCCCAGGACGAACAACAACCAGTACTTCGTCACGCTGGTCGGTCCGGCGCCGGGGCAGCCGGTGTTCTTGTCGTCTACGGAAGCCAATGTGGCCGGATACGGGCTGCCGCGCAATTTCTTCTACGGCCCCGGGCGCACGAACTTTGATCTGGCGTTGGCGAAGACGACTACGTTTCACGAGCGCTACGGTCTTCAGTTCCGTGTGGAGGCTTTCAACCTTTTCAATCACGGGGAGTTCGCAAACCCTGATGTGAATCTCACCGATCAAACTTTCGGACAGATCACCAGCACTGTGCTGAATTCCGAACGGATTCTTCAGCTCGCTCTAAGGTTTACGTTCTGAGCTGAATCGAAACAACTGGCGTGTAGGTGTTTGGGACGCCGCGGACAATTTGGGTTCGACTCAATAGCTGACATGCTAGCGGCGTTTGCTGCGCCGGATCTCGCTCGATTCGGAGCGGCGCACTGTGCGGGCGGGCGCCGCATTCGGCGTGGCGTGCGGGCTGGCTAGCGCTGGTAGGGTGGTCTCCGCTGAGAATTGCTGTCGTGACGGGCAACGATTTCTTCCAGTTTGCGCAGGCGTTCGCTGAACTGGGTAATCTTGCCTTCGAGTTGGTCGAGACGATCGACGATCTCAATCTGCTTGTTTCGCAGGGTTTTCAATTCGTTGTGAGAATCGTCGGATGGCGGTGAACTCATTTGGTCTCCTTGGGAAATTTCAGAACGGAAGTTACTCAGGCAAGTGAGGATTGCCGATACGGCTAGACACCGCAACGGCATGGGTTGTTGGTAGAGCAGCGGGTAAGGATCCACCTGCGTCAGCAGCCGCCACGACCGGATGGCCCGTAGACGACCCGTTGGCGCCCGCCTGCGCAGCAGCAAATAGTTGACGCCTGATGCGGCTGTTTTGCACTCGCGTCCAATCTTGCCGGAATTCCACGGCTGTCTCACGACTGTGCTTAGGGCTTTCCAACTCACTGTCCATGCGCGCTAGAGCGATTTGGTATCCGAACTGGATATCAGAGTCCGAAGCTAGAATATTGCTGGCGCTCAGGCCTACTCGGACCGGCGTCTCTTGTTCCGGCAAAGTCATCCACAGCGCCCCGCGCGCGTCGACGGAAATCGAGCTTCCCTCTCCCAAAATCTTGAACACGCGTTTCAAATAACCGTGGTCGGGAATGATTTCGGCGCGGATTGCTTCTTCCACTGCCGTGTCGAGGTCGTCGCGATACCGCTTCCACTCGTCTTTGGTGCCGACAATTTCTTCACGCTCGAGCTTCTCCTCGGCAGCCAGCTGCTGGACGCTGATCGCGTAGCCAATTGGGTGAGCGGCGCTCAAATTATCATCCGCTCCGAGTGCCTGTGTGGATGGGTGCGCTTCGAATTGATGCTCAGGGTTAAAACGGCCAGAGATGATGTAGGAAGCGGCTACAGCTGGAACGCCCTGCCACGCAAAAACGGCCAGAGGAATTACGAGTTTTTTCGAGTGATACAACTGCTCAGTTCCGCTCCGGCATTCACTGCTGCGTTTAATGGTTCCCGGGACTTGGGCGAAATGCAGTACGCGGAAGTTGAGTTCCGGATTGTCTTCCGCATATTTTGTAAGCGAATGCGCCACGGCTTTGGGCGTGGTTATGAAAAAGTCGTTCATGTAGTCGCGCTTTACCGACTTGGGGAAATAAAAATTCATGACGCGGCGGGTGAAATCCGCGCAATTGCGCGTCAATCCATGGAAGTGGTTTACGTTCGGCTGAGAATTAAATTCGGCGATGAGTGCGCGATCCTGCTCGACGGAAGTGTTGACTACGAACATATACATGCTGCGTTCGAGCGTGGCTCCGACCATTTCCCGCCATTCGGCGCCGTTGCTATAGCGGCAGCGCGCCTTGGTGCAGATGTCGGCGAGATATTTTTCCCGGTAGCGCTCTTCGAGCGCCGTCTTGATGTCCCTTGAGCTGATCAGCGGACGGTCGCTCGGGTCTTCCACGCCGTACAAGTAGACGCTGAGCGGGACGATGTTCCATTCGTAGGGCTGGTCTTCGCCCAGGGTGGTGTAATTGCTGATGACGGAGCCTTCCTCACCAGGATGGCAGAGGCGCATTTTCACGGGTGAGCCGTCAGGGCAGATATTTGAAAGATAAACAGCGCTATGGCCGGAGCCGGTAATTCGCGCAACGCTAGTGTCGAGCGACTCGTTCAAGATCACTCCGGCGTCGGCAAAGGCGGAGGATGCAAGCGCGCACACAAGTATGGCGCCAAGAGCGAGGATGGCCAACGCGCGTTGATTAACCGACAAAAGAAGCCTCCAAATAGGTGCTACTGCTGTTATCGGCATGGACAGGCATCTGCCACAGGTGCTAGTTGATACAAACACAAGCCGGCCGAAAAAGTTGCAACCCATTCAATCTACTTTAGTTAGATGCAATGGGGCGTGCATTAGGCACATAGGTTGCAGGGGCCGGAGGCTCAATCCTGGAAACTCGCGACACGGGAGCAAGATGTCTAACTCAGACCTCTTCCGTAAGGTGAGACGGTGGCGGCACTAACAAACGAAGGCCGTGGCGTGATCCGGCTCCGGTCTGATGAGAAGGGTGCGGCGCGCGCCGAAGCGAACAGTGGTCGTCTGGGGACACGGGCGCTACGAAAGGCCAAGGACACCGACTGAGGGCGGCCGCTACTAAAGCGAACGGCCCTCCACACCAATGCATCCTCGACTATTTGGGTTTTAGGGTTTTGACGTATTCGTAGCTTACTTCGAGGTGCTTCTTTAGCTCTTTTGTGTTTTCCAATAGGGAGGCGGGGACGGTGGCCCAGTCTTTTTTGACGACGCCGTAGGAGAGGAAGAGAGTAGTTTTGTATTTTCTTAGGAAAGCTGCCAGTGCGTCGGGAGGGAGACGAAGGCCGAGAGTGCCGGTCTGGTCGAGGTAGGTGAACATATGGCCGTTAAGCGAAGTGTAGGGATGCACGGCACCTTTGCGTTCGATTTGGGGAACGGATTTGATCAGGGCTTCGTACAAAGCAAGTTTATCGGCGGGTATGGCGGATTTTTTTGGCGAAGGCATGGGCGGATGGTAACACGATGATGGGTTTGCCAAGACAGCGGCCTTCGGAAACAGATTCGTTCAATTCTTCGACTTCTTTTTGTGTTGCTTCACGCGGAAGATCACGATGCGCTTCACTAAGTCCAACGGAATTGGTTTATCGAGCGGAAACTTGAGATTCCCTTTGGGACCGGCGTATTGAGACACTTCTTTTTTGAAAGCTCTGGGCGTGGGCGGAAAAAGGCCGATGTGGTTTTTGAATGCAGCGAAGTGGACCAGGCATTTTCCGTTCAGTTTGAAAGTAGGGATTTGATAGCTGATTACTTCCACTGCTTCGGGGGCAGCTTTGCGTATCGTGCGCCTGATTTTTTCAAGGACGAGCTGAACGTCCTTGGGGAAGGCGCTGATGTACTCATCAATCGTTTCGAAATGTTTTTTCATGATTATGGATGACCTCGCTTTTTTCGTTTTGGCTGAGATGCCTCACTTCGATTGTCTGCCAGGTGACTGTTGCCACTTACAAGCGACAAGCCGGATTTCATCGAATCAATTATAGTGCTCTGTATGCTCACAGAGCGCGAACCTCAACGGAATCTCCAACTGGGGTAGTATCGTAGCGCTTCGAAGCGAACGGAGATATGCTGCTTGATTTGCGAATTTCGCTAATTCCCAGCGGGACGGAATTGAGTGCCGTTCTGGTAGTGGTGTGCTTCTCGGCGGGGCTAAATGTTTATGCCACGGTGGCAATGCTTGGTTTGCTTTCGCGTGCCAACCGTCTGATGCTGCCCGGGTCGCTGCACGGAGTTGAAAACTGGTATGTGATTGGCGTGTGCTGTTTGCTTTTCGTAGTGGAAATGGTGGGCGACAAGATTCCGATATTCGATTTGCTATGGAACGCGGCCCACACTTTCGTGCGGATTCCTGTCGCGGCTTTGCTGGCGTACGGCGCTACTTCGGAGCTGCCCGCGCACAAGCAGTTGCTCGCGACGGCGGTTGGCGCTCTGATCGCATTTCTGGCACACGGAGGTAAGGTGGCGGCGCGCGTGGCTGTGACACCTTCGCCGGAACCCATTTCGAATATGGCGTTGAGCCTGGGCGAAGATGCGGGCGTGATCTTCTTAACATGGTTTGCGACGCAGCATCCTTACGGCGCCGCGAGCATCGTTCTGGTAGCTCTCGCGATTATTGTGGTTGCGATTCGCGCGGTCGTTCGAGCGCTGCGGAAGTTGTTGAGCGATGCGGAACACGTGCTGGCCTAGCTCCGCGATGGCTACGTTTTGACATGGAGCCAGCAACAGCGAGTCACGGTGGCGCAGACTGCAAATTCAAAAGAGACGGCGAGAATGCCGGCGCTACGAAAGGCGCTCCGACGCCCAAGCGCGCTTCGACTGCGCTCGAGACGAACCCCTCTATTGTCAGAAGAAACCGTCTAATGGGCGAAGCTGACGTTGAGTCCAGTTGAGAGAATCACGTCGTTGGTCTTTGTCCCCACGATAGGCGGGTCGGTGACGTATCGGTCGCTCAAGGAAAACTGCCAAGCCAGCCATTTATTGATTTTGGTTACGGACGCGAAATCGACAGAGAAACGGTATTGATCGATGTCGCTTAGGTCCGGATAGAAATAGAAATCCTGGGTGACCACAGTCGATTTTCCGAATTTGTGCATAAAGACTTCGCCTGTGGTGATGCCAGGCAGATTGCGATTCACATTGACGCCGGTAGTTGTGGCAGTGGTGCTGCTGCTGTAGGTTTCACGCGTATAGTTGATTCCGCCGAGAATGTCGAGGGTGGTGTTGGGATTGTTGATCCAGTGCCAGCCCAAACCGCCGCTGTAAATCGAGCGGAGGTTCAGACCCTGCAACTCGTCATGCGTAAAATCGCCGCTGACGAATCCGAACAAGCGTTTCGAGAAATTGCGATCGTATTTTATTCCTCCCAAGATCGAATTGGCGGTGGTGCCGCTGTTCACACCACCGTTGGAAGTGTAAATCGAGGACTCATAGATGGTGAGCTCATCGTCCAGCGTCTTGCGGTCGGCAGTAAATCCCGAACTCAAACTGGTTGTGTCGCTGTTGCCGCGCGCGATGGCGAGGCCGATAGTCACTCCACCCTTCCAGCCTTGAGCCAGGCTCGGATGCAGAGTTTTCTCGTAGGCTGCTTGCTGATCCGCGGGACGCACAACGGTGATTTTCCCAAAGGGCACCTGGACTTCTCCTGAGGACGCACTGTGGACGATCAGGTTCGTGCCGTCGGTAGAGATCACGCCATTCACGGTTTTGTCCCCGGTGACTACGAAGAGGGGTTTGTCTGAAGCGACTTCCTTCACCGCTGACCAACTAATTTTTACCTCACCGGCGTAGTCTGTTTTGAGAGTGACGTCTTTACCGTCGGAGGTAACGATTGTTCCGCTCAGATGGTCGCCATTGCGAAGCGTAACAGAGTCTGCCATTGAGGCCGATACGGCAGCTAAGAAAACAAATAAGAGTGCAAGTATACGTGTGAGTTTCATAATTTCCCCCTTCGAGATCAGAATTGCCGCTTCGCGAATATTTTAGAGCCTTGGAGCAAGAGATGTGATGCACGTTTTCAGCAGGTTAGACAGTTCCAAGCCCATTTTTGTTACAGCGTGGACGCAAAATTCCCGGCGATTTCTGATTCGCCGGCTGACGGTTACGGCAGATCACGGCAAGAAAGCAGCTATTTGGGATTGCGGCGTTGCGCTTGTTCGCTGGCGAGCGCGCGTTCGCCGGCTGGTGTGGTGATGAGGGTGTCGGGTATGCGCATCGCGCCATAAGCCAAAGCTGCGATCGCTGCGCCGACCAAAGGCGCGAGGATGAAGAGCCATAGTTGTTGAAGCGCCCAGCCTTGGACGAATAATGCGGGTCCAATGCTCCGCGCGGGATTCACCGACGTATTCGTGATGGGAATTCCTACGAGATGGATCAGGGTCAGCACTAATCCTATGGCGAGGCCTGCAAATCCCACCGGCGCTTTCACGTCCGTGGCGCCAAGAACTGTTACGACCAGAAACATCGTGAGGATTACCTCGGCGATGAAGGCAGCCACCATCGAATACTGCCCTGGAGAATGCAGGCCGTATCCGTTGGCACCGAGTCCGCCAGCGGCGAGATCGTAACCGCCCGCCACGCCGCTGGCGATCAGCAGGATCAGCGCAGACGCCGCAATCGCGCCAAAAATCTGCGCGACCATATACATCACAGCGTCGCGCCCACCGATTCTTTTTGCCAGCAACACCCCGAACGTAACGGCAGGATTAATGTGGCAACCGGAAATCGGCCCTATGGTGTACACCATGGCCAATAGCGCGAGGCCGAAGGCGAAAGACACGCCGACAAATCCTATGTGGCTCCCGGCAAGCACTGCGCTGCCGACTCCGCCAAAGACCAGGACAAAAGTTCCAAGAAATTCCGCAAGATATTTTCGCACGGGCACCTCCTCCCTCTAAGAGTTCCGGGAGTATACACCAGGGTTATCTGTGAGGGCGCCCAATACCGGAATTCGTCGCGCGGCAGAATCGTGCCGGAGGGAAAATGACGAGCCAAACGGGCCGTCAGAGAATGCTGTTGCGCGCGATTCCCTAGCGCGATATGTTCCATGAGACTTTTTGGAGCCAAACGGATTCCCTCCTATATGCCTACACTAAAGATCGTGCGTCTAATTTTTCTCTCCGTCGTTGTATGGATGATCGCGCCGCCAATTTCCCTCATTCATGCGCAAACAAACCTGAAATATCAGCAGCCACCCAAAGCGATTGTCGACCTAATGGATGTGCTGCCGCCTCCGACGATACGCCTTTCTCCGGCGGCCAGCGGGCAGGTGAGATGGATGCTGATCGAACAATTTTCCGGATTGCCGTCGATAGCCGACTTGGCGCAGCCGGAATTTCGACTGGCCGGAAGGCGGTTCAATCCGAGGACGAACGGACCCAGCCGTGGACGTTACATCACATCGCTGAAAATTCAGTCGTTGCCGAATGGAAAAGAGATCGCGATATCCGGGCTGCCTGGGAGCGCAAAGATCAATTGGGCGGAGTGGTCTCCGGACGCAAAAAAGGTCTTCTTTGTAAACGCCAGTGATTCCAAGGAAGACGCCGGACTGAGTCTCTGGATTGTGGATGTCGCAACCGCGCAAGCCCACCGCTTGCCTGGCATCGCGCTCAACGGCATGTTCGGCGACCCGTGCGAATGGCTTGGTGACAGCCAAAGGCTGGTCTGCAAGACGATTTCTTCCGATGGCGGCCCTGCTCCCACACGAAGCGAAATTCCGACAGGGCCGATCGTTCAAGAGAATCTCGGACGTCTCACTCCCGGCCGCACGTACGAAGATCTTTTGAAGAATCCCGAAGACGAGATGATCTTCGACTATTACGCAACTTCGCAGCTCGTTCTCGTTTCACTCGACGGCGGTGCTAAGGCAATCGGCAAACCCGGCGTCGTTACGGATGCTTCGCCTTCACCAGATGGCAACTACGTTCTTGTTTCAGAGCGCCATCATCCCTACACCTATCTGCTTCCATTTGAAACTTTCCCCGAGCGTGTCTCGGTGCTTGATTTGAAGAGCAATGCGAACAGTAAGCAGTTGGCGGATAAACCTCTACAGGACAACGTTCCGAGTGTTACCGATGCGGTGCCAACAGGTCCCCGCGATTACGCTTGGCGCAGCGATGTGCCAGCGACGATCGTCTGGGTAGAAGCCGGAGACGGTGGCGACCCGCGAAAGGAAGCGGCGGTGCGGGACACGCTTTTTGCTCTGGACGCACCGTTCGATGGGACTCCGCGCAAACTGATTGATTTGCCAATTCGCTACCGGGGTGTGACGTGGGCGAACGATCGTCTGGCGCTGGTGGAGGAACGCCGCTGGAAAGACCGCAAGCGAATCATACTGGCGATTGCTCCATCCAGTCCGGCAGCACCTGTGAAATTGTACGAAGGTTCATTTGAAGACCGCTATCACGATCCCGGCCAGCCATTCGAGGAAGACAATTCCGCAGGCAAGCCCGTGCTGCAAACGACTCCGAACGGAAAGGCCATCTATTTTCGGAGCCAGGGAGCATCTCCCGAAGGCGACAAGCCTTTCCTTTCGCTGATGAATGCGGCAAACGGAGAGACCAAACAACTGTGGCAATCGGCTGCTCCATTCTATGAGATTCCGTTCGCTGTTTTGGACGCCAACTCGCAGACGATCTTGATTCGCAGAGAGTCTCAGGAAAAAAATCCGAACTTCTACCTCCTAAAAATAGGCGGAAATTCTCCGGAACAGGTGACTTTTTTTCCTAATCCTTATGGAGAAACGCAGCTCGCGAAAAAACAGGTGTTGCACTACAAGCGATCAGACGGTGTCGAACTCAGCGCCAATCTTTATCTGCCGGTTGGCTACAAACCCCAAGACGGGCCGTTACCCACACTGATGGAAGCTTATCCGACGGAATACAAGACCAAAGCGGCGGCGGGACAAGTTACAGGCTCGCCTTATCAGTTTACTTTTCTTTCCTGGGGTTCGCCGGTTCCGTTTGTGACGCAAGGCTACGCCGTGCTTGAAAATGCAACGATTCCGATTGTGGGCGAAGGAACTGCCGAGCCCAACGACACATATGTCGAACAACTCGTCGCCAGCGCAAAAGCCGCAATCGACGAAGGTGTGCGACTCGGGGTCGTCGATCGAAATCGCGTCGCCGTAATGGGCCATTCGTACGGCGCGTTTATGACTGCGAATCTGCTGGCTCACAGCGATTTGTTCAAGGCAGGCATCGCGCGCAGCGGAGCCTACAACCGGACACTCACACCCTTCGGCTTCCAGAATGAAGACCGCACTTACTGGCAGACTCCGGAGACGTACTTCAAGATGTCGCCATTCTCTTATGCTGACAAAATTAAAACGCCCCTGCTGATGATTCACGGCGAGGCGGACGACAATTCCGGAACATTTCCGGTTCAGAGCGAGCGCTTCTTCAGCGCGTTGAAGGGACATGGGGCAACGGTGCGGTTCGTTCTGTTGCCGCTGGAAGCGCACGGATATGCGGGTCGCGAATCTATACTGCACATGTTCTGGGAAATGAATAATTGGCTGAACACCTACGTTAAGAATCCGGGCAGCGCGGCAACGACCGCGCAGCGTTGAGTATTTCGCCGCATTCACTTTGGTCGGCGGTTGAACTTTCTGTGCTGAAGTTTTGGTGAGGTTCTTGCCTCGGATCCGCTTCGTGCGTAACGTGGCGCCGTTTGCGCGCAGGGCCCTTGTGTAGCACAATCTTCCATCCTCGGCGATGTTGTGCTTGGCATTACTGAGGACTTTCACCGGGAGCCTTCCGCTTGCTTGGTCTGATCCGCGTCCTCGTACGACCTTACCGCGGCACGCTACTCGTCATTCTTTCTGCGATGGTTGTGCAGACGGCGATGAGCGTGGCCGGGCCCTGGCCCTTAAAAGTTGTCCTCGACAATGTGGTTGGCACGCACAAGCTGCCGCACTGGCTCGACGATTTGCTCCATCCCCTGCTGGGCAGCGGCACGAAGATGCAGATCGCGTTTGCGGCTGCTGCCGCGGCAGTGATCATCGCTTCGCTCGGCGCGCTCGCGCAGTACATCGCGAACTACTACACCACGAGCGTCGGGCAATGGGTGGCAAACGACCTGCGCATGCGCACCTACCACCATCTTCAGCAGCTTTCGCTCACCTACTACGACCAGCACCAAACCGGCGCGCTGCTGAGCACGATCACGGCGGATGTGCAGACCATCCAGGCTTTCGCTTCCTCTGCAACGCTGGATATTGCCGTCGATATGCTCACCATCGTGGGAATGCTCGCGATAATGTTTTGGCTGAACTGGGATTTCACTCTGATTGCCGTCGCGGTCACGCCGTTCTTGCTTCTCTTCGTGTCGCGATTCAAGAAAGCGGTGAAGAAGGCCACCCACGAGGTGCGCAAGCAGCAAAGCAACATCGTTTCCGTCGTCGAGCAGGGTTTGGAGTCCATGCGCGTGGTGAAAGCGTTTGGACGCGAGGATCTGGCGCAGGAGGAGCTTGGCTTGGTGAGCCGCGCAACGGTGGATGCGGCACTGAAAGCTCGGCGCGTGAAAGCATTGCTCTCGCCTATCGTGGCGGTGACGGTTTCTCTTTGTGTCGGCATAGTGCTGTGGCGAGGCTCGGCGCTGATTATTGCCGGCGCGATGACCGCAGGCGCGCTCACCGTGTTTCTTTCCTACCTCACCAAGTTCTTCAAGCCGGTGCAGGACCTCGCCACCATGACGAATTCCATTGCGCAGACCGCCGTGGGAGTGGAACGAGTCCAGGCGATTCTGGATGCTGACGCCGTCACTCCCGAGCGCCCGGACGCGCAAGAACCCAAGTCCATCACCGGCGACATCGTGTTCGATCACGTGGCCTTTGCTTACGACGCGGCGACGCCCGTGTTGCAGGACGTCAGTTTTCACATTAAGCCAGGGCAAATGGTCGGAGTCGTCGGCCCCACCGGAGGCGGAAAGTCCACCATCGTAAGTTTGATTCCCCGCTTTTACGATCCCAGCGCGGGCACAATTCAAATCGATGGCGTTGACATCCGCGATTACAAACTGCAAGGCCTTCGCGACAACATCGGCTACGTGCTTCAGGAGACCGTCCTCTTTCAAGGAACCATTCGTGACAACATCGCCTACGGTCACGCGGGCGCGACTGAGGAAGAAATCATGACTGCGGCAAAACTCGCCGACGTAGATGAATTTGTTTCGCGCCTGCCGCACGGCTACGACACGATGGTCGGCGAACGCGGCGAAACCCTCTCGGGCGGGCAGCGCCAGCGCATCGGAATCGCTCGCGCAATCATTCGCAACAATCCCATCCTTATTCTGGACGAGCCCACTGCCGCGCTCGATACGGAATCCGAGAGCATGGTGGTGAAAGCGCTTGAACGCCTGATGAAAGGCCGCACGGTCATTACCATCGCGCACCGGCTGAGCACCATTCACAATTCGGACAACATCATCGTGCTGAAAGAAGGAGTGGTGGCCGAGCAAGGAACCCACGGCGAGCTTTTGAAACTCGGCGGCGCGTATGCGGAGCTCTATCGCGTACAGTTCGAAACGCCTGCAAATACAAGCCCGGCGCTATGAACCAATGTTCAAGTGATGAATCTTTTTGCGAACACCAAAGCTCGCCAGCATGGGAGCAACCGGTAAGCACCCGAGGCAACAAAGTGTAAGCCTGCGGAGCGTCGCCTGCGACGGTTCACAGGTAGTTGTATGCAATAATTGTTGTTTACAACCCTGGGAGATTTTATGTCGCGTTCTTTAATTGTTCTGCCGGACGATTCGGCCAAGCCGATCGTTGAAGCCATAAATGGCGCGAAGAAATCTCTGCGCGTAAAGATGTTTGTGTTCTCCGACCCGGAGCTTTTGAAGGCGGTGATTGCGGCGAAGAAGCGCGGCGTGGACGTGCGCATCATGCTGAATCCCAGCCGGCGAAGCGGCAAAGCCGAAAACCAACACTCGCGCAAAGTGCTAGTGTCCGCCGGCGTCCACGTGAAAGACAGCAACCCATATTTCGGCATGACCCACGAAAAATCCATGGTCGTCGACGATGCGAGCGCGTTCGTAAAATCGCTGAACTGGGAAACGAGAAATCTTACCGAAACTCGCGACTACGCCATCGTCACTTCGCACAAAAAGGAAGTACAGGAAATCATCGAGTGTTTCGAAGCGGACTGGAAGCGGAAGTCGTTCGACTCGGGCGAACCCGCGCATCTGATCTGGTGTACCGGTAACGGCCGCGAGCGCATCGGACGCGCCATCGATGACGCGCGAAAGACCATCTTCGTTCAAAACGAGCGTTATCAGGACGCCGTGATTATCGAGCATCTCGTTCGCGCACACATGCGTGGAGTGAAGGTCCATGTGATGGCTCGCCCGCCCCACAAGCTCTCGGAAGACAAGCTCACTGAAGGCGTCGGCGGCCTGCGCACCATGAACGACGTGGGCATCAAAATTCACAAACTAAAACATCTCAAGCTGCACGCCAAAATGCTGCTGATTGACAGCAAGCGCGTCGTCGTCGGCTCCATCAATCTCGCGCCCGGCAGTTTCGACAGCCGCCGCGAGCTGGCCATCGACGTTCGCGACGCGCACATCGTCAAGCGCATGCGGAAAATCGTTCATCACGATTGGAAGCATTCGCACCCGCTCGACCTATCGGACGAAGGCCTTCGCGCCGAGCTCGAAGCACACAAGATCGAAGTCGCCGACCGTCTCGCGCTCGACGACGACGGGCAACACAAAAAGCGAAAAAAGAAATAACCGGAAGTAGTCGGGAAACTGCGGCCACAGAGTCCGCGCGAAACTAAGCTTTCCAGATTGTGAGTAACGAATTTAAAGAAGCGTTGAGCCGGACAGGATTCGAACCTGCAACCCGCTGATTGAGAGCCCACCCGACTGACCAGGACTTAGACCGCGGCTAGTGGACGACAGTCTCTCTGACGCCTGATTGGAGCAAATGCGCAAATTGTGCGGCGTCCACAGGCCGACTGAAGAGGTAGCCTTGCCCTTCCGCGCAACGTTGGATTTGAAGGAATGCGAGTTGCTGCTGCGTTTCGACGCCCTCGGCAATAACACGTAGGTTGAGGTTTTTACCCATATCGATAATGGCGCGGACGATTGTGGAGTCGCCAGCATCGCCGGTGATGCGCTGGACGAAGGACCGATCTATTTTCAAGATATCAATGGGAAATTCCTGAAGATAGCTTAGGCTGGAGTAGCCGGTACCGAAGTCATCCACAGCCAGGTGTAAACCCATCGTTTTGAGCTCCCGGAGTATCGAGACCGCAACTTTGGCATTGGCCATAAGGACGCTCTCGGTGAGTTCGAGGTCCAGGTAGCGCGGTTCCAGACCCGTTTCTCTGAGGGCGGTGTTAACTGCGGCGACAAAAGTCTTGGCTCGAAATTCGGTGGCGGAAACATTGACGGAAATCCGCTTGAGAGGCAGACCTGCGACTAGCCATTCGCGCGCTTGCCGGCATGCCGCGTGCAGCACCCAACGGTCGATCTGGACAATTAGGCCGCAATCTTCGGCAATGGGTACGAACTCAGAAGGAGGGATTAGCCCCCGATCAGAATGTTTCCAGCGTATTAAAGCTTCAGCTCCTGTGATCTCTCCGGTGGAGAGGTCTACTTTTGGCTGATAATGCAACAAGAACTCTTCTCGTCCCAGAGCGCAGCGCAAGTCTCCTTCAAGAGACTGCCGTTCCACGGCCTTGTGGTTCATTTCCTTCCGAAAGAACCGGAAATTGTTGCGCCCGTTTTGTTTAGCGTGGTACATGGCAGTGTCCGCATTTTTGATTAAAGTTTCGGCATCTCCTCCATCGTCCGGGTAGATGCTGATGCCAATGCTGCCGGTGGTATGCAGCGCGTGACCGCCGATGGAGCAGGGTAAGTTGAGCGAAAGAAGTATTTTTTTCGCGCTGGTGGCTGCGTCTTCGGGATAGGCAATCTCCGAGAGCAGGAGTACGAATTCATCGCCTCCCTGGCGGCTAACCGTGTCGGAAGCGCGCACCGCAGCCAGCAATCGCCTTGAAACTGACTGAAGAAGCTTGTCGCCCGCGTCATGGCCGAGAGAGTCATTGGTGTATTTGAAATTGTCCAGATCCAGAAAAAGCACGGCAATCGATCTGTTCTGGCGGCGGGCCAGAGCAATCGACTGGCTGACCCGATCGTTGAGCAATAGGCGATTAGGCAGACCGGTAACAGCGTCGTGCTGAGCGTTGTGGGTCATTTCAAGCGACATCGCGCGAGCCGCGCTCACATCGTGAAAAACGATAACAGCTCCAATGACACGGCTTGCCCGGTCGTGAATCGGCGCGGCGGAATCTTCAATCGCGCATTCAAATCCGTCGCGCCGGATAAGAACACAATTCGAAGTGAGTCCGACGGTACGGTCTTGCTCAACCGCCATTTTCATAGGATCTCGAGCAGTTTTGCGCGTAGCGCCGTCAATGATTTGGAAGACTTTGCCAAGCGGCTGACCAGTAGCGTCTTCGCGCTTCCAGCCAGTCAGCTTTTCCGCCACGAGATTGAGATACGTAACGTCTCCGGAAATATCCGTACAGAGAACGGCATCGCCAATGGAATTGAGGGTGACCAGGGCGCGTTCTTTTTCCAGATACAACGCATCTTCCACCACTTTTCGTTCAATCGCGTTGTGCAACGCGCGCGGGAGTGAATAACTATCGAGATGATCCGGAAGGAGATAATCCTGCGCGCCGCGCGCTACGGCCTGTTTCGCTAGATCTTCGCTGAGATTGCCGCCGAGGATTAGAATTGGGACGTCGGGTGCCGCACTGAACAATTGCTCGAACGCGTCGAGACCGTCACAGCCAGGGACAGACGTCCCCAGTAGGATGGCGTCAATTTCTTCATTGCTTAGGCATTCGAGACCCTCCGAAAGCTGGTGAACCCGTGTCAGCTCGAACGAACCGCCGTCGGCCGCGTCGAGCGCCGCTCGAATCGCATCAGCTGCAACCACATCGTTTTCAATTAGAAGTATTTGGGAAGGCAACGCCATCTTGTCCGTTTGTGATGCGTTTGTTCGTGCATTTCGAGTGCCACGAGACAGTGCAGAGCCGACTGGAAATAGGAGTCACGTGGCACGAATAATGATTTAGTTTGGTACGCCCGGCTCAAAACGGGAACTCCATCTCGAGTTTGCGCCGGCACTGCTCCCGTGGGATTTTCGCTCCGGTCGTAATGGTGGCCGTAAACATCGTACTGGTGGCAAGCGTGGCTCCCGGAGTGAACGTCGCTGCCGTGCCTGGAGAGATGACGGTGCCCGCAGCTGGAGTGGTGCGCCGCGGAAGAGCTGCAGAAACTTGCGCGTTCTGGACATTGGATTGTGGCTCGAGAAGCCTTCAAGGGATTGGAGAGGGAAATTGATCGGCTGTGCTCTGAACTTTCCGCGCTGCAGCGTACGGTGCGTTCTTGAAGTCCTTGCGCCCTGAAAGCTCAGGATTAGAAACTCCTCCAGGTTTGAGAGCCTGGCGTGCGTTCGCAGTCAATGACCATCGCACCGAGAATCAGCGGCGACATAGGTAAGAAATTCTCTCCCTGCCTCTAATACCGAGAATTGCCATGGTTAGTAACCGGCCTGACCACAAAGATGAGCGACACTAAGTAGACTAGGATCCCTAGGGCGATCAGGGACACGGCTACGAATGCAAATAAGACGAACGAGAGGGGATGAAACCACACTAGACTGACGATCTCAAGGAGCAGGCCTGCGATTACTAAGGCGCTGGAAACTTGCAGAAACCGCCGGATTCCGATTTCACCAGGTTTCATTGGGCCGCCTTCCAGAATTTCTGATGATCCAGATTCGCCACATCGTGCGCGGTATCGTGGCAACCGCTGGTAAGGCAGGATGTCTGATTCGATTTTAGCGAATCGATCATCGCCGCATGTACTTGGTTCTCTTCAAAACCGCGCGCGCCCAAGTGGCAGTGCAAGCATTGTGCGTTCTTGAATCCACCCGGTATCGTGATCGGATTCGGCGGTGTGCTGACGTATTGTATGTAGATCCGCTTCAACCCTTGCACCTTGTCCTTCAGCGGGCCGTAGATGCTGTAGTCCCCATGGCACGAATAACAGGCCATGTCCGGCGGCACTCTATGATTCTGAAAATGCTGCGCGGGAATATGACTAGGATCATCTACGTAAAGGCTTTGGCCATAGGGAGTCATAACGTGACACGAAATGCAGAATTGCGTCTGTTCGGAGCGCTGCACGTGCGTGTTCATCCCGCCCACAATGCAAAGAGCCGGGAGCACGCACAACGCAATGAAGGCCACTATCTTCCAGCCTGCCGCGCTCGTCAGAGACGGACGAATCAAAAAGACAGCGGCTAATACGATACTGAGCGCAATTTGACAAATAAGAATCCCAATCACAAGGCCTCTTGCGGCTGCCTCCATGAGCGGAGGCGGCAGTGATTACGCGCCATACAACGCTTGCTACTTCTTTTTCGCCAGGTCGCGTATGTAGGCGACGAGACCCTTGATTTGGTCGTCCGTTATTTTGCCTTTGTATGCCGGCATCTTCTTGCCCATTCCATTCGTGATGCTATCGTTCAGTTGCGCGTCCGTTTGCTTCTGCACGTCGTCGGACCGCAGGTCTTTCGCGCCCAACTGCTTTCCAGTTGGCCCACTGCCGCTACCGTCGTCCGAGTGACATACGACGCACTTGGCTCTGTAAAGAGCCGCTGCATCCTGCGCCTCAGACGGTGCGGCAATAGCCAGCACGAGAGCGAGCAAGAGAAGAACTGCGAACCCCATTCGAAGCATTCGATGATTCATTTTTCTCCTCCCAAGGGAATTTTTAAGACGTAGCTCTGAGCGTGTCAGACCCACGAGAGTTCAAAACGCATACCGGAGCGAGAATGTGCCATTACTCCCGTTGAAGTTTGCTGACTGAATCGTCGCAAGTCCAAACGGGCTCGTGTTTCCGGTTTGGGTGAATCCATAATAATTCCAAGACATTTTGTAAGTGACGTTTCGATAGACATCGATCGCAATTGACGCATAAGGCCGTTGATAATTGAAATCCAGCGGGCCGGAAGGCGTAAGAGGGTTCAGAAAAATTGTGTTGCCGCGCACAAAACTACCGCCGTAACCCACCATCACCATCACTCGTTTCATTGGTTTCCACATCACCGCAGCATGAGCGAAGTGATCGGTGCTGCTGTAAGTTGAGAGCGCGCCGAGTGGCGAAGGCGACGCGGCAATGGGGCACGCCGGACCCGTCGGCAGCATTGGCACGCCGACTGGAAACGTGGAGACAGGCAACGTGGCCGGAGGGGGCGCCGGGTTAGCGGACGAAGTGGAGAACGCGAAACAGATTAACGACTGGGTAAAGACATTCCAGTAGTTATAGCCGAAATCGACGGAGAGCCGCTGATTTGCGATCAGCATTGTCGAAAAACTATATGCCCGATCGTGTTCCAGGTTGTCCACAGTGGAGACATTGTCGCGATTTTCATGGATTTCGACCGCGCCATCGAGCACGGCCCACGGTCGGGGTTTGTAATTCGCATGGATTTTGTAAGACTGCACATGCCGAGGATCGATCCGTGTGAAAGATTGGTCGTTGTAGCCGAACTCAAAATCGCTGGTGATCCTCAGAGCGTCGATAGGACGCGCAACGAAACCCAGTAATAGC
>DATNLC010000029.1:0-4371 GCA_035603075.1 Candidatus Acidiferrales bacterium | reverse complement strand
CTTTATCCTAGCTGCGCGGAAAACCCCGCCGTTCAGGGCGGGGATGTAGAGCGCGGCGAGCGAAGCTCGCCTAAACTCAACTCGGTGTCCGCTGCTGCTCGATGTACTGGCGGATGACGGAGATGGGTGCTCCACCGCAGCTTCCGGCGAAATAGCTTGGCGACCACAATGCTTCGCCCCACAGCTTCTTACGAATAGCCGGATACTTCTTCTGACGAATCATCCGGCTTGACACTCCTTTTAGACTGTTGACGAGGTTGGAAACGGCCACCTTCGGGGGGTAGTTCACGAGAAGGTGAACGTGGTCGTCTTCGCCATCGAACTCTACCAACTCAGCTTCAAAGTCGTCACAGACCTCTTTGAAGATGCTTCGCAGGTCGCTCAGTATCTCATTGGTGAAGACGCCGCGCCGGTACTTGGTTACGAAGACCAAATGTACGTGCATCTTGAATACACAGTGCCTACCGTGGCGAATGCCGCTTTGTTCATCCATATACCATTGATACAATGGAAACCATGCAGCGGTTACAGGCTTACAAATACGAACTGATGCCTACCGGCAACCAGCAGCGCGATATGCGTCGCTTTGCCGGAGCATGCCGGTTCGTTTACAACAAGGCGTTGGCGTTGCAAACAACCAACCACGAAGCAGGGAGCAAGTTCATTCGCTATGTGGAGATGGCGAACCTACTTCCAGCATGGAAAAGCGAGTTTGCCTGGCTCAAGGAATCTCCTTCCCAAGCCCTTCAACACGCCCTCAAGAATCTGGATCGCGCCTTCGTCAACTTCTTCGAGAAGCGAACAGCCTACCCTCGATTCAAGAAGCGTGGGTTAGCAGACAGCTTCCGCTTCCCACAAGGTTTCAAACTGGATCAGGCCAACAGCCGAGTCTTCCTCCCCAAACTTGGCTGGCTGCGCTACCGCAACAGCCAGGATGTTCTTGGCACGGTCAAGAATATGACCGTGAGTAGTCGCAATGACAAGTGGTTCGTCTCAATCCAGATAGAACGCGAGGTTGAGCAGCCTGTCGCTCAAGGAGATGCCGTAGGCATCGACATGGGCGTGGTCCGCTTTGCTACGCTCTCAGACGGAACGTTTGTGCCGCCGCTGAACATCGTCAAACGGTTCGCTGACGATCTGCGCAAAGCACAGCAGGCTATGAGCCGCAAGAAGAAGTTCTCTCAAAACTGGAAGAAGGCCAAAGCCAAGGTCCAACGCATCCACGTTCGCATCGCCAACGCTCGCCGAGACTACCTACACAAGGCTTCAACCTCCCTTAGCAAAAACCACGCGATGGTTGTCGTTGAAGACTTGCAGGTAGGCAACATGTCCCGGTCTGCCGCTGGCACTGTCGAACAACCTGGCAGGAAAGTGAAGCAGAAGTCTGGGCTGAACAAAGCCATCCTCGATCAAGGTTGGGCTGAGTTCAGGCGTCAACTGGAATACAAGATGCTCTGGGCTGGTGGTCTGTTCCTTGCTGTGCCGCCGCAGAATACATCTCGGACTTGTCCGTGTTGTGGACACGTATCCGGTGAGAATCGCCGGACACAGGCAGTTTTTGCTTGCGTCGAATGCGGCTTCACCGAGAACGCCGATCTGATCGGCGCAATCAATGTACTAAGGGCGGGGCACGCCCGGTTAGCCTGTGAAGTGAATGGCGATGTAGGCCGTCAGCAGCAGGAACCCACCGACGTAGCGGCCTAGCCGCTACGGTAGGAATCCCCTTCCTTTAGGACTGATCTTTACCCATATCTTCCGCTGGACACAGGGGGAGAGTGAGGTGGATGCTCGAATATTTTCCACATGGCGGTCATGGTGTCGAGGTACTGCAAGCCGAGCCACAAGCTTTTCGTTCCCGGCTCGCCGTCGCTTTTTCGCCCGAGAAAGCCGCCGATCGTAGCGACCATCCGCATTGCTTCTCGCAGTGAGGGTGGCTGGGCCGGAGGCACTGGGTTGCGGGTGATGTAGGCGACCAACGCTTTCCATTGCGCATCCTCGAAGTAGACCGTGCAGGGCACATCGGGGATTTCTCGGCCCAGCTTGGCTAAGTGGAAAATGCGCCAGGCCACCACCAGATCAATCGCCAAGCAGGCTTCGATGCGGTCGGCTGCACCCAGTTGCCGCTGCTCGATCTGGCAACCACTTTTCAAGGTACGATGAAAAACTTCAATTCCCCAGCGCAAGGTGTACCAGTGCAGCTTCTCGCAAGCGGCCTCGAAGCTCTCCACCGGGCAGGTGGTCAGCAGCATCCAGCGCAGGGGTGCGATCCCCGGCGGGGCTTCCACTTCTTGGGACTTCACCGCCCACAGTGTCAGCGCACCCAGTGATTTCTTGCTCTTCGGCGGTTGCAAGCTGACCCGTGCAAAACGCACCTCCAAGCGTGCCACCCGCGCCGCTTGCTTGCCGTGTCGCGGAACCTGAATCTCCTGAATGCCGGCCACCGGTTGCTGTTCCACCCAACGCACCAGTTGTTGTTGGCCTTCGGCCAGCCGCCGGTCGTATTCGGCTCGAATCAACAGCCACGGACCCTGCGGATCCTTCAAGGCCTCATGGAACAGTTCATAGATGTCCGACTCTCGGTCCCCAACACTGACCAGTCGCGTACCCGGGCAACGCCGCTGTACCTCGGCCACCTGCCGGAAACTGTTCAGCCATTTCGAGCTCTCCTTTTCTTCGATGGGACGGCGCTTGCGTTCGTGCTTTTTGCCGAAGGCGGCCGCGTCTCGCGCCCAGCACTGCACATCGAGCAAGCCCAGCGGCGTGCCCTCCAGATTGAAGCTCATCGTCGAATGCACCAGCAAACCGATGATCCCTTCCTTTTGCGACGCAATTGGCCCCAGGTTCTCCGTGGCCGGATGGGTGCTGTAGTTCAGGCTGGTGGTGTCCTGCACCGCCAGCACTACCTTTTCCGCAGCGATACGTTGCTGGGTTGCTTCACAATGCGGTTTGAGCAAAACGTCCATCTGCGTCTCGGGGTGATCAAAGAAACGGTAAGCTGCTTTGGTCTTGCTCCGGCTCTGACAAGCCACGGGCATGCTGGCTTGCGGACGGGCGTAGAAATCACGCGCCAGGGTCAAGAGCCGGCGTTCCAGCCGCTCATCTCCCAACACCGCCCCGCCAAATTCCTGCTCCGCCCAATCGCTTGGAGAAGGCGTGGTCGGCGCAGGCGGCGCAGGCGCACCTCCCCGCAGCCGCTCGCGCGCCTGCCGGTGTAAAGGATATACCCAAACTTTCTTGACCGGCTGTGCGCTCTGGTGTTTCGCGTCCTGGCGGCCGCGACCTTGGGTCACGCCGACCAGCTCCCAGTTGGCCGCCTGATAACAGGTCCCGGTAAAGCGCTCCGCATCGACAAATGTTTCCACCAACAGGGGCTCATAGCCGTAACGCTCGCGCCAATCGCTGGTCACCCGCCGCAACGCCAAACCCAAGGCATGCGAAGCCAGATTGGGCACGCGCACACAGGGTCGAATCAAAAACCGGCTGTTGGCAATCACTTCCTGCAAATGTTCGCGGCGCGCTTGCTCGTTCCAGCCAATCCAGCGGTCACGGGCCTCCACACGCCAGGCCGAGGCGCTGAAGGCCAGCCCGCCCAGCCATTCCCCCGCCCCGCTGCCAAGCAGATAACGGATCTGCGCTCCGCACAGCGGCCCTGCGCCCAAGTAGTGTTCCTGGTTCATCAACTCGTTCCAGATGCGCGAGTGGGGACTGTCGGCACTGTCAATGCGCAGCAAACTGACCGGCTGCAAGGCCTCCAGGGAGGACTCGATCGAGGTGGACGCCACCGAGGCGGACTCCAGTCTCTGCGGCTCGGTTCGAACACGCTGGGGCCGAGGAATCGAGCGCTGATCGATCTCCGGCAGTCGCAGCAGGCCGCCGCGATGCAACTTCAGCAGCGCCACTCGACAACTGACTTCCTTGAGCTGGCCCAAAGCTGTGCGCCAATTCAGCCATCCGCAAACCATCCGCGACAGAACCCCTCGGGGAAGAGCGGGCTCTTCATCAAGGGTCTGCTGAATGCGTTCGAGAATATCTGAGCTAAATTCCTGACCGCAGGCCTTCACACGGGCAGCTTAGAAGATCGATACTCCCTGTGTCCAGCGAAAAATGTGGGACACGTTCAGTCCTTTAGGAAGGGGAGGATGTCAAATGCATACGTCAGCGCCGTGGGACCCGGAGAAACAATCCAGCCGACCGTATCGCCAACATCGTACAGGCCGCTTGCGTGGTAAGGGCGAAACGCGAGTTGTTGCACCGGAGGCGCCGGTTGGGCATACACGACCGGGGCAACGAGCGGCAGCAGAAAGGCGAGTCTTGTGGTTCGGTAGAACTCAGAAGTAATCTTGCGGCAACTCCCGCCAACGGTCCGCTTCA
>DATNLC010000101.1:0-21787 GCA_035603075.1 Candidatus Acidiferrales bacterium | reverse complement strand
GGGACCTCTGGCGGTCGGCGATCCGCCACCCACCGTCACAGCTAGCCACAGCCCGTAACCACACGCCAGCACTCAAAAGCGGAGGCCAGCAGCCATGCCGGCCTCCGCTTAGGGGGGTCTAACGACGCGGCGTTCGCACAGCAAAAACCACGCAAATTACCACGAACAGAAGCAATGGCACGAAACCCAATATTGTACCGCAAACGCCCATGTTCACTGCCAGTCGCTTGGCTTCATCATTGCGCCGACAATAGCGCGTTGAATTCCGCCATCGGTCATGTTGTACTTCTTCGCGAAAGCCCGCACATGGGCCAACAGCGGCCCAATGTCGATCAGCCTACTCTCTGTGTTGCCGTTGACGGCGGCCTGGACGTAGGTCCCCTCTCCCCGCTGACCCAGCTGGGCCAGGTCGCGGCACCCGTTCACACTCCCGTCCTCATTCCGGGTTTGCTCCCCCGGCACATACAAGTCAGAGACGTCGCGCCCGGCCGCTTGGGCTGCCAGCGCCGTGACCAGCGACACCACGAAATAGGTGCCTGTGAGTGGTGTGGCGGGCAGGCCCTCGACCTCTTCGTAGACCTTCCCCCGCACTCGGACTTCCTCATCTGAAATCCAAATCCGAAAGTTATCTACTTCCGTTTCAGTCACTCGCGCTATCCGCCCGGACGGGGGGAGAGGCTCACCGATCGGGGTGCCGTCAGCATCCCTGAATACGATGGGGTGTGGTGTCATGTTGATGACACCCATGTCTGTGGTGAATGTGGCGTCTTGGCGGAGAGTCATGATTGTCTCGTTTCCCTTGCTGGTTGGTTATAGTTCTACCTTAGCAGGCTGGAACAGAATCGTCAACCCAATAAGGATGAGAGTGGTCAGAAAGTTGTTTATGGCTGTCTCCTAAAAGAGGGGAATGGCGTCAGAGAAACAATTGGCCGAAGCGAACTGTTGATGACGCCATTCCCCCCGTCTGGTGCCCGTAACCAATCCATAAATGGGGCCGACTTACGTGGCAAGAGTACGGCCGCTGTTGGCTTTACCCTGTCGGGTCTTTTGTGGGGAGGGATGTTCAGGCTAGGTCGTTCACAGTCATCCTACCGGCCACTGTGCCTATTGCGATCCTGAACGGCTACATTAATTACCATCGGGTGGAGGACCTTTTACCGGTTGCGTATCCTCCTATGAAGTAACAAGCCCCGGAGATGAACGAAGTGGTGACGTAGAGCCAGACCATTTACTCTCCCAGAATGAACTTGGCGATTTCCAGCATTACGCCGAGTTCTGCGAATTCCCCTGATGGTGGGTTGTTCATCTTACGGATAACCTTCGCCGCTTGGCGCAACGCTTCGATGCGCTTTGTGTCGATGCATTTCACATCTCGTCCGTATATGCTATTAACACCCATCCTGTAAGGCGCATTCATATACTCGCTGTGGGTGTCGATGTAGAGCCTGTGCATGTACGCGGGACGCTCACCAGGGATATAATGGTTAAACGCATCCACGGTTAAACCCCTTCCACTAGAATGGTGACGGCGCCGATCCTGTTATAGCACAGGTTACGTTTCACATTGGGGGCGTCTTTGACACATGAGGCTTTCACGTGAATGCCGTTTGGGCATCCTCCGGTAACCTCATCCACCCTGTAGGCGATCACCATGCTTCCCTGTATGTTGGGCTCGCAGATAATGTGTCCTTCTTTCAGCTCATCGCAAGTAATGACGCGAGCCTCCGACGGTGCAAGGATCGTCTTCATAATACTGTGGCTTCTGTCGTGTCCACGACGGTCGCCTTAGCAGCTTCCTGAAGCTCTTTACGGGTTGGCTGAAATTTTGATTGCAAGAATTCCACCAGCTTCCTGCGGCACTCGCCGCAGCACCAGGATTCTTCCTGCTCGGTGACGTCCTCGTCGTACCGGTTCTTCACCGTCGTTTCTTCAATTGTCCTTTTCTTTTCGGGGTCTTTCGAGCTGAAGGGGTGTCCGCCTGTGTCACACCAGAGTGCCTTTGATTCGATCATTCTGATTGCCTTCCTTGGTTGTGCTGGTTGGATTATCGGGTTACGTGGGTGGGGAGGGGCATAGTAGTGGGCCTTTGCCTGTGGCCCGAAATGATGTCCTTGCCAGCCATACACCGCCTAGCCTCGCACTATGCTGAGTGGGGGTCGTTCCTGATGGTCGACCTCACGCCAATGGTAGCATAGCTGGTGCATGTACTTCAGCCCGAACGGCTGGCCGGTGGGATTGCTGGCGGACCAGGCCCACGTGCATCGGTCACAATCAGGCCGTACTCTGGTGTATGGATGCAGTGGGCCTGTTCCGCAGTCATAGCGGGGGGCGTTTTCTTTGTAGTCGTTTATCTTCCTCCTGTGGCGGCGGACGCCGTTATAAGGCTGGACGCCGCCGTGTCGTTGGTTGACGGCCTGTGCTACGGCATTTAGGCCCTTATACATTCTTTGGGCTGTGAAAATGTTTGGCATGTTAACTAATCCCGTATCTCTCGTTGAGGTGGTCATAAAGCTGGTATATGTGGGGGATTTTAAGGTTCTCTCTCGATTGATAGGCCGACAATCCGGCTTTCTCTAGGAGAGTTTCAATCTCTTTGTAGAGGTTGTAGCTCTCCGTGGAGCTGAGGGTTACAGAGAACGATGCTTCAGCAATTTTCATCGTCTACCACCGAAGTTTCGATGGAGCCGTGGATTTCGTAAACCGCCGCCTCGTGGCGGATTGCTAGGACACGCATTCTGCCGCGCGTGTCTATGTCCAACTGGGTGATTAGCTCCTCAATAAGTTCAAGAAGCTGTTCCCCCCTTTTTAGGTATACTTTCCCGAGGCCTGGGTCTGACACCGTTCGCGCGTTCGTGAAATGCGTCGATGCCGCGTCGAACATTGTATAGAAGAGGAGGTTTTGCTGCGTGCGAGCGAGGTCCAGGAACCCTTTCATTCTCCGTCTCCGAGCATACCGTATTCTGCAACTCCGATCATGGTGTTGATCATGGTGTTAACGCTGTTCAGGAGTTCCCTGAACGTGGGCCCATCGAGGCGGTTCGAGATGCGGGCTTCTACGATCAGGTCACGGTGCTTTTGGAGGTCTTCGAGGGTCGGGTCTCTATACTCCATGATTCCTACTCCCTGTTCCTTTGTTTTTGCTGATGTCATCAGTCTAGTGTACCGCAAGGATTCTAAGGTAAAGAACTAGTCAAGAATCGTTCGACCCTTATCGGTGACGGTCAGCTCGTAGTGGTGTCTGCAACCGATCATTTTGGCATCGATGAGACCAGCGCTGATGGCGCGGTCGACGGCGCGGTAGCCGTAGAGGGTTGAGTTGTGGGGACCGACGTACTTGGCGGCATGCAATTTTGGGCAGCCGGGGTGTGCGGCGACGTATTCGGTAGCGGCTTTCATTGCTGGTCCGATGCGGTTCATGGTTCCTCAGCCTTCTCAGATTTCGAACCGGTAGACGCTAACCCGGGCACCCAGACGCTCTAGCGTCTTCACTAGGGGGAGTGCGTCCTGAGCGTCCATGGAGGTCGTCCGGTCGTGGCATTCACGCCCGTCGCGCTCCATATCAAAGCCAATGAGGACTTTGTCCCCCGACGCTATGTAGATAGCCAAGATTTCCGCGTTCGTGATGCCCATGGCTGGTCCTCTCTTGGGGGTAAGGATTCGGCCGTAACCTCGGTGTGAGGTTGCGACCGGACCCCGGCTCCTATACGTCGCTGACTTCGAGCATGGCGTCGATTATGGCATTTATTCCAGTGAGGAGCCCCGTGAACGCTGCTCTCTCAAGGTGGCCCGAGATGTGTGCCTCTATGATCGCCTCACGGTGCTTTAGGAGGTCTTTCAGGCTTGGGTCCCTGTACTCTGCCATGGTTCCTACTTCCTTTGTTTTTGCTGATGTCATCAGTCTAGCGTACCGGAAGGATTAGAAGGTAAAGAACTAGTCAAAGTTAGGTATTCACTTGGTATAGATCATGGAGCTGCCCCGGGATTCGTCCGGCGGCTCCACGGGCCGCAGCGGCGTGTCCACGTACGACACATACGCGACCCCACTCTTCGTGTGCCGGATGAGGAATTCATGGTTGAAAGGGTCCATCTCCTGGAACACTGGCAGCCACACCCGCCGTGGACCGAATAGCTCCGCGATTCGTTCCTTATCCGCCTCGTCTTTCGGGACGAACGCGATCGTCCACCAGGTCTCAGACGACATGTGCCTGTTGGCGCCCTGAATCCGCTGCTTCCCGGCGACCATGGTGATACCCAGTGCCCTGGACTCTCGCCAGTACATTTCGATCATGTCCCGGAGTTCCGGGGACAACGATTCAATGTAAGCGATTTCATCGAACACAATCAGGCGGTTGCTTTTAGGGACCCATAGCCTGTCCAGCAACTCGTAAATCTTGGCGTTATGGTAGGCTTTCCGTTCAGCGCCGAGTTTCTGGGTCCGTGGCCAGAAAATGCATTGCCGGTGTTTGCGCACCCCCTCGTAACTGTCAACGATTGGCCACCCCAGCAAATACAGGGTCTGATCGTCAGGTTTAGTACAGATAATAACAGTGGGTGTGTCCCTGACAATCATCCGCTCCTGAACAATGGTCAGGATGAAATACGTTTTGCCCGACCCGTTCATGCCGGTGACTTCCATATGTTCCGGCTGCGGATTTGACGGGTCAGCACGTCCCCACACGGATACAAATTCTGGCCCGAGAACAGACCATGGCAGGCGTTCTATTTCCGCTGGTCCTTGCTCGCGGTATGCGGTGGGCCGGATGATGTCTCCGCGTGGGACCGCGAGCCCAGCCTCATTATCGCCGTTCGCCACCACCAGCTACCCCGCCCTGTACAAGGTGAAGTCGGGTTGCAGTGCTGGCCGGGGGTTGTTTCCGTCTTGTGGCTGGCCGTCGTCTCCGATGCTGTGGGTGAGGTGGTGGGAAACGGCCACCTTAATCACAGGCAGGAATGCCATGGCCAATTGCAGCCAGATCATGTACCCGCCACCCTTGGTGAACCATTTCACCATCTCAGGTGATTTGCAGATAATGGGTACCATCGCGGCCGTGATATTGTCAGCGTTATCCGTTAGGGCTTTCCCGCACACGGGGTCTTTCACGTCCACGCCCATGATAACGAGGCCGTACATCATGCCCAGCTTGCCCTGTATATCTGCCTGGACCTTCCTTGTGATGCGGATCGGTGCTGGGGCTGCCTGGTCAGCCGCGTCCGCGTCATTAGGCACGTCTTTAGCCGCGTCGGCGAGAGTATATGGGGTGTCAATGACAGTCAGTGGTGGGTCGGTAATGGCCGCCCCTGGGCTGTTTTTATGTCCTCGCTTATAGTCCCGGGTTGATCCGGGAGGGAGGTACTCGCCGCAGCCGCATTTACATTCGGGGCCTGTCTCCTGCATCGGTTCCGTCAAAGCGGATAGGTCAGTAGTCATGGTACTATAATAGCATGGCGACTAAGGTGCAGGGGAATTCCGGCTGGAAAAGTGTGACAGTCGGGAAAGGCCGCAATAAGAGAGTAATTAAGTACCGTATAGTCCGGAAACATAAGAAGGGCAATTAAATGGGTCTCTCAGCAGATGAGCAGGCAACACTTGACGCACTGACGGCGAAAGCGAGTGAGCCAGATGACGACTCCGACTTTGAAATCGAAATTTACAACCCCGCAGGGAACGGCGCCCGGGTGCCCTACTCCAAAGGCCGGTCATGGCTCCAGCGGGAATTCGGCATCGACCTTGACCCCGACCCAGCAGCGGCCACTGACAGCGGCTCAGGCGGCAGCACGGATCGCAAGAGCACCAAGGCCGCCAAGGGTGACAAGCCCCCCGCCGACCCAGGACCCCCGCCAGCGAAGCGGGGTCTTTTCCCGCAATCGGCCCGCCCGTAAGCCATACATGACTTACGTTCTGGCATGCAGGCACACGGTGAGATGCCGTTGTGACCACCAAGTAGGGCAAGAGGTGTGGTGCCCTGTCCGCTGCCGCCGTCAGGCAGTGATTGAAATAAAACAAGAAGGCCGCAATGCCAGGAATTCCAGAAAATGCAAAGGCAATCTACTCGTACCTAATTAGTAAAGGTGCGTCCGCTAATGCGGCGGCCGGGATACTCGGCAACATTGAGCAAGAATCCGGTGGGGACCCCATGGCGGGCAGCAACCCGCCCGGGCGGGGCCTTATCCAGAAACTTGGTGACCCCGGCGGGAGCCTCTCATCAGAGCTGACCGTCATGCTCGATTACATCAACGCCAACGGCGGAATGGGGCCGATCAATGCACACGCGCAAACGCCAGAAGATGCGGCGGCGTATTTCTCGAATGTGTATGAACGGCCGGGGATACCTGACATGTCTAACCGCACAGGCAGCGCGGCACTGGTTGCCGAAGCGGCGAAATCAGGCAACTGGCCCAAAGCTGGTGACGTCTCAACTTCAGGCAACGGAGGAAGTGGAGGCAGCTCCACAACCACCATTGGAGACTCCAACCCTTTTTCCGTGGCCTTGGGAGCCATTCCCGGATTTGGCTGGATCGGCAGTGTTCTCCCTGGCATATCCGGTGTCGGCTCCACCATTGGAGATGTTGCTACAGGAATTGGGGCGATTGGCACCGATCTCAGCGACCTGGTGAGATTCACCACGTACATGTTTAAACCGCAGCTTTGGCTCCGCGTCGGCGCAGCACTCATGGGCGTTGTCATTCTTCTTGCGGCGGTAATAGTGTTCGCCAAAGCCACCAGCAACAGCAGCGGTGGCGGTGGCGGAGCCCCCACCATCGTCCCCATACCAGTCTGAGGAAGGTAAACAGTGAGGATAAGGATCGCGTCGGGTGCCGAGTTTGATGTAGTCGGCCCTCAGGATATGGAGCAATACAATGCTGATCTCATGGCCCGGTTCAGGGTCATGGAAAAGGAACGGATACGCGGAGAGAAGCTCATGCGTATCCCTAAAATCACCGTGGAGGCTACAGCCACCGGAACATTGATGCTCCCCGGTGAGCAAGGATCGGGCTCCCAAATCCGGACCGGCCCGTCCAGTGGATTTCTCTGGCGCGTGGGACGCCTTTCGGTGCAGTCCTCCGGCTCCGATAATGCCATGCCCGGCTCCCCTTCCACCGGGTCTGTGAGCAGTACAGGGACCGTCGCGGGACCCACGGCGGGGGAAGCCATCACATCCGTGGTTGCGCCTGTCACAGGCTCCTACATGGTGCAGTGGGTGGTGCGTAATCAGGTCGCGGCGACTGTCGCGGACAACTATGAACTGGAAGTCAACGGCGTCGGGGTATTGCAGTCAGTTAACGGCACCGCTTCTGGCACAACCCAGGGGCAGCCGAGCGTCACTACCGGGATTGTCCAGGCAGGCCAGACTATCTCTGTTAACGCGATAGCCGCTGACGGCACCTCCACCTACAATGCGCAGATCGTGGCCACCCCCGACGCCTCCGGGGTTAACGGCGCACAGATGACCCTTTACACAGCGACCGGCACCGCTGGCGGCACATCAGGCAACCTGGGATTTGTCGACAATACCCTCCAGGTTGGGCAGGCATATTACCCAAGCAGCCGGGGGCTTTACGTTTTCAACGACGAATCAATCAGCCTCGCGATAGCCGCGACCGCAGGCAACTATTACACCCTCACCGGGCAAGTGGCACAAGTGCCAATGGAAATGATGGGCAAGGTTGTCTGATGACAACCTACGTCGATTTCGGCCCGCAGGGGCTGATTCACGGCGCCCTCGACACCACAGGAGTTAACCAGGGTAACTGGACAATTGTCATCGATCAGAATGTGATCGGGATTCAGGGCATACCTCAGATTGAGGTATATGAGATGAGTATCACAGCGGCGCCCGGGGCCAGCCTCACCATATACAAGAACGGAAAGAACCCCCGGGTATTCCGGCAAGGATTCAATCACCTCACAGCGCGGAGCGGGCCAGGGGAATACCTGAAGCCAAGCGACACGCTGTGGCTTTGCTTCAGCGACTCCGTCCTCGACGGGGTAATACCGACCTGCGTATTCCAGCTCCGCGCGGACGCAGACCACCCATCCAACAAACTGGTATCACTGCCAGGAGTAAACAGGAGAGCATGATCATGGCGCTTGACCCAGACAACCCCTACACCATTGTCAGCAGCATAGCCGCACCGATTAACCTTTACACATCGGGAGGGCTGATCGGCAGTCCTTCCGACACCATTACCCTGATACCGCAAAACCCATCCCCCGTCGCGGGGTACGCACAGCTTCAGCAACTCGGATACGAACTGTCATTCACCGGTCAGATAGCAAGTACCGCGACAGACCCATTCGTTCTCGTCCAGATGCAATTCTATGACGTGGATGAGATCGGCGTGGCACCCATTGATGCTGTCTCTTGGTATCTCCCCCTCGGGAATCCTGACGCAACAAACCTTTTTGGTCACGGCCCGGAACGCGGCGCATACATGAGCGTCACCCTCACCTTCCCACCAGGTTCCCCCGATGGAATCTGGAACATGTCAATCAGCGACGTCAGCCGTTTTTATTCGCGTGATGACTGGCGGAGTGCGTCCCTTCCCACCGTGCCCGGTTACATTAATTCGGGAGGCTCGCCTGAGAACCTGATTCTGGGGGAGCTGAATAACGTTGCCTCTCCGGCTACCCGTCTCCTGCCAACGTACGCCGGGAAGGTGCGGTACCTCATCAACTGGGGCAGCAGCACCGGTAACATTACCGTCAAGATAGCTCCTGTCAACGCGGGTATTATCGCTCCCGTGAATATCACCGGAAGTGAAAGCAACGCTCCCGCTTCAGGAGAATTCAACATGGGACGCGACTCCTACATGGTGGAACTTTCCGGCACACCAGGGAATGTAAGCATTTCCCTGACCATGGACGAATATTAGGGGGAAGTTGCAGTGGCAGAAAATCCGCCCAGTGAACCGCAACCGGTTCTGAGGGGCAAATTCAGTGTCTACGAAACCCCCGATGGGGGATATCATATAGCATATATCACAGATGGGCAGGAAGACACTAACCACCTTCAGATTCCCGGTTCGGCTCTCCGAATGGCCGCGAAGCTTTCCGGAAGCAAAAACCCGCTCGCTGCTTTCAGTACAATGATGAAAGGACACAGGTAAATGATGATCACTTCAACCCATGTCGGCTCCATGGAACTCACCGGAGTAAACGGGGAACCCCTCGCGGAAATCATGATCATGAAACGGCCCACTGCTGGGGACACGTGTTACTCCTATTCCTACAAGTGGGTTCCCTTCAGGAATTTCTTTGAGCTGCCCCTTTCATGTGAATTCGTTTCCCCGGGTGCTCCCCGCATCGATTCTGCTTCAGGTATCCTGAAGTGGTTTGCGAGGTCGGCTGTATGGGATTCCAATTACAGTAAGGCCCCTGGCCTGTACAGCGTCAGCACAACTCGTCCTTATACGGTCATGTCGATTACCCGCAGCATGAGTGCAAAGGTGATCGCGGAATTGACTCACCTTCCCGTCAGTTACGTCCGGGATATATACATGGACTATTTCGTGGTTGACACGCGATGATCGATCAAGTGGACCTTGAGCGGCGTGCGGCGCTGTGGCCTGTCAAGGCGCGTTCTTCCAGGACTCGTGATCTGACGGCGATCGGGGGACCTCCGAAAGGTTCACTCCAGATGCATTTGGTGTGCTGGCGGGAAACCGGCACTCCAGGTATTCACTGCGGGCAGACCGTTGCCGTTCTGAGGCTGGGGAGGAAGCATTACTCCACGTCGGTTCACAATATTCTCGTGGGTATCCGGCTTCATATAGCCCAGTGTCACAGGGAGGTGTTGAAAGATGTTTAAGACCCCGTCTGAAGAGACTGCCGAACGTGCAGTGTGGCTTGCTGCGATGGTGTGGGTTGCACTGATCGGTGCAGCCCTGATTCTGGTGATTGACTACCAAATCAAGTCGTCTATTCTTAAGGCGGCAAACAGAACGTGGGGGTTGCTGGATGAATGCAAAACTTACACGGGAGATGCTGCTGTCCCTGTTCCTCCTGTCATTTCTCGCGGTAACGCTACTCCCAGAGTGGCGCATCAAACTGCTTCGGGCGCAAGCGCAAAAACGCCTCGCGCTGCCAAACGCAAAGCCGCTGACAACGGTGGAGCAGGAGATGTTGATCCGGGACTTTCGGGCCTCAGTGAGCCGGTACAGCCATGAGGGTGCATAAGAAAGTCCTTTCACGTGACACGGGGCATTGGATTCTGTGTTCCTTTGACGACTGCGAAAACCCAGGCTACGAGCTGTACAAAGCGGTCGTTCATGACGGATACGAGCCGATCCTGATTCAGGGGCAGGTCACGTATGCGGCTAAGCTGATCAATTACGTGTTCTGTTGTGAAGGGCATAAGCAGCTGTGGGTGGACTCGGCGGGGCCTGAAGGATTTCAGGGTAAGTACCGTTCGGGGAACAAATCGATGGCGCGGCTGCTCTGATAAGTGCGGAGTGTGTGATACCCTATCCGTAGGGAGTGGCATCCTGCGATCCGCCCCGCCCCCTTCCATCCGCGTGATGGAGGGGGCGGGCAGGGTCCCGGGCTTGTAAGACCACTTGATTACCAGGGGTCGCGCCATGGAGTTCGTCAAAATCGGCGCTCATATCTGGGTTACGGTTCTGATCTTTGGGACTGTCTGGCGTCTGGCCACTTATCATGGCCTCGCCTCGAACAATACCCAGGTTAATCACGCCGCTAAGGCAATGGCGGTGCAGTATTAATGACTGCTGTTACCGTGCCTGAATCCGCCGGAAGTGAAGTCGACTGTGAAGTCTATGCCCAATTGCACATAGGCAATGTCGGCAATATCCGGTGTGTCTACAGTTATGCCCTCCGGGACTCTAGGTCCGGTATTGCTGTCAAGCAGTCCGGGGCCGGCCGGGAGGGCTTTACTGTTGTATATAGTCCTGGCAGTGACGCTGAATCCATCATGGAAACGGCGGAAGATCAGATTAGTGAACAGCTTGGCCCGGTAGGCCATACTGTTATCGTATGGCTTTAGGGGGTTTGGGTTAAATGACTACGGTAGCGGGAGCGGGGGCGCAGGCTGCGCCGCAAGGTGGTGGCGGGGGCATGAACCCCTTCCAGATTGCAACGAATCTGTACGCTGAGAAGAACCTGAATGGACTGGTGTCTTCTCAGCTGCTTACCACGTCGCCGATTCCTGGTGGCGGGCAGATCAATGCGGGGCAGTATCTCCGGGGTACGCGGCTGGTTGTCCGGACTGTTACCGCTGGTGCTGGCATCCCGACGACGGGGGATAATCCTCTCGGTGGTTACCAGGGTGCCGCTAATGCGGGCGCCCAGGCGGGTGTGTTTTCGCAGCTGGACCTGGTCAATGTTGACGGGTCGGAAATCCTGTACAATATGTCGGGTATTGCCTACTACCTGGGAGCTAAGGCTTTCCGGCCGTGGCTTCAGGACTGGGCCACGGCATATGATTTTGTGTCGTCCGCGACGCAGGTTGGGTTCACGGCGTTTCTTCAGCCGGAGATTCGTTTCTCCGCTTGCACGCTGGCGAATACTGATACCCGGTCCCAGTACAGGTGGGATCAATCGCTTCTTGGTTTCCCGGGGGCGACGACTCAGCCGACTATTTCGGTGACGCCTTACATGGATGCGTGGGCTCAGCCGGATGACAAGGACCTTCAGGGGACTGCTAATCAGCCTGTGCCGCCTGGTGTGAACTTGCAGATGAAACGGCGGCATCAGATTTTCACCCTGAATGCCGGGGGGTCGGATAATGTTCTGCTGTCGGCGCTGACTGGTAACGCGGTCCGTGCCATGCTGCTGATTACCCGGGACACTACGGGTGCACGGCAGGCCATTTTCAGCGATCCATTCTACTGGACTCAGGATAACCGGTCCCTGGGTAAGCTGAACCCTGACATTATCACCCAGTGGTCGAATGATTTCTATTCGACTTACGGTAAGGGCACTGCGTTTAATCCTGGGCCGACTACTCCGGGCGGGACTGCACCGTCTCAGTATCAGCTTGGTGTGTACCCATTGCCGAGATTCATGGAACCGGGGAGTTTGGTTGGGCAGGGCTGGCTTTACACCAGCAATGCGACGAAGATTCAGTTTGAGTCGACGTCCCAGACTCTGGGCAGTGGCACTCCGGGTACGTGTGAGCTGATCACGGATGAGGTTTACCCGGTTGGCCCGGTTGACCCTTCGCTGGTGGACATTTAGGCCATGGGATTCTCAGCTGATTACATTGCTGATACCCCAACAGCGTCGTTTGGGTATTACCGTGGCACGCCATATTATGGCGGCGAGGGATCGGGGGGAGGTAAAAACGTGAGCGGTAACAACGCGTTTGCGCAGGGGCAGGGTCCTGCGTCCTCCAATACGTCATGGGAACCATCCATCATGTACCTCCTGGCTTTCGTGGTCGTTGAAATGATCGCCTTTGGTATCTTGGCGACTAAGCTTTAGGAAGGGGTAGGCGATGTTCAAAAGGAAAGATTTCTGGATGGGTGTCCTCCTGGGTTACCTCCTGGTGTGTTTCGTTCCGCAGGTTAATTTCAGGCAGCACATGTCCGGTGGCAGCGGAAACGCATAACAATGGGCGATAACCGTGGAGTGCTGCTAGCATTCTCGCTGCTTTTGTTCTGGGTAGCGGGAGTGTGTTTCTTCGCGGCATTTCACCCGGGCGGGGTCAGCCTCTCAGATGGAAGCCCCGCCCAGAATCCAGCGGACATTATCAAGTGGCTGATGACACAGGCCAGTCTTGGTTCCGGACCGGGAGCCGGGAGTGACAGTGACACGACGACGGGCGCAAGCCCGGCGCCGGTCCCTGTGCTGGCCTGAGAGGAGGGAGGGCAGGTATGGCAGGCACTGCGGTGGCGACACGGCCCAAGGCACGTCCAGCGCGTCCAGCGCGGGCACCAGCGGCACAGCCGCGCGAAGTCACCATCACACGTATCTACCCTCCCGGTGCCCGCCCAGGAGGCGGTGGAGCTGGTGGCACGGCAGGCGGGGGCCGTGCCACTGGAAGGCAGGCCGGGGGAAGGCAGGGTGGCGCACCTCAGCGCCCGGGCGGTGCGCCGAGGAAAAGCGCGCCCAGTATCCCCCGGCCTGCCAGCAGAAATTATGGTGGGGATATCACGGCAAACGTGTCTCCAGCCATCGGGGCGGAGTATGTGATTTGCCTTGTCATTATAGTTTTGCAGCAGATGACGTCACCGGGGGATTACGCCACACGGATGGGATCAATGCTGTGGCGTATCACCTCACTGACAGCCGTGTTCTTTATCCTGGCATTGACCAGCACCTATGATAAAGCGGCTAAAGTCACAGTGGCGTTCGGGGCACTGATCGTTGGGGGAGTGCTTTACCATGCAGGCAATAACATGGCCAGCACTCTCGCCCAGGTGTCAGGGCAAGGGCGTGTGGATTCCGGCACAGGGGTTACAGTTACAAGCGATGTGGTATCGCAAGAACTGTCAACCCCCGCCCCGCCTCACAACATAGCAACATAAAGGGGCTGAAATGGGTAAGGATATTGGCACTTTCCTCGCGGGAATTGTCCTGCTGGCAGGGATTTTCGTGATGGTCCGCCCCGGAAGCCAGGGGCCGACCTTGGTGAAGAACGTCACAGGCGGCATTTCCAGTCTGGTGAAGTCCGCTACCGGTGGCGGGAACTGGAGCTAACCTCATGATTCCTCCTGTGCTTTCCGCAGTGCTGCCTCCCGGAACGGGAGATGGTGTTCCTGGGAAGGTCGTGTCCAATGCCTCGGGTAACCCTGGTGTGGCCACAGTCAATAACCGGACCACCAAGCAGCCGGGTAACAATTACGGTGGCGATAAGCCCAACGGTCACGTGTGGTCGCCTGGGGTTATGAACCCGCCCCATACTGCGTGGCGAGGCGGGGCCGATTTCGCCAACGATAAGCTCCTCACAAGCGACCGGCATATCCTGGTTAAGAGGGGCAACCCGAGGGTTGGGGTGCAGGAGTCGGTTACAGGTGATCCGCCGAACCCTGACGCACCACAATTCGGGCCACCACAGCCAGCATTCGGCGCGGTCAACCGATCATTTTCATACCAGCAGGGCACCGATAACACCCTTAACCAGGATGACTTCACCCGGGCCTATTCAAGGGTTCCTAATGAGCCTTCCAGCACTCCCCAGTGGGGATTGCAAAAGTTTCCCAGCCGGGCAAATGACCAGCAGTATGCGGGAGAACAGGGCACAGGATGGTCGCCTATCTATGGGGGCGTTCCCGGGCTGTACCAGCCGTACGGGTCATACAGTGGATATACGGCTAACGCAGTGAAGGGTATTCAGTCACCAGCTGAGCAGGGCACAGCGGGGGATGGGCCACGTAAAGTGTTCAGCGGGCCGCCACATGGCCTGCATTCAAACACGTACCCGAGCATGACCAACACCATTAAGCGATCCACGGTTGTGCCGCAGCAGCATTCACCACGGGTTGACCGGCCCGACAATTCTAAGATTGCGGGGCAGGACTATTCGCAGACGGTGCAGCCGCAGGGGCAGGCCACGATGGTCACTGCCGCTACGCAGCGGTATCAGGGAAGGTCCAGGTTCGCCGGTGGATAAAAACGATCAGGTCCTGGCCATAGGGGCGGCTGCGGGTTTGGGGATTCTGGCGTGGCTCATGCTGCGTCAGGTCTCCAATTCTGACCAGCCCCGCTACGAGATGGAAGACCTTAATGTCATCGGCGGACATGACTATACGTCTGTGTCCGCTGGTGGCAACGGCGCCCATTTCTGCGAGCCTGAATGGCATACAGGTCCGGTGACTTACCTGCCGTGCCGGTTCCCCCGCAGCTCTGGCGTGAATGGCAGCCTGCTTATCACGCAGGGTTTCGGGGGAATGATGAATGCGCGGCCGCAGCAAGCAGACTGGATGTACACCCCCCCAGGTGAGGTGGAATCATTGTGAGCGAGACCACGCCTGAAGCTCCCCCGAAGGCTGGAGGGAAGCTAGGTTTCTGGGGCAAGAAATTTGGTCCGCTTCCCGCATGGGGATGGGCTCTTATACTGCTGGGTGGCGGCCTTGCGTTCCTGTACTGGAAAAACAAGAATTCCAGTGCGAGCACTGGGGCGGCCAGTGCGGACCAGTCTGCGACAGGAACTGACGCGAGCCTTGTGCCGCAATTCGTGAATCAGACCTACACGACGGTGACTCCGCCTTCGGAATCCCCGCCTCCAGTAACGAGCCCGCCGACGCAGGATCATGAGGTGTACAGGGACACAGCCCCTGGTGGGCAGTCACTGGCTCAGATTGCCAAGGGGCGGGGGACCACAGTTCAGCAGCTGATTGCCACGACAACGGCGGCAGCGAATCAGCCTGGCGGCCTGACTGCCGCAAACCTGGCTAAATTCAACGCCTATGTAAAAGGCGGAACTAATAGGCCAATGCCTAAAGGTTTGGTGTTCTACACTTCCAACCCGAACTCTGTGAGCAAGGGTGGGGTTGCCGTGCAGAATACGGGGTCGTAATGGAATGGGATCAAGGTGGGTTGGGCCTTGGCCTTATCCTCGCCATGGAGGTGCCGAATCTTTACAGCGCCCCACTGCCGTCGAAGTTCACCATTGCGACGTTCAGCGGCGGCGGCGAAGATAAGGTCACGCACACGAAGCGGTGGATAAGGTCCGGCGAAATCGAGGGAACCATCCAGGCTATCCTTCTTGGAATGGGTGGTTCTTTCCTCACCAAGTCCCCCGTTCCTTTCATCCTTGTCATGCTTATGGTCGCGTGGAAAGTCTATTCGTACGAGGACGCCCTCAGGGGCGGGATCATGGATGGGCTGAACCTCGATATGAGCGGCCAGGGTGGGTAAATGTCTCCCGTGCACACAACGGGAGTCAACTGGGACTCCGTTGCCGCAATAGGCACCTTCGTGCTTCTGGTTGTCGGCCTCTTCACCAAATGGCTCGGCAACAAGATAGACGAATCCGTGAAAACCCTCGGGGCCAGGCTTGACGGCAAAGACGCCGAACAGCAACGGAAACTGAATAACCTCCGCAAAAGAGTAAGACTCCTCGAAAGGAACAGGAAATGACTAATGTCAGGCATGGGGCCGATGCGCTGAATCCAGCGGAAATCCCTGACAGTTACAACTCCGAAGACTGCATTGTCCTCGGGTACGACGAATGGAACCAGTCGGACTGGGACCGGTTTGCCAAGGCAACCAAGGTCCGGATTGCGCAGAACGCCAGCCAGACCGGGCTCCAGTATTCCGTCCTTGACGTAGAGCGTTACGCCGCGACAATTGAGCAGGCCCCGGGGTGGCTGGACGCCCAGGCGGCGATCGGCGCCCGCTGGAAGACGGTCTACTGCGACCAGAACAACCTCGCAGCCGTCCGTGAGGCCTGCCGTGGCCGCGCCTACTACATCTGGCTCGCCTGGTGGGGGCACCCGCAGGCCGTCGCAGGCACCGTCGGGGTCCAGTGTGACGGGCAGGTTGGGGGGCCGGACGGGTATGACGAGTCCCTGTTCTTCGATCCCAGCTGGCACCCCGCAGGGTCAGTGTGACACGGATCACATACATAATCAGGCCCGGAATGCCTCACCCAGGGTAACGTGTGAGAGCAAGCACTAAACCACTTCGAAAGGAAATACATAACAATGGCACGCGCCGAAACCCCCGCCGAAACCCCCGCCAATCCTTTTGCGGCACTCGCCCAGCCTCAGCGGTTCATCGCCGAGCAAAAGAGCATTGCCGATGAAGTGCAAGACTGGGTCGAGAACAGTTACGACTACTGGAAGGACGTGAGCCGGGACTGGAGAATGGTGGTCCTGCCCGACATGGAAACCGTGAACAAGGTAATCGAAGATGGGAGGTATTACTGCAAAACCCTCCGGGACGTCCCTCTCAGCATTCAGGTGCGGGAGATTCGCGACCATCTGGTGGAAGGAAAGAAGGTCGGCACCGCCCTGGTCTACAGGGTGAGGGACCGCGTCAATTCCGGGCGCAAGGCCACCAATGCGGCCTGAAGAGTGTGAAGCATTCCATGTAGCTGTCACAGGGGCTGCGATCACGTTCGCGTACCAGCATGCAGAGGAATTCGCGGCCACTACAAGGCTGAGTGACTTCTTCAAATCCACAGATGAGCTGAAGATATGCCTGCGGGCACTCGGCATGTCCGCCGCGCTTGAGACACTCTCCGTGGTCACGGAGCAGCTATTCGGAAAGGACAAGGACAGTAGCGATGCCAAAGACTCCCGACACTGAAATCAGCACCACCCCGGTTGTGGGAGTGGTAATGCCCGATCCCACCGGTGGGTACGTAACCCGGGCCGCCCGGGATGCTGAGCAATGGGATATGGAGGTAGGGAATGCCCTGGAAGTCGAAGGGTATTCCCTGATCGGGGGCAGGGAAAACGAACGCACCCTCGACGCCCTTATCGACACAGCATTCGTGACGAGGCATGCCACATTCCGTCAGGGGGATATCACACCTGACGGTGCAGCATCGCCGAGGGATTACGTTTCCCTTGAGATTCTTGTGAACCCAGACGACAGTCACCGGTTCCCCAGGAAGTATGTCGTTTTCAACGACGGTTCCACCGGGATTTACCGGCAAATAGTGGCAGCACTGGCCATGGAAGGCATGGTAGAACTGCCAGAAGGATTGCCGGAGGCCGGCGATGCCAACACAACGCGGTATGACGTTTCATTCTCCGGGCCAGAAACAGACGAACACGGAGAGCGGATCGCCCGAGAATTCGACATCCGAATCTACTGCCCCGAAGGGCTCCGCAGGTCCGATTACACCAACGAATTTGGGGGTGGCTCCGCCACGACGTGGTACCTCGCATAGAAAGGCTGCTGCGAAGCGGCTCCCCGCTTCCCGCTGGTCATACATCCCCCTGACGTGTGGCCACTTTTCGACACCGGAGCTGGTGGAAATGACAAAATGCTGGCAGCCTAAACGCGGCGGAATATACTGCGACACCTGCGGCCATTGGGTGAAGCGGAAGACGCCAGCAAAAAGGCAACCCATTCCAGACGAGCCGATGTTCTAGGGTCTGGATAAAGGATGCCACCACGCACACCAGCACCAAGCCCTGCTGAGGCTGCACGCCGTTCGCGGCGTGCAGCTCAGCGGCGTACCGCCGCTAACCTTAAGACCGGCCAGCCGGTCCTCCCTGAGAAGCTGAGAGCCGCGATCCGGCGTGATCAGGCACGCTCACTGTCGAGCGAGGTCATCGAACGCCGTGTAGGGGACAAACCGTTCGCCGCCGCTGAGGTGTTCGGCGGAGGCACCTTCCGCCAATTGCATTCATATTCCCCACAGACTGTAGAATTCATGGCCGGAAAAATGACTGGCAAACAACGCACCGTCGCATTGAAAGTCAGCGCGGAAGAATACCAGGAACTCGCATCCAGGCAAGGGGTATTTAATGTTTTCTGGTACCACAGGAACGACCTGGGGGCACTAGAAGATGCCTGGCAGCTCTCTAACCACTGAAGATATTCTCCTGGGACCGGAACACCAATGCCGATCCTGCGGCCAGGTGTTCCGGTCCCATGATGTGAGGAGAAAACTCTGCGGCAAGCCCATGTGCTCGCAGGGTAAACGCCAAGCGGCAAGAGCCGCACATGACGTGGAATTCATAGGCATAGATGGGGAAGGTGTCGGCCGTGGAAAAGAGCATCGGTACGTTCTGCTTGGTTGCGGGCAAAGACAGCTGGCCAATGAAGATGGTATATCCTGGGAAGAAGCGCTCGGGTTTCTGTACGAATGTCACCGTGATGCACCGAGGGCAGCCTTTGGCGGCTTTTTCCTGGGATACGACTTTTGCCAAATATTCCGGACACTTCCCGAAAACCGGGCGCGCATGCTCTGGACTGCGGCGGGCATTGGCAAGCGACAACGGAAGGGCAGCGGTGGAAACCCTATCCCTTTTGCTGTATATCTACGTGGTCGAGACCGTGAGTGGGAAATTGACGCACTAGGCCTCCGGAGGATAAAATTCCGGCCCAAAGGCGAAAAAGGCTGGATGTATGTGTGCGACTCCGGACCATTCTTCCAGACATCATTCCTGAATGTTATCGACCCCAAGAAATGGCAGGAACCTATCGTAAGCCAAGCCGAATACGACCTAATCAAGGAAGGAAAGGAAAAACGTAATGAAGCCACTCTCGGCCCTGAAATGCGGCGTTACATGGCTCTCGAAATTGAGACATGGAGCCGCGTCATGGCAAAGCTCAACCAGGGTTTTGTCAAAGCTGGTGTACGTCTATCGCGCCAGCAATGGTACGGACCGGGGCAAGCTGCGCAAGCTTGGCTTAAAGGTGTCGGTTCACCTACAAGTAATGACGTTGCTGCTGCCGTGCCAAAACAAATACTTCAAGCAGCAGCTGCTAGCTATTACGGGGGCTGGTTTGAGCTATTCCAGCACGGCTATATCCCCGGCAGAATGTGGGAATATGACATCAACTCCGCCTATCCCGCCTTCATCGCCCGACTGCCATGCCTGCTGCACGGTACGTGGACACATAGAAAATGTCCTCGAACGAAATACGGAATTCGGGAACTCAGCACCACGCGGTATTCTCTGGTCCATGCATCACTGTCAGGCAGCAATGGTTACATCGGTTGCATGCTACACCGAACTGACACAGGAACCATCCGCAGGCCGTATAATACAAGTGGGTGGTATTGGACTACGGAGCTCATATCCGCAATTTCCGCTGACCTGATAGACGAAGTAATAGTTGACGAGGTAGTAGAATATGCGCCCTGTGAATGTGCTCCGCCTCTCCGTGGAGTACGCGGCCTTTACGACGGCAGACTGGCTATAGGGAAGGACACAGCGGCAGGTAAGGCACTGAAACTGCTGTACAATTCTAAATACGGGAAGTTCGCGCAATCAGTGGGGAAACCGCTATTCGCTAATCCTGTATACGCCAGCCTCATAACATCCGGATGCCGCACCATGATCCTCGACGCGATCGCCAGCCACCCCAACGGCCCCCACGACGTCGCCATGGTCGCCACAGACGGCATCTACTTCCGCAGCCCCCATCCGCACCTGCCCCTGTCATCAGCGCTCGGAGAATGGTCGTGTGAAGTGCACGAGAACATGACCTTGTTCAAGCCGGGGGTTTACTGGGATGACAAGGCCAGGGAGGCCCTGAGACGGGACGAGGCGGCGTCGTTCAAAGCCCGGGGCGTCAACGCCAAAGCGTTCTCCAAATGCCTCCTGGAGATAGATGAGGCGTTCCGGGACTGGACAGCAGCCCCGCACATCCTGCCCGGAGAACCAGACCGGCCCGACTGGCCATCTGTAGAATTCCCCGTCGAATTCGCTATGGTTTCCATCGGACAAGCGCTACAATGGAACCAGTGGCACCTCGCAGGCCACGTATACAATGATAAGAAGGTGAAACAGGACTCCAACCCGCAATCGAAACGAACAGCCCAGTACATCGACACAGAAGGGATATGCAGAAGCCGCCCATGGAACAACGGAAACCCAGGACAAGAATCGCAAGAATCAATGCCCTACTCCAAGACATTCGGGATGCAGCATATCTATACAGAACTCACCCCCGACGGGGACATAATCGACATGATAATCGAAGCGATAGGAATGGGATAATGTTCGACAAGACGTGGGGGAAATGTGCACTAATCCCCGGTCACGAATGCGTATACTGTCCAGCTCACGAAGGGAAGACTAAGCGCAGGGTGCGCATAATCGACGTCAACGGCTCGTCTATAGGCGCGACCTATAAGGCACTAAACGGAGGAACAATACCAGGAGTAATCGAAGTAACGGGCGTACCGCACGCAAACAGCCAATCACCAATGTATATCATCGTAGAAGAAAGATGCCACAAACTCATCTGGCATGAAATAGACCGCATGAGACTGGGATGCTGGGGAAACGACTAAAAATGATAATCCGGAACGCAGACGTCCACTTCCTCGACGACTACATCGACAACCATTCAGACGAACGGTACCGCATCCAGCCCCTAGCTAATGACTGGGCACGCATCTCAAAAATCGCCGAAGAACTCGGCGAAGTCACCTCAGCCTTTATAGGGGTGACAGGGCAAAACCCCCGAAAAGGGGTTTACGGAACATACCCAGAACTGTTCGACGAACTCGCCGACACAGCTATTGCGTGCATAGTCGCAATTCAGCATTTCACGAAAGATACACACAGAACCTCTCAGATCGTACAAGACAGAATGGCGTACAGGAGAGATAAAGCTCTCGTAGCGACGCCGGAAAAACCCGCAACTCAACCCGCAACTCAGCCCCCTCCGGAGCTGTAAGCCTCTAAGCCTGCCCAACTCCACCAATCCCAGAAAGGAAAGGAAAAGCTGATGCGCCACCTGCAAGTAGCAATCGAGTATAGTGAACTCATCGTACAAGTGAAAGACAATGCAGACAAATGGGCGATCATAAAAAAGGCATATTATGATCCCAGAATATCATGGATGAATGATGGACGGTACATTATGGAATTGCTAGAAGATGGGATGCCTTAATGCACCTGGGCAAAGAATACCTAGAGCTAATCAAACAAGTAAAAGACGATGCAGACAAATGGGCGATCATCCTAAAAGCGTATAATGACAACAGAATCGATTGGGACTTTGATTCTGGGACCATTATGCTAGTGCTGAATGGTGAGGCCGATATCGGCTCCATTATGTTCCTGGGTCGTTAGACCCCCCTAAGCGGAGGCCGGCATGGCTGCTGGCCTCCGCTTTTGAGTGCTGGCGTGTGGTTACGGGCTGTGGCTAGCTGTGACGGTGGGTGGCGGATCGCCGACCGCCAGA
>DATNLC010000059.1:0-166881 GCA_035603075.1 Candidatus Acidiferrales bacterium | reverse complement strand
TGATACGCTGATTGCTGGCCGAACGCGGTCGGGACGTAGCGCAGTCTGGTAGCGCGCACGCTTGGGGTGCGTGAGGTCGCTGGTTCAAATCCAGTCGTCCCGACCATCTTTCCTCTCTTGAAAGGGCTTCGAGACGTGCTTTGCCCGCGCGGGAATTTCCATGCCGGATAATTTGAACAAGCCGCATATCCTCATCACGAACGATGACGGCATAAACGCCGCCGGCCTCCGCGCGCTCGTCGAAGCCATGCAGTCCATCGCCCAAATTACCGTCGTCGCGCCTTCTCATGAGCGCAGCGCCTCCGCTCAATCTCTCACCTTGCGCCAGCCGATTTACTGCGATCAGATCGCGGAAAACGAATACTCCGTCGAAGGCACGCCCGCTGACGCCGTGATTCTCGCGTTTCACACGCTGCTCAAAGAAAAGCCCGATCTAGTCATCTCCGGCATCAATCGCGGCGGCAACATGGGCGAAAACGTTTATTACTCCGGTACGGTAGGCGCAGCCATGGAAGGCGCTATCAACCGCGTCCCTGCCATTGCGGTTTCCGTCTCCTACAAAAGCAAGGAACTCGACTACACTCCCGCTGCAAATTTCACCCGGATCCTCGCGCCGCTGATACTCAAAGAAGGCCTTCCGCCTGGCATCCTGCTGAACGTCAACGTGCCCCAATTGTGGACCGGTGAGGTGCGCTTCACTCGGCAGTCTTCAAAGATCACGCGCAACGTGCTCCAGCCTGGCGCTGACCCTCGCGGCCGTCGCTATTTCTGGCTGCACGAACAAAAACAAATCGAAGGCATCGAACCCGATACCGATATGGCCGCCATCCGCGACGGCGCCATCTCCATCACGCCCCTCCAGCTCGATCACACGCATACTGCCTCGCTCAACCACCTCTCGCACTGGACCAAATTCCTCGAATCCACCGCGAAACGCTAACACCAGGATATTTACCTGCCGTTCTCTGCCTTTTATGTAGCTCAGGTCTTTAGACCTGAGGCTTTTGCCGTTACACTCAGCACCTACCAAGAAACGCGGAAAATTAAGAGGAGACTCATGGATCTGCAACTCAAACGAAAGAAAGCGCTCGTAACAGGTTCCACCGCAGGAATTGGTTTCGCGATCGCCCACGGCCTCGCGGCCGAAGGTGCGTCGGTAATCGTCAACGGGCGAACCGAAAAGCGCGTCGATTCCGCCGTCAGTGAGATTCGCAAAACTCATCCCGCCTCGGATGTTTCCGGCGTCGCCGCTGACGTTTCCAATCGAGAAGGCTGCGCCAAGTTAATCGAAGCCGTCGGCGAACTGGACGTCCTGATCAATAACATGGGCATCTTCGAACCCAAGCCCTTCGAAAAAATCTCCGACGAAGATTGGACGCGCTTCTTCGAAGCCAACGTCATGAGCGGAGTCCGACTCTCGCGCCACTATCTCGGCCCCATGCGCAAAAACAATTGGGGACGAATCATATTCATTTCCAGCGAGTCCGCAGTGCAGATTCCCGCCGAGATGATTCACTACGGCATGACCAAGACCGCTCAAGTCGCCATCGCTCGCGGCATCGCAGAAACCGTTGCCGGCACAGGCATCACGTCCAATAGCGTTCTGGTCGGTCCCACGCGCTCCGAGGGCGTCGAAACTTTCATCTCACAAATGGGAGCAAAAAGCGGCGCGGACGCCGCATCCTTCGAAAAAGAATTCTTCAAGAGCATTCGCCCTTCATCTCTCCTGAAGCGCTTTTCAAGCACCGAAGAAGTTGCCAACATGATCGTCTATCTCTCCAGCCCGCTCGCTTCCGCCACAAACGGCGCCGCAGTCCGCGCCGACGGCGGAGTGATTCGCGCCATCTTGTAAAACGGTGTAAGCCGGCTTAGGCTCGTCGACGCGACAAGCTTCCAATCCAGCCGTACCGTGTGACGGCTAGCTGCGCTCTCACGTGTGGTAGCCTTGCACGCCGAGGGCTTCTTAGGTCTTGAACCGATCTATTGAATTTCCGGGCGTAATAGCAATTATGATCGCGGTGGCTTATCTTCCGCTTTACGCGCGCGCGCGTGTTTCGTCGTTGAATCTCGCGCAAGAACAAGCCCGCTCGGCCACTGTGCACGGAGTTGTCACCGACCCAGCCGGCACAAAAGTCTCCGAAGCCTCGGTAGAATTCCTGTGGGACAAGAAATACACAGTCCAAACCAATACCGACGGAAAATTCACCATCCAGTTGGAGCCCGGGACTTACGATGTCCAGGTGCAAGCCCCCGGATTCGCGACCGCTCACCAAGAGCGGTTATTGCTGAATCCCGGAGCGCAACTGGAGCTGAACTTCAAGTTAACAATTGCGCCCACCGGCAGCCCGATGGTCACGCCCTCAGAAGAACCCGCTCCTTACCCGACCTCTTACGACAAAGCGAAAATCGTCCAAGCTTGGATTCCCATGAAAGACGGCGTGCGCCTCGCCGTGAGTCTTTACATGCCCAGCGACCCAATCGCGCATCCCGCCAAGAACGCGCGTCCGAACGGAAAATTTCCTGCCATCTTGGAATATTTGCCCTACCGCAAAGATGATTGGACTCTAGCGCGCGACTGGCAGCTCCACTCCTATTTCGTAAAACGTGGCTACGTCACCGCGCGCGTGGACATTCGCGGCACCGGCGCGAGCGAAGGCAATCCTCCCGACCGCGAATATTCCGATCAAGAGCAGCAGGATGGCCTGGAAGTAATTGACTGGCTTTCCAAACAGTCCTGGTCCAACGGCAACGTCGGCATGATGGGAATTTCCTGGGGCGGCTTCAACGCCATTCAGTTGGCGAACCTGCATCCTCCCGCGCTGAAAGCCATCATCGCGATGTGCGCCACCGAAGATCTTTTTCACGACGATATTCACTACATTGACGGCCTCATGCACGCCGACGAATACGAACTCGGCATGGATATGCAGGTCGGCATCACGCGCGCCCCGGATTTTCCCACCGACGAAAAGTCTCTTGCTCCGCGTTTCGATGCCACTCCTTGGTTTCTTCTCTACCTTCATCACCAGCGCGACGGCGACTTCTGGCAACGCGCCTCGATCTCGGGCCATCAGTATGCCGAATACAAAGTTCCCACATTCATGATTGGAGGTTTTCTCGACGGCTATCGCGACAGCGTCGGCCGATTCCTCGAACGCGTAAAAAGTGCGCCGGTGAAAGCTCTGCTAGGCCCATGGAACCACACTTTCCCGCACGAAGCCGAGCCCGGCCCGACGATTGAATGGCGTGTGGAAGCCACGCGCTGGTGGGATTATTGGCTAAAAGGCAAGCAGAATGGCATCATCGACGAGCCGCGTTTCGAAGTGTACATGCGCCATTGGTATCCGCCCGATCCGAACATCGCGGAAATTCCCGGCGACTGGCGCGCTGAGAATAGTTTTCCCCCCGCCAACACGCGCACCGAAACTCTTTATCTTTCGCCGAATCATTCGCTGCGCGATTCAGCACCTATCCCAATCACGGAACAACTAAAGTATGTGCCATCCATCGGCGCCGAAGCGGGATTTTGGTGGGGCGATTTCACTGCGGATCAGCGTCCCATCGACGCTTTCAGCCTCGTCTACGATTCCGAGCCGCTGGAAAAAGACACCGCAATTCTTGGATGGCCAAAAGCGCTCTTGCAGGTTTCTGCCAGCGCGCCGCTCGCAGATTGGTTCGTGCGTCTTTCAGATGATGCACCCGACGGTACCGTAACCATGGTCACCGGCGCCGGGCAAAGTGGCGCGCAACGCGACTCGCGTTCGAATCCGACAGATCTCGATCCCGGTCACATTTACTCGCTTCCAATAGAACTTCACCTTACAAGCTGGGTTTTTCAGCGCGGACACCGTATTCGCCTCGCCATATCGAACGCTCTGTGGCCCATGATTTGGCCAACGCCATTTCCGATGACCACAACATTGCAACTCGGCGGCGCCACGCCCTCGCAATTGGAGCTTCCCCTCGTCCCGCTGGAACCGCCCGCACGCCCGCATTTTTCCGCGCCCGAAGAAACCCCTCCTATTGAAAGTGTGAAATCCGAAGGCGACACTTGGCCTCCCCAGGTCTGGACCGAAACACACGATTTGCTCACCGGCATCACGTGCATTTCCTGGATTGGAGACGACGCCAGCCAATATCCCTGGGGCCAGATGAAGGATCACGAACAAATGACTTACGTTCTTGGTGATTCCCATCCGGAAAAAAGCTCGATCCACGCCGAAGGTTCTACCACCATCGAATTATCCGGCCGCACTTTGGTCTGGAGCGTCGTCATCGATCTCAGCAGTGACCTGCAGAATTTCTATTATCATTCCGAGCGCCGTCTCACCGTAAACGGCAAACTGATTCGCGAAAAGAGTTGGGATGAAAAAATCCCCCGGGATCACCAATGATGCTATCGCGCGCTTGCCGAGCGCGTATCTTTTAGATCCGCAGCCAGCAGACGATGAAACAAATGCTCACCCGCCTCGCGCCGCACAGAAAGTCGTCCGGCCTGATACGCCCGCGAACTGAGCCCGCGCTGCACACCAGCGCAAATCACAATGTCTTCCTGCTGCACCACTTCGCTCACCCCCATGCTCTCGCGAACGTAGCTCATATTCGAATCGCTCGTGTCCCCAAAATAAAAATCGAAGATCACCTCGCACCGATTCACGCCCAGCGGCAACACCAGGTTTGTGTCCAGATAACCTTCATACCAGTTCAGCATGAAATTCGGGTATTGCCAGAAATAGTAAGCGCGATTGCCCTTGCGCGTGTTGGCCGCGCTGGCCTCCGAGCTGCTGTCCACCGTAACCGGGCTCGACTGCACGCAGCAGCGATCCACATTCTCAATCGTGTAATTCGTGTAATCCAGAACGCTGTTCAACCCCTTGTGCATGTGCGGCACGTGATACCCGCCATCCAAAAAGTTGTCCACGTAAACTTTCCAGTTGCACTCCAACGTATAGCTCCGCCGCTCCACAAATTTCAGACCCTCAAAGCCCAGCGGCTTCGCAAGCCCCACGAGTGCGCCCAGGAAATCCGGAAGCGATCCCGCTTGCGGATCCAGATTCACAAAAATAAACTTCTCCCAAGTCTCTACTCGAATCGGCACCAGTCCATTTTGCGCGCGATCAAAATTGCAGACGCCGTCAAACTCCGTCATCCCGCGCAGCTCGCCTTCGAGATTGTAGGTCCATCCGTGATATGGACAGCGCAGGTGCGGCGTCTGTCCGCAAGGTTCGTTCATCACCGTCATCGCGTGATGTCGGCATACGTTGAAAAACGCTCGCAGCTTCTTGTCGCCGCTACGTACCACCACCACCGGCTCGCCCGCCACGCTCGCAGTAACGTACTGCCCCGGCTTTTCAACCTGGTCCGCACGTCCCACAGCCTGCCACGCTCGCGAAAAAACATTTTGCAGCTCGAGTTCAGCGACACGCGCATCCGTGTACCACGGCGCAGGAATCGTGTGAGCTTCCGGCAGCGGCGCGGATGCGTCGTACGAAGCGAGGATTTCCTTCACCGTCCTTTCCATCCAGCTTCCCCTTTCCAGTTCTCCGCGGCGGAATTGACTCTGTCGCCCTTACCTTGACCGGCTCCAAATGCGAAAACATCGGACAAACGCTTTCTCACACTCCGATCGCACCCTGCAGCACAAGTAGAAATTGATCGATCCTTGCCTTGTTTTTCTCCGGGTCCGCCGGGTGCGGAAAAAGTCCGGGGTCGAGTTCCTCGGTGAGCAGCGCATCCTGGAATCGTTCCATCGTCCAGTCCAGAATCGAAACGATCAGCGCCGAATCAATATCAGATCGTACTTCGCCGCGCGAGATTCCCAGCCGCACGTACGCCGTGCTGCCGTAGGGATCTTCCATCTGCAGGAACCGGTTGATCTCCCGCTTCAAGCTCAGGTCCACGCCATAATTTCCCAGTAGCGCCACGCGATACGGAATCCAATCTTCCCGAACCAACCGTTCAGTTCTCAGAAGCCAGTACCGCAGAATTTCAAAAAATCCTTTCTCGCGAATTTGTGAAGGAGTATCCAGGTAGGTCGGAAAAGAGCGCACCGCTTTTTTGTAAGCCTCTAAAAACAGTCCGCCTTTGCTGCCGAAATACTGGAAGATGGACCCCTTCGCTACTCCCAACTGCGCCGAAAGATCCTCAATTCGAGCGGCATGGTATCCATGTTCGGCAAAATGTTGCATCGCAGCGTCCACGATGCGCGCTCGCTTTGCTTCCGTACGCGGTGGCGAAGGCCTCCCTGCTCGTTCAAGGACACGCGGCTCTAAAATTGCGCGACGCTGTCTGAAATTATTGTGTCTTGACCCTAGGTCATTGGCAGAAGCTGTCATTGGGATCGCTCTCCATTTATTGCTATTTGCGCACTGCGATTTATGGACTGACCGACGGTCATACTAATCTAGATGCTCTCTCCATGCAAGTCCTGGCACGCGACGCAACCCAAAGTCCGCGAAAATCCCAGCAGCGCAAACGCTCTCGCTTTCCAAATCTTCTCGGAGCATCATGTCCGCCTAAAGCCGATGACTCCAGCGGAATCCCCAGCGAGCGAACCCGGAAATCCAATTCGTCCCCGGCGGTCGATGGGTTTTCGGGATCTCGTATTGTTTTACATCGTCACTGGTATCAGCCTCCGCTGGATCGCGACTGCTGCAACCGTGGGAGCGAGCGCCGTTGTCATTTGGTTGATCGCTGGGTGCGCGTTTTACCTCCCGCTTGCGCTCTCCGTGATGGAACTATCTTCGCGCTATCCGCAGGAAGGCGGCCCTTACGTTTGGTCGAAACGCGCCTTCGGAGAATTTCCGGGTTTCATCACAGGTTGGACATATTGGACCAGCAATCTTCCTTACTATCCCGCAATCCTTTATTTCACGGCAGGCAATGCGCTATATATAGGCCCCGCTCACTGGCAATCGTTTTTAAACAGCAAAACGTATTTTCTGCTTTTCGCCCTTCTCGGTCTCGCGCTCGCAACCTGTCTCAATCTGATGGGTCTTTCCGTCGGTAAGTGGCTCTACAACCTGGGCGCTATCGGAACATGGCTGCCAATCGCAATTCTTTTTGGCATCGCCGGAATCGCCTGGCATCGTCTCGGATCAGCTACCGTCTTCACGCACTCAACCATCGTCCCCCACATGCATTTCCGCGACGTTCTCTTCCTGGCCACCATAGTCTTCGCTCTCGGCGGCTCGGAATCCGCATCCTTCCTCGGCGGCGAGATCCACAACGCGCGTAAAAACCTTCCCCGCGGATTGCTCGCCGGAGGAGCCTTCGTCACCAGCGGCTACATTCTCGGCACAGTCGCGGTGCTTATCGCGCTTCCTGCAAACAAAGTAAGTGGCCTGCAGGGCATCATGCAAGCAATCGCAAAATCAGTGGAACGCATCGGTCTCTCTGGCGCCGTTGCAATTGCAGTCGTTTCCCTCTCGGCGTTGTTGATCACCGTCAGCAATCTTGGCGCGATGGGAGCATGGCTAGCCGTTTCCGCACGGCTTCCTTTTGTCGCGGGACTCGATCGCTATCTTCCTCGAGCTTTCGCGCGGCTCCATCCCAAGTGGGGAACGCCCTACGTCGCGCTTCTAGGCCAAGCTGGGTGTGCAGTGATCTTGGTCTTGATCAGCCAGGCTGGAACCAGCGTCTATGGCGCGTACGAAGCGCTGGTAAGCATGGGAATTATTTCGTATTTCATACCTTATCTGTTCGTGTTCGCCTCATTGATACGCTTGCAACGCGAGCCGCCCGCCCCGGGAATCATGCAAATTCCAGGGGGAAGCACGGTCGCAAAAGCTGTCGGAGTGCTTGGTTTCACTTCGACCCTGATCACGATTATTTTTTCGGTTATCCCGGCGCAAGACGACCCGCACACAATTCTCGCCGTCGCAAAAATACTAGGTCTCACGATCTTGTTGCTGGGCGCGGGCGCTTTCGTTTTCATCTGGGGAAAATCACGAGCGGCGAAACGCATCTAGCCAGGCAACCGCGATTCCTCTTGTCGAAGTTACCCTTTCTACATGACCTCGTCAGTGCGGTCCGCCGGAATCTCCGAGCCGAAGTAAACTTCGTGGTTGACGTAAAACGATAATTCCAATCGAGGCACCAGCTTTGAGCACTTTGTTACAAACGGAACCAGTCTCTTCCGACCTCCGAGCCCCCGTCGGCTCTTCCACTGCTTCCAACGGGTCAAAATCATCCGCTCCCTGGATTTATAGCCCCTGGCTCGACTTGCTCGTAGGTTGTGGCGCCTGGTCTGCTCCGCTTCTCGGCGTAGCGATGTGGATGTCTCCAACGCACACGCACGGCTGGGCCGTCGCGTTCTACGCCCTCGCAATCATTTTTAACTACCCGCATTTCATGGCCACGATTTATCGCGCCTATCACACGCGCGAAAATTTCGAGAAGTACAAATTTTTCACCCTGCACATCACGTTCTTGCTCGCCCTCACCGTCATCCTGATGCATGCGTCCCCGCGCTTGTTCCCCTGGGTGTTCACCCTCTACATCTATTGGAGCCCGTGGCATTACAGCGGTCAGAACTACGGCCTGCTGATGATGTTCGCCAGGCGCGGCGGAGCAGAAGCCACGCAGACCGAGCGCCGCTGGCTGCGCGCTGCCTTCGTCGTGTCTTATTTAATGCTGCTCGCGAGCTTTGAAACCGGGGGCTCGAACGATCCGCTGATTCTTTCGCTGGGCTTGCCCGAGAGATTCACGTTTCCGTTGCGTCTCATGTTAGGCGCCGCGTTCGCAATTTTCACCTGGCTTGGTTTTCAACGCATGGTCCGCAGGCATGGCGTTCATGCTATGCTCGCGCCGCTCACTCTCGCGGTAACCCAATTCCTTTGGTTCGTCTTACCCACTCTTCTCGAATTGCATTCCGCCTATCACGTGCCGCAAACGCGTTACAGCAGCGGAATTCTTGCCGTCCTACATGCCACGCAGTACATTTGGATAACGAGCTATTACCAGCGTCGCGAAGCCCATGCTGCCGGACAGTCAAACTGGCGCATGCCCATATATTTCGCAACGCTTGTTGCCGGCGGCATCGCTCTATTCATTCCCGGCCCGTGGCTGGTCAGCTATCTCTTTCATTACGATTTCACCACCAGCTTCCTGATTTTCATGGCTGTCGTGAACATCCACCATTTCATTCTGGATGGCGCTCTGTGGAAGTTGCGCGACTCACGCATCGCATCATTGCTGATTGATCGCGGCGGAAAATCCGCACTAGCTACTCAAGTGCAGCCGACGGCCCAAGAATCCTCCTCCAAGAAAACCGACTCTGCGAAATGGTTTGGCAGCCGCTTCTTCGCCGCGCCGGCATTCGGTATCAGCCTCGCCGTTTTACTTTTTCTGTGGGGGGGTGTGGACCAGATTCACTTCGCCATGAGCAACGACAATGAAAATCTTTCCGCTCTCCGCCGCGCCGCGGACATGAATCCCTATGACAGCGCGCTCGCAGCCCGCATCGCCTCTGCGGAATCACAAGCAGGCCAGCGTGACGAAGCTGTCGCCTCGCTCCAGCAAGCCGTCGCGCTTAGTCCGCAAAACGTTGCATTGCAGCACGCCTACGCTCGAGCGTTGATCGAATCCGGCCGCTATTCGGACGCCTACCTGCATTACCAAAAAATGCTGCAAATATTTCCGCGCGATGTGAATGCCCTGGTGAACTATGGATTGCTTGCCGCCCGCTTCGATAATCCCGATCAAGCCATTGACTCTTGGGAAAAAGCGCTGGACGCAAATCCAAACCAAACGAACGCGCAACTTTATCTCGCTGAAGCCTTCGATCGCAAAGGTGAACGCGCGGCTGCCGCCAGACATTGGGAGATTTTCCTGCGCCTAGCGTCGATGCAGTCTGATTCCGCTGCAATCACCGCGAATCAGCTCCTCTCCGCGACGATTCAACTGGCTGACGATGAATCCGCAATCAATCAGTCCGACGCAGCCCTGGCGCGCTATCAGTCCGCCATCGCACTCGCCGAGCGCGCGCACGACGCCAAACTCGAAAGCCTTGCTCTAGCTCATCTCGCCGATTTGCAGGACAAAAGAAAAGACACAGCGGCCGCCGCGCAATCCTATCAGCGTGGCCTTGCACTCGACGCCAAAGCCGCCGACGCTCGCAGCGAAGGTTTCGATTGGTTCAACTACGGCCAATTCCTTCGCCGCCATCAGGCTCCCAACGATCTCATCTACGCCTGTTTTCTCCGTGCCGAAAATTTACTGGCGACTGCGGATCCTGCGGAATTGCAAACCGTGCAGACCGCCCGCCGCCAGGTCGCCAGTCAGCTCGGAAAGAAAGCTCCAGCTGCTCAAAGAGACCTCCAAGCGCTGCTCGTGCGTGCCACAAATCTCTCCGCTGGCTCCATCTGATCCTGTAACACGGGCACACCGGCTGACAGCAAACAGCTATCGAATACGCCTCAGCTGTCCCAAAGGCCAACTGGCGCAGTTCACAGACCCCGCTATCCTGAATAATCCGTCAACAACTCCGAGGTTTCAAACAAATGGGGCGTAATCACAAACTGGGCGCGGCATTGGCGGCTCTCGCCTGCCTCTTGTCCCCTCTCATCGCACTTTGTACTCCCCAGATCGCAGATGATGATGCCACGCTATGGGACGCGATCTGCCCCGTCGTTTACCCTGTCGATCAGTCCTCGTCCGATCACGGAGTTCACTACCTTTTCTACGGAAATGGTTTCTTCATCAACGCTGACGGCTACCTAATCACCGACGCGCACGTCCTGAGCCAACTTCACGGCGGTCAACCTTATGTTCTTCTCCGCCAGTCCGCGGGATCTCTCCGTATAGTTCCGGCGATCTTGGTGGCTATCGATCGCGAACACGATGTGGCCATCCTCCGAGTCACCCCGAATCCTTTCGCAGCTAATTACAAAGTTTCTTTCCTGCCCCTGTCTTACGACAGGCCGCTACGCAGTCAAGCTGTTCTCGCCGCGGCTCTGCTTCCTTCCAAGCCTCGCGATGCTTACACGCTGAACGCGACTATCGAAATGCGTTCAAGCGGAGAAGTTCTCGATTCTGAATTTTCGCAACTGGAGAAGGGAAAAGGCGATACCGAACTACTCCTCTTCAACCACGAAATCCTCCTGGGTCAAAGCGGCGCTCCCGTACTCTCCACTGATTCTCAGAAAGTAATTGGCCTCGTCGAAGGCCAATGGTTCGGCCACCATACACTTGCCGTCGCTCCCGCCGAACAACATGCGCTAGGCGCCATTCTGCCTATTCACTACGCAATCGCATTGCTACAGCAGAAACAAATTGTATGGCACACTTCCATCACTGATTCACATCATCAGGACAATGCCGCACAACAATCTCAGGGATTTTCTCCGCCCGTTCCGCTTTCGTTGGTTCCAGCGGCCTACCCCTCGCAAACACTTTTCGGTGGTGAAGCCGTCCTCGATGCGCTCGTCGACAGCAGCGGCAGACTCGCGGATATAAAGGTCGTGCGCGGCGAATCTCCATTCCTCGAAAAGGCCTTAGTGGCCGTGCGCACCTGGACTTTTCTCCCCGCGCGCTCAGAAGGCCGGGAAGTCGAGACACGAGTAGGAATCACGTTCCAGTTCCCCCAACCCTACGTGCCTCCTCGAAATGCAACAGTCCACAATTACGAAGACGCTTCCTCCGATTCTGCAGCGAAAAGTTCCGCCGATCGTGGCGCACTCCCGATCGTCACCGTCGAGCCCGACTATCCATACGGCTCCGAGGAGCGCGGTGGCGTGATCCTGTCCGCCGACATCGGCCAGCAAGGGCAAGTCGATTCGGTAAAAGTTCTGCGCGACTTGGAACCGCTCACTCCCGCCGCCGTTGCCGCTCTGCGCCTCTGGCATTTCGCTCCCGCGAAACATGGCGGCGCAAACGTCAGCTCTTCCGCCATAGTCGTCTTCAGTTTCACCCGTCCGGCGATTGCCGCTCATGCGCAATCTTCCAGATCATCCCAATAATTCGCATAGTTCCGTTACAATTTGCGTTGCCTCGCTGTATTTTAGGATTCATAAAAGATTAGAATGGCTTCCGCATAAAACGGAACACGGATTCTCCAGGGGGATTGATGTCCACAAAAATTATCACCGTCCGCGGCCGTGAAATTATCGATTCTCGCGGCAATCCTACGGTCGAAGCCGAAGTGGGAGTCGAAGGCGGCGCGATAGGCCGCGCTGCCGTTCCCTCCGGCGCCTCTACCGGTGAACACGAAGCCATCGAACTTCGCGACGGTGACAAGTCTCGCTACCTCGGCAAAGGAGTGCTCAAAGCGGTCGGCCATGTGAACGCCGAGATTGCCAAAGCCATCATTGGCATGGACGCTTCCGATCAGCGCGCTGTCGATCGCCGCATGATTGAAGCCGATGGCACGCCCAACAAATCCAATTTCGGCGCGAACGCGATACTCGCCGTCTCCATGGCCACCGCCCGCGCTGCCGCTGCCCAGCTAGAACTCCCGCTCTACCAGTATCTCGCTCGATATTCGTCCGAAGGCTACGCCGATACTCTTCCGGTACCCATGATGAATATTTTGAACGGCGGCGCGCACGCCGATAATTCCGTGGACGTCCAGGAATTCATGGTCATGCCGCTCGGCGCGCCCAATTTTCACGAAGCTCTGCGTTGGGGCATCGAAGTTTTTCACAGCTTGAAAGCGGTGCTGAAGAAAAATGGCTATTCCACAGCCGTTGGTGACGAAGGCGGCTTCGCCCCAAACTTAAAATCAAACGTCGAAGCCGTCGACCGCGTCCTCGAAGCCATCACCGCCGCCGGCTACAAACCCGGCGAACAGATTTCCATAGCACTCGACCCCGCCTCCAGCGAATTTTACGACCGCGACAAAAAGAAATACGTCTTCAAGAAATCCGACAAGTCCGAGCGCACTTCCGAGCAAATGGTCGAGTTCTGGAAATCCTGGGTGCAGCAGTACCCGATTGTTTCTATCGAAGACGGTCTTGCAGAAGACGATTGGGACGGCTGGAAGATTCTCACCCGCGAACTCGGAAAACCCGGCGTAGGCCCCGACGCAAAAACCAGGAAACCCATTCAGCTTGTCGGCGACGACATCTTCGTCACCAACCCGAAGATTTTCGCGCGTGGCATCTCCGAGAAAATCGGCAACGCCATCCTGATCAAATTAAATCAAATCGGCTCCGTGACGGAAACCGTCGAAGCCGTCGAAATGGCGCGCAAAGCGAATTATGCTTCTATCGTTTCTCACCGCTCCGGCGAAACAGAGGACACTTTCCTGGCCGATTTCGTTGTGGCCATGGGCTCCGGTCAAATTAAAACCGGTTCGGCCTCGCGCACCGATCGCATTGCAAAATACAACCAGCTCCTCCGCATCGAAGAGCGGCTCGGCGAACACGCTGTCTTCCCCGGTTTCAAAGCACTTTCCGGCCATCCTGTAGTCCGTCCACCGCGCGTCGCGGGCCCGCCGGAAGTGACGCATCGTGAAGGAGGACAGGATTAATCTCCCGACCCTCTCCGACGACGACCTTCTCGATCGCCTCCAGCGCGCGGCCTTCGGCTATTTTCTGGATCAGTACAATCCGGCCAATGGATTGGTCTCCGATAGGTCCGCGGCTGGTTCAGCGTGCAGCATCGCAGCTGTCGGATTCGCGCTGTCTTCCTATCCCGTAGGTGTCGAACGCCGCTGGATGACGCGCGAAGACGCTGTCCAGCGCACCCTCGCAACGCTCCATTTCTTCTTGAACAGTGCGCAGAGTGATGCCCCGGACGCGACCGGCTACAAAGGTTTCTATTACCACTTTCTTGACATGCAATCCGGCAAACGAATCTGGAATTCGGAACTCTCTCTGATCGATTCCGCTTTGCTGCTTGCCGGAGTACTCACCACAGCTGCTTATTTCAAGGGCAATACTCCGGGCGAAAACGAAATCCGGCAACTCGCCGACGCGTTCTATCGCCGCATCGATTGGGCCTGGGCGCAAAATGGGACACCCACTCTTTCGCAGGGATGGAAACCTGAATGCGGTTTTCTCCACTATGGCTGGGAAGGTTACACCGAGGCGACTATTCTTTATGTCCTGGCCATAGCCTCTCCCACCTATCCGATTCCTGCCAGTAGCTTTTCGGCTTGGACCTCGACGTACCAATGGGAAAATCTGTACGGTTACGATTATCTTTACGCCGGCCCGCTCTTCATCCATCAGATGTCGCACGCGTGGATCGACTTCCGCCATATTCAAGACGAATTCATGCGCGAAAAACATAGCGACTATTTCAAGAACAGCCGCCAAGCCACTCTCATCCAGCGCGAATACGCTCTGCGCAATCCTCACGATTTCCGCGGCTACGGCGAGAACTTCTGGGGACTCTCAGCCGGCGACGGCCCCAGCCCTCAGCATCTCCGCATAGATGGCATACAGCGTCGCTTCTTCGGCTATACCGCGCGCGGCGTGCCGTATGGCACGGACGACGGCACCATCTCTCCGCCCGCAGCGCTTGCCTCGATTGTCTTTGCGCCAGACATGGCGCTCGCCGCGATCCGCCACCTTTGCGATCGTTATCCCGGAGTCGTAAACGAATACCGGCTGCCAAGCGGCTTCAATCCCACTTTGGCTCGCGATGGATCCTCGAGTTGGGTCAGCGACGGCTATCTTGGTCTCGATCAGGGCATCGTGGTATTGATGATCGAAAACTACCGCTCGCAACTGATCTGGAATCTCGTGCGTCAGTCCCCTTATATCGGGAACGGACTTCGGGACGCCGGTTTTCGAGGTGGATGGTTGTAATGTCTAATTCCCTGGTTACATAGGATTTCCAATGAGCACTCGACCACTACCATCCCATCAGTCATCCGACGAATATGATCGAAAAGATTTGTTGAACGTTCGCCCGGCCGATTGGAAAAATCCCGAGCCTGTTGAGCGCTACAACCTGGTCGTCATCGGCGCCGGACCTGCCGGGCTCCTCGCCGCCCTCAATGCCGCCAAAGTCGGTGCGAAAGTAGCCATCATCGAACGCGATCTTTTCGGCGGCGCGTGCTTCAACGTTGGATGCATACCTTCCAAGGCCATCATCCGCACCTCCCGCGCGTACGCAGAGATGCGCGATGCAGAAACTTTTGGCGCGCAAGTTCCCACCGGTATTAGCGTGGACTTCCGTGCCGCGATGGAACGAATGCGCCGAGTGCGTGCGCGCACCAGTCGGCGAGTCTCTGCTCATAGGCTAAGCTCTGCCGGCGTCGATGTGTACTTTGGGGAGGCGCGCTTTGTCGCGCGCGATGCGATCGAAGTCGATGGAAAGCGCTTGCGCTTCAAGAGCGCGCTTGTCGCCAGCGGTGCCCGTCCCAAACCTCCCTCGATTCCCGGAATCGAGGCGACCGGTTATCTCACCAATGAAAATGTTTGGGACCTCACCGAATGCCCTCGTCGCTTGCTCGTCCTCGGCGGCGGGCCGCTCGGTTGCGAACTGGCGCAGGCATTTTGTCGATTAGGTTCCGAAGTCAGCATCGCGCAGGACGAACCCATGTTCCTCGGCAATGAAGAGCGTGACGCCGCGCAGATTCTCTCCGATTCCCTGGCGCGCGACGGAATCGGCATCCACCTCAACACACAAACCGTGAACGTGCGCACGCAAGGGAATGAAAAGATCGTTGAACTGGTCAGCCAGGATTACAAATTCACTCTCACCGTCGACCACATCCTCGTCGGCATCGGCAGCGCGCCAAACGTCGAAGGCATGAATCTCGAGACTGCCGGCGTGCAGTACGATAAGGACGGCGGAATTGCCACCAATGATTATCTGCAAACCAGCAATCCGCGAATCTACGCAGCCGGTGACGTATGCTCGGAAAAGAAATTCCCGCACATAGAAGTTGCCGCCGCCAGCCTTGTAATCAATAACGCGCTGTTTTGGAGCCGCGAAAAGTTAAGTGCCTTGGCAATTCCTTGGTGCACTTACACCGATCCGGAAATCGCGCACATTGGCCTGTACGTCAAGGAAGCGCGTGCCAGACGCATCCCCGTTAAGACTTTCGTCGTGATGATGAGCGACGTCGACCGCGCCATCACAGACGGCGAAGACGACGGCTTCGTAAAAATCCACGTTCGGGAAGGAACCGACGAGATTCTTGGCGCTACAGTCGCTGCCAGCCACGCCGGCGAAATGATTAGCGAAATCTCGCTGGCGATGAACGCGAAAATCGGCCTCGGCGCTCTGGCCCGCGTAAATCATCCGTATCCCACGCAAGCCCAGGCCATAACCCTGGCTGCCAACGCCTACTTGGCCACGCAACACAGCCCCTTTCGCAGTTGGCTACGCAAGCAGTGGCTCTCGCGCTGACCCTCTCCCTCTCGTGTTCTCGAGCAAAGCGAAGGAACTCAGCCGGTCACCGATTAGAAAGACTCGGGCGCTAGACCCTTCGCGCTCCTGCAAATCGAAGTTCTTATGCAATATCTCCGAAGGCACAAACTGGCCTTGAAACTTGAGAATCCTCTGGATACTTGTTAGGTTATTTTCGTGACTATCGGATCCTCTCTCGATCCACGACCGCAGCATCGTCGCCGCAGTAAGCGCGTCCAGACCAGGGTACCTGTGACCGTTCGACTGCGCGACGCCGGCAAGCGTGCTATGTTGGAAAAAACGGAAGCGATAATAGTAAACGACCACGGTGCCTTGATACTTCTCGCGGTCACCGTCGACATTAATCAGATCATTCGCGTTGAGAATCCAAGTAGCGGAGAGGAACTCCTCTGCCGTGTCACAAACCTGGGCGACAGCTTCATGGGTAAGACACAAGTCGGAGTCGAGTTTGTTGTCCCCACGCCCGGATTTTGGCGCGTCACCCGTAATTCCAAGGATTCGGAATCGGACCGCACTGTCAAAAAGTGATTTGTGCGCCCTGGACCGCTCCATCCTAAAATCGAACTTGTTCTCATATCCGGCCCAGCACGAGCGCGGCCCCGGAGCTTTAGAGGTCAGCCGATCGAAGTATCACAGTATCAACGCATCAAAGATACGGACGAGGCGGAATCATGCGAATCACCGTGGCACATAACCGCTCCAAAGCGGAAATGATCGAGTCTGTCGATCGCTCGTTCAACGAGATGTTCCAGGAAGTCGCCGGACTTCCCGTCCGCTTGTCTGTAAAACAAAAGTCCTGGCAGGGCTCCACACTCGCCTTCGTCCTCACCGCAAAAATGGGCATATTGAGTTCCCCCATAAAAGGAACCGTCGAAGTCACTGACCACGACCTCATCGTGGACGCCGATCTCGGCATCCTAAATCGCCTCCTCCCCGAACAAAAAGCAGCAGAGCTACTCGGCAGCCGCATCAAAGCCCTTTTGAAATAACTCCCATCTCCTCATCTTTGCTTCCGCTCTAGGCAACAACAAGATTTGACCTCCGTGCTAGCCTGTTGGGCGCTGATATGCGCAGTCCAAGTTCAAAACAAATAATCGCGTTCCCGTCTACTCGGGGCCGGAATCGACCATGACCAAGCGCCCAAAACCTATCGTCCTCACCGTCCTTGACGGCTGGGGCTACCGCGCCGAAACCAAAGGCAACGCCATCGCCCTCGCGCGCAAGCCCAACTATGACCGCATCCTCAAGGATTTTCCCAACACGTTAATCCAAACTTCGGGTCCCGCCGTCGGCCTTCCCGTCGGACAGATGGGCAACAGCGAAGTCGGCCACCTGAATATCGGCGCCGGCCGCATCGTTCACATGGACAGCACGCGAATCGATCAGCTCATCGCCGACGGAGAATTCTCGCGCCAGCCTCTGCTTCTCGAAGCCATGGAACGCGGCCGCGCGCGCCAACTCCACCTTCTCGGCCTTGTGAGCGACGGCGGCGTTCACTCGCACATCAACCATCTCTTCGCGCTCCTCCAAATGGCGCGGGAAAATAAAGTCAAAAATGTTTTCGTCCACTGTTTTATGGACGGGCGCGACACTCCTCCCAACAGCGGAATAGATTTTCTCCGCCAGCTCGAGCAAAAGATGCGTGAACTCGGTGCGGGCCAAATCGCCACCGTCAGCGGCCGCTACTACGCCATGGATCGCGACAATCGCTGGGAACGCATCGAAAAAGCCTATCGCGCAATCGTTCATGGCGACTCGGAAGCAAAATTTGCAGATCCCATCGCGGCAGTCCGCACAAGTTACGAAAAAAGTGTCACCGACGAATTCATCATTCCTGCCGTCATCACAATGGAGCCTGCGCCGGGGAAAGCCGCTGTGCCTCGCACGGTCATTCGCGATGACGACGCCGTGATCTTCTTCAACTTCCGCGCCGACCGCGCCCGCCAGATGACCCGCGCTCTCGTGGAACCGCGCGAAGCAGGAGAAATCGACATACAAATTGATGTGAAAGACTTGCGCATCGACACTTTTTCTCCCGCTGGCTCCGCCGGCCAGTATCCGGGCGTTCGTATCACGCACATTCCCAGCGGCCTCGTGATCTCAGAACAGGGAGAGCAATCGCAGATCAGAAATCGTGCCAAAGCCACAGACCTCTTGCGCGTGCGCCTGCGCGAAATGCAGCAAACGAAGCCCGCCTTCGACAAAATCGTGGATCCCGACCGGCCCAAAAATCTCACGTTTGTCGCCATGACCCAGTACGACAAATCCTGGCCCTGGCTCCGCTATCTCCTCGCGCCCGAAAAGTTGGAGCAAATTGTCGCCAATGTTTTTACCGAGCAGCACTTCAAGAACCTGCGCGTCGCGGAAACCGAAAAATACGCCCACGTCACCTACTTTTTTAACGGCGGCGTCGAAAAACCCTTCCCCGGCGAAGAACGCATCCTCGTTCCATCACCTAAAGTTCCCACCTACGACTTGAAGCCGGAAATGTCCGCGGCGGGTATCGCCGAAACCGTCGTGCATGCCATTGAAAAAGGCGAATTCGACGCCATCATCATGAATTTCGCAAACGCGGACATGGTCGGCCACTCAGGAAATCTCGAAGCGACAATCAAGGCAGTTGAAACCGTGGACGCTTGTCTCGGCCGGATTTTTCAGGCCTTGCTCCCTCGGGGCGGTGCGTGGATCATCACCGCTGACCACGGCAACGCCGAAACCATGATCGATCCCGTCACCGGCGGCCCGCACACTTATCACACCACCAACCCCGTCCCATTCATTTTGCTCAGCGAAGACGGCCGGACAAAACTAGCGCCGGGCGGCTCCCTGCGCGATATTGCGCCCACAATGCTCGGTGTCCTCGGGGTCGCGGAGCCGGGAGAGATGACTGGACGCGACTTGCGCGCGCCCGCAAAATAAATTAAATCTTCGCGCGCTGTCGCGGAAAGGAGAATCGAGAAAAATGGAAGTAGAACCCGGACGCGGAGACAAGAAATCCGAGATCATGGGTTACGCCCGCCCCATGAACATTCTCTGGCTCGCGCTTCTTTTCGCTGCTACTTGGGCTTTCTGGTCGCTCCGCGCCGCCTTCATCCTGCTCGGATTGTTGCTCGTTGCAACAGTCCTCGGCTTTTTCTTTCGGAAGAATCAGACATGACACGTTCCATTCCCGCCGAAACAAAATTGCTCATCTGCGTCTCGCACCGTTTCTCGCTGTGGAATCCTCCTGCGCGCATGGCCGAACGCATTCGCGAGCGCTGGCCTGAAATGCACTTCGTGCATCTGCCCACTTACGATGGCCTGCAGACCGAGCTCCCCGATACGAACATCTTCGTCGGCTTCTCGCTGCGCCCTGAACAATTCGCCTGGGCGCGCAAGCTTCTCTGGCTTCATTCCACCGCTGCGGGCGTCGGGCAATTGATGTACCCCGAGCTGCGCCGCAGCGGCATCGAAGTCACCAATGCCAGCGGCGTCCATAGCGTTCCAATGGCCGAACATATCCTCGGCATACTCATCGCTCTCGCCCACCGCTTCCCGGACTATTTTCGCTATCAGCAGAAAGCTCTGTGGGCCCAACAGGAATTGTGGGACGCTCCCGTGCGGCCACGCGAGCTTCGCGGTCAAGTCGTTCTGTTCATCGGTTTCGGCGCCATCGGTCGCGAAGTCGCGAAACTTGCCAAACCGCTCGGAATTCGCGTGCGGGCCGTCACACGTTCGGGCCAGGGCGACGCGGAACTCGCCGAAAAGTTTTTTCCATCCTCGAAGTTGCATGAAGCGCTGCCGCAAGCTGATTTCGTAATAGTCGCCGCACCCGAAACTTCCGAGACCCGTGCGATGATGGCCGCGCGCGAGTTCGCGTTAATGAAACCTTCCGCATATTTCATTAACGTGGCCCGCGGCGCGCTCGTGGACGAACCCGCACTGATTGCCGCCTTGCAACAAAACAAAATTGCTGGCGCTGCGCTGGACGTTGCCTCGCAAGAACCTCTACCACCTGAGAATCCGTTGTGGAAGCTCGATAACGTGTTCATTACGCCGCACGTAAGCGCAGTCAGCGAGCATCTCTGGGATCGTCAAACGGATCTGCTGATGGAAAACCTCGAACGTTGGTTCAGCGGCCGCGAACTACTGAATCGCGTGGACCTCGAACGCGGCTATTAGCGGATGGAAATATCGGCGCGTTGCAAAAACTCAATTTCGACGCCATAGGACCGTCACGAGGCGTCGTTGCGAATTAATCGCCGGCCGCGGGCTTGGGCGAAGTGTAACCTTGCCGCGCTATCACCACCACCTTCTTCATCTTCCCTTTCCTGTCCGGCTGCAACATCGGGTTGCCCTGCTCGTCCACAATCTCGAGCTTGAGTTTGTGATATTTCCCGTCCGGAGAAGTAGAAGGCGTAAAGCCCAGCGTGTACTGGCTCCTCAGGTACTCTGCGACCGTGCTGAAAATACCGTTCATCTCGCCCTGGAACCGTGGGAACCACGCGTATCCGCCGGTCATTTCGGCAAATGTTGTGAGCTGATTCTTGGCCTGGAGATAACTGATACTGTCCCCACGTGGGTTCCGCACCTGAAGCTCTTCAGCCATCCCCACCGAGTAAATCGGCACATCGGTTTCTTTCACGCGCTTCAGCGTTTGATCCAGCGTGTGTTTGCTGAACGTATCGAATCCGCTCGCCAATAGCAGAATCGACTTCTTCCCCTTCACGTCGCGAAGTTCATCCAATGTTTCCAGCAGCGCGTCAAACAAATTGGCTTCGTGAAAATCCGGGAAATACAGACTTGCCACCGCCTGCGCCACTTCCTGCTTGTTCCGTGTGAAGTCCACTAAGACATGCGTGTGAAGGTCGAACGTCTTGAACGCGACGTAATCCTTGTCGTTCAGATGTCTCAGGAAATCGTAGCCCCAGCTCTTCGCCTCGTATGCGTACCACTCGCCACCAAGCCGGCTGAACTCCATCAGTACGACAATCGTGATGGGAGCCTCGCTCGGAGCAAAATTTGAAATCTGCTGTGGCTGGTTATTATCCAGGACTCGAAAATTTTCTCTCTTTAGATTAGTGAGTATGTCTCCGTCCTGATCTGTAACCACCGCGTCGATATTTACAACGTTCGACTCCACAGCGATGGATACTTGCGGCGCCGGAGCTTGCCCCGCTTGCGCCGGCTGCTGCCGCCCCGTTGGTGGAGGAGCCGTACTCGGCTGCTGTGCCGGCGCGGGTTTCTGCGGCCCTTCCTGCTGTCTTGCCCAGGCAGTTAAAGAACTCGGAGGAATTCCCAAGGCCGTCAGGAGAAATCCCACCAGAACCGCGCGCACCCACATCTTCGAACTCATATATTCCCTCTCCACTGCTTTGATGCTGCCAGGGCGCTTTGTGGATGGTCTATTGCCATCCAGAAAACGCCGCGCTCCAAGCGCCCGGTTACATCGTGACGTCATGATAGTATAAATCGCTTTTCCGGTTGGCGACGTAATTCACGAGTTACTTGGAGACGAAAAGAATGGTGCGTTACGCTGGTCGAATTGGTGTTTTGGCACTGTGTAGCGTCTTCTGCTGCGCGTCTTTCAGCTTCGGACAAGGTTTCCAGTCTCAATCCGCGCAACTGCCGGCAGCGCCAAGCGCCGATTTGGTCAAACTTCAAGGCGAAGCCATTGTCTGGCTGCAGGATCTCATCCGCATAAACACTTCGAATCCGCCCGGCAACGAAATCGTGGCCGCTAAATACATCGCGGATGTCCTAAAAAAAGAAGGAATCGCGTCGGAAATTTTCGAAAGCACGCCTGGCCGTGGATTTCTTGTTGCGCGCCTTTCCGCCGCCGCCATGCCGGATTCCTCGCGCGCGCTGCTTCTAATGGCCCACCTCGATGTCGTCGGCGTGGACAAGAGCAAGTGGTCTGTCGATCCATTCGCCGCGGTGATGAAAGACGGTTACCTTTACGGTCGCGGCACGATTGACGATAAAGGCATGGTTGCCGCCAATCTAGCCGTTTTCATTTCTTTGAAACGCTCCAGCGTGCGCCTCAATCGTGACGTCATTTTCCTTGCCGAAGCCGATGAAGAAGCCGGCGGCGAGTTCGGAATGAAGTTTGCCGTCGAAAAACATTGGGACAAAATCGCCGCGGGTTTCGCGCTCAACGAAGGCGGCCACACCGTTTTGAAAAATGGAAAAGTGCAATACGTCGGGATACAAGCTACGGAGAAGGTCGCCGTAAACGTGGATGTGATCGCGACCGGAACTTCAGGCCATGCCTCGATTCCGCGCAAGGATAATCCCGTGGTGCATCTCGCTGCCGCGATCGGCAAGATCGGTGCCTATGAAGCGCCCGTGCAATTCAATTCAGTCACGCGCGGTTATTTTGAAGGAATCGCGCCGCTGCAGGACGAAGAGACCGGCAAGTGGTTGCTCGCACTCGAGAGCCCTGACCGCGCGGACCACGCAGCTCGCTGGGTTTCCAACAATAACCTTATTTGGAATGCGATGCTGCGCGACACCGCTACTCCCACAATGCTCCAAGCCGGCATACGGCAAAATGTGGTGCCTTCGGAAGCGCGCGGCGTCCTGAATATTCGTCTGCTTCCCGGCAACCAGCTCGATCCGCTGCTCGTCAAACTAAAGCAGGTCGTAAACGATTCGCAAATTCGCTTTGAAACACAACCGAATGGCGGAGAAGCCGCACCATCTTCTTCGCTCGAATCTGATTTGTACGCGACCATCAAGACCGTAAGCGCTCAGCAATTTTCAGGCGCTCCAGTGGTTCCCTACATGTCCACCGGAGGTACAGATTCCGCGCGCTTGCGCATGCGCAACGTGCAAGCCTACGGCCTGGATCCTTTTCCTCTCACCGAAGACGACTTGATGCGCATGCACGCCGATGATGAGCGCATTCCGATCGACTCATTCCGCAAAGGAATTCAGTTCCTCGATGCCGTTGTAAACGCCTTTGTCGTGGCAAAATAATCGTGCCAAACTTTCGAAGAGCAAAAATCGTCTGCACGCTTGGACCCGCAAGCTCCTCTCAAAAAATGATAGACGAGCTCTTGCACGCGGGTATGGATGTCGCGCGGCTGAATTTTTCCCACGGCACTCCCGAGGAAAAAATGCGGCTGGCGATCTACGTGCGCCGCGCCTCCGCGCGTTACAGCAAGCCGATTGCGATTCTCGCTGATTTGCAGGGGCCAAAGATCCGCACGGGTCCGTTGGATCAAGGCAAGCCGGTGCGGTTGCACTTCGGCCAACGCTTCGTAATTACCACCAAGAACGTCGTCGGCACTGATCAGGGCGTCAGCACAACTTTTCGCGCTTTGCCCGAGTCCGTGCGCAAGGGCGACCGCATTCTTCTGAACGACGGTGAAATCTCCTTGCGCGTCATCTCTATTCGCGGGCAAGAAGTTGTTTGCCAGGTCGAGAACGGCGGAGACCTTGGTGAGCACAAGGGCATAAATCTCCCCGGCGTGAAGCTGAAAATTCCTTCGCTAACGCCCAAAGATCGCCGCGATCTGAACTTCGCCCTGCAAATGGGCGCAAACTACATCGCCCTGAGCTTCGTTCGCACTGCAGCAGACGTGCGGGCTGCCAAAGCCGCCATCGCGCGCGAGAAAAAAGACACTCCGGTAATTGCCAAACTCGAAAAACCCGAAGCCATCGACAACCTGGACGAAATTCTCGCCATTGCCGACGGCGTTATGGTGGCGCGCGGAGATTTGGGCGTGGAAATGAGCCCTGAGAAAGTACCCGTAGTGCAAAAGCGAATCATTTCTGGAGCGCGCGACGCGCTCGTTCCCGTGATCACCGCCACTCAAATGCTCGATTCGATGCAGAAAAATCCGCGGCCCACTCGAGCGGAAGCTTCCGACGTCGCCAACGCGGTTTTCGACGGCAGCGACGCGCTGATGCTTTCCGGCGAGACGGCTGCGGGAAGCTACCCGCTGGAATCCGTTGTGATGATGGACCGCATCATTCGCGAGGCAGAAGCTAGCATGACGATCCAACCGCGTCCGGCGCGCTCCGGAGATTTGCTGATCAGCGAAGCGATTGCCGAAGCCATCTGCCACGCCGCGGAAGAATTGCACATGAAAGTTATTGCCGTATTCACAGAGTCGGGATCTTCCGCACGACTCGTTTCTAAGTACCGCCCGCGTGCGCCCATCGTTGCGTTTTCGCCGGTACAGGAAGCGCGCCGCCGCCTGAGTCTGCTGTGGGGCGTGCTACCGCGAACCATCGCGCGCGTGCACGACATCGACCAACTTGCCAAAGCTGCAGAAGCGCGCCTGACGGAAGAGAATTTGGTGAAACGAGCCGACATCATCGGCGTGATCGCCGGCACTCCACTCGGCACAACCGGCTCCACTAACTTGATGCGCCTGATCCGCATCGGCGGTTGATACTTGCTCTTTTCTTGCGCGGGCTTTGTGTACTTGCTCAACTTCCAATGATTGCCACTGTCAAGTATTGACTTTATTGCTTAGTAGAGGTTCTATTAAGCTACGAGCGAACAAAACTTGATCCCGCTGTGCGAAACAACATTCTTCCGAATAAAAACGCGACTCGTGCGGAAATGGGTCGAGCTTACCGCAATATATTTGATTTTTGGCACCGTTACGTTGGGCGCGGACGCTGTGACGCTGAAGGGGAAAGTTACAGACCTAAACGGCAGACCTATAGAACACGCTACCGTCATGGTCTATCACGCCGGTGTGAAGACGGGATACAGCACGTTCTGCCCGAGTTGCTATGCCGACTGTGGAAAGCGCACCCTTACTGACGCTAACGGGACATATACCTTCACACATCTCAATCCTGACCTTTGGTTCGAACTGTTCGTCTTCAGCGATGGGTACGGGCCTGTTTCCGTTAAAAAGGTCGATCCGTCCATCGGACCCGCAACCGCGGTCCTAAGTCCACGATCAAGCGTTGAAGACCCTAGGCAAATGGTGCGAGGTCGCGTGGTAGACAGCAGTGGAAATCTGCTGCGCGATGTCGTCGTAGAGCCGCAGGGCGTCGCAAGCGAGCTAGGAGCTTTGATAGGCACAGTTCCCGGTCTCGATCTGCTAGTTGTGACTAACGATAAAGGTGAGTTCGAGGTCCACTATGAAGGATCTGCCTCCAAGATGCTGTTGTTAGTGGAAGGTCGCAACACGGCGCCGAAGTTTATTGTCATGCCCACCGGAACCGAACGGCGGACTGTCTCGTTATATGAAGGGGCTGTCATTCGTGGCCGCTTGATGGCACACGGCAAACCAGTCGGCGGTGCTGAAATCGGTCTGATCGCCCGGGAGCGGGGCGGATTGGGATCTGATCTAAATATGGTTGGCAATCCTTACGGCGAATTGAAAGTCGGCACGCAGAGCGACGGATCATTCGCCATCACTAACGTGCCGGCCCCAGTGGAGTGGTATGTTTATGCCAAGATGAAATCTATGGCGGGCCGAGGCGCGACTGAGCCCGTGACGTGCGCGACAAGTGTGGATAGGCAGGTGGTGGACGTTGGTGATATCCAGGTGAAGCCCGGCAATCGTCTTAAGGGCCAAATAGTTCTAAGCGACGGTAAGACCGTCCCGAATGGTATGGAGATCGTCATAACCTCCGACCGTGCTTGGGACACGCAGACGGCCAGCCTGGGTCAGGATGGTCGCTTTGAATTTGGAGATTTATCTGCGGGGAGTTACTCGATTAGTCCGGCTGTCAGAGGCTACACCTTGCCCGGCACGGCCGAGAACGTTGCCGTCTCTATTGATCACGATCTCGATAGTCGGAAGATCGTTCTGAAGCCTGCTGGAAGCACCCCATAATCGGATACTCCCCATGCGCGCGCTGCAAATTCTAGTTCACCCAATTATCGGGATTTGAAGGCGGTTTCTCGTTGTGGTTGCGGACGTACACTTCGAACTTCTTGCGCAGCCTGCGGCGTTTCCAATCCGTAAAAAAATTCCTATAGTTGTAAAGGTAGGACCCGCGGCGCAGGTAAATGTAGCCCACCAGCATCCCGCCTAGATGGCAAACGTGGCTCACGCCATCGCCGGTGGCACCGATAGTACTGAAAAATTCGATGGCGCCCATCACGATCACGAAAATCCGCATGGACACCGTAACCGGCAACGGAAATACCCAGACTTGCCGGTGCGGCATCACGATTGCCACCGCGAGCAATACGCCGTAGATCGCTCCAGAAGCTCCAATCGTAGGCACCAACGCCGTGCCCCGGCCGTGTGGATCCAGTAGCAGCTTTACGATAATGTCGATAATTCCCGCGCCCACGCCGCACACGAAAAAATAAGTGTAGAACTTGCGCGCCCCCCAGGTGTGCTCCAGGTCCGCGCCGAACATCGCCAGGTACAGCAAGTTGAAAAGAATGTGAAGGACGCCGCCATGAAGAAATATGTAAGTAAACGGCTGCCAGACTCGGAACCCGTACACAGCTGCGTATGGCACCAAACCGAACCACTCCAGCCAAAATCTCGGCCCGGCTTCGTGGAATAGCAATCCCGAAATTGTTTGCAGGAAAAAAACCGAGATGCAGGCGATGCAGATTGTTTTAATCGCGCGCGGAAAATATCCGCTCAGGTCAAACCGATGCCCGTAGCCGCGCGAAAAGGATGGCACGCATCAAGTGTAAATGTAGCGCACCACGGAGTCAAAGAACGCAGGGGGTAGCTTACAAGGCGGGAAAGAGTGATACACCCACTCCGTGTTAGTCACGTCAATCTGCGAGTAGAACACCCGAGAGCACTAGCTCACTTTCAAGGTGGCGGGCCAACTCCGGGTTAACGCGCAAACCGGACAAGTCGAGTACTAGGAAGGGGTATGTACATGGGAGTGATATTTGCGAAAGACAAGCCCAGCGTCAATGAACGTACCAGATAAGGTCACGCAGAAGACTCAATCATTGTGACATTCTTCGCGTCGACCTGTGCATTTTGCGCTGTCATTTGCTGGGTTTATCTGGTCCAGCGGCATTGCCTTGGCTGCCGCTACCATTGGCATTCCATTTATCTTTCAGAGCCGTGAATCGCGTACGTATTTCCTGCTCGCGCTCGTCCTCTAATTGCTCGATGAGTTTGTTGTGCGAGGCTACCACGGCAACAAGCGCGCTAGTAGTCCAGGCAAACGTAAACAGTCCGGAGATGCCAATGATTGGGCTGATGTTCCGCCAATGCGCTCCAAGGTCAACGTTTCCGTAGCCGAGCGTGGTGTAAGCGTTCGCACAGAAGTAGATCGCATCGTAAGCATGGGGAATCAAACCCATGAGATGAAGGGAATTTGCCCACAGCATGAATCCCACAATATGTAGGGCGAGCATTAGGAAAACGGTCGAACCGAACAACAGCAATGCGTTTACTAGAAGCGGCCGCCCCGCCTGAAGGCGACGTTCGCGGCGCTTGTGCAGCACTAGAATTCCGTGGATACCTGCACCATGCAGCAGAACCAGAAAAACCAGCATGAACGCGCCGATGCCAAGAGCCGCCATCGGTTTGAATTCATCCGGGATCTTGGCCAAAAGTGCTGACAAATTAGGCATGAGATTTCCCTCATTCTTCCATGGCTAACCGAATCAACCTCACGACCGTGAACCGTTGTTCGAGCCATGGAGGTTTTATCACATTTTGGTAGAACACCCGGTAAGTCCTGGTTTGTCGCGTTACCGGACATAGGCCGTACTAAAACCCAAGTGTCCGATTTAATAAGGGTGTTGCGGGCAGATTACTCACGCAGTATTTTTGGCTGCTGCTTCTCTGATGATCGAGAGGGTTTGACGTCGAACTGGTTTACCCTTGATTGCGTTTGAGACTGGTGCTTGGCTTAGTTTTGATTCTCTCATCAAGCGCCTAACGCCGATGGCGGACCAACTTTTTCTCTCCGATGCGTCAGCAATAATCGTTTTCCCCTGCTTCTCATACACGTAGACTTGAGAATCCGGCATGCTCGGATCTTCACCTTGCTCCCAGCACCGATCAGTTTCTTTGCTGACCGGCACCAATTTGCCAGCGATTATCTTAACAGTCAGCAAGAGGCCCTGTGTTGCGTCAGTGCACGGCGTTCCGTCGCAATAAAAACAAAATTTCCACGCATCTAAAATCCATCGAAATTCCCATCGCCAACCGCTACTGGCAACGCCGGCGCGGATCGTTCTCCCTCCGCTACGCTTCACAGCGCCCGAGTGGGTGTATCACTTTTCCCCTCCTTGTAAGCTACCCCATCAAAGAACGGAGGAATTCCCTTCCCTCACTCATAGAAAACATGGCCGGAATTTCTTTGTGGAATCTTTGCACTTGGTTTCTACATCGAACCCGCTATATTCAGTCCGAGGGTTCCTGCCAGGCTGTTTCGGCGAACTGAATCAGCCGACAAAAACTTGGGCTGAAGCTAATCAAACAGAGGAGATCGGAGATGGCCAAGAGAGACACAAAGCACGCGCGCTCAATTTCAATCGTGGGAAACGTGTGGGCAGCGTTCACACTGGTTGCTTTGCTGCCGGCATTGTTTCTGTTCCATACCGGTCCGTGGGCCGCTCAGGAATCCACAGATCTCGCGCAGCAAATTTTTGACACCATGCTGAAGGTACCGGGAGTTCAACCGGGCAATCGTGTAGTGCATGCCAAGGGAGTCGTGTGCGAAGGAACATTTACGGCTTCGAAAGATGCAGCAAATCTTTCCCGTGCCGCGCAGTTCAAGGGCTCTGCCGTGCCCTTGATCATTCGCTTCTCGGATGCCGCTCCTAGTCCGACCATCCCTGATAACTCACCGGACGCTCAGCCCCGCGGTATGACTGTTCGATTCAAGCTTCCAGGTAAGCAGAAAACAGATATCGTTGCGTTTGCGCACAACGGCTTCGTGGTTGGAAACGGCGAGGATTTTCTCGCGCTGGAGCAGTCGGTCGTAGCAACGGACCCCAGCAAGCCTCATCCTTGGCCGGTCGAAGTGTTTCTCTCTACCCATCCTGCCGCAATGAAATTCGTCACCGACCCCAAGCCGATGCCGACCAGCTTTGCCACCGAAGAATTCTTCGGCAACAATGCTTTCGTTTTCGTGAACAAGGCCGGGAAGAAACAGGCCGCGCGTTATCAGATTATTCCTGTCGCGGGAAAGCAATATCTGCGCGATGCGGACGCCAAAGCCACGTCCCCCAATTTCCTATTTGACGAACTCCGAACCCGTCTCGCGAAGGAGCCCGCAAAATTCCGCTTGATCGTGCAACTCCCGAATCCCGGCGATAGCACGAGCGACGCGACGAAAGTTTGGCCAGACGATCGCAAGACCGTTGAACTCGGCACCATCACCGTCACGTCAGTAGTCGCAGACAGCGAAGCAGCCCAAAAAACGATGGCGTTTGATCCTACAAACCTGACTGACGGAATTGAGCTGTCCGACGATCCGCTGCCGGCTCTCCGCTCGAAGGTCTATATGCTTTCAGCGCTGCATCGAAGCGGCAAGTAGCGATCGGCCTGGACGCATCGATTCACATGCGTTGCGCTCGGTCGTGCTGACTCGGCGGTCGATTGCGTCCGCCGAATGCCAAGCATTGCATGGTAAGGCCGTCGCATGTACATTACCCCACGGCGTACGTTGAAAAACGACGGCCCAACAAAGTGCGAACAGGCCAAATCGGCGCCGGGAATGTGCATCGTTCCATTTGTCTTTGGCGAACTTTTGCGAATTTCGTTGACTGAAAGGAAAACCGTGCTGCGACCAAAATTTCGCGCTGCTGTTCTCTGTCTTCTTGCCGTTGTGCTTGCGGCTTCTTCCGCCACTGCTCAAACCAAGCTTCTTCGCTTTCCCGATATTCATGGCGACAAAGTCGTCTTCACTTACGCAGGTGATCTGTGGCTCGCATCCACATCGGGTGGATTGGCTACGCGTCTCACCGCGCACCCGGGCGTCGAGCTCTTTGCCAAATTTTCACCGGACGGCAAGTGGATCGCCTTCACCGGTCAATATGACGGCGACGAACAAGTGTACGTAATCCCCGTCACCGGTGGCGTCCCCAAACAGCTCACTTTTTATCCCGCGCGCGGCCCGTTGCCTCCACGCTGGGGTTACGACAATCAAGTTTACGGCTGGACCCCCAACGGCAAGTCCATCGTCTTCCGCTCGCTGCGCGAATATTTCGACCTGGGAGACTCCCGCCTGTACACCGTGTCAATGGACGGCGGCCTGCCGCAAGCCCTGCCCATGCCGAAATCCGGCGCCGGCGATTTTTCTCCGGACGGTTCAGAAGTTGTCTATTCGCCTCTGTTCCGCGATTTCCGTACCTGGAAACGCTATTCCGGCGGATGGGCCCAGCAGCTGTATATTTACGATCTCAAATCAAACGCCCAGCAAAAGATCACCGAGGACGTTCGCGCTCATCGCGATCCCATGTGGGTCGGCGACAAAATTTATTATTCCTCCGACAAAGACGACACGCTCAATCTCTACTCCTACGATCCCAAAACAAAGGCCACCGACCAACTCACTCACAGCACCAAGTGGGACGTTCGCTGGCCCAGCACCGATCACAAAGACCGCATCGTTTATGAAATGGATGGCGAGCTGAACATCTTCGATATCTCGACCGGGAAGTCCACGCCCATCTCCATCCAGGTTCCCACCGACGCTCTGGCCATGCGGCCTTCGCGCATCTCCGCGGCCAATCAAATCGAGTGGACCGAATTGAGCCCCAAGGGTGAACGCGCTCTCTTCGTCGCTCGCGGCGACGTCTTTACCACGCCGATCGAGAAAGGCGCCACCCGCAATCTCACTAACTCGTCGAACGCTCACGACAAGTTCGCGCAGTGGTCGCCGGATGGTTCAAAGATCGCCTTCATTTCCGACATGGATGGCGAAGACGAGCTTTACCTCATCAATCAGGATGGTACGGGGAAACCCGAAGAATTGACTCATGGCTTCCACGCCATGCTCTATCAGCCCAGCTGGGCGCCCGATAGCAAGCGCATCGCCTTTGGCGACAAAGACGGAAAACTCTACGTTTTGACTCTAGACGACAAAAAAGTCACCCAGGTCGCGCAGAATCCTCGTGGACGCGTTCCCGCATATCCATGGTCTGCTGACGGCGGCCATATTGCCTTCATCATGGGTGAACCCAGCGGCTTTTCGTGTATCTACGTGTGGAGCGTGAGCGACGGTCAAGTCCATCGCGTCACCGACCCGCTCTACGATGCCGGCGATCCCTCCTGGGATCCCAACGGAAACTATCTCTATTACGTTGGCACGCGTGAATATCAGCCGCAATTGAGCCGCATCGAATTCAACTTCGCCACCAATCGCGGCAACTCGCTTCTCGCTCTAACTCTGCGCAAAGACGGCAAGAACCCCTTTCCTCCGGAAAGTGATGAAGTCACCATCACCAAGCCCGGCGAGGAATCATCCGACAAAGATAAGTCCCCTGAAAAAGACGGCGAGAAGAAAACTGACAAAAAAGACGACAAGAAAGAGGAGAAGAAAAAAGAATACCTCCGCATCGATTTCGACGGCCTTTCCGATCGCGTGACGCGTGTTCCCGTCGATGCTGACAACCTGAACGGCCTGGTGGTCACCAAGGAATACCTCGTTTACGCGCGCGAGGGTGCTCCCTTCTACGGCCGCGATTCCTTCCCGCAGACCTCTCTCGTTCTCTTCGCCTTCAAGGACCGCAAGGAAACCACTCTGGTCGACAAAATCGACGGCTTCGACGTCTCCCAGGATGGCAAGAAAGTCTTAGTGCGCGACGGGCGGAGCTTCAAGCTGTACGACGTCAAGCCCGAAGGCAAGACCGGGGCCAAGAACGTCGCCACCGATGGCCTCATGGTCGATCGCGTTCCACAGCAGGAATGGGTCGAAATCTTCGACGAAGTGGTGCGTCGTTACCGCGACTTTTTCTACGTGCAAAATATGAACGGCTACGATTGGGACAAGTTGCGCGATCAATATCGCCCGCTCGTCGACTACGTCGCCCATCGTTCCGACTTGAACTACGTCATCGGCGAAATGATCGCCGAGCTCAGCGTCTCGCACGCTTACATTGCAGGTGGAGATTTCGAAATTCCTCAACGCCCCCAAGTTGCGCTTCCCGGCGCTCGCATCGAATTGGACGCAACCGCCGGCCGTTACCGCATCGTCAAAATTTATAAAGGTCAAAACGAGGAAGAGGTCTACCGTTCGCCGCTCACCGAAGTCGGCATCGACGTCAAGGAAGGCGACTACATTCTCGCCATCGACGGCCGCGACCTCACCACCAAGGACAATCCGTACCAGTTCTTGCGCGACAAGGCCAACCGTCCGGTCCAGCTCACCGTCAACTCCAAACCCACGATGGACGGCTCGCACACCATTTCGTATCGCCCCATCACCAACGAAAGCAATCTGATCTATCTCGACTGGGTCACGCACAATCGCGACGCCGTTTCAGCCGCCACCGGCGGCAAGGTCGGTTACATCCACATCCCGGACATGGGCGCCGACGGCATTCGCGAATTCATCAAGTATTTCTATCCTCAGATTCGCAAACAAGCTCTGATCGTCGACGTCCGCGGCAATGGCGGCGGCAATATTTCCCAAATGCTCATCGAACGCCTCAGACGCGATTTGCTCGGCACCGATTTCGATCGCGTAGACCAACAGACCAACACCTATCCCGGCACGGTTTTCTACGGCCCGAAAGTTTGTCTGATCAACGAAACTTCCGCTTCCGACGGCGACATTTTTCCGTACATGTTCCGGCAGGCAGGCCTCGGCCCTCTGATCGGCAAACGCACGTGGGGCGGCGTGGTCGGCATCAGCGGACGCGGCCCGCTACTCGATGGCGGTCAGGTTTTTGTTCCGGAATTCGCAACGGCCAGCGTCGCAGGCCAGTACGTTATTGAAGGACACGGCGTCGAGCCCGACATCGTCGTCGAAAACGATCCCGCCGCGGTGATCGCAGGCAAAGACCCGCAGCTCGAGCGCGGCATCGCTGAAGTGATGAAAGCGCTCGAGGCTAATCCGAAGAATCTCCCGTCGCGTCCGCCCGACCCAAACAAAGCGCCCAAGCGCTAAGCGCCGGGGTGAAATGATCGCTCGCGACGAAAGCTTTTATGTTTTATCGAGCTTTTTGCGCGCGAAGTAGAAGAGTGAAGCCGCCAGCAGAATGAACATAAACAGCCCGAACAGGTTGCTGGTGGCCAGCGACCCGAGAATCTTCGGACCAAACGCAAAAAGATCGGGACGCCACGGCAACCGCAACACAACCACAAGCCAGTGCGGCACGCGCGTTGAAATCTCCGGGTCTTGCAAGAGTGCGATGACAATCCCGAGCAAGCCAAATACTCCGCCCGCCGCAATCAACCCGCTCGAATAAAGCGCGCCAGGGCTAGCTTCGCCCTCCTCCGTTTTCTTCGACGAAGCCTCTACCATCCAACGCACCAGCCCGCCCGCAAACATCGTCGCCGTCGTTCCAATCGAAAGATAAGCGCCCACCGCAAACGCCAACGACCGCACGCCCAGAATTTCCACCGCCAGCACCAGCGCGACGCCCATCAGCACCAGACGCCACGGAAGCCGCTGCGTCAGAATGCCGTTGATTACCGTGGCCATCAACCGCGCCTGCGGCGCCGGAGCTTTATCTCCGCCGATGCCTTGCACCCACTGAATCTCAATTTCCTTCGTCGCCGGATCGTAGAGATATTCGCCGTCGGCAATCTGCGCCGACCCCAGCGCGTTAATTAAAACGTAATTCTTCCCTTGATACGTGATCGAATTTCTCTCCACTTTCACGCCGGTAGCCAGCGCTTCCACATTCACCGGAATCCGCGTCGGCACGTACTTCTGCAACCCCGTGTTCATCAGGTTGAGCGTCGCCCCAATCGCGATCGTCGAAATCGTTACGCCGATCAACAACCCCATCTGCTGCCGGAATGGCGTCGACCCCACCAGGTAGCCGGTCTTCAGGTCCTGCGAAGTAGCTCCCGCAATAGCCGCAGCGGTGCACACCACGCCTCCAATCACCAACGCAAGCACCGCATAATTCGGCGCCGTCCACCCAGCCACTAGAAAAATCGCGCACGTAGCCATCAGCGTCGCGATACTCATCCCGCTCACCGGATTCGACGAATTTCCCAGCAGCCCGCTGATCCGCGAAGCCACCGTCACAAACAAAAATCCGAAAACCACTACGAACACTCCCGCAAGCAGATTCTGATACCAAGTCGTGCTCGCGCCTTTGATCGGATCGAACGTCAGCATCACCCACATCATCACTACGATCACAAACGACCCCACCAGCACCGTGCGAATCGACACGTCCCGGTCCAACCGGTTTTTCCCCTCCGTCTGCATCGCTCCTTGCGCTCGAACATCTTTCATTCCCGCGCGCAGCGCTGAAATAATCGTCGGCAGCGTCCGCAGCAGGGTAATGAGTCCCGCAGCCGCCACCGCTCCCGCCCCCATTGGACGAATGTATTGCCGCCACATGTCATCCGGAGTCATCAGCGGAATCGGAATCGTCGACGGATAAATCGGAGTGTTCCCCGCAAGCTGCCCGAAGAATTGAATCGCCGGCATCACCAGCAGCCAGGAAATCACTCCGCCCGCAAACAGGATGCCCGAAACTTTCGGCCCGATGATGTAGCCCACTCCGAGGTATTCGGAAGTTATCGTCGCGCGAAACGAAGCGCCCGGAAACCAGTGCGGCCGCGCTTCAGGCTGCGCGTTCCACGCCTGAATCGTGTTCATGAAAAAAGTGTAAGCGCCTCCGAGGCCCAGGCCCCAGAAGACGCGTCCTGCAAACGACCCGCCGCGCTCGCCCGCCACCAGCACGTCCGCGCAAGCCGTACCTTCCGGAAACGTCAAGTTGCCGTGCTCTTTCACGATCAACTGCCGCCGCAGCGGAATCATGAACAGCACGCCAAGCCATCCGCCCAGCAGCGCCAGCGGAAAAATTCGCCAGAAAGTAAACTCCGTGCCGAACCCCAGAAAAATCAGCGCCGGAATCGTGAACATCACTCCCGCAGCCAGCGACTCTCCCGCCGACCCGGTCGTCTGCACGATATTGTTTTCCAGAATGGTCGAGCGCCCAAACGCGCGCAAAATGCTGATCGATAGCACCGCGATCGGAATCGAAGCAGAAACTGTGAGCCCGGCGCGAAGCCCCACATAAACTGTCACCGCGCCAAACAACAGCCCGAAGAGCGATCCCAGCACCACCGCGCGCAGCGTAAACTCCGCGATGCTCTCGTTAGCCGCTATATAAGGATGAAATTCATCCGCCGGCGCCGTCGAACTCCACTTTTTCGTCGCCACTCACCACCTCCCCAGCGTTTCGCCGTCGTGCCGCCGTCCTACGCTTCCATCGCCGCTCTACTCTGCTCTGCGCTGCTCTTCGCTGTTCTGCGCACTTCTCTCGACGCCTAATTCCGCGCGAAAGCCGCCTCAGCCAAATTAGCGCCCGCGAAGCGGGCAAGGTAGCACCAGACGCACACCCAAGCAAGCCGGATTGCGGCCCTAGTAATCCATACCATTAAGAGGAAGAGTCCTACCATGAGTTCGGATTACCTAAAAGTATTCCGGATAAGCGCGGCGCAATCGAAGTGAGTCAGCCCGGTCTATGTGACCATAGTAGAGAATTCGGTGCTGCTGGAATGCCTTGTGCTCAACGAGGTTCTGTAGCTGCTCAAGCGAGTCTTCGTGGAATTGTTTTTCGGCTTGCAGGATGAACACGCGAGCGGGTGCCGAGACGAGCTTCTGAATCTGATTGCCGTTCTTTCCCCACTTGGCGGGAGTCATGGTCTTTGCTTTTAGCCCCGGACCTTTCAAGGCAAAGGCCGCAGGGTAACGCCTCCCCTTCATGTTTAGTTTGTTAGTGATGAAGTCATCCCGTTCAACGCCGGAATCGAAGAACTTTCCGGTTTCGCCGAACAGCTTCAGCAAACCGCGCTTGAACCGCTCCTCAGGCAGGGGCTTAAGGACAGGCAACTTTTTCCTTTTCTTTCGGGCCCGCGCGAATTGGTCAATGTCGTCGATTGTGATCTGAACAGCTTTTCCGAGCTTCGGATGCCGACCAGAGACATGAACCTTGACGCTTACCTGTGACTTACGCTTCGTGGGCAATGCTCGTCGCTTGCCGTTATTCCTAGCGAGCGACAAAATCTTGTTTCTATAGTGCTGAATGTCATGATTCTTGGTGTAAATGACCGGCCATGATCCGGGAAGTTGATGTAGTATCCCGTCGCCGACCAGTTTTCTCGCGACGTCCGGAACCTTGTACGGGTGAATAGAACCCCTTAACTCTTCAGAAATCTCCTTCGCCGTCCACTGCTTACGCTTGCTGGAGTAAACAACATTGAAAACCTTGAGTTTGTCTCCTCCACGTGACAGAGAAGCCGACCACCGTTCTAGATTCTCGTTCAGGTTTGAACCAACGTCGATCACAGAGTGAGTCATCATTTACTCGCCTAGGCTCTTCTTCGGCACTCCGCGCAGCAGGTCATTGACCCAGCCCTTACTTTTGTTCAGCACCCGAGCGATCGTATTCTGATTGGCTCCGCCAAAGTGTAACTGGACAGCGATCTGCTTCTCTAACAGGGAAGCTAACCGTTCGAGTGGCTTCTCATCCGACATTGCGCTCCTCCTGTCGGTGATTATAAACGCTTGTGGTAATCCGGCGGTCGAAGTATAAATCTCCATGTTATCTGAAGAGGAACTTGGAAGAACCAACCTCTACCAGCGGAGGATAAATGGCAAATAAGGCAGACGAGCCCACTGTTCTATCCACGCTTCAAGATTTGCTCATTTTCCAAATGGCCGCAGCCGGAGTGCCGCAATCGCAAATTAGAACCGCTATCGGTGTCGATATGAATCGGGTAAATCGAATCGCAAAACTCGCGAAGAAATCTAAGAAGACCGAAGAAAAGCACCATTAAAAGGACGGAACCAATGGCAGACAGTGTAGAGAAGCTTTTGAAGGATCTCAATGACAAGGTCGATGTACTAATTAAGGTCACGGGCATACAGGTGGGACAGGACAAAAGCATGACTGAACGTGCTCGCCTACTTAAGATGGCAGGCATCGATAACCAGACCATTGCGGAGGTTTTGAATACCTCGCCAGCAGCCGTTCGAACTTACACCACGAATCTTCGCGTCAGAAGGAGGTAAATCGTGAGCAACGAATCAGCAGACCGCGTCGAGCGCCTTCTTGCATTGCTACTCATCCACACTATGAAAGGAACCGACGCGGAAAAAGCAATTGAGCTGAGCGTAGCGGGGTTTACGAACGTCGAAATAAGCAACCTTCTTCAAACAACCCAGGGTGTTGTAGCCCAATATCGTTATACTGCGCGCAAAGGCAAGAAAAAGGGCGTGAAGTAGCTTATGCCATTGGTCAAAGACTTTAGGAAGTTTGCCTTCTTGCCTCGTCGCGTAGACCGCTGCGGTCGAAATGTTGGGAGCAAGGTGTACTGGAAGTTGTACTCCATCGAAAACGCTGTGCGGGTCATCATCAACTCGGTTCTCTCGAAACAAATCTCACAGCAGTGGTGGACAGAAGCGGTGAGCCCGAATGTGGTGAATAAGGCTCAAAAACGAAGAGCCCGTTACGCGGCGAAACCAAAGCATGCTAATCCGGGCTCGCACGACATCTATCTCATCGACCTGTTTGATTTAACTGAAATACTGAGAATCAACAGTAACCTCTTTTCGCCGATCATCCCTGAAACAGACCAGTTTCTAGTCGTGCTGGAGTCTATGCGGGTGTCGCGCAATATCATCGGACATATGAACTTTCCCAACGCATATGACCGTAATGCGGTTGATACGGCTTACAAAGAGTTGCCAGCGATTCTGGCTCGCCTTGCAGCTGGCAACGTACCTATTTCGGTCCCCTGAATACGCCAAGGAGAATAAAGATGCGAATGCTAGCGTGTTTAGCGGTCATGTTCGCGTTCTCTTCAATGCCGTCGTTTGCACAGAATGATACAAGCCCCGCGCACCAAATGACGGCTGCTCCGCCAGGTGCGCGTTATGAGGTCATTCAATCGGAGCTCGCGGCGAAGTGGACGTTTAGGCTTGATCGATTTACGGGAAAAGTGTTTCAACTTGTGCACACAAAAAGCTTAGACGAGTATGCATGGGATGAAATGGAGGTTAGAGGTCGCGGCGATAACTCTCAGGGGAATCGTGCCAAGTTTCAGCTGTTCTGTTCGGGCATTGCCTCGCGATTCATCTTTCTCATAGACACTGACACCGGTAAGACCTGGGAGCTGACATCCTCAAAGAAGCAACTTCCCGACGGGACTGAGCAGGAAACGAACAGTTGGGAACCGTTTGCCGAAAACTAAAAAGGCCCGAATCGCCGAGGGTAGCGACGACATAAGAATCCGGCGGGTGGCCGACCCTTTAATCTGAATTTTTTTCCGGTCGACCTGACAGCAGGACGGAAACCTTTACGCCACCAGTTCAAGACGAAGCTCCCTCGATCCGTGCGGGGTGCCGAAACCCTTCTTGGCGGGTGGCCGACCCTTTAGTCTCGATTCCTTCTCCGGTTGATCTGACGGCAGGGCGGATAGTTCCACACCACCACTTCAAGACGAAGCTCCCCCAACCCGTGCGGGGTGCCGAACCCTTCGGTTTGTGAAGGGTTCGGATTTTGACCTGCTCGCCCGCTATGGAATGACGCAAAACGTAAAGCTCCGCTGTCCCCGAAAAGCGATCCTTCGAACGCAAAAATTTGAAAAGTCCACAGCCTCCGAGTCCTTGCATTCCTCCTACCTGCTTCCTATCATTGTTGCGATGAAAATTTGGTTTAGGATCGGCGCTAATCAGGGCAACGAGCAAGGCGGGCGGCGGCTGCCCGTGAGCTACTGCTCTGCCGACCCGACCGCGCAGCCGCCACGGCCGATCCTCGCGTGCGCCTCGCCGCCGACCGAAACCGCCGCCGAAGATTCTGTTCGTAGGGGCGCTGCTCGCTGCGCCCGCTGCGGCATAGCCGGCCAACGCCACCCTTTGGCCCATTCCCGCTCGATAACCGCTGTAGCGTATCCGCGCAAATTTCAAGCTCGCCCCACGAGCCCAAAGACGTCTTCCGCACCCGAAAAACGGCGTGAGTCGCCCCATTTTTCTGGCATTTCTAACCGGTTCTGGGTCAAAAACAGAAGTCATAGAAAACAAATGATTAAACCCTGTCTAACCGGGGCCAGAACGCACATTAGGCGTTTTGATTTTCTCGCACTTTTCGCCCACAGGTTTCACGCGAGCAATCGTCGAAGACCGCTCCAAACCGAACGGCTTTTTCGGAGTTGTTTGGCAACTTCTACACGGTTCTGGTCGAAAAGTAGAAGCCACAGAAAACAAACCGTTAGACCCTTTCTACCCGGGGCCACAACCACCTATAGGCGCTCACATTTTTCTGCACATTCTTGCCCGCCATTCGGCTCTCGCATGATTCAGCGAAGCCCGTTGTTCTCGTCCGCCCGTCTTCGCGGTGGACGTGTGCTATCCTTGCCGGGGAGACAGCCACGAATGGGTTACATCGAACGCATCCAGAGTGATTTGACCGCGGCCATGAAGCAAAAGGACGAGCTGCGCCTCAGCGTCCTGCGCATGATGAAGAGCGCGCTCAAACACAAAGAGATTGAGAAGATCGCTCCACTGACCGATCTGGAATCGCTCCAGGTTCTCCAGACTCTCGTCAAGCAGCGCCGCGAGTCCGTCGACCAGTTCACCAAGGGCGGCCGCAACGACCTCGCCGAAAAAGAGGCCAAAGAAATCAAGATCATCGAAACGTATTTGCCCGCCGCTCCCTCGGACGAAGAGGTTCATCGCGCCGTCGAAGCCGCCATCGCCGAGGCCGGCGCCGATTCGCTGAAACAAATGGGCGCAGTGATCAAAGCCGCACGCGCGCGTCTGGAAGGGAAAGCAGTGGACGGCAAAGCTTTGAGCGACCGCGTCCGCGACCGCCTGACCGAGAAAGGCGCCGGAAAACCATGATGCCGCTCGCTCCCGTGCCGCCAAACGCTCCCCGGTGTGGGCACGTCCGAAGTTCCGGCCCACTTCTCCCCAGGGGGCCGGAGCTTTAGCTCCGGCGAACGCTGGTGAACGCAAAACCGGCTTCAGCCCCTGATGAAAATCTTGTTTCCCTTTCTGTTGTTTCGGAAGACACTCGGAAACCCGTGCCGCTCCCTGAAACCATCCCAGTCAAATACACGGAAGACGAAGCCGAATACCTCAGTGTCCGCCCGGTAGTCCGCCAAACTTTCAGCTCCCCCGAGCTTGTGGACATGGTCGTCAGCGTAGCCGGCAAAGACCTCGCACGCGTTCAGAAAATTCTCAGCGCCGGGACCGTCGTTTTCCACTCCTTCCGCTACTGGTGGACGGGATTCGAAGCGGACCCCGCCGCGCTCCAAGAACTCCTGCAAAAATATCCGGACGCCGACCCCTCGCGCGCATTTCGCGCCCAGGATTGCACCGAAGTAATTCTGGAATCGAGCGGATCTCCCGCGCGCCACTCGCTGCGCATCCATCGCGAAGAGGCCGGCAAGCGTCGCCTCCTGCGTTCGCGCACCTTCTGGGATAATTTGATGAACCTCGCGCGCGATACCGCCCCCTCTTACCGCGAATACTCGTACTCAACGCGCGGCGACATCTATGTCCTGGTGCTCACCCCAGAGCAAATCTCTCGTCTCGCTCGCGAGGCCGCGCGTTCGGCGCCTCGCACACTGCGCGCTGACCTCGCGGTACTGTCTGCGATCTCGCAAATCGTCTTCGTCTGTCCCCGCCCCGCGGCTCAATCAATCAAGACGAACTAGATGGCGTGGCGCGACTACCATGAATTCACAAAACACACCGTCGAAAAGCTTCGCCGCGCTCAACACTTCCTCGACTGGGCCAACATGCCCAACCCCTTCCGCCACTATGAAGGCGTCCCAATCCTCGACCTGCCGGCCGACCCACCAGCCCCCCAAATTCCAGCGCTCGAAGTCCTCCAAGGCAAAGCGGGTAACACGCTCGCGAAAGACGGGGCGGCATTTCTTTCGCAGCTGTTCTTCTACTCCGCCTCGATCAGCGCGACCAAGAGAGTTTCCACAACCGAAAGCACCTACGCGCTGCGCGTCAATCCTTCTTCCGGCAATCTTCACCCCACCGAATTCCACTTCTGCACCCGGGGACTCGTTGACTGGCCCGATGGCCTCTACCATTACCGCCCGTCCTCCCACATGGCCGAACAACGCGCAATCGGAGATTTCGTCTCGAAGCTAACGGACACCGGCGCCCCTCTCATTTTTGTTTTGACCAGCATCGCGTGGCGCGAGGCCTGGAAATATCGAGACCGCGCGTATCGATATTGCTTGCACGACATCGGACACGCCTGGCAAGCGCTGACGCTCGCTGCCCGCGCGATGGGATGCGAAAGCTTTGCAGTCGGCCAGTTCTCAGACGAAAAAGTCTCGGCACGCTGCCTCCTTAACGACGACGAGTGGCCCATGCTGATCGTGACCCTTCAAGGACAATCCATCCCGGTTGCGGCCCGGGGACCCTCCCAGACGGTATTATTTCGCGGCGAGCCAAACCGCCTCTCGGATGAGCAAGTGCCCTATCCACGGATCGAGCAGATTCACTCCGCGACGAAATTCCTCACCGAAACCACGGCCTCCCCGCCCCAAGAAAAACGGACCGGCCGCGGCGAAATCAAGTTGCCATCTCAAATTTCCACGAGCCTCAGCTTCGGTGAAGTTGTTCGCAGCCGTCGCTCCGCTCTCGACTTTCGCGGCGGCTACGAATCGATGTCGCTCCCTCAGCTCGCCACTCTCCTGGCAAGCACAGGAAAACCTCTCTTCGCCAACTTCGCCATGCAGCCTTTCGTCCAACTGTACATTTACGTTCACCGCATCGACGATTTGGCTCCCGGCGTTTATCGTTACTGGCCCGAACACTCGGAATTGGAATTAATAAAGCAGGGAGATCAGCGGCTGGTAGCCGCGGCGCTAAGCCTGGGACAAGACTTGGCAGGAAATGCTTGTGTTGCATTTTCCATGATCGGTGACATTGAAAGCGCTACTCGGCTTTATGGCGATCGCGGCTATCGATACGTACATTTTGAGGCAGGGGCGGTCGGCCAGCGAATGTACCTCGCGGCGGAAGCTCTCGGGCTTCGAGCAACGGGCATCGGCGCTTTCTTTGATGATGAAGTTCACAAGTATTTGAGTCTTGCGGCTGAGCACGGACAAGTCGTGTACCATTTTGCTGTAGGTCATCCAGTTCGCGATCCGCGCCTTGAGGCTTAAAGCGAAATGCTCGGCATTTTGGTGCACGGAGACAACCATTTCATCTTGAGCGGGCCGCTGCCGGACGATGCGGAAGCGCTGGCAATGGCGCGCCATTGGACGATCATTCAGATCGGCGATCAGAAGTCCGTTTTCTTCGAGCAATGGGAGATCCGCACGAAAGAGTTTCGAGAAAACCTGCAATGGGCCGTTGTCGTCCCCGGTGACGGAGATACTTCTCCAGCAGTATCGCAACTGCTCGCAGAACTTATCGCGCGGGGCATCACTATTCGCCGATACGGCAATGCTAGCGAGCGAGCCTCTTAAATCGCCTTCGAAGACATGAGCTTCCGGCGTTGGCGGACAAAAATCGTGCCATACCTCGCCGGAGGTTGGCAGTGTACAATGTCGGCTGTCCGTAACGTATGTTACTCAGGCTTCTGTGAAAATCCTGGTGCGTTGAGAATTAGAACGGAAACCCAGCTATCGCCTCGATTGAATTTAGCGATTCCCGGCTCACCGCCGGAGTTGCCCGACTATCATAAAAGGAGATCAATCAATGAATCACGAACAAGCAGCATTCGCGACTGCAATGTTTGTACAGGGCCTTGAGAATGAATACACGATCACGAGAAGAGTGCTCGCCGCGGTCCCGGAAGAAAAGAAGGATTTCCGTCCGGACCCTGACGCTCGAACCGCGTTCGCGCTCGCTAGCCACATCGCCAGTTCCGATGTTTGGTTCTTGAACGGAATAGTGAAGGGTGAATTCGTACCCGAGGGAGATAAGAAGTTCCGCAGCGTAGCTGAAATCGTGGCCTACTACGAAAGAGAATTCCCGGCTGCGTTGGCCAAAGTAAAGGCTTTGTCTCCAGACAAGCTTGCTAAGATCATCCCCGCATTCGGGATATTCGAACTGCCGGCAGCTGCCTACCTCGCGTTTGTCACGAACCATTGCATCCATCATCGCGGACAGCTTGCGACCTACCTTCGGCCGATGGGTTCCAAAGTACCCAGCATCTACGGCGGCAGCTTCGACGAGCCTATGCAAATGCCTGCCGGAGCCCACTAAACTAGGACTCTCACCAATGCCCCGGGGCGAGGCCATCCTCGCCCCGCACCTCTGTATTTAGAAAACCCTTGTGATAGTACCGTTCGACGTTATCCAGAAAACCTCCCCGCATGTCTGAAGAACCGGTCTATCTTGCTTGCACCCCAGTAAGAGATATACTTCTTGCCCGGCTGTTACGGGTATCGTAATCGTCGGGGCTTCCGCCGTGTTCAGAGTCGGTAGAGGGCACCCGGTAAGTAGCTCTACGGACTCGCTACGGTAAATTACGCAAAGGCAAACTTTAACTGACCAATATGGCGCCCGATCTGCGCGACGCAAAAAACAATTCCTCCCCTGATCCTTTCACAGGTAAGCAAAGAATTGCTGTGGTGGGCGGATCGGCAGCCGGGCTATTTGCCGCTTCCTTGCTAGCGCGCCAGGGTGTTCCAGTGCGTGTATTCGAACGTATTGAAACGCTGGAACCCGAAGAGCGCACTTTGATCGTCACGAATCGAATGCGGGGACTTCTGGGCCGCGCCGGCCAGAGGAGCGTAGTTAACGAGATTCGTCACTTTGAGCTCTTCACCGACGGGCGCACCGCTACCGTAACTTTGAAGCACCCCGACCTGATTATCGAGCGCCGGACTCTAATTCAAGGCCTCGCGGAAGAAGCGCAGCGTTCGGGCGCGAGTATCGAGTTGGGCCGCCGCTTTCACGCACTGCACCCCAATGGTCGTGGATTAGTACTTGAGGTTGACCGATGTAGGGACGGAAGCCGCGAGGAAGTTCGTGCGGACACGATTATCGGCAGCGACGGCGCTTCGAGTCGTGTGGCGCACGCAGCGGGCTGGGCGCCGCTTGAGACGGTCCCTCTGGTCCAAGCGATTGTGTCGTTGCCAAAGGATATGTCGCCGGATACGGCGCGCGTGTGGTTCGTGCCGCAGGACACGCCTTATTTTTATTGGCTCATTCCGGAATCGCCAACTCGCGGAGCATTGGGATTAATCGGGGAGACGGGTTCGGAAGCACGTCATCACCTGGAGAAGTTCCTCGAAAAACGGAAGCTCGACCCGATCGGATTTCAAGCGGCACGCATTCCCGTTTACAAACGGTGGGTTCCGGTTCACCGTTCGGTCGGTAAAGGGTCCGTTTATCTGGTGGGCGACGCAGCCGGGCAGGTGAAAGTCACTACCGTAGGCGGTATCGTCACTGGATTTCGCGGGGCGCTCGGCGTTGCTCAGGCGATCTTGAATGGAGGATCCAGCGAGCTCAATACCCTGCGCCGGGAACTTGACCTTCACCTTCTCTTACGTCGCTCGCTCCATGATTTCCAGCAGGCCGATTACAGCCGGCTAGTGGACTTGTTAAACGATCCGGCTAAACAATCGCTTGCTGCCTACTCCCGCGACGAAGCGTGGAAAATTCTTTGGCGCGTCTGCCTGAGCCAGCCTCGTTTGGTTCTGCTCGGCTTGCGTGGGCTGCTTTCTCGGAGCCGCTCGCCGCGCCGCACAGACCTCTAAAGGGCACGTCATATTTCAACCTGTAAACTGTGGTTCGGATCCGGTGGTTAAGCAACCGACACGCGGCTAATATCTGACATGTACATTCTTGGGCTTTCGGCAATGGCGCACGATCCCGCCGCTGTATTGATCGGGGAGCAAGGCGTCATCGCGGCGATTGAAGAAGGAAAACTCACGCGAACGCGCACGGCGGAAGGAATTCCTCGCGCCGCGATTCAATTCTGTTTGGATCGCGCGGGAATAGATATCGGAAGCGTTGAGCGCATTGCGATTGCCAGCCGGCCCGCTCGTTCCTGGAGGCGGCAGTTCCTCTTCCGCGCCAGCCTCGCGCCATTCACTCCAGCGTCAAGCGCTTACTTTACGAGCAAAGCCTTCGGTGAACTGAGCCGCGAGCTGAACAATTTCCGTCTAGTAAGAGAAATGTCGCGGGGCCGGCAGGGAGTAGTGCGGGGCTTCGATCATCATCTTTGCCACGCGGCCAGCGGGTTCTTTGCTTCTTCGTTTGACCAGGCTCTCATTGTTGCGCTTGATGAGCAAGGTGACGGGCGGTCCGGATCTGTCAGCATAGGCGAAGGCACTCGCATCCGCGAAATAGAGTCAGTGTGCTTCCCTAACTCACTCTCATGGGTTTTTACGCAGGTTACTAGACTTCTAGGTTTTCGGCCGCACGACGAGGAACACAAAACTCAATGGCTCAGTCTGACCGGAGAGCTCGCTTATGTTGAATTGTTTCTTGATGCGCTTCGTGACGCACCCGCTGGTCCTCCGCGACTGAATCGCAAATATTTCCGTCGGAGCTACGCGGGTGAGCTCTCGTTTAGCGCCGAATTCTATCGAAGACTCGGTATGTCTGTCGATGCCCCCTCGCGAATGGAGGATGCGATCCGGGCAAGCATTGCCGCCAGCCTTCATAAGGCATGTGCGGTGATTCTTTGCGAATGGTTCGAGGCTCTTCGGAGTAAGACGGAAGCCCGCTCGTTGTGCCTCGCCGGCGGCCTTTTCCTAAATCCAATTCTCGTCGCCGGCATCGAATCCAACACGAATTTTGAACATGTTTTCGTGCAGCCCGCCGCCGGAAATGAGGGCACCGCGCTCGGTGCGGCATGGTTCACCTGGCATCAGGAACTGGGTCGTCCGCGCTTCTCTCCGGCCCCTAATCCTTACTGGGGCCCTGCGTATTCGAATGAAGCCATCAAAAGCGTGCTCGACAATTGCAAAGCGGTTTACCATTGGTGTGATTCGGAAGACGATAAAATCAACGAGACTTTGCTCCTGCTGCAAGCGGGGAAAATCGTCGCTTGGTACCAGGGAGCGGCCGAGTTCGGTCCGCGAGCTCTCGGCAATCGCAGCTTGCTCGCATCTCCCTGGTCGCCCTATGTGAAGGAAAATTTGAACGAGTACGTGAAACACCGGGAATCTTTCCGGCCTTTCGCACTGGCGATGCCTGAAGAGGACTGCGGCGAGTATTTTGAATTTAGCTCGAATGCGCGTTTTCTCACTACTATGGCTACCGCAAATGAAAAGGGACGAAAGTTGCTGGAAAACCTTCCCCCAGGATTTCTTCTGAAGGACAATTTAGTGCGCCTCCATGCAGTTCGTGGTGAGGATAATCCTTTGTTTTGGAAACTCTTGAAGCGTTCCGCGGAGAATGCTCCCGCTCCGCTGCTGGTGAATACGTCCTTCAATCTATTTGGGGAACCTCTGGTTATCAGCCCGCGCGACGCCGTGCGAAGTTACTTTTGTTCGGGAGTAGACGCTCTAGTTGCGGGCAACTTTCTCTTGAAGAAACGATAGCAATCAATGCCGAAAATCGAAAAGCTTTCGACTAAGCGGAATAAGCGCCATATTTCCGTCGTGATTCTGGCGATGGTGCTTGTGGCCGCGATCGTTATGTTTCGCGGAGCCGGAAATTGGCTAATCAAGGAAGATCCGCTGATGCACGCCGACGTTCTCGCGGTACTAAGCGGCGGTATGCCGTATCGCGCGGAGGCTGCGGCGCATTATTTTGACTCTGGCTATGCGAGCGAAGTGTGGGTAACACGGCCCGAAAGCCCTTCCGATCAATTGAACGAACTGGGCATTCATTACGTCGGTGATGACGAGTACAGCCGCCAAATTTTGATTCACCTTCACGTTCCGGAAACAGATATTCGCGTTCTTCCGAATACGATCATCGACACCGAGGAAGAAGTGGAAGAAATAGCTCAAGAGCTGCGCAGAACAGGGAAGTCCAGCGTCATAATCGTGACGTCTCCGGAACATACGCGACGCGTAAGAGCCTTGTGGAAAAAACTCGCCGGTGATCGTCTCACGGCTGTGGTGCGTGCAGCGCGCGAGGATCCGTTTGACGCGGACCATTGGTGGCAGAACACGCGCGATGCGCTTTCTGTCGTGCGCGAAATACTAGGGCTGGTGAACGTGTGGGCGGGACTTCCGATTCGGCCCCACGGTCACTAAGATCGATTCGCAGGTCAACTTCGTTGGTGATCGACATGTCGAGCGATGAGATTAACTTCCGGTTCCAGGATTTTCCACCGGTCCCATTCGCCTTTCTTGTTTAAATCGAGGACCGAAAGCTGCCATTCGAATCCGACCTTTTCATCCCGATGAGAATAGAAACCCCGCCAGAAAGCCTGGTTGGCCCGAGTGTCGGGTCTGACGCCGTTGGCAACGTTTTCCGAGGGATCGTGGCTCCGAAATTCCGCAAGTTCCACAGAGTCCAGGGGTACTCGAAAAAATGCAATTTCATTGGGACCTGAAGTGTTGGAATGGCCATTGCCTGCCGATGCTGCAGGGAGGTGGGCCCACAATTCCACCGATTTTTCCTTTAGTATCAGCTCCAGAGACGGCGGACGCTCGCTCGAGGTTCCTATGCGCGCGAGAGGAAGTTCCCACAGTGAGACTTTATCGCAGCCCGACTCTCTGTCAAAAAAGCAATCCAACGAACGAGTTTGCCATACAGCAGATTGGCGATCAGGCAGGACTTCCGTAATCGTAGCTACGCTATGGCCGCGCCATCGCTCGATTTTCACTGAACCTAGAAAACTGCCGAAGGCCCGAATGAAGGATGAGTTTTCCTCGGTTGTATGCAGCGTCTTGCCCCAGAACTCATCGCTTAAGCGAAAGGAAAAGGTGAAGACCTGCTCGAGAGGAGAGGGCGCTGATTCTCCGAGCCGTCGCCGAAACTCCGGATCATTGACTTCCTCCAGGGTCTGTAACCGCGCATTCAGCCGGCGGATCGTCGCGATTTGATGACGTAGAATTCGCTGCCAGTGCTGCGCGAGCACATAGAATACAAAACCTACGAGAACGCAAATGCCGAGTGCCGGCCAGAGAATATCCATGGCTATGTTTTGTGGCGCTTTAATGCGTTACCGACGAAAACGCCCTGATGTGGCGAAATTCTACTACGGGTCACGTCGAACGCCAACTGAGGCCTCTCGAATCGGGGGATGAGCTATCGCGTCGATTGCACGGCCTGCGCATGTCGTTCGCGGAAATATTCGTAAGTTAACCGCAGCCCTTGTTCGAGTGTTATCTTCGGTTCCCAATTTAAAACGCGGCGAGCTTTCGTTATGTCGGGGCATCGTTGCTTGGGATCATCCTGGGGCAGAGGATGGAAATTGATTGGAGCCTTGGCACCCACCAAGGCGCGAACGCGTTCGGCAAACTCTAAGATTGTGATTTCCTGAGGATTACCAATGTTGGTTGGCTCGTGTTCGTTTGATTCCAGGAGCTTATAGATTCCATCGAGCAAGTCGGTGACATAACAGAAGCTTCGGGTCTGTTTACCATCCCCATACACTGTGAGGGGCTCTCCGCTGAGAGCTTGGTACAAGAAATTCGGCAGAGCGCGACCATCGTTTAATCGCATGCGCGGCCCGTAGGTATTGAAAATACGCACTATGCGCGTGTCCAATCCGTGATAACGATGGTAGGCCATGGTCATTGCTTCCGCATAACGTTTGGCCTCGTCGTAGACTCCGCGCGGGCCAACCGGATTGACGTGGCCCCAATAGGTTTCCGGCTGCGGGCTCACCTGAGGATCTCCATAGCACTCCGAAGTGGACGCCAGGAAAAACCTCGCGCCCTTCGCGAGGGCCAAACCGAGAGTATTGTGCGTTCCCAGCGCGCCAACCTTCAGCGTTTGGATCGGAAACTTCAGATAATCCGGAGGGCTCGCCGGAGAAGCAAAATGAAGCACCGCTTCCACAGGGCCTTGTACTTCGATGTACCGCGAGACATCCTGATGGGCGAATCGAAATCGAGCATGTGATTTCAAATGAGTGATGTTGGATTCGTTCGCCGTTACAAGATTATCCAGACACAATACGTCCCAGCCTTTTTCCAGCATCAGCTCGCAGAGATGCGAACCTAGAAATCCCGCTCCTCCAGTAATCACCGCACGCAAATTTGATTTCTCCTTCGCAAAGGCGCATTCATCCCGGAGCCATTATCTCCAAAGCAGCTTCCAGGGGGAAGAGTTTTGCGCCGTTGCAATACCCATTGTTCTCGTGTTCTAACTACTTTGGGGGATTGTACTACCTAATAGCAAAGTACATATCAGCGGCTAATGAGCGCCTGCCGATTAAGAAATAGGAAAACCAGTGGTGTGGTCCGCAACGATTCGCCACTGATCCGCGAACTTGCGAAAATTGAGTGTAAAGATCCCAGCGGGCTTGTCCTTTTCTCGGTCAAGTTGAAACTCTCCGATAACAAATGCCGCGTCCGGGCAGACCACGTGAACCTCAAGTTTGGAAAACGTCAAGTGACCCATGGCTTTTGTGTCCGGATAATTCCGGCGATAGCGATCGAGGACTGCTTGCCACCCCCGAGTGATTCCGTTTGCGCCAACAAACTCGGTTTCCTGCGATTTCCAGTATCCAGTCATGAAGGTGTCGAGGTCCCCGCGATTCCACGCGACGGTTTGTGTGTGGAGGACCGAGCGAATCTGCTCGTCGGCAGAATTTTCCGGTATCGCGTTTGCACGCTTGCCGAAAGTCACCAAAATTACAAGTGCAATACCGACGGTCAGAATCAGGACTGGCCGCATTGAGTGTGGCATTGCCCCCTCCTGAAACGCTAGCAGCGATCACTGGATAACTCACCGCACTGTCATTTTGTACGCCATCCCCCGCTTCAGCAAGAGTAAGCGCTTGATAAGTGGGTCCTTGCGTTACGCACGACTGGTACGGACGTCCTATTGTGCCCGGCGGAGTGAAACGGCAAACTGACGTTGGTCGAAAATGTTAATCGCAGCCTTCATCCTCGTGATCTCAATGGCAGCGCTGATACAGTTCGCTGTTTTCAGCTGGCGCGCATCGCTGCTTCGAACGATCTCTGAACCCTCGATAAACGAGGCGGAGGGGGTTTTGAGCCCATCCCTTAACCTCTTAAGTTCCAGTAGTTTCCAAGAAGTAATCGCCGTCTACCGCGACATCTGCCCTGACCTTGGAACCGGCTCGAGCTCCAATCTGCGACGAGTGAGCGTCTATTACGCCCTCATGCGCTTCCTGGGGAGTTTAGGGAGTTCATTTATACCCGAGGCGGAAGAAGGCTGGACGCAACGCGAAATGGCGCTATGCACGCAGTACGCGACAGTTCGGCTATCGCAGCGCCTGGAACGCAACGTCGCGTTAGTGAATGAAGCACGCTCCTTCCGGTAGTCATCTTCGTCTCGCCGTTTCACTGGCATCCTGGGCAATCAACTGTTACAGCTTCCGCCCGGCCGATGCCTTGTGCAGATTCCCCCAGCCTGACCTTCGCTTTGGGCAACCCTCTCTACGCTAATCGTTCGTCCTGGCCTTTAGTCCGGTTGCTTGATACGCCATTCACGCCAGTCATTTTTCAACTAGTTACCCGGTTTTGTGGCCAAATTAAATCTTACTAACCTAGGGGCGCATGAGCTGTCCCGATTGAAGGAGGCGCCACGATGAAGCGCGCCGGAATGTCACTTTTGCTTGCGGGTGTTTTGCTGGCCCTAATTCAATTCACTGGCTGCGCTGACACACCGGCCACCTTCAACAAGGTCACGATTGTCTCGCCACGTGGCGCGCAGATCATAGGTCAGGGACAAACCGTCTCGATACAGGTTAGTGTGTTGAACGATACCGGGGCAGGTGGCGTGACGTTCGCTCCCGTCGGTTTCGGCACGGTTACTCAAACGAGCCCAACCACCGCCACGTACACGGCGCCTAATGTGGTTACAGCAGAGACCGTAGTCAAGATTGTTATCACCTCGGTGGATTTTGCGAACCAATCGGCAACTCTTACGATCACAGTTGAACCTCCGCCGACCATTACAACTACTTCTCTTCCAACGGCGCCTTTAAATGGCACCTATAACGCCCCTGTGACTGCGACGGGAGGAGTCCCGCCTCTCTCGTGGGTGATAACCGCTGGAACGCTACCCGCTGGCCTTAAACTTTCCGACAGCACTACAAACACGGTGCAAATCACCGGGAAGGCGACGGCAGGCGGCAGTTCCATATTTACGATCATGATAACGGATTCGACCGGTGCATCCTCTTCGCAGCAACTCACTATCGTGGTCAGTTCTCTCGCGATCACGACGACATCGCCTCTGCCACCTGGCACTGTAGGTACACCTTATGATCCTCCCGGCCTGCAATTCACAGCTACCGGCGGCACTGGCACAGATACTTGGACGGTCGCGAGTGGCTCGACGCTGCCTGGGGGACTCACTCTGAGCAGCACCGGTGTTCTCTCCGGGACTCCGACGGTGGGAGGAACATTTACATTTGGCATCACCGCGACAGACAGCGCCACTCCTCCGGCAGTGGTGACGGCAACCTTCACGCTTGTGATCAGCCAACAACAACAGCTGACACTGCTAAACGGATCGTATGCGTTTGAATTCAGCGGCTACGGCGCAAATGGATTTGTGGCTTTCGCTGGAACATTTACCGCGAACGGTTTGGGCGGGATCACGACCGGCGAAATGGATTTCAATTCGCAGTTAGGGACACCTCTGAATTTCACGAATCTCCTCGGTAGTTACACGGCCGGAACGGACGGCCGCGGAACCTTTACATTCACGAACACGACCTTGCCGACGGCGCCGATCTTCGCGTTCTCGGTGGACTCGAGCGGGAACGGCAGGTTTATTGAGTTTGACTCGTCGACAACTCGCGGCTCAGGGCGGTTCCAACTTCAGACCGTCACATCATGCGTCGTGAGTAACACCGTCACGAACACATACGCTGGCGACTTCGCGTTCGGCGGTTCAGGTTTCGCCAGTCAATTTGCCGCCAACAACGCAGGCCCGCTGGCATTTGCAGGTAGATTTACAGCTATACCGCCTGTTGCCGTTTCAATTCCAGGGTCGCTGACACAAGGCGAAATGGACACGAATGCTCCGGGAATTACGACGATTGACGATCAGACAGTTTCAGGCACGTACCTATCCGGACCGGACAATACTCATTGCACACTCGCGCTCTCGTCGGCAGGCCTCGCCAACCAAAATTACAGCATCTATCCGATCTCATCCAACGACGCGTTCATAATCGAAACAGATACGGTGAGCGGTGTTACCACGACTCCCTATCTGAGTGTTGGGGAAATGATCCAGCAAATCGGACAACCATTCGTAACCGGGGGAGTTCTCAGCGGAACGATGGTGGGAGGATTGAGCGGACAGATCATTTCGGGTACCACTTTTAGTCCCGAAGTCCAAGTCATCCAAATTTCATCGACGAGCGGCAGTACCAGTTTTCAGATATTGCAGGAAGATAACCAAGCTGGAACGGTCTTCTCCACGAATGGGACGGCAACCACGGATCCTTATACATCCGACAGCCTGGGCCGACTGCAAGGCTCAATTGAGTTTAATTCTACTTTCTCACCTGTTTTTTATTTGATCAATACGAATCAAGCTTTCTGCGTGAACATTGTGCTGAACGCGCCGACTTTTGGTTCTCTGGCGCCACAGTCCGCGGGTCCGTTCACGGTGAAGACCATCCAATCGACTTCATTGATCGACGGTACTTCGGCGCCCGCGGTCAGCGCGGATCGCGATCTTTCCGGCTTCCTCAGCTTCGACGGAATTTCGGCGGTGGCAGGGACTCAGGATCAGAGCACATCGGCGGGCAACACTTCACCCGCGGTTACGGGGACCTACGTCCTGACTCCCACGGGCAACGTTGACGGAAGTGGAACAATGACTTTATCCACTCCCACAGGGTTTACCGGGTATTTCTTTATCATTTCTCCGACGAATGCGGTGATGATTACGACCACGCCACTGGATACAAATCCGGTTCTGATCATCATCGGGCATTAGGCGCATCCGTTCCGCGAACTGAGGAGCCGACGCCCACGCGCCGGTCCCTCTTTTCTAAATCTGGGAATTTCGTCGCATTTGCCCTTGCAAGTATGAGGAAAGCGATTAGAATCATGCTTCGAAGAGCTTGGGGGCTGTGTCAGTGTTTTAGAATTGGTTATTAGGCATTCTTACTTTCGAACTTGGGTTTCCAAAAAATTCGAGTACGTTACAGGTTTCCGTAATTCGGCTACTACGCCTACCGCCGGGAGGACTCTATGCTGCGCCGCAACGCATTCCTACTTTTCGCTGGTCTACTCCTCATAATGCCAATCGTTAACTGTGGGAGTCCTCACCATCACGTATCGACGCCAGTGATTTCCGGAACGTTGCCTAACGGGAATGTTGACGTCCCATACAGCGGGACACTAACCGTCACTGGCGGAGTGGCTCCGTTTACCTGGAACATAACGGGATTGCCCGCGACTCTGACCTTTGCTTCCTCTGGCAATACCGTCACTATTTCCGGAACGCCTCTAGTTGCGGCGACGATTACTGGGACCGCAACGGTCACAGACTCAAACTCGACTTCTTCGGCCCCTTTTCCTTTCACGTTCACTATTGGGCCAACTCCAGCCCTCGCTATTACACCGGCTTCGCTGCCCCAATTCATGGTTGGAACTGCTTTGACAGGTCAAGTGCTTACAGTAAGTCCCGCGACCGTGGGACCCTACACATGGACGATAACCGCAGGTGCTTCCCTCCCACCGGGATTCGCTTTCAGCGGCGGAACCAGTACCAACCCAGCAGTCATAATGACAACCACGACGAACACCGTGACTATCAGCGGCACCCCAACCACTGTGGGAACGTTTCACGTCCAGATTACGGTTACAGACTCTGCGACACCGCCTAATTCGACGTTCGTAAACTACCCGATAGTTGTTGTGAACTCGAATGCGAACGCTTGCCCGGCGGGAAGCAATAACGCCGGTTTACCCGCAGGGACGACTTACGCATTCCTCCTGAAAGGATTTGACAACACGCCTGCACCCTTAGTCATCGCAGGCAGCTTCACCGTGGATGGCAACGGCGGTATCACGGCTGGCGACGTGGATTTCAACGGATTCACCAACGGTCCACAAGAGGCAGGGACCAGCCTGGACACTGCAGATAGCAGTTACTCGTTTGATCTCAATAACGATACTCGCGGCTGCTTGAGTTTGGTCTTCAACACGGGCGCAGCCGCAATCCGCGCTACCAACCGTAAGGCACAAGGAAATGCCGCGAGAAGTGCCAGTTCCAAGTCACGGCGCGCCATAAAACGCGAAGGCATTGCGCCTCCGCCTCCTCCGATTCCGTCCAGAATTGTGTTCCAATTCGCGCTTGCCGGACAAACCGCAGGAATTTACACGACCGGCAATATCATTGAGTTTGATAATGTCGACGGGAATGGCACATCGGCGTCAGGCGTGATGCATGTACAGGACACCACTGCTTTCAACGTTACTGCGCTCGCTCCGAACTTTGCGTTTGGCTTATCTGGATGGGACATTAACGTTGATCGTGCCGCTATGGCGGGATCGTTCACGAACGCGTCCGGCACGCTCGGCCCCGTCTTTGCCGACTTCAACGATGCCGGATCGCTCTCAGGGGAAATCACAGGCGGGTCAGGGGTGATCAACACCGTCTCCACTACAACTGGACGGGCGACGGCTAGCTTTACTGTTCCGGGGGTTCTGTCGGCGGTTGATGCTGTCATCTACGTCCTCAACGGCAACGACTTTTACGTTCTACTCGACGATGCGGTCGGTGCAAGTGTGCCGCTGCTCAGCGGGCGGGCGCTTGCCACGTCAAATACCTTTGCGGCAGGTGCGCTGAACGGATTTTCCGTTCTTGCCAGTGAAGGACTCGATCCAAATACCTTTACGAATGTTGTCAGCATTGGAACGGCACAATTCTCAAGCACAGGGACCACTGCAACAGCCTCATTTACTCAAAGTGATGCTGGGACCGTGACTACTCCCGCGTTCACTGGAACTTACACGGTGGACACAACGAATCCATCCTCGGGGCGAGTATCTTTCACTGTCACCTCGGGTACCGACACAACTCCGCCGGTCATTTACCTGACGAGCGGAGGAGATGGAATTGAACAGATTCAGGGCTTCAGCGTGGGGCAGGATACGGCAACGAGTCCAATCTTGCCAAACGTAGTATCGGGTATCTTGGTAAACCAGAGTGCTACGGTTCCGGCTTTCACTGCGGCAAGCGTTAGCGGAGCGTACGCCTTCGGGAGCTGGGAAGATGTTGACGGTCAAAACGGAGCATTCTCCGGCTCGGCCACCTTCACCGCTCCTACAACCTACTCCGCCGTTCAAGATGAAACATTCGTAACACTAACTGCACCGTTCCTTTCACTGGGCACGTCCGTTAGCGGCACATTCATAATCACTCCGGCCGGGACCGGCACGCTTACCATCGGCACGAGTCCGAATGCCTTCGTAACTAACGGTGAGCAAATCTTTTCAATTGCGCCAGGCACCAATACGAGTGGTCCGGACGCTTTCCTGACTACGTACACTAACATCGTTGCTCCGTAATTAGGATTTTAGTCCGCTACGAAAACAGGCCGGCGCAGTGGGGCGGCCTGTTTCATTTTAGGGGACGAATGTTTGACGGCGGATTAGTAAGCCCAGCGCATCAGGATTGCGCCGGTGGTGTAGCCTGCGCCGACCGTGATAATCAATACGAGGTCGCCTTTGTTCAAGCGCTTCTGCTCCAGCGCATCCATCAGAGCCAGCGGAATTGTAGCGGCGGTAGTGTTTCCAAAGCGGTCTATGTTGACGACGATTTTCGAATCATCCACTCCTAAACGCTCCTGCATGGCTCGGATGATGCGAAGGTTCGCCTGATGCGGAATCACCAGCGCGAGGTCCCGGCTGGTGAATCCGTTGCGTTCGAGGATTTCTACCGCCAACTCGCTCATTCGCCGGACAGCATATTTGAAAACTTGCGCGCCTTCCTGATGGACGTAATGCATGCGCTTCTCAACCGTCTCCAGCGATGCTGGATTCAGCGATCCGCCTGCCGGCATGTAAAGGTTGCAGCCGCCCGAGCCGTCCACGTCATGTAAAAAGTCCAGAATGCCGTCGGCGTCCGAAGTGGCTGGTTCTACGAGAACCGCACCGGCGCCATCGCCAAAAAGTACGCAAGTAGCGCGGTCTTTATAATCCAGAATGGAAGTCATCACATCGCTTCCGATTACGAGGGCCTTTTGATGAATCCCGTTGGCGACGAATTGAGCTCCCACCGTGAGCGCGTAGGCAAATCCGGAGCAAGCAGCAGAAAGATCGAAGCCCCAGGCATTCGTCGCGCCCAACCTGTCTTGAATCAAACAAGCCGTGGACGGGAATAGCATGTCCGGCGTAACTGTCGCCACGACGATGATATCGATTTGGTCGGCTTGCACGCCTCGCGCTGCAAGCAGTTTCTTCGCGGCCTCGGTGCCGAGATGCGAGGCAGCGACACCCGGCTCAGCATAATGCCGTTCACGAATACCGGTGCGCGTGCGGATCCACTCGTCATTCGTGTCCACGCGTTTTTCTAAATCGAAGTTCGTCACTACGCGCGGGGGAACGTAACCGGCAACTCCCGTAATCTTCGCGGCGATGCGTTTACCCATTCAGGGTCTCCAGGAGAGAAATCAATAGCTCGCGATTGTATGCAATCAGTTGTCAACGTGACAAGCAAAACACGCGCGAACGAGATTTTTGCGGGAAGCCCGCTAAGATACGATTTCGAAACGGTAGGTAATCTCCGCAGTCTTTCTCAGCATCGCCGCCACAGAGCAGTATTTGAATTGGCTTAACTCAATCGCATCCCGAACCGCCTTGTCTTCGAGGGTTCCGGCGAGCCGATAAACCATTTCAATTTTCGTCCAGACTTTTGGCGGTTCGTTCGCGCGCTCTCCAGAAATATCTATCTCTAGCGACGTAAGCTTCTGGCGCTTCTTCGCCAGAATCATCACCACGTCCACGGAAGTACATGCTCCCAGGGCACCGAGGAGCATTTCCATCGGCCCGGGAGCGGAATTGTGTTTTCGATCCGCGTCAAAAGGCACTAAGTGCCCTGAAGGCAACTTCGCGGTGAACTCTTCACCCGAGACCCACTTGACCGTGGCTGTATCCATGATTATCTCCTGCTCCAAAGTCACGTAAAAACGCAACTAAAACTGTATCGAGGCTAAAGCAAGGCGTCCAGCACTGTTGCACGGAAAGTTCAAATTTTATCAAGAATTGAGAATTCGCGAGCAGACTAGAGGATATTGCTGTCAGATACGTCGGGGACGCCGACAATTGCCTCAATCCGCACCCGCGGTGAGTGCCGCATCGTCTTGATGAAGATGTTAACGAGTTCAGGATCAAACTGGTTTGCGGCGCAGCGCTCCAGTTCGCAAAATGCGTCTTCGCAAGTGCGCGCCTTCTTGTAAGTCCGCTCGGAAGTGATCGTATCGTAGGCGTCAGCAATAGCGATTACCCGCGCGCCATAAGGAATGCTGTCGCCCTGCAGCCGGTCAGGATAACCCGTCCCATCGAAAAACTCGTGATGATGGCGAACCATAAGCCGGATTCGATTCATCGCTTGCAAAGGCTCCAGTATCTTGGCGCCCAATTCCGCGTGCGTTTTCATCGTTTCCCATTCAGATGCGTCCAGCGGGCCTGACTTGTTAAGAATACTCTCCTGAATTCCCACCTTGCCGATGTCGTGGAGCAGCGCCGCCAACCGAATTTCTTCCACTTCCGCGGCGGTCATCTCGAGCGCCTTGGCGATTACAACAGCGTACGCGGAAACTTTTTGGGAATGTCCCTGCGTGTAATGGTTTTTCGCATCGATGGCTAGCGCGAGAGAAGTAACCGTTTCGACCACTGCGATGGGCAGCGCATCGGGCGGCACGCCTCCGCTTTGTTCGCTGAGTGAACGAGTGAATTGTTCGAGACGCCGATAGATCTCTTCGAATGCCTCAGGCCCGGTGGAAAAGAGACGCTTCAGCGTCACGCCTAGATAGGCTTCCAAAACGTCTTTCTTCCATTTCTTCGTGTCGTTCGGTCCGCCTTCCTCTGCGCTTGATACCGAGTTTCCACCCTGATGCTTCGAAAGATACATAGAGGAGTCTGCCACCTGGATAAGCTCCTGCGGCGTCGACCCATGTACCGGGAATCCCGCGATGCCAAAACTGGCCGTAATATTCTTGTCCCGCAGAAGCGGATCAGAAGCCACCCAGCCCCGTAACTTACTCGCAAGTTGCCGGGCCTGTTCCACCGTGGTTTCAGGCATTAAGATGACGAACTCGTCTCCGCCATAGCGCGCTACAACATCTGACCGCCGGCAGTTCTGTTCCAGTATGTGTCCGACGCGTTGCAGTACTACGTCGCCTTCCAAGTGTCCGTAAAAATCATTTACGAACTTAAATCGGTCGAGATCCATCAAGACCAACGCGAACGGCCGGTTGGCGCGTGTGGAACGCTTCCATTCGGAAGACAGAGCCTCCATCAGGTATCGATGCGTCTTGACGCCAGTTAGTCCGTCGGTGATCGCTTGCTCTTGCGCTTTCTGGAATGTGAGAGCATTGTGCAGCGCGCCGGCGAAAAGATCGGCTAGAGTGCGAAGCAGCAGACCTTCCTCTTCTTCGAACTCGCAAGCCTCAGAGGATTCAATGTACAGAACCCCCAATAACTGTTCAGCGTAGGTCACCGGTAGCGCGATGGCCGAAACAGAGCTCGCCAGAACCAGGCGAGGCGACGACGCACTCACTTCCCGCACGATGGCCATCTGCGCTGTACGTGCGACTTGTCCCACCAGCCCTTCGCCCAACGGGATTCGCCTTCCGACGGCGTCACGACGCGCCCCGGCCTCAGCTTGGATCACCAACTCTTTCGCCGAGTAGTCGAGGGTTGCGATACCAATGTGGTCGTACTTCAAGCCATTCTCAATCTCGGAAGCGATTTTCGCGAGCATCTCTTCTGGATCCAAGGTGGTGATCGCGCGGCTGGACACGTTGTTAATCAGCATCAGGTGGCGTGACTTTTTCTGTTCCTCCGTAAACAGCCGAGCATTCTCAAGAGCGACTGCCGCTTCGCTCGCGAGTACGCGCATTAATTCCACGTGCCCTTCATCAAAAACCCTTTCTTGTTTGCTATGCACGGCCATCACGCCTATCGCCCGGTTATAAAGAATCAACGGCACCGCGCAGATACAGCCAGCCTTGCGTGTCGGTTCGAAACCCAAACGTTTCGCTTCCGCCTCGTAGTGATCTCGAATGAGAAGGGGCTGGCAGGTATTTACGACATATTCGGTCAGATGGTTTCCGGCCGGGCGAGTTCGTTTCGGCAAGCGGTCGCCGTCCATCACATCGATTTCAAATCGTACCTGCTGGGTCTTGTGGTCGTAGAACGCGATGAATAGGCTACCAACGTCGAGCAGACGTTTCATCTCAGAATAAATACGATCGAATAGGGCGTCCGGATCGAGAGTCGAGCTCAACGCTCGCCCTATTTCATTCAGGATGTGGAGCTCTTCGCTACGCCGTGATGTCTGTTGAACAAGATAACTGTTCTCCACAGCCATTCCGATCTGGTGGCCCAGCGCCAGAAGCAGCCGCAATTCCGCTGGAGTGAAATTCCGATTATCAGGCGTTCCGAGAATCAATACGCCGAAGACCCGCTCTTTTGCCTGAAGACTAATTCCAACCACGGTGCGTAGATTTTGAGTGAGCAGCAGCTTTCGCACGTGACGGAAGGCTTCCTCTTTCTCCAGAGCTGCCCACTTAGAATCCGTCTCCAAATCCCGCAGCACAACAAGTCCGCCGAGCCGTGCCACCAGGTTCACTATGTAATCATCCAGATTGTTTTCCTGGACGGTCGCACAAAATGTGTCTCCCAAACCAGTGACGACTACTGAAGTGGGCCCGTTCTCTTCGCCGTAATGCAGGCAAAGCGCGCCGGCGGGTATCCGCACAACATTCAAAACACGATCGAGCGCTTGCGCAAGCATCTTCTGAATCTCGCCTCCGGCAAAACTTGAAGTTGCCAGATTCAGATTCGACAGCGCCAGCATATTCCGCTCGACCCGCCGGCGCTCTTCTTCGTAAACCGCCATCACCATTAACACGCCTGCGAAAAGTTCGGGCAGTAGAACCAGGGGTAGTAGATCCTGTCCAGCCAAAGGTCCCAATCTGTTTTGGAAAACTGTTGTCAGGCGCAGCAATCCCCATCCCACGAAGGTAATCGACAGAAACTGGTCAGCGCGAGATTCCTGTTTGCGTCCTTCCTCCCAGAAGGTCCGCGCAATGAAAAAGAACAGAAGTCCAACGCCAAGCCCCAGAGGCACATTTACCCATTCGCGCGAAAAGCCCAGAGCCCAAATTGCCGCGGCGACACCAAGACCCGCGATGCCACCCCACGAGATTTTGAGGCGCGCGTACGATCTCGCAGCGCAATAGAACGACAATGCCGCAGCGGCGAGCAACCATTCATCCAGCGTGTCGACCCAAGCCGAAAGCGTGAAGGAAGTACCGAGTGCCGGAACCAAGAAGTGGAGAGACATAAGCAGCCATCCCGCCGCCCACACGAGCATGTATTCCTGGCGCTTTTGCTGGTAGATGTAAGAAAAGAATAACGCCAGCAGGAAGGCCCCTACCAGGAGTACGGTCGCAGTCATATTGATATGGCTCAGCAAGTCATAGCTCCGGCTGATGTTCCTGATACTTCTGTTGAGAATAGCAGAAAAAAGCGGGGCGCCCGTCCGCGTGTCCGGTCAAGTTTCGTGGCGGTCAACGTCCTGGATTCCAGTCCAAAACGGGCCAAAGACGCCCTAAACTCAAGGCCCAAAAGCTCTCAGACCCTACACAAACTATGGGATTTGCACTCAAATACGTCAAGAGTACCCTAGTACCTGGAACAGCCCTGCTGAAGCCTTTTCACAGAGCGTTGCTCGATTTTGTGCATCCGTTCCGCTAAGATGAGATGTTTGCTTAGACAGGAAGGAATCCTCGAGAATGACATCCGCTCAAAAACCGCGCGTGCGTTTTGCGCCATCTCCCACAGGGTTTCTCCACGTTGGCGGGGCACGGACTGCTTTGTTTAACTGGTTGTTCGCAAAACATGAGGGCGGCACGTTGCTATTACGTATCGAAGACACGGATGTCGAGCGCAACAAGCCGGAACTGGTTGACGGTATCCTGGTGGCTCTGCGATGGCTCGGGATCGAATGGGACGAAGGGCCTTTTTTTCAGTCACAGCGCCTCGAAATGTATCGTGAGGCCGGCCAGCGCATCCTGACAGCCGGAGCCGGTTATTCCTGCTATTGCAAACCCGCGGCATACACCGGCGGCGATGCGGCCGAAGAGAACGAGGGAGAAGGCGACGACGAAGGTAAGGCAACTAAGGGGGCCGCTTGCCCTTGCCGCGATTTGACCCCGGACCAGCGCGTCGCAAAAGAAAAAGAAGGCATTCCTGCGGCGATTCGCTTTCGCACGCCCCGCGCCGGCACGACCCATTTTGAAGACGCCGTATTCGGTCCGCGAGACGTTCAGAATGCGGAGATTGAAGACTTCGTCCTGCTGCGGTCCTCAGGTCTGCCCACTTATCAACTGAGTGTGGTGGTGGATGACATCGATATGCGAATCACGCACGTGATCCGCGGTGCCGACCACCTATCCAACACGCCTAAACAAGTGCTGATTTACAGGGCGCTTGGCGCGGAGCCGCCGATATTTGCCCATGTCCCACTAATTCTTGGCCCCGACCGCACACGCCTTTCTAAACGGCATGGGGCAACCAGTGTAGGCTCCTACGCGGAAGAAGGTTTTCTGCCCGAGGCCTTCCGCAACTTCTTGGCGCTTCTTGGATGGTCTTCCGGTGACGATTCTGAATTCATGCGTACAAATGAGCTTATTGAGCGATTCACGCTTGCCGGCGTGAGCCGCACGAACGCCATTTTCGACCGTGCCAAACTTGAGTGGTTCAACACACAATATTTGCAGAGGTCTCCCGTTGAAGAGTTATTGCCTTATGTAGAGGCGGAACTCAAGCGCGCGGGTTTGTGGAATGAAGCCTGGTCTAACACGGATCACGAATGGTTCGCGCACACGGTAGATTTGATTCGCCCGCGAACACGTCTGCTCGGGGACTTCACCGGATGGGCTCGCGCATTTTTCACTGACGATTTCGACTACGACTCGGAAGCTCGGGCAAAATTCTGGAAAGATGAAAAACTGCCGTTGTTGATGTCCAAGCTAACAGAAACGTTGGAAGCTTTGCCTGACTGGAATCACGACGCTTGCGATGCCGCGTTGCGGGGAGTGGCGGCTTCCGAAGGCGTCAAAGCAGGCTTGCTTATAAATGCGACGCGGGTCGCAATTGTTGGCCGTGCAGTCGCGCCACCTCTTTTTGAAACCATGGTCGTGCTCGGAAAGAATCGAGTGATAGCGCGCCTCCATCGTGCTCTTCCCGCGATGTCCAACCGTTAGGCAGACGCTGTCAATTTTAACATCGCGGTTGAAGTTAAGGCCGGAAGCTGCGAAGGCATCAACGCGTGGGAACTAGCCTAGAAAACACTTCAGGATGGACCTCGCGAGACGGTGAGCTTTCCTTGGCAAGCTCAAATTCGGCGCTTAGCGGAAATTTAACGGGCGGCAAGCATGTGGAGTCGTTGCACGCTTGGTAACGCAATGTCATCGGGATTTCTGTCGCTCCCAGCGCAGCACCGGTTTTCGCGGACAGTCTGAGCAGTAACGTTACGCTCCCGGTGTATACATCCAAAGGTTGATTCGGAGAGAACTTGAATTTTTCGAGCTGGCCCTTTGGATAAATTGTATCGATCAATTCGAACTCGGGAGGAAGCTTGGGCGTCAGCGTAGTAGCGATCAGGTAATCTTCCGAGGGTTTGTGCGAGTTCATATGGAAACCGGCGACGATATCCACAACTACGGCAACCTTGAATTCTTTCCCGCGGGGAACGGGGTTAAGCGAAACGAATAGGCGGGGCTTAACGACCGCCGACGCATTAGGAAGGTTCGGTGGCTCCTGAAGCAGAGAAAAGCGCGACTGCGCATTCCCGAGCGCTATGAATGCAGTCCCGCAGCAAAAAAGCGACAAAATGCAAAGATGGAAAATTCGTCGAGAGCACGCCATAGTCTAGACTTGAACTGTCGATCCCGTTTTTTCGGAGAGAATCCGGCTCATTACTTGGCTCAACGTCTCGCCCGTCTTATCCAGCACGAATGCTTGCGCTGAATCCGACCAGCCGAGCTTGAAACTCGTAGTTAGGGCGGAAATCCAAATTTGCCGGACTGGCGCATTCGGACTGATAACAAAACGCGTTTCGTCTTCGTCCTCAAACTCAATTTCCAGTTTTCCGCTGCCACCCTCAACCTCGAATTCATTTTCGTCGCTCAGTTCAAGGAGACGTTTGCGCAGGTTCTCAAAAGCAGCGCCGCACTTTTTTTGGAATTCTTGTTCATCCATCATTTAGAGCAGTCCCTTAATTTCCTTTTCAAGGTCTTCTTCGTCTGCGAGACCGATATATCGTTTCTGGACCTTTCCATCACGGGAAATCACGATAGTGGTCGGAAATCCGATCAGTCCTCCGAACTTCGATGCAATATCATCGTTTCCAAGTACGATGGGATAATTCATCGTCATCGATTTGCCATCCACATCGAACTTTGTGGTCTGAACGTACGGCGCGACTACACTCTTTCCTTCGTCGTCCATTGCGACGCCAACGATCGTAAAGCCTTTATCGGCATATTTCTGCTGGAAACCGATCATCCAGGGTATTTCCGTTCGGCAAGGTTCGCACCATGTGGCCCAGAAATTCACAACCACTACTTTCCCTTTCAGGCTGGCGAGCGGCACGTCCTGATCTTCCAGATTCTTGAAGGTCACGACCGGCTCATTCGGCTTCGCCTCGCTCGAAGTCGCAGACTTGCTGTTAGCTGCTGCTCCCGGAACTTTGAACCAATCCCGAGAATTGCAGGCTGAAAAATTCGTGGTGATAATCAGCGTCAGTAATAAAGAAAGCAAAAACAAATTCGGCATCCTTCGCATTCGCTTAGCTCCACTCACCATGAAAACCTGTTCAAGAATGTCAGTTTACCTGAAAGCCATGTCAGCCGGTTCAAGAACACGAGCCCGCCAACGGCAAGCAATAGCACGCCACTGAAAACTTCCACGGTATGCAAGTGACGGCGGAAGCGCTGATAGAATTTCAAAAAGCCGCCGATTCCCAGTGCCGTTATGAGAAACGGAATCGCGAGCCCCGCCGAATAGCAAGCCAACAGGAAAACACCCTGCCCAATGGTTTCCCGCGTCGCCGCAATAGCGAGGACACCCGCTAAGATCGGGCCAATGCAAGGCGTCCATCCAAACGCGAAAGCAAATCCCATCAAAAATCCGCTGATCATTCCCGGCTGGCCGCCGAGATGTCGAAAATGGACGTCGCGATTCAGCCAGCGCGTCATGGCAGGACCCAAAAGAAAAATAATGGAGACGGAATAAAAATGAACGGCTTTTAAGGTGTGCCCAGCCATTCCAGGCCGCAAATTCAGCGCCACGCCTATGGCGACAAGAATAATTCCGATCACAAAACCTGTGCGTACGGAAATTTTCGCCAGCCATCCAACCAAGTGCAATCCAAACAATACGATCAGCGCCCCGGCAAGCGGCGCCAGCAAGCTGCGATTCCGTACCAGAAATGAACCTACGGCGCTAGCGGACGCACCGAAGGTGATAAACACAATGGAAAATCCGAACACGAAAGCGAGGGCAGAAGTCAGCAATCCTCCGCGGGGTGTCTTACCTTCCTTGAGTTGCTCCACGCCGATTCCGGAAAGCATCGAGATGTATCCGGGCACCAAGGGCAGCACGCATGGAGAAAGGAAGGAGACAAGCCCTGCAACAAAGGCAGCTAATATGGAAACGCCCATTGGATATTCTCGGACCTCTTAGAATTCGGCGGATGCCAAACTCAACTCAGAACCTTATTTTCACACATTCATTAGACGCACGGGTACGCTTTTTGAACCTAGGACGGTGCGGAACAAGATCGAAGGCCCGGCACCACGATGCTATCGCCTGACACGCGGCAGGTGAGCCTCAGTTTCCTACTGGAGGTTCCGGCGGGTGCCAATTGTGCCACGCCGTCGCTTCCTCATATATGAACGCGATCGCGAGCAACCGAGCTTCTGCCCAGCGGGGTCCTATCAACTGCAATCCCATGGGCAAACCATCTTGCGTGAATCCGCATGGAACGGAAAGGGCGGGATGGCCGGTCATGTTTGCGGGCCGATTCAAACGGACGAGTGCCGAACGAACTGTCTCTTTTTGGCCTGCGATCATTACTTCTTTCTCGCCGATTCGCGGGGCGGCAATTGGAGCCGCTGGCGCGATAATGGCGTCTACTCGTTCAAACGCCAATTCAAAATCATTTTCCATTTGTCGCTTCACCTCAAACGCTTTAAGGTAATCGACCGCGCGCACTTGGGTGCCCATTTCGAGCCTGTTGCTCGCATCGCCGCCGTACTCCGCCGCACGCGCAGGGTAGAATCCCTGCGATTGGTGGTAATGGGTGGCTTCCGCCAATGCGATGTTCGCGCTAGGTTCCGGGGAGTCGCCCAGATGAGGAAGTGTCACTTCCTCGATCCGCGCACCTGCCGAGCGGAATACTTTAGTCGCAGCCTCGATCGCGCGCTGGACTTCCGGAGCGACTCGTTCGAAGAAATATTCGCTTGGCCAGCCCAACCGGAATCGTTGCGAACGATTCCGCGCAAGTATTCGAAAATCAGCGGGGGTCGCGCCCTCGGGGTATTGGCTGGCCACTGCTTGTAGCATAATGCAAGCGTCCGCTACGCTCCGCGCGAGAGGTCCCGCGTGGTCCAGGCTTTCGGCAAGCGGAATGACTCCGGCCACACTCACCAATCCATACGTTGGTTTCAATCCGACGATGCCGCAAAGCGCTGCTGGAATGCGAATGGACCCGCCGGTATCCGTGCCCATGGACGCAAAACACATTCCTGCGGCGGTGGCCGCAGCTGAACCGCCGCTTGAACCGCCCGGAATACAATCGAGCGCCCACGGATTGTGCACCGCTCCATAGTGGGGATTTTCATTCGTGATTCCATAGGCGAATTCGTGCATGTTAGTTTTACCCAAGAGAATCGAGCCTGCGCTCGCCAGCCGCGCGGTTACTGCGCTGTCTCCCTTTGGAACAGAATTCTCGAGAATCTTCGAGCCGGCCGTGGTGCGGATTCCGCGGGTCGAGAAATTATCTTTCAGCGAAATGGGAATGCCGAAAAGCGGGCTCGCGAGACTCGCCGAGCTTCCCCGCCGTTTCCTGGTTATTTCGCGCTCGGCCGCTCGAGCTTGTTTTCGGGAGAGATCGGCAAGCACTGTTATAAAAGCATTAATGCCCGGGTCTAGCCGTTCAATTCGTGAGAGAGACGCGTTGACGAGATCCACAGGAGAAATTTCTCGGCGTCTGAGCAAGCGCGCAGCCTGTTCGATGGAAAGGAACGTCAACTCGGATTCAGATCTAGGTGTCACGATCCGCTTCAAAAAATCTTCTCCGCTCTCCGCAGCGTTCCGGCGGAGCCAACATTGGCTATGCGAAAAACGACTAAATACTGATTTTCATTGCGAATCGAACCGAATGAAAACTTGCGGTATTCAAAACCGAACCCACAGCAGGAACCGTTATAATTGGCTTCGAGAATCTGGCTTTGAAAAGCTTGCTGCGTAAAGTCGTAGCTCAAGCCCGCGGTAGCGTTGAAACCGACACGCGTCAAATCGCCGTATCCTACCAGCATACGCACCTGATTCGAGCGGGACTCAAAGACGAAATTCGGTGGATTCTCATCGAATGGAGTGGCAAGGTTCGTCGTCGAAAAATGGGCCAGCGTCAGAAACGATTGCTTGTAAGGTTTGAGTTTCAGCAAAGTGCCAATCGCGGTCAGCTGGTTCCGCTTGGGATCAAAGTTCAGGATGAATTCCGTGTCGAAATGCTTGCCCGGCTCGATTTTCAAGTCGCTGACAATTGGGGAAAAACGTCGAGGCGAATCCGCAAATGCAAAAGGTGTAATTTCGTCCAGCGTTTGAAATACGTTGCGCTGGCCGTTGATCAGCGCTCCGCCGAATGTTGGATCGAAGAAATATTTTTGAGCGAGGCGCCAACTCACAAGCTCTTCGGCGTCGCCGTCCTTCTTGCGACGATAAAGCCGTTGCGTGATCCCGTATTGGATCTCGTTTGTATCGGTCAGGGTTTCATCTTCATCAAAACGTATAAAGCGGCCGAAATCGTTTACCCCATTCACATATTTGTAGACGATGTCAGGCTCGATCACGTGTTTCCATTTGGTGCCGGATCTTTCCCAGATGCGGTCAAACGTCGGAGGGCGAATGTCGAATGAGAATTCTTCGGTCGTGCGAAAAAAACCTCGGTCGACGAAATTCCCATTTTCCTGCTGCCCTGAATAGTACGTGGACCTCAAAGTGAAAGTCGGCGTCAAGTCCAGCCAAGCTCCAAAGTGAAGAGGGATCGTCACGCTCGGAGCTAGTTCGCTTCGACCCACAAAATTGGGCGTATCCAGCGGTTTTTCTTCGACCGTATCACTGCGATGGACTGCATCCGAGAAACCCTCGAAGGAAAAATAAATAGGAAGCCCGTGAAAGGGCGCCTGGTCTACCGAGCCAAAGCGCACTTCCGGCGCAGTTCGCAAGGAAACAAACGTATCCGGCGAAGCGCTCAAGTAGTTTTGATAGCTCAGGGCCGCGAAATTCAGACTGAATCCGCGAAAATTATTCGTGAGAAAGGCGGAGTTGCGTACCTCCGAATTCACCGCTTGCGTAAATGTCTCGCTCCAAGCCAGCCGGTATGTTAGCGAACTCAGGTCGTCCAAATCGGCTACCGCTCGCCACCCGTCCGGCAGCAAGGCGGTGAAAAGTAACCGTGCTTCGTGTCCTCCCTGGTTTATCGGGGGTACGGGCAGCTCCCCCGGGATTTGCGCCTGTTCCAGGCCGCGGTCTTCTACTCCGGTGTAGGTGATGTCGAGCTTCGCATTTTCCCATGGACGCATTCGCAGATCGCCTCGCTGGCCCCAGCCTCGTCTGCTGTAATACGTTCCGCCGACAGATGCGTCCATCCAATCAGTGGGAGCCCAATAGTAGGACTCGCCGAAAATGTATCCTTTGCTCGAACTGTCGCCAATGTTCGGAATCATGAATCCGGATTCGCGTTCTTTCCCCGCTGGAAAGGTGGCATAAGGAAGATACAAAACGGGAATAGATAAAACTCGAAAGTCACCGTTTTCCAGATGCACGGACTTCTGCAAATAAACGGTAGCCTCCGGAGCATAGAATTTCCAAGTCGGCCTGTTCGGATCGCAAACCGTCATCCACGCTTTCTTAATGCGATAAGTATGTTCGTCCAGCCGCTCCGCTTCTTCTGCTTCGAAATACAGTGGGTTGGGGCTAATTAGCAAAGTCGGCGTTGGGTGCCGATCAATGGAAAACGTGGCCCGCACGTGAACAAAGGTGCCGTGACCGGTGCGCATTTCATATCGCGCTTCATCCGCTTCTATGTGCTGGTTCATGTAGTCGAGTTGGACATGCCCGCGGGCGGTTGCAACCTGAGTGTCGTTGTCGTATTCCACGTGATCGGCGCGCAGTCGCGTGTTCTGGTAACGCAAATCCACGTCTCCGTCTGCGTGAGAGATTCGGCCAACCTCACTCTGCTGTTTCGCCTCGAGAGTTGCGATGTGGTCGCTGTCCGAAGCCGCTTGTGGTGATGCTTTACCAACAGATGTCTGCTTTTTCGAGGAATTCTGCGGCGCAGGCTTTGTAGCGTCTTGTGCGACAGTAAAGCGCGGAATCAGAAATGCAACCACGAGCAAAACGAAAAGAGTGCGCAGCTTGCGGAGAGCTCGCGTGATTTTAGCGTCAGGCATCAACGGAAAGTGCCGAAATTAATCCTTACAAAAGCGCAAAAAAGAAAACTGAGACTAACACGCGCCTCCCGCAGCCGCAATCGCGCCGATAGCTGGGCGTGCCGACCACTACTGAGAAGAACCTGCAGTCGCACGGGTTGCCTAATACGCGACACTAACCTTGCGCAAGGCCTGCTGCCCTATCCGTGGTCGTGCTAAGATTCTCGCCGTTCCTCCACTGGAGCTTCCGCAGCGCAAAACGGACCAGTGATCAGAATATGCACGGAGTGTGGCGCCCTCTTGCTTGAGGACGCTGATAATTGTTCTTTTTGTGACGCACCTCTCGCCGCGACCGGCGAGAATCTCGAATCCGTGGCCGTCGGCGTTGTTGCGTCTAGCCGCGAGGCTTCCGCGCGACCAGCTTTGGCGAGCGCGGACTCGGTCGAGCCGGAATGGCGCCGCGAGGTATCGCGGCGTCTCGAAGACTACCGGGTGCGCCGCCGACATCTACGTCCCGACGATTCGCAGTCAGGCCTTCCCTTTTCGCGCAAATCCAAAATTGATGAAGAAGAAGCCGCCCGTGAACGCCAGCGCGAAGTTGAGCGCCAGCGCCGGGCGGAACGCCCACGAGCGCGCCAAGCCCAACGCCAAACCGAGCACGTCGAGATACGCATTCAGCCTGAGCTGGACTTCTCGTATGCCACGGACGACCGCGCGCACCCGCAAACGGCACTTGTTCCGGTGGCGAGCCTAGCAGACCGACGCAAAGCCGGCTTGCTGGACGCTTTGTTCCTAGGGCTGACCTACATAGGGTTTCTTGGGCTGTTCCGCTCGCTGGGAGGCCAGCTACTGGCCGAAAAGGCCGACGCCGTCGTCTATCTCGCGGCTTTCTTTTTGTTCTACGCGCTGTATTTCTTTCTCTTTACGACGTGCGCGGAGGCTACGCCGGGCATGCAGCTCCTCTGCCTGACGACCGTGCGTCTCGATGGGACAGTGCCGGACACGCGCCAACTGCTCTGGCGCAGCTTTGGCTATGCGCTCGCGGGCGCGACTCTAATGCTCGGATTCGTGTGGGCTTTGTGGGATGAAGACCACTTCACCTGGCAGGATCGAATTTCGCAGACTTACATTACGGGTGCTGCACCGGTAGTGGAGCCTGACGCGATTGAGCTTCCCGCAAGCCGCCATTCCTTCGCCCGCAAGTAAGCCGCAGTGGTCGCTATCACGGCGATTCTGCCATGCGCGCGCTCGCGCGTGAGGTTGACGACCGCGGTTCTGTCCATTCAGCCGAGCCACCTTTCAGCCTAGCCACCTTCGGTAATCCCGAGCTGAGAACTCTTCGCAGTGTCCAGCCATCCTCGCGTCCTCTAGCCATAAAAAAACCGTGGGAGCTTCGAGGGCTCCCACGGTTTCCGATGTTGCCGTTTGGCTGAGCCCGTCTAGAAGCAGACAGGCCGCGCCAGTTTTCGTTTAGTAGACGAGCTTTACAGCGAACGCTATCGTTCGGTTTCCGCCAGACGTGACCTTCGGATTGGCGAAGCCGGTGCCGATAGAAAAGAGTCCAGCATCCTCGATGAAAGGATCTATGCTGGCGTAGTTTGGATGGTTGAATACGTTGATAAAGTCCGTGCGGAAATCAAAATGCGCACGCTCATTGATCTTAATCCTCTTGATCAACGAGAAGTTCCCCGAGTTGGTGTGGAAATCGCGCAGAGAGTTGCGGCCCGCCGTACCAAATGGCGTTCCGAATATGGACTGCGCTTCTCCGCCGTTGACGATGAAACGGACTTGCTTGTTAGTCACCGGAACAACCGTACCAGACGCATTCACCGCGTTGGCGCTTATCAACTCATTCCCCGGAATGGGATTCGCCAAAGTGCCGCAACCTACTCCATCCAGATTGCAAGCATCTGCTGCGAAAATTCCGACTTGTCCCGCGGGAGCTGCCCGATTGCTGAGGAACGGTCGAGACGTTTCAAAGCTACCGATAAAATCATTGTCGAAAGCCGTGTCCTGTCCGACTCCTCCGCTAAAGGTGGAAGAAAAGTCTTGGATCGGACTATAGGTTTGGCCGGATTGTAGAATGTAGTTTCCAGTCAATATCCAGCCTCCCAAAGCATGGCCCAGGTAACCTTCCTGTTGTCGGAAGAAGGGCAGGGCCTCTACAAAGCTGAGTGTCCAGCTTTGCGGGAAATCCAAGCCCGACAAGCCGTTTTCACCAGTGGTGAAGTTTAGAGGGTTCTGAGAGAAGGCGTAGCTCGTTGCAGCACCGAACGTGCTGAAGATCTCACTCGCATTGTCGGTCGTCTTACTCCAGGTGTAGCTCGAGTGTAGCGTTAATTGGTGGAAGAGTTGAGCGGACCGCAAATCGAGCTGCAATCCGTTGTAGTGCGAGTAGCCCGTATTGGTTCGCTCTCTCAGTATTCCCTCATTGCAGTTCACTCGTCCTGTAGCGCTGGGGACAACCGCGCTGGCGGCGGGACAAGGAGTATCACCTGCCGGAATCACATTGGGAAATTCGGCGAATGTGTCCGCGATGAACGGATTGGCGTTAATGGACTGGTACTGGTTGAAGCCGTAGTTGCCCACATAGCGCGCTTCGAAAACCACGCCTCTACCGAGCTCTCGCTGAATTCCGAACGACCAGCTATGCACGCCGTCTGCCGTAAAGTGCGGCGTGACTCTGGTCTGGGCAAACGATCTTGGATCAGACACGCCAGCAACGAGAAAAGGAGCGAGTTGATCGCGGACGTTTGCACCAATTGGATCTGCCAGCAGGGGGAGGCCCGCCGCCTGGTTTGGTACGGCGCCGACATTGTTGAGACCTTGTGCCAGTACTTGAGGCGCGGCCGTAGCTATATTCAAGTAGATGTTATAGAACGGCGGATCATACGATAGTCTGTATCCGCCGCGGATGACCGTCTTGTCGTTGCCAAACCAGCGCTCACCCCAACGTGGAGTGTAAGCAAAGCCCACTCCTGGCCCCCAAAGGTTCTTTGGCGCCGGAATGGAAGGAGCTGTCGTGACAGACAATGGGAGAGCTGGATCCCAAAATGGGTTCGGTCCGGTCTGTTGCGCGACAGTAGTTTGATGGAACAGGTTCGCCGGCTGACCAAAGTACGTCCAAGTCAATCCCAAGTTGATTGTAAGATTTGGGCGAAGCTTATAGTCGTCTCCGACATAAAGGAAGGTGTCGTATTCCTTAAAACCTAGTTCCGTGTTGCCTTGAGTGATGTTGATGGATGCCGGGATGTCGCAAGCGAAGGCGCTTAGGGAATCGAGTTGAAGGTTGCCTGGCAGCGCGCAAATGGTGTTTCCGGCGGAGTTCGTGCTCGTAAATCCTCCGGCCGGAGTGGTGAATGTCCCAAAATTGTATGTACCATTGAAATTCGGCAAGAAAACGTTAGGCGATTGTTGGTATGTAGCATTTACGCCCGCCTTCCATTGGTGCTTCCCGTGAACGTAACTCCACTGGTCTTGAATCTGGAAAGTATTGACGATGCGGGCTTGCGGGAGATTATTGGCAGGCCCGACGGAGTCAAAAGTTATTGATTGCTGACACACGGCCGGTGGAACCGGGGGAGGATTGCAGCTGGTGGCTGGGAACGTTGCGTTCGCCTGAGTAAGGGAAATACTAGCTAGCGCATTCCCCAAGTTTGATGCGGGCGGAACTGAATTGCCGAAATTGTTGCCGCCAAACTCCACATTCAAACGGCCATAGCTAATGCGGAACTCGTTCGTCATGTTGCTCGTGATTGGCCGAGACCAACCAAGCAAAATATCCTGCGAGAGAGCCGGGACGCTGTAAAAATAACCTCCGGGGATGTCGCCGTTCCCATCAATGGAGTTCGATCTGTTGTAAATGTACCTCCCGTAGAAGCGGTTGGCCCCCTTGACGAAATCTTCGCGGTTGATGAAATCATACCCGTGAAACGGGGTTCCGAGAGAGCGCTGGATGTTTGAGACTTCTACGTTACAAGGCGTGGTCCCATTAGCTCCCACGGTTGTAACAAATACGCCTGGTGTACCCACTTGTGTCGGATTTCCGGCGCCGATGGCAAATGCACCAAAGTTGCGAAGTGCAGAAACGCTATCGCTATTCGGGTAGCAAGTCGCCAGTTCGGCAAGACCGGTCGGGTCCGGCTGAAACGATCCGGACTGAGCGACGGCGTTCGACTCCGAAATGTTGGTATCGAAGCCGCCAAAAACGAAGAATTTGTCTTTAACGAGGGGACCGCCCGCGGTCGTCGAAGCGAAGACGGTATTGAACCACGGAACCGCACCCAAGCATTGTCCGAAGACGCATTCTCCCCCAACAACTTGTCCCTTTTGAATATTTGTCCGCGTGGTCAAGTCCTGGTTTTCTTCGGAACCGGCAATCGTTCCGTGCCAGTTGTTCTTTCCGGAAGGAGTGACTTCGTTAACTACCGAGCCTGCGTTCCTGCCGTACTCCGGAGCAAAATTGTTGGTCGTGATTTGGTATTGCTCGACGAAATCGGGGTTCGACAAAAAGAGTCCGGGACCCGCGACGGAGTTGTCGTTGTTGTTCTGCCCGTCGATTTCCTGGTCGTTATTGCGGCCGCGAATACCATCGACGGAAAAGCCCACGCCGTTGGTGTTCGAGAAATTGTTATCACGAGTCATGGCAACGCCGGGAAGCTGGAGAGCCAGAAAATCCAATCCCTGGTTTTCCTGAATGCCCGCGTAGTCCGTGATTTGCTGGCTGGTCATCGTGGTGCTGATTTGCGACTGGCTGCTCTCTATGAGAGCGGGGGCTGCGGACACTTCAACAGTCACGGTCACCGCGCCTAGTTGAAGTGCAATCACACCCAGCCCGTGGTCGACGCCGGAAGCAACCGAAACGCCACCCACGACCGTCTTCTTGAAGCCCTGTTTGGTGAATTCCAAGTCGTAGTTTCCGATCGCGAGCGAGCTGAAGCGGAACAGTCCGGCGCTATCGGACTTCGAATTGACTTGCGCCTTGGTGTCGACGTTCGTGGCCGTAATCTGAACGTCCGGAACCAAGGATCCCGTGGCGTCTGAAATCGAACCCGAGATCGAACCGCCACCCTCTTGAGCGCGAACCGGACCTGCCATCATTAGGATCAGCGCCAAAACTGCCAGAGCAAACCACACGCCTAGGCGTGCCACACGGCTTGAAGAAAATGTATTCACGGACTCCCCCTTTTCAATTTTCATTCGCATCCTGCTGACGACCGGCGAGAGATGGAACTTGCGACACACCACGGCATACTTATTCTTTGCTTGGAAATCGGAAAGGAACCTTCAATACGCCGCACGCTATAGTCCCCCACCCCTAGGAAACTTGGTGCAAATTTTGAATCTAGCTTCTAACGGACAGACGCTGTCCAAAACACATGCACGCTGTATACCAAGGTTGGGAAAAATCAGCAAGAACAATTTTTACTGAAAAGCAAAGGGTTACAGTAGATCGCCTTAGAGTAAATGGCAAAACCTATTAAAAACAGGACGACCAAAATATTGATTCCGGTAGTATTTGAATGGACTCACCCTGGTTCCCGCCCACCCAGAACCGCCGCATCCTCTTACTCGATCCGCCTGAGCAGCGCCTTGACACCGCACCCGCAAATCAACGGAGGCGACGTTGCCGCCTAGAACTCGGCGATTCAAGCAAGGCGAAAAACTTATTCGAATGCTATAATCGGAACTGTTATCGTCGAAACTCGATGCAAACCTGTGCGGCCGGAAGGCGTCTAATTAAGGGATCGCTGCTGACAAGCGTGGAGAAAAGGGAAAACGCATGAGCCCACTATCGAAGAAAATTGTCATCGTACTCTCTCTCGTAATCATCGCGTTTGTGGCAACCGGCTACGTTCGCGCCAGGTCTAACGATGAAAAGGCATACCGCGCTTTGACCGTCTACAGCGAAGTGCTGGATAAAGTTCAGAACGACTATGTGGACGACCCGAACATGGCCCAGGTCACAAGCGGCGCGCTCCACGGACTGCTCGACTCGTTGGACTCGGAGTCCGCTTACCTCAGTCCTCTCGAATACAAAGATTACAAAGAAAAGAGCACCACGAAAGCCTTGGGTGAAACGGGACTGGTGCTAGTCCGACGCGGCTATATCGGCGTATTGGGAACCATGCCAGGAACGCCCGCTGCGAAAGCCGGCTTGCGCATCGGCGATATCGTCGAAAAAATCTCGGGCTTCAGCACGGGACAAATGGCGATCGGGCAGGCCGAACTTCTGCTTCGCGGCGCACCCGGAACAGTGGTGAAACTGTCCGTAATTCGCCGCGGAAAGACCGAACCGCAAGACCTGGATCTGACGCTCGAAAAGCTTCCGGCACCCAAGCTTGTCGAAGACAAGCTTCAGGGCGACATCGCCTATCTTCGCGTTCCGACGTTTGACGCGGGCATGAGCAAACAAATTCGCGAGAAGCTGGTGCAGTTTCAGCATCAAGGCGTGAAAAAGCTGATTCTCGACCTGCGTGATTGCCCTTCCGGTGAGTACCAGGAAGGAATTGCCACCGCTCAGCTCTTTGTGCCTTCCGGAACTGTCACCACGCTGAAAGGCCAGACCGTCAACCCGATCGTTTCCACCGGGGAACCTTCTAAAGTTGTCTGGACGGACGCTGTGTCCGTGCTGATTGGAGTGGGAACGGCTGGGCCAGCTGAGATCGTGGCTGGGGCTATTTCCGGGAATCATCGCGGAGACACGGTGGGCGATCGCACATACGGCACAGCTTCCATGCAAAAGCTAATTGAAATGGATGATGGCTCCGCATTGATCTTGACCGTCGCGAATTACTACACTCCGGACAACAAAGAAATTCCCGCCAACGGAGTTGCTGCTACCGCCGAGGTTCATCCCTCAATTGATGAGGTGATTGCGGCGAACGACCAGAGCCAGCCGGTTCCCTCGGAGAAACCAGTCTCTGCGGACGATCCGGTGGTGAAGAAAGCAATAGAAGTTCTGCAAGGCGCTGGAACTGCCGCTCGAAAGGCTGCGTAGTCCCTCGTGAAGGCGCGTCTGGGACCTGCGTTCGCGCGGGCCTCGGGTGCGCGGCGAATTCTGCTTGTTCTCTTCATTACAGTTGTCCTCACCGACTGCGGCACAAGAAACATTTCAAAGGCGGAACTGCGAGCGATCACGACTGAAATCGTCGCTGCGGCGCAAGGGATTTCGGGGCACAAATCTGAGGTGACGATTCGTCCCGAGCTTCAGCCAACCAAGCTCGGATCACCCGGAAAATTGATCGCGGATAACGTTTACGTTTCGCTTTCCGACGCTTCGCAGAGCGCGTCGATGGCACAAGCGCTGAACGAAATCGCGCGCCGTCACAAACTGTCCGTCACAGAAACGACCTCAGACGGCGTCATGCGGTTTGATTACGTATCCAATGGCATCCGCACTCATACGATTCACGTAGTCACACCGCTCGCGCCCAGCTCACATGCTTCACCGAAGCAGGGCCGCGGAAGTGCGCGACTCGCGATCATTATTGATGATCTGGGCTACGATCGAGCCGCCGCGGATTCGCTTCTCGCGCTCAGCTTCCCCCTTACCGTTTCCGTCCTGCCGCATTTGCCCTTGTCCGCGGAACTTGCCGAGGAGGCTTTCCGGCGGGGCGATCAAGTGATGTTGCATCTGCCGATGGAGTCAGCTAGCGACACGGCGAAAACAGAAGAAGTCGAGCTACGAATCGGAATGAACGAACGGCAGGTCGATTCGGCGTTGGCGGGAATGTTGGAAACAGTGCCGCACGCTGTTGGCGTGAACAATCATCAGGGATCGCGAGCCACGGCAGATCCTGCGTTGATGGCTGCGCTGATGCCGGAACTGCGACGGCGCGGACTGTTTTTTGTCGATAGCCGCACGCTGGCGTCGACCGTGGCCTACAAAACGGCTGAGCGCATGGGGGTGCGCGCAGCTTCACGGAAAGTATTTCTCGACGACTCAGAGAACCGCGAAGCAATCATCGAGCAGCTCGACCTCGCCGCGCGTGATGCAGAACGTGATGGATCCGCGATCGCGATTGGACACCCCAGACCCGACACGATTGCCGCACTCGCCGAGGATCTTCCGCGACTTGAGGCTCACGGTATCCGCGTGGTTTTTGTCGCCGATATCGTCAAATAAACCCCTCGCCACGGATTCCAGTTCCGCTCAACGATTCGATGTGTGCCGGACTTGTCACTCGATCGAATCCCTGCGGAACTTAATAATCTCCTCCTTCTTTGTCGAAGAGCGGAGTGCACGGAAGGAGCCGCGCTTTGGTGCCGTCATGTACGGCGAATTGCACGCGGCGGCCGCCGGGATGCATGCCCCACAAACTTCCGGCGCCATATTCCCCGTTTTTATTCAGCGCGTAGAACTGAATGTGAAACTGTTTTAGGCGTTCCGGAAAGGGCTTGTAGTTGCGCGCCACACGGTGCAGCGCTTCCAGGCACGCGTCAGTGGGAGACATCCCCTTGCCCATCATTTCCACGATGGTGTGGCCGCCGGAAATTTTGATATTCTCCTCGCCACGCCCGGTTGAGCCAGCTGCGCCAATGTCGTTATCCACGCAGAGTCCGGCGCCGATAACAGGAGAATCCCCGACACGCCCTGCAATCTTCCACGCGAGGCCGGATGTAGTAGTCGTGCCGGAGATGTCTCCGTTCGGGTCCACCGCAAGACAATTTATCGTTCCAGTTGGCGGGTGCATAACGACATCTTCGATGTGATCGCGCCAGGCCATCTTTTCCGGAGTGTCAAGTAGCTGCGCCAGCCTTTCTTTCCATTGAGGGCTATCCAGACCGGGACGCCAATTCTCGGAGGAAGATGCTTTCCAGGCGAGCCAGGCGAGACGCGACCGGTCGGTGAGCAAGTCCATCGTTTTAAAACCTTCGTCGACCGCGAACCTCTCCGCACCTGCTCCCACGATGAAAACATGATTCGTTTTCTCCATTACAGTCTTTGCCACCAGCGATGGATTCTTGATCTTCTGGATCGAAGCCACGGAACCTGCGCGCCGTGATGGACCATGCATCACGGAGGCGTCAAGCTCAACGACACCATCTTCGTTGGGCAAGCCGCCGTAGCCGACAGAATCATCATTTGGATCGTCTTCCACTTTGGTGACCACCGCTAGCACGGCGTCGAGTGTGTCGCCCCCGGATTTCAGGACAGCCATGCCATCATCGAGATGCTGCAAGCCATTGGCCGCGCAAACGATCAGCGGGCGGACGCCCTGCGCTGCAGCTTGGGCAGCTGCTCGCGACAATGGTTCGCCAGTTGCGGGACTGGCTCCGAAAAGACGCCGCGTGCTCGCCGCAAGGCCACCCGCCAAAGTGGAAAGAAAGAATTTCCTCCGCGTCCATTTTTCCATTGCTCCCCCAATGATGCGACGTTCGGCTGCGATCAGTCGCCTACGGCTTGAACCCTACACTGCGCCAGAGCTCGGCGCTGTTGTACATCGTGCCGTTCGTGATGACGAATTCGACTTTGCGAATGTTGTGAATCGATTCCAGCGGATTAGCGTCCACTACGATAATGTCCGCACGCTTTCCAGCCTCTACTGTTCCGAGTTCTTTGTCGAGACCCATTACCCGAGCGGGCACGATCGTAGCCGCCTGAATTGCTTCCATGGGCGTGAATCCTGCCTGAACGTACAATTCGATCTCGCGGTAAAGGCTGTGCCCCGGCACATTCTGATCCGTCCCTGCCACGATAAGCACTCCCGCGTGATGGAGAGCGCCTACGATCGCGACTTCTTTCTGAAACATTTTCTCGATGATCGGCGCGGCGGGCGAAGGCGGCGATGTCCCAGAAAGGATTGCAGCCAGTTCAGGGGCAACTTTTGCAATTCCAGGCTCGATGCTGATTGGGGGTTTCGAGGTGTTTGCGGTAAAAAACTCAAAAATGGACAGAGTGGGATCCACCACCGTGCCGTGCTGAACCAAGAACGCAATCGCTTTCTGAGCTTCCGGCGAATTCAGATCGATATCACCGCGCGCTTTGAGGAGATCCATAGATTTGGCATCTGATGGAAGCGGCGGAATCATGATGTCCGCAATGTACTCGATGTGATTGATCTGGTCCTGCCCGGCGGCGATGGTTTGATATGCGTCGAGGCCTTCGGGAACGTGGCCGGTGACGGTCATACCAAGACGATGTGCTTCCTCTGCTACGGCCCTCAGTTCTTCCAGCCTCACCGAGCTGTAAATCTTCATCTGCTGGAAGCCCGCATCGTAGTACTTGTCGGTCCACATGCGCGCTTGTTCCGGCGTGTCAACGCGGGCGACGCCAAGAGCCAGCGGTCCTGTGCCGTCCACAATCCCGGCGAGTAACAATCGCGGGCCGAGACCCCTTCCGTTCGCGATGGCGTCGCGCACAGCAGTGACGAATTCGAATTCATTGCCGCAATCGCGGACGGTGGTGGCACCCGCCGCGAGATATATCGGTCCCCATTCAACCTGCTCAAAGTGCGCGTGCATGTCCCAAAGTCCGGGAAGAATTGTTTTGCCGCGGACATCAACTTTTGTAGCACCTCTCGGAATCTTTACTTGCTTACTGGGTCCGGCGGCGATGATCCTCCCGTTTTCAATTACTACGGTCGAATTGGGAACAGGGTCTTTGCCGGTGCCGTCGATCAGTGTCCCGCCGACGAGCGCCAAAGATTCGGCGTGGCTTCCAGAGATTCCCTTGGAGATATCGGCGAGCGCGGCCATGCCGTCAGAGCCGGCTTTTCCCACAAACGTGCCGAGCGCGCTTTCGTATCCGTCGCGGATGGCTTCGAAGTGATCGAATTCGGCATCAGTGGTGACGGATGCAACCAGGTTCTTGCTGGAATCAAACCATAGCGTCTCACGTCCCCAGATCAAACCTTCGATCGTGAAACGGTCCAGCGTTTCACTTTTTCCATCAATGTTGATTACGTCCTGACCGCGAGGCTCAATTTTTACTTTGCCGGTTGGAAGCGTGGCTAATTCAGCGGGCGAACCGTGGGAAGCCCAGAAACGCACCATCAGCATCTGCATCGTTGTAGGGGCGTAGCCCGCAATGGTGAAGAATTGCGAAGGGCGTGCGGCTTGGGTCCACGTGCTCCGATCGCGAAGACGGACTTGGGCGGCCTGGACTTCTACCTCTTCATCGATGGTAGTCACCCGAGAATTCTGGCCTTTGATTTCAAACGCTTCAGGATTCAAATCTTTCGTAGCGCGAAACGTGGCTTTTAATGGCACCGGTGTACCGCGGTCGGTAAACTTGAAATCCATTTTCACACCCAGCGAATCTTCGTCGCGTGTGATTTGGTAAGTTTCCTCGCCAATGGGATTTTCAAATTTGTGCAGGATGAATTTGCCCTGCTCGACGATATCTGCGGCTGGTGGTGGGGTTTGCGCCCGCGGCGCTGGGGTCTCCGCGCCTTGTTGGAACGCTCCTGCCGGGAACAGCGCCAGTAGAACCAGCGCGCAAGTTATCGTAGTAAGTTTACGAATCATTTTTGCGCGGAGAAAACATCCGTCTGAACCTTTAAAAACTCAGAGCGGAGAATAGTCTGAGAGTGTCCAGTTCGCAAGGTAAGAAAAACGAGTCTCGGACAGAGGGTCCAGGCGCTTGATTTTGAGTCAGGGACCGCGCAACATGGCGGCGTCCAAATCTCAGTGAACCAACAGGAACGGGGGGATTTTACATGAATTGGAAGAACCTGAAGTTATTTGCCCTGACGGCAAGCTTTTTATTCGCTCCGGTTATAACGACCGCGCAGACGACAACCAACAGCTCCGCAAAATCGCCGGATTCGGAAAAGCAAACTGCGACTGCCCAAGCGGCCCCCGCAAGTTCCGCGTACACAATGAAGATTGATTTTGACCGCCGTATAAAGATGCGTGACGGCGTGGAGCTTTCTGCAGACGTTTACCGTCCCGATGCGCCGGGCAAATTTCCAGTTATTTTGCGCCGCACGCCGTACGTCAAAGCGAGCGGGGGCGCGCGCGTTGTGGATCGTATTCGCAAATTCGTTTCGCAAGGCTACGTGTTTGTCTACGAAGATGTTCGCGGGCGCGGCGATTCCGACGGAGTCTTTATTCCCTATCGCATGGACGGTCAGGATGGTTACGACACGATTGAATGGTGTGCGGCGCAGCCTTGGTCTACCGGCAAAGTGGGGACGTACGGTGGCTCGTATGAAGGAATTAACCAATGGCTGGCGGCCGTGCAGCAGCCTCCGCACTTGACCACGATGATTGCATTGGTTTCACCTTCCGATCCTTTCGTCGAGTGGCCAACCGGAATTCCCATACCGCAGGACGTGAGCTGGTATTTCTTCACCTCCGGGCATGTGGACCAGAACATCGATGCCGTTGACTGGACGAAAGTCTATACGCATCTGCCCATCATCGATCTGGATGAAGTGGCAGGACGTCCGAACAAGAATTGGCGGGACCTTTTCGACCATCCGACGCTAGATGCGTGGTGGGAACCTCTGCGCTATCAGAATAAGTACGAGCGCGTTCAAGTTCCGGCCCTGAATATTTCAGGCTGGTATGACGACGAGCAGGTGGGTACGCCGCTGAATTATATCGGCATGACCACAAAGGCAACTTCGCAGCTTGCGCGAAACAACCAAAAGTTGATGATGGGCGCTTGGCCGCATGCCGTGAACTCGACGGGAAAGCTCGGCGACGTGGATTTCGGACCGGCAGATGTGATCGACTTGGACGGTTACATGACCCGTTGGTACGACTTCTGGTTGAAGGGAATAGATAACGGGATTATGAAAGATCCACCCGTGCGGATTTTTGTGATGGGCTCGAACCAGTGGGTGAACGAGAACGAATGGCCCATGGCGCGGACGAAATGGACGAACTATTACATTCACAGTGAGGGCCATGCGAACACCGCGACCGGCGATGGAACGCTTACGACGGCCGAGCCAACCAAAGAAACTGCGGACGCCTACAAGTACGATCCTGCGAGTCCCGCGCCGTTTATCACCGCACCTTCGTTCGCGCAGATCGGCGGGCCGGATGACTATCGGCCAGTGGAAAAACGCGACGACGTTTTAGTTTATTCAACGGAACCGCTTACCGCCGACACGGAAGTCTGCGGCCCGATTCGCGCGGAACTGTACGCGGCATCGAGCGCCCCGGACACAGACTTCATGGTGAAGCTCATCAACGTGTGGCCAAATGGCTATGCCGAACGCTTGAGTGACGGCATGGTTCGCGCGCGCTATCGCGATGGCATGGAGTCAGCTTCGCCGATCGAGCCGGGCAAAATCTACGAGTACAAAATTGACGCTTGGAATACATGCCAGATGTTCAAGGCGGGCTATCGCATCCGTGTGGAAATCTCTTCCAGTGCAGCGCCCAAATACGATGCCAACCCGAACACCGGTGCACCGCTGGGAAGAACCACGGCTGTGCGCGTCGCAGATCAGAAAATATTCCACGACAGCGAGCATCCCTCGCACGTTGTGTTGCCTATCGTTCCGGAGAAACAATGAGCGAATCTTGTTTGCGGTTGCGCGGAATAGAGTCCGGCGAAAGAGTGCGACGATTTATTATTTCCCTTATCATCAGTTTGGCATCTTTCACAATTGCGGCGCCGAGCCAGTGTGCGCAGCAATCTTCCGGTGCACAAACTGCGTCGAGCAAAAAATCGCTCGATGACGCCATGAAGGCCATGTTCGACGTGCACACTTTTCAGCAGGCCGAGATTTCGCCCAGTGGAAAAAGAGTGGCTTGGGTGGAATCACTTCCCGGCCCCGGCGGAGCACCCTCTGCCAATTCTGCGATTTACATCGCCGAGCTGGGCGCGCCAGACAGTCCCACGCGAATCACCGCGGGCGATGGCAAAGCTGCGTACGAGGAACATGACCTTGCATGGTCACCGGACAGCAAGAGCATTGCATTTCTGTCCGACGCCGCAACGCAGGGACAGCTCCAACTTTTCGTCACGAATCCTTCGGGCGGCAACGCGAAACAGTTGACTCACTTGAAGGGCTTCCTCGCGAGTCCCGGATGGTCTCCCGACGGCAAAACGATTGCGCTGCTCTTCACCGAAAATGCGACGCGTGCTGCTGGCCCGCTGGTTGCGGAGACTCCGGACGAAGGCGTTGTCTCCGAGGAATTCCTCGAACAAAGGTTGACGCTGGTCGATTCCGTGACGGCGAGTATGCGTCAGATTTCGTCAGCTGATATGTATGTGTACGAATTCGATTGGGCTCCTGACGGCAAACGTCTGGTGATCACTGCTGCGCATGGAAATGGAGACGACAATTGGTACGTCGCTGGGCTATTCAAGATTGACGCAGCCTCCGGCGCGATGACAGACGTCGTCGCGAAGCCCGGCATGCAGATCGGCGTTCCCAAATGGTCGCCTGACGGAAAAACGATCGCGTTCATTGGCGGACTTATGAGCGATGAGCCGATCGTCGGAGGCGATGTTTATATTGTCCCGGAGTCAGGCGGAAACCCGCAAAACCTGACTCACGATATGCATCGAACTGCCAGTTGGCTGACGTGGACTCCTGACTCCAAGAAGCTTCTGATGGCAGAGTATGCGGACGGTGCGAGCGCCATCCACGAAATGACCCTCGATCGAAGCAGATCAATTGACACATTTTTTTACGACGGGTCGATCCTCTCCGGTGACTTTGGGATGCAGTTCTCCATTTCAGCTGACGGTGAAACAATCGGGTTGATTCGACAGTCGTTCGAAAAACCTCCAGAGGTTTGGGTGCAGAAATCAGAAAAATGGGTGCAGGTTACGCATCGAAATGACGGCCTCCATCCTGCATGGGGCAAATCTGTGAGCCTGCATTGGACAACTGACATCGGCAAGGTGCAGGGTTGGCTGACATTTCCGAGCGAGTTCGATCCAGCGAAGAAGTATCCGCTAGTTGTCCGTGTGCACGGGGGTCCATCCTGGGCCGTCACTCCGGCGTGGCCAACTCGCTGGAGCTATGCAATGGCGTTGCCATCGCAAGGCTACTTCGTGTTCCAGCCCAACCCGCGCGGGAGCTACGGCCAAGGAGAAAAGTTTACTGCGGCAAACGTCAAAGATTTCGGATATGGCGATTTTCGCGACATCATGGCTGGCGTGGATGAAGCGATAAAATGCGCGCCAATCGACCCGGAACGTATCGGCCTCACGGGCTGGAGTTACGGCGGCTACATGACCATGTGGGGCGTGACTCAAACGAATCGCTTCCGCGCTGCTGTGGCTGGCGCGGGTCTCTCCGACTGGTTGAGCTACTACGGCGAGAACAAAATCGACCAGTGGATGCCTCCGTTTTTCGGAGCAAATGTCTACGATGATCCCGCCGTATATGCCAAGAGCTCTCCTATCACGTTTATTAAGAATGTGAAGACACCAACGCTTGTAGTGGTGGGTGACAGCGATGGGGAATGCCCGCCTCCGCAATCCTACGAATTCTGGCACGCGCTCAAGACGATGGGCGTGCCGACTCAGTTCGTCATTTATCCGCATGAGGGACACGAATTCGGCGATCCGGCGCACAGCCGCGATGTGATCGAGCGGGCGGTGAGCTGGTTCAACCAGTACCTCCAACCATTGCGCTAAAGGTTCTATTACGTGGCGCTTGATGTAGCCATTTAAGGGTCGCTTCGAGCCCACGGCGATTGCCCTTTTTTTGCCTGTCTATCCGGCCAGTAAGCGGTCTAGACCGAAAACTGGCCCTGCGTTCTATTTCCATCCGCAATGTCCGCCGGTACTCTCATTTCAGCCCGCTAGCGCAAGAGGGGGCGAAGAAGGAGCCGGCCTATGTCCCACTGGATTGGAACTACCTCCCCAGCAGATGCAGGAATGAACGATTTCAAGGAATGCCTGAAGCACCTTCGCGACGGCCATGCGGATGAAGCACTTCAACATGCGCGGCGCGCACTGGGCGTAGCACCTAAGAATCCTTTTTACCTTTCCTACACTGGATTGCTGGCCGCGCTCTCCGAAAAGCGCTTCGGAGACGCGGAAACTCTCTGCCGGGAAGCGCTGGGAATGAAACACAACCACGCCCAGCTCTATTTAAACTTGGCGGAAGTTTACTACCAGGCAGGCAGAACGCCAGAGGCGATCCAAACACTGGAAAAAGGCATGGTATCCGCGGGGCGCGATTTTCGGATTCGCAGGGCTCTCGAAAAAATTGGAATGCGCCGGCCGCCGGTGCTTAATTTTCTGCATCGCAGCCACCCTCTGAATTCAACGCTGGGGAAATGGCGCCATCGTTTTACCGGACCGCATAAAGCAGCCTAACGGAGCCGCAACTACGGCGGCTAAAACTCTCCTCCTTGCCGTAAACCGGGATGGGGTCACTGGCGGGTGAGCCTGTCCCGGCCCCCTTTTTTCGCAAACACCTAGGTTACGAAAATCAGTTTCTAGCTTTGGCCCAACGGAAGGAAGTATTGCGTGCCTTTCACGGGCTGGCGAAGCCGGCGCAGAAGCTCTTGCATGTCCTCGTTGCGTTCCACGAAATCAATCTCCGAAGTGTCTACCACGAGCAGATTCGATGTCGAATAACGGAAGAAGAAATGTTCGTAGGCATTCGACACCGCTTCCAGATATTCGGGCGAGATTTGCGTTTCTGTGGGATCGCCCTTCTTCGAAACTCGCTTCAAGAGCACTTCCGGCTTGGCTTGCAAATAGATCACAAGATCGGGCGCGGGAATCGAAGACGCAAGCATGTCGAAATAACGTTCGTAAAGTTTGAGCTCCTCATTATCGAGATTGAGATAAGCGAAGATTTTGTCGCGCTCGAAGAGAAAATCGCTGACGATCGGAGCGCCTACATCCTCAGGCTGCGTTTGCATCAGACGGCGATGGCGTTCGTAAAGAAAATACATTTGCGCACGAAACGCGGCGCCGCTTTTTTCCTCGTAAAAATCGCCCAGGAACGGATTGTCTTCGCAATCAAAAATGCGGCGGGCGTGAAGTTGTTCCGCGAGAACTTTTGCGAGCGTCGACTTGCCGACACGTATGGGCCCTTCCACCACGATGAGGCGGGGCGGCTTGAAGTTAGGCCTGGATTCATTCACGCCGCGGGATTATAGCAGAGGCGTAAATGCTTACCCACAGCTCCCGGAGCAGCTAAATGCGTCCGTGCGTGTCGGCCGATATCGCGGCTACCAGGACTTCGCGATCACGGCAATAATTCGCGCGAGCGAGTCCACGTCGCGAGTGTCAATCACCTCGGCGGGAGAATGCGAATATCGCAATGGCCAGCCGAGCGCAATGTCCACTGAACCGTAGCGCACGAAGGCCGAGCCGTCGTTGCCGCCGCCAGTGACGCCGTACTGCAGCGGAATCTGATTCGCGTGCGCCAGTTTGATAACTTTCTCCACCAGATCCGACGGCACGATATTCGAACTATCAACCGCGCGGATGACAAATCCCTTGCCTATTTCGGCGTCCGCGTAGCGTTTTGATTCGATCGGCGAATCAGAGCTCACGAACGTATCCACGGCAAAAACATAATCTGGAACCTGCCCTTCCGCCGCGAGGCGTTTCGCAACCGCGGCTGCACCAACCAGGCCTTCTTCCTCTCCGGTTGACCACACGAATGTCACGTCACGGCCCTTAAGTGGGCTTCCCAAGGCCCAAACTGCGGAGATGAGTGCGGCGTCGCCTACGCGATCGTCGAAAGCTCGGCCGTTCGCGCGAGTGCCAAGGAGCGGCCGATACGCTTTCGGAATCGTGACGGAATCGCCTATCTTGACACCGAGTTTTTCCACTTCTTCGGGAGTGCGAGCGCCGACGTCTACGCGAATCACATTTTCGGGTCCGCGCGGCCACTCGAATTTGGGGTCATCCCAGCCGTTTGGAAGCTCGGCGATTGCGTCCCGGTCCCCACCGCCGCTATGAACCAGCGCCAGATGACCGGCAAAAAAGCTGAGGTCCCCGCCACCCCGCCACACAACCTCAAGGCGTCCGTCTTTTGAAATTGATTTCACGTCGAAACCGATTTCATCCATGTGCGCAACAACCAGAATACTTGACGACTTGCTTCCAGCTGAAGGCGTGCCTACTTGGAGGATTAGATTCCCCGCATCATCTGTGTCGGGCTTGGCCCAAGCCGGTAAAAGTTTCTTTACGTCTTCGCGAACGGGTCCTTCGTGGTTGCTGACTCCATAACTTGGAATGAGGACGCGGAGAATATCAACGTTGGAAGGATGGTTGATAGCCATGCCATCCTTCGTCGTAGTTCCAGCTGCCGCTTTTTCCGGGGCGACGCCCAAACTTCCTTGTACGTAGAGCTGCAGAAGATTTTTCAAATTAGCGAGGTCTGAGGCATCAATCAGTTCGGCAGGCGTGTATGGCCAATCCACAGCGATTCCAAGGTGTACCCATTTCGCGGGAAGCGGAGCAGAGGCTAGAAAACTCCTCGGCATCAGGGAAGCCGAGAAGTCAGTATTGACCCCGATTTTGTTTGCATCTGCGAGTTGCTTCAGATCCGCAGCGAGCCCTGTCGGTGTGCCATTTGTTTCTTCCACACCGATGAGAACGCCACTACCCGGCTGACGGCGCGGCGCGCGATGCATGCTTTCCATTCCGACAACCGGGCCACCTGGAAAAAGGCGACCGACGTAAACCATCTCGCCGGCTTTCACCGTGGTCAAAATGCGCTGAAGACCGCGAGCGCCCGTCCATTGCTGAACCACAAATGCAATCGTCAGCGAGCCTTTTACCTTCGATGGATCGATGCCATGCAGCAGGTCCACAAGCGCTGCAGCGCCAAAACGATCCCCGATCGAAGCGGCAGCCATCTTGCCGTAGCCGAGATTTCCAAGTTCGCGATTGATCGCAATGGGACTGAGGATGTCGACTCCCGCCTTTCGAACCTGCGCGGCGGAATTGGCGCCTACGTCGATATACATATTTTCGAGATCGCTTGATTTCGGCGTATTTGCGCGGCCCCCCTGGAGGTGAACGGAAAGACCGGCCACGACCCCATCAATCCACTTACCCGTTGTCGTTCCGACTTTTACAGGCTGGGCTGAATAGAGTTCATTAAAAATTGGAGGCAGACCGCCCTGCGGTAGGCGTTGCACTCGCAAGTAGCCGTCTTCCGTGATCCCGCTCACTACGAAGCCTGGTTCGTCGATAGGTGTGACGATAAGGCGGCTTGGCGCACCTGAGCCGATGGTCACGATTACGTCGCCGAGGTTGTCTGTTTTGGGGTGAAACGCCGAGATCTCCCCACGAATTTTTTCCGCGACCTTATTTTCATAGCCGGAAATCCCTTGAGTTTGCACGAGCCCGTTCAGATCTAGCGCCGGCTTCGAGCTCGGCTTTTGCGAAAACTTAGACTCCGAAGATTGAGCCGCTTGCGCGGCGACCGGCTCAGAGTTCGCAAAGTTGAAGACGAGAACTGAAAGAGTGATAACCGCAAGAAGTGAGCGATTCATGAATTTCCTCGGCCACGCGAATAGCACAACCACGGGGCAACGCGAATGTATCCCAGAGACTGTTACGGTGCAAATTGAAATGAAAGTTGAAATCACAACCTAGGCCTTTTCGACGATAAGGGCGATCGGAAGGACGGATCTTGTATTTCCAAGCTATGCGCGGCAAAGCTCGGCGAGGATTGTGTCGCGGCGTTCGAGCGCGATTCTGTCTGCGCGATCCAGGACTAGAACGTAGCCAATGGCCGCCAAGCCCGCAAGAATCAGAAAGATAACAGCCGCCAGCCAAATGCTTCCGTACGCTCTAGCGATTAGAAGTATGACCGTGGAAAGTCCAAACACGGCAGCTTGAATGCCCAAGCTGGCAAAGACCGTGCTCGTCGAGGCACGCTGCTTGCCGAATGCTGCGTAGTCAATTTTCTTGGGAGTATAAATCGAGAGCAGATTGCCTACGGTCAAATTCAGGAGAAGCGCGAAGGCCATTCCCGCAACCGTCGCAAATGTTATACCGACGGGCGGCGGATGAAACATGAAACACACTGCAATCCAGACTGCGGCGATCTCGCCCGCAAGCAGCAGACCGGACGCGAGGTTTTTTCCCAGCAGGATTTCGCGAAACCTTACCGGAGAAACAAAAAAAAGCTGCATTCCGACGGCATCAGCTCCAAAACAGTTGTAGACCAGATTCGTTAGGATGAGCAGGGCACATGCCGAGCCGATGGGAAAGGCCAGTTCGGGAGCGTGCGCGAGGAAATTACCCTGCTTCGCTGGAGTCTGGGGACTTATACGAAAGATCAAGAGAATCACTACCGGCATCGCAAACGTGAAGAGCATGGGCCCGCTGCGAGAGAGGTAGTGAAATTCTTTTTCCAGGATGGCTGCGACAGGGCCGGGAACTCCTGACACATTCCATCCGAAACGAAGGCTGCGTTTTTCTTTTGGCGAAGCGCTCCGCGCCACCGCTTCACTCAGATTTTCTCCGTGATACTGCGCCCGAAGACGAACGTTTAGCAACCAGAGAATAACAAGCCCATAGGCGCACTCCAAGGCAAATGCTGCAAGCGCCGGCGTGAATGCGCCATGCATGGCCCGTGCAATCGCCTCTGCTGCGAGACCTGGAGGAAGAGCGCGCTCGTAGCGTATGACCTGCATAGTAATTCTGGACACTTCGGGACGGCTGTGCCGGCCAATTCGGCTTATGAGCGGGCCAATAAATTGGAAGCAGATCATAAGGATAAAGAATACGACGCCGATAATCTCGCGGGTTCGCCGCTGAGCCAGCCAGCGCTCGACCCAGGCGAAGATCATTCGTGCGAGCAGGATATTGATTATTGCGAACGTCAGCAGCACCAAGGCGGTCCAGAGGAAAAAACCGGGCAGGGCGATACCAATCCCGATTGCCAATCCGAGTAACCACAAACACCCCAAGGCCGTAGCCGGCTCCAGGGCTCCGTAGACCAAGCGGACCATGAAATACGATGGAAAGGAAAGTGGGAAACGGAGCAGGTTTGACGAATCGACGTTTTCGGTTAATGCCGAAGCCATTACGGGGAAAAACTGCCAGAACAGAAATATCGCCCAGAGCATGACCGCGATCCACTCAACATTTCGCTGGGAAACAATGTACCAACCAGCCCCGACGAACACGAGGGAGCCTCCCAGTCCGGCGAATCCGACCACCAGGAACATAAAACCGCGAGCTACCACTTCCAGGCGGCCTCGAATCGTGCGCAGCCCGTTGACGAAAAGTTGCCAGCGAACCCGTGCGATGGCAGCGAACTGCTCGCGCATATCGGGTGAAAAACTCAGCCCAGCCATGAAAGCTCCTGGTCGGAGCGTCCTTTGCCGCCTACGATGCGAAGGAAGATTTCCTCGAGAGTAAGCTTTTCTCCCGGCGCGGAGGTTGCGAATTCTCCAGGTGAGGCGCCTGCCAAAGCAGCAGCGGCTTGCGCCTCGACTCCTGCGCGAAGCTCTTCCAAAGAGCCTTGCGCAACCAAACGTCCCTTGTGAATGATGGCCAAGTGGCTGCAGAGGCGTTCGACGATTTCAAGAACATGCGAGGTGAGAAAAATCGTGGCGCCGCGCGCAATCATACGTTGGAGCATAGCCTTCAGCGTGCCGGATGCGATCGCATCCACACCCTCGAAAGGCTCGTCGAGAAAAAGAATTCTGGGACCGTGAATCACCGCTGCGGCGAGCGCAAGTTTCTTTTGCATTCCATGCGAGTAGTCCGTTACCAGAGTTTTCGGCTGCTCGGCGAGCTGCATGAAATCGAGAAGCTCGGCCGTACGTTTACCCGCGGTTTCGCGGTCGAGACCGTACATGCGGCCGACAAAATTCAAGTATTCGGCGCCCGTAAGCCGTCCGAATAGCGCCATTCCTTCGGGGACGACGCCGATCTGACGCTTAACGTCGACAGAATTTTTCGCGAGATCGAGGCCGAGGACTTGGATACTGCCTGAGCTTGCAGAGAGCAACCCCGTGAGCATTTTTATAGTAGTGGATTTTCCAGCGCCATTAGGGCCGAGAAACCCGAAGAATTGGCCCGGAGCAACGGCAAGATTTACGTCTTGCACAGCTACAAAATCGCCAAAACGTCGGGTCAAACCCTGGGTTGAGATAGCAGGCGCATCCATAGATTTCGGACTCTAGCATATTCGCTCGAATCCCTGAATCCGAAGTCGTACGCCAGCTAGAATGACCCAGCGAACATCTGTTCCAAGCCCGTAGCTTTAGCGAGTATTGACGGGGGCAACCGGCAACGCCGATGCCTGGGGAAACAACGCGAGTACCGCGGGAAGCTCCAAACGAAATGTACAGCCACCCTCAGGACGATTGAACCCCAAAATCGTTCCGCCGTGTTCTTGCATCACCCCATAACAAATGCTCAGGCCCAGCCCTGTACCTTTTCCTACCGGCTTCGTCGTATAGAAAGGATCGAATACCTTTTCGGGATCCAGCATGCCGGGTCCCGTATCGGAAAACTCGATGATTACGTTACCCCGTTCGCGCAACGTGCGGATCATGAGTATTCCACCGCCGCCCGTCTCCATCGCATCCACGGCATTACTGATTAGATGATAAAAAACCTGAAGCAGCTGATTCGGATCTCCGCGAACGGCCGGAAGCACGCTACGGCTTTCGAGTTCAATGCGAATATTTTTCTCGCGCAGGTCCAAATTACGAAGCTGTACCGCTCCGGTGAGGACGGTATTGAGATCGAGTAATTGTTTTTCTGCCGGTACTTGGCGTGCAAAGCTGAGAAGATTGGTAACCAGATCTTTTGTACGTCTGGCTTGCTCGCGTATTTTTTCACCCAAAGAGTGCGCGCGCGTGTTTTGAGGATTTTCAACGGTCAGCACGTCCGCATAACCCAGGATGGCCGTAAGCGGGTTATTTATTTCGTGCGCTGCTCCAGCCGCGAGTTGTCCAAGCGACGCAAGCTTTTCTGATTGCACGAAGTGAGTCTGCAGCCGTTTAACGTTTTCGAGCGATTCCCAGAGATCGTGCACCAAGCTGGTGCGCTCCTGATAGACCATATTTTGCCGGACGAAAACCAGCGATGTTCCGACGAACAGCGTGACCAAAGTGACGATTAGACGAAAACGCACTACCGGCGCAGGAGCCCCGCTAACGAAAACATCCCATCCAGCCAGTACGAGGGCCGCGAGCACGCCGAGCATGGCGAGGCGCACTGGCCATTGGGTATCTCGCTGTGGCGGAGAAGGCGACTGCTCCGGTTCGAATGCAAGGTCGTGCGCAACGATACCGGTGCACCCGAACCACACGAATGCCGCGAATGCCGGCAGCCTAACCAACGACCCGCTGTAGAACCTTGAATTACGGCCGACCATGGCCGTCAGCACAAACCCAACGAGATAGAGAGAAGTCGCTCCGAAGAGATGGCCGTAAATTTTTCGCCAGTTACCATTGGTTCGAAAAAAGAGAATGCCGAAACCAACCACCACAACTAAGTTTTCGGCCATATAACTGCCGACGTCTCGCGTGTTGAATAACGAGGAATCGGGCCAGACCGTTTTCCAAGGCATGGCCGCGAAAACATAAACGTAAAGCCAAAGAATCGAGAGAAGAAGCAAATCCAGTAAGCCGAAGCGAAGCGTCTCGCGCATTTTTCTGGCATGCGGGGCCAACGCCAAAGCCGCCATGAAAGGCACGGTATGAAGAAAGAAAAGAAGATCGACATAGAACGGAGCAAAGGAAGCACCGCGGGTGACTAGCCGACTGTAGGTAACTAACAACATCCCTGCAAGCCACAACGTGCAACCCAAGGCAAGAAGCATCCAAAAGCCATTCCGCCGCCGGTAGGGCGAGGCAGCGTTCCAGAGGAATGCGGCGTTGGCAAAAAGAGGGATTAAACACGCCAAAAAATAGCTCAGAGCTGTTTGCGCTGAGCCTGCGGGTAGCAACAGCCCAACGACCACATAGCCACCGGCAAAAAACAACCAAGCGCCCAAGATGAGAACGGATGACCCAGAGGATTTCATGTAAATAAGGCTCGGAGTTAAGTCTACAGGAGCCTTAACTAGGTTGACCGCCAAGTTCGGCCCCGCTTTCTAATAGATAACCTCGAAACCGTGTGGGCGCGCACTCCACTAACGGATGGGCATCCTCGGAATGATACCGACCGCGGACGCCTTTGTGCGGGAGGCTGCCCCTAAACGTGATCGCCGCGAGCACGATGAGTAATGATTGTTTTACGATTGCGCAGAGGCTTCAGGTACCCTTCTAGTCCGAGTCGGATTTAGAAATACCATTGAACTCATTCCAAAATATCCATTCTGGGGCGTGATTTAAGGAACGGAATCACACGGCAAGAAAGGAAAGAACGTGGCAATTCTTGTAACAGGCGGTGCAGGTTACATCGGAAGCGTGACCTCGGAATCATTGTGGGACACCAATGAGAAAATTGTTGTCCTGGATGATCTGGTGCGCGGCCATCGCGCGGCTTTGCACCCAGATGTCCCTTTCTATCAGGGGTGTATCGGTGATCGTGCTTTGCTTAAACGTATAACTCAGGAACACGAAATCGAATCTTGTATTCACTTTGCTGCGCTCGCTTTTGTGGGCGAATCAGTAGAAAAGCCTGCCGCATACTTTGAAAATAACGTTGAGCAGGGAGTAGCGTTCGTTGGGGCGCTGTTGCAGGCAGGAGTGCGCCGAATCGTTTTTTCATCTACCTGTGCCACCTATGGCGAACCCGAACAAATGCCGATACGAGAGCAAACCCCGCAGTGGCCCAAGAATCCTTATGGTTGGTCAAAACTCATCATGGAACGGTTGTTGGATAGTTACGACCATGCATACGGACTAAAATTTGTGGCCTTGCGCTACTTCAATGCGGCTGGCGCTACTGCAAAGAATGGAGAAGATCACAAGCCCGAATCTCACCTGATTCCAAACGTTCTTGCCGCCTGTACGGGCCAAAAACGTGAAGTTTCTGTGTTTGGAAAGAATTATCCAACTCCGGACGGCACTGCGATCCGCGACTACGTGCACGTTAGCGATCTCGCCGATGCGCACATCCGCTCCCTGCAGTATCTTCGGAAGGGCGGAAAGTCTGACTTCATGAATCTTGGTACTGGAAACGGTAACTCAGTCCTGGAAGTGATTGAAGCCGCCAGGCAGGTGACTGGCCGGGAGATTGTGATTCGATTTGAGCCACCTCGCCCCGGCGATCCGGCGCGGCTAGTTGCGGATTCTGCGAAGGCAGCAGGTGTGTTGAACTGGAAGCCCGTGACCTCTGATTTGCCGGCAATTCTGCGCTCGCAGTGGGAATGGCGTGAACGCCATCCGAAGGGATATCGCTCGTAGTCCCCAGGAAGCAACCACCACCGTGGCGTCAAGGTCCTAGGAACGGCGAATAGGAATTGACATCACAGCGGGCGGTAGGCGATCTGTGCTGCTCGACGAGAGCGGGCGTGTTTAAAGGACGATTTCAAGCGCTTCTGTGGCGCTTGGTTTGCGGTTCCACCAATTGTGCTTCGAGTCGCAAAAGAAAACCAATGACCTCGCCGGTATTTCGCAAGTAATACTTCGCATTGCTTTCGTGCGACTTTCCCACTCGTATCGTGATTTGGTCGTTTAGCGTGGAGAAAGCAGATTCATCCGTTTTGTCATCACCAATGTAAATCGCAGGAGTGCCCTTAGGGAATTCGCTCAACAATTCCCGGGCGGCGGCGCCCTTCCCTTCGATGCCGTTGGGCAAAACTTCCCACACCATCGCCCCGTCAAAAATTTTCAGGTAGCGATGCAGCGGCGCTACTACTTCCAGCAAACGGGATTTTGCCGCGCGCGCGACAGACGGCTTCGCTCCCCGGTAATGCACTGCAAAACTCAAACCTTTGTCTTCGATTCGCATGCCCCGCATCGAGGCGATCTGTTTTCGCGCTCTCCGTTTCGCTAATGCGAGAATCTTCCTCGAATCTTTGCTGATCTTCGCCTTTCTTCCTTCTATTTCGGCGCCATGGAGCCCAATGATATGCAGTGCCTCAACCCCGATCCGCGTTTGAAGGTCTTTGCGGCGCCGACCGCTTACGATTGCGACGAACAGTTTCGGATGTCGCGCGAGACGGTCGAGAATTAACTTGGTTCGTCGTGGTACGCGCACTTCCCAGGGCCGTCGTCGTAGCTTCACCAAGGTCCCATCAAAATCCAACAGCAACATGCAAGTTTCCGCCCTGCGGATCCGTTCCTTGATTTCACCCCATGCGCGGAAATGGTGTGGCGCGCGGCGAGAAAGATTGGTTTTCGCCCGCCCCGAAACCATATCGGCGTCCGGATGATCGATAGCCCCTATATCTTCTTGCCTGGTCTCGAACGTTCGCTTCGCTGACCTTCGAACGCCGTTCATCGAGAGTGGCCAAGCTCTGGCTCGATTTCCTCAATCCGGATTTCAGAGAGTCCGGCAATCAGGTTACCTGCCCATTCATACACGTTGTGTTGCTTCACGATGTTACGGAGGAGCCTCATTCGCGCTTGCCGTTCTTCCGTGTCCATTTCCAACGCCAAACGTATTCCTTCCGCCAATTGCTCCATGTCGTATGGATTCACAATTATGGCGTCGCGTAATTCCCTGGCCGCCCCGGTGAACTGGCTTAGGATCAACGCTCCTTCTTCATCCTCGCGCGCCGCAATGAATTCCTTTGCCACCAGGTTCATTCCATCATGAAGAGACGTAACCATGCAGAGGTCAGCAGCCCTGTAATATGGGAGAATTTCTTCATGGCTGTGATGGCGCGTCAGCAAGACAATCGGCTTCCATTCCGCTGTCTGCCATCGAGCATTGATCCGTGCCGCCTCCGCTTCTAATTCCTGCAAGAAATCGTGATATCGCGCGATCTCCGTGCGGCTGGGTGCGCCGATCTGTACGAAGGTGAATTTTTCGCGATTGGCCGGCCACTTCTCAAGGAACCGCTCCACACCTCGCAGTCTTTCGAGCAATCCTTTCGTGTAGTCCACGCGATCCACGCCCACGCCGAGAAAATTTGCCTTGATCCCCAGCTTTTTCAGTAGATTACTGCGCAGCACGTAGGGCGACACTTGCGAACTAGCGCCTCGCTGTGATTCGCGAAAATCCACGCTGATGGGAAACGGACGCACAAATGTAGTATGTCCGGTGCGCATTACTGCAAATCGCTCCCATTCGATCCGAGATTCCAGTGCGGCATCAACCGTTTCGAGGAAGTTATCGCAGTGCGCTTGTATCTGGAATCCGATCAAGTCCGCACCCAGCAGGCCGCTAAGAAGCTCGCGTTGCCAAGGACAAATGCCAAACGCTTCCGAATTGGGCCATGGGATGTGCCAGAAAATTGCGACTCGAGCATCCGGACGCGCCTCTTTGATCATCCGCGGAAGCAATGCGAAATGATAATCTTGCACCAGCACCAAGGGTCGATCGACTCCCTCCATCTCTTGAAGTACTGCGTCGGCGAATTCTCGGTTCGCTGTCTGGTAACTCTGCCAGTCGGTAGCCCGAAAAATTGGCCGTGTGTATGCGATATGGCATAACGGCCACAACCCTTCGTTCGAAAACCCGTAATAGTAGCCCTGTTCGACCTCCTTCGGCAGCCACACACGGCGTAGCGTGTATTCCGGCTTGTCTGGAGGTACCCGAATGTGATCCTGATCGTCCACCACTTCTCGGTCGGCGTCGCCGGATCCCGATGCAATCCAGATTCCGTCACAGGCCCGAAGAATCGGTTCCAGTGCGGTCACCAGTCCGCTTGCCGGGACTAGCGTCTCGATTGTCTTTCCTCTATACACCTGCATGTACGGCTCGCGGTTCGACACCACAAAAAGCGAGCCCTGGTGAGCCTTGCCCTGAATGCTCACTCGCAATCGCTCTGCCGTCCAGACCGACTCGCCAGACTCCCGTAGCCGAGCCTCTTCTTCCGCTGCGGACCGGGCATCAGCCAGGCTTCGAGTCAGATTCATAACCTCACTTGTGAACGGGGCGAGAAACTCTTCGTTCGGAGCCGGAGGATTCGGCGTCACTCGGCCCCGACGTATATCCTTCATCCATTGAGCCGTTCGCGAAATCGGAAGAAGGATGGTCCACCGGATTATCAGGACGGTGATCAGAACGATCAACAGGACTTCAGCGATCACATGCCACAAAATCGCTCGCCACATACGTGCACTCTGAGCTTCGATGTAGCCGACATCGTGAAAAATAGCGAGGAACCCAGTCAAAGACTTCCCATCATGCAGGGCTAAGTAATACACATGCATCGGCTCGGAACCGAGGTTTACGAATTCGCTCAGTCCGGTGTCACTCGCAGTCACTCGATCCAAGGGAACAGGAGGGGGCGCGAATCGGCCTGGCACATTGGAACTTTCCGCAAGAACTTCGCCGCGTTTGTTGTAAACCACCACCCCAGCAAGCTGCTCCCGATTTCCAAATCGCTCTACGATGCGGCGCAGTTGCTCGTGTGAGTCCTTCTCCAAAGCCGGTTCCACGATTTCCTGCAGGCTCTCTGCCAGAATTTCGGCTCGCCGCACCAAGTCCGCCCGCATCCCGCGCTTCTCCGAACGAACTTCGTACTTAGATACAATAAACGTAATGATAGTGATGCCCGCGACCAGGAACAAAATCAGTCGTATACTTAGTCTCATCCTATTCCGTCTCAACTAAACAATCTGAAATCATCGGCTTGCATCGGATCGCCAACCGGGCACAGCTACCCCTTGCGCAAACGCTAATAATCGCGCCGTTTTATGCTCAAACGGAATCCAGCAATCACCTGATTCTCTTCCAAGCTGAGGCGGTATAGTTTGCCTCCGGCCACGCAATAAAGGTCGTTACATGACAGCTAAGATGCGTCGCGCGTTGAACCCGCGTTTTGCCCTTGCATACCAGCGATGCGTGTGGCTTCCCCTAGCGCTTGCGATCCTCCTCGCCCCGGGGTCTTTGCTCGAAGCATCGTATACTCATTCCGGCTTACGCGTCGTTACCATGGAGAAGCGTCCTCGACGCCTTGAGGACATCCTACAGTACATTTCAGTGAGCTGGGATGGTCTCACCCGCTCACTCGGCCAATGCAAGACTTATGAGGACCAAAAAACGAATGACGAACCGTATCTATATTTCCCCGCAGATTTTCAGGATTTGCCGGATTTTCGAGATCTTTCTGAGCACTGCAGAGTCCATATCGAGCGCTTGTCCGAGATCATCACCAGCCCCGATGATGTGCGCCTAAGCAAAATTCACGCGGGAGGGCTGTTATATCTTCCTCACCCGTACGTCGTGCCAGGCGGCCGGTTCAACGAGATGTACGGTTGGGATAGCTATTTCATTATCCTCGGCCTTCTCCGCGCGAATCGTGTGGATCTTGCGAGAGGAATGGTCGAAAACTTTTTCTTCGAAATTCAACATTACGGTTCGATCCTGAACGCGAACCGCACCTACTATCTCACTCGCTCTCAACCTCCATTCCTTACTTCCATGATTCTCGCGGTGTACGATGCGGAAGTTTCCTCGCACACGAAAGACGACGCATGGCTCAAGAAAGCCTATGAGTTCGCAGTCAGTGACTACCTTCAATGGACTCGCCCTTCTCATCTGGCCGGAGACACAGGTCTTTCTCGTTATTTCGATCATGGGGAAGGGCCTGTTCCTGAAATTATCGGCGATCCGAGTGACTACTACGCCGGTGCCGCGCAATTCTTCATGCTTCTTCACGGAACCAAGGACCCCCATCTGGTTCTTGTGGACAAAGAACATCCGGTCCAATCTCTCGTGGGTCCGCTCTTCACGGTGTTTGCCAGCGATCAGAAATCGAAGGATCCTCGGGAGACTACCGCCTTGCCGGGAGACCAGGTCGCGCTATCTTCGGACTTCTACAAAGGCGATCGCAGTATGCGCGAATCGGGATTTGATGTTTCGTTTCGTTTTGGCCCTTTCGGAGCCGAGACCCATCATTTCGCACCTGTCTGCTTAAATAGTCTGCTCTTCAAGACCGAAAAGGATTTGGAACGTATAAGCTCCCTGCTGGGCCGGCACGAAGACGCGGAAGTTTGGAAAAACAAGGCCGTCGATCGGCAGCAGCGAATTCAAAAATATCTCTGGGATGCCAAACGGGGCCTCTACTTCGACTACAACTTCATGACCCATACTCTTTCGACCTATGAGTACGCCACTACCTTCTACCCGCTTTGGGTGGGACTGGCGTCAAAAGAGCAAGCTCAGGCGGTCGTCGAGAATCTCCCGATATTCGAACAGCCCGGAGGTCTCGCTATGAGCCGCGTGGAATCGCAGGCGCAATGGGATTACCCGTATGGTTGGGCTCCCATTCAGCTGCTCGCGGTCGAAGGAATGCGTCGCTATGGGTTTGTCGCGGACGCCGACCGCATCACCTATAACTTCCTGAGCATGGTGGTCGCCGATTTTGTGACCGACAGATACATTCGTGAGAAGTACAACGTCGTAAAACGCACTTCGGAAACTCGCATCGTGAAGGGTTACAGCCAGAATGTGATCGGATTTGGTTGGACAAACGGAGTCTTCCTCGAATTGCTGAATCAATCGTCGCCAGCCCTTCTCGGTCGCTTAGAAAAAGAGTGAGGCCCAATGGTTAAAACCGACTAATCGGGCGCTACTACGGATTTCTGCTTTCTCCTTCCAAGATCTCGCTTCATCAGGCAGTTTGCGGCGATTGCGATGAGTATTCGGAAACGAAAGGGCGACCGATTTCGGGACTGCTCGATGCAGCCATCTTGAACGGTTATTGGCCCGCCAAAAAAAGCGCTACGCCCAGCCCTGACAGCCTGCGCAAAGGCGCCCGCCATTCGGACTGGGTCAAGGGCACGTGAAACGGCAGTATTTATCAACACACCGTCAAAACCCCACTCCATAACTTGGCAGGCATGAGACGGAAGGCCGATGCCCGCGTCAACGATCATCGAAATGTTGGGGGCACGCTCACGTAGTTCACGTAAAGCCCGCGGGTTGCGCGGACCTTGTCCAGTTCCAATAGGAGCCGCCTAAGGCATGAGCACCTCACAACCCGCATCCATCAGACGCCTACAAACAACCCAATCCTCCGTGCAGTATGGAAGGACTTTGAAACCAAGTTTGACAAGTTCAGTTGCCGCCTCAACCAAGCCAAACGGATCCGGCTGTAAGTTGAGTTCGTCTCCAATAACTTCAAGTTTTATGAGATCGGTCTGAAACAATTCACGCGCCATGCATGCCGTTTTGATGGCCTCGCGCGCAGTTCGGCAACCGGCGGTATTAGGGAGGATCGGGCGCTGCGTGTCTCGAAGCAGATTCCAAAAGCATTGGCCAGAATCTTTTGAGCCCGCAAGTTGGCGCCGCAAAGAAACCGTGAGCATTGCAGGATCGGCAGCACCAATCGCGTCGGCTAACAGGGACGGAGAATCGTATCTCGCGGTCCCAAGCAACAGACGGCTACAGAATTTCTGACCGTAAAGGACCATTTGACCCTCATTGCGATTTCTCATTTCAACCTCCCGCCGTAGGAAAAACGATATCGATCCGATCACCCGGGGAAATGCGGCAGGTGTCATAAGCTCCACGCGGAACAAATTCTTCATTGTGAGCTACTGCGAACGGAGCCATTGGCGAGAGCGAATGGAGCAACTCAGTCAGCATCAGAGGTTCGGGCAATGGATGCGGCTTCCCGTTTACAATGAGAAACATCTCGGTGCCTCATCGCGAACGGCGTCAAAGCAGCTCACGCTCGGGTTCTGGCGTAGACAGTTCCAGCGTCCAACGGGCGCAGACGGCTTCTGCACAGACAGAAGAGGCAATACTTCTTCGACGACAGTGGGCGTTAGTAAGAACCCATGACGATAGAGCCCATTAACGTGGAGCACTTTTCGTTCATGACCGAAGTTGAGCGCCGGCAGATTGTCGGGTAGGGCGGCCCGCACCTGGGTGTTGAATTCGAGTATCCGCGCTTCGGCTAAGGCGGGTAGCACGGAATAAGCGGCAGTCAGGAGCTCAAGAGCTCCGCGGACGGAAACCGGTGAGCGATCGTCGCCTTCGATGCAAGTTGCGCCGACGACCAATTTTCCTTCCGCGCGAGGAACGATGTACACCGGATGGCGCGGATGCAAGAGGCGCAACATGTGATGCAGTTCGACCTCGGGCGCGTCCAAACGTACGATCTCGCCGCGAACACCCCGGAGCTGCGGCCAATCGCGCTTAGCGCCCGTGCCACGACAATCGACAACAACTCCAGCAGCGGGCACTATGCCATCTGCAATTAAAGTCTCCCAATGACACTCGACGCCCGCTTCTTCAAGAGCGATGGCCACCGCTTTCAAGAGTTCACGATTGTCGACCTGTGCTTCATTTGGGATATGTAACGCTTGGCCGAATCGCGTTTCCAGTGCAGGTTCTAATTCACTGACTTGCCGGCCTTCGAGGCGCCTGACAGTGGCATCCGATAGCCGCGATGCAATCATTCTTTGAGCGCGGACGGCTTCTCCCGAATTCTCGCGGTGCCAGAGCAGGAGCGTTCCATCGTGACGATAGAAAACCGGGAGCGGCAGCTCAGCCAGCCATTGTGGCCACAATGTAAGGCTGTGCTCTCCCATCGATGCAATCTGTGAATCAGCATCGATAGCTTCTGTTGTTGGAGCGATCATGCCCGCTGCCACCCAAGCTGCTGAATTCTCTCCTCTGCTGCTCGCGGCGTCGTAAAGGACAACGCGCACGCCGGCCCGCGACGCCCGCCAAGCCAGACAGCGGCCAAGCAGGCCCCCGCCGACGACCGCGATGTCCGGCCGCGTCATACTTAGACCTCGCCGCCACTTTCAATAAACTCGCGGGATTTTTCCTCTATGCCGGACTGGGCTTCTTCTCCATACTTTGCGCGGATCTCCTCGGTGATCTTCATCGAGCAAAATTTCGGCCCGCACATCGAGCAGAAATGCGCGGTTTTTGCCCCGTCGTGCGGCAGCGTCTCGTCGTGGAATTCGCGTGCGCGATCTGGGTCGAGGCTCAGGTTGAACTGATCTTCCCAGCGGAACTCGAAGCGCGCCTTCGATAACGCGTTGTCCCGAAGCTGCGCCCCGAGCCATCCCTTAGCCAAGTCCGCAGCATGCGCGGCGATTTTGTAACTGATGATACCTGTACGAACATCCTCTTTATTTGGAAGACCAAGGTGTTCCTTGGGCGTAACGTAGCAAAGCATCGCGGTACCGTACCAGCCGATCTGCGCCGCGCCGATTGCGCTGGTTATGTGATCGTAGCCGGGCGCGATGTCGGTGACGAGCGGACCCAACGTGTAAAAGGGAGCCTCGAAACAGCGCCGCAGCTCCTCGTCCATATTCTCCTGAATACGCTGCATCGGGACATGTCCGGGACCTTCAATCATCACCTGTACGTCATGCTTCCAAACGCGCTCTGTCAGTTCTCCGAGAGTGCGTAATTCGGCAAACTGGGCTTCGTCATTAGCGTCGTAGATCGAGCCGGGCCGAAGACCGTCGCCCAAACTAAACGACACGTCGTAAGCCTTCATGATTTCGCAGATTTCATCGAAATTAGTGTAGAGGAAGTTCTCCTGATGGTGCGCGAGGCACCACTTCGCCATGATTGAACCCCCGCGCGACACGACACCCGTGAGTCGTTTCGCAGTAAGTGGAATCCATGGCAACCGGACTCCGGCGTGCAGCGTGAAATAGTCGACACCTTGCTCAGCCTGTTCGAGGAGCGTGTCGCGCATCAATTCCCAAGTAAGTTCTTCAGCACGCCCTTCTACTTTTTCGAGCGCCTGATAGATGGGCACTGTTCCAACCGGCACGGGGCAGTTGCGAAGGATCCATTCGCGGATTTCGTGGATGTTCTTGCCGGTCGAAAGATCCATGATCGTATCGGCGCCCCAATAGGTGGCCCAGATCATCTTATCGACCTCTTCAGCGGGTGAAGAGGTCACTGCGGAGTTGCCAATATTGCCATTGATTTTGACTTTGAAATTGCGCCCGATGATCATCGGTTCCAGTTCCGGATGGTTTACGTTGGCCGGTATAATTGCGCGTCCGGCAGCAATTTCCTGGCGAACAAACTCGGGCGTGATGTGTTCGGGGAGCCGTGCTCCAATAGACTGTCCCGGATGTTGACGCAGGATCGATGCGTAGCGGGGATCTTGCAGCAAGCGCTCCAGCAGCATCGACTCACGAAAAGCCACGAACTCCATCTCGGGAGTGACGATCCCGTTGCGGATAGGATGATGGTGTATGAATTTCGGAAAACTGTGACACGTTGTTTAACATTTAATATTTCCTCCTCAGCGAAATTCATTCCACCAGCTTTTAGGCCAAGCCATGCTGTTCCGATCAAGGCCACTTGCGGTCGAGCATCTTCAGAATAAAAATTGCGGGGAGGTAGAGGATCGAAGCAACGAGCAGTTTCCGCGCAGACGCATTTGATTTCCGGAAAGCCAACCGTGCGCTGTAGAAACTGAAAATTGTGCCGATCATCAATGCTCCGGCGAAATAAACCAGGCTCGATTTCTCATAGATCGCAGGAACCAAACTGACTGCCAGGAGAGCCAGCGAGGCGACAAAAGACTGCCAGATCACATAGCGGTCGCGCTGCTCGTTCAGCGGCAAAACTAAGTATCCGGCGCGAGCGTAATCTTCCCGATACATCCAGGCGATGGCCATAAAGTGCGGGAATTGCCAGAGAAAAACGATCCCATACAGTACCCAGACTTCCGGGTCGAATCTGCCGCGCGCAGCGGCCCAGCCGATCAGTGGAGGCATAGCGCCAGGAAATGCGCCGACGAGAATGCACAGAGGCGTAACGCGCTTAAGCGGCGTATAAACGAAAAGGTAGGTCGCGAGCGTGATAATCGCCAGCAAACATGCCAAGCCGTTGACTTCAATGCGCAGGTACGCCGCGCCGGCTAGCGCGAGTGTGACGCCAAAGACGAAAGCGTGAGAACGTTGAATCCGGCCCGCAGCTACCGGCCGTCGCGATGTCCTTCGCATCTGCTGATCAAAGGAGAATTCCAAGGCTTGGTTAAGCGTTGCCGTCCCCCCAGCAACGAGCAGCGTGCCTAGAAGTGTGTTGAAGGCAAGCATTGAGTGAAAATTCAAATGACCGCTCGTGGAAGCGAGGTAAAAACCTGCAAAGTGATGAGAATCAGGAAATTCACTTCCGGCTTGGTCAGCGCCCAATAATCAGACACCGTCGAAAAGAATGTGGTCGCCCGGCTCTCCTGAGCTTCACACGCTCCATTCAAGACGGCAATCGTCGGCTCGGTTGCCATCAGCCCACCTCCAAGTTCGAATCGCGCAGAGACTCCTTTAAGAATCTCTGCCGCTCAGCCGTGGGATCATCAGGCAAATCCGTTTTGCTCGGCGAAAGGATCTTGAGCGTGACAAGCATTGCCGGGACGAGAAAGATAATCGTCACGGCAACCCACATCAGTGCCGCCGCACACTCTTGGTCTTCGAGCGGAGAAAGAGCAAAAACTCTGGGCGCGGAAATATAGGACGGGTAAACAACCCGTTCACAAAATGTGAGAAAAGCGGAAAGCGCGTCGCATGGCAACGTCGCGGCGAAAAGATATAAAGGAATAGACCATTCGGGCCATCTTGGCGTGCTCGGCCAGGGCTGGACTACCGGCCACCAGAACATCAGTCCGGCGCCCAAAAAAGAAGCGTGCTCCAGCTTATGCAGCCAGTCCAACCGCAGCGTCAGCTCAAACACCGCAGGTGTATGCCATCCGATCAAGGCGAGCGTGGCTACTAGCAAGCAAATAGCAGGATTGGAGACTAAGTGGCCGAACCTCCTCGTGAAAGGCAATCGAAGAAATGGACTCACCACGCCACGGGCCAGCGATTGTGGAAGTCCCCGAAGGAGCGGGAGCTCCGGAGCACCCAGCAGAAGTAACGGAGGGGCGACGACTGCCAGCAGCAGATGCTGCACCATATGCACCGTGAGCGATATATCGTCGAACGCTTCTATCGGTGACCCAATTGCGATCCAGACTGTCACGACTCCAGCGAAGAAGGCGGCGAGTCGCCAAGCTGGAAATTGGCGTTTGGCTATAATCCGAAGGCGATTCCAACCTCTTGCATAGAGCAGGGCGGCAAGACAAAGCAATGCATCTGCCGCAAGTGGTGCGGACCACGATCGCAAGACAATTTGAGCTTCCGTATTCATAACGAGGCCTATGGGGAGGATGAAGCCGCTCCGCCTGTCTTAGCACCAAGCGCCAGAGTGCGCGAGGCGTCTCGCGCCGGCGACTGTCCCGCCGGATGCAACGACTCCAAGAATGCGACGAGCGCGGTCGTTTCCGCGGGACTCAAATTCTTGCCATACGAGGGCATGTTGCCGCCTCCCTGGATCACCTGCCGAATGAGCTGGTCCTGAGTAAGGCGTACGGCTACTGAATCGAGGGCCGGGCCGCGCTTTCCGCCCTGGTCTGCGAGCGAATGGCAGTTGTGACACTGCTTGACCTGAAAAACCAGGGCGCCCTGCCGCTCGAGGGCTGTACGGTTTTTCAGAAATTGGTTGGGAATGGGAATCCCGCTCCACGCGTCCATCACCGGGCTCCAGGGCGTGTGCTGCGCCAGATGCGTGAATGTTCCAAGCGCTACTACCGCCAAAAGGACTGTCAGGACTGCGAGGGGTCTGCGGCGCCAGCTTTTTTCACCTTCGCCCGATAAAAATGGCAGCAGAAGGAGAGCGAGAATCCCAACGACAGGGCCGATCAGTAGAGCCGGCGTTTCCATCGAAGCTGGAAGGTACGAGAGGATCGCGTAAAGCCACAGAAAGAAAAAATCCGGGCGCGGCACTGTCTGAATGATCGTGGGGTCCGGAGGACCTGAAGGACCGAAAGGACCAAAATGATAGGCGCAGAAGGCAAGCGAGAAAAGAATCAGGGCAGAGAAAAAGAGATCCTTCCAAATCGCACCAGGTACGAATGGCAGTCCGTCCTTCTTCGTCAGCTCGTGGTATTCCTTTATATATGTCGCTTTGCGCACCAGGCGTCCGGGCATCGGCCACTCGTTGATTCCAAGCTTCACGACCATGAGCACGTGAATGCAGAGAAATGCGATGAGGAGTCCTGGAATGACGAACACATGAAGAGCAAAGAACCGCGAAAGCGTTGCTCCAGCGATGATCGGACCACCTAGCAGTAGATTGACCACTAGGGGGCCAATCACCGGAACGCGGCTGGCAATCGATGCTCCAATTCCCAACCCCCAATAGGCGTCCTGATCGAATCTTAGAACTTGGCCGCTGAAGGCCATGCCGAGTGTGACGAGCAGAAGGAATACACCCATAATCCAAGTCAGTTCGCGCGGGAATTTGTAAGCGCCGAAGAGAAAAACCTGGACCATGTGGATCAGGACGAGGGCGACCATGAAGTCCGAGCCCCACCCGTGGAGCGCGCGAATGTACCAGCCGAGCGCGACATTGTGATTCAGGGCCTGAAGGCTGCTCCACGCCTGTCCGGCGGAAGGCACGTAGATCAGAGCCAGCAGGATACCGGTAATGATCTGCATCATGAACACCGCGAAAGCAGCGCTGCCAAAAACATAGAACCAACTGGCTGTCTTTCGCGGAACTTCATGCCCCGCGGTCTCACGGATGGTGGAGGCAATCTGCAAGCGCTCGTCCAACCATTCGCCGATCGATGAAATCAGACGCATGGCTGTATTCCTCGGACGATATTAGAGGCCTGCCCCGGTGTCCGCATCTCGCCGGCTTTGATGAATAGTTTTCCGCCGTCGATTTTGTAGTGGTATTCGAACAATCCACGTTCTGGAGGGCCAGAGGCGCGTGAGCCATCTTGGTAATAGGCTCCTCCATGGCACGGGCACATGAACAAACTCGATTGCGGGAACCAACGGACCGGACATCCGAGGTGTGCGCAATTGATTGCGAATACCTGAAAACTCCCTCCGTCCACATTGCGAACCCAGCAGGCAATATCGGCTGTATCACCATCCCAAGAATCCACCACAGGGTTTCGATACGTCGCCAGGCGCGTTTGTCCGGAAGGAAATTGATCGAGATTGCCGAGAGGAACCCAAGATTCATAACCGTCCTTCCGGCCGCGATTGATCGGATCGAGAAGGTAACGCACGACCGGTACAGCAAGAATCACGGCAACAATGCTGTTGAAGAAAATTCCCACCTTCATGAGAAGCTCACGCCTGCTGAGTCCCGTTGGTAAAGTCATCGAACTTCTCCTAGCGATTTCGGCGTGCTCGGGTAAGGCTGGCCGGGGAATTTGGAGCGCTGCGAAGCGAGCCAAGCAACGACATCGGAGACATCTTGCGCCGACATCGATGTGCCGGGGACATTGTTCCGCCAGTCCGGAGCCCCTAGGTCCGGCCGGCCCACGATCACTATTGTCCGAAGCTCCTGATCGTTGAGAAGCGCGAGAAAGGATCCATCGACGATGGAGCTTGCCTTCGGTCCTCCCGCGCCAGCAACGCCGTGGCAAGACAAGCAGAACGTCGCGTACACCTGCGAGCCGCGCGAAGAGTCGCCCGGACTTGTGGACGAGTACGGTGGCGGGTTCGTGCCACTCAAAAGGTTTGGCTTCGACCAATGATCTCGAATTCCGCGGACAATCACATCAATCTGTTTTTCCGTGAGCATTCCGCCGGCGCTCTGCGCGAACGCGGGCATCGATGTCCCGGGAATTCCATTCGTCGCCGCGCGGCGCAGGATCGTGTCGTCTGCAATCGCTAAATACACTGGGTCACCCAGCGAGATCGCAGCGCCGCCGCGCCCCTCTGAACCGTGGCAGCCTGCGCAGTTTTCACCGTAGAGAACGTTAAAATCCGAAATCTCGTTCGGGACAATGGGCGTGCTGGCGGAAAGCTGTTTCCCCGGTGCATCAGCGCACCCGCAAATAACCGCGAGTAGGACCAACGCCGGGAAAAGGAGAAAGGCGATCTTCATCTGGTCTCATCCTTCCCACGTTTCTCCACCATAATTCCAGGAGCCTCGATACCCGCCCGCATTGCAAACGGCAGATTTTCTCGCGTCGCGACCCGCGTATGCCGCAGGACAACGAGACCCGCGACTACGCCAAAGGCCACCTGGGAAGCCATGAACCAGAGCCAGTCGATGTGACTCGCCAGGAGTGGATTGAGAAGGCTCAAGATTGAGTACAACAGGCCCGACCACAGCACGGGAGCAATCAGTCCTCCAAGCAGGATGGGTCGACGCGGAAACATCGGCAGCATGGCACCGTAGAGCAAGCCCACGAGGGTGGACCCGACGCCGTGCAAAACCACAGCCATTGCGAAGCTGTCCAAGTGAAACGAGTTCAGTTGTGCGGGATCGAGCTTCAACGATTGCGCGTACACGGTCGCGGCTAGAAGATTGATTGGATACCAAATGCTCCCAGTCTTCAGAAGCCCATAGGTGCACGCGAGGACTGCCATCGCCACACTCCCCGCCCAGCCCCCCTTTACGCCGGCTGATATTGGATAAGTCTCGATTGGAAGCCAGGCTCGAACCAGTTCTGGCGCGACCGGAACACGCTCAACAACCGTGCGCGCGGTCGTGATGCGCAGTTCCTGTGGAACCACCGGAACAGCCACTTCCTGCTCGTGAGGCAAGACTTCCCTGAACCAGCCGACGCACCCAGCCACGGCAAGAACAAGGCCGAGTACGCTGAGCGACGCGTTCGTCAGCAAACCTGCGAGCATTAAGGTAAAGCCAAATGCCAAAGCAAGAGGCCAGGCCGTCGGCGCGGGCAATTCGATCACATCAGGGAGCCGTGACGTTTGGCCCGATTGTTCCGCGGATAAGTGCGTCTCCATCCCCGCTCCTCAGCGCCCCACAAGGTATACGACAGTGAAAACCACGACCCATACTGCGTCCACAAAATGCCAGTACATAGAAAGCGTTGCTATTCGGGCTGATTGGTCCACTCCAACACGATCGGCGAGACCGAAAAGCAGCACAACACTGAGCATTACTAGTCCCACAGTGACGTGCGTAGCATGTAAGCCTACGAGTGAATAATACGTTGTGCCAAAAAGATTCGTAGAGATGGTGAGTCCGCGTTCGTAAATCAGGTGGTGCCATTCCAGCCCAGTGCCGAATAAAAAGAGCGCACCAAGAGCAATAGTGATTGACCACAGAATGAGGAACGTTTTGCGATGACCGTTTTCAAGCTCCTTGCTCGCGAGATGAATCGTAAGGCTGCTGGACAATAGACAGATGGTGAAGAAGATCGGCGTCTCCAGCACTTCGCGGGGAGTCGGTCCGGTGATGTTCTTCCCCAAATAAAAGAGGTACGCGACAACGAAAATAGTGAAGATCGCAGACTCGGCGATGATGAGGCTGGCCATCCCGACCTTGCCCTTGTATGGAAGCTTCCAGTCGAGAGATCTCTCGGCGATTGGACTCGTGATGGCACTCATGTCTCAATCCTTTTAGTCATAGCGTTACTCGTAGCGACTGTCCGGATCTTCCGGATGCTTCATGTCCCACAGGGGTCGGCGGCTCTCAATCCCAGGGATGGAAGCAAAGTTGTAAGCCGGAGGCGGTGAACTTACCGACCATTCCAGAGTCCAGGCGTCCCATGGGTCGTTGCCAGCTTTTGGTCCTTTAAAATAGGAATAAATAAGGTTCGTGACAAACACGAGTATGGCTACGCCTTGGATGAATGCGCCGATCGTAACGATCAAGTTGAGGGTTTCCCAACCAGGACGGGGCTCGTAGGTGTAGATACGGCGTGGCATTCCGAGAATTCCAGCAAAGTGCATCACGTCGAATGTCGCGTGAAACCCGAGGAAGAAAAGCCAGAAATGGAGCTTGCCCAGCCGCTCGCTGAGCATTCTTCCCGTCATTTTCGGATACCAGTAATAGAACGCGGCAAAGACTGCAAAGAGGATTCCGCCCACGATTACATAGTGAAAGTGTGCCACCACAAAGTACGAGAGGCTGAGCTGCCAATCAAAAGGTGCGGACGCAAGCATAATACCGGTGAGACCGGCGATCAAAAACTGAAAGAGAAATCCGACGGAAAAGAGCATAGCAGTCTTGAACTGGATGCTCCCGCCCCACATGGTTCCTATCCAATTGAAAATCTTGATTCCCGTGGGAACCCCGATAGCCATGCTGGTGATCGCGAAAAAGCTATTCGCAGAGGAGCTCATCCCCATTGTGAATATGTGGTGCGCCCATACACTCATGCTCAGGAAGGCGATGCAGACCGTAGCTCCTACCATGACGGGGTATCCAAAAATCGGTTTCCGAGAAAACACCGGAATGATTTCGGACATGAAAGCGAAGGAAGGAATAATCAAGACGTACACTTCGGGATGTCCGAAGATCCAGAAGAAATGCATCCAAATCGCTGCAGAGCCTCCGGCCTGTGTGTCGAAGAAATGGCCCCCCAAGTACCGATCTATGAGCAGCATGATCTGCGCCGCAGAAAGCGGGGTGAGCGCAATCAGAACTATGCCGGACATCACCAGATTGAGCCAAGCGAATAACGGCATACGACCGAGCGTCATCCCCGGGCATCGCATGGAAAAAATGGTCGCGATCAAGTTGATGGCGGTCCCGATGCTGCCAAATCCTGAAATCAATAAAGCAATCGTCCAATAGTCCGAGCTGGGGCCCGGGGAAAACGCCTTCGCCGTCAACGGAGCGTATGCCCACCAGCCCACATCAGGAGCGTTGCCGGCGCCATAGAGCCCGTTCCCACCCAAGAAACTGAAGTAAAGGAGAAGCCCGCCTAAGGCAGTCAGCCAGAAACTGAACGCATTCAGCCTTGGAAAGGCCATGTCGCGCGCACCGATCATCAACGGGACCAGGTAGTTGGCAAAACCAAAGAGGATGGGCATGGCCACGAAGAAAATCATGGTCGTCCCATGCATAGTAAACATGCGATTGAAAACCTGGGGTGAAACAAAATCGTTATGAGCGCGAATCAACTGGATCCGAATGATGGTGGCTTCGATCCCCCCTACCAGGAGAAAAACAAGCGCATAGACGATATAGAGAATCCCCAGACGCTTGTGATCAACTGTGGTGACCCACTCATGTACCACTTCGACCCAAGGACGCGTCTCCGTTCTTGGACTTGGAATGGCTATCGCGTCCGATGACATAAGTACTCCCTCTAATCCTTTGGCTACCGAAGCGTCTGGAGATAGTCCACGAGCGCATCCACGTCAGCTTTGCTGAGTTGCATAGCGGGCATGAGCGAACCCGGCTTGATGGCATCGGGTTTCTGAATCCACAGGCGAAGGTTCGCCTTTGTGTTATCGGCCGCACCTGATGCGATTGTCTGACGACTCATCAAGTGGGTTAGGTCCGGGCCGAAGCGTCCGTCAGCGACGGTGCCTCCAATCGCGTGGCAGTTTATGCAAGCCGTAGTTTCGAAAACGCGTTTACCGGCTGATACATTCGCGTCGAGCACTGGCGGCTGCTGTTGGGCACGGACCCACGTGGCAAAGTTCTCGGAGCTGTCAACGTAAACCCGTAGCAGCATCTTCGCGTGCTGCGTGCCGCAATATTGCGCGCACTGACCCAGAAAAATTCCTGTTTGGTACGGATCCATCCACATGTGATTCACGCGATTGGGAATCAGGTCTGTTTTTCCCGCCAGCTGAGGAATCCAGAAGCTGTGGTCCGTGTCTGCGGAAAGCAGCGTCAGAAAAGTGGGCGTAGGGTGAGCGACTTCGCTCACCGGAATGTGCAGTTCATTCGCAGTGACAACGCTTAGTTGCGGATAACGAAATTCCCACCAGAACTGGTGTCCGACGGCGACGACCTCCAAAGCATTCTCAGGCTTCGGCGCATCCTGAATAGAGTGGATCACTCGTGCGGTCGCGAGAAACAAAACGACTACGATCAGAACCGGAATCACAGTCCAAGCCAGTTCAATCTGTGTGCTTCCGTAGACCTGGGGAGGCTCGCGACCGTCATCTCCGGGACGCTTGCGGAATTTCACGACCGCATAGGCCAATAAAACGAAGACCACGGCAAAGATCAGACCAGTTATCGAAAGGACAAAATATGAGAGATGACCAATCCATTTGGTCGGGGTCGAGCGCGGGTCAAAAATGCTGGGAAGCTGAGAAGGATTGTCGGAGGCGCCGAAACAGAGCGATGCCGCAAGCAGCCCTCCTGCGAGGAGTACCGCGATTCCCGCTGCTCTGCTTAGCAGCTTTCGAATTTGGTCGGAACGCACCATGATCGCTAGATATGTACCAAAAACAGAGGGCATTTCTCAACCCAAACCGGTAACGCCTCGTGCATTGACGTAGCGCGACTTACTTCGCGGCTGCTGGATTGTGCCAATAGCCGGGCGGAAGTACATGACTCGGGCCAAAGTGACTGCCAACATTTTGACGAACGTCCGTTTCCTGACAGATGGTAGAGGCGGAAGACATGTGCCGGGAGTGCAACTGCATCGGAATAAGGGCAAACGCTTGTGGGGGAAGACATTTGAAGGATCGAGAGGTCAGAATGGCGGAAACAAGACAAATACCGAGGCTGGCTGGCAGTCGACGCAGTCTCGCGCGAACTCTTCTCTCGGCGAGGTTCCCTGCCGACAAATTCGCGTCTCGTTCGCCGAGCTATATGTGACGGAATGGTTCTTCCACATTATCGCTGGAAGTTTTTTGGGCGTCTCGCTCGAGCGACTTGGTGACCAAGTCCTTCGAACCGAGGCCCACCGCGAGCGCCAGGGTAATCACAATCCCTCCAAACAAAATGCCGAAAGCAAGCTTAACAATGCCTGGGGCAATTCTCAGGTGCTCAAGGGCCATCGCCACGGTCAGCACGACCACCATCCATTTCACGCCCAGGCTCAGAAGACGCGCGTAGTGAAGGTTCAAGTTAACGGCGCCGATCAGCACGCTTCGTGCAAGAAAACGAGCGATCACACTGCCGACCAGCAAGACCAGCGCAGCGCCGAGCATGTTGGGAATATAGGCGACGATGCTTCGTGCAAGCTGAGAGGTCCAGTCAGCATCGACAGCCGCAATGCCGATGAGAAATCCAGTAAGCACAACCAAAGCTGCGATAGCTCTCGACACCAGCAGTGTTGGGCTCTTCATTGGCGACCACTCAGCCACAGAAGGAAAACCCCAGCGCGCCAGGCGATCGTCAAAGCGCATGCTCGAAAGCAGCGGCCGCACGATAGCCGCAAGAATACAACCTATTACGATCGAGATCAGTAAGGCCAAGACCAGCGCCGCCAGTCCCGGAACCATGCTTGCGAACCTGGTCAGGAATCGCGCGGTGGACTCGGCTAGTTGTTGCTTGACTTGACTCCACATAAATACCTCCGTTACAGCTCCCAGATAACTAAGGGTTGAACCGGTCCGGCCAGCGCCATCGGGATACAAGGTAAGTTTTGCCGGATTCGTAGGCGACGGATAAGCGTTCGAGCCTCTCTTCCGATGCTGTTCTTCCGGCAGTTTCCAGATCATGTGCATAGGAGGAGACCCAAGCCAGGTATAACGGCGTCATCGACTTGAGCAGGTGATCGCGATTGATCGTTCGAAGGCGATGCGCCAGCGCAAAGTCATAGACAATGCGAACCCACAATTCGTCGGGCATGCGAAATTGTTCGGATGGCAGGCGCGCGAGCTTCCTAAGTTCGAACAGCGTGGAGGGCGGAAGTACCAACCCCCAAATCTCCTGAAGGTCCCGAATTCCTAGCTGGAACGATTCCATCATGCGGCTGATATCCACAGTCTCGGTGTCCTGGGACACTAGGAGAGGCTCGCCGATCGCCGGCACAGGGACGGAAACACGCATTCTTTGCCAGCATGCTGCGTTTCTTTCCATGTCCAGAAAAATGGGGCCTAGGATCTGGGCCACCAAGGAACTGATATTCATCCAATCTGTTGGCGGGTAGATGCGCGCTGCGAGGTGTACCTCACGTACCTGCAGATTCTCGCAGAGAGCTGCGGGTGCAAGGGATGCGAGCGAATGCACAGAATTCCCTCCGACCCCGGCACCGCGCTCCGTTCCGAGCATCTTCTGGAACAGCCGTCGCGAAATTCCTAAGTCCGGCCCCATCGGATAGTGGATTCGCTTTCCGTACAGACAGCGCATGAGCGGAGCGATGATGCTGCTGTTTAGCAACCCCTCGAATTTGCGGCGAGCGTAATGCGGCAAGACCAGATCGAAATCCCCTTCGACGAGCGGCTGTGCCAGCTCACGAACCCATCCTGGCGTAGCAGCCTCGAGGCTGGAGGCGATGACGCAGCAGGCTCGGGCGCCGAACTTTTCACTGGCCGCAAAGACCGTTTGGTAGGCGCTGGACGTGCCGACGACTGGGGCACCCGGAGTGGCCGACCCCAAGAGCGGCCAGCGAACCAAGTAACATGAAGAACCACTCTGTTCGGCTGCCTCTACATCGCTCTGACCGGGATTGGCAGCCCGATCATCCCGCAGCACCACAACGCGCGGAGATCCAGGAAGCATTCGCAGCGCGTCGCATAAGACCGCCAGACCATCTTGATCGAGTTCCTCAATAACGCCTACCACCAGGTCGGCGCTATCAACTTGTTCGATTTTTTCTTGTACTTGCTCGGGAATTGGTTCGACTTCCAAGATTCAACCTCTGGACCCGATTTTCACCACCGAAGAATCAGGCGCCTGTGCTTGATCTATTGTCAGGCCGCTCAAGCGAATTGCGGCAGCCTTTCAGCAAAAATGATTCATAGTGGAAGCGCCATAATTCCCATCAGCGGGATGCGGACCCATGCGGGACGGGCGTTCAGTTCATAGAGTACTTCATAGAGCGCCTTGTCCAGGAGAAACACGTCCAGGAGCTTACGAAAACCAGAAGTATCAGCCGGTAGAAACTCCGCGCCTTGGGCGGTTTCGCGATAGGCACGCAAAAAGGCTGCGGCTGCCGACCGTTCCCAGAGCTGGGCCCACGGTTCCAGGCGCGTGAGATCCTCAGAATGGCGTGTGGAATAATTAATCAGGCTCGCGTAAGCAGCATAACTGAAGGATCGCAACATGCCAGCCACATCCTTAAGAGGGGATTGTTTTGAGCGCCGATACTCGAGCGGCCGGGCCGGTTCGCCTTCAAAATCCAGGATCACGAAGTCCGTCTTAACCCGGAGCACCTGGCCTAAATGGTAATCTCCATGAACCCGAATTCCTTGGGTTCGAAAGCTGGCTGATTTCAGCGCCCCGAAGTAATCCAGAATACGACGGCGTCGACTGAGCACAGTAGCTGCAATTTCGATGACTTCATCCGGCAAGAACGGCACGCGCTCTTTCAAGACGTCAAGGACGCGGGATGCATGCTGGTGAAAATCGAACAGTACGGTCTGGAAATTCTCGGACGTCAACGCTTCCGGCGCGAATGCCGGGTCCTTCGACGGGGCAGCCAGCGCCAAGTGGAGCTCGGCAGTTCTCCGCCCGAGCGTCGAGGCGGCATCGAGATAGATGCCCAGATGGTCTCGGGCCACCTGTAAGTCCGGATGCTCGGAAAGCTCTAGCGGATCCTCCAGCCCAGCACTGGCGTCCTCTGGAAACGGAAGCGGTGCAGAGGTCTCGAAGTAGCGGTCAAGCTCTTCGATGGTCCATTTCCAACCGTCGCCTTCATTAGCGACCAGACCTTGCAGCATTGTCAGGATCGTACCCTCGGCACCGTCCGCGGTCGGCTTGAGTTCGATAGAACCGGCGAAGGGGGGAATCCGATCGAAGGTTGTTTTCTCGGTGAGATGTCGCCCGATCTCGGCATCCGGATTCAGTCCCGGCTCCAGGCGGCGGAACAGCTTCAATATGAAGCGGTCACCGTACAAAACCGAAGTATTGCTTTGTTCTGCCGTGCTGCGCCGCACAGGCAATGGCGTCTCGGCTGAACCACGGATCTCCTGAAAGACCTTACCCCGCACACCCCGGATGATTCGTCCGTTGCTCGTGCCTAGCTCGCTCCCGTTTTCAACCAGTGAGAGCAACTCCAAGCATACGTTGTCGTCGTACACCCCATCATGCAACAGGCCGTCAATCTTCGCCGATAACACTGAGGCGATGATTGCGTTCGGTGCGACGCGCCGCAATTCGTTTGCGGCAGCTCCCAAAGTGATCGCCAGCGGCACCTGGTACACCTCAGGCTCCCCGGCTTCGAACTGGACCTCGACCAGCGCCAACGCAGAATGCGGCTCCTTTATTGGCGCCCAGTTCATGATTCGCGTCGACTTGATAGCGCGGGCCTTTCCTGCGAACCAGCGTTGTTGCGGAAGAAATTCGGGGAAGTTCACAGTCTCCAGCCGTTTGCGGCCCATGCCTTCAAATATGCTTGCCCATCCGGCGGTCACGTCAAGCGGCGCCTGTTCAGCCAGATCCACAGCAGCCTCAGCGGGATCGACTTTCCGCTGAAGTTCCAGCCACAGGAAAGTGTAGGGAGCCAAAGTCAGCCGGTAAGGCTGGCGCTCGATGGGGGGAAACTCCACGTACCCCAGCATCTCGATCGGAACCATGCCCTCCAGTTTTGACAAGTCCAGATCGACGGGCTGCGCGAAACGAGAAAGATTGGCGACGCAAAGAACCTGCTCCTCGCGATAAGTCCTAAGATAGGCCAGCACTTTGCGGTTCGACGGGTTCAGGAATTCGATATTGCCGCGCCCGAACACACTGAATAGTTTTCGCAGGGCGATCATGTTTCGCATCCAGCTCAGGAGCGAAGATGGATCGCCCAGCTGAGCTTCCACGTTGACCGCTTCATATCCCAAAACCGGATCCATGATCACAGGGCTGTACAAACGTGCCGGCGTCGCCGTCGAAAACCCGGCATTGCGGTCCGCATTCCACTGCATTGGAGTGCGAACGCCGTTGCGATCGCCAAGGTAAATATTGTCACCCATTCCAATTTCGTCGCCGTAGTAGATGATGGGCGTACCGGGAAAAGAAAGCAGCAGGCTATTAAGCAGCTCGATCCGCCTGCGATTGTTGTCAACCAACGGAGCCAGGCGCCGGCGGATGCCGAGGTTGATGCGCATGCGGGGGTCGGCGCTATAGGCGATGTACATGTAGTCGCGCTCGTCCTTGGTGACCATCTCGAGCGTCAACTCATCGTGATTTCGCAGGAAAAGACCCCATTGACAAGTGTCTGGGATGTCCGGAGTTTGCTGGATGATGTCGGTGATCGGCAGCCGGTCTTCCTGGCGCAATGCCATGTAGATGCGCGGCATGAGCGGAAAATGGAACGCCATATGGCATTCGTCACCGTTTCCGAAGTAAGGGCGTACGTCGGTGGGCCACTGGTTGGCTTCGGCCAGGAGCACGCGGCTTGAATAATCGGCGTCTATCTCGCGCCGTAGGGTCTTGATCACCTCGTGAGTTTCCGGCAGATTCTCGCAACTCGTGCCGTCGCGCTCGACCAAATACGGAATGGCGTCCACGCGCAGGGCGTCAACTCCCATGTCCAGCCAGTAACACATCACCTTGAGAACTTCCGCGACAACTCTGGGGTTGTCATAGTTCAGATCCGGCTGGTGTGAGAAGAAACGATGCCAGTAATATTGCTTGGCTACCGGATCCCAGGTCCAGTTAGACCTCTCGGTGTCTGAAAAAATGATTCGAGCGTCCTTGTATTTCTCTTCCGTATCACTCCACACATAAAAGTCGCGTTCGGGGGACCCCGGCGGAGCCTGACGGGCCGCTTGAAACCAGGGATGTTGATCGGAGGTGTGATTCACGACCAACTCGATCATTACTTGCAAGTCACGGTCGTGGGCTGCAGCAAGAAAGGTGCGAAAATCATCGATCGAGCCGTACATCGAATGGACATTTAGATAGTCGGAGATGTCGTAGCCGTCGTCCTTGAGTGGAGATGGGAAGAAAGGCAACAGCCACAGGCAAGTGACACCCAGACCCTGGAGATAATCCATTTTTTGAATCAGGCCGGGAAAATCACCGATACCATCGCCGTTGCTGTCTTTGAAAGCGCGGACGTGCAGCTCATAGATGATTGCGTCTTTGTACCAGAGCGGATCCGCTGCACTACCCGGTTTTTTTGCCATCTCGCATTTCCTCGAGTCTCACGTCACATTATGAGATTCCGGCTGGAAAACAACAATTCCCAGAGGAGGAAGTGTCATATTCAAGGAGAAAGGTCGGCCATGAATCGGAAGGGAAGCTGCCCGCAAGCCGCCGAAATTTCCCTGGCCGGAACCGCCATACAAAGCAGCATCGCTGTTTAAGATTTCCTTCCAGTAGCAGTCCAAGGGAACGCCTACGCGATAATTCTGCCGGACGACCGGAGTGAAATTGCAAACGAAAAGTAGCTGCTCATTCGGATTTTGCCCGCGGCGAAGGAAGCTAATGACGCTCCTTTGAACATCCTTGCAGTCCACCCACTCGAAACCCGCGGGATTGAAATCCAGTTCGTGCAACAAAGGCTGGTCGCGATACAGAGTGTTGAGATCGCGAACCCACAGCTTTAATCCGCCATGAAACGGTTGGTTGAGCAGATGCCATTCGAGGCTTGCGTCGTGATTCCACTCCGACCACTGGCCGAATTCGTTACCCATAAATAGGAGCTTCTTTCCGGGATGGCCAAACATATAACCGTAGAGAAGCCGCAAATTCGCAAACTTCTGCCAATCGTCGCCCGGCATTTTGCGCAACATAGAACCCTTGCCGTAAACGACTTCATCGTGCGAGAAGGGCAGGACAAAATTTTCAGCGAAAGCGTAGACCAGGCTGAAGGTGATCTCGTTGTGATGGAAGTTGCGAAACACGGGATCCAGCGACATATAATTCAACGTGTCGTGCATCCAGCCCATGTTCCACTTGAGGCCGAAGCCAAGCCCACCGACGTAGGTGGGCCGGGATACCTGCGGCCAGGAAGTCGATTCTTCCGCAATCATCGTTACATCCGGGAAGGCGGCATAGACGTGCTCGTTGAGCGCCCGCAGAAAATGAATGGCATCGATGTTTTCCTTCCCGCCATAGCGGTTCGGGATCCACTGGCCTTCGCGACGCCCGTAGTCGAGATACAGCATTGCAGCCACGGCATCGACGCGAAGACCGTCGACGTGATACTTGTCCAGCCAGAATAGCGCGTTGGCGGTCAGAAAGTTCTGGACTTCGCTGCGGCCGTAGTTGAACACGAAGGTGTTCCAGTCCGGCTGCTCTCCTTGCCGAGGATCGGCGTGCTCATAAAGATGAGATCCGTCGAAGTAACCGAGCCCGGCCTCATCCCTCGGAAAATGCGCTGGAACCCAATCCAGAATTACGCCGATTCCCTGCTGATGAAGATGATCTACGAGGTGCATGAAATCGGCCGGCGTTCCGAACCTACTGGTGGGAGCGAAGTACCCGGTCGTCTGGTATCCCCACGAACCGTCGAAGGGATGCTCCATAATCGGAAGGAACTCGATATGGGTGAAACCGGCGTCGTGGACGTAAGCAGCCAAGAGCGGCGCCAGCTCACGATAGCTCAGCCAGCGGTTGCCTTCCTCCAGCACGCGCCTCCAGGAACCCAGATGCACTTCGTAAATGGAAATCGGAGAACCGAGGGCATTCTTTTTTGTCCGGCTCGCCATCCATGAATCGTCATGCCAGGAATAATCCTCGAGATTCCACACACGAGAAGCTGTCTGCGGCCGAATTTCTGCAGCGAACCCGTATGGATCCGCTTTGTCGACCTTATAATCGCGATAGCGCGATTCGATGTGGTATTTGTAGACGGCCCCTTGACCAATGCCAGGTACGAAGCCCTCCCAAACACCCGCCGAGCTCGGGCGCATGCTGTTTGCCTGAGGATTCCAATCGTTGAAGTCTCCGATCACAGAAACCAGCTTCGCATTCGGCGCCCAGACGGCAAAGTGCACGCCGTGACGCCCATCCCTCTCCGTGAGGTGAGCGCCGAGCTTCTCGTAGGCGCGGTAATGAGTGCCTTCCCCGAGCAGGTACAGGTCGAATTCGCTGAGGGCCGATTGAACCATGCGAGCTCCTTAATGCTTGTTGCAAGGACCCGGCTCCATAGCCGCGTTTGCCGGGGCTAGAGGCCGTATCCGAAATCCCGCTCCCCCGGAACTTAACGGCGCACACGCAGAATATGCGACGGAAGGCTTTCGGGCGTAAGCGCGACGTAGTTTCGGGAGCCATGCCACAAATACTCACCTCGACCGAGCAGGTCATGAACCCGGAAAGTCTGTTCGGTGTCCATCCCAAGCGAACTTAGATCGAGGTTAACCCATCCCGTTTGCGCGCGGACGCAATCAAGATTGACGATGACGATGATTACGCCTGAAAGATCGTCGGTCGTTTTGCTGTAACAGATCAGCTCCGGATTGTCCGTCTCATGAAAGCGGAGGCTGCGATTAGCTTGCAGTTCCGGATTCTCTTTCCGAATCTGGTTGATCCGGGCAATGAAATCTCTCAAGCTTCCCGCGGAATGCAGATCGCGATGCTTGAGTTCATATTTCTCGGAATTCAAGTACTCCTCGCTACCGGGCTGAACCGGCGTGTTTTCGCATAGCTCGAATGCCGGACCATAAATTCCATAACTTGCCCCCAGCGTTGCCGCCAGTATGAGGCGGACCATGAACGCTGGGCGTTTACCTACCTGAAGAAATTCCGGAAGGATGTCCGGTGTGTTTGGCCACAGGCTGGGGCGGAAGTACTCCCGCAATTCGGTCTCGACAAGTTCTCTGAAGTACTCGGTGATCTCCTGTTTCGTGTTGCGCCAGGTGAAGTAAGTATAGGACTGCGAAAATCCCAGCTTCGATAGCCGATACATCACAGCAGGCTTGGTAAATGCCTCCGCAAGGAAGAGCACTTCGGGATGACGTGCCTTGATCTCACCGATCGCCCATTCCCAGAACGAGAAAGGCTTGGTATGGGGATTGTCGACGCGAAATATCCGCACACCTTGATCGATCCAGTAATCGAAAACGCTCTTCAATTCCTCCCACAATGCGCGCCACTCCGCGCTCTCAAAATCCAGCGGATAGATATCCTGATACTTTTTCGGCGGGTTCTCCGCATATTGTATGGTGCCGTCCGGACGTTTGCGGAACCATTCCCGATGCTCGCGCACGTAAGGATGATCCGGCGCACACTGAAAGGCAATGTCGATTGCGACCTCAAGTCCTAGCTTTTCTGCCGCAGACACGAAACGTTTGAAATCCGCGAGCGTCCCAAGATTCGGGTGAATGGTCTTATGGCCGCCCTCGGCGGATCCGATGGCCCAAGGACTGCCAATATCCGTCGGCTGCGGGTTTGGCGAATTGTTCTTCCCTTTGCGAAAATCACGGCCGATTGGATGAATTGGCGGAAGATAAACTACATCGAAGCCCATGGATGCGATGTAGGGAAGCCATAGCTCGCCATCGCGAAATGTTCCGTGACGCCCAGCCTCGGGAGCGCAGGATCGCGGGAATACCTCGTACCAGGTCGAGAAACGCGCCTTTTCGCGGTCGACTATCGCCACCAACTGTTTCTCGAAACGGCTGGGGAAGTGCCGCACTGGGCAGCGTCGAATAAGTTCGAGCATTCCTTCTGCGAGAGCGATGGCTGCGCCTTCCGGCTTATCCTTGGATTCCCGCAACCTCTCTGCCCACTGGCGGAGGAGGCGCGCGTCCTCGCCCGTTGCTTGTGCAGCCGCTTCTTCAATCAACTGGGTTCCCAGGAGCAGCTCAATATGGACGTCCTGTCCGGCGGCGACTCGTTTCACGAGTTCAACGCGCCAGGTTTCGAAACGGTCGATCCAGCCCTCCACAGTGTAGTGATACCGACCAAGCTCCTCGACAGAAAACTCCCCTCTCCAGCGATCGTTGCCAATCGGCTTCATCGGAGATGTCTTGGGTTTCTTCTCATCCTGCCAGTACAGGATCTGACAGGCGATTTGGTCATGGCCGTCGGCAAACACATCAGCCTCGACAACGACCCTTTCGCCAATTACGCGCTTGATTGGAAATCGCCCGCAATCGATTTCCGGCGAAACCCGCTCGATTACGACTCTATTTCGTCCCTCCACTTGTTGTTCCGCCATTCGTCCTAAGCTCCTACTTGCAAGGCTGGATTGGGACCGCCCCATGGATCAAGCTTGTCCGGCATACAGCGCAACCGATCGACTCTCTCGCTAAGCTGGTTGATGCAACTACTGAGTTCAAGGTGTCAGGTCCGGGCGCGAGTTGTTCGCGAGGAAGGACCCACTCCGCTCAGGACGGCAACCGGGAAATTCTTGAAGACATCCGCCAGGGACAAGGTCGGCGCTCGACGCAGGCGGCTCGTCTTGACAGTCTCACCAGTTAGCACGTTCAGCCAGGATTGCGGCGCATTCGCTGGAAGAGCGATGTGCGAACCGAGCCAAAACTTATGCAAGCGGGTTAAGGCGGGCGGCACCTTCGAGCGTGCCAGCCACCTGGGCACGATGGTCATGATCCAAGTATCGCCCCTACGGCGCGCATAGCTAATCAGATTAGCCTCCCTGCCGCCGGTCGTTTTCATCGGAAGGAATTGACCGTCGAGAAAGACTCGAGGGTACTTGCGCCGAAGATTCAGGATCCTCCAAATGAGATAAAGCTTGATGCGTCCGTCGTGCCAATTTTGAACGAGCTCGCGGGCGTGACGCAACGGATCCTGCTTGCTGCGCTTTTCGATTTCGTCAAGCAAGCTAGCGCGATGTCTGAAATCCACGGGTCCGCGGTTATCGGGATCCACAAGACGAAGGTCCCAGAGGTCGCATCCTTGGTAGAAATCAGGCACGCCCGGACTGGTCATCTTCACCAGGACTTGCGCCAAACCGTTTAGCATCCCGTAGACGGCGACCTTTCGCTGAAATTTCAGGAAATCATTCAGAAACAGATTGCCGCGAGCGGGCTCGATTAGGGCCTTGAGAAAACCGACTACCGCTCGCTCATGAGCGGCGTTGGGCCGGGTCCATCGCGTGTGCACCATCGCCTCGCGAGTTGCCTTGATGATGTAAGCTTCCAGGCGCGCACGAAAATGCGGCATCGCTTCTTGTTCCAAGGGCCACGCGCCAAGCAGAGTTTGGTACAAGAAGTTCTCTTCGTTGCGGTCAGGAACTTCCTGAGACTCAACGACTCGTTTCCCTTTCTTGTTCCACCGCGCCCAACGATTGAGGTGATCCTGCCACTGGCGAGGAATTTCCGAGAGGACGTTGATTCGGGCACGCACGTCTTCGCCACGCTTGGTGTCGTGCGTGGAAGTGCAATTCAAGCTATAGCGCCAGCGGAGTTCGCGTTCAGTCGCAATTTGGTTGAAGTCGGAGGCGACGACGGCAGAAGGGCTCGGGTTTCCGCCTACTTCGTTGAGCGAAAGAAGGGGGCAGTAAACATAGAGAACGGTGTCTTCCAAGCCCTTGGCGACAATCGGACCCGTGAACTGTTGCCAGCGCATGACGAATGCCAAGCGCGCTTCCCGCTGCTCCGCAAACAAGTGCCCCGCATCCTTGAGAAGGAGCACATCGCGCACAAAATCCAAGCAAGATGCTTCGAGGCGCAGGTTTCGACTTCGCGCGGCGTCGACGGCGCTGCCAATATGAAGCTTTGCTTCGGCGGGCACTTCCATGCTGCGAATATAGGTTCGATAAACGGGGAGACATGCCGTGGTTTCGATGAGAGCTTGCGCAAGCTCCATTCGCGAGAGGTCGCGCGCATAGCGATCTCCTTGAGCCAAGACGCTGAGCTGGCGGCCCAGGTATCTCATCTCGGCGGAGAGCAAAGTGGACATGACAAGTTTTTTCTTCTGATACAACAACTCTTCGTAGCTAAGCTCGTGTCCCAGAAATCGGCCATAAGCCTCTTCGATCGCCCTACCTCCGCGTGGATGAACAAACAGCCGGTTGACGGCATTCAGATATTCATAGCCTGTCGTTCCTGCGACGGGCCATTCCCGGGGAAGCTTTTCGGCTCCAGAGAGTATTTTTTCCACAATCACGTAGAAGCTGTTTCCCTGCTGCTCCTGGGAGCCGGGGGCGCGTTCTTGCAGACGCTGCAAATAGCCCAGCGGGTCGCGGAGACCGTCGATGTGATCGATGCGCAGCCCGGTGACGACCCTTCTCTCAATCAACTGCAGAATCACAGCATGGATAGCTTCAAACACAATAGGATCCTCGACGCGCACGCCCACCAAATCCGTGATATTGAAAAAGCGCCGATAGTTGATTCCTTCGTTAACGTTTTGCCAGTACGCCAATACATACACCTGTTCTGACAGCAAGCGGTCCAAGCTGCGAAAACTGCCGGGATGTTTTCGCCTGCCATTGAAAATTCTCAGATTGTCCTTTACAAATCGCTGAACCTCACGGTTTGTATCGTGCAACTGATGCAGCCGCTCTTTGATGCCGGCAACCTGAAGGCGCCGCTCGCCGGCGGCGTCGATAGTCAAAGATCCCGGCTCCGGCAGGGCGGCCAAGGCTGCGACGATTCCCAGATACTCCTGAAAGGAGGTCGAATCCGCACCGAGCTTCTTTTCGAGCACGTGTTCTCGGTGTTTCAGAATCCGCCGATAGGTCTTCGGAGCCAGGGGAAAAGACATGTCGTAATATTCGACCAAGAAAGTTCCGCGGCGAAAGACGAGTTGCAGTTCGCGGTTGTTAAGAGCCTGACCGTAGAAGCTGCCGAGAACAGGCAGTAGGATTTTGTTATCGAGGGTCAGAGACGGCGGATGCCAATCAATATCGAAATAGGCTGCGTAAGCAGATGCGGTACCGTTCTCAAGGACGTCCATCCACCATGGATTTTCCGTGCTTGCAGCCATGTGATTCGGAACTATGTCCAGTAGCAGGCCCATGCCCTTTTTTTGCAACATCGCTTGGAAAGCCTCAAAGCGCTCTTCGTTCCCCAGCTCGCTGTCAACCCGCAAGGGATCCGTAACGTCGTATCCGTGCTTGCTGCCGGACCGGCTCTGCAGGAGCGGAGACGAATAGATATCCGTGATTCCGAGCCTCGAGAGATAGTCCAGGGCGGCCGACGCGCGGCGAAAACTAAAGTCCCCGTTGAATTGAAGCCTGTAGCAGGCGAGGGGAATCCGAGGGTGGGTCATAGGGTTTCTAGGCGAGCTTCATCCCGAATTTCTCACTCGCGGCAGTGAGAGCGGTGAGGCATCCCGCGCAGCCCCTGATCCGTGCTGATCGACTGCACTAGCGGCGGGCCGAGTAAACCACATGCGAACCCCATTTGGGCTGGTAAATCATTATAGGTCAGGTCGGTACGAATTGTCCTGTTGTCGATCAGCAAATATCGAGCTCCGGCCGACCAGAGTTTCTCGTGCGCGGAATGATGCGCTGCTCTGTGTATACTGAAAACGTTACCGGTCATCGAGTCATATGAGGATGTAGAAACCGTGACTTTCCCGCGTAAGGAAAATCTTGGTGCCGTGCTTCTGGGTGAGAATGCGTGCAGTTTTCTCGTCTGGGCTCCGCAGGCGAACCGGGTCGAAGTCTGCTTTGGCGAACTGCCAGAGCGGGCGATTCCTATGCAGGCTGTCGGCGGCGGGTATTTTCATACTGTAGCTGAAGGCGTTTCCGCCGGGGCTCTCTACCGTTATCGCCTGAACAATGAAAAGGAACGACCCGATCCGGCGTCCCGTTATCAACCAATGGGGGTCCACGGGCCATCGCAAGTCGCAGATAACCGGTTTCTCTGGAACGACTCCCGATGGACTGGGCTGCCGCTTGAAAGGTACGTCCTATACGAGCTCCATGTGGGAACATTCACGCCGCAAGGAACCTTTGACGCCATCATTCCTCGGCTGGCTACGCTCAAGAATCTGGGCGTTACGGCAATCGAACTGATGCCGGTAGCTCAATTTCCCGGGGAGCGCAACTGGGGTTACGACGGAGTTTACCCCTACGCGGTTCAAGCATCGTACGGAGGCCCGCTGGGGCTAAAAGCGTTAGTCAATGCATGCCATGAACTCGAAATCGCGGTAGTGCTCGATGTGGTCTACAACCATCTTGGTCCAGAAGGTAATTACCTGGCTGATTTCGGTCCTTATTTCACGGACATCTACAAGACGCCGTGGGGACAGGCCATCAATTTCGATGATGCGCAGAGCGATGAGGTCCGCCGATATTTCATCGAGAATGCTCTGGAATGGGTCACGGACTTCCGCATCGATTCACTTCGCCTCGACGCCGTCCACGCTATTGTGGACACTTCCGCGCGAACGTTCCTCGAAGAGCTTCGCGCAGCCGTTCATACCAAGGCCAAGGCACTCGGCCGCGAGGTCTATCTGATCCCGGAGAGCAATCGAAACGATGCTCGGATCGTCAGCGTGCCTGAGGTAGGAGGATGGGGATTCGACGCGGTGTGGAATGACGATTTTCACCATTCTCTGCACGTTCTCTTAACAGGAGAGCAGGATGGTTATTACCAAGACTTTTGCGGAATTGAAGATCTAGCAGACAGCTATCGAAAAGGCTTTTTGTACGCGGGGCAGTACTCCAAGTTTCGCCAAAAGAGTTATGGAAGTTCGTCGAAGCAGACCCCAGCGAAACGCTTCGTCGTCTACGCACAGAACCACGATCAGGTCGGGAATCGCCGTGTTGGTGACCGGCTGTCACAATCGCTGTCCTTTGGGCAATTAAAGCTTGCCGCGGGGACTGTTCTGCTTTCTCCATACGTTCCTCTATTATTTATGGGTGAAGAGTACTGCGAACGGGCGCCCTTTAATTACTTTGTTAGTCACGGAGATCCATCGCTGGTTGAAGCAGTACGCCGAGGGCGGAAGGGCGAATTTGCAAGATTTGGCTGGACTGGAGATATTCCCGACCCTCAGAGTGAAGCAACATTCCTAGGTTCGAAGCTGAACTGGGATTTGCAAACCATAGGGCACCACCGCATCTTTTGGCATTTCTATCAGGAGCTGCTTCGCGTCCGACGCACGGTGCCGCCACTGGCAGAGCTCGACAAGAATGCCATGGAAGTCACATCCTTCGCCGACGAGAATGTGCTGCTCGTCAGAAGGTGGAAGGCCTCCAGCCAGGTTCTAATTGTGTGCCACTTTTGTCAGGTCCCAACTGAACCCCTGCTACCGATTCCCCGCGGTCGCTGGCAGAGGACGCTCGATTCGGCAGAGGAGCGATGGGGTGACAAAGGGGGCAAGGCGCCTGCGGATATCGAGTCAAGCGGCGAAGTACAGCTTCTTTTGAATCCGTGGGCCTTCCTAGTTTTCGTCAAATCAGCGGAAACATACGAATAAATGTCTGGCGTCGAGTCTTATCAAGTTCCAAAAAAACCGCCCATGGCCTCTTTGAACAGATTGATGCGCGCTTACCGCGGCGGCGCGTTCTTCACGTATTTGTCGAACCAGCGAAGCATCTCGTACACTTCCTGTTCGTTGGACTCCATTGCCGTGTACCAATGCGGCTCGTGCGGCAGGACCACCAGGCGAGCGGTACCGCCGTTGCCTCGAATTGCTTCGTAGAGCTTGGTGGATTGAATCGGCGTAGTGCCGGGGTTCGCGTCTTCCGCGCCGTGCATGATCAGCAGCGGCGTCTTCAGTTTGTCGGCGAAGAAAAATGGCGACACTTTCATATAAACATCCGGCGCTTCCCAAACTGATCGCCGCTCGTTCTGAAAACCGAAAGGCGTGAGCGTCTTGTTATAGGAACCGCTGGTTGCCACACCTGCGCGGAACAAATCCGAATGGGCCACCAGATTCACGGTCATTAAAGCGCCGTGGCTGTGTCCGGTGACGCCAATGCGATTGGGATCGGCAACGCCGAGCCGCACGGCTTCATCAACCGCGGCTTTCGCATCGGCGACAAGCTGATCCAAATAAGTGTCGTAGGCTTTCTTCGGATCACCAATGATCGGGAACGAAGCGCTGTCGATGATCGCGTAACCCGCAAGCAGCAACAGCCTGTATTGCCGAAGCCGCGTGAAAGTCTCCTGCGAACCGGAAACTTGGCCGGCTTTCGATGCGTCGGCGTAGTCCAGAGGGTATGCGTTAAGAATGGTAGGAACGCGCGTGCCCTCTTGATAGCCCGCCGGCGTATACAGCGTGAACGACAAATCCAGGCCATCGGCGCGCTTGTACTTGACCAAACGCTTCGCGATCGCGCGTACCTCCGGCGTTGGATCCGAGATGTGAGTTACCGCAACGCTGGTTGAAGCGAAAGCAGCTTCTCCGGCGGGCGCAGCGACGGATTTTCCAAGCGTTCGTGCAAACGCGTTCGGCGGATCCGTCGGCGATTGATGCCAGGTGAGAAACGCGCCTTCGCCGGAACCGGTGAAGGCGAGAAATTGCTCGTAGGAAGTCTTGTCGCTGCGAAACAGACGTTCGGATTTTTGCGTCTTGAGATGGAGCTGATCGAGGAAGGGGCGATCGCCGTCGGGCGAAGCGCCGGTTCCTGAGAGAAAAATCGAATCACCGTCCATGCGAATCAACGGGAAGCCGTCTGCGCGCTCGCGAGTCACCGGATTGCCGGGATTCGCATACCTGTCGTCAGTCGAAAGATCCCAAAGCAAGCGAGGCTTTTGTTCCGGGCGATCGACGTCGATGATGAAAGTCCGTCTCCAATGCCGGTTGTTGTCGAACTCGTACAAAAGGGCCACGCTCGGTTTTTCGCTCCAGGAGATGCCGTCATAGCGCTGCTCGGTTCGCGCGATTTCGACGGCGGGTGAGTCGAACGGCGCCTTCTGAAGCATCACTTTGTCGCGAGCCGGGACGGTAACATTCCAATCGCCGCCATCCTGCGCTTCCGCCCAGACGAGCGTCGCCGGATCAGTAGCACGCCAGGAAAAATCGCGCGGGCCTAGCGGGACGCCGTTGACCGGAACGCGATCCGCCAGCGGAAGCGACGCGATGGTGTGGCCAACAAGGTGTGAACGATCCGCTGCGTCCCACACTTCGACTTCACGCGGGAATCGATCGTAGGTCGTAACGTAGGAATAGGGCTTGTGAATCGATGTCACGAGAATGTGCTGCCCGTCCGGCGCCGGATCCACTGAGTCGTAATTTCCCGGCTTTCCTACGGGCGTGATCGCGGCGGTGCTCGCATCCACAAAAGCTAGTTGCGAGACCGCGAAATAATCGAAGACATCCTCGTCGTGCTTGTTTCCGAGCGTGTCGCGATTTTCGTACGTGCTGCTCTGCCCTTTTTCACCCGTGGTCTCCTGAATGCTCGGGCCAGCCGGCATGACCGGTTCGGGCGGCGGCGCGCCCATTCCCTCGGGCACCAGCTTGACCAAAAGAGTTTTCTGGTCAGGCATCCATTGCATCTCGTCGCCGAACATTGGATTCAAGCGTGCTCCAGGCACTCGATGTATTTCGCCGGTTTTTGCGTCGCCAATCCAAAGTTCAACTGCATCAGGAGCGAGATTCACGAACGCGAATCGCTTTCCGTCAGCGGACCAGACTGGCGCGCCGGGGCACGCTCCCTCTGGCAACGCGAGGGGAATTCGCGCGCCATCGGCGATGTGTACGAGCTCGAAGCCAGTGGCGCAGGGTGTAATGCCGTAACCGCCCGGCGTGTCGTGCTTGCTGTGATTCTTTGGCTCTACGCGCGCCCCGGCCAGACGCAAGAAAGGTGTCGCCACGCGGCCAATCGACGGGTAGTCCTGCCAGGAAATTAGGAGAATCGTGTCGCGCGTCGGGCTCACCTCGGGCGCCGGCGGCGAAGGCGCGCGCATCACATTCAAAATATTCGTCGGCGGCAGGTCGTATCCGGACGCAGGTGAGTTTGACTGCGCTGCAACCGGCACACACATCGCGCAGACAACGAGCGCTACGATCCAAAAACGGTTGACGGCGTTCTGGACTGGCATAAGTTCCCTCCGCTTCAATTCACTGGCACCAACCAATAGACTAGACGAAATTTCGTGGCTTTAAGTTCCCTGCTCGTCTGGGAGACACGCTGAAAAGCCGGCCAGCCGCCGCTCATCCTAGCTTGCGTATCTGAGGCAAGTCAACGAATGCGCCAACTTGAGGGTCAACTCTTGATCAACGCGCTTGCCGGGCACATGGAGAATATCGGGGCGAATGTGGGCCATTTGCGGATTGGGAGCGGAGAGGAAGAAAATAGATTTGGTCAAATCCTGGCAATTGCACCGGGAAATCCGGTTTCTGCCCAGCTTATACGAACAGAGAGGAATATTAAGACTGGCTGGCGGAGGGGGTGGGATTCGAACCCACGAGACCCTTTCGGGCCTAACGGTTTTCAAGACCGCCGGAGTCAACCGCTTTCCTACCCCTCCTGCAACCTCAGTTTACTGACAACTGCTCTCGGTTCCAACCGTCAAGAATTAGATTTTGCGAGCAACTGAGTTAGTTGTAGAACTCGCCCACCAACGTCAGGTCCGCCCCTCGTAATGAATTTCAGCATGTTCGCACCCCGGGAACCTCTTCCCTGACGATCCATAAGTCCTCCCGGCCGCTTCTTATATTAGTCGCCGATGCATCCAGTTGCTGACATATTCCTGTGAACATCTTGCATTCTCAAACGGGATTTTAGCAAAAATCCGCACGGGGCTGAAACCGTCGCTGTACAGTTTTCGGACCGTTTCGTGTAAATTGGCTTCAGCTCAGTCCGTTGATAGTAGGCGCTGCGTTTCTGTGCAAAAGTCACTCCACTGAAAATCGATGCTTGCCGGGACTACTTCTACGACACGCGGTGTTAATTCGGCCGCGAGCCATCCTAGCGGGACTCAAGCCGTCTTTCACCTTTTGCCCTTAAAGCATTTGGTTGCTGCGATACTGCTCGGTTTCGCCCTAAGGTTTTTTTTCATCATTCATTTTCCGTTCTATGCAGGCGATACAAAATTCTACGACGAGCTCGCTCGCAACTGGCTGGACCATGGTGTCTACGGCCTCTTTGTTCACGGACAACTGACGCCAGTCGATATGCGCATGCCCGGATATCCCGCCTTTCTCGCAGGGGTTTATGCTGTCTTTGGACGATCGGGCAGAGCAGTTATGCTGGTGCAGGCTCTCGTCGATTTGATCACTTGCGTTCTAACAGCCTTGATAGCAGCGCGCATTGCGCCCCCTCGCAGTAAGATCCGTGTCGCGACTATCGCCCTGTGGATGGCTGCCCTTTGCCCATTTACAGCAAACTATAGCGCCGCAGTTCTCACGGAGTCTCTCGCGACCTTCCTCACAACACTGGCGGTCTTCACTTTCGTGACGGCCTTCGATCGGACATCCGCGGATCCGCCAAACCCTCTGGGAGCAACAACAGTGTTTACCGAAGTTCGGTGGTGGCTTCTTACCGGGGCGCTCGTGGGCGTAGGCACGTTAGTGCGCCCGGAGACGCCACTCTTATTGCTCGCCGCCGGAGTCGTGCTCGCGGTTCACTGCCGACACCGCAAAAACTGGCCGAGACTATTTTTGGCCGTAGCCTGGATGTCGGCCGGCTTGCTCCTCGCCTTAGCGCCTTGGGCGGCACGCAACGCGAGAACCATGGGCCGCATAGAATTTCTCGCCCCACGCTACGCGGAGACCTATGGCGATTTCATACCGCGCGGCTTTTATGCATGGACCGGTACGTGGATGGTTCGATTTAAAGAAGCTTATCTTGTGACTTGGAAGCTGGGAAAAGAGCCTATTCGAATTGATGATCTCCCGGCAACCGCGTTCGATTCAAACGCCGAACGTGCTCGCGCGGAGGATTTGCTAGTCCGCTACAACAGCAATCTCCAGATGACTCCCGCTCTTGATCGAGGATTTGACGCGCTGGCGCGGGAGCGGACTGAACGCCAGCCAATCCGTACGTATATCGAGATTCCCTTGGCCCGTATGTGGGCGATGTGGTTTACGCCGCGCATCGCATTGCTTCCATACTCGGGAGGGTTGTGGCCGCCCGCGGAAATGTGGCGAAATAATCGAACTGACTTCAGCGTGACGCTTGGATTCGGAGTCTTGAACTTTGCTTACGCCGTTATGGCGCTACTAGGTGCATTGCGTTTTCGCAGAGAGCCAAGGGTCGCGTTCCTGGTAACGTTTATCTTGATCCGCACGATGTTTCTGACCCAGTTGCAAACCGTCGAGCCGCGCTACGTGATCGTCTGTTACCCATTGGTATTGATTCTAGCCGCGCTTGCCTGGGTGCCTCAGCGGGCCTGAATCCCGGCATATGAGTTACACGAGGGGCGCAGCGATGATGCTGCGTCCGCTTAACTTTCCAGACGGTTGTGATACGATTTATGCGGGAAACGGCGCCTGCGCCGACGAAATTCCGGACTGGTCAAATGGAGGGCGGATGATGCGAAATGCTTTCTTTGTCGGGACGATATTTTTGATCGCGCTAACCGGATTTGGTGTTGGCTTCGTGCACGCGCAAAACGCTTCGGCTCCGTCCGGCCAGACCGCTAGTACGGACAAGAAGGAAAGTGCGATCCCCGCGTACCATCCCAGCCGGCCCGCGGAGCCATTGCCCGAAACACTCGACCCGGCGCAATTCACCGATGTACAGACTCAGAATGTTTACGCGCTGGCCGCCAAGATTAAAGCCGTCCTGTATCAACAGCCCTGCTACTGCCATTGTGACAAGGATGCGGGGCACACCAGCCTCTTGAGCTGTTACACCGACCGTCATGCGTCTGTATGCGCTTTGTGCCAAAAAGAGGCGGTCCTCGCATATACGGAATCTCAAAAAGGAAGAACGGCTGCGCAGATTCGGAAAGAAATCATGGATGGGAAGTGGAAAGACGTAGACCTGTCAAAATACGAAGTTCCCGCGACATCGAAGCAATAGCACACAATATTTATTCTCTTTGGGTCTTTAGCGCCGGAAGACGAAAACCCCAGCGCTTTCGCCACGTTTAAACCTCTGGGACAGCGAATTAGTGGACCGGATGAGAAGGCGGGCCGGTTGGCCAGTCCTTGGGAGCGAAGTCGACACCCCAAAAATGCGGGCTCGGAGAAAGAAATTCCACTCCGACTCGCGTGCCTTTTTCAGAAGTGTCGCCCAGATAGACCACTCGACACTCCTGTTCTTCCTCAGTTACGGGATTAATCAGCACGAGATCTGCGCCAAGTGCGAGTTCCGCTTGAACGTAGAGCAGGCCTCCGTGAGCATTGATCACGATCGTCTGGCTATTTTCTCTGAATTTGCGGCCGTGGATGCTCTTGCCCGACGCTCGCACCGGTATGCGAGTGAAAACGCGCGAACTGCGGCGCTGCGAGCTGCCGTTTTGCTGGTTGACGTGTGCTTCGCTCATGTCTGTCTGGTATCGTGCATGGCCAACGACCAGGAGTCAACAATCACGCCGTCGAAAGTGCCTAAAAACACAGGTTGAGCTAAAAACCTTGCTAAAATTGCTCAACCTTCCATAGAATTACGCGTTCTTACCATAGAATGTGGCTGGTCGTGGTGCCCGCGTAATTTGTGGAGTCAGGAGCCCAGCATGGATTTGATTGACTACATCGAGTCACGGCGCGAGGAAAATCTCACCGAGTTAAAAGAGTTCCTCCGGATACCCAGCGTCAGTACCAAAAGCGAACATAAACCTGACATCGATCGCGCCGCTCATTGGGTCGCTGAAAAATTACGGACCGCTGGCCTGGAAAAAGTTGAAATCGTGCCGACCAAAGTGCATCCCCTCGTGTACGGCGAATCTCTGCATGCCCCCGGCAAACCCACTGTTCTTTTTTACGGACACTACGATGTCCAGCCCGCAGAACCTTTAGACTTATGGACCACTCCTGCCTTCGAACCTACTGTCCGAGACGGAAAACTATTTGGCCGTGGCACAGCTGATGACAAAGGCCAGGTTCACATCCACTTGAAGGCCTTGGAAGCCCTGAAAAACACCGCTGGCAAACTTCCGCTAAACGTGAAGGTGATGATCGAAGGTGAAGAGGAAATCGGCAGTGTGAGTCTGTGGGACTTTGTACAGAAGAACCGCGAACGCCTGAAGGCGGATGCCTTGGTCGTATCGGATACTTCGATGCTCGCCAGGGGCGTTCCCTCGATTACCTACGGCTTGCGAGGACTGAATTATTATCAGATCGAACTCACAGGTCCGATGCAGGATTTGCATTCCGGAGTTTTTGGCGGCGCAGTGCCGAATCCGATCACGATCCTTGCAGAAATGATTGCGAAGCTGCACGACAAAAATTTCCGTGTGACCGTGCCCGGATTCTATGACGACGTGGCAACACTCTCCCGTCTGGAGCGCAAGGCGCTGAATTCCCTGCCGTGGAAAGAGAAGGACTTTCGCAAGACTGTCGGTGCCCCAGGATTATGCGGCGAGAAAGGCTATACCATCGTCGAACAACTCTGGATTCGGCCGACGCTCGAGCTGAACGGAATTTGGGGCGGCTACATGGGTGAAGGCGCCAAGACCGTTATACCGTCAAAAGTATGGGCGAAGCTTTCTACAAGGCTAGTGCCGAATCAGAATCCGGCGAAAATCGCAAAACTAGTTGAACGTTACATTCGACAATTGCTGCCGAAAACGGTTACTTGCAAGTTTGAAGTTCTAAGCACGGGGAAACCCTGGGTAGCGCCGTATTCCCATCCGATCTTCCAGAAAGCGATTCATGCGCTGGAACACGGCTTCGGCAAGAAGGCCGTATTCATTCGTGAAGGCGGTTCTATTCCTTTCGTTACACAGATGCACGATACCTTTAAAGTTCCCTGCGTCCTTCTGGGCTTTGGATTGCCGGACGAAAATGCGCATGCGCCTGACGAACACATCGCGTTGGAAAATTATTTCGGCGGGATTAAGGCTGTCGCGCTTTTTTACGACCAACTCGCTTCACAATAAAATTTCATTTGGAATAAGCACCTTCAGGAAAGGGCCGTTTTTCGGGCTTTTTTCAAGGATTTCCTTGCGTTCCGCGATTAGTGCAGCTATAGTCCGCAAGGCATCCGGGACCCCGGGGCCAAAAAGAAATTACAAACGAAGAGGAGAAAGTAACTCGATGGCAAATCCGCTGAGCAAGTCTAAAATTATTGCGCACATGGCCGAAAAGGTCAGCACTCCTGAAAAGCCGGTGTCCAAGAAGCAAGTCGCATCTTTCTTTGATGAATTCTTCAAGCTGGCCATAAAGGAGACCAAGGGCGCGGGGAAATTCGTGATCCCGGGTCTGGGTCGCTCCGTAAAAGCACACCGTAAGGCGCGTATGGGCCGCAACCCGGCTACGGGCGAGGCCATTAAGATTAAGGCCAAGACCGTCGTGCGTTTGCGCGCTTCAAAAGCGTTTAAAGACGCCGTGCTCAAGTAGCAAATTCGGCGCAGAGATTCGCGGCAAAACCCCCAGGCATCGCCGTCCGGCAACACGCGACGGAGGTTTGGGGGTTTTGTCTTTTCATCGAAGTGCCAATTCTCTACGAGTTGGAACAAACGCAACCTTTTGCAGTCGTGTCAATCTACGTATAGGTTGACGGTGGTCTGAGTTTGCGCCACCACAGTGGATAGTCCGAATGCTTGAACACTCAGGGCTTTTAACCGATCTCTATGAACTCACCATGGCGGCGGGTTACATGCAAACTGGCTTCGATGCCCGCGCCACTTTCGAACTCTTTGTCCGGCACCTCCCTCCCAAAAGAAACTACCTGGTGGCAGCCGGTCTCGAGCAAGCGCTGAAGTTTCTAGAACACGTTCATTTCACGAGCGATGAAATTTCTTACCTGCGCCGGCACCCTGTATTTTGCAATATCCGTGACGAATTCTTCGACTATCTTGCGACCTTCCGTTTCACCGGTGATGTCTGGGCCATGCCCGAGGGTTCACTGGTATTCCCCGGGGAGCCGATGTTGCGCGTCGTTGCGCCAATCATCGAAGGCCAGATTATGGAAACTTATCTGCTCGCGACGCTGAGCTATCAGACCATGATCGCAAGCAAGGCCGCGCGTGTAGTGACCGCAGCGCAGGGCCGCCAGATCGTCGAATTTGGCGCCAGACGCGCTCACGGCAGCGAAGCCAGTCTTCTTGCAGCTCGAGCAGCTGCCATCGGCGGTTGCGAAGGAACGTCAAACGTTCTCGCCGGACAACAGTTCGGCATGAATACCTACGGAACCCAAGCGCATTCATGGGTGATGGCGCACGAAAACGAAACAGAAGCATTTAGTCACTTTCTCGATGCCTTCCCAGCACATGCCGTGCTTCTCCTTGACACCTACGATGTGCGCGACGCCTTGAAAACGATCATTAAGATGGGCCGTAAGCCCTCCGGTGTGCGCCTGGATAGCGGCGACTTGACGAAAGATAGTTGCTGGGTGCGCCGGGAACTGGATCGCATCGGATGGACTGACGTTAAGATATTTGCCTCTGGTGATCTCGATGAGTACAGAATCACAAAGCTGCTGGCCCAGGGCGCAGCGATTGACGCCTTCGGCGTTGGCACGTCACTGGCTACACCGGGCGATGCTCCCCACCTGAACTTGATCTACAAACTCGTGGAACTTGAGCGCGCCGGAAAAGTACGCGAAGCGGCAAAATTGAGCGCTGCAAAAGTGACCTACCCCGGCCCCAAGCAGGTTTTCCGGTATTCAAATAGCAAAGGCCCATACTTAAGCGATAAAATTGCCTTGGAAGGCGAACCTGGAAATGGCGGTGAGCCCATGCTGGTAGAAGTAATGCGCGGCGGCCAACGGATCGCTCCATCAGAATCGATAAGCGTTCTACGAGGCCGCTGTATCACCAGCCTGACTCGGCTGCCCCAACGATTTCTGCAAATTAATCGAACAGCCGTTTACCCCGTGAAGTACAGCCAGCGGCTAAAGACGATGCTGGAAGAGGTCCGACGGCGTGTTCGCCGCGCTGCCCGAAAATAAATCTCGGTGCCGGCACTAATAATTAAGCCCATGAATAAGAACAATGTCGTCTTTTGGGAAGTTGACGTGCAAGAAGATTTCATGCTGCCCGGAGGAAAGCTTTACGTTTCCGGAGCGGAGAAAATCATTCCAAACATTAATCGGCTAGTCGATGTAGCACGGGAAGGGCGCGTCTTGCTCATCTCCAGCGCCTGCCGCCATCTACCCGATGATCCGGAATTCAAAACCTTCCCGCCACATTGTGTTCGCGGCACTTCTGGAGAACGCATCATTCCCCAAGGACTGGCGCAGAAAGTCCATTCTCTTCCGAACGACGGGACTGCCGAACTTCCGGACTCGATTTTCGATGATCAGCAGCTCGTTATCGAGAAGCAAACTCTGGATGTTTTCAGTAACCCTCATACTGAAGCAATTGTAGATCGACTTGGCAAAGGTACTGAATACTTAGTCTTTGGCGTGGTTGTCGAACACTGCGTGTACCTGGCCGCAAAGGGCCTGCTGGACCGCGGCCACAAAGTATCGATCGTTAAAGACGCAGTCGAAACCTTAAGCGGTGCCGCCGGCCAGCGTTCGCTCGATGAACTTGAATCGCTTGGCACTTCGTTCATCTCTACCCATGAAGCAGTTACGATGGCCGGCAAGTCTGGGCGTTAAACAGATGTTGCCGTCACAAAGAAAATAAAATGTCACTCGAACAACAGCGGTTAGCCTGGAAGCTGCTTCAGCAAGCTTACCAGGCACAAATGCACGGCGATTACGACCAAGCGGTCGAGCTTTACACAAAATCGTTGGATATTTTCCCCACGGCGGAAGCTCACACCTTCTTAGGCTGGACCTATCATTTTCAGGGAAGAGTGGACGAAGCCATCGCGGAGTGCAAGCTCGCCATCAAAGTAGATCCTGAATTCGGTAACCCGTACAACGACATCGGCTCTTATTTAATTGCGCTTGGGCGTTTTGACGAAGCGATCCCTTGGCTCGAGCACGCAATCGCCGCGCCTCGCTACGATCCGCGTCACTTCCCATATTTCAACCTCGGACGCGTGTACCTCGCCAAAGGCATGCTCACACGGGCGCGCGAATGTTTTCAGGAAGCGCTGCGCGTCGAGCCCCAGTACACTCTAGCGCAGCAGGCCGTCGAAAATCTCCGCCGCATGGTCAATTAGCCAGATTAACGGAAGAATTGCTAGGTTTCAGAATCTTGTCATACAGCCAAGTGAGACCAGCAGTAATTACCCCTATCGCGCTAATCACCCACCACATCTGCTGTGGCCTGTGCACCACATCGCCGTAGTAGTGCACCAGGTATCCGCCTAACGGCCCGCCGATCAAATATCCGATGGCTATCGGAAGAAACGCATAGCCCATGTAAAGGCCCTGCTGTCCGGAAGGTGCCAGCCGCGAAATATATTCGTAGTATCGCGATGCTTGGGTGATCTCGCCGATCGCAACTCCCACCAATGTCGCAACTAACATTGGAATCGTCGGATGAATAGCCAAGAGCATCCAGGAAAGCCCGGTGATAAAGAAGCCGAGCGCCATTGCCCTAACCGCTGGCATTTTCCGCGTAAGGTATGACACCAAAATCTGGAAACAAATCACAATGATGGGGTCCACTGACAAAATCAAATCAACATTTGCTTTTGGATCGACATAACCACGAATGAAAAGCGGAACAGAAATGTATTGCTGCCAAAATACAATGTAAAAACCGGACGAAATCGCCAGAAAAAGTACGAATCGCAGGTTGCCCAATACAACGAACATATTGCTGAGAGCAGTGAAGACGCTTGCTACTTTCTGCTCCCCAGAGCGTTCGGGCTCACGGTAGAAGAAAAGGGTCGTCCAAAACATCAGGAAAACGCTGAGCGCGGCCACACGAAACACGCTCGTGATTCCCCAGCCTAGCTGCTTTCGTACGAGCCATGCCACGATGGGACCAAGCGCGCCGCCGATATTGACCAGCGTGTAGTAAATCGAATACCCGAGCGACCGGACGTTTTCGCTCGACGCTCGCGCCGTTGTCCCCGCCACGCACGGTTTCACTACGCCAGGTCCCAATGCCGGAATCATCAGGATCGCTAACACCAGCCACTTGTCCCCCATCGCGTGCCGCAGCGATTCCATCCAGGGCGCAGCAAGCGAACCGAGAAGAAAGTAGCCAACGGTCATCACCAAATAGGCGAACATCAGTGCGCGGCGGAATCCGAAGCGGTCTGCGAGCGTGCCACCCAGGATTGGCAGAAACCACACCACCATGCCGAATATCCCTACCACCCAGCCGGTTAGTGCGCTTGAGAAATGCAGTTGCTCGCTGAGGTAAATGGCCAGGACGGCGCTCGTCGCATAGTAGGCGACCCGTTCGAATATCTCCGTGAAGTTTGCGACCCAGAAGGCCGGCTCGAAACCAGAGCGGATTTCTTGCAGACGCTGTGTGAAACTCAACTGTCCTCCGGCGCCGCCTTGGCCAAGCCCGGCGCGCCATTTTTGATACGGTGCTCGGCCGCGATTGTAACGGAACACTTGCTCAAGCGCTCTTCATTTTTGCGTTATGTGGGCGTGTGTTAAGATTGCTCGTTTGGTCTGGAGCACGGTTACAAGTAAACGATGCCCACTGCAACGATGAAGGCTTTGCGCAAGATGCGTCCCGAACGTGGTGCACAACTTGAGTCCGTACCCGTTCCCACGCCCGGCCCAACAGAAGTGCGTGTCCGCGTTCGTGCTGCTTCAATCTGCGGAACCGACCTGCATATTTATGGTTGGGACCGCTGGTCCGCTTCACGCATTCACCCTCCAATGACTTTTGGGCATGAATTCTGCGGCACGGTGGATCAGGTCGGCTCAGAGGTCACCTCGGTCAAGCCCGGCGATTTTGTTAGCGCCGAAATGCACGTGAATTGCGGGCATTGCCGCCCGTGTCGTATGGGGCAGCCTCATCTCTGCCAAAAAGTGAAAATTATCGGCATCGATGCGGACGGCTGCTTCGCCGAATTCGTGATTATCCCCATACGCAACATCTGGAAGATCGATCCAGCGATTCCAGAACACTATGCCGCAATTCTTGATCCGCTGGGCAATGCGGTACATACGGTCCTCGCGGGAGAAATCGCAGCTCGAAACGTGGTCGTCACCGGCGCCGGGCCCATCGGGCTAATGGCCATCTCCGTGGCTCGCGCTTGCGGCAGCGCCATGATTTTCGCAACGGAGGTGAATCCGCACCGGCGAGAACTAGCCAAGAAAATGGGCGCGGATGAAGCTCTCGATCCGAATCAGGGCGACGTGGTTGCGCGTGTCCTGGAAGCCACGGACGGCGCCGGAGTCGACGTCCTCCTCGAGATGAGTGGCCATCCCACGGCAATTCATGAAGGCTTCCAAATGCTGAGGCCCGGCGGGCGAGCTTCGCTTTTGGGAATTCCGAAAGACCCTGTTACCTTCGACCTCGTTAACGATGTAATTTTCAAAGGCGCCACTGTTCAGGGAATTTATGGCCGAAAGATGTTCGAGACCTGGGTGCAGATGACGGAACTGCTCAAGCACGGCAGGCTGAATCTGGAGCCCTTGTTCAAGGAGCGTTTGCCTCTAGAGAAATTCGCCGACGCTTTTTCCCTCCTGGAATCGGGAGAAGCCGGCAAAATTCTTTTTTATCCCAACGGTTTGCAAAAATAACTAGTCCCAAAGGATTATCGGAGAAATCATGAGCGCATCCACGCGTCCGCAGCTCACATTCTTGCACGACGCCCTCGAAGACCTGAAGGCCAAGCATCTTTATTTTCGCCTGAAGATTCTGGAAGGCGAACAAAAGCCTGTGGCAAATTTCGACGGCAAGGAAGTTATCAATCTCAGCTCAAATAACTATCTCGGATTGACCACCCACCCCAAGTTGCGTCGTGCTGCAATCGACGCCACTCGAAAATTCGGTGTCGGTTCGGGCGCTGTCCGAACGATCGCCGGAACCATGAAGATGCATATGGACCTGGAAGAGCAGATCGCGCGTTTCAAACAAGTCGAGGCCTGCGTGGTTTTTCAGTCGGGATTCGCAGCAAACGCCGGGACGGTTTCCGCCATTCTGGGAAAAGAAGACCTAATCATTTCCGACGAGCTGAATCACGCTTCGATCATCGACGGCGCGCGCCTTTCGAAGGCGACTATAAAAGTCTTCAAACACAAAGACATCGCCGATTGCGAGCGCATCCTCAAAGAAACCGAAAATTGGAATGCTAAGAAACTGCTGATTACGGATGGAGTTTTCTCCATGGACGGCGATATCGCCAAATTACCGGCGCTCTGCGATCTAGCCGAAAAATTTAACTGCATCATGATGGTAGATGACGCGCACTCCTCAGGCGTGTTGGGAAGTCGCGGGCGCGGCACCATCGATCATCTCGGCTGCCACGGCCGCGTCGATATCCAAGTGGGCACTCTCAGCAAGGCCATCGGTTCAATTGGAGGATACGTCTGCGGCTCGCGAGATCTGATCGAATTTCTTTACCAGCGCGCCAGGCCCTTTCTCTTTTCCACTTCGCACCCTCCGTCGGTTACCGCAACTTGCCAAGCCGCTTTTGAATTGCTTGACTCCGAGGCCGGCGACCGCCTGATAAAAAAGCTCTGGTCCAACACGAAATTCTTTAAACGCAAACTGAAGAAGCTCGGCTTCGACACAGGTAAGAGCGAGACACCCATCACGCCGATCATGGTAGGCGATGCTGAAAAGGCGTTTCAATTTTCCCGGGAACTTTTCACGGAAGGTGTCTTCGTCGTCGCACTCGGCTTCCCCACGGTTCCGGAAGGCAAAGCGCGCCTGCGCACAATTGTTACTGCAACTCACAAGCGCAGCGATTTAGAGCGGGCGCTCGAAGTCATCGAGCGTATTGGCAAGAAGCTTGGAATCGTCTGAGACTCGTGTCGCGGCCCTCAATTCTGCACGTGCATCAATGAGTTGGCTTTATCGCGGTATTTTTTCAAATCGCCGTGGCTAACTGAGGACGCACGTATCTGTACAGAGTCAGTACCACCGCGCCTATTCCCCAGGCCACCACGATAAACGTAACGAAAACTCCGATATATGGCAGTATATGCACAGCCCGCAGGATCAAAAGTCCTAGAGCAAGCCTTCCAAGCGCGGGGCCTACCCCAACGCCTTCGCCCAGAATTCTTTCTCCCAGCCAGGCCCCCACATAGACTTGCGCTGAATAAATCGCGATGAGCCATAGGAATAAGGTCGAGATCCCGACGCCAAGCCCTACGATCGTGATGCAAACTATAATCGCGACGATCGGAGTGGCAAAAAAGAACAGTAAGCCCAACCCGATTGATTGTGCCGCTTTCCTGCAGGTGCGCTCTGCATCGAAGAAAAATCCCGGAGCTAGCAAGAGAACGACAAGCCCGAACACGAAACTTGCTCCCCATAGCAGCGTTTGGTGCCAGTAAAATCTGCCCGAAGAATAGTCCGTTCCACGTTCGTGCTTCTTCATCGTGAATTCCACGGGGCTTCCCAACTTCGCGGAGGACGAAACGTCCGCCTCGCGATTTCCCTCAAACTTTGTGTGACCTTTGATTTCGGCGCTGGAGCCAATTGAAAGCGTGTCGGCTTGAAGCACAGCGTCGTGGCCCAGAACGCCGTTGATATCAAAGTTCCCGCCAAAGCCGAGCAGGTCTCCCGCAACGTGGCCATTTAACTCCGTATTGCCAGTGAAGAGAGTGACGGTACCACCCACATTGGCCGTGTCCCGGAGGTTCAGTTCGCTTCCGAACACCATCACGTTTTTCCCAATGTTGCTACTGATTGCGATCGTCTGAGCAAATGCGCGCACGTTTCCGTCAACAGTACCATTTACAGTGAGTTCTGCAGCAAACCCGAGGATGTCGCCCGTTACATGGCCGTTCACAGTAACGCTATGCGAGAAGACAATCAGGTCGCCATCAACGTCACCGTTAATCTGGGTGTGGTCGGCAGCAACAAAAAGATCGGTTTTTACTACCTCGCCTGCTGACAACGTGTAATTGGGATTACCGTGCTTTCTCTCTGCCGCGGATGCGATCGAAGGTATCGCCAGCGAACATATGATCGCTCCCATGACGACCGCAATCGTCGGGAAACTACGCCACCTCCGGCGCAACAGCCACATTATGACGAGCCCTAAAGTAGCCACTGCCGAAAATTCCATTAAACTTCGCATCGCGTCCCATCCTTTCCAGAAGGCACCGCTAAAAAAAAGCATGGTGAACAAATTTCCCTGCGTAAAACCTGCTTGCGCAGCCTGTGTGCGCCATGGCTCAATAAATCCGCTCCAAAGTGTGTAAGCCCCGCCTGCGCTCAAGCCCAATGCAGAAATCCATCCCCACGGCGCGGCGTTCCGTCCCGAAGCATCAGCAAAGTGCGCAGGCAACGCTTCATCCTCTTCCCCGAGCGATTCGCGCAGCCACGCACCTTCGGTCTCCAGCGCATGAAGCAGTTCCCGACACTCCGCGCAGGTAGCGGCATGCGCCGCAATATCGCGCGCATGATCGGCGTCGAGTTGCGATTCCAGGTAAAGTAGACCGGTCATTTCATCGAAGTGACTCATGCTTTTCCCCCGGCAGCGCCGCGAATCAGCGCGTCATTTCCTGCCAGTACATCGCGCAACTGGTGGCGCGCGCGCAACAGCAATACTCCAACGAACGCGCGGCGCACTCCCAGCGTGTCGGCAATCTCGTCATAACTCATTTCCGCGAAATAACGCAGAACAAGCGCCATTCGCGCGCGGTCCGGCAGCTTTTGCAGCCCGTTGCGTACCTCTTTGCTTCCGTGCTCCGCTTGCAAACGCTCGAGCTGGCTCGGATCCGGATGCTCCAGCGGCAACGTTTCCAGATCTCCCGTCTCGAGATCCTGCCGAATCCGCCGCCGGCGCAGCATGTCCCAGCAATGGTTGCTCGCAACCTTGTACAGCCACGCCGTGAACGGCCGCGCCGAGTCGTAGGTTCCGAGCTTCTGTCGTACCTTCATGAACACTTCCGTTGTCGCATCCTCTGCGTCTTCGCGTGTCGGCAGCGCCCGCCGGCAAAACCGAAAAATCGCCGGTCCATACATCCGGTAAAGCTCGCCCCAAGCCTCCGCGTCGCCAGCCCGGACTTGGCCAAGCACTTCCGCGATTTCGGCGGCGCTCATCTCTCCGGTGGTCTTTCGTCGCTCCATATGTGAATACGCAGGGGCCCTTGAAAAGATTTCACTTAGGTTACAACTGGCGGTCGCCTGTGGGAACAGCCCGCCAACCGCCGCAATACAGACCAGCCTAACAAATACGTTCCAATTCTCGGAGTTATTCCGCAAAACAAAAGCGGCTCGGGTCTCCACAGCTGGGAAAGGCCGAGCCGCTCGCTTTGCTTTGAATTAGGAACGGGGCTAGAACATAAGCTTTACGGCAAACTGGATGCTTCGCTGGCCGCCCCCTCCCAAGACCGGGTTCCCCAAGCCAACGTCCGACGTCTGCGTGAGTTGGTAGAATCCTATGCTTCTACCTAGAGGAAGAACATTGGGCGCCACGCCTGATCCCGTGCTGATTCCATTCGGCGCCGCGTTAGCAAAGAAAGCGGGGAGCAACGGGCTGGCAAAGTTCGGATGGTTCGGAAGGTTGTAGAAATCCGCCCGGAATTCGAGCTTCAAACGCTCGGTGATTGGCGTCATCTTGCTAATGGCAAGATCGAGGTTTCTGTAGTCTGGACCCAGCAACGAGTTGCGCCCCTCACTGCCGAAATGACGAGTCCCCGGTATGCAATTGGTGTCCGCTGTGCCCCCGACGAGCGTGCATGGCACCGTGAAGGCTGACAAGTCGAGGAATTGGGATGGATTGCTGTAGTCGTAATGGATTGGCAAAATGACATCGGGCCGTCCAAATCCTTCGCCGCTGCCATCGTAGTCGCCCACGAAGTCGTAGTTCAGGTTGAACGGATGACCGCTCATCAGCGTCAGGATTCCGCTGAATGACCAACCTTCTCCGAATTTCTTGAACCGGTCTATCTTCGGGAAATCGTACACGGAAGACATTACGAATCGATTGCGCACGTCGAAGTTCGAAGGCCCTTTGTTGCCTCCGGGGTTCGTACTGTCGTTCGGCTGAGCAGCGTTGGGAACGTAATCCTGACCGTCGCTGGCCGTATCGATCGAATGCGACCAGGTGTACGCAATCTGATTATTGAAACGGTGCCAGCTCCGTTGCGTCAGGGAAACCTGAAGTGAGTTGTAACTCGAATTCGCCGCAGTTTCCACTTCGTTGACAACGAACGGTTGGTTCGGCGCCAAGGGACTGAGCGGAGCAGCAGTATCAAATGGTCGTGGTACGCTCCCGGAGTTGATGCAATTGCAGGCGAGGTCCGCAGCTGTGATCTCTGCGTGTGTCGGCTGATTGATATCGCGGAAGGCGAAAAGCTTCCGTCCCACCGAGCCCACATATCCCACTTGCAGCACTGTGTTGCGCGCCAGCTGCTGCTGGATATTCAAATTGTAATTGTAAACGTAAGGTGTCCGCAGTCTCGGAGAAACCGAAAATGCGTCGGTGGTCGCATTCGTCGGCCCAGCGATCACCGAATTCGGATCGAAGACTGGTGCACCGGGCTGAATGATCGAATCGCCAAACAACGGCCCAGGGCCGCCGACGGTGAGAGCCGGATTGAGGACACCCGTAACGTAAATGGGGTTGGGGCCGATGGCATTGTACGCTGACCCGGTATTGAACGAGTTGAACGCGAGTTGGCCGGTAAAAAAATCCTGCGAGAAGCCGTCGTAAAAGACGCCTGCGCCCGCTCGGATCACCGTCTTTCCTTTGCCAAACAAATCGTAAGCGGCGCTCACGCGCGGACCGAAATTGTTGAGATCCTTGGGATACAGTTGGCTCTTTTGTTCCAGACCGACCGCCGGATTATAAACACTCAATTGATTGCCGTCCGCGCCGATCACACCAAAGTAATCCCAACGAAGGCCCAGGTTCACCATCAGCCGGCTGTTCACGTGGATTCCGTCTTGGATATACAGTCCGTGAGAGTTCTGGTGGGCGTTCCGCGAAGTGTTCCCCACGACGGTGTCCCCGCCACCGAGTCCCCCACCAAGGAATTCCGCAAGGCTATTAAAATCGAGTTCGCCGCGCTCCACCAAGTCGTTGAACGATTTCACTGTAGTTCTACGGAATTCGTAGCCAAACTTGATATCGTGGCGGCCCGTCTTCCACGAAAAATTGTCGATGAACTGCCAGTTCGAATCGACGCGATTGCGCGGGTTTGAAAACGCCGAGGAACCAAGGTCTGCAAGTCCGCCCACGTCGATCGTCGGCAGTCCGAAATCGCGGGGATTCGCCGTCCCGGCGCCCTGAAGATCGAGTGTGTTTAGTCCCAGGGATATATTGGGATCGCCGAATATTGACGCATCCTCGGGAAAGAATCCGTTGCGGTACCGGTTCCAACCAAATCGTGCTTCGTTCACCTTCGTCGGTGAAACGGTCCTTACCCAGCTGACCGACACCAACTGCGTTCGAATGGGTGCGTCGGTATTCGTATTCGGTAAATTATTACCGCCTCCCACACCCAGAGGGAAGCTTTGATGACTATTCCCAAAAAAGTAGCGTCCGGAAATCTGGTTGTTGGCATTCAGGTTGTGATCGATCTTAATAAGAGCGCTGTCCAAATTGTTCGTTGCCGGTGCGGCGGCAGACGTTGTAGTTGGCCAGACATTGTTCCCGCCTGAGCAGTGCCCGTTGTTGTTGCATAGGTTGTACAGATTCAAGATCACCGGATTGACGACCGCCGCGTTACCCTGAACGCAAGCGATCACAGTGCTCGTGCAGAGACCCGGATTGCCGCCCAAAGCGGTAATCGCTTGCGCGTAATCGGTACCGTTGGCGTTCGTGGGGTCATTTAGAGTTGGCACGTTGTCGATCGTGGTAAGAGCCAATCCTTCCCGCTGCCCCTCATAAGAAACGTAAAAGAAAGTTTTATCCTTGACGATCGGCCCGCCCACCGCGCCGCCGAATTGATTGTTGCGAAAAGCGTCCTTCGCCTGGCCAACATCGTTGAAAAAATTCCGCGCATTCAACACCGCGTTTCGGAAATCTTCGAACGCGCTGCCGTGAAGCTGATTCGTTCCGCTCCTTGTAACTATGCTTACTACCGCCCCGGAATTTCTCCCATATTCTGCTTCGAAATTCGTTAGAACATTCAATTCCTGGATCGAATCCTCGGGAAGGATCGTCCCAGGCACGCCAAAGACTCCACCTTGGTTAATCGCCGGCAGGTTCCGGTAGCCATCGTTCATATCCGTGCCGTCGAGAATGTAATTATTCGCGCGGCCGCGGCTCCCGTCCGCGCTGAAAAGTCCGTAGGACCCGGGGGAATCGCCGCCGCCGTTCGGTTCACCTGCCGTGCCTGGAACCATGATGAGCAGCTTCGTGTAGTCCCGGCCGTTGATCGGCAGTTCTTCAATCTCGTGGTTCTCGAACGCCCCGCCCAGCGTATCGCTAGCCGTCTCTACCACCGGCAACGTGTCACCCGAGACGGTAATCTGCTGGTTCACCTCACCTGGCTTTAGAATGGCGTCTACTCGCCGCTCGGCCGCGACTGTAACCGTTACTCCGGTAGTCGCCGTCTTCTGAAATCCCTTCATTTCGACCGTTACGTTATAAGTCCCTACCGGAAGCTCCGGCATCAGGTAACTGCCGTCCGTTGTGGTGTCCGTGCTTCGATCCACTCCGGTATCAACGTTGTGCACCGTTACTCGCGCACCGACCAGCGCCGCCCCTGTGCTATCCGTCACCGTTCCCAAAATCGATCCGCGAAACGTCTGGGCCTGAGTCGTCCCTGCACCCGGCAAAATGACGAATAGTGCTGCAAATATGAACGCGAAGCGAAGGTTCCACCGGCGGATCGGTTTCATAAAAACTCCCCTGTTTTGAAAGCAAAATTGCATCAATTTCGGATTGCGGAAAACTGAGCTAACAGGAATCCCCACCCAGCCGTCCGCTCTCCAAACTGTCCAAAAAAAAGATGTAATACCTATAAGCCTCAATGGGTTATGAGTCAAGCGCCATTGTTCCGCCGCCCTGTTGAAATGTGCGCGCAGGCGTTGCCGCATGCAGAAAAACTCCAGTTTGATATACTTGCTGCTCGCTCTGTACCGAGCGAACCAACCTGGTTGAATGCCTTCCAAACAGACAAAGCGCCTGTTCTTGGTCGATGCCATGGGCTACATCTTCCGAGCCTTTTTTGCCCCCATGGACCGTCTGCAGACCAGTAGTGGCGTTCCAACAAAAGTCCCTTACCTGTTTGCTACCATGATGCGCCGCTTGCTCAACAACAAAGACCGCCGCCCCGATTACCTGGCGGTGGTTTACGACCACCCGTCTCCCACCTTTCGTGACAAGCTTTTTGCCTCCTACAAAGCCCAGCGCCCTCCAATGCCCGATGAACTTTCCGTTCAGATGCCCTTCGTTCGGCGCTATTGCGACGCCATGCGTCTTCCCATCCTCGAATATCCCGGATACGAAGCCGATGACGTAATCGGCTCCCTCGCGCGCCAAGCCAGGGAAGAGGATCTCGAAGTCTTCATAGTCACCAGCGACAAGGACCTGATGCAGCTCGTCGGCGGCCCTGTCCGCCTTCTTAACCCTACAAAAGGCGATCTGATCGTCGATGAAAAGATGGTCGAAGAATTGATGGGCGTGCCTCCCAACAAAGTCGCGGACGTAATGGCACTGATGGGCGACACCATCGACAACATCCCAGGAGCGCGCGACCCCAACGATAAACCCGCTCCCGGCGAGCGTCGCAAAGCCGGCATCGGCGAAGTGGGCGCTCGACAATTGATCCAGCAATTTGGCAGCGCCGAGGAAGCTTTGAAACGCGCCGGCGAAGTGAAACGCTCCAGTTACCGCGAAGCACTCGAAAAATGCGGCGAGTTTGTCATACTCAGCAAGCGGCTGGCGACAATCCCTCTCGACGCTCCGGTTCCGCTCGAGCTCGAGGCGCTGAAAATCCAGCAGCCCCATCTTTCTGCTCTTCGCGACTTGTATGCCGAACTCGGATTTACTTCCCTCCTTCGCGAACTGGCTCCGGCACCGGCGCAGGATGAAGAAAAGACGGATTACACCCCATTCGATTCGAGTGACGAGTTTGTTAGTTTTTTCAAAGCGACGTCTCTCGGCTCCGAAACTTCTGCCTGGCTTTCACTCGACTCAAACGACCCGGACGAAGAGGGCTATGGCACCTATGTCTCGAGCGTAGAAATCTCCTCCAAGCCCGGGAGCGCGCGGACACTGGCAAACGACGGCGAGAATAAAAATCTGGCCGGGTTGAAAGAATGGTCCCGAGATGCCAAGCGGCCGAAAATAGTGCATGATCCCAAGCTCTTTCAACTCCTGGTTCCATCTCAATCCGTGGACAATCCCAACGTGGTCTCAGGGATTCGCCACGCCACAATGCTCTATTCCTACCTCTTGCGCCCTACCACCGCGAATCACGAATTCGCTGAAGTGGTCTTGCGCCACCTGAATAGAACATTGTCAGGCGCTCCCGGCGAACGAGCGGATTTTCTCCTGCGCCTGGCGCCCATCCTCCGATCGGAAATTGAAAAGCAAGGCCTTTTGGACGTCTACGAAAAAATTGACCTTCCGTTAGCGTCGGTACTGGCGCGTATGGAAGCGGCAGGAGTGCGCGTTGACAAAAAGGAATTGGACATCATCTCCAAAAAAGCCCAAGAAGAGATCACGCGCCTGGAAAAGACTATCTACGAACTAGCCGGTTTCGAATTCACAATCAATTCGCCCCAGCAGCTTGCTGAAGTTCTCTTCGACAAGCTAAACCTTCAGCCTCCGCGAAAAAGCCGCGTTAAATCGCGCTCCACGGCTGCGGAAGTCTTGAACGAGCTCGCGCTGGTGCACGAATTGCCCAAAAAGATCCTCGAATACCGCGAACTCGCAAAATTGAAATCCACCTATTCAGACTCTTTGCCGAAACTGATTCATCCGGTTTCCGGCCGCTTGCACACACGCTTCTCCCAAACAGGCACTGCTACCGGGCGTCTCAGTTCTTCGAATCCGAATCTGCAAAACATTCCCGTTCGCACTGAACTAGGACGCGAAATCCGTGCGGCCTTCGTCGCCGCTCCAGGCTACAAACTCCTTTCAGCGGACTACTCGCAAATCGAGCTAAGAATTCTGGCGCATCTTTCCGAAGATGCCGTTCTGGTCGACGCCTTCCGCCGCGGCGAAGACATTCACTCTCGAACGGCGCAAGAGGTCTTCGGTGTAGCGCCCTTCGCGCAAACTCCCGAGCACCGGCGGGTAGCCAAAGTTATCAATTTCGGAGTGATTTACGGCCTTTCACCTTTCGGTCTCGCGCAAAACCTGGGCATCGATACACGCGAAGCCGCCAAATTCATCGCTGCCTATTTTGAACGCTACAGCGGCGTGAAAAAATATCTAGATGCGCAAATAGCCCAGACTCGCAAGACAGGTTTTACCAAAACGATTTTCGGCCGCATTCGCCCCATCCCCGAAATAAATTCTCCTCAACCCAACCTGCGAAACTTTGCCGAGCGCACCGCCATGAACACTCCTATGCAAGGGTCCGCCGCTGACTTGATCAAACTTGCCATGATCGAATTGGACCGCCGCTTGCCAAAAGAAGATTTCAGATCGCGGATGATTCTTCAGGTCCACGACGAATTGCTTTTTGAAGGTCCCGAGAAAGAAATTCCGCGTCTCACGAAGCTGGTTAAAGAAGTGATGGAAAATGTTTACGCGCTTAGCGTCCCTTTGCTCGTGGACACCAAGGTCGGCTCCAACTGGCGTGACATGAAGTAGCGTTCTGCGGCCCATGAACCATTTGTGTCAGCCGGCGTTCGACGAAAGTTATTTTCAGACACTCAAAACTCTCTTTTTTACTATGATTGGATTGCTGATTCTGAGGAGAAGACAATGGACCACCCCGAAGGCTTTCTGAAACTCGTCAAGGAAGCGAAAAAAAGAATCAAAGAAGAGGATTACCGCGAAGTGAAAAAGAAAATCGACTCCGGCCATCCCCTGATTCTCGTTGATACTCGCGAAGACAGCGAATGGGCCCGCGGCCATATTCCCGGCGCCATCCATTTGAGCAAAGGCATCATCGAGCGTGACATCGAAAAAGCTATCCCAGCCAAAGATGCAGAAATCGTGCTTTATTGCGGAGGCGGGTTCCGTTCCGCCCTGGCCGCCGACAACCTTCAAAAAATGGGCTATAGCAACGTGATTTCGATGGACGGCGGCTGGCGCGGCTGGACCGAATCTGGGTTCCCTGTCATTAAGGACTAAGATTCTCGCGGCTCGTTGGATCACCGAGCAGTTCCACCGCGTGAAGGTCATTCCCAGTTGCGCGTTCAGCGGCCGTTGAACATCAACTCGCGCAAACACCTCTCGATTTGGCTGGGGCGGGTGGATTCGAACCACCACCGTCTGCATTAACAGTGCAGCGTCCTACCAATTGGACCACGCCCCAAGCTCTTTCGGCCGCATCCGAGATCAGTATACTTCCGGCCACGAGCCGCAAGCTATAATCAGTCCTCTGCGGAGAGTTAAGACAAATCCAAATTCTGGGCTCCTCAGGATGACTTCGTGACCGCCTCTCCTCAAAAACGCGTCTTGACCATGAACCAAGGGTCTTCGACCCTGAAATCCGCCCTCTATAACGCCGGTGAGCGTGAAGAACTTCTCCTGTCAATATCAGTCGACCACGCAGGCGCCTCGGATGGCCGTTTAAGGATCGCTTATCCGAAGGGGACCACCCTGTTAGATTCGCCGGTCGATCCCGGTGACTCAAATGCATCATCGGAAATGATGTTTGCATGGCTCGGCCAACACGGTTTTCTCTCGCAACTGGCAGCGGCTGGACATCGACTTGTCCACGGTGGCCCTCGCTACAGCACGCCTCAGCGCATTACTCCAGAACTCCTCGCGGAGGTCGAAAAACTTGTACCACTCGACCCTGATCACATGCCTGCCGCAATTCGCGGAATTAAATTTATCGCTGCGAAATTCCCTGCGCTCCCTCAAGTGGCGTGTTTCGACACAGCGTTTCACCATTCTCTTCCAAACGTTGCTCGCATGTATGCGCTGCCTCGAATTCTCTACGACCAGGGCGTCCTCCGTTATGGTTTTCACGGCCTTTCCTACGAGTACGTCATGAGTGAACTTCACACTCTCGACGCAAAGCTCGCCAGCGGACGCGTGATCATTGCCCATCTCGGCAACGGCGCCAGCATGGTCGCGGTGAAAGACGGGAAAAGTGTCGACACCTCCATGGGCTTTACCCCTCTCGAAGGACTTGTGATGGGTACTCGCTCTGGTGACGTCGATCCCGGCCTGCTGCTCTATCTCCTCGAACAGAAGAAGCTCTCCGCGAAAGAGATGAGCACCATGCTAAACAAGGAATCCGGGCTGTTGGGAGTTTCGTCCACCTCAGGTGACATGCGGAACTTGCTGGACAACCTGCATCAAGATGTGCGAGCCGAAGAAGCCGTGGAGCTTTTTTGCTACCGAGCGAAAAAATATATTGGCGCGTACGCCGCAGTTCTCGGAGGTCTGGACGTCCTCGTCTTCGCCGGAGGAATCGGAGAACATGCCGCCGCCATTCGCAAAGGGATCTGCGCCGGCTTGGATTTTCTCGGTATTCGTTTGGACGGGGCGAGCAATGAGGCCAACTCCCCAGTGATATCGTCCGCCGAAAGCACGGTAAAAGTGCGCATCATAAACACCAACGAAGATTTGATGATCGTGCGGCATGTCCGTTCCACTCTCGGCTGGATGAATGCCTAACGAACTTTAAGCGGGCGATTTCTTCAACCGTTCACATTCGCTAAAGCCCACCGATATAAAATAATATGGTCAAGCGAGAGAATCGCACGTGCAGTATCACCGCGTGAGCCGAGGAGTAAATATGCTCGAATTTAACGCTGCGTTATCCACTGCCATAGAAGTCGACGATAAATCGCAACGCCCCGCAAACCGACCTGCCGGCGAGAAACCGAACGGCCCGCTTTCCGCCGACCTTATGCGCAAGATGCAGGGCTATTGGTACGCCGCGAATTATCTTTGCGTGGGACAAATCTACCTCCTCGATAATCCGCTGCTCCGTGAGCCGCTCACAAGAGCAAACATCAAGCCGCGCTTATTGGGCCATTGGGGCACCTCGGCCGGGCAAAATTTCATCTACGTGCATTTAAACCGCCTGATCCGCGACACGGATGCAAACATTATCTACATCTCGGGCCCCGGCCACGGAGGACCCACGCTGAACGCTTGTGCGTATCTTGAAGGAACTTACACCGAGGTTCATCCTGAGATTACTCAGGACATTCACGGCATGCGTCTTCTCTTCCGCTCTTTTTCCACGCCTGGCGGTATCCCCAGTCATTGCGGACCGCATACACCGAACTCGATGCATGAGGGAGGCGAACTCGGCTACTCGCTGGTCCACGCCTTCGGAGCAGCCTTCGACAATCCTGACTTGATCGTGGCTTGCGTTGTCGGCGATGGCGAGGCCGAAACCTGCCCGCTCGAAGGAAGTTGGAAGGGTGTCAAGTTTCTGAATCCCATAAGAGACGGGGCCGTACTGCCGATTTTGCATCTCAACGGTTATAAAATCTCCGGTCCCACCGTGATGGCACGCACCCGTGACGAAGAACTGGCCTCTTTCTTCAAGAGCCATGGCTACAGTCCCTATTTTGTCGAAGGGGACGACCCCGATATCGTGCACCAACTTTTCGCGGCAGCTCTCGATCGCTGCTATGCGCAAATACGAGAAACCCACAAACAAGCCCGCACGGATAAAAACCGCACGCGCCCATCGTGGCCGATGATCATCCTGCGAACTCCCAAGGGCTGGACGTGCCCGAAGGAAGTCGACGGCATTCCCGTCGAGGGCACCTTCCGCGCGCACCAGGTTCCTCTTTCCACCGTGTGTGAGAACCCCGAACATTTAAAGTTGCTCGAAGCCTGGATGCGCAAGTATCGCCCAGATGAGTTATTTGACAAAGAAGGGCGTCTGATCGCCGAACTTGCGGCGCTAGCTCCCGACGGAAATCGACGCATGGGCGCAAATCCTAGTGTCAACGGTGGCCGAGTGCTGAAAGCGCTCGATCTCCCCGACTTTTCGCAATACGCGCTATCTATACCCGGTCCCGGCGAAGTGGTGGCCGAAGCGCCGCGCAAGTTGGGTGAATATCTGCGCGACGTCATCAAACTCAATCCGTCCAATTTCCGGCTTTTCTGTCCCGACGAGACGAACTCCAATCGCCTGAACGCCGTGTTTGACGCGACGAATCGTTGCACCATGGAGCCGATTGTATCGATCGACGACCACCTCGCTGCAGATGGCCGGGTGATGGAAGTGCTCAGCGAACATCTTTGCGAAGGCTGGCTCGAAGGTTATTTGCTTACGGGCAGGCACGGCATGTGGTCTTCCTATGAGGCGTTCGCTCAGGTGGTTGATTCCATGGTCACGCAGCACGCGAAGTGGATGGAGCAGGCCTTGGAGTATCCATGGCGCAGGCCAATCGCCTCCCTAAATGTCTTCATCACTGGTCACGCTTGGAGAAATGACCACAACGGTTTCAGCCACCAGGCGCCGGGTTTTGTCGATAACGTGATGCAACGGCGCAGCGAGGTGGTTCGGGTCTACTACCCGCCAGATTCAAACTGCTTGCTGAATGTGTTCGATCATTGTTTGCGCAGCCGGAATTACATCAACGTGGTTACCTGTGGGAAACAGCCTCAACTGCAATGGCTCACGTTCGAAGAAGCCCTCGCCCATTGCTCGCAGGGCGCGTCTATTTGGAAATTTGCGACGAATGACGACGGAGGGGACCCCGACATCGTCTTGGCGTGCGCCGGCGATGTTCCTACCATCGAGGCATGCGCCGCTTCTTGGCTGCTGCAAAAATGCGTCCCCGGTATTAAGGTCCGCGTCGTGAATGTCGTGGATCTCAACGCACTGATGAGCCCGGACGACCATCCTCATGGCATGGACAATATCTCATTCAACTCGCTGTTTACACGGGATGTTGATGTGGTCTTCGCATTCCACGGCTATCGTTGGCTCATCCACAGTATGGTGCATGGCCGGGCGAACGAGGGGCGTTTTCACGTTCGCGGATTTAATGACGTAGGTACGACCACCACTCCATTCGACATGGTCGTCCTCAATAAGATGAGCCGGTTCCACCTTGCCATTGATGCGCTCAAGCATGTGCCGCGATTGCGCGCCCAAGCCTCCGACGCGACTGATATGTTCAACCGAAAATTGTACGAGCACCACACTTACATCCGCGAGCACTTTCAAGACATGCCCGAAATTCGAAACTGGAGTTGGACCAAGGATTTCAGTGATCCCGCCGCTCCGCCCCCTCTCGCAAAAGGACAACCTCGAGCACAGCTGTTTACGGATTCTTAGTAGGCCGTTGCGGCTCGATCCTTTGCCAGGTGGGGGGTCCCGGTGTGCAGACGAGCGTCGGCTTCAATGCTGACCCCTTCGCGATGTTTCCTCTTGTGGCAACCTTACAGGGAGTCGATCCGGAGGCGGGCGAAAAAAGGCCGAGGGAAGGAAGCCGGCCCAGCCCTCAATCCCCGAAGGGATCCTCGGCTTTCCTTCCCTCTGACGTAAATAAGAGTCGCACGCCAAGAACCAAAGCTATCATGTTGAAAACAATGGCCCTTGATATTGGATGGCGAGTAAAAAATCCAATGTACTGCTAAAATTTCACGGCAGCTCCCTTCCAGCGACGCGCCGCTTTTTTGCTTTAGTTTCGGCTACTCCTAAGTGGCAAACCCCTGCCGACTTGACCACAACAAGGGCACCTTGCTATGTTCATAGATTACCCTGTGGCCATTGTGCCCAGTGTACCGCATGGGGCCTGCCCTTGGCGGCAGCCGTCCATTCTCAAAATGAGCCTGAAGAAAATCGTCATCCGGGGTGCCCGGCAGCACAACCTGAAGAACATCCACCTGGAAATCCCTCGCAACACTCTCACGGTGGTCACCGGGCTTTCCGGTTCGGGCAAGTCCTCGCTCGCATTCGATACTCTCTACGCCGAGGGACAACGTCGGTACGTCGAATCGCTTTCGGCCTACGCCAGGCAGTTCCTTGACCAGATGGAACGTCCGGATGTCGATTCGATTGAAGGGCTTTCGCCTTCGATCGCCATTGAACAGAAAACTACCACGCGATCGCCTCGTTCGACGGTAGGCACCATCACCGAAATATATGACTACCTCCGCGTGGTTTATTGCGCCATCGGCACTCCCCACTGCCCGAAGTGCGGTCATCCCATAGCGCGACAATCCACCGAGCAGATTGTCCAGGCAGTTTCCGCGCTGAAACCAGAAGAACGCATCATGGTCCTTGCTCCTGTGGTGCGCGGCCGCAAGGGCGAATACAAGAAAGAATTCGAAAAATATGCCAAGGAAGGCTACATCCGGGCGCGCGTCGATGGCGAACTCGTAAATTTGGACGAGCCCATCCCGCTGGACCGCCGGAAAAATCACACCATTGAAATTGTTGTAGACCGCCTCCTGCTGAAAAATGGCATCGCGCAGCGGCTCGAACAATCCGTCGAAACCGCGCTGAAGCTTACCGGTGGACTCGTGACCATCGCCGTGGTCGGCGGCGAAGAACACGTCTATTCCGAAAAGCTCGCGTGTCCGGACTGCGGAATTTCCGTGCCGCAACTCGAGCCCCGCTCGTTCAGCTTTAATTCTCCTTACGGTGCTTGCACCGAATGCCACGGCTTGGGTTCGAAATATGATTTCGATCCCGCGAAAGTGATCGTGGACTGGAGCAAGCCCCTTTTCGAAGGCGGGCTCGGCCCTGGCGCGGGCTCCACATTTTTGCAGCGTACGCTACGCATCGCGGCGGCCGCCCATGGTTTCAATCTCGATACCCCATTCGACAAATTGCCGCGAAAAGTACAGAACCTGATTCTCCACGGCAATCCTTCAAACGGGGGCTCTAACAAAGGCCTTAATTTCCAGGGTGTTTTGGGACATTTGCAGAGCAGCCTGGAAGAAGCCAAGTCCGATACTTATCGCGAATGGGTTGCACAATATTTGTCTCCCGCGCCTTGCGCCGCCTGCAATGAGCGCCGTCTGCGTCCCGAGAGCCTCGCCGTAAAAATCGCGGGCCTCTCTATCGCGGACTTTACATCGTTGCCTCTTTTGCAAGCGCGAGCCGCCGTGGACAAGATTCGCAATCAGTTGACTCTGCGCCAAAGAAAAATCGCCGGGCGTCCGCTAAGCGAAATTGCCGAGCGAATCGAGTTCCTTCTTAACGTCGGCCTCGGCTACCTTACCCTGGACCGTTCGGCCGCAACTCTTTCGGGCGGGGAAGCCCAGCGCATACGCTTGGCCACACAAATCGGCTCGCGTCTGCGGGGCGTTCTTTACGTGCTTGACGAGCCGTCCATCGGCCTCCACGCGCGTGACAATGGCCGCCTGCTCAGCACCCTCGAGACCTTGCGCGACCTCGGCAATACCGTCCTTGTTGTAGAGCACGATGAAGAGACCATCCGCCGCGCGGACTACGTCGTGGATCTCGGTCCCGGCGCGGGAAAGGCCGGCGGACATCTCGTAGCCGCCGGCGCGCCTGACGAAATCGCGGCGAATCTCGACTCGCTCACCGGACAGTACCTCTCGGGAAAGGTGACAATTCCCGTTCCCGATCACCGCCGCAGTCCCAACGGGAAATCTCTGACGATTCTTGGCGCCCACGGCAACAATCTAAAGAATATCGACATCTCTTTTCCGCTGGGATTGCTTACCGTAGTAACCGGAGTCTCGGGATCGGGTAAATCCACACTAGTAAACGACATTCTGTATCGCGCCCTTGCCGCGAAACTTTACCGCTCCATGGAAAAACCCGCTGCGCACCGTGCCATCGAAGGAATTGAGCACATTGACAAGGTCGTTCAAATCGACCAGGCGCCGATCGGCCGCACTCCGCGCTCGAACCCGGCTACTTATACCGGAGTCTTCGCCCCGATTCGCGAGCTTTTTGCCGTTCTGCCGGAATCACGCGAGCGCGGGTACCGTCCCGGCCGATTCAGCTTCAACGTGAAAGGTGGTCGTTGTGAAGCATGCCAAGGCGACGGACAGCGGCGAATCGAAATGAATTTTCTTCCGGATGTTTACGTCACCTGCGAAGTTTGCCGCGGCAAGCGCTACAACGCCGAGACTCTCGCTGTGCGTTACAAAGGCTACTCCATCTCCGATTTGCTGGATCTTCCCATCGAGGATGCGCTGAAAGTGATGGAAAACATTCCCTCAATTCAGGTAAAACTGCAAACGCTCGTCGATGTGGGTCTCGGCTACGTACAATTGGGTCAATCTGCGACTACCCTTTCCGGTGGTGAAGCACAACGCACAAAACTAGCTCGCGAGCTCTCTCGGCGCCAGACCGGCCGCACCCTCTACATTCTCGACGAGCCCACCACGGGCCTGCACTTCGATGATGTGAAAAAGCTAATGGGTGTCCTGAACCGGCTGGTTTCTCTGGGCAACACGGTCTTAATCATTGAACACCATCTCGATGTGATTAAGCAGGCCGACTGGATAATCGATCTCGGGCCCGAAGGTGGCGAAGAAGGCGGCCGCATCGTAGCGCAAGGCACGCCCGAACAAGTCGCCCGAGTGAAGAAGTCCTATACAGGCCAGATCCTTGCCCGCGCATTGAACGGCAATGGCTCGGATGGCATTCTAGCAAACGGAAAACGCGCGAGTTGATCTAGCCAAGCATTGCTGATAGCGGCTTCAAGCGAAACACTATGTACCGTGAGGTAATTGCCATACTGCAAGACGCGCGACCATGAGCCATAAACTTCGATGAACTTCGACGAAAACAAATCCTTCGATCAAGATCTTGAGCGATCATCCGATTCCTCAGGGTCGGTTGACTCATCGCCGCCCGCCGCGGCGGCTCCTGCATCATCGCTCGTCGAGTCAACCAATCTCGTCGACGGATCCGGCGCGTCGGAATACCGTCTCCCGCCCAACACTCCCGTCGCGGAAGATCTTCAAGTGCCCTGGGGTTGGGCGGATTTAGCTGCTTTCATCGCACTCGCAATCGCCGGTTTTCTCCTTCTTAGCCTCATCATAACGACGGCCCTGGCGATAGCGGGCTTCGACGTTCGCAATATCCAAAATTCTCCTCGCGAAGTAATTCTGCTGAACATCCTGATTCAAGTGATCCTCGATTTAGGACTGCTCGCTTATCTTGCGCTTCAGATGCGGCGACGCTTTCGTTCTGCCTTCTGGCGCACGATCGGCTGGCGCAAACTCGAGACAGGCCGCATGTCGCAAGCCGCTGTCTACCTTGGACTGATTCTCGGCGGTCTCTTTCTGTCAATTATTGTTTCTGTGGGTTCCGCCCTGTTTCCTCCCAAGAAGGATTTGCCCATCGAATCTCTGTTTCAGGATCGCTCTACAACTTTTCTCTTCATGCTGATCGCTGTTCTACTCGCTCCTGTGGTGGAAGAAACCATATTCCGCGGCTATATTTACCCTGTAATCGGGCGTAGTTTCGGAAAGTTCTGGGGAATCATGGCTACCGGAACGCTCTTCGGCCTTTTGCATGCCGGCCAGTTGTGGGGCGGATGGGGGCAGATCGTTCTGCTGGTTTTCGTCGGGGTTGCGCTCACATTTGCGCGCGCGGTTTCACGAAATGTCCTTCCAGGTTTTATAATTCATACGAGCTATAATTCGGTTCAGGTTATCGGTCTTCTTATTGCAACGCACGGCCTCCGTCAGTTGCCGGGCGTGCATTAGTTGTATTCAGAGTCCGCACCGGCAAAAGTTAGGCTATTCGGAGAGCACTTGCACACCGTTGAACCAATTCGATGGACGTCCGAAGGCGTCGTTCTGCTGGATCAACGCAGGCTGCCCGGAGAAGTGATCCATCATACTTACACCGATTATCGCGAGCTCGCGAAAGCCATCAAGGACATGGTAATTCGCGGAGCGCCGGCGATCGGCGTTGCCGCGGCTATGGGTATTGGACTCGCTGTTCAGAGGTCAAAAGCAAAATCTCTCGACGAATTGCGCACGGAGTTCCCACTCATTTGCGAAACGTTTGCCCACACTCGCCCCACTGCCGTTGATTTATTTTGGGCCATCGACCGCTTCAAATTGCGCTTCGAGGATCTCGCGCGCACGGCTCCAAAGGACGAAGCGGCAGCGTTAGAACGCATCCGCTCCGAATTGGTAAATGAAGCCCTGAAAGTCCATGAAGAGCGCCGCGAAGGCGACAAAAGTATTGGACGTTACGGCGCCGAACTTCTTCCCAAGAGCGGCCGCGTGATGACGCAATGCAACGCCGGCGCCCTTGCCACCGCTGGAATCGGCACCGCGCTAGGAGTCATCCGCATGGCTGTCGAAGGCGGGTACCGAATCGAAGTCATCGTCCCTGAAACTAGACCGTATCTCCAGGGCTCGCGTCTCACCGCCTGGGAACTTCACCAGGATCGCATCCCGCTCACTCTGATTACCGACAACATGGTCGGACATTTCCTGAAAACCGGCGGCGTCGGAGCCGTGGTAGTAGGCGCCGACAGAATTGCTCGTAACGGCGATACCGCCAACAAAATTGGGACTTACGGAATTGCGGTCATCGCGCGCGAAAACAGCGTGCCCTTTTACGTAGCAGCTCCACTTTCCACTATCGATTACTCGATTTCCTCCGGCGATCAAATTCCCATCGAACAGCGCTCCGAAGAAGAAGTAACGCATCTCGCCGGCATCCGCATCGCAGCCGACGTGCGCGCAGCCCATCCGGCCTTCGACGTCACTCCCGCGCGCTACATCACCGCCATAATCACCGAACGCGGCGTAGCCCGCCCACCCTTCGAAGCTTCGTTAAATGAACTGGCAAACCCGAAGTGATATACTGCGCGTAAGTCGGCCGGTTGGAGGTGCCCGTGTCCCGGCTCTGTATTGCAACTGCCGTACTCATCTCAACACTTATAATCCCCAGTAGAGTGTTCGCTCAGGGTCTAGGCGCGAACAACACCGACGCTGTGAGTCTGACTGGAACGATCTATTCTGAGAAATCAAAACGTCCAGTCGAGCAGGCCAACGTTCGCTTAAATGACACTGGCGGCAACCTGATCGAACAGACTATTACCACGGAGTCCGGGGAATTTGACTTTCGTGGAATTCGTCGATCCAATTACATTTTGACAGTCGAAGCTGCGGGTTATCAGTCCGATTCTTTGCATATTGAATTGAGTTTCGCCTCGGACCGGGGCATTTCCGTTTATCTTAAACCAAAGGAGACTGACCCGGCCGCCGTGTTCTCTGCCGCAAATATTTCAGCTCACGAAATGTCTATGCCGCAAAAAGCACGCGATTTGCTGGCATCCGGCGAAAAGAAACTGTATTCGGATAAGAATCCTAAAATGGCCCTCTTGGATTTCCAGCAGGCAGTTTCTGTCGCACCCAGCTTTTATGAAGTCTATTACCAGATCGGAATGGCCTACTTAACTCTCGGAACCCGAGACGAAGCCGAAAAGAGCTTCCGAAAATCCGTCGAAGTCAGCAACGACAAATACGGCGAACCTCTCATAGGTCTCGCCTCACTCCTGATAGATACCGGGGATATCGCGCAAAGTGAGCAAATGCTCCGGCACGGGCTCGAGCTGAGTCCCAGCGACTGGTTTGGCCATTACCAGCTCGGCCGCATCTTGTTCAATCAAGATAAATTTGCTGAGGCTCTGAAATCGGCAGAACAAGCCAGGTCCCTTGCCCCCAACGCTCCAATCGTCTACCGCCTGCTTTCCAATATTCATCTTAGCCAAAAAGATTATCCAGCGCTGATACAGGACCTGGACGTTTATATCAAACTCGACCCCGACAGTCCTGCTGGAGTCAGGGCTAAAGAAATCCGGAAACAAGCCGAGGAACAAATATCCAAGGACAAGCCGAACCCCGCGGCAAGTCCCTCGCCCTGAAGCCGTGTCCGCAACTCATCAATCCGCTGTCTAGTTGGTATTTATGGACCGGGCTGGCGCGCCTCCTACGACGGTCATGTCCTCCTCCATCAAGGGAAAAAGAGTTGCGAGGGAGCCCACCAGGATTCGATTGCACTTGAGCAAAAAAAAGGGCGGCCCCGGGAGGCCGCCCTTTTTTAATCGAGTTACGGTTAGAGTTAGAACGTGAACTTGGCGATTACCTGCAGAATGCGCGCACTCGCCAAGGAACCCGCGAACGAGCCGTACGGCGTGGTCGGCGGGCTAACGGTTGACTGGATGACACCAAAGTTCGCCGGACCAAAGTCCGTCGAGTTGTTCGGGACCTGGAAGTTGGGGTGATTCAGCACGTTGTATGCATTCGCACCGAGCTGAAGTCCCATGCGTTCCGTCAATCGGAAATTCTTTCGCAGGCTGAAGTCAGTATTGAAGTAATTCGGCCCGCGGAAAGTATTCCGCCGTTGGGTTCCGAAACCAGTCGGCGCTGGGTTATTGCAAACATTGTTTGGACCGCACGGAAGGCCATTAGACGGATTCGTCCCGGTGACGATGGCCGGATTCGGCTGCCCAGCAAAGTCAGCAATGTTAAAACACTGCACGTTTGGACTCTTGCAGGAAGAAGCAACGGATGTGATCGGCTGAGCCAACACCACTCCAGTTGCACCAAAGTTGCCGGCTATTTCGTTGTTAAAGTCACTAGCGTCCTCCAAGCTGAAGGGGAATCCGGTGTGATAATAGACTGTCCCGGACATTATCCAGCCGCCGAGCGCTGCGTCAACCAAGCGATTTTCGCTGTGGAACGGCATTTGGTATAGATAGTTGCCGCTCAAGTTGTGGCGCAGGTCGTAGTCTGCGTTGGAATAGTTTTGGCAGCGCAGACAGTTAGGATTGATCTGAACCTGTACCTGTGGAATGAATACAGCGTATGGCAGGATCCCGCCATTCGAAACATCGTCCAGCGCGTGGCTATAGGTATAGTTTAGGCGACCCATAAACCCGTGCCAGTTGTTTTGCTGGATCGAGAATGTTACGCCGTTGTAATTCGAAGTATTGCTGTTCGTAAGTGTGTTGACGTTGCCCAGCCGGAGATCCGCGGGCGTCGTCGGAAGACCGCCGAACCCATCGGGAGCAAACGTGTTCAAGTACGGATTGATGAGCAATCCATCATAGCCGCGATTGCCCACGTAGTTTGCCGATACCACCGTCGAGCGACCGATGGTGCGCTGAATTTCCAGGTTCCATTCGGTGTACTTTGGGTTGAGCAGCTTGTTTTGGCCACTGCCGATGCTATTCAAGCCAGGGAGCTGGCCTGCGCAGCCTGGAGTCGTGTTGAAATCGGCCAGGTTTCCGCCAGAGTGATAGACGGATTGGAAAGCCGTGTTGCAATTCACAACCCCGTTGGTTGCCGCGCCCGGGTCTGTGAACGCAAAATTGCTTCCTGACTGGTTAAAAACGAACGACGTGACTTGCGGGAAGTTTGTCGTAAACCGGTCCAAGATCGTCCCGGGATACAAATCGGAAAACTGTCCGATGCCGGCGCGAATGACCGTCTTGTCTCCCCACGGCGTCCAAGCAACTCCAATGCGGGGTTGGAAAACAACCGCCTCGACACTGGGAATAATACTGTGCGAGCCAGGATTCGTGATTGTGTCGAATGGTGCGTTTACGTCATGGCTCATAACGTTGAACGCTTGAAGCGGAGCCGAGCCGCAGTTTGATTGGCAAGCGCCGCCCGAGTTCCGATCGGCCCGAAGAGCCAAGGTCAGTTTCAGTCTCGGGGTGACCCGATACTCATCCTGGAAATACAAACCAAAGCTGTAAAACGCGATGGGTTGGCGGGAGTTGGTAGCGAAAGCCTGTCCTACGGCGTCGCCGACATTGACCCCACCCGGGTTAAGAACGTCGTTAGAAAAATCCAACGCGTTTAGGCTAATCGCCGGAAGCAGTCCTTCACTTGCTGTGTAGTCGCTAACATCATCGCGGCGGAAGTTAACGCCCATCTTGAAGCTGTGATTTCCGCGCGTGATCGACAAGTCATCTACGACTCCCCACTGGGTTACGTTGCGTCCCTGAGGAAAGATTGAAAACGTCGGGGAATCGCCGCAACCCTGGCCGAGGCATGCGAAGGGAATGTTAGTAAGTGAGAACAACCCAGGAAATGCCGCCTCCGCCGCGGGCAAGTTCGGGCTCTGGAAAATCGCCGAGTACCACAGCACAGATCCCACGATGTTGTTAACCACATTGGGACTGAAGATGTGCGTGAAGTTTATTTGCCCTTCATCTTGCGGCTGGACGCTGTGAATGTTCATTACCGGGCTGACTGGATCGGTATAAGTGGGCTGTGTTCCACGGTCGAATCTTGTGCGTCCGTAGATCTTATTGTTCTCGTTGACGTTCCAATCCACGCGTCCGGAAAGCAGCCACTCTTGGTTGCCGTTCGGGCTGCTCTGGAATACGCTTCCGGCGCAAGCATCGGTCACGCCAGCCTGGTTGATACCCAACCCGTTTAGACCGCCTACTGCTGGGGCCCCACCGCAACTGGCGGCTTGAGGATTAGCGTTGGCAGCAGCGAAAGCGGGCGAGGCGTTGTACAAGTTAAAGATGTTTTGGTAGAAAGGCAGCGCCGTCGCGGCGGTCGGAAGCGTTGCAACGTTTCCCAACACGAAATTCTCAAAAGCAGTGGTGGGATAAAAGGTGTTGCCCCCGCCGGAGGCCAGGGAGTAACGCAGCCCTTCGTTATTTACGAAGAAGAAAATCTTGTCCTTTATGATCGGGCCGCCGATCGAGGCTGCCCACTGGTTGTTTACCTCACGCTCGTATCCGTTAAAGAAATCGCCAGCATTCATTCCACCGGCGTTGTAGTAGTACACCGCATCGCCATGGAATGCATTACCGCCGGACTTTGTCGCGTAGTCGATCTGCGCGCCCGCCTGCCTACCATACTGGCCGGTGTAAGCGTTGCTGATTACAGACACTTCCTGAATTTCATTCGAACCGAGCAGCAGGTTGCTGGCGCCCGAGTTGTTCAGGTTGAGGAAAGGATCGTTGTAATCGTTTCCGTTCACCGTGAAAAGATTCGCGGTTCCCGGCAACCCGAAGGCGCTGAAGTTTCCATAGCCGCCACCGGTCGTATTCATGGTTACGCCCGGAGCAGTCTGCGCGATGTTGGTCAGGTCACCGCCAGGATTCGGGAGGTTCTCGATTTCGGCGGTGTCCATCGTGGTGGAAATATTCGCGTTCTCCGTCTGCAGCAGAGCGCCTTGTCCTGTCACCTCGACAGTGATCGACCCGCTGCCAAGCTCTAATTTCACATTGAATACCAAAGTTTCGCCGAGCGCGACGTTTACAGACTCGGTGGTTTGCTTAAAGCCCGAACGCACCACCACGAGCGTGTAAACGCCCGGCTTTACCAGCCCGAACGAATACCCGCCGCTCGCGTTGCTTTCGGTATTGAGTACTGCTCCCGTTGAGGGGCTCGTTAATGTCACCGTGGCGCCAACGATAATCGCGCCAGAGGGATCGGTTACGGTTCCGTTGATGGCCCCGGTAACCACGCTTTGTGCCATGGAAACACCTGGCAGGAGTAACAGCGCCGCAAATACTGCGACGAGAAAACGCTTCCAATTCATACAACCTCCTAGAGATTTAACTGAGAAAATTGGCGAAGCCTTGAAGAACATCAATTCCCCCGTTGCCCCAATACAAAAATAGATATGCCGAGATATCCATTGGCACGTTTATGTCCACCCTGCCTAACAAATATCTTGCTTCTAATCAGCTGGTTACGATTGTATGAAAATCCAGAAACTCTCTTGTCTACTGTTTTTCATATTTTATTGATATAAAATAGTATCTCGGACGACACCTCCCCGCTTCTACCAAGGACATTTTCGCGTTTTTTGGGCACCCCCACCGCTCACAGCCGGCGATAATGCCATCCGCTCGCCGAAGTTCGTGGCTAGTCGCGAGCCCTGCAAGTGATTGATAATAGACAGGCTGTACCTGCAGGGCCCCGCCCACAGTTGAAGAATAGGGTTCGGCTGATACTCGATACTCGTCCACGCGAATGGACACTCCGTATCCGACGGATTCGAGGGCGGGTATGGTTCGTTTAATACGATTCCGCTTGATTTTTGTTTACTATTATGGTAACATCGTTTCTGGCATTTTTTCGCCTAGGCTTTGTGAGGGTGGCATATGCAAGGTGACAGTGATATTTATATTTGGAAGGCGAAAGCGCGAAGACCAACCATCTCGGCTGGCTTGGACACAGCCGCAAAACATCCGGCGCCGTCGCTTCCGGATAGCGGAGAGGGATCTGCTTTTTCGCAGTTTCTTGTACGCATTGACCGCCATTTTCGCCCATTTCTAACCGGTTCTGGCTCACAAACAGAATTCGATGTAACCCACTCAAAACAAACGACCGCCCAATTTCTAACCGGGGCCAGAACTCACATTAAGGAATCCGAATGTCGCAGCGGGTTTTCTCCGCTTTTCGCGGCCGAACTTGTGATCTCGCTCGCACGATGATCTTAGTTCTCCGCTCGAAATCATCCGCGCATTTTGTCTCCGATTTTTTCTTTGGATTAATGCTTGACTCTGAAAAAGTGTTTCTGTAGGATGGGGGTTCGTCTGTAGTTCTTCCAGTTGACCTGGGAGTACCTGCTCTTTGACAATCGGATGATACATGCCAGAACCCGTTTGGTTACTGCTTTGTTCCAAGTGTACCGGAACAAGGCGAATTGAGATAAACCGAGCGATTTAAAGTTCGTATCGATCGTCGCAGCCCGGTGCAAGCCGGAAACTGTTACGGTCGAAACACCAGATTTCAAACGAGAGTTTGATCCTGGCTCAGAGCGAACGCTGGCGGCGTGCTTAACACATGCAAGTCGAACGCGCAGCATTCTGTAGCAATACAGGGTGTGGGCGCGTGGCGAACGGGTGCGTAA
>DATNLC010000050.1:0-1703 GCA_035603075.1 Candidatus Acidiferrales bacterium | reverse complement strand
ACGACACTACGATTCTTGAGTCTTTGCGTTCCAAACGTGAGCATCATTTTCCTGTGGATAACCGTGCCTATTATCTTGACTTTCGATTTGCACGTAAATGTCGGGGTGACCGAAGCGGCCCTTTTTTGGCATCAGTGAGGCGCTTGTGTGGCAGAACCGGTGAAAATCGCCCTCCTTTTCTGCCCATTTTGGGCAGAAATTGCCCGAGCTTCTTCCTGGGCTTGCGCGCGCGTTGTGCGTCCAGGTCAAGCCGAGCCGGTTTATGCCACTTGCGAAACGGTTATAGGGGGCCCATTCAACAGCGAAGTGCAACGGAGAGATTTTTGGCGTTGAAGAAAACCTCACGAGGAGTTCGATAGCCGAGTATCTTTCTGGGACGAGAGTTTAGTTTATCCTCGACCCTTTGGACCTCGGTATCGGACACAATAGAGAGATCTGAACCTTTTGGGAAGTACTGTCTGAATAGGCCGTTGGTGTGTTCGTTGAGGCCGCGTTCCCACGAGTGATAGGGTTTGGCAAAATAGGATAGCGACCCCAGCGAGGTTGCGATCTCGACGTGAGAGGCGAACTCTTTTCCATTGTCGTAGGTGATTGTTTCGATGCGGTCGGCGAGCGGCAAAAGCACCCGCGCGCAGGCCTGTACGACAGAGTCCGCGGTCTTGTCCGGCAGCTTGGCGAGCTTGGTGTATTTGGATTTTCGTTCGACATGCGACATGACGGCGCCTCTGTGATTGGCACCGATAATTGTGTCGGCCTCCCAGTCTCCGATGCGGCTTTTTGCGGCGACAACGGCAGGTCGCTGATCGATGTCGACGCGGTTCGGAATCAACCCGCGCCCCGAATTCTTGCCCTTCCGCTTGTTGTATTTTTTGCCGCTGTGACGCAAGTGAAGATACAGCTTACCCCCGTCTTTCCTGTCTTTCCAGACATGCTGATAGATGCGCTCGTGACTGATACAGGCGACCCCATCCTTCGCCAGACGACCGCTGATCTGATCAGGACTCCACTGCTCTTGCGTCAGTTTCTCCTCAACCAGCTCCACCAGGTCCGGCGTCATTTTGCGTGGCTTGTCCGAGGCGTCCTTGCGTCTCTGCGAGGCCTTCTCGTGCGCTTGCTTGAAGCGATAGCCGCGCGCGCCGGTGTTACGAACAAGCTCGCGGCTGATCGTCGACGGATCGACGCCAATCTTCCGCGCGATGTGGGCTCGCGAGTGGCCGCTTTGCAAGAGCGCATAAATCTGGCAGCGTTGTTCGCAGGTCAGATGGAGATAGCCTTCGGGCATTTTCCCTCCGTGAGATTTGCTGTCCCACGCAAGGATAGTCTCCATCTGACCGCCAGAAAACCGGCATACACAACACGGCAAAGTCTGGCAGGAAAAACGGTCAGCCTCAAGGGTGCTCGCTGCGCTCGCATCGCCTCCGGCGACTAAAGCCCTTGACCCCGACCCTTTCCCCTGCCGTTCACTCCGCCATGCTGTCTATGCTGCACTATTGCACTTCGGACTTGAAACGGCGTGGATATAAGATGACTGTCTTTTCGACAACGGAAGAGCAGCAGCGGGAGCCTCTTGAGATTGGTGGTAAGGTTCTCTTCTACCCGGACTTCGCCTTGCGTACGGCGGGCGCTGAGTGAGTGTGGTCGCTCCATGGGGGAGCTACGTCCTTCAAGATCGCGAGTTGATCTCAGGTCAGAACCCTTTCTCT
>DATNLC010000049.1:0-1063 GCA_035603075.1 Candidatus Acidiferrales bacterium | reverse complement strand
AGCCGGAGCAAATCGTGGCGCTGCTGCGGCAGATTGAAGTGGAAATAGCGAATGGGAAAAGCACACCACAAGCCTGCAAGGAAGCAGAGATCACGGTGCAGACGTACTACCGCTGGAGAAAAGAATTCGGCGGCCTGAAGTTAGATCAAGCGAAACGGCTGAAGGAGTTAGAGCGAGAGAACGCGAAGCTGAAGCGTTTAGTCGCGGAGCTGTCTTTGGAGAAGCAGATCCTGAAGGACGTGGCCTCGGGAAACTTCTGAGGCCTGAGCGGCGGCGTTGTGCGGTGGAGCATGCGCGCGAAGAATACGAAGTGAGCGAGCGTCATGCCTGCCGGCTGCTGGGGCAGTGGCGAAGGACACAACGCTATGCCGCGATCCCGCGGATCGACGAAGATGCGCTGACGGAAGCGATCGTAGCACTGGCCAGTGAATACGGGCGCTACGGTTACCGACGAATTACGGCGCTGTTGCAAAGTGCTGGCTGGCACGTAGGCAAGGATCGGGTGCAGCGCATCGGGCGTCGTGAGGGGCTGAAAGTACCGCAGAAACAGAGGCCCCGCCGAAGGTTGTGGCTGAACGATGGGTCGTGCGTGCGGCTGCGATCAGCGCGGGCGAACCATGTGTGGAGTTACGACTTCGTGAGCGCGATGACGCACGACGGCAGAATGTTGCGGATGTTGACGCTGATCGACGAATACACTCGGGAGTGTCTGGCGATCCGCGTGGCCAGAAGGCTTGGGAGGTATGAAGTGATCGAAGCACTTGCGGACGTGATGCTGTTCCGGGGAATACCGGAAAACATTCGCTCGGACAATGGTCCGGAGTTCGTAGCAAAAGAGCTGAGGGAATGGCTGGCCAAAGTGGGCAGCGGGACGCTGTACATCGAACCGGGAAGTCCTTGGGAGAACGGCTACTGCGAAAGCTTCAACGGAAAGCTACGAGACGAATGCCTGAAGGGAGAGATTTTCTATTCGCTGAGGGAGGCCCAGGTGGTGATCGAGAAATGGCGGGTGGTCTACAACACGCTGCGTCCGCACTCGGCGCTGGGCTACAGGCCGCCGGCG
>DATNLC010000054.1:0-82114 GCA_035603075.1 Candidatus Acidiferrales bacterium | reverse complement strand
CGACGGTTAGTCGAGCTTGGGGAGGAGGCCACGAAGTGGCCGGAAAGAAACGGGGCCGCCCAAGTCGACGGTTAGTCGAGCTTGGGGAGGAGGCCACGAAGTGGCCGGAAAGAAACGGGGCCGCCCAAGTCGACGGTTAGTCGAGCTTGGGGAAGAGGCCACGAAGTGGCCGGAAAGAAACGGGGCCGCCCAAGTCGACGGTTAGTCGAGCTTGGGGAAGAGGCCACGAAGTGGCCGGAATAATGGAGACGCTGATGAAAAAGAGAAGGACAAGAATCACGCGGACGACCCTCGGTCTGGTGTTTGCAGTTCTTTTCCCGATCACCACTCATGCACAGGCAGAAACCGCGCCGGATGAAGTCAAGGCCGACAATATGGCGCGGATCGAGGCTCTATCCGCGAAGACGGAGTTTGAAGGACATTTCTCACTGTCGAACAAAGTGCAGTGCCATATGCACAAATTGGCGCCTGGCGATTACACAGTGGTGGTAAAGACACTCGAAGACGGCATGAAATTGGTGATGTTTCGGCGCCAGGGAAGTGAGGTCGTGGTGGAGTCTCGACCTATCCCGCCAACCCCGGTTCCCGACCAGGGACACAGCGCCGTTTTGGTGAGGCACGGACCGGGGCCGGGAAACTATACGCTCGAAGCCGTTTACGTGGAGAGCCTCAAACTGGTTCTCGTGCTCGACGAGAGCGGACATACACAATTGCCCGACAGAATTTTTGCGGGCGTAAAGCGCGTTCCGATTTCGTGATCTAACCTTGCTGTGATCTTGCGTCGTAGTATGGCCTGGAAGGCAAGTCGCAGCACATGGAGCGCCGGAGGTTTAGAATGGCGGGATTGGAATCCGCGCGAGTGCGGCTCGAAGCTTATGTTGCGAACACAGCTTCGACTGTCGCGGGCACCGCCTTGAACGTCGCAGACTCTGCTTCGACCGTTCCGAGCACCACCTCGACTGTCCCAACCGCGAGCGTTCCTCCACACCACTCTGCTCTTGTCCGCATCACTCATTGGATCACTACTCTGTGCTTTTTTGCTCTGCTCGTAACCGGAATGGAAATTGTGGTCTCCCACCCTCGCTTCTATTGGGGCGAAACCGGCAATGTGTTGATGACGCCGTTATTTAAAATTCCGATTCCTGCCTCCAGGTCACTCGTGCCCACTGGCTACGGTTACGTCCTGCCCGACCAGAACGGCTGGAGCCGGTATCTTCATTTTCAGGCTGCCTGGATTGCTGTCCTGACCGGCTTGCTGTATGTAATTTCCATTTTGTTCACCGGACATCTGCGGAAAGACTTGCTCCCTGGCAAGTCCGATCTTTCGTGGCGAAGTATCTCGACCACGATCGCCGGCCATTTGCGCTTTAAGCGCCCGAGCGAATCAGAAGGCTGGTCGTATAACGTGCTGCAGCGCCTCAGTTACCTCTTCGTGATTTTCGTTCTGTTCCCGGTGATGATCTGGACAGGCTTGGCGATGTCTCCCGCGTTTGTTTCCGCGTTTCCGGTTACCGTCACATCGTTAGGTGGCCAACAATCCGCGCGCACGATTCACTTCTTCGTCACTATTGCTCTCACAATTTTCGTGTTGGTCCACATCGTGATGATTTGCGTGGCCGGATTCAAGCGCCGCATGCGAGCCATGATTACCGGCAAGATGACTACTGGCAAGCTGATTGCGGGCCCGTCCGACACACATACGGAGCGCACATGACCGATCTCTCGCGCCGAAAACTGATCATCGGAGGACTCGCCGCCACCGCGGGCGTAGCAGGCCTGAGCGTGGCCGCGCGCATCGCGCAAAAATATGGACTAATCCCGCCCGACCACGGCGGAATTTACGGCCTCGGCGAAACACTTACCTACGCTTCGCACCGTCTGCTGACAAGACACTCGTTAGCGCGTGAATTTTCTCCGAGCCAAATTTCAAGACCCCCGCTCGCAAACGAAATGGCGCCGCTCAACGACGCGTACAAGCGTCTTCAAGCCGGTGGATTTGCTGACTGGCGTCTCACCGTCACCGGCATGGTTGACCGCCCCGGTGCGTTTTCGCTCGCGCAACTTAAAAGCTACCCGCGTCGCAGCCAGATAACTCAGATCGCTTGTGAAGAAGGCTGGTCGTACATTGCCGAGTGGATCGGCGTGCCGCTCTCGCACGTCCTGGATCTCGTGGGTGTCCAACCGCAAGCTCGATACGTCGTCTACTTCTCAATCGATCCCGAGTGGTGGGACAGCGTCGATATGTCCGACGCAATGCATCCGCAAACTTTTCTCGCCTATGGAATGAATGGCGATGAACTTCCCGTCGGCAACGGCGGCCCGCTCCGCATGCGCGTCCCGCGCCAGCTCGGCTACAAAAGCGTGAAATTCGTCACTCATCTAACCGTCACCGACAGTCTGAAAGGCTTCGGCAAGGGCCTGGGCTCTGCCTCCCCAGAAGGCGGCTATGCCTGGTACGCCGGCATCTGACACTCCAGCCAACAAACCCTTCGTGCCGAGAGGTCCGGCTCTCCGGTCCTGGTTACTCCACGCGATAATGCACGACTCCTTTTTGCGAAGCGCGGCCATCGCGCTGCCGTCTGCTACCAGGATTGTTTTGGGGAATTCTGTTCTCTAAGACAGGGCGACGGTCTATGAAGGCAACAAGCTCTGAACGCACGCGATGAGTTCGGGCATACCGTCCGCTTTAGCAATCACCGCATCGACGGCAATCCCTGCGAGACTGAACGTCCTGCGGACTGCCTCGCTATACATCGTGAATAGGATGATCCGCGTGTTTGGCATCATCTCTTTCAGGACAGAGGCCACCACGATGCCATTTGTCCGAGGCATTGCCAAATCCAGGAGAACTACATCAGGCTTCAGTTTGCGTGCTTTTTCGATGGCATCTTCGCCGTCGACGGCGTCGCCGCAAACATGAAGATTGTGTTGGGTCAGATACGTGCAGATAACCTTGCGAGCGGTGTCGCTGTCGTCCACCACTAGAATTCCCTTGGACATTTTGTAGCCCTCTGGACCGCTGCGATCCTGCCGCATTGCTGCGACGGTTCGCTCCACGAATTGGAGTCCTCATTACGCGCCAAGCGCATCGTCAGCTGGGGCTATCTTCGCGCGGGCATGCGTTTAACTCCTCAACGATACTCTCAGATAGCTTAGGGAGGAATACACTGTTCAATGTAGGACATTCGAGATTCCGGCTTAGGTTTGCTGACTTCCCGCGCCGGTGAATCGTCATTTTGGACGGACTAAGTCGTGCGCGAACCCAATCTTCACGTTCCGTGCGGCCGCGTCGTCTACTTCATCGGATGGCGCCGGGCTCATTCCGCGTGGCGCAGTTCAGAGATGGTGATCCAATTGGAGACGCCGTCGCTCGCGAACGTCCTCGATCCGTGCTTGCTTATGTGAACGGAACCTGGCTCTCCGTCGATCGTGTCGGTGCCAAATGGGCTCACCTTCAACTTCGCTCCTCCCTTTACCTCCGCAACGACTATTTCCTGACCTCCGGTATAGAGCGGCACGCTGAGGTTTCCGGCAATCCCGAATCCGTTGGCAATTCCTGGCAGGACTTGGGTAAATCCGGGATGAGTGCCGTCGCATAGAACCAAAGCGTTCGGAGTGACTATACTTTGGCTCTCGGTTGCCGGCGTCTGCAGCGGGGGGCGGGGAATGACCATGCGTTGAATTCGACCCTGCGGTCCAAAACTGTAGCTGCCGCCGCCACTCGTAATCTTCGTCTGGTCGAATCCGACTTGAGCCGAACTGCTAAGAGCGCCAAAAAGGACCGAGCCGCCACCGTCGCTCCATACCACGTTCGGACCTGTTTGGTTCTGACCCAACAGGTTAATTGTCAGCGCGCTGCCGGTGGTCTGCCGGATCAGCGGGGTAGGTTTCGGAACGTCTGCGGTCGGCATCCCGAACAGGCAATTCTGCAAGAAGAACAAGGCCGACTGGTCTTTGAGATCGAACATCGGAACATCATTTTGATTCACAAACTGCGTGTTCCCACAATCGTCTCGCATTCCGATCTGTACTTGGTCGCGGTTGGGGCTGAAATCAGATACAGGGGAAGGGTCGGGACTCTTAGCCTGGTTTACGATAGTGAGCTGGCCGCCAATCATGCGAAGGTTCGTAAAAACAGCGCCGCTGGAGATGTGCACAGTAGTGCGCGGAACGCTCGGCCGTGGCCCAAATCCGGCCCACATCACGTCCTTCATTTCCCACACCCCTGCGGGGATTAAGCAGAACGGCGGCGGTTGTGGAGGGAGAAACGAGTCGTCGAACTCGAGAATCTTGCGTCCGTCCACGCACGCCATCGTGTTGATGAGCACTTGCCAATCGGTGAAGACGTTTCCTACCGGGGTTCCCCCGGGCCGAAATACGAAAATGTTTCCGCACATTGTGGTCTCCTTTGAATTGCAAGGCGGTTTCGCCCGCCGCTCCCGAATGATTAATGCTATGGCAGTTCTAGCCAGTGCTTACTTGAAGAGTTCCGCGGAATTGAAACTCGGGCCGGCACTGGACTGCCCTCCCGCGACAAGCACCTGACCGTTGTTCAGCAGCGTCGCAGTGTGAAGGTTGCGCCCGATCGCCATACCACCCGTGGGCGCGAAGACGCTGGTTGCTGAATCGAATATCTCGGCACTTGCGAACACCATATCGCCGCCGAATCCTCCAGCCACAAGCACGGTACCGTCTTCGAGCACAGTTTCGGTGTGATCAGCGCGTGGTGAACCCATCACGCCCGTCCGTGAAAAAGAACCTGTTGTTGGGTCGAACAGCTCTGCCTCCTGCATCGGAACTCCGTTAAATCCCCCCGTTACCAACACCTGGCCGTTATTGAGCAAGGCGGCGGTGTGCTCGTACCTGGACTCGGCCATGTCGCCGGTGGCCATAAAGGTTGCGGTGGCAGGATTGAACAGTTCGGCGAAAGGGAGCGGGTCGGCGTCGAAGACATCTTCATCATCACGGCCACCTGCGATTAACACGGTTCCGTCCTGCAGCAACGAATGAAACGGCGAGCAGCGCAGAGCTTTTCATTTTTTCTCCCGTGACGCGCGTTTCTGGAAAGTCGAAACGCCACAGTGCAAGAGTTGCCGCTTTTTTACGTGCCTATTTTTCCTATGAGTGTCAAAGCGCCAGTGGTGCCGTCGATGCTGTATATCGAGACCTCGTTCGAGGCGGAGTTCGTTACATAAGCGAATTTTCCGGAAGGATGCACCGCTATCGACGTGGGAGATGGGGCGACAGCTATCGTTCCTATGTTCGTTAAGGCTCCGGTGGTGGCGTTGATGGTATACATCGCGACGTCGTTCGAGCCGATATCCGCCACATAAGCGAACTTCCCGGATGGATCGACTGCCACGAAGACAGGACCCGTTCCCGTAGCAATCGTTCCTATGGAAGTTAACACCCCGCTCGTGGCGTTGATGGTGTACATCAAGACGTCGTTCGAGGTCGCATCCGCCACATAAGCGAAATTGCCCGTAGGATCCACTACCACGGCGGCAGGGTCTGCTCCCGCGGCAATCGTTCCTGTGGACGTCAGGGCTCCAGTCGTGGCGTCGATCGTGTACATGGACACGTTTCCGGGCGATCCAAAAGTGAAACTCGGAGTCGCCACATAAGCGAACTTGCTCGATGGATCCACGGCCACCGCGTTGGCAACGCCGTCTACGGCGGCCTCTCCTACTGAAGTCAAGGCCCCCGTCGTGGTATTGATCGTGTAGATTGCGACGTGATTTGGAGTGATGCCGTCTCCATTCGGCACGTACGCAAACTTGCCGGATGGGTCCACTACCACCGACAGGGGGACGCACAGTCCGGTACAATTTCCGCTTATCTCTCCGATGGAGGTTAAGGCTCCGGTCGTGGCCTCAATGGTGTACATCGTGACGCCGCCATCACTACTAAAGTCGTCCCCCAAATTTGCCACGTAGGCGAACTTGCCAGACGGATCTACGGTCACCGAGTTGGTGCCGTCGTCTTGTGAGGACACCGGTGGACCTATGGACGCGAGGGCCCCGGTGGTGGGATTGATCGTGTACATGGACACGTAACCAACGGAGCCGCCATCGCAGCCGACATTAGCCACATAGGCGAACTTTCCGCCGGGGTCCACAGCAATTGACCGAGGATTGACTGTTCCTGTCGTGATCGTGAAGGTCAAGGAGTTCGAGGTACCGCCTCCGGGGCCGGGATTGAAGACTGTCACCGCGGCCGTTCCAGCTGAGGCAATGTCGCTCGCCGAAATCTGAGCGCTGAGTATTTTACCGAGGCTATTTGGATCAAGAGTGGTTGGGCGGTCACTGCCATTCCACAGCACAACTGAACTAGCTTCAAAATTTAGCCCGCCTACGGTCAACTGATTGTTTACCGAATTGATGAACTGTTCTCCGGCGGGAACGCAGCTAGGACTAAGCAAATTGATGGTTGGGCCGGTGCCAGCGCTCACGGTGAAGTCAATTGCATTCGAGGTGCCGCCGGCGGGCGCAGGGTTTGTCACTGTGACGGCCGACGTGCCGACTGAAGCGATGCTGGAAGCGGGGATGGCCGCAGTCAACTGCGACGTGTTGACAAACGTAGCGGTGGTCGCGACCCCGCCGAAGTTGACCATCGACGATGCGATGAAATTCGTCCCATTGATCGTAAGAGTGAAAGCCGGGCCACCTGCCACAGCAGTGTTCGGCGATATGGAGGTAATCGTGAGGGACGGATTTGGCGGTTGTGCTTTCGAACCGCTCCCCCCGCAGTTAACCAGCCCCGACACTGCGAACAATAAAGAGAGAGCGCACATCGTCCGAGAGAAAGCCTTGCCCGTCATGAACGACCTCCGTATTTGACACTCGTCCTTCTGTGTAACGGACAATTGCGCGAAGTGGGTTTGGGCACAATGGCGGAGGTATGGTCTGTATCTGTCCTAGTTCTGACCGTGCAGCTACGTGAATTCAGAGGAGTTGCGAAGGGCGTACGCTTACACCCACACATATTTGTTTATCAGTAAGCATTTGGTGGTAGAGTACCGCCACATTCGTAAGCCTGTTATGGAAGCAGCTCCGCAAACCCGCAGGACGCGCTTTGGTCCCTATGAGGTGGATTTGCGTTCAGGCGAGGTACACAAGCACGGCATTCGCCTGAAGGTCCAGGACCAACCCTTTCAAGTGCTCGCGCTTTTGCTGGAACATTCAGGTGAGGTGGTCACGCGGGACGAACTCCGACAGAAACTCTGGCCCGCGGACACTTTTGTTGACTTCGACACCGGTCTGAACAGCGCCATCAAGAAGCTTCGCGACGTGCTGAGCGATTCAGCCGATGAACCCCGTTACATCGAGACTCTGCCCCGCCGGGGCTACCGCTTCATCGCCCCTGTCGAAAATGGCCCCCAGCCAAAGTCAGCGCCCGTCGAGCTACGCGTTGTCCCGGCCCTCGCCTTGGCGGAACCGATCCGGCCTTGGTACAAGCGCCGCCTCGTCGTTGCGGCTGGCATCGCAGCTCTCCTCGTTGTAGCCGCGCTCGTTACCTGGCGAGTCTTTTTCGCTCGGCCGCCGCTGACTGAAGCCGACGTCATTTTGGTTGCGAGCTTCGTCAACAAAACCGGTGACCCGATCTTCGACAACTCTCTGGACAAAGCTCTCGAGGTCAAACTTGCCGAGTCCCCCTTTTTGAGCCTCTTCCCGGAGGCGAACGTCCGCGAAACGTTGAAAATGATGCGACATGACCCAAACGAGCGGGTGACTCCGGAACTGGGCATCGAAATCTGTAAACGGCAGGGACTCAAAGCCGTGGTGGTACCCGAGATAGCCGCCGTCGGGCACACCTACGTGATCACCCTGGAAGCAATCGACGCTCGGAACCAAAAGGCGATCGCGCGACGCCAGGAACTCGCGGACAGCAAGGAGAAGGTAGTCGCTGCGCTGGGAAAAGCAGGCTCGCAGTTACGACGGCAATTGGGCGAGAGTCTGAGCTCTCTGGAACAGTACGACGCGCAGCTGGATCTTGCAACGACAAGCTCGCTCGATGCGCTGCTAGCCTACCGGGCGGGGCAGAATCTGTATCGTTCGGGGAAGCGGCGTGAAGCCATTCCGTTTTTCGAAAGGGCCGTCGAGCTGGACCCACAGTTCTGTTCTGCTTACAACATGCTCGGCAGCGCCTATCACGCCATTGGTGACGGACAAGCCTCCAGGGAGAATTTTGCCAAGGCTTTTGAGCTAAAGGATCGCCGTCTCACGCAAGAAGAGAATTTTCAGACTACGGCTCTTTATGATTCATCCATAACGGGCAATCTGGAAAAGGAAACTACTGAACTGGTTTTGTACAAGGAGGCATATCCACGCAGCGTGTCTGCTTACAATTTGCTGGGGATCGCTTACGCGGAGCAGGGCAGAACGGAAGAGGCTCTACAAAACTTCAATTGGGCAATCGCCCATTCCCCGGTCCCGTCTGCTCAGCATTACTCCAATGCAAGCCAGGCACTCATGATCCTGGGCCGATTTGACGAAGCTAAGAAAATGCTCGACGAATGGCGTCAGAAAGGATCACTAAACCCATTTCAACTGGCAATGCGCTATCGCATCGCTTTTATTGAGAATGACGCAGCAACGATGGACAAGCTCGCCCGCGAAATGCCAGCGGACGATGTGTCCTGGCTCCATTTGCAAATACAGCTCGCATTTTTGCGCGGCGACCCCGGCACATTCCGTTCGCTGAGGGATACCCTGATGAAACAAGCGAGCCGCGCGAACCGTAGCGAAAACGTTTCCGACGAGCTCTCCCGACGTGCCGCGCTTGAAGCCTTTCTGGGATACTTTGACTCGGCGCGCGAGTCCTGCCGTCTGGCGGACGAGGCTGGCAACGACAGTGCAATGGGGATGTGGACTTGCTCCAAGGCATTAGGACAGGCCGGCGACGTGGCGCAGGCCGAAGCGTTGGCGGCGAAACTTGATGAGCGATTTCCAGAGGACACGTTTCAGCAGAAGGTTCTTCTGCCGATTGCTCATTCCATCATAGAGCGCGAGCGAGGAAATGCTGTTAAGGCCGTCGCTTTTCTCACCCCAGTCACGCAATACCCAAATGGAGCAGTTTATTATCATCGTGCGGAAGCTTACTTGGCTGCAGGAGAGTACGCCGAGGCGAGCGCGGATTTCCACTCGGTCATCGCTCATCGCGGATGGCCCGAGTGGGAAATATTTTCTCCGCTGGCGCAGCTCGGTCTCGCGCGGGCCTATGCCATGCAAGGGGACCGCGACCTCAGCCGCAAAGCCTACGACGATTTCTTCATCACTTGGAAAGACGCGGACCCCGATATCCCGATCCTCGTCCAAGCCAAAGCCGAATACAGAAAACTCACCGCGACCGCATCTAGCTCCTCTTCAACGTTGGCGAAAAAGTAGTAACTGCATTGTCCCACGATGCTTGATTCGATTTCAGCTCCCTCCGGCATGGCTTTTAGACTCGTTCCTACTCTCGTGCTGAAGTCGCACGACCCGAGACGGCGCGGCCTATTTCGCGATGGCTAGCGACCAGCCGTCGACGGGGCGTTGGCGCCGGACAGCAGGGCACTGTCGTTGTAGCCGGCCTTCACCGTGATGTTGCTTTGTTCGCGGAGTTCGGCGAGGTAATCGCGTAAGAGAGGCTGCGCTTTCTGCGCGTGAATGGTGTTGCGGATGTCTGGTTCCACTTTGTCTACGGGCTGCAATCCCGCCTGAAAGTGCTCTTCGACTTTCAGGAATTCGAATCCGGTGCGAGTCTGGATCACGTCGCTGATCTGGCCTCTGCTCATTTGGAAAACAATTGCCTCGATCTGCGGCGAGAGTTCTCCCTTTTTGTAGGTACCGAGATTGCCACCTTCTTTCGCGGTGCTGCCCTGGGAATAAAGCTGTGCGACCCGGTTGAAATCGTCGCCATTGAGGACGCTGGTTCGAAGGCCCTCCACTTTGGCGCGCACGGTGGCAAATTCCTCCGGGCTTTTCCCTTCGGTGCTGAGTGAAATTTCCGAAAGCATGACGCGCTCGGGCAGCGTGAACTCTTGCTGATGCGCGTCATAATATTGCTTCACTTCGTCATTGGAGATGTCCACGTGCGCCCCGACTTCGCGCTGCACTACTTCCTTCTGCAGCAGCCCGTCGCGAATGGTGGTTTTGTAGCCTTCCCAACTGAGGCCGGAAGCTTCCACGCCTTTTTGCAGATCGTCGAGCGTGGCCAGTCCGTTCTGCTTGCGCACTTCGTCGAGGCGCTTCGCAAGGTCTGCTTCAACGGTGATGCCCATGTCTCTGGCGCGTTGCACCATTAGCGACTGGTCAATCATGCCGCGCAGCAAATCCTTCTGCTGCTCCTTGAACTGCACGTCGATCTGGCCCTGCGGGCAGCCCTGGCAATCGCGCGCCACTTCGTCACGTAATTGCTGTTCTGCTTTCTGATAATCCGAGAGCGTGATGACGTCATTGTTTACGCGCGCAACGATGTCAGCGTCCGCCGCTGGCTTCGCTTGCGCACGCACACTCGCGGGAAGTAGCCCCGCGAGCAGAGCCAGCGCGAGGAGAGCTAAGATCGAAGTGAATCTCAAGGTTAATACCGATGCGTGATTGCAGTCTTTCATGCTCTGCGCCGCCTTAGATTTTGTCCCGTACGATTGTAGCCGGAATTTGAGCTTCGGACATATATCTCCATCTCGCGGGAAATCAGGACTGGGAGTTATTTCTGTTGCAGAAGATACAGGTCAGCGTGGCCCGCGGGGCGGTGGCCACATAGCAAGTCAACGCGGCGCGCGGCGAATCCTCCAGTAATAGCCGTACGCAATGAAGAAATTCCATGCGTCGGGCGCGCATCCGGTGTGTAAGGGTGCGCGCCCAGCCGGACAAAATCGTAACCTGCGTCGCAGCAGTGCGAGATGTTCGCGCCTTCGACTGTCTTGAACTGGAAGAGCCTGGGCCGCACACAGGAGAGCGACAACATGGCGGGATACGATTCTCAGCAGGTAGGCGACGCAACAGAGATTTCCACCACTCCGGAAACTGTGCCGCAACCGTGGCTGTTGATCGCTATCCCCGGTGGACTGCTTGTCTTGATCGCGCTGTCGATGAGCTTCATCTACGGTGTGATTGCCGCCGCCTTTTGTTACGGTGCGATGTACCTGCTCACGCACTCGAAGCAAGCCACGCTGTACCGCACTCCGGCGAAATTCCGCGTCTCGAAGACCGGTATCGAAGTCGGCGCCGCCGTAATTCCCAAAGACACCATTCACCGTATCATCGTTCGCAACCACGTGCTGAAAGCTGCCGGGGACGTGATCATCGTCCCCGACCCGCATCCAAACAGCGGCCAACAAAATGCCGTCGCCGGGATGAATTGAGCCGTCAGCAAGCTCGGCCCTATCTCCTACCGCGTGGATGTCGAGGCTCGCGGCGTGCCCACCACTCTTGCCGGCGGCTTGACCGAACCAACCGCTTTCGCCATCATGGCCGACGTCAGCAAGATCCTTCAGCTGCCCTAACTCGGGACGGCTTTTCGCAGCGCCGGCGTCCCGCCGGCCTGTCCTGAGCGCAGTCGAAGGGCTCTTTTGTCTTCCTCAACCTATCGCCAACCTCGCCTCCGATGCCCGATTCGCCGGCATGGCTTGGGCAGCTCGTGCAAGTTGTCGTATGATGGCGGGCAAAGAGCAGGCAAGAACGACTCGTTGAGTAAGGGGGACGAAATGACTTCTGCCGAACGCGAAAAACTGTTGAAGCATCTCGAAGAATCACGCGAGCGCTTGCTGCATGTGGCGAAAAACCTTTCGCGCGAGCAATTGCACTACCGGCCCGCGGCTGATCGCTGGACTGTCGCCGAATGTCTGGAGCACATTGTGACGGTCGAAGGTCGCGTGCTCAGCATCATTCAAATGACTTTGGAGGCGGGTCCGGATTCTGGTAAGCGCAGCGCCATGGAGGGCCAGGACGACGCTTTGGTCGCCGGAGCGGTGGCACGTTTGGTTCGTTTCCAGGCGCCGGTGATTTTGGTTCCCACAGGCCGCTGGCCGGACGATCAGCTATTGACTGAATTCGAAGGCGTACGTCAAAAGTCGCGCGAGTTTGCCGGCACCACAAACGCAGATTTGAGGCGGCATTTCTACAAGCATCCCGCACTCGGCGAACTCGACCTGTATCAATGGGTGCTGCTGGTTGCGGCGCATTGCGACCGCCATCGCGTTCAAAGCGAAGAGGTAATGGCAAGTCCTGGATTTCCCCGCGCGCGGCAGGCGAATGCACCGGCCTGAAGACTGCCGCCCGCTGAAGTAGCGCGGTCTTAGATTTGTCTGATGTCCGCGACGGAGGCAAAATAAAAAGATTCCCAGGCGTCCCCGCGAGGCTCTGCTGCATCTGTGTCTAAGTAAGGTTTTCCAGCCTTTGGGCCAGCCATGGTCCAAAATCAATAAAAGGAGAAACTTATGACAGAACACGAACAAAATCGAGTGTTAGGCCGGCTCGGCGCGCGCGAACTAACATCCGAAGAAGTTGAAATGGCGCTTGGGTTCGGCCCCGAGCACACCAACGTAATCACGTTCAACCCCGTCACGGGCAGAGATGGTGACGGCTAGACTGGACCTGCTATCAGGTACCGCTGTTGCGACTGAAACAAGTCGAACCGGTGTCGGGATTTGAGGAACAATTGCCGGGCTGGGCTTTTCGAGCCTAGTCCGGCGATTGCCCTGGTTTTTGTGGCCGCGCGTACCAACCTTCGAGCCTGTTCCCTAAAGTAGTTTCAAGATCCGAAGTCGAGGCTGTAGCGTTCCCATGTTTGTTCGCGTATGACCTGCGAACATCCTCAATATCCACACGGAGTTGGCGACATGAAAATTGTAATCCTGGCTCGGGAAAATGATAACCACACGACCCCGATAAAATGGGCTTTGTCGCAAGCGGGTTATAGCGTGATCTGCTGGGCAGGCGTGGGTTGGCATGAGGAGCGGCAAGCCTCGATCTTATTCTCCGACGAAACCCGATTGACGCTGGGCTCTCACATCTTGGGTGCCGGCGACGTAGTGTGGATTCGCAGGCCGGAACAGCCGATACAAAATCCAAAGGTGGCGGAATCGGACAGGATGTTCGCGGAAGGAGAGTACCGCTGGTTTAACCATGCCCTGATGTACCTTCTGGAAGTTCTTCCGATCAGATGCGTCAACAAGTACTCGACCTCGCGGTTTATAAATAACAAGTCCGTTCAGCTGCTGCTTGCGCGAAGCTGCGGAATGAACGTGCCGCACACGCTGATGTCAAATTCTCCCGCGGAGGTGAGGAATTACTTGCGAGAAAATCCTGCGCGGACGATTTGCAAGGTCTTCTCTCCGCACATTTGGAGGAGGGAAGGCAGCGCGGCGGTTGCAGTGACGGAGACGTTCGAAGTAAGCGCCGGGATGTTACCCGCCGACGAAGTTCTCACCTACGCTCCCGCGATTTATCAGCAGATGGTAGTAAAAAAATTCGATGTCAGGATGGTGCTGCTCGGCACCGCCGTGTATTCCTGTGCTCTCCGTAATCCCAAAGGTGCAATTGACTGGCGGCAGGATGCCAGCCAAGGCCACGTGCAAGTGGAAATCATTGCGACACCTTCGGATGTCGAGAAGGCTGTGCTCGCGTTTGCCGCAAAGTCCGGAATCTCTTACGGCAGCTTTGATTTTGCTGTCGATGGCGATGGCCGATGGTGGTTCCTTGAAGTAAACGAAGGAGGACAGTTTCTCTGGCTGGATGCGGCCAATCCCGAGGTGCACGTGCAGGAAAAATTTCTCGCTTTCCTCACTTCGCCGGAAGGCTCCTCGCGGCAGACCATCGAAGAAAGGCAATCACGTTTTCCGTCATGGAAGGATTATCTTGACTCTCCAGCCAGGCACCAAAAAATCCCGGAACCGCCCGAGTCCGACCCAAAATATGTTTCGATTGAGCCGTAGCTTCACGTCGAGCCAACCGCCGTCCCATTTTTCACCGCTCGAGGTAAGGTCACTCAGCGCGCCGTGACAAAAAAATAAGCGCTCATCGCCAAGCCGACTCCGATCACCAGGAGACGCGTCCTGACCGGGTCAGCCTTCTGCGCAAAACGTGCTCCGAACCACCCGCCCGTCAAAGCTCCCGCAACCATCACCGCGAACTGCGGCCACAAAACCGCGCCCGCCACAATAAATGTAACCACCGCGGCGGCGTTGATGGCTGCCGAAAGTAGCGTTCTAATCGCTCCGATGGCATGAATGTCGCGCATTCCCAAAGCCGCGAACATTCCTAACATCACAAATCCGATGCCCGCGCCGAAATATCCACCATAGACTCCCAGGATGAACTCGATGAACGAACAAACTGCAATCGCACGCCCCGACGCCTTTTTAAGATCGTGAGTGGCAGCGCTTTTGCTGGCTATAGCCCTGATCTTATTGCCGAACGCGAAAAGCAACGTGCCGCTCAGCAGCAGCCACGGAACAAAGTGCAGGAAAGTACGTTGCGGAGTTTTCAGCAGCAGCACAGCGCCCACCCAGCCGCCCACAACGCTGGTGAGCAGCAGAGGAATCAAAAGCCGCTTGGGCAGGTCGAGACGTCTTAGGTATGCAAGAGTGCTGGCCGCTAATCCCGGCCAAATTGCAACCGTATTCGTCGCATTGGCCTGTACCGGCGGCACTCCGGTGAACATAAGCGCGGGAAAAGAGATGAAGCTGCCGCCTCCCGCCAACGCGTTCAGACTTCCCGCAATCATTGCCGCAAAAAACAGAAAGACCGCTTGGCTGAAATGGAGTGTCATGAAATATCGAATTGTCGGACGAGACGCTAAAGCTCACCGCAGCCGTATTGTCGCGAACGAAAATATGACTGAGCTACGCCTGAGAAACAAGCGGCTATTGCTCCGCGGTCCCGCTAGTGAAGCGGTTGGCCTTTGGCGAGCAAAGCCAGGATTGCCTCCATGCGTTTTTGCCTCGTTTCTGGTTTTTTCGCGGTTTGCAACCGATAGGAAATCGCGTAGAGATTGGCTTTGTTCAGAGTTTTGAAAAAGGCGGCTGCCTTTTTGTTTTTTCGCAGCGCCGCTAGAAAGTCTTCCGGAATAGTGGATTTGCTCGGGGAATCGTAAGCGGCTGTCCAACGCCCGTCCTTTTTCGCAGCATCGATTTCGGAGTGTCCCGGCGGCTTCATGCGGCCCGCTTGAATTAATCTGCCCGCATGTTGCGTGTTGATTTTGGACCATCCGCTTTTGGGACGCCTTGGCGTGAATTTCTGCAGCCAGGAATTGTCTTCATGACGCTGCTTTTGCCCGTCGATCCATCCGAAACAGAGAGCCTCATCGAGCGCTTCGGCATAAGTAAGCGAAGTTTCTTCCGCGTCCTTCTTGCCAATGCGCAGCCAGACACCTTCGGATTGGCGATGATTCCTCGCAAGCCATTTGTGAAATTCCGCGGGCGATTGAAAGCTAAGAATGTCGAGTTTTTGCAAAATGAGGTTGCCTCTCAGGTATCTTCCTCGGCATCAAGGCGCGTAATGGGTGAAGATATAGTCATGATCTTTCGCAGGCGCGTGGCAGGGGAAGCACGTCTCGTGCATAGCCTTATCGGCTGGTTTCGGGCCGGTAAAGTCAGCGAATCCCCAGCCGGCTGACTCGGCGTACTTCTTTGAGTCCTTGACCATGAACTGAACATTCGCGCGAGACCCGACGACGAAAGATTGAGCGCCGGGGAATTCACCAGCCAGGATTTTGTTGTTGAATTCCGAAGAGACACGGTTCCAATGAATTGCCGCAATGATGGTGCCGTCGGGGAACGGGAGCGTTCCTTCCTTGAAGGCTTTGATCGCTATTTCATTTCCGAGTTGGACGCGCACCTGGTCAAACTTGCCCGGGACTAGCAAGTTGTCCGCGGCGATCACTTTCCAATCGCGGTATCCGGCGGGAATTTTGACTCCGTAGATTGGGGAGGATTCTCCATCCGACTGTCCAGATGCGCGGTCTTTGTAGGCGACAACGCCGGCCAGCGTCGCAACTGCGAACAGCAAGAAACCGATCCGATTCATAATGTTCCTCTTTCTAGAATTTTGAGCACCACCCTTCGCCTTCCACAATCACGCGTTCGCTCACTTCGGCAATTCCGTCCCGGCTTCTTCCGCGACCATGTAACTGGCATACCAGTCGGGCCAGTTTTCATCTCTCGTGCCGATACGTTTCTCGTGCTCGCCGTGCGCGGCCTCCGCTCGCCGCATCGCATTCGCCAGATCGTTCGCCGACGCGAAAGTTGTCGCAGCGGAGTCGATGCGCCCGGGCAGCCGCGCAGTGATTTCCTGAAAGAGCCAACCGTTGCCGTCAGGATCTTCGAACGAAGCGAATGAGCGATAGCTGCGATGCTCAGGATCGGGACCGGCGACTCGGGCACTTCCAAACAGATATGTCTCGTCCTTGCCCGTGTACACACCGTCGTTGTGAAACACTTCGCTTACCTGGATCCCGCGATCGAGCAACGCTTTGCGGGCAGTCGCGATGTCAGAGACGATCAGGTACATGCCCTGCGCCGAGCCGGGCACCGCCGCGGTGACGTTCTTGCCGAAGATGACCGAGCAGCCGGAGCCATGCGGCGTGATCTGGACTATGCGAAAATCTTTACCGTTGTCGAAGTCGGCGTCGAGCCGCCAACCAAGCTTCGCGTAGAACTCTTTCGCGCGGTCCACATCAGAAACGGGGATGACCACGATCTCGAACTTCATGTCGACTGGCGCGACCTTGGCATCAATTCCACGGACTGCGTTCGTGCTCATAGCTGCCTCCTGAGTTGTGTCATTTTCTTGCGACCAATGCGTCCACTAATCGAAAATCAGATTTGTTGGATGCGAGCGTCTGCCGGCAGCGTGATTTGTTCCTTGCGGCGTGACGTTTGCGAAAAGATCGATCTAACCTCTGCGTGTCTTCGCCGCTTCGACTCGCGAAAACAACCTGTTGGAATGCGAAGGGAAGCGGCTAAGGGCTCACTGTTCGTTTCCTTAGCGAGGCAAACTTTACTCAGGGCACTCTTCTTGTCAAGAGGAAGCTTCCAAGCGCTCCATGGGATCGGTCAGTGGCAAGGTTCGAGAAGGCAAGATAGATCGCGCGGACGAGGAAGACGGCTGCGTCGACGACGAATCGTCCGCGCGAAAAATGCGTTTAGGAGGCCTGTTGCAGGAAGCCCTTGGCCCAGCGCTTACGCGTCACAATCAGGAACCCGGTCCCCAGCAGCAATAGCGGAACTGAACTCGGCTCGGGCGACGTTGCTACATTGGAGGAAAAGGTCACTGAACCGCAACTCCCTATAGCAATACCAATGTCGATTCCTTGGCACGTCTGGGGAGTGGTGGCTAGGTCGAAAAACGTGGGTCCTATAGAGTCCAGGCCGATCCAGAAGAGCGTGTCGCCTGGTTCCACGCCAGCGGGGATCGTAACCACTTCGTTCAGGAAGACAAAGGTAACGTCCATGGTGGTGGGCGACGGGAATGTCACGTCCGTCGCGGTAGGCAGCGTGCAAGCGCCAGAGCAGCCGTCCGTTGTGAACGTAACTGTGGAAACAGAATCCGCGCGCACGTTGGGCGCGATGACAGCCAGAAAAAGCACGGCGAGGATCATCGACAGAAGTTTTCGCATTTGAGTGTCTCCGGAATTAATTGACAGCGCCTTAGTGTCGAGCATTTTGCAATACGCAAAGAAATCCAGTCAAGAAAAAATTCATTCATAATCGAGTACGAGCAGTACCGGAACGCCTGTAACGAACTTAAGTTGCTGAATGGCGCCGGTGCTCCCGCCGCCTCTGCCGATCTTGCTTCAAAGGTTTCAATGTAGCGCCGCGGTCTTCAGCGCGGCATCTCGCTATTGCCGTCGCCTTTCTCGTCGGCACCAGTGCTGAAGACCAACCTTGCGTACCGTGGTTCTGAGTTGACAGTTACCAACAGGCCGTCGGATACTGCCGTCGGCGCATGTAGGGTGCATCGGCCGGCTTCGCCGAAGGGCAATGCCCACCTACGATCCCATCGTGGAGGCTACATGCCCAACCTAGAGAACCTCAAAAAACAAGCCAAGCTCATACTTCGTTGGCACCGCGAACAGCATTATCCCGTCGCCGCACAAATCCGCGAGCTGTTGTGTCGTTTCTCGAATATGCCCGATGCGGAAATTCTTGCGGCGAACTTTAAACTCAGCGATGCCCAAGAAATGGTCGCAAGACAGCACGGTTACGATAGTTGGCAGGCCTTGAAAGCGGGACTTTCCGCCACGCCGCGCAAAATGAAATCGCCGCCTTCCAAAGCGGCGATTGTTTGCGCAGAGCCGCAACTGTTCGTCACCGATGTCAAGAAATCATGCGAGTTCTTCCGTGAGAAGTTAGGTTTCTCGCTCGTATTCAGTTACGGCGTCCCTCCGTTCTACGCACAAGTGCGTCGCGACGCTGCGCGCCTCAACCTTAGGTGCGTCGAGGGATCCATATTCAATTCGGCGGTCCGCGATCGTGAGGAACTGCTTTCCGCATCTATGACCGTCGCCACTGCGGACGAGATCAAGTTGTTGTTTCTTGAATTTCAATCCGCTGGAGTTACTTTTCGCCAGACGCTGAAAAAACAGCCTTGGGGCGCCAGAAATTTCATCGTCAAAGATCCTGACGGCAATCTGCTGCTGTTTGCCGGCCCCGCAAACTAACCGCCGCCAAGCCGAAGTAATATCGATCGAAGACGAGGCCATCAAGGCGCCGATACTCTGGGCGATGACGGAGTTTGCGCGGAAAAGGAATACGCGATCCTAACGGTGGCCTTCTCGTTCGCCCAATTCTTCTGCGCGTCTTCCGATCTTCTTGAGCACTTCTTCCAGCTTGCGCTGCTCCGCGAGCGAGACGTCCTGAAATGCGCGTTTGATGAGAGCCGCGTGCTGGCGGAAGATCGGAATGAATACTCGGTGTCCCTTCTCCGTAAGCGAAACAGTGCGAACGCGGCGGTCGCTCCCGCTCTCCACCCGACTGACCAATCCCTTCTTGTACAGCCGATCGACCGCTACGCTGACGGATCCGGGGTTGAGGTCTACTTTCGGGCCAATCGCGTTAACGGGCATCGGTCCTTTGTGCAGTAGAACTTCAAGCACACGAAAGTCCGACTCGCCAAAGTCCCCCTTGAGAATCGCCGGGAGAGCAAGGTGACGGATCGCCCTTAGAACTTTCAACATAACGACCAAGGTGTGAGCCGCTTCCGGACGTTTTCCCCGTCGCATAATAAATGAATCCCTCCGCAGTATACTCGACATCAGATATATCGCTATCGATAGAAACGATATCGACATGGTCGATTCTGAGTAGCGAAAACCGATGGCGACGTTACTTCTATCACACTAAGAAGCGGCCGGTAGCCGCGGAGGAAGAAAACAATGAAAGTTCTTGTTACAGGTGCAACCGGCACGGTGGGAAGCGAACTAGTCAAGGCGCTTCTTCAGCGCGGAGCGGATGTACGGGCGTTAACACGCAAGCAGCCCAACCCAGGTACGTTTCCAGGCGCCGTAGAGATCGCTCTCGGCGATCTGACTGACCCGCTCTCGGTGGCCGAAGCGATGAAGGGCGTCCACAAGTTGTTCCTCTTGAACGGCAATGTCGCCGATGAGCTCACCCAAGCTCTTACCGCTTATGGCTTGGCGAAGAAGGCCGGTCTGAAGCATGTGACGTACCTCTCGGTCTTTAAGGCCGATCAGTTTCTCGAGGTGCCGCATTTCGCTGCGAAGTCTACCGTCGAGGAAGCGCTTCGTGTAGGCGGGTTGCCTTATACGATTCTGCGGCCAGGGTACTTCTTTCAGAATGAACGGCGGCTCAAGCCTGTGTTAACCGGACCCGGTGTATATCCGATTCCCGCAGGGAACCAGGGCCTGGCCGCGGTGGATGTTTGCGATATTGCGGAAGCGGCCGCGATATCGCTCACACAAGAAGGCCACGCAGGCAAAACGTACGACCTCGTTTCATCTGAGATGTTGAGTGGTCCGGGTGCGGCAGCCATATGGTCGAAGCTGCTGGGCGAAAAAATTACCTACGCCGGACATGCAGACTTCGATGGCTTTGAAGCGCAACTGCGGAAAACAGGGATGCCGAGTTGGGCGGCCTACGATCTTCGCGTCATGTTTCAGGGCTACGTCGAGCGTGGATTAACCAACACGGAGGATCAGACGGCGCGCTTTGCGGCCTTGCTCGGCCACCAGCCGAGAACCTACAGCAACTTCGCAGCGGAACTAGCAAAGGAGTGGGCCGCAACGTAAATCACGCCGTCTACGCTGGATCTTGGTGCGCGACACGTTCAAGATCTCATTTCAGAGCATGAACGTTGCGCTTTCGTACCAGGAAGGCCAGCGCAAACAGCGCGGTTGACAGAAGGAGCATCACGCTAGGTTCGGGTTCGGTTACGACGAAGTCGCCATCGAATTGGCCGCCCAGGTGCGGACCTGTGGCGCTCGCGGAGATCGGATCGTTAAATCCGCTGAAATCTAAAACGGCGGGGTTTGTATCCTGACCAGCGTAACTCCAAGCAGCGCCGGGGAAGGTACCCCCTTTCTGGCAATCGGCGTTCGTCAAGTATGTGAATACAGAGATCGACAACCCTCCATCGCAAGCGTGGAATTCGACTGGGGCTGAGTTCGCAGCAGATGTCATATCGAAAGTGATGGCGTTCACGGTACCGGGAAACATGGTTATCGTGAAGTCGGAGAAGGTACCGCCGCTGAAGTTGAACGAGCCTGTTCCATCTACGGTGCTAGATGTTCCGTCATGCAATGTGATAGTGAAGGAATCGGCGTGTGCCGGAGGCGCCCCGCTGGCAACCAACAATAGGCTAAGAACCCACAAAGACTTTCGCATTTTGGCTTCTCCTAATACCCGCGATTTTATGGATGGCCCTTTTACAGCGAGGAATGCAAGTGTCCTTCCGGATATAAATCACGTCAAGAAAAAAGTCATGCTAAACCGGGTACGAGCAGTACTGGAGCGCCCGTGTAGAAGTTATGGCTCGGCGTATTATGCCTTGGCTTCCTTCGGGAGTTACGATGTGCTCAGAGTTCCTGCGGGACTGATCCTGGAATCATTTACGCTGCCCATTTGTCTGCGACCATCGCCCCAACGTTCACGGAGCTTACGGTTGACAGGCTCGGAGAACAAGCGCGCGACGATGTCTCCGACCGCCGCTGCAACGACAACAGTGGCGACGAAGAGCAATGGAACAGACCAAATCGGACTTCCGTATTTCACGAAGATTGCGAAAAGCGCAAAAACAACGAACATGTGAGTCAAATACACTTCGTAACTACATCGGCCGAGACGGAACAAAGGCGCGAGCAAGCGGGGGCCTTTCCACTGCGTCTGCGCGGCGGCTGTGATAACCATGCAAGTTCCCAGCGCGATAATCGTCATATCCAGGCCGGATCGTCCGATAACCGGCACATGGGTCAGCCGTAGGCCCACAAGAATAAATAGGATCAATATCGTCCCTGCCGCGGCAAGCACTCGCAGCGCGTTCTGCGAAAGGTGAGCGCGACGCACGAGCAGCGCGGTGAGACAACCGAGAGCGATTGCATCCATCCCGCCGAGATACGACTGCTCCGACCATATTTCGTTTCCACGCGCAAATATTGTGCGAGAGAACGGCCCCAAGGCCACAAAACAGAGAAGGATGGCCGGGAAAAAGTTCCTGCGTCCAAAAATCAACGCAACGATTGGGAAAAAGAGGTAAAACATTTCTTCTACGGACAGCGACCACAGAACGCCCCAATTAGCCGGAAGCCATCCGCGTTGCGCCTGCAACACATTCACCCGGAGCGTTAGCGCAGCCAGCCATGCGCGGCCAATGCCGCCCACTTTTTCGGAAACGACGAATGGCGAAACGCCTGCGTGGTGCAAAATTGTTAGTACGGCAAGCAGCGCCAGTAGCATCGGTGCGATACGCGCGACGCGCAGCAAATAAAAATCCCTCAAGCTGACGCTCGAAAGTTTGCCCCAACGCCGCAGCGCCGTCGACGTAATGAGAAAACCTGACACCGCGAAGAACATCTGCACTCCGAATTGCCCATTCCAGATTAGGGACGCCATGAGGCGCCTGGAAATGTGGGCGGCGTACGGAATGCCTGCGATCAGCAGGCGCATGTGAACGTGGTTCAGCACTACAAAAAGTATTGCCAGTCCGCGCAGCAGGTCAACGCCGTCGAGCCTGTTCCAATCTCGACGCGAAGCCGACATTTGTGGGGATGCCAGATGGGGAGCGAGAGTTTGCGGAGCCATCGTCACGGTGCCTAGCGTAGCACGGCTGTATTCGTCAGTTTGGGCAACCGAACCACAGTCGAACTAAGTGATTAATGCGCTCGCCAGAGAAGGATTTCGCATGTCCGGTGATGTGAAATTATTTTGCGGCGGGTCGAGGCGCGCGATCGGCGGCTTAGCGCCCGCCGCACTGCTTTCCAGCTAGCAAGGTTTTTGCTTCCGCCAACTCGGGGCGATCGGACCGGATGCCATCGCAGTTCTTCAGAAGTTGCGCGTAATAGCGTGCCGCTTTCTCCTTCTGTTGAGTCTTTTCGGCGGCTTGCGCTGCGCCATAAAGGCCGTTGAAGCGATTAGGATCGGTGCGAAGCGAAGTTTCGTATTCGACAAGCGCCTCTTGCGGGCGTCCCGCCTCCAGGAGCATGTCCGCAAGCATCTCGCGAACTGGAAGGGCGGTTTCGCCCTTACCGACTTTGTCTTGTGTATCGGCGACGGAGCGGAGCAGCGCGACGGCCTCGGAGGTCTGTCCGGCCCCATAGCTGGCCCATGCCCGCATAACATCCAGCGTGTCTTTTAGGGAATCCGCCATGTACGGTTTGTCCCCTTTACCCGTGGCCTCCATTAGTTCATCTCCGTGCTTAACCGCGTCTTGAGCTGCGGCGGAGTCATGAAGATGGCCAGCGGCAATGGCGCGTCCCCAATAGGCGACGATTTGTACGTATGGCGGGTCTCCGGCTAAGGGTTGCAAGCCGAGAGCCTCCTTCCATTGGTGTCGTTCAATGGCGTACCGAGCCGGAGAAAGAGCCGACATGGATCGGAAATAATCTTTGAATTCGGGATCGGAGTCGCCGTCATGACTGGAGGAAATAGCATCGGCTTCCGCCTTCGCGCTTGCGTCGTCCCCGATCTGAAGATAGGCATATTCGAGGAAGTCCATGGAATGCATCTTGTGATGCAAGACATGCAAGTGCATCTCAGCCATTTTGTCCGCTATCTTTATCGCAGCGAGGTTCGAATTGATGTCCTCCTGCCAGAGTCCTAAACGCGCGAAGATGTGCGAAGGCATGTGCACCGCGTGAGGGGAATCAGGTGCGATGCTGGCGTATTTCCGCGCGGCAGGAAGCGCAAGACTAGCCATAGCGGGATTGTCGCAGGCGTGAATGATGTAGTGCGCGATGCCGGGATCGTCGGGATGCTCGTCGTAGAGCTTATTGAGAATAGCGACGGCGGCCTTGTCGTTGGTGAGCTCCGGGTCTCGCTCGGGTGCTGACGCCAGAAGCGCCAGCGCATAGAAGACGCCAGCTTCGCGGTCACGCGGATTGCGCTGATATACGCCGGCCATGGCTTTGGCGTACGCGTCGGCCCGCTTTCCATGATCGAGCGTATCGGTATTCGTGTAAAAGACGGAAAGAGCTTCGATGTAATCTCGTTCGCGGGCAGTCGGCGCATTCAAGGCGCGCGCTTTGGCAAGCAACTCCGCGCCGCGTTGGAGATCGGCCTTGGACGGTCGCCCCCAAAGTTGGTGATACAAGCTCATAGCTTGACCCCAGTACGCCATGGCACAGCCGGGGTCTTTCCTCTCGATTTCTTCAAACTGATTGCCGGCCTGCTCGTATTCGAACGAATACAGAAAAGCTACGCCGCGCTCGAACTGCGCTTGCGTGTTGGGAGTACACGAGACGGGGAAGGACACAGGGCCGAGCTTTTCGGCAGCGTCGTGGTGGTGAGGCTCATTTTGAGCGAAGCAAGATAATGAGAGAACAAGAACAGCCAGGAAAGGAAACGCACGGGTGTTTTTCATGGCAGGCTTCGGGCTCAATGGGCAGGGTACGCGTATAAAGAAATCATGTCAACGAACCGACCTCGGACTGTGCACATTGCCCGTGACAAATTCATCTGTTTGTCCGGCGATCCGACTTACCGGGGCCTTTCGTCGTGTTGTGAATCGCGCACAGAGCGAGTTGAGAGTTTCCAGCCAACAGCAGGAAGTGCAGCCTTGTCATCGCAGCACTGGAAAATCTGGGCTTCCGAAGACGTATCGTTCACATCCGTGACTGTTGCAGACGCATAGAGACCGGGCGGCGCATAAAGGTAAAATTCCATCCCCTTCTTGATGCCCTGCGGTGCGCCAACGTTGAGTAAGACCGTGGTGAGTCGCTCTGACTTTTTGATGCGGCTATTCTTCAACCTTGAGCGATTCGAGTTCTTGCTGAACCTGCTGTTTTCTTGCTGCGAGACTCGCGTCGGCTCGTTTGGAAAACTTCTTAGCAACCTTCTCTTGTGCGGAGGGGGGAACAAGCAGTAAAGAACTGGAAACCAAAGCGACTAGGATACCAAAAACGAGCCGTGGGGCAGATCTGTGGGTAGTCATAATTGGCTCCAGTTGTGCCGTCCTTATTCTAAGGTGTTCGCGAAGAGCGTCAGGGCGAAGGGTTTTTCAACTCCCAACCTGTCACCTATTCGTGCGGACAGTTAACACGCCTGATCAACGCTGCGGGTTCAAATGTAGTCAGATGTGCGGTGAGGCAGGGTTATTTTGCCGAGGAACGAGGCGCGCGCCAGCGCCGGCTTAGCGCGGGGATTAAGGCGCCGCCGAGGTTGGCGAGATTCGCATCAGGGAACGGGGCGCGATCGGTTCCCGGACGCAGCGAGCCGAAAAAGGTTTTGACGAAGCGGCCGAAGGCTTCGACTTTTTCTCCGAAAGTAAACTTCAGTGCGCGGCCGTTGGCGCGTACGACGAGCATGGTGACGTCGTCGGCTGCGAGATTTTGCGGAAAGCGTTCGCCAATTTCCTGGAGTAACGCGGGAATGATTTTCTCGCCCGGGACATCGCCCAGCAGATTCACCAGGCGCAGCAAACCTTCTTCGCCGAGCATTTGGCCGTCTGCGTCGCAGGACTCCATCAGCGCGTCGGTGTAACTGACCAGGCAGTCGCCAGGTTCGAGCTCCACGTCGAGCTGCTCGTAATCCGCGATTTGAAACATGCCCAGCGGAATGTTAGCCAGCCCCTTTTTTTCAGGATGGTCTGCGTGGCCGAGAAGCGACCAGCGGCTCTCGGCGGCGCGATACAGAAGCGGGCGCGGATGGCCCGCGTTGCAAAGAGAAAGCCGGCGAGTGGGCTCAAAAAAAGTGGTGAGAACCGCGGTCGCGAAACTGCCGTGGCGCGAAAGCTCGGTGAACTGCTGGTTGAGCAGGCGCACAACTTCTTTCTGATCCAGACGATTCACGAAGCGCCGCATCAACGTCCGCAAATCGGCTGCGGTCGAAGCAACCGCGGTGCCGTGGCCCGAAACGTCGGCGAGAAGCAGGCGGCTGATGCGTCCGCTCGCGCAACTCGAAACGTAGTACACATCGCCGCCGCGCTGCGCTTCGCCGAACGGCTTGCTGTAAACCCACACATCGAGCCCGCCAAGTTCCACGCCGCTGGAAGTGAGTTGGCTTCCGCCCCAAACTTCCATGCACTGCATATGCTGCGCAGGCGATTCCGTCATGGAAAGTATTATAACGGTTGAGAGGGAACTGAGTGGGCGGACATTGTTGCAGATGTCGCAGGATTTAATGCCTCGGGTGGCCGTCTTCACAAGTTGTGGACGGATTCGCGCGTGTCATATCGGAGAGCCAATTCGTTTCCCATGTGCGATTGTCATACGAAAAAGCCTGCTCCCAGTGGACATGGTCGTGATCGGTCTTAGTCCAGACAATCCGAACTTTTATCGGTTGGCTATCGTCAACGTCCTCGCCGAAAAATCTGCCCTGCGTACCGTCAAACCCGCCAAACATTGCTGCATCGACTTGCCCGGTTTTTCCGCTGACGTAGTGAACCTCCCACTGCCGCTTCTTTAAATCAAACGTTCGCAATGTAAGGCCCGAATTCGCGAGGGCCGGTGAATACATTTCGCTCACGTTGGCTCCGCCGTTCAAATAAGACGTCACACAGATTGTGGAAGAGAACTTCTTCCAATCCTTGCTGCCGACGTTGCGTGCCTTCAGTCCCCGTGAACGCACTGTCCACGCGCCGGAATAAAAATCGAAGTCATGTATTCCGCCCGTAACGGCGGTTGAGTACCCAGGAGGTACGGCGTCGTTTGATCCCCGGTCGAGCGCTGCTCGGTGTGATTCCGCCACAGTGCCTGCGAGCAAGATCATCACTAGGGTCGTCATCACTAGAGTCGTCGTCGAGGACCGAAGGGGTTGCACTATCCGCATAGCCATCGAGATGGCTCCTCGATAGAAACTCTCGCAAGCTCCAAACCGCTACAGCGAGAGCCCTGTCGCTCACGGATTTCTATCTGATGGTGTGGCTTGCTCCAATAGCCACTATCGCTTGTTTCCATATAGCCAGTTGAAGTCCATCTAAATAGCTTCCGGCCTTCTTCTCTAGCTTTACCGGTTGATTGGAACCGTTCTTCAGAGTGTCACGGAAGCCGCGCGGGCGCGTCTCGCCAAACACGAATGAAAATCGACACGTCGAGTAAGTGGTTCGTCTGCAACTCGCTTACAGCCCTATTGCGACGAAATGTTTGGCCGGCCGTTTGCTTTCCTCCCGCTCGGAAGTAATTCTTCATAGGAGAGAATCATGATCAAGCGCATTGGTGCGCTAGTGTTTATTTTCGTCTGCACGTCCATTGCATGGCTCATTCTCGGCACCACAATTGTTTCCCGCAGTTATTCGCCGCTGTCGGACCAACTAAAATCGCGCGTCGCCTCAAATTGGGGAACAGCGCAGGAGCAGGCTCCGCCCACAGCAACTTACAAGCGAGAATCCATCAGCTACGAAGGAAATGCAAACGACCCGAAACAAATAAGCAGGACCCACGCGGTCCCGCTCGTACTGGAAGCGACAAAGGTTGACGCCACGCTCGACTTGGAGCACCGCCAGAAGGGGCTCCTCTGGTACAGCACTTACACTGTTTTGTTTGCCGGCTCTTACGACTTCACAAATTTCAGCGGCCAGGATCAGGACGTAACTTTCGAGCTGGGCTTTCCCTCGAAGCAGGCGGTTTACGACGACCTATTGATGTCTGTGGACGACCAGCCGCTGACGGTAAAAAACGCAAACGACAGCGCATTCGGAAACATCCGAGTTCCGGCAGGGAAGACAGTCGTGTTGCACGCAAGCTATCGTTCGCAGGGACTCGACACCTGGCGCTACAATTTCGGCGATGGCGTCTCGCAGATTCGCAACTTCACGCTGAACGTTCACACAAATTTCAAAGACATCGACTTTCCCGAAAATACTCTCTCGCCCACCACAAAACACGAAATCGGCAATGGTTGGGACCTCACATGGAACTACACGAATCTGGTTTCGGGATACGCCATCGGAATCGCCATGCCGCAAAAGCTGCAGCCCGGCCCGCTCGCGGGACAAATCAGCTTCTTCGCTCCGGTGTCGTTGTTTTTCTTTTTCTTTCTAATATTTATCATCACCACGCTGCGCGGCATCGACTTGCATCCCATGAACTACTTTTTCCTCGCAGCAGCGTTCTTTGCCTTTCACCTTCTGCTGGCCTATTTGGTGGACCACGTTTCCATCCACGTCGCTTTCGCCATCTGCTCGCTGGTTTCCATTTTCCTTGTGGTCAGCTATCTACGGCTGGTCGTCGGATTGCGCTTTGCCGCCTTGGAAGCGGGACTTGCTCAGCTGATTTATCTGGTGCTGTTTTCGTATGCATTTTTCTTTCAGGGTTTCACGGGCCTAGCGATCACGATCGGCTCGATCGTCACGCTGTTCGTAGTGATGCAAATGACAGGACGAATTCGCTGGGAGGAAAAGTTTGCTAAGGCCAGCCTTGTTCCGGGTCTCGGAATAAATCCAGGAATCTTGCGATAAGCTTTAGAGCATCAGGGCGCCGGAACGAAGTTAAACCGAAGCTGCGTCAACACATGGCAACTTGGCGCGGCATCGGGCCATTGCCTTTCGTAGCGCCGGCTTCCAGCCGGTTCTTTTGACTTTCTTCACCGATCGGCAACGTGTCAGCACGCTGCCGGCGCCACGGAAGCACAATCGCTAAAACCCGACTGATCAGGCGAGATTGTTAGTCGCGAACGCAGCTCGTCCTTCCATCGTGGGGATCCGTATAAACGTGCTCGCCTGCTGGACACGGTGCGTTGTGAGCTTGGCGGTCTCGCTCTGCGTCTCGCTCGCGCTGCGCGTCTCGATCACGTTGAGCGTCTCTGTCGCGTTGTGCGTCTCGATCGCGATTGGCGTCCGTACCCGCCACGCCTTGGGGGCCGGGCTGTCCCTGTGGCCCTGCGGTGCAGCCGGCAGCCAGCAGCGCCAGCAAAAACGTAGTCATAAGCAGCGATTTCTTCATTTCGACTCTCCTTTTTGGTGCTGTTCGCGCGACGCGGTGCCACGGCAGACGAGTGCGTCCAGTGACAATACTACGCAGCATGCTTACCCCGGCGCTGTTCTAATTCGCACACTTTTCAAATAATGATGGGCGCGCCTGTCGTAACGATCCTTCAGCAATTAGCGGGGCCGGGGTGCTGGCATGCTCGATTCACGACGGAAGAACGATTCCGTCTTCGCGCGATTGCTTGCATTTGGGGCCTGACGTAACATGCTCCGCCAATGGCCGATTCTTCATCTTTCATCGGACGGACCATCTCGCATTACCGCATCGTCGAAAAGCTTGGCGGCGGTGGTATGGGGGTGGTGTACAAAGCCGAGGACACCCGACTCCATCGCTTCGTAGCCCTAAAATTCTTGCCGCCCGACGTTGCTCACGACCCCCAAACGCTCGCCCGCTTTCAACGTGAGGCGCAAGCTGCTTCCGCGCTGAATCACCCGAACATTTGCACCATTTACGATATCGGCGAGCAGGATGCCCAGGCCTTCATCGCTATGGAATATATGGAAGGCGCCACTCTGAAGAATCGTATGGGTAGCCGGCCCATGGAACTGGAAACTCTGCTCTCTCTCTCTATCGAAATCTCCGATGCGCTGGACGCAGCGCATGCAAAAGGAATCGTCCACCGCGATATCAAGCCGGCGAATATTTTTGTCACCGATCGAGGTCACGCCAAAGTCCTCGATTTCGGTCTCGCCAAGCAGTCTTCGCTCGACGAAGGCGCTGGCGTTTCCGCATTCCCCACGGCGACAGCCGAGGAATTGCTCACCAGCCCCGGCAGTGCGGTCGGCACAGTGGCGTATATGTCGCCCGAACAGGTGCGCGGCAGCCCGCTCGACGCGCGCACGGATCTCTTTTCCTTCGGCGTGGTGCTGTACGAAATGGCCACCGGCGCGCTTCCGTTTCGCGGAGACACTTCTGGAGTAGTTTTCGACGGCATCCTGAATCGAGAGCCGGTTGAGCCGGTTCGTCTGAATCCGGACATTGCGCCGAAGCTCGAAGAAATCATCAACCGCGCGCTGGAGAAGGACCGCGATCTGCGTTACCAGCACGCTTCTGATCTCCGCGCGGAATTGCAGCGTCTCAAGCGCGACAGCGGCTCGGGCCGCACGCCCGTGTCGCTCTCTGGAGAGTCATCGCGGGCAAGACTAGACTCGCAAGCCACAGCTGTAGCTGCGACGCAGAACGGTGCGAGGCGAAAAGCCTACTATTTTGCCGCGGCTGCAGTAATTGCGCTCGCGGCACTAACGGGAGCATTCCTCGTGTATCGCTCGCTTCGGACAAGCGCTCCCGCGAGCAAGGACTGGGAACAGCTCACGTTTTTCACCGACTCCGCCGTGTACCCCGCGCTCTCGCCGGATGGACGTATGCTCGCATTCATACGCGGAAGCAATTCATTCTTCGGCCCGGGACAAGTTTGTGTGAAGTTTTTGCCCGACGGCCAACCCGTCGAACTTACGCATGACGCCTCGCAGAAATTAAATCCAGCCTTCTCCGCTGACAACTCGCGCATCGCCTATGGAACCGCCATACCCTGGACCGTGTGGGAAGTCCCGGTTCTGGGCGGCGAGCCGCATGTAATGTTTCCCAATGCGAGCTCTTTGAGCTGGATCGACGACGGCAGGCGATTGCTTTTTTCCGAGATCAAAGAGGGATTGCACATGGTGCTGGTGACCACCGACCAAGGCCGAGGTGAGCGGCGCGAAGTTTACGCGCCTCCCGGCGAGCGCAGCATGATCCATCACTCCTATCTTTCGCCTGACGGGCGATGGGTGCTGGTGGTGGAGATGGGTTCTCGCGGCGACTTTCTTCCGTGCCGCGTCGTTCCTTTTCAGGGAACTAGTGAGACGCGCGTCGTGGGACCTCCCGATGGTTTTTGCACTTCGGGCGCTTGGTCGCCTGACGGCAAATGGGTGTACCTCACGTTGACGAAAGGCGACAAATTCCACATCTGGCGGCAGCGTTTTCCAAGCGGAGAGCCCGAGCAGGTGACTCCTGGTCCGACTTCCCAGGAGGGCATTGCAATGTCCCCAGACGGCAAATCGTTCATTACCTCGGTCGGCACGGAGGACAGCACGGTGTGGCTGCACGACAAAGACGGCGACCACCAGATTTCATCGGAAGGGAATGCATACGCAGCATCTTTCTCGTCTGATGGAAACAAGCTCTATTATCTGATGGCCAACGGCAAGACGCCCGATTATGAACTTTGGGTCAAAGATTTGGCCGACGGCAAGACCGAGAAATTCCTCCCCGGCTATTCCATGTCGGCCTACTCAGTTTCCGTCGATGGAAAAGAAGTCGCCTTCGAAATGGAAGACCAGAACGGGCAATCCAGTCTGTGGATTGCGCCGACAAGTCGACGCTCATCCCCGGTACGCATTTCTTCCGACGGGAAGGACGATTTCCCCATCTTCCTCCCCGATGGCGACCTGGTTTTCCGGTCCGTAGAAAATGGAACCAATTTTCTGTATCGAATGAAAGCGGATGGAACCGACCGCCGCAAAGTAATTCCCGGACGTGTTTTCGATGTTTACAGCGCGTCACCGGACGGTCGCTGGATCGTTGCCTCTACGCCGGGCCCGGATCAGGAACACACAGCTCAGTTGTCTGTGATCGCCGCGGATGGAAGCAAGACTGTTCCGCTTTGCCTGGGTTATTGCCAGGTAAGTTGGGACGTCACCGGAAAATTCGTGTACGTTTATTTCGACGCCTTGCGCAACGTTACCTTCCCCCTACCGCTGCTGCGCAACACGGGCCTTCCGATCTTGCCCGCTACTGGAATTGAACGTATCGAGGACTTTACTAGCGCAAAAGCTGGAGCCGCGATTCCGCGACTGGTGGATTCCTCTGTCAGCCCGTCCGTTTACGCCTACACAATCCGCAACACCCGCCGCAACCTCTATCGCATCCCGCTGCAGTGAAGCGCGCGATTTTGCAGAGACGCGCGAAATGTTTTCGGCTAGGTCCAGATTACTGAGCGGTCGATGGCGGCGATATTCGTCCGGCCGGTCAGCGCCATGGCCATTTGTAATTCGCGCTGGAGGATATTGATCACCTGCGTAACACCCGCTTCTCCGGCTGCGCCTAGTCCATAAAGATACGGGCGGCCGATAAAAACGGCGCTTGCGCCCAAGGCCAGGGACTTCAGCACGTCGGTGCCGCGTCGAATGCCGCCGTCCACGAACACGGGGATGCGCCCCGCAACTTTTTCCGCCACTTCCGGCAGCGCATCGATAGTTGCAGGCAGAGTGTCGAGATTTCTGCCGCCGTGATTCGACACGATAATGCCAGCCACTCCGGACTTTGCCGCGCAGTCAGCGTCATCCGGATTCATCACGCCTTTCAGCACCACGGGCATCTTGGTGACGGAGCGCAGCCACTCGACATCTTTCCAGCTAAGCGCCGCGTCCAGCACCCCGCTAAAAATCTCCAACGAGCCGGTGTGGAGATGGCCTTCCTGCCCGGCTACTCTGAAGCCTTCCAAGTGCGGCATGGCTGGAAGTTTCACGGCAGCGCGGGTTTCGCGGTTGCGTGCTCCGGTGATAGGAGTGTCCACCGTGAGGCAAAGCGCGCGGTACCCGGCAGCTTCGACGCGTTGCACCAAAGCGCGAGTGAAGCCGTGGTCCGGCTGCACGTAAAGTTGAAACCACAGAGGACTTTTTGCTACCGCTGCGACGTCTTCAAGGCTCGTGCCGGAAAAACAACTGAGCACCATCGCGGTGCTAGCCGCGCCGGCGCCTCGCGCTGTGGCTAACTCTCCGTCCGGGTGCAACAACTTGTGGCCCGAAGTAGGCGCGAGAAGAATCGGAAAAGCGTGCTCCTGTCCGAACAAAGTGACGCGCGTGTCGAGTTTGGAAACGTCCACCAGAATGCGAGGCTTCAAACGAATGCGTTGGTAGGCTTCCTCGTTCCAGCGCATGGTGATTTCGTCGCCTGCGCCGGCGCTGACGTACTCCCAAGCCATCGCGGACATCTTTGTTTTTGCGAGCGGCTCGAAGTCAGACAGGCGAATCGGATCCGTACAAGGCGCGGAAAGGGAAACTTCGCCGGATGCAGGGGTCGCCTTCAAGTTCGGATCTGAAGGTTGAGTCATTGTCCTCGCGCTACAGAATTAACGACCCCCTCCAGGCAAAGAAGAAATGAACCGACAGTTTCATCTAAACTCCTAACTGCCGGCTAGGCATGGCAGGGTGGTCAGTTTCGACTTTCCCGTGGCGTACCTGGAATGGTCCACTGAATCGTGCATTGAGTTCAACACCCATCTCCCTTGCGTAGTTCCTTGGTCCGCGCGGGCGAAGGAGAGCACGACATTTTCTTTACCGCCTTTGTAAGACATCTCTCGAAAGACGAAGTAACCGAGCGCTGTCGGCGAAGTCTTTTCGGTATTGTCGCTGATAGGCGTACCGCAACGCGAAATAACCAGATCGGGAGTGAGACTGTAAATCGTTCTCTCCGCGGGACCCTGCCGGACCATTTCGTAAATCCAGTTTGGAATCCCAAGTAAAGTCAGAATCGCGACAATCCCGACTAAAGTTATCCCGGCGATTTTGAAATTCGTGAGATTCCTTTGTCGACTCGGAGGAGTCGCAGTGAGTTCCAAGTCTGTGCGCTCCCTCATGGCTTGCCTCTCGGGATGCCACCTCAAGTTCGCCGGATAAATATACAGTCTTGCAATTGAAAGCAGCAAGTCTCGCAGCCCTGTATTTCACGCGTGACGGCAAAGTAGTTTCTGAACCGCTCGAACCCGTAAGCGCTTCGGCTTACTGGTCCATTCGCAAACCTATGTACAGCTCGCCTGCCCTCTTTCCTAGCGCCGGGCTTTAGCGCGGCATCTGGTTGTGCCGTGGCCTCCCGCGAGCGGCGCACTACTCCCGCACTTCTGAACCGGAGATTTTTCCGCAGGAGCGATTCGAAACCATAATTGTGTGTTTTGAGTGGTAGTTTGTCTAAACTATGCGTTCGTGAATTCACGTACGCGCACGCGCAGGCGGAGAACACATCGATGAGCAGCATGATGGGCTCGCTGAACTCCTTTGGGCAGGATTCTTCTGTTCTGAAGAAAAAGGTGAAGCCCGGCACCGCGAAACGAATGATAGCGTTTGCGGCCCCGTATGCATGGCTTCTCGCCCTATTTCTTCTCGTGGTCATCATTGGAGCGGCGATCGGCATTGCGAACCCGCTAATCTATCGCTACATCATCAACGAAGGCATTCTCAAGGGGAACGCGCCGCTTGTCATTCGTCTCGCTGTGCTGGTCGCCATTCTCGGGTTGTTAGACGGAGCGCTGGGACTGTCGCAAGGATATTTGTCCGCAAGAATCGGCGCGAGCGTGGTGCTTTCGCTGCGCGCGAAGTTGTTCGAACACATCCAGCAGATGCCGCTGGCATTCTTTACTCGCACGCAGACCGGCGCGCTGGTGAGCAGACTCAATAATGACGTGAGCGGAGCGCGAACTGCGTTCACGGACATTCTTTCGAATGTGGTGGGCAATGTCATAACTGTAACGCTGATTTTAGGCGCGATGTTTTTGCTGTCCTGGCGTATCACGCTGGCGGCGCTGGTCCTGGTTCCTCTTTTCGTTTTTCCTGCGCGGTTCTGGGGACGCAAACTGCAGGCCATCACGCGCGAAAGTTATGATCTCACCGCTTCGATGAACAATCTCATGGTTGAACGCTTCAACGTCGCCGGCGCTTTGCTCGCGAAACTGTTCGGCCGCCAGCAGGATGAAAACAAATCGTTCGGCGAAAAAGCAGAGCGCGTTTCAGACATTGGAGTCACGCAAGCTGTCTACGGACGTCTCTTCCTTGCGGCCTTGCTTCTGATGGCTTCCTTCGCCACCGCGCTGGCGTATGGCTGGGGCGGGGTACTTGCCGTACGGCACACGCTGGACGTTGGAACTGTTGTCGCGCTGGTTTCCTACCTTGCGCGCCTGTACGTCCCGCTGCTGGGTCTCTCGAATATTCAAGTGAGCGTTATGACCGCGCTGGTATCGTTCGAACGCGTCTTCGAGATTCTGGATCTTCCGCCAATGATCCACGAAAAAGCGAACGCTGTTGCGATTCCGTCCGGGCCCGCCACAGTTTCGTTCGACCGCGTTTCATTCCGTTATCCCGCGGCTTCGGAAGTGTCGCTTGCGTCACTGGAATCGATTGCCGTGCCGGACAAGACGCCCGAAAAGACCGTGCTGAATGAAATTACTTTTACCGCGAAGCCGGGCGAACTGGTTGCGCTGGTAGGACCTTCCGGCGCGGGAAAGACCACCATCACGCACCTGCTGCCGCGGCTTTACGACGTAAAAGGCGGAGCGATCAAGATTGACGGCGTCGATGTCCGCGACGCAAAATTGGATTCGCTTCATCAGCGCATCGGTGTTGTGACGCAGGACGCGCATATGTTCCACGACACGATTCGCGCGAACCTTCTGTACGCCAAGGCCGACGCGACGGACGCGGAAATTACCGAAGCGTTGCGCGCCGCGCAAGTTCTGCGGCTGGTGGAATCGCTGCCCCAGGGATTGGACACGTTGGTCGGCGAGCGCGGTTACCGCTTTTCGGGCGGCGAGAAACAGCGCCTCGCGATTGCGCGGCTGCTGCTCAAAGCTCCCGACGTCGTCATTCTCGACGAAGCTACCGCGCACCTGGATTCCGAATCCGAAGCGGCGATTCAAAAGGCGCTGGAAGTCGCTCTCGCTGGGCGAACTTCTATCGTGATCGCGCACCGGCTATCGACAATTCTCAAAGCCGATCAAATTCTGGTGGTGCAAGAGGGAACTATCGTGCAACGCGGCACGCACGCCGAGTTGATGGAGCATCAAGGCGTATATGCGGACTTGTACCACCGCCAACTCGCCGCCCCCAGCGTCGAGCTCTCCTGAAATTGACTTTAGAGGTTCCGCGTTTCCTGTAGTGCCGGCTTCAGCCCGGACTGCGGCGGCCTGCCGGAGCTTGCTGCCGCTTGCGTGGTTCAAACGCTAGCGCCGATTCGCTGCCTCTGCTGCCTGTTTGATCTGGTTGCTGGCTTGGGTGAGAAGTTCTTTCGCGCGACCTGCGTGTCCTCCCAGGTTGTAATTGTTATCCTGTTGCGCTTCGTCAACTTTCATCCAAGCCTGCTGGATGAGTTCCTGCGCCGCTCGCATATTTCCGTGCCTTTCACCAACATCCACCGGCGGCCTTTGCGCGAACATCACCGCGCCGAGAGCAAAAGCTGCGCAAAGTGCTACACCGATCATCACGATTCTTTTAAGCATGGATTTATTCCTCCTGGGTTAACGATCAGGTTTTTGAAGCGGGCTGGCGCGTGAGATATTACCCAACTTTTATTATCCCTGCGAGTAAAAACTTAGCGTGTGTTAGGGGGAACCCGAAAGAGAACCAGACGAGATGAAGACACGGGCAAGTCCAGCCCAAGCTTGCTAGCGGCGATGCGCTGAGCTGACGGGTTGTTGCAGCCATCGAAAAACGGATGTGCTGAGATGCCGGGTCGCTAGCACGATGTTGGACGCGTTCGCCTCCAGTCGCTTGATCCAATCGCGATGCCGCAAAATTTGAACCCCGCTGGGCTTATCATGCACTCTTATCCACCGTCGGTGCGTCCGAGCATGATGGACTTGCGGTCGCGGCGCTGTCAGCCACCGCAGCGCAGGCAGTCCTAACAACTGTTGAACTGCGCCGCTCACAATGGACAAACATCGATCCCGTCGAACGGCCACCCATCGGCGAAGAATTTCTGTTGCATTTGGTTTAGATACCCAGTGACGCTGGCGCGTCAGGTTCTCGATGCTGTGTACATCCGCAACGGCTCGGCTGACTTCCCGCGAAGAATCCCCAGATGCGATTGCTCGCGATGTCGGCTGAGCTGCGCCTACAGACGCATGTTGAACAGCGGAAGCGCGCGATGGCGCCGGCAAGATTAAAGGCACGCGGCGCGGTAGCTCGATCGGCGCCAACGTGCTGCTGGGCACAAATGGAACGCCCGACGGCGGAAGCGCTTGCGGCATGCTTGCCGCCACCGAAATCGCCTGCATATCTAAAAGCGCCGGTGCGACTGGAATGTTGTGGCTCACCTGCGGCGAGCGGGACGAACCGCCGGCAACAGCCGCGTGGGCTCGTTCCGTCTCAGCAGGTTCTTGGGTCGGAGCGACGGGAGTTCGCTGCCAACCGAAAATTGATTGCGATGCAACTGGAGCCGCTGCGGAATTCGAAGCTACAGCAGCGCCGGACGTCTGGAGCTGCTCGAGCTGGAATTCGGCCGCTACTTGCTCGACCGTGCTTGCCGGCACCGGCCGCAGTTGGTCAACGTATGCATTGATGAGCGAATGCTCGCAAATCAGGTTGATCACGCGCGGAGTGCCACGCGCATAAAAATAAACCGCGTCCATCGCCTGGCGTTCAAAGATGGGTTCTCCGATGGCGCCCGCGATTCGCAAACGCTGCTCGATGTAACCGTGCGTCTGCTCCAGCGTTAGCCCTCCGATTTTGCAACGCACTGCGATGCGCTGCCGAATCTGCTGACCTTCGGGCTGGTTGAGATGCTCCTCCAGTTCCGGCTGGCCCGCGAAGACTATCTGCAGCATTTTTTCGTAAGGAGTCTCGATGTTCGATAGCAGCCTTATTTCTTCCAGCCGGTCGAACGACAATCCTTGCGCTTCGTCCACAATCAGCACGGGGCTTACACCCGCGTGATGGCATTCAAGCACCCAGCGGTTCATTCGGATGGGAAGCTTCGATTTATCTTCCGGATCGTGTGCGATTCCGAAATCGCAGGCCATCAAGTTGAACAGGTCGCCTTCGCCCAAATTTGAATTGAAAACAAATGCCGTCGGCGTGTGGGTCTCGCGCAACCAGTTGAGCAACTGGTTAATCAGCATGGTCTTGCCTGTGCCGACTTCTCCGGTAAGCAGAATCAGTCCTTTGCGATTCTGAATCCCGTACATAAGTTTTTGCAGCGCTAGTTCACTTTGCCGCGTGGGATAGAAAAAACGCGGGTCCACGTTCACATTGAACGGGCTTTCGCGCAGATGAAAGAAGCTCTTGTACATTCGCGCCTTACTAGAAGGAAGCTGTATTGCGCCCACGGCATCATCTGTCGCGTAGCCAACAGAGTAAAGAAACCAATGCAGAGTGTTTTCCAAATGAGCAACAGTCGGTTCTGGAACGATGACGATTCGGGCGCTGTACCCCAACGGGAACCGGCGCGGTCTAATAACCAGTCTAATAATTGTCTGTTACAAGTGAGGTTTCCGGCATGAGTAAGTACAAGCTACGAGAACCCGTCGCCGAACGCGCCGCGCGTTGGGCAGTTTGCTTCGCGTTGGGCTCGCTGCTTGCCATGAGCGGATGTACCGCCGTGAAAGTGAAGCTGGGCATGAGAGTTTATCTCGCGAAAACTCCCGTCACATCGATGGAAGTCCACCTTCCCAACGGCCCGGCAATCGCTCCCGGAGAAAAATCGCCACTGGTCGCGACGTTTACTCAACCTGACGGCAAAATATTGGTGACCGAAGGCCAGGGCAAAGGGAAAGTTTTGTGGAGCGACCTTACGGTGACTCCATCTGTAGTTACCGTGAACAAAAAAGGCGTCTTGATTCTCGCCCATGATCCGCGAGTCAGCGACGGAAAGACAGCGCACGTCGCCATCACCGTACCCAGCCACCCGGATCTCCACGCCGAACTCGATATTCCCATCACCTACGACTACAACTTCGTCTCGAATTTTTCCGGCGCCAAAGGCTCGGACGGTACGAACGGCAGCGACGGAATGGCCGGCTCCTCGGGCTCTATGGGCTCCATCGATCCGAATAATCCGTCTGCCGGAGGAAACGGCGGCAATGGCACGAACGGAGGCGATGGCGGCGACGGAGGAAATGGAGGAAACGCTCCGCCGGTGCAGATACTCGTGACGCTCAGGCCCGGAATCCATCCTCTTCTTCAAATGAGTGTCTCGGCTGCGGGCAAACGTCGGCTGTATCTGGTGGATCCCTCAGGCGGCGCGCTGACGGTGAAAGCTGATGGAGGTCCCGGCGGCTCCGGTGGTCGCGGCGGGCGTGGCGGCGCAGGAGGCTCCGGCGGAATTGGAATTCCAAATGGAAGCAGCGGTATGGCCGGCAGCGACGGTCGAAATGGATTCGACGGCTCACCCGGTCGCGGCGGAAGCATCACCGTAACCTACGACCCCCAAGCCAAGCCCTACTTGTCCGCCATCCACTTAGAAAATGTCGGCGGCCCCCCGCCAGTATTCCAGCAACAACCAGTAGCCCCGCTGTGGTAGCCCCTGCATTTGACTTCGCCGTTGCCATTCGTAGCGCCGGCTTCAGCCCGGCATCTTGGTTCTGCCGTTGCCGTTCGTAGCGCCGGCTTCCAGCCGGCTCTTTTGACTTCCTCCACTACAACGTGACTCCCATTACGGATGAGCATAAGCCAGATTGTCGAACCGCAATCTTTCGCCGTTGGTAATGTCGAAAACCACTTGCGAACTCGGCTCGCGCCATTTCGTCCTGATACGCCGAAGCTCTTTCGGTTTCACAGTAAAAGACACGTCGCGGGTCTCCGGCGAACGTACCGTGAGAGTCGCATCAGTGTCTCCGTCGTTGTAAACATCCACGCCCAAAAAAATGCGCGGCGCGTAGAAATGAAAATCCACACCGGGAGCCTTCGGGTCTGTCACAAACAGTGTAAACGTCCCGAATTTTCCAAACGGCGTTCCGATCTTCCATTCGCCGTCGCCCCAGTCGATCACGCCGGCAGGATACTGACCCACCAGCGAAGTGCCTGCCGCGAGGTGCGGATCGTCAAATGTAATATAGGACGGAGGCAATTCCGTGCTGACACCTTGAATGTCCACATCTCGTGACGCGATATGGCGGATAGTGAGCACGCGCGTCGAATCGTCGAACGTGTAACCTTCGTGCGCGAGATTCTTCCCGCGGCTGATCGGCCTGCCGCCCACGTTCACCGAGAGGGGAACAAAATTCAGACGCAGAACATCTGTCGAGTCAGCGTCGAACGTGGAATAAGTCACGGATCCTGCGCCGTAAGCGATTTTCGTGACGACGGAGAACGACCCGAGCAAGTGCGATTCGTCCGCCGGCGCCCACTCCGGAACGGCCCAGAACGCGTCCATCATGCGCCGCGGTCCGTCCGCAAATTCGTCGGTGAACCACCACTGATCGCTGAACGGCGCGTGCGCCGCTGCCGGCAACCCTTGAAAATACGTGACCCAATTGTAGGTTCTGTAGGCCGTTCGCTTATATGCTTTGGCGCCCGTCTTTGCATAGTACAGAGCTTCCGCCGCAGCCAGACGCGCGCTGTGACTGTCGCAACACTGATTCGGCAGATTGCAGCAGAAAGTTTTGCCGTCGCCCTGCTCGGTTGTCACCGTCGCGCCGTGAACCTTATATTTCGGCCATTTCGGCGTAGTCCGCACCCAATCGATCAGCTTTCGCGAATGCACGCGCCAGTTGGGATCTATTTCAGGGTGCAGCAGAACGTAGCGCGCGAATTCCAGCGGAATCACTTGATTCACATTGTCCATGCTGCCGGGAACGTCTTCAAAATATCCGGACCATACATTGTTCTGCATGGGATATTTCATCAACCAGGCCCATGCTCCCGCGCGGACTTTCTTGTACGCGATGGTATCGCCCTGGCCGATGCGAAGCAGTTCGTCAAACAGCATGATGGGTTCCACCACATTTGCGGAATACGGAAACATTCCCGTTCCGCCTCTCAGACTGCCGTCGCGAGCGAAGCAGCGGAAGGGCCACGGAGAATTCTTTTCGTCGCCGGGAGTGAAGTTCTTCGCCAAAGCGTTGGCGCAGCGAATTGCTTCGAGCAAGTATTTCGTGTTGCCGGTCATCTCGTAAAGACGAAGATAGGCGTAGCCGTCTTCACCGACGACGTGGGGCTCAACGTAATCCTCGCCGTGATTGCTCCATCCTGTGTAACGGCGGCTACCGGGATTCGCGGAAGGGTACGGCACCTGCGCCCACGCGTATCCTTCGGGCGTCAAACCGTATTGCAATTCGTAGTCCGCGAAGTTCTGCAGAAATTCGAGCGTGCGCGGATCGCCGGTGTATGGATAAAGCCGCTCGACAAAACCTTCCATCATCGCGCGCAAATATCCTGTCGAGTTCACATAATTGCGATCCGGCGACAATTCAAACGTCGCGCGGTCAAAATCGAAGCAGCAAAAATAGTAAGGCAGGCGCTGCCGATTGTACTGGTCCCACACGATCGTCCATTGGGAAAGAAAATACGCGGAGTAGGAATAGCCGGTATCTTCCGGCATCGGCCACGGCAAAAGCTTTCCTTCAGCGTCCAACGCAACGGCTCGACCCGCGATGGAGGACTCGTCTAAGGTTGAAATTGCCGGGAACGATTGTTGTTGTCCTGACTGTCGTTGGCTCAACTGTTGCGGGCCCGACTGTTGTTGCCCTAGAATCGACGTCGCGCACACCGCAACCGCCATCAAGACGCTCGCGACTTTTCGGTTTGGCTTCACGCGCCTAGCTTACTCTTCACTTTTCCCTCGGCCAATCTTGCGCTTGCTTCACTCATGGCAGCGAGATATTATCCGCAAGCTCAACCCATGTTTTCGCTCGAAAAAAACGAGAGATTTATTAAGCTCAAAAGGGATGGCACCGGGATCGCGCTGGTTATGGCGCTGGTCGCGATGTTTGGAGCAATTGCCGCGTTGCGCGCGGGCAATGCGGAAGAAGAAGCGGACGTCCTCGAAAGCAAACTCAGCCAACGCCACCTGATCGAACTCACCATTCGCAAGGAATATAACGAACGCGAAGCCCAGCTCTTTCACTTTTATGACGATGCTCTCTCGTTCATCACCGAGGGGGGGCGCCTGCGCAACGAGGCCGACGCGCTCAGAAAGGTTGACCCGGCGGGAGCTTCCCGTCGCGATGTGCAAGCCCAGGTGGAATTCAACGCCGCGCGAATTCTGATTCCTTATCGAAATGCTACTTGGATCGGGGGCTACGACGACCCGAAGCTGACAAAGCAAGAAATAATCGATCAGGACGTTTCGCGCGAGTTGCAGGCGATCGGCTTGGGTAGCGAGTACACGCCCTCTGAGAAAACGAAGCCGGGCGAAGCAAAACAGGAAGACAGTTCGCTTTGGCGCACGCTGATTAACAAGATCTTGTGCAAACGGGAGGTAGAGAAGAACGAAGGCAGCAGTTCGCTTTGGCTCAAGTTGCAGGATGAGATAGAAAAAGTCAATTGCAAGTTGATTCGGTTGACAATCGCGGTCGTCCTATTCGTTCTTGCGCTGGGATGCCTCACTTTCGCGGAGCTTTGGCGCCAAAACGATCACCGAATGAAGGTTATGTTCTGGTCCGGCGTGGGAGTGACGGCATGCGGAGTGCTACTCGCGATGTGGGCCGATCACGTGAGCGCCCTGTTTTTCGGCGCTGTGCTGCTTCTTTTCGGGCTATTCGGTTTCGTGGGGGTGGTGGTTGCGCCGTACATCTCCGTGGTAGCGGAACGGGTGTCCCGTCGAATGGGCTTCCTCGATCCCGAGGAAGTGAAAGTTAAAGCTAAAGAGAGCGCCGCGGAGAAAGCCGAAGACCAAGCTGTAGAGAAAGAGGAAGACGAGGAAGAGGAGGAAAGTCCGCACCCGGGTGAATTGGAACCGCGCCTTGTCCCCACAGTGCGCATGCACGCCGAACTCGGCAAGCGCGCTTTCTCAATTCTCGTGGTTCTGCTGATCGTTTTCACCGTGCTGGTCAGCGCGATTATAGGGACCGCGTACAGTATGGCGAGCACAGAGGCGAGTACGAGGGCGAGCAATGCGGCAGACCTTCTGGTGGACGGTTTCCGAAACAGCCAGACGGGCGTGGCATATGCTTACCTGAGCAAGCTCGCCACCACGCAGGAAAATCGTTTGCGCTTTCAGGCCGTTCTGCAGGAAGCCAATCTGATGGAAATGGGAGTGCTGAAGGGCAATGCGGAAAAAATCGACGAAGACAAGGCGCGCTGGGCGACCGTGGTGGGCAGAGAGGACAGACACTATGTCGATTCGCTCTACGGTAAAGGTGGACTCGGGACGGAGTCGGACACCCTATACCCGCGCGGCTTCTTGAATGGCGAACCGAAGTGGGGTTCGCATCTCGCCTTTGCGCAGGCCGATTCGGAAAACGAACTGAGCCTTGCGTATCACACACGCGCGGAACAATACCTGACCATGCTTACATGGCTGGCGATTGCTCTGTATTTGTTCGGACAATCACTGACGATGGTTCGAGACCTGGACGCAGCATCCGTGCTGGTGGTGTTCGGCGTGTTCCTGGTAGCCATCGTGATCGGATTCGGGACGGTGCAGGGCCTGAGAAGAATCTCCGGAAAGACTTACACCGAATCGCAGGCCTGCCGCGATCCCAAGCAAACAGAATCAAAAAAAGAAGACCCCAAGGACGTGGCGGCGCGGCACTACGCCGTGGGCAGAATCGAATACGACACTGCCGCCACGCAGGATGACTACCATAGAGCGGCGCAGGAATTCGAATGCGCGGCGGAAGCGCGCCCCACTTTTTCGCTCGCGAACTATTATCTATCGCGTTCTTCTCAGCACGAGAAATCTCCGCAGAATGGCGAGTCGTTCAGCAGTTTGTTTTCCGAGGACGTCATCGGCAAAGTGGTCGAGCGCGAAAACAAAGCGATGACGGGTTTCGACCGCGAGTCCTTCAGCCTAAACGCGGACCTGATGGGAAACCTTGGCTGGGATACCTACTCACTCGGATTGGTGAAGAAGGATTTGAAGGGCGTCAAGAAAGGCATGAAGGAGACGCAGGAAGCGGTGAACGACGATGAAAACAAGGAACACAAGTTTCTGGACTTCAACCTCGGAGTAACGCGGCTTGCAGCGGGGGATTTTGAGGGTGCCAAGGCTGCTTACAAGGATGCGCTGGCCGTCTCACATGCCGCCGATTTGCGAAATGGGCTAGCGGCGGCCAACATCAACGACCTTGAAGTTCTGCTGCATTATTGCTCGGGAATTCGCAGCGCGGAAGACTGCAAGACGATCAAGAGCATGGCGGACGATTTTAAGCAGCAACTCGTGGCTGCAGCCTGGCCGGCGCCGAACGGAGGTTCCGGCGGGTCGCCGCGCCTCCGTGACGTTTGGTTAATCGCCGCGCCAGCTGGCCTAGGGTGGCACGCCAAACCCGAGAATATCAGGGAAAAACAGGATGTTCTGAGCGTTCTTTGGTACAAGTACGAACAAAAATGGCAACTGTGGCGGGCGTTACCCGATCTTTCAGGCGCGGTGGATTGGGAAACTGTGCAGAGAGAATCGGATGGCTCGGTTCGCGAATTTCGCTCGTATCTCGATGCGACGGGCCACCAAAGTTGCGCGCAGCCCGACCAATACCGCGCGGAGTTTTATTTCAACGGCAAGATGCAGAATCTGCAGCCTCCTCCTCACATCACGCCGCAATTTGCTCCCTCTACGGCTGGAATATTTCGCGATCTGAACGTGAGTATGTGCTATCCGCAAAGTTGGGACATCCGCTGGCGGCCCAGCAAAGTGGACCAAGCCATGGCCGGCGGATATAGAAACGCGGAGTTTTCGAAAGGGGTTTTTGCCTTCGAGTATTACTTTCCCCGCGTAAACCTGGACGAAACTGTAAAGAGAGATTTTGCGTTAATCTCGATGAGATATCTTGCAGAACGACAAATACAATTCCAGGTCGCGGAGAACGAGCACAACACCTGCCCGATTTATCCCCTGGGCCAAACCGTGCTTCGCGTGCGAACGGAGAACGATAGCATACGCGCTCTCGTTCGAATCTGGTCGTCTTCCGAGGGAATCGTTCATGTAGGCGTGGCGTTGCACAAAACGCAACTAAGCGACGTTGGCAAAGATGACCTCGGCCCGGGATCGGAGGAATGCGCCGCGCTAGCCTCCATCCGCGAAATGACCCTCCCGTACTAATTCGCGTGTCCGCGAAGATCCGACGCGTGCGCGTCACGTAGCGCCGGGCTTCATCCCGGCATCTTGGTTTTGCCGCACCTCTCCCGACACCTCCGGCCGCTCTCCAAACTAAGCGTCGCCGCATTTCTATGGAGTGCGGGAGCTTGCTCCCGCGCTCTGCGCCCGGACGCGTCTTGCGGTAACGATGTCCCGTAAGATCGCAGCATGCTGCGCCAGTTCTTTTGACTCTGAGGTTTTGGTTTCCGCTTTTGCACTTTCGTTGTCATCGCGAGCGAGGCCGTTTCTTGGCCGACGAGGGACCTGCTGTTCGCCGGGCACCGTCGACATCTCCCACACTGCGTCGACCGAAAACGACGCCGACCAATTTCTTCGTAGGGGCGCAGCATGCTGCGCCCGCTGTGGCGCCACCCACAACTGCGGCTCAGCGCGGTTCGCGCAAAAGAATCATTGGCGGGGCGGGGAATTAGCGGAGTAGAATCAGCCCGGTTTCGTTCAAGCTCATTCATCCGCAACTGCCCCGCTCAGGCGAGCGGCAATTTCCGCAAAGCAAACGCAAGTGGAGGTGTCTGATGGCGTCGCCAAATCCAAGTCACGGATTGCAGGGTGCATCGAAGTTCGTAAAGAAAGCGAGCGGCTTGTATATCGGCATAGGCGTGGTGTTCATTATTCTGGGAATACTGGCGATTATCGAGCCCACCATTGCGGGTTTGGCCGTAACGATCCTGGTCGGCTGGCTACTGATTTTCGGCGGCGCTGCGCATTTGGTTTCAGCGTTCAGCGAAGTCGGAGCAGGACGCAAGATCTGGCAAGTGCTGATCGGAGTCGTGTTCATCGCGGGCGGCTTCTATTACCTGACGCACCCCTTGCTCGGCCTCGGAACGCTGACGCTTCTCCTGGCCGTAATTATTTTTATGGCCGCGATTTTCGAATTCATCGCGTATTTCGGCTCGCGAGGTCAAGGCGGCTCGGGCTGGCTCCTGATGAATGCGCTGATTACGCTGTTTCTCGGCGGACTGATCTGGTTCCACTGGCCATCAAGTTCCGTGTGGGCCATTGGCACCTTGGTAGGAGTAAACCTGGTGATGACCGGATTCTCGCGCCTAATGCTCGGCTTAGCCGCCCGAAAACTTGCTCCCGCATAGCGCTGCCTCTTTTGGCTTCCGGCGTCGCTTTTCGGTTTAGATGTTGCATTTCGTAGCGCCGGCGTCCCGCCGGGCTCTTTTGACTCCGGGATGTAGTTTTAGGATTTCAATGTAGCGCCGCGGTCTTCAGCGCGGCATCTTGCCTTTTCCGTTGCCTTTCGTAGCGCCGGCTTCCAGCCGGCTCTTTTGACTTGCGCCGTAGTTCTTGTAGCGCCGGGCTTCAGCCCGGCATCTTCCTTCCCCAGCAGCTAACCGCGCTCCTAGCCCGTCGGCAGCACCAACATTCATACTTCGATGATGAACGAATTGTTGAGTTCGTGAACTGCCATACTGGCCGCGACATCATCTCTCGGCGTCCGCCTTACGCAGTCAGATGAGGCTTGACCCGTCGACCGCAATGAGAGGTGCAATTTGCGAAACGGTTTTACAGCGTTCGTACTGTTCATCATCGCAATGGTTTTGCTGCCAGCAGCCTTGCTAGCCCAGTGGAAAACCGCCTGGAGCTACGAAGGCGCAAAAGGCCCGGACCATTGGAGCGACTTGGATCCCGACTGGGCTGCATGCAACGCCGGCAAGGAACAATCTCCCATCGACATACGAAATCTTCACAAAGTGGAACTCCCCGCCATTCGGTTCGAATACAAAAGCGGCCCACTGAAATTTCTAATCAACAACGGCTACACCATCCGTGTGAACTACCACGACGCGCCGGATACCGGGAACTTCCTGATCGTCGGAGGCAAGCGCTATCAACTCACCCAATTTCATTTTCATCATCCGAGCGAAGAGCACATTCAGGGCAAGGCATACGATATGGTGGCCCACTTCATGCACCAATCAAGCGACGGGAAAATTATCGGAGTCGCGGTTCTTCTGAAAGCGGGCAGCGCGAACTCCACCGTTCAGCAGCTTTGGGAACATATGCCGATGACCGCAGGAAAAGAGCAAGAAATTCCCGAAGTCGACGTAAATCCCGCCGGACTCCTGCCTGACGACACTGCCTATTACAGCTACATGGGGTCGCTGACGGCGCCGCCCTGCACCGAAGGCCTCATCTGGTTTGTGCTGAAGACTCCGACGGACATTTCGCCGGAGCAGATCAGCGCGTTCGCAAAACTCTATCCGCACGACGTGCGCCCGCTTCAACCACTCAACGGCCGCGTCGTTCAGGAAAGTCGCTGAGGCCAAGATTCGTTCGTGTACCCCGAATCGGGAACAAGATACGGATCAGCTCTTCGCGGCTGCGCTGCGTTGAACGAACGCCGTCTCCGCGGCTATTCCAAATATTTCGAACAGCCGGCCTTGCACTTGTTCGGAGAGAGCGTTGATTTGATCGACGCCGAGTTCCGCAGCGCTCACGCGATACCGCAGCTTCCTTTGCCCCGCCGGTGTTTCCACAACTCGCAAAACCGCGTCGGCGACCTCCTGCGCATTTCCTGCCGCGCTCGCGAGACCGGCGTTGATCTTGGCCAGTATCTGGTTTGCCGCGCCGTACGTCTCGCCCCGAGCCTTGTCCGCAGCTTCCGCCAAGTTACCAAAAATAGCTGTTTGGTAGGCGCCCGGCTCGACAATGCACGAATCGATTCCCTGCGACGCTAGTTCGTAGTGGTACGCTTCCGCGAGTGCCTCCAGCGCGAACTTGCTCGCGCAGTAAAATCCAAATGCCGGAAAAACCACGCGCCCGGCGCCGCTGCTGATGTGTAGCAGCAATCCGCTTCGCTGCCGTCGCATGTAAGGAAGTACCGCGCGATTCACACGAACGGAGCCGAAAAAGTTCGTGTCCATGATTTGTTGGGCCTGTTCGGGCGTGACCGCCTCGGCCAGACCGCTCAATGCGTAGCCGGCGTTGTTTATGGCCACGTCAATGCGGCCGGCTTGTTTCACGGCAGCTTGCACAGCCTGTTCCACGGAAGCGTCATTGGTAACGTCAAGCTCCAGAACGTGCAGAGGTAGCGCTTCCTTGGCAGCGACCGCGCGAATTTCCGATGCGTTTGCGGCATTGCGCCCTGACGGATCGCGCATGGTTGCAAAAACAGTATGGCCCTGCCGCGCAAGAGTTTCCGAGATGAGTCTGCCGAAGCCCGTGCTCGCACCGGTAACCAGAACCACCTGTTTCGAATCCATGACGCCTCCTTAAATCGTTCTTGCTGATCAAAAATACACGCTACGAATAAACGCGGCACCCCCACCGGCTCTTTTGAGTCGTTTTCGCCGTTGCCTTTCGCACTAGGTTCACTGACTCACCGGCGGGGTGTCGACGCGAGCGGTGCAGCGAAGCATGGGGCCTTGTCCGTTGCAGGTGAGCGTTGCATTTCCAGCGCCCGTGATGCTCGCGGTCTGCCCTTTGTTCAAGTTTCCTGTGAATCCCGGCGCGACCACGTGACAAGACGGAACCGGCTTCGAATTTTGCGCCTCGGACGTTGCGTTCATACAAGTGACACTCGCAGGTCCCGTAATCGCTGCCGTCGCAGGATGCGCAACTCCGCTGTCTACCGTTGCCTGCATCGACTGCACTTTGCCCCGCGACCTCTGCGCGCTGGTCCCCAACGCTATCGCGAACATCACCAAAGCCGGCACCGCCGCCAACGCAATCCGATGTCTCATCTTCATACCACGCCTCCCATTGGCCGTGGATTGTACACCCGCTGGCCGCGCAACCACACCGATGTCCCCGGTTTCGACGTTGCCTTTCGTAGCGCCGCGCTTACGCGGGCATCTTGCTCTTGTTTTTGCGGGGTGCGGGTTTTGATGCTCCGGTCGACAACCCGTCGGCTGGACTGAACGATTGACTTTTGCCACTGCCTAAAGCAGCTCCGTCCTCTCACCGCCTCTTTCGACTTTTTCCTCCCTCGCAAAGCGGCGGCTTGCCGCCGCACTCCAAATTGAGTCTCGCTACGATTCCGTAGAGTGCGGGAGCTTGCTCCCGCTTTCTACTCCCGGACGTGTTTTGCCGCGGCAATGTATAATGCCTTTACGAAATGGCGCTCTCCAGCGGCAGCAAGCTCGGTCCATACGAAATCGTCGCGCCGCTCGGCGCGGGCGGGATGGGCGAAGTCTATCGCGCGCATGACGCGAAGCTCAGCCGCGATGTCGCGCTCAAAATAATTTCTCCCGCATTTGCGAACGACGAACAGCGCATGGCTCGCTTTCAGCGCGAAGCGCAAGTTCTCGCGTCGCTCAACCACACCCACATCGCTGCGATCTACGGTTTCGAAGAGAGCGGCAACGTTCGCGCGCTGGTGATGGAATTAGTCGAAGGCCCCACTCTCGCTGAACGAATTATGGAAGGCCGCATCCCGCTCGAAGAAGCGTTGTCCATCGCCAAGCAAATTGCCGAAGCCCTGGAATGCGCCCACGAACGCGGCATCGTTCATCGCGACCTGAAACCCGCCAACATCAAACTCACTCACGACGGAAAAGTAAAAGTGCTCGACTTCGGCCTCGCCAAAGCTCTAATGGACGGTTCTTCGTCGCAGGATATTTCCAATTCTCCAACGCTCACGATGGCCTCCACCAAAGAAGGAGTGATTCTCGGCACCGCCGCTTACATGTCGCCCGAGCAGGCCAAAGGGAAACCTGTCGACCGCCGCTCGGACATCTGGTCGTTCGGCGTGGTGCTTTTCGAAATGCTCAGCGGCAAACAAACCTTCGGCGGCGAGACTGTTTCCGATGCGCTGGCGGCGATCATCAAAGACTCTCCGGACTGGAGCGCGCTTCCGAGCAGCACGCCCAAGCGAGTTCGCGATTTGCTTCAGCGCTGCCTCCAGAAAGATCCGCGTCAACGTCTGCAAGCCATCGGCGACGCGCGCATCGCTATCGACGAAATTCTTTCGAGCCCCGGTCAGAATGACGATGGCGTCGTGGTAGGAGCAGCCCCGCCTGCCGCTCAAACGTGGCACCGATTCGTGCCCTGGGCGCTCGCAGCGGTGCTCGGCGTCGGATTGCTCTTCACTCTGTTCGCCTTGCGACAAGCATCGCAGCTTCCCGCCCTGAAACCGGTCGAGCTCTCTCTGTGGATTCCGCCGGAGCAGCAATTGGACGTCATCGACGGACCGGCTATAGCGATTTCTCCCGACGGCTCGCGAGTCGCTTACGCCACACGTGAACCTGGATCAAACGTCGGGAAGCTTTACCTGCGGGAAATGGACAACAAAGCTGCGGTGCTGCTTGTCGGGGCCGGAGACGCCAACAATCCTTTCTTTTCGGCCGACGGCCAGTGGATCGCGTTCTGCGGCGAGGGAAAGGTGAAGAAGGTCTCCGTACGCGGTGGCGCGCCCGTTGCCCTGGCCGACATTATCGGCTGTCGCGGGGGATCATGGTCCGAAGACGGGACCATCGTCTTCCCGAAGCAATTTACCACCCCGCTTTTCCGCCTCCCCGCCGCCGGCGGCGAGCCGGAAGCAATCACGCATCTCGACACAGCGCGTTCTGATATCACGCACCGGTGGCCGCAGTTTCTGCCCGGAGGAAAGGCGCTATTATTCACCGCGTCTTCCGACAATAACTTTTTCGAGCACGCTCGTGTGGTAGCAGTACCGCTCGATAAAGGAACTCCCAAGGTATTGGTGGAGAATGCGTATTTCGGCCGCTATCTCGCGGGCGGCTATCTTTCCTATGTGTCTCAAGGCACGGTTTTCGCGGCTCCCTTCGACGCAAAGGATCTGAAGATAACCGGGACAGCGATTCCGATCCTGCAAGGAGTGGATACGGATATCTCCAGCGGCTCCGTTCAAATGAGCGTCTCGCGAAACGGCACGGTGGTTTATCTGGCCGGCGGAACGTTGAATCAGAATGTGAATATTGTCGAGTTGGACCTCAAGGGGACGCCCTCGCTGACGATCGACGATCATCCGGATGCGGCCTCGCCGTCCATCTCTCCGGACGGAAAACGTCTTGCGTTTCAGAGCACCAGCGGAATTTGGGTCCGCGATATAGCCCGCGGCACGACTTCTCCTCTGTCTCCAGGCACGACCGGAGCTTCGTATCCGGTCTGGTCACCGGACGGGGAGTGGATCACTTACGCGCATCCGCACATCAATAACAAGGGGACTGGGCAGGCGATCTATCGGAAACGCTCCGACGGAACCGGAGAAGAACAGGCGCTGACCCCCGACAACATTTTGAATGCATTCCCCTCGTCCTGGTCCCCGGACGGCAAGATTCTGGCTTTTTCCCAGCTTTCAGATAAGGACGGCTCCTGCTGCGAATTGTGGACTCTTGCGCTTGATGAAAACGGAAGACCCCAGGCGCCGCAGAGATTTCTCGAGCAAGGCAGCAACGGAAAAGCCGCTCAGCCCCAGATCTCACCTGACGGGCGCTGGATGGCGTACTTCTCCTGGGAATCAGGCGTTCCTCAGATTTCCGTGGTCCCGTTTTCCGGCACGGGTGGCAAATGGCAAATTTCCACCACCGGCGGGACGGAACCACGCTGGTCGAAAACGGGGCATGAACTCTATTATTTGGCTACGGGCATTTCTCTCGTCGCGGTGCCGTATTCAGTGGACAAGAATTCCTTCCAGCCCGGAAAACCCGAAGTCGTGTACTCAGGGCGCTTCGAGCCGCGCGCTCCCTTCACATCCTATGATGTGTCGCCCGACGGCCAACACTTCGTGGTCTTCCAATTTGCCGGCGGCAGAGCGCCGACCCCTTCTGCTCCCACCGTGGTCCTGAACTGGCTCGACGAAGTCCGCCGCCAAGTCGCCGCAGGTCAAACCGACGCGGGGAAGTGACAAGCAGCGCGTGGTGTTCTGAGCGCATCCACCTATGGGAAGCGAGGTGCACATGTCTCTCTTCTGTCGGTTGCTTTGTGTTGGATGCTTAGCCGCAACGCTCGTTGCGTGCGTTTCTGCGCAGATACCGTCCGCGACAAACCCGTTGCCGTCAGAGGCCACGTTGGAAAGCTGGTTGTCCAGCGAGGATCCACGACTCGTCGCTTGGGGCGCGCATGATGCTCTTATTGCTCGCGACCCGAATCTGATGCCTCAGCTCATAACTCTCGCAGGCCGCTGGCAACCACTTTCGCTACAAACTTCTGACAACTTGCCATACGCAAGTTTATCGGACGAACAGAAAGACCAGCGCGACGCAACGGCAGCGGTCCTCGATACCCTCATCCAAATGAATGTGTCACTGCCGGCCGACACTTTGCGGAACCTGGCGCCGGATTTCGGGAACGATGTCGCCATTCTTTTGAGTCGAATGCCAGAGGAAGAATCCGGCGCTCTGAGCTTCGACTTCTATCGCTCGCCGCCAAGGGGCGCATATTCGCTTCAGTATGTAAGCGCGGCGCTTTTGGCTTTTCATCCGCCGGACGGTTTTGCGGCGGACTTGCTCACCAGTATCAGCGTGCAGGCGAACGTCACTGTCGTGCTTCCGGGCTCTGAACAATTTGGCTTCGGAGAAGGCGGCAGCAGCTTCGGCGGGATACCTGTGCGTCCCCGTGAAAACTGGCCCATGATCGGACAATATCGCCTGACCAAACAGAAAAGCGACGAAGCTTCGCTGGTGGCGGCGGGCATTGACCCCATCTACGCGATACGCAGCGAGTCGGCTCACTTCCTGCCAGGAAGTTCCAGCATAGATATGTACTTGGGTCCGGAAGAACGTCTTCGGCTGATCGCCGAAATGTTGGGCGTTCCGCGAGAAGAGATTCAGTGGCACACGATAGTTTCCACCACGATTGAATTTCAATTCCCCGAGCAGTTCGAAAGAGATCTGCTGGCTTTTGTCGCAGAGGAACGAGCGAAACATCGGGCGACAGCCGCTGCGCTTGCAGATCACAACCTGCTGTCTCTCGGAGAGGCCGCGCAGTCGTTGCCGGAACTGAAGTTGAAGATACGCGATCTCCGAGGAGAAGGCGCTATCCTGATTCCTGAACCATCTAATTTGCCTTCGCGAGTTGAGTGGTCGTACGCGAGCTGGTGAACATCCAATTCTGTGAAGTGTGGGAGCTTGCTCCGCTTTCTACTCCCAGACGCGTGTTGCCGTCGCAATATTTCGTAGGGGCGCTGCTTGCTGCGCCCACTGTGCCGCCGCCCATCCTCAACCTCAAATATCCCGCTTCAGCAGCTTGGCCAGCCGCCGGTGCAGATCGTCCACTGCGTTAAACAACTCACTCACCCCCGGCGTCTCAAACCCCACATCAATCGTTTGCAGGTCGAGCGAAAGATCCTGGCAAATCTGCGTGCCGCGCTTCACCCGCTCAGCCGACATGATCGGCAAAACGGAAAAAGGGTCGCCTCCGGATTCGTTGCTCAGCCCGAGCCATTTCTGCACCGCCCAAGTGGTATTGCGAATATGGTCCACCGCGCCTCGAAATTCCGAAAGAACGCGCGAATCGAGCTCTCCCGATTTCACCAGCTCTTCAAGCTCGTTGAGCTCACTGGTCGCCGCTTCCAGCCGCGCTGTGATTGACGTACTCGAAGACGGGTCTGCGTCGTGTTCAGAAGCGTTCATCGTAAGTCCCTCCGGGATGAGGACTGGGCCGCAAATTCAGATTAATTTCCCACGCGCGGCGACACAAGAAAAATTTCTTAGCCTAAAGTGAGTTGTGTCGTGACTCGCAAGCCTTCTTAACAAGACGACGAACGACGATGCAACATGTCGTCCACTATTTCTGCTGCAGCGTCAAATTTGTTGTGTCGCGAGCGTCGGAAACCCGGCAGGCACCGCGCCCGTCTGTTCTACTAGGTCGATACTTTAATCACGAGCCAAAAGGATTTCCATGAAAACGAATTCCTGGCCAACGATACTCCTCCTGTGCAGAGCAATCGTTTACGTGATCGGGTCATTTATCGGAAATTCCGCAGCGGCGTCCACGGTCAAAGTCGGCGTGGATGGCGCCTGGGTTGGCGCAATGCACGGCAACTCCTATATTTTCTTCAGCGTTTCGCCCGGCGAGCACCACGCTTGCGTGAATCGGCAGTCCGGCTTCCTGACGAACCCTCCAATTAACGCCACTCTAAGCGCCCCGGCGATTCTCGCCCCCTACAGCTATTCCTGTATTGTGGAGAGTCCTGTTACCTGTATGCTTGACGCCTCATCACCGTCCCGGAGATCCGTTGACAGTACCTCGCAAGGCAGTCTCGCCGGTTCCAATCGACCGGCCGCGTGCCATTCCAGCCGAGCAGATCGACCTCTTTCGCCTTCTCGTCGAAAGCATACGAGACTACGCCGTCTTCGTCCTCGACCCGGAAGGTAGAGTCCTAACCTGGAATCCCGGCGCCCAAGCTTTGAAAGGCTATACACGAGATGAGATTGTCGGGAAACATTTCTCGAAATTCTATCTGCCCGAAGCCGTCGAGAGCGGTTGGCCCCAGCGCGAGTTAACGCTGGCTCAGAAAGAGGGCCGCTTCGCCGACGAAGGTTGGCGCGTCAAAAAGGATGGCACGTCCTTCTGGGCATCCGTGATCATTACTCCGTTAATCTCGGCCGATGGCACTCTCATCGGCTTTGCCAAAGTAACTCAAGACCTGACCGATCGCAGGCAAGCCGAGGAGCGCGTCCAGGATCTCAACAAAGAATTGCGCCAGCGCGTCGCAGAACTTGACCAATCCCGTCGAGTAATTGAACTGCGAACCTTGGAGCTTCAAAAGCTGTCCGGGCGCCTATTGTCCGTTCAAGATGAAGAGCGTCGGCGACTCTCCCGCGAGCTGCACGACGAACTGGGCCAGCAATTGAGTGCGCTCAAGATGCTGTTGCCGAAAGGCGTCGAAAACGAAGAAGTTTGTCAAATAGCGGACACCGCTATCTCGACAGTTCGAAACCTTTCTTATCTCTTGCATCCTCCCTTGCTCGACGAGACAGGCTTACGTTCAGCCCTACATTGGTACGTAGACGGAATGGTGAAAAGGAGCGGCATCAAGGTTTCTCTCACTATCACGCCGCAAATCTTTCCCCGCCTCGCAAAAGAAATGGAAATGACGATATTTCGCGTGGTGCAGGAATCTCTCACCAATGTATACCGGCACGCGAACAGCGACAGCGCCCGCGTCGAAATCGACAAACAGTCTTCATGGGTGGTGATACGCGTTCGAGATTACGGCAAAGGATTGCCTGAGGATATTACTGGCAAGACGACCTCATCGGTCCTGGGCGTCGGAATAACCGGTATGCGCGAACGCGTCCGCCAATTCGGAGGCGATCTGACGCTATCGCGCGCCGAACCCGGCACCCTCGTAGAAACCAGGATCCCGCTCTTCCGCTCCGCCATCGATATTCTGTAGCCAACATCGCTGCCTCGGAGTCTGACTCCTCGGAGGTTTTAATGTAGCGCCGCGGTCCTCAGCGCTACATCTTGCTTTGCCGCTTCTCGCGCGGACAAACCGTGCTAATCGGGTCTCTCTTCCGTACGCTAGCGGACAGACACGGAAGTTTCTCGTAAGTTAATTTTTTGGCACGCGGCACTGCAAATCACTTCACTCGAATTGGAGGAATCATGCGCGATTCCAATTCACTCTCCTGGAAGAAGACCTACCTGGAAGCCCTGAAAGAAACCGATAAAACAAAACTGGCGGATCTGACTTACGCCGTAGAGGAAGCGATATTTTTTCGCTTGAGAGAACTGGACCGATCTGCGGACCATGAGGAGGAACGCAATGAACTAAAAGAAGCTTGCTCGAATTTGATGACTATCCGAGTCGAAAAACTCGGTTGGCCTGCTCCTTTTAATAAGGAATCGATGCATAAAGACATGATGGATTCGTCGTCATGAAATACCCGATTCAAGGTATACCCCGTGCGGCCTGAGCCTGGCGAATATTGTCCACCCGCTATGAGGAAGAACTCGATGCGTAAAACGATCTTAGCTGCAGACGATAGTCCCGTAGCCCGCGACGCTCTCTGCAAGATTTTCGAAGCGGAAAAAGGCTACGAGTTGCGCGCTATTGCCGTCAATGGCGAGGAAGCAATTGCTCTCGCCAAAGAATACAAACCCGACCTAATCATTCTTGATTTAGTCATGCCCGTAGTGAACGGAATCGACGCCGCCCGTGTATTGAAGCGCATCATGCCAAATACTCCGATCATCCTCTTCACGGTTTACAATGACACCGCAACCCACCATCTGCTTGGCAAAAGTGTTCCAATTGATCGCATCGTCGCAAAGTCCGAAGTCTCCAGTCTAGTCCGCCACGTCCGCTCGGTGCTCGCCGCCTAGCACGCCACGTCCGCTCGTCGGTCGCGGATCAGGCGATATGCCCAGGCCATCTTCGTAGGGGCGCAACATGCTGCACCCGCTCAGGCGTCACCCAAACTTAAGGGAAAACAGTTAGCGCGATCATCGAGGCCTTAAGTTTTCTTTGTAGGGGCCTGGCCGCATCCACTTTTCACTTCAAGAAATCCTCCACTCCGCGGTCAACACGCTCGGATCGCTCGATAGTTCTCGCAAGAACGGCGGTACGTCGACTTCCTCTTTCGGTGCGCGCCACTGGAGTCTGAATTCGAGATGGCGTTGCTGCGTCTGATTTGTGTAGGCAACCGACGAAGCTTTGATTTGATAGCCGGCCTTTTGAACCGTCCCGCGTATTTCTTCTTGCGTCGGCTTGTCGCGATCCGTTGTCATGCTCAGGATGGCGTGTTGATCCTGCTTCATGTGGTTGTCCAGCCAACGCAAACCCGTCACGATCACCACCGCTAGCGCAGTCGCCGCGATGCCGAGCGAAATTTGCCCGCCGCCGAAACAAAGTCCAATCACGGTGACAAACCAAAGTGTTGCAGCAGTCGTCACGCCGAGCACCAACCCATCACGCCTCAAAATCGCGCCCGCACCGATGAACCCCATGCCGGTTAAAATTCCCAAAGGCAAACGCATCAAGTCCAGCACGACAAAGGAGTCCGCCGCCTTCCCCACGGTTGGCATCAATACGTTCGCTTGAAGCATCGCCACCGCTGCCGCCAGGCAGACCAGCAACGTCGTCCGCAGCCCAGCCGGCCGCCCATGCTCGCCGCGATCCAACCCAATTAGCGCTCCCGCCGCAACTGAAAGCGCCAAGCGCAGCGCAATTTCCTGCCATGTTAATGTAAGTGGCATCAGCCCCTCCTTGCAGTTGAGATTTGTTTCCGCGCAGGAGGTTACTCGAAACCATCGCTCTGCTTGTGTGAGCCGCATGGTCCGCGACTGTCGCTACGCCTGTCGCGTCGCAATGTCCACGCGTCCTCGACCCGCATCCGCCACCTTTCTTTGCCGGTGACTCTCGTAGCGCCGGCGCCCTCGCCGGCTCTTCTGAATCTGCCTTTAGGTTTGCGCCTTTCGTGGCGCCGGGCTTCAGCCCGGCATCTTTCCCGCGTCCCGGCGTTTGCAGTTCCTCTTAAATTGCTACAATCCCAGATCGTTCCACGTGCGATAGGGAAGTGAAAAATGAGCAAAACAACATTCCGCTGGGGACGAATCCTGCTCGGCGGGCTCCTCGCGGAGGTCGCTCTGATTCTCGCAATTGTTCCTCTTGGCTTACGCATCGGCGGCAATTTTATGAACTACACTGCTCCTCCCGGATCCTTCATCACCTGCTTGCTGGCAGCGCTCTGGGTGTGTTGGCGGATCGAATCCCGTTTCATACTGCATGGGACGTTGGTAGGAGTTGTCGCGGCGCTGATCTACGTTGCCTTGACACGCGCCCGGCCTGAACCTTTTGCATACATCGTGGCCCACGTGCTGAAACTGGTGGGCGGCGCATGCGGGGGCTTTGTCGCCCAACTCCGCCGACCTGATTTGCATTAGACTCTCTGACGAGGCGAACAATCGTGGCTGACAAGAACGTATCGGCAAATCAATGCATCAAGCCGACGGGGTGGTTGGGGAGAGTCACGCTGTGGCGAATGAACGCCAGCCATTCCAAACTAACCGATTGGGGGTTATCGCAGATCTCGATCCAGAACGACTACACGATACTCGATGTCGGTTGTGGTGGCGGCAGGACAGTCAGTAAGTTAGCGGCCATCGCCACGCAAGGAAAAGTCTACGGCATGGATTTTTCCGAAGAGAGCGTCGCCGCGACGAAAAGAACGAACGTACACTGTATCGATCTGGGCCGCGTCGAGGTCCGGCTCGGCTCGGTATCGCAACTGCCCTTTCCGGATAGCATGTTCAACCTTGTCACCGCCGTCGAAACGCACTTCTGGTGGCCGGACTTGCCTGGCGACATGCGCGAAGTATTGCGAGTCCTGAAGCCCGGCGGCACCCTCGTCGTCATCGCGGAAATTTACAAAGGAATGACCACCGGAGCTGGAAAATTAGTCGAAAAATACGCCTCGCGAACCGGAATGACGCTTTTAAGCGTCTCTGAGCATCGCGAACTCTTCACCAACACCGGTTACTCGGACGTTCAGGCAATCGAAAAACCCGAGAAGGGATGGATTTGTGCCATCGGGAGAAAACCGCTGCCCAACTCCTGACTGACGCGCCTACCCCACACGTCAAGTATCACTCCAAATCTACGTTGAAAGCGCAAGATTACTGAGGCGACGCAGCGAGGCAACACAACACCAAAGGTCGCTGAAGTCTACTGGAATTCGAGGACTACGATTTCCGGATTCGAGCCCAAACGCAGAGGCGGGCCCCAGGTTCCAGCTCCGCTCGACGTGAAAACTTGCATTTTGCCGATGCGGCTCAAGCCATAGACAAACTGTCGGTAAATGCGGCGCGCCATCCAACTCCAAGGTATGAATTGGCCCAGATGAGTGTGACCGGACAGTTGTAGGGAAAAACCGGCAGCTTCCGCGACATCCGGACGATCCGGCGCGTGCGTCAACAAAATACTCGCGCGGTCGCGGTCCAAGCTGACACCGCGCAAGACTGAGGCAAGGTGGTCATCGTTCGTCGCGTGCCGGTAGGGCACGCCGACAATTTGCAAGCCGTCTACTTCGACCTTCTCGTTGCGGAGGACGTGCACTCCCGCGGCCGAAATCGCGCTCATATATTTGCCGTCGTCGCCAAACTGCTCGTGATTTCCCGCCACGAAATACACTCCTTGCGGGGCCACCAAGTTGCTCAATGGCTGAGCTGCGCTGTGCGCATCGATAGCCGTGCCGTCGTAGAGATCGCCAGTGATGAAAATCGCGTCAGGCGCTTCCTTTAAAATCTTGCCGACCATGCGACGCAAAAAACCGCCGTTTCGCACATGCCCGAGGTGCACATCGCTGATCAGCGCTGCTTTTCGGCCGCGCCACGCCGCAGGCAGATTCGCGAGTTGGACCGTGGTTCTGGTGATCCGCGTCCAGCTAGCGTTGAAAACTCCGTAAAAACCGGTGACTGCCGCGATGCCGAAAAGTACTTCCACCATGCGATGGAAGTTCACTGCCACGCCCGCCAATTGGCCGACACCAAAAATAATCCAGGATAGAAGGGAGGCGAAAAAGAGAAACGTGAGCATCCCCGTCCAGACTGCGGCTGCACGATAAAACGCGCGCAATGGAGGGTTGGTGTAGCGATACGCAAGCAGCGAAGCCGTGACGAAGCTTATCGACAAAAACCCAAACACCACCTTAGCCCAGAACGTTTCGGGCGCGTGACTCCCGGCAGGCGCAAACACCCACGTCTCATACAGAAAAAAATGGATCAAACACAGAAACCCCTGAATAATTGCAATGAAAGTGGTCAAACGTCGTCGTCGCATTTTAGTCCTGCGTTATTGGATGCGCATTGTTCACGCCACGTCGCAGGAACTTCGCCGCCGTGTGTAGACGCCAGCCCGGATAGGTCTCTGTAACGGGGCGGCGAACTCGATGTGTTTTCAGAATGCCGGGAATCATTCCAATGGGCGAGCGGATTTATTTCCTCCGTCGCTTCTCAACGCAGCTACGGCCGCGCGTTTTCGTCCGGCTTTGGCCCGTGCGTTAAGGTGTCATCCCGAGCGAGGCCGCCTTTTGGTCGACGAGGGACCTGCTGTTTGGCTCGACGAGCGGTCCGCCGCCCGCCCGATCGCTCTCGCTAGATTTTTTTTAATGCAGTCCACGGCACGTTCGGTACCACGTGCCCACTGCCGTCCACCAAACGAATATTTGCCGTCTGCATGAGTGCGTTCACAAAAACAACTTCGTAAACGCCTTCGTGCTGACTGCTTGAAACATGCTCACCATTCTTAGGGCTAATCTGCTTCGGGGCGGTTGACATGGGGTCCTCCAATTAACAGCAGTCTACCGCAAATCTGAAGTCAATACCGCCCGACCGCTCTCTTACCTAGGGCCTCTTGTTTTTGTCGTCCCAAATCTTCGGTTCCCACAATTCGACTTTGTTTCCTTCGGGGTCCATTACCCATGCAAAACTCCCGTTCTCGTGATATTCGGGACCCTTCAAGATCTCAACGCCACCCTTCTTTAGTTGCGCGATCATTTCGTCCATATTGTCGATTCGATAGTTGATCATGAAACTCGACTCACTCGGGCTGAACCATTTCGTGCCCGGCTCTGCGACAGCCCATGCCGTAGCACCCTTATCCTCTGCTTTGTCCTCGGTCCACTCCAGGGCGCAGCCTCCCCAGTCCTCAAGCTTGACGCCGAGATTCTTCTTGTACCACTCGCCGAGAGCTTTCCCGTCCGTTTTCGCTTTGATGAATACGCCGCCAATCCCTGTGACTCTGGCCATTTTTCCCCTCTCCCTTTTGAATAAATGTCTGTCCGGTAATAGGATTACAGACCTTCAATTGTAAATTGTCCCAATCGCAGAGACTTCTCTCATTTATGAATTTTCAAGCGCCACAGCGCGCGACTTGGCAGCCGCCTCACGCCATCGCGGCACTCTGCGCCGATTCCGGCCGCTCCTTTTTCCTCAACACCGCCGCCGAAATCAACGTGATCACCAATCCGACCGGGAACGGTTCGATAAACGTGTACAACACATTGTAAAACGGGTTCGCGTACATCACTTTCATCCGCTGCATCTCATCGATTTTCGACTGCACCACTTGCGCGCTCGCGCCGGACGCCTGCACCTTGGCAATCATGGTCGCTGAATACTGATCCATGAAGTCCGGAAAAACCGTGCGCTCCAAAACTTCCCACGTCGCCACGTAGAACACGCACGAAATCAGAGTGATGCAGATCCCAACACCAAACCCCTTCCCAAAACTGATCTGCCCATCCGCCACATTATCTCGATACGACCGGATGCCGAAATACACCAGGAGAAATGACAGCACAATGGACGTATAGCCAAGGATCAACGCCCTGTTGTTCCCAATCTGGCGGTAAAACGGAATGAAGCAAAGCATCAGCCCCGACGAAATCACTCCCGAAATCAACCCAAACGTAATGACCGTCTTCTTCACTTTCGTGTCCTCCGATCTTTGAAGATTGTGATTCCAAACCGGCGTGAGCCATGCGCGCACCAACGTGCAAGCTCCGAATTGCGCCCGCCCCCCGCGATCAGGAATCGCATTGCTAAATCACAACTGGCGCAATCTAGCCGCCTCCTGCCGCTTTGTCATCATCCTTTCGGGTGATTTTGGCTCGGGAGCCCAAAAATCATGCTTCGGAGTGAGGTAGCCGCCTTCAACAGCCTGCGTGCTGGGGGCAGGCCCTCCTCCTGGCCGGGACGTGGCCGACTCTACCATCGAACCGAACGTTTATTCCTTGCGAGTTTTGCCATTAGCGGTTTGTCGTGAATTCCTACGGAATTCACCGAGAGCGCGTTCGCGAAGGGTGGTTCGGCCCTCGCGTCGGCTCTTCTGTCTCCGCCTTTAAAGGTTTCCGCTTTTCGTAGCGCCGGGCTTCAGCCCGGCATCTTGCTGTAGTTTTGAAATCCGCGCTCCGGCAATCTCGCTCATTTCCCGACCCATTCACCTGTTTCGCAACTCCAATCCGTAGGGGCACAGCATGCTGTGCCCGGCACCGGTACTTGGCGACGCCGCTTCGGATCAACCGCGTGGCGGCAGGTCCGACTGTTCGCCTGCCCAGATTCCTGCGCCTCCGGGGAAGCGGCAAGGCTTGAGGTAGAGTCGAGCAAACAACGAAGACAGCAGTTGGCTCACGCATCACTAAGGAGTATATTTCCGAGAGCTAGGCTCGATAGGAGCCAACGAGGTGCTCTATGCGCCCCACAAAGCTCTCAACCATTCTTTGCCTCCTGACTACTGCTCTAGCCTTTTCTGCGCCGTCCCTTCGTGCTCAAGACACAGCCGACTCTTCCTCTAAGCACAGCGCAACTGTGCCTCGGAGCTCAGCTGAAAAATACCACGCACACGCGGCACAGGCCGGTGTGAGCGTCGGCGCAGAGCTCTTGACCCCCAAAGAAGTCTCGAAGGAGTTTTCCGCCGCGGACTTGAATCGCTGCTGCCTTGTAGTCCAAGTGGCTCTCTATCCCGATAAGGACGAACCGTTAAACATTTCCCTCGACGATTTCACGTTGCTCGTGGATGGAACCGGCACCCCGATAAGACCTCTGAGCGCTGCTGTAATTTCGGCCAAGCTGGGAAAGAGCAACCGATCGAACGGCGGCGCAACATCAGCGGGCGTAGGCGTCGGATACGAGTCGGTGACCTACACTGACCCCAAGACGGGTCAGCCCGTACACGAACACGGCGTAACCACTTCTTCCGGCACCGCAACTAGTAGCGACGACGGCGTCATGCCAGCGCCGCCTGCCGCGCCCGACCCTGAAGCGATACAACGCGAGTTAGCCGACAAAGGTCTCCCCGAAGCAAAAATTGCGACCCCGGTATCGGGCTATCTGTATTTCGCGCTCCCCAAACAAAAGAGAGACGCAAAATATCGCTTGGAATATATTCTGAAGGACGAGCCGCTGAACCTAGACCTTCCTTAGACGTCCCGTTTGTCCACCTACACCACTCGGACTTTCCCAACTCGAACGCCGGAGGCGTGACAGAAGTTAGCCTGCCCGTGAGGGCTGGGGACAAGAACCAACAGGACCCTTTTCCTCTCGGCGGCGCTTTCGCCGAGCTTCTCGTCCGCACCGGGCGAGACCTTGTCGTGAACTATCGCTGTGTTCTTTCGAAAATGCCATCCAGTCGACATCAGAAAGCAGAGAGAACCAAAGGCTCGCCCGCCTCACAAAAATAATCGCGGCGGTATTTACGCTGACCTCGCGGCACCCGAACACTGGACGCGCTGCTGCAGAGTCGGCATCAAGTCGAAATAGGGCCGGATAGCTGGAGAATCTGAACGGCCGAAATCTTCGTAGCTGCCGTCGAAAATAATCCGCCCGGCATCCAGCATGATCACGCGCGGCTGCAGCCGGAAAAGTAAATCCTTGTCATGAGTGATGACCAGAGTGGTTCGCGCGAAGCCCGACGCTATTTTGCCTCGATGTACCGACCCCATCAAATCCTGGATCGTTTCGGCTACCTGCGGATCAAGCCCGGTGGTCGGCTCGTCGTAGAGAAGTAGAATTGGGTCTACTGCCAACGCGCGGGCAATCGCCACTCGTTTTGCCATGCCACCCGAAAGTTGATCGGTGGTCAGTGTCATTACCTTGTCAGGGTCCAACGCTACTTCGCGAAGAACGGTTTGCACTCTCGTGCGAACGGTGGATTCGTCAAGGTCCTGCACCTCGCGTAACGGCAGCCCAATATTAAATTCCACGGTTTGTCCGGAGAGCAGCGCGTTCCCCTGGAACACAACGCCCCAATGCCGTTCAAGGCTTTCCATCCCCGCGCTTTTTTGCGTCGCGAGATCAGCCAACGGCGAATCCTTGGCTTCGTGATCCGCAATAAGTACGCGTCCTTCGTCCGGATGATCGAGTCCGATAATCTGCCGCAACAAAGTGGACTTGCCGTTTCCTGATCCTCCCACAAGAGCGAGCATGTCGCCGCTGCGCACCTCGAGGTTGATTCCGTCCAGCACGCGATGGCTGCCAAACGATTTGGACAGATTCTCAATCCGAATCTCAACACCAGAAGACGCCATAGCTCCTCGATTCCACAACCGCAGTCAAAGCAGAAATCCAAGCCCATTGTATACAGGTTTCAGTCATCGCACATGCCGGGCGATTCTTCAGATGCGACTAAGGGCGGTTTGAAGTGTATGCAACACGCGTGAACAGAATTACTAGCACAATGTCTGTGCCTGCTCTCAACGGATCATGGGCGCGGACGTTTCGAACAATCTCCCATGCAAATACGGCATACGCGCTAAAAAGTAGAATGACAAATTTCCAGCTGTTAGTCTTACCCAATTCGGACTCGAGTCTGGACCCATGGCCATTTGGTTTATCCTGTGGGCACCCCCGCCCCTTCTGAGAAAGAGGGAATTGCCGCGCGGTCTTTCCCCCGCCAAACCAACATGGCCAAACGTATCTCGACGAAATCCCGATTTAGCTCGAATTTGTCGAGCGCAAATACAAGAGAAGTCGTCGCTCCAGCGCTACTAGGGTTTGGCGCTCAGCGGCACGGAAACGACCGCTAGTTGATTTTCGGATTTAGCTTGGCTCAGGTTTTTCTCACGGCGCGATTCCATGATTTGCAAGGTCTGACCGCCTTCGCTCCGAATCTCAGCTAGAAAACACTCAGCACGGTAGCAGTGAAAGATCAGCTTCGATTTGTCGTTCGATCCTTTGGAATTCTCGAGACTGACGGGAAGAAGCGCATTGGCACTTGAACCCACGGCTCGGACTTCCTCCATAGTTGTGGATCCTTGAGCCGCTCTCTGGATGTGGTATTCGCCGGCCGGCATCTTGGTGTCACCCGCCTGAAATGCGAATGGAACATTTGCCGTGACCGGATTCCGAGGGTAACTTTGGCCGTGCGCGAGCGTCGTAAACAGCAGGGCTGCTGAGACTGCGAGAATTTCCTTTGTCATGGACTTTCTCCTTTTTCTTTTGTTTGCTCGCCGGCGACGGAAATCGTGTCTCGGTCGAGATGAGCCCACTTTTGCGCCGGGCGAAAAAAACCACAATGCACCGCCGAGGACTTTTGTGTGAACTCCAGCTGAACCGCTAAGTTGCAGTAACAACGCGGTTTATATATAAGGTTCAGCCAGGATTTCGTGGCGGCTGCGTGCGTAAATAGATGGAACGGAGCGGATATCAAACCTCACGTGAGCTGCGGATTGTCAAAAATTTCACGGCGCGAAGGATACGGGCCTTAGCTGCCATAACCGCGTGGCTGGTGTATATTCGAAGGGCAACGCATCCATGCCTGAGCTCACCCAAAGTTCACCGATCCTGCGATTCGATGCGTATGTTGTGAATCTCCGCGCGGGCGAACTGTTCAAAGACGGCCGCAAGGTTAACCTGCAAGAACAGCCCTTTCAGATTCTGGCCATGCTGCTGGAACGCCCCGGCGACGTGGTGACCCGGGAGGAGTTGCGCCAGAGGCTATGGTCCGACGATACGTTTGTTGATTTCGAACACAGCCTGAACACGGCCATCAAAAAACTGCGTCGTGCGCTGAATGATGAAGCTGACAAACCGCGTTACATCGAGACCCTGCGACAGCGCGGTTATCGCTTTATCGGGAGAGTCGATGGCGGAAACGGAAGCGGGCCGGCTGCGCTGACGGAGCAGAAGCCTGGCGACACCAGCGGGCGGAAATTGTGGGCAACGGGACTGGTTGGGTTATGCGCTTTATCGGCTGCAGGTTTCTACTGGTTTAGTAACGCGTCTTCGATCCGGCCGCCGAGCGTACTACACTACAGACAGTTGACCACGGATCGCCAGATAAAGGGCGAGAACCCCTGTGGCGGGGGCAATGACATATTCACAGATGGTCCGCGGATTTTCTTCTCGGAGCCAAGCTCCGCCTTGGCGGAAGTTTCCTCCAACGGTGGCGATGTCGTCAGAGTGCCCACCCCCATAGCGTGTTCCGTCTTCTTCGACATTTCTCCAGACAAAACAGAACTGTTGGCCAGTTCGAATATTGATAGTTTTGCCCCAAATCAGCCTTTGTGGAGCTTGTCCGTCGCAAATGTTCAAGCGCATCGCCTGGGAGATCTCCTCGGCCACGCTGCAGCGTGGTCGCCGGACGGGCAAAGAATCGCCTATGCGAAAGATGACAACGCGTCCCGCGCAAGCGATTTATATATTGCCGCAAAGGATGGCAGCGACCCGCAGAAACTCATCAGAATTGACAGCGGGTTTGTCCAAGTGATTCGTTGGTCGCCGGACGGAAAAGTTTTGCGCATGCTCGTTTGGAACGAACGTTCCAACGCCTTGTGGCAGATGTCCGCCGACGGAACCAATTTGCAGCGCATGGATCTGTTTTCCGGCGAACCCCGCCCGATCGCTGACATTAACTGGACTCTCGACGGAAAGTATTTTCTGTTTTCTGTAGGGAGGAATAACACGTACAGCCCCTTCGTAAACCTCGGAAGTGATATTTGGGCTATCCGCGAAGCAAAATCGCTCCTCCCCAAGAAAACTGCCAAACCGATTCAACTCACAACCGGCGCAATGAGCTTTTGGGCGCCAACTCCCAGTCCGGACGGCAAACAAATCTTCGCCGCAGGTGGTCAAATCAGGGGAGAGTTGGCCCGCTACGATTTGAAGTCAGGCAAGCTGGAGCCCTATCTATCCGGAATTTCTGCGGAACAATTGGATTTCTCGAAAGACGGAAAATGGCTCACTTACGTGACCTTTCCAGAAGGAATCCTTTGGCGAAGCAGAGTGGACGGCGAGGAACGGTCGCAACTGACCAACCCGCCACTTACCGCGAACTTGCCCCGTTGGTCCCCCGACGGTACGCGCATTGCCTTCTCAGGCGTGCTCCCCGGAGGATTCTGGAAGACATACGTCATCCCGGCCGAAGGCGGCAAACCGGAAGTAGTTTCGCAAGGTGAAAGGTTCGAACTGGATCCGACTTGGTCGGAAGATGGCACTTCATTGGTCTTTGGCGCATATATGACGGCTCTCTATGCGCGGATTTATTCCGTTAATCTGAAGACGGGCCGTGAGTCGATAGTTGCTGGATCCGACGGAATGTATTCGCCGCGAGTTTCCCCCGACAATCGCTTCATCGTCGCCCTGGATTCGCCAGGTGATCGCAGGCTATTGTTATTCGATCAGGGCACGCAGAAATGGTCAGAATTGATGAGTCAGAAGAACCCGGGCCTTAGTTGGCCGCAATGGTCAAGCGATAGCAAATCTGTATATGTTATGGACTTTGCAGATCGTCACGCGCCGGTCGTCTATCGCATTAATATTGCTGACCGCAAGACTGAGCGCCTGGCGGCTTTCGAAGTTCCGCAGGGGATAACCGGATATTGGGTTGGTTGGGCCGGCCTGGCTCCCGATGGTTCCCCGCTCGTTCTTCGAGACCTCAGCATCGAGGAAATCTATGCCCTCGATGTGGACCTTCCGTAGGACTCGGCCCTGCTGGGCATATCTCGCGGGAACGCCTCACACACTTGTGCGAACGCTGGACTTCGTCAAGGTCCTGCAGCTCGCGCTACGCCAGCCCAATATTAAATTCCACTATTCCGCCGGACAGCAGCGCGTTCCCCTGAAACACGCCTCCAGCGCCGTGCGAAGCTTCAAATGCCCGCAGCCTTGAATTCGTGATCTCAAGAGCGAAAAAGCGCTCGGACTAGTCTCCCGCCGCTTTCCCCTTGGTGAACGAAGCGACAGCGGTGGCTTCATCCTCGAAAATGTTGAAGACCGTGTCCAGCTTCGACAATTTCAAGAGATCGAGCACCTGCTTGTTCGGACGAAGCAACTTTAGACTGACCCCTTGGTTACGCGCGCTCGTCATCGCGCCCACCAGTTGGCCAACGCCGGAGCTATCCACGTACGTGACTCCAGCGAGATTCAACAGAATATTTTTCTTCCCCTTTTTGGCTAACTCTTTAACGGTCTCGCTGAGAATCAAACCGCTACCCGGACCAAACGCGACCGCTTCACCGAGACTCAAGCGTCCCCTCAAGTCCAGGATCGTAACGTCATCACTTTGACGGGCTGCGTAATCCATCGTCATCGTCTTCCTCCTTTACATTCGCTCAGGCTTCTTCCACGCTCAGCTTCCTAACCCGGTTTTCCGTTTCAGACCTATTTGGACCTCTTGCTCGTCCGCATCCTATGCTTCCCCTGCCCTCGACACAACAAATTTGCCACCAGAGCACAATTCCGCGCCCGCACTCGACCCAAGAATAGAAGGCCATTGTATATAGGTTTGCGTGATAGCACTTGCTTTGCAGTTCGCCTGACCGAAGCTTCAGAGCGCCAGAATTCCGTTTCTCCGATTGGTGTGTTAATCGCGAGTTACGTTTCGAACACCTTCGCGAATTCCCACAACGCTTTCGATCGGCGCCGCGTTATCTTAGCCCGGTGACTATGATGAAATCGTCGCTCCTTATTTTCTGTGCCCTGTTTGCGTCTGCTGGTGCCGCTGCGCAGACGACCGCCTGGCAACCATCGCCGCCACACACTCAGGTGGCGATATGGCCTGGAGCTGTACCCGACGCTCAGGCCGCCCCCGGCCCCGAAGATACCGCAATCGTAAAAGATCACCTCGTCGCCGGGAAGACGTGGACGTGGGTAAAGAATGTGACGCAGCCAACAATCACGGTGTTCTCGCCAACAGAAAAAAATACAGGCGTTGCAGTAGTTGTATTTCCCGGCGGCGGTTTCGAGGGATTGGCCATCGACCTGGAAGGCACGGAGGTCTGCGACTGGCTAACGTCGCGAGGGATTACCTGCGTGTTGCTGAAATATCGCGTACCAAGCATGCCTTATGACTGGCATTGCAAGTGCCGGCCCAACGACGGTTTGAACAAATCAACACTCGCGCTCGAGGATGCGCAAAGAACGATTGGCCTCGTGCGTTTACACACAGCGGATTGGCACATCGATCCACACAAAGTCGGTGTCCTTGGTTTTTCGGCGGGCGGCTATCTCGTTGCTGAAATCAGTACGGATTTCGCGCACCGTTTGTATAAGCCTGTCGACGCAGCTGATAAAGAAAGCTGTCGCCCCGATTTTGCTGTGGCAGTTTATCCGGGCCATCTGTCGACGAGTGACACTACATTCGCGTTGAATCCGGAAGTTCCGGTAACTCCAGACACGTCCCCAACGTTCTTGCTGCAGGCCGAGGATGACTACATCGACGGCATAGACCAGTCGCTTGCGTACTACATCGCACTACAAAAGGCGAAGGTTCCCACGGAAATGCATCTCTACGCCCACGGCGGCCACGCTTTCGGCCTTCGCCGCACGACGTTACCCATCACGGATTGGCCCCAGCTAGTAGAGAAGTGGCTCGTCACGACCGGAATGCTCTCGAACTAATTGGCGCGTTTACCAGGCTTGTCCATGAATCGGCCTGCAGAATTGCAGAAGCATATGACTGTACTAAACTTGGGGGCATCAAACATTTAGGAAAAATGCATGACCGCATTATGGATATCACCGCTGATGTTTCTTCTTTCGGCTAGTCTTGCTCTCGGCCAGCACCGTGCGAACAAGCAAGAATCTAGCCTTTGTTGGGTTGATAATCGGAGAAACCACTAGGATGCCCGGGAATCGCTGTCGGGTACTTTGAGAGTGCGCAAACGCTATCCTATGCGTTCTTGCTCGTGCCAGCGGCGAACGCCGATGCGCGGTACTGGTTCGTCTTATTTAGCCAGCAGCCCGGGCAATCCGACTACGAAGCCAAAGTGCTTGGCAAGATGGACGAGGCCGGTGCAACAAACGATTTTGTTCGCGGGACGCCGATAGGCAAGTTTTTCGACCAAGTGTCGAAGGAAAGATTCAACGCGCATCCTAAAGATGTGATTTTGCTTTTTGATTCAGCCGAGAAGGAATACGAGGTCGACGTGTATTACTGGTCTGAGAACCATTACAGAAATAATCCCGTAGACTACTAACATGCAAAATCCGAGCACGAGAAAATGGTGGCTCTGGTACGGAGCTCTCGTCTTTGGAATCCCGTTCTTTGTTTTCATGACGGTCTTCTGGGGAATCGTCTTGTTCGTCGTCACTAGTTTGCCAGAGCGCCGCTTGGACTGGAGATTTTACGCCAACCCACAAACTCACGCGGATGGTTTGTTGGCGTCTAGTTTGGTGATTTCGCTACTCGCGGGGTGCTATTGGGGTTTTCATATGTGTAAATTCTTCGAATCAAAACGCCAATACCCCGAGAGCGAGATTAAGTCCTGATAAGTCGGATAACCGCACACGTGAAGTTGCGCATTACTCCTGAGTGCCCGCGTGAATCAGAAGTTGACTCTCGCTTGATGCTGATGTAATCGATGAGCGGCCCAACTGTATTACCATGCACTCGGACTTACTTCTCGGCCGTTCTTCGCGGCAAGAGGACAGAGCTAAGGAGAAAGATTATGAAGTTCAAATTGACGGGAGCGGCAGGATTGGCAGCGGCGTTTATCGCGGGCATGCTGGTGGCGACGGCGCTGATCGGCGGCATTGCTGTGGCGGGAGCGAAAACGCAGGCGACGCAGGCGGCGCAGGCGCCGGGGCAGCAGCAAGTTACCGTGCAGCGCGTCATCACCCCCACGGTGACGGACGAGGACATCGCTTTGCTGCGCAAAGATCTCCGCGCAATGAAAATGCAAGTCATCGGCCAGAATATGTCGCTATCGGATGACGAGGGGCAGAAGTTCTGGCCCATTTACAACCATTACGTGAAGGACTTGTCGGTAGTGAACGATCAGAAGTACGCGCTGCTAAAGCAGTACGCGGAGATGTGGTCGACAATGTCAGACGAAGATGCGCTGATTTATGTGCGCCACTGGCTCGAAGCCGATGGGGAAGCGCAGGCCCTCCGCCTGAAGTACGTGCCCGTCGTCAGCCAAGTGTTGCCGGGAAGAAAGGCCGCGACGTTCTTCCAGTTAGACCGGCGGCTCAACATGATCGTCGATCTGCAATTGTTTTCGCAGATTCCCTTGGCGCATGTAAAGGAATAGGCCAGAGTATCCCCGCTCCTTTGACTTGCCCCTGAATTTGACTTGTCATCCCGACAGAGGCCGCTTAGTTGGGGCCGCCCAGGTCGCATGAAGGGCTCCCAGGTCGACGGTAAGTCGAGCCTGGGAGATAAATCAGTCGAGCCTGGGGGAGAGGCCACGAAGTGGCCGGAACACGTCCGACGAGGGACCTGCTAGTGGCTTGGGCAAGTGACCCACCACGTTCGCGCATTCTGCCGTTTCTGCTTTCGTAGCGCCGGGCTTCAGCCCGGCATCTTGTCTCGCTGTTGCAGTTCGTAGCGCCGGCATCCTGCCGGCACTTTTGACTCTGCCTTTAAAGGCTTCCGCTTTTAATGTAGCGCCGCGGTCTTCAGCGCGGCATCTTGCTTTTGATGTTGCCTTTCGCAGCCCCGCCTCTCGCGCCGGTTCTCTTGACTTCGGCGGGAGGCTCACCGTTCCGCGCGGCATCAGCCTTCAGTCCAACCACCCGTTGAAACTCGCGAGGGTGCCGCTCTCTTCGTTTTCCAGAAGGGTGCAGGTTTAGACGCCGCGCTCCCTAACCCTTCCATCGACCACCCACTGAGCAGAATCAAATCTACCTGCTGAAAGTAGGCAAATGCACTACGTCAGTCTGCGGCACTTTTTCGCTCGGGTTTCCCGCCCGGAGCCACGCGGACAGTCCTCCAACGATCACAAACGTTTTAAATCCGTCCTGGCGCAACAGGTACGCCACGCTTGCGCTGGTCGCTTCGCTTCGGCAAGTACAGTAGAGGTACATATCCTTGTTTCGCGGAAACTGTTTTATTTCCGCACTGAGATTGTTGGGCTCAATTCGAATCGAGCCCGGAATGCGCACGGCACCCGCACTGTAGTAACCATGGCTACGCACATCTCCCAACAATATTTTTTCCAAACCTTCCGCTTTCAACTTCTCCGCCAACTCCGCTACCTGAACTCGTGGCACGGCGCGATCGGCGCGGTTTTTCCAGTACAACGAAAAACGATGAGCGATGTACGCAATCATCGCAATGATGATTACAGCCTCGACGGCATGTCCGGCCGCGCGAAACCCGCTGACAATCTTCGCCACAAAGTCGCGAAAGATAAATCCGACGGCACCATACGCCAGAGCGTAGAGGCTGGCCCCCAGAAAATCCAGTCCCAGAAATTGAAGGAACGGCATTTTCATGCTTCCGGCCAGCGGCGCAGCCAGCGTACTCACGCCGGGAATGAATTTGCCCACCAGCAACGTCGGTCGGCCGCGCTTATAGAACGATTCTGCGGCGCTCAGGACGCATGTTTCCGGATCGGTCGAAATCCGGCACAGAAATTTCAAGATGCTCCATCCCGTGTAGCTTCCAAGAAAGTAAAGCAATGAGTCGGCCACCAGCATCGAGATCACAGCAAACAAAGCCGCCGCCGGACCGTACAGCACACCCGTCGCCACCGCCGCTCCGCCCGCAACCAGAGCCACCGCGCCCGGCACCGGCACTCCAATAGCTTCCGCAAACACCACCGCGCAGATAACGAGGTACCCGTGATGCATGATCAAGGAGAGAAAGTCTTTCATGGAGTCAACCTTCAAGACTAACACGCAACCCACTCACCAGACGAGCCTGTGCGCTCTGCCAATTTGCCGTCGCCAAATCGCTTAAAAAGACCTCATCTTGCAGCGCGGGAAGGAGTAATATCTGACGCCGCAGCGCGAGGTCTTGCGATAACCGGCGCTTCGAACGCAGAATAGTCTTACAATCGTCGCGACTCTGAGCGCGAAATATGTTTGTGGGTCGCCCCTTTAGGGGCGACATAAAGGCAGCCCAGGGAGAGGGGCTTTAGCCCCTGAAGCTCCCCGCGCAGACCCGGAGTAGTTTTGACGTCGCAATTCCAGTTCGAAAAGAGGTTCGCGTGGACAAATTCATCCGAGCATTCCTGCTCCTGCTGGCTGTACTGGCCATAAGCGCATATCCAAACTCGATCCGCGCGCGTTCGCCGCAGAATGCGAATGCAACCGAAAAGCAAGCCGCGTGGGACAAGCTCGCCGATGAATATTTCGACCAGGTGTTTTTCAAGTTCACTCCCACTGCCGGCACCAGCGCCGGTCTGCATCAATACGATCCGCTGCTTGAGGACTACTCTCGGCAGGGAATTGACGCCAACATTGCCGCATTACATGCCTTCGAAAAACGCGTCGAAGCCGTCGACGCAACCGGCCTGGGTGAATTTCGCGCGGCCGACCGCGAACTCGTCCTCTCGAATATCTGCGGCGCTCTCCTGACGCTGGAAACCATTCGCCCGTGGGAAAAGAACCCCGACACTTATTCGGGCGGCATCAGCAACAGTATTTACGTCATCATGATTCGGAAATTCGCGCCCCCCGACGACCGCCTGCGCTCCGTCATCGCGCGCGAAGAGAAAATGCCCGCCGTATTCACCGCCGCCCGCGCCAATTTGAAGAATCCCCCGCGCATTTACACCGAGATCGCGCTCGAACAGCTCCCCGGCATCGTCAGTTTTTTCCAGAACGACGTCCCCACAGCTTTTGCCACCGCCGCCGATCCCGCATTGAAAGCTGAATTTGCGAAATCGAATGCCGCGGTGATCGCAGACTTGCAGACCTACGCGGATTGGCTGAAGTCAGACTTGCTGCCGCGCTCGAATGGCGACTTCCGCATTGGCGCAGACACCTTCTCCAAGAAATTACTCTACGACGAAATGGTGGACACTCCGCTTGACCGCTTGCTCGAAATCGGCTGGACCAACCTTCGCAAGAACCAGGCGGAATTCAACCGCATCGCCAAAGAGCTCGAGCCGAATAAGCCCGCCAGCGACGTCCTAGCCGAACTCGCCGCAATGCATCCCGCTCCGGACAAACTGCTGCAAAGTTTTCGCGACACCTTCGATGGTCTGATCGCTTTTATTCAGACCAAACACATCATCACCATCCCCACCGATGTCCGCCCAATACTCCAGGAAACTCCGCCCTTCATGCGCGCCACCACGTTTGCGTCTATGGACACTCCCGGGCCATTCGAAAAAGTTGCCGCGGAAGCGTACTTCAATGTAACTCTGCCCGGCCCTCACGATACTCCCGAAGAAATCGAAGGACGCATGGCTAGCTTCAATATCGGCACAATCGTCAGCACGTCAACGCACGAAGCTTATCCCGGACACTACATTCAATTTCTTTGGGTGGATCGCGCGCCCACTAAAGTTCGCATGCTTCTCGGCGCCAGCTCGAACGCGGAAGGTTGGGCGCATTACTGCGAACAAATGATGCTTGACGAAGGTTTCGGCCGGCCCGGCACCGGCGCAAAAGACGCGCGCGAAGCAAAATTCATCCGCCTGGGCCAACTTCAGGACGCGCTTTTGCGCAACGCGCGCTACATCGCGGGAATCGAAATGCACCGCGGCAAGATGACCTTCGATCAGGCCGCCGCATTCTTCGTGAAGGAAGGCTTTCAGTCGAAACAAGTAGGCCTGGTCGAAACGAAGCGCGGCACCGGCGACCCCACCTATCTCTATTACACTCTCGGCAAACTAGAAATCCTGAAACTCCGCGAAGACGTAATGAAAAAAGAAGGCGCATCCTTCTCACTAGAGCAGTTCCATAACAACTTCATGAAGCAAGGCTTCCCCCCAATAAAAATCGTCCGCCAAGCCATGCTAGGCAACAATTCCCCAACACTCTGACCAAAAGTCCCGAATAACGTGAGGCCGGCTGCCCAGGAGACGAAATGAAACCATGCAGTTTGTGGATCCGGTCACTGGCAGCCGTTATTGACGGCTCCATCGTTTTCATTTTCTGGTACGTCATCATCCAAACCTGGGGCGAGCCCACTGCGGGAGGAGCTCAGCTCACAGGCCTGCCCGCATTGCTGTTAGTGTTGGGCGTCTCCGCCTCCTGGATCGTGCCAGAGTGGCTAGCTGGAGCAACCTTCGGGAAGTGGTCGTGCGATCTTCGCGTAGTTAGCATGAAAGGGACCAAAATATCGTTCGTTCAATCCCTGAAGCGGAACGCATTGCGTTTTGTCGACCTTATCGGTTGCTACTTGGTGGGGTTCGTTTCCGCGAAGGTAACTCCGAACCGCCAACGTTTGGGTGACCTCTGGGCAAAGACTCTTGTCGTGAAATGTAAAGACGTCGAGCACCGGGCCGATGCAATCGTGCCCTGAGGAAGTGTTTGGCTGGGAGCAGAACTCTCCTGCGCGTGGGGTTCGTGGTTTTGCCGTTCACGCTTTTCGCAGCGCCGGCCCCCGCCGGCGCTCTCGAATTCTCCTTTCTTCAGTGCGGCAGGTACGACACCGAAGCCGGTGACGTTGTTCCGCGCCCTCCGTCGTTCCTGTTTCGCCCCCTCCACGCTTAAACCGTCACAACGCACCCGCACCCGTTATGAACGTGGAAAACTCCCAACCCACTTGATCCCAATCCCCGCCGCCGAGCGCAAACGGTCCGCCAGCTGTGCCTCGTGATGCTGTATGTGCCGGAGATTCACGAGCTGGTGCTCCAGTTTCGACACCCGGTACCGAGGAAATCCACTCTGCGCACTTTCCAAATCGAGTTTGTCGACAGCGTCGTCGACCATCTGATCGCAGAACGTCCAATATTCCAGCAACTGCGCTTTCGTGTAGGGATTCGGAATGAGCGGCAGGGAACTGTTCGGGTCCGCAGGTCCAGCGATGCCATCCGGATGCTGGACCGAGCCTTGGTGATGCTCCCAGGTGCGGAACGAAGCTTGGTCCGGTTGAAGGTAGGCGTGCGTGAAGAACAGAGTGTGGTAAGCGAGCTGCCAAAACGCATTCTTATGCTCGCTGCTCGACCAAACTTCGTCCGGGCACTGCTGAATTGCGTCTCCCAGCATCGCAAGCGAAGCGTGATATTGCCTCTTCAACACAGACTTAAGCACAACAGGTGTCGTTGCCATCGCAGATAAACCCCAGGGCCAGTCGCCCTTCCTCAATATCGTACTACACAGAAATTCCGCCACGCCACGCTAGCGGACAATTCTTCCTCGCGGTTAACGATTCGAGTAGCACACGAGGGTTGACTGCCAGCGAGTGGCCATTCCTTCCGCCCCGCACCGGAGCCAGCTTCAATCGCGCTCGAGCTCCGGCCTGGCGTATCCGTTTGTCGTAGCGCCGCGGTCTTCAGCGCGGCACCTTACCTTTGCCGTCACGCATTTGTAGCGGCCGCCTTCAGGCGGGCGTCTTTGCCTTAAACCATCGGTGTGGTATATCCGCTATGGGCGTTCGTGAACTTGGGAAATAATGAAGGATGGCGACCCGCCTAGCTCAAACTTTCGTCTGCACAGGTGATCCAAAGCCATGTCCAACATTTACGGCATTTCAGCGCAAGACGAGCGAGACATTCGAGAAAGAGACAAATCTTGCGTATATTGTCGTATTTTAATGAAGCAACGCCCTCATGCGATGTGCGCCTCGGGAGCCACTATAGAGCACTTCGATAATGACGGACCTTTCGAGCAGAGATTCAATGCGGCCATTTGCTGCCGACGTTGCAATTCCAGCAAGGGAGCCACGACACTGCTGGCTTGGTTCCAGTCACCTTATTGTCGAGAGAACGGAATAAGCAGAAAGACGGTTTTGAAGCCAGTGCGGGAATATATGCGATTGAATAAGCTGTCCTAATCGATGGCAATCAAGTCAGGCTGTGATTTCCTTACGCATCCTGCGAGCGCGTACCCGACGCCGTATAAAACGAACCACCAGCCACACAATGCCAACTAACGCGGCGAGCGCCAGAACACCGAGCGCAATCAGAATCCGCATCGTATTTTCCATAGTAAATCTGCCGCGCACGCTGTAAAAGCCATTAAAGCTGTGAACCGCTGCAGGCAGCGCGAGCACATCGTCCTTCGTCATTTGAAGGACGTGTTCGCGCGGATGATATTGCGATTCCCAGGGAAATAATTCTCCGTCGGAGTTCATTTCGATATGCCCGCCCAGAGCAAAGCTGATCGGCCGGTCCTTGACGAAAGCCGCAATCCGCTCCGCGCTAGCAACATCCGCGCCGGTATCGTCGATAAGAAGCCGCGCGGGCATCAGAAAATCACCAGTAAATAACAATCCCGTACTACGGTCGTAAAATGTGACTTCCGTTTCGTTGTGCCCCGGCGTCGGAATCACGTCCACCGTTCGATCGCCGAGATCGATTTGAGCGACACCGTTCGGCCAATCCGCGAACTTGTAGTAACTCCGCACGCTGTCGATATCAAATCCAACCACCTGAGCATTCGAAAAAAGTGTGAACTGCGCATCACCCGCGCGATGGTCAAGGTGTCGATGGCTATGCACGACAAGCAAAGGAAGTTTTGCGCTCGCCTCTCCAGGAAGCAGCCGCATCACCGTGTCTGCTAATCGAACCACGTGTGGATCGGCAACGTCACCGCTGTCGATCAAAAGCGCCTTCGTTGATCCGATCAGCAAATACATGAACGGCGCTTCGAACGTCGTGCAAAGATTCTCTCTAAGAATGAATGTCTGCGCGTTGTACTGATGCACCTGAAGCGGTGGTTGCGGATTCTTCGCGCAATCAGCTGAACCTTCATTCCAATGAACGTCCATTGATCCCGGCTCGAGCTGAGCCCACGCGGGCAGGGAACTGAGCGACACTGCGAAACCCAGCAGGACAAAGAGTGCAATCCGTCTCAACAGCCACGTTTTAAAGATGCCGTTGGTCTCGCGTGCCATCGCTTGCAAAATCTCCTTCCGCGTGGTCACCATCCAAAAATCCTAGCGCCACACCGAGTCATCCTTGCCGGAAAGCACCCTGTCCAGATACGTTGCCGTGCTGATCAAAGCGAGGTGTGTGAATGCTTGTGGGAAGTTGCCGAGGTGTTGCCCACTCGGACCAATTTGTTCCGAGTAAAGCCCCAGATGGTTCGCGTATCCCAAAAGTTTCTCAAACAACAATTGCGCCTTTTCCAGCTCTCCACCGCGCGCCAAGCATTCGATGTACCAAAATGAGCATGCCGTAAAGCTGCCCTCGCCGCCGGGAAGCCCGTCCACATGCGTGCGTTCCGCCTCGTAGCGACGGACAAGCGTATCTTCGACCAATCGCGCTTCAATCGCTTTCATTGTCGAGCACCACATCGGATCGACCGGGCTGATGAACCGCATGAGTGGCATCAGCAGGACCGACGCATCCAAGTCCTTGCTCCCCTTCGACTGCACAAACGACTGCAAAGCGTCATCCCAGAAGTTGGTAAAGATGTCCGCTCGAATCGCGTCGCGCGTTTGCAGCCAAGTGCCAAACGGCGCGGACAAAGAACGTTTCTGCGCCAGCCGCAACGCTCGATCGAAAGCCACCCAGCACATCAAACGCGAGTGTAGAAATTCTCGCGCTCCGCCACGAACTTCCCATATGCCTTCATCGGGCCGTTGCCAGTTTTTCCCCAGCCATTCCAATATGCGCTGAACATCCTGCCACCCCGCATTGGAAATTGAGTCCCCATATTTGTTTGCGAGATAGATGGAGTCCATCATTTCGCCATAGATATCCAGCTGCAACTGCTGATAGGCCGCGTTCCCGATACGCACGGGCCGCGAATGTTCGTACCCCTGCAGATGATCGAGCGTCTGCTCATCAAGCTTCAGCCTGCCGTCAATCCCGTACATCACCTGTAACGGTCCCCGCTGCGCATCGTCGCAGAGCCGTCCCTTCAGCCAGTCGATGAAGGCTTCAGTTTCGTCGACAAAACCCAGTCGGATCAGCGCGTAGAGCGTAAATGTCGCATCCCGCAACCATGTAAACCGATAATCCCAATTGCGCACTCCGCCAATTTGTTCCGGCAGAGAAAATGTCGGCGCTGCAATCAACGACCCATGCTCCCGGCTGATCAGCAACTTCAACATTAAGGCCGACCGGTTCACAGTCTCGCGCCAGCGGCCCTTGTACTTCGATTTCGCGATCCACGCCCTCCAGAAACGTGCTGTCTCCCGGAAACGCACCTCCACGAATTCCATTTCGGGTTGTTGTTCTTTGGGGCGAACTCCGCCAAAGACAAACGTCACGCTCTCGCCGGCTCGAAGTCTGAACTCGGAGATTACATCCTGAGATTGTTGTCGCAGTTCAATCGTGGAGTACAACGCCAACGGCGGACAACTTTCGCTCGTTGGCGAGAAAATCGCGCACTCCTCTTCGATCTTCACGGTGTGCTCGCACATCCCATAATTAAATCGCGGCCGGCAACGCATCTTGAAATCAACTTCACCCCTGATGACGGTCAGTGTGCGCACAATCTCATTCGGTTCTTCGCCGTCTGTCCCGATGGGCATGTAGTCAGTCAGCTCGGCCACGCCCTCCTCCGCAAGAAATCGCGTGAGTAGAATGTTCGTGTCCGGCAAATACATCTGTCTTACCCGCGTTTTCTTGAGTTGTGGCTGAATCTGAAAACGGCCGCCCTTGTCATCATCGAGCAGCGCTGCAAACACGGTGGGTGAATCGAAGTTTGGATAGCAGAGAAAATCGATTGAGCCGTTTACGCCCACAAGCGCAATCGAGCGCATATTGCCAATCACTCCGTAGTTCTCAATCGGTTCAAAACTCATCGGTGGCGTGGCTCAGTTTTAATCGGCGTGCTTAGTTGTGATCGGTGCAGCTCAGTTTCGAAGTGAATTCTAGCCGATTCGAGCCAGCTCGTTCAAACACGAACGCCGGAGGCGTGACACAAGCTAACCAGTCCGTAAGGGCTGGGAACCAAAAAACAATGGAGCTTTCCTCCTTTCGGCGGAACTTTCGCCGAGCATTTCGCCCGAGTAACGCGGAACTCAGAAGCGCTTGCGGCCGACTTTGTGTAAGGGACGACTGGAAATACCACGGGGGAAGCGGGGTAAAACCTCTTCCTGCCTGTTAGCCGCAAAGCCGCTCTGATCCGACCCACAGTTGAGCCAGATCTCTGAGGTTGTGTTTGTATGTACGCGTTACCAAGTATTGCTTCCCACCTTTTACACGCAGCCTGTACTCCCCCGTGGGTAAAGGTTGGATCTCCTCCACCGCCGAAATATTCACGATGACCGAGCGGTGGATGCGAATAAAACCGTAGGGTTTGAGCTTCTCTGCCATGGTCGAGAGGGACTCGTGCACCAAATGCGGATTCGTTCGGGGTCGCAACGAAACGTAATTGCCTTCGGCTTGCACCGCCACGATGTCGGCTAAATCCAAGAGTTGGATGCTGCCCTTTGCCTTAAATGCGATTCGTGGCGCCTGTCGTTTTGCGATAACCTCCAACTGGCGCAAGACTCGCATGAGGTTTGCATCAACTCGGGTTACCGGAAGCAAGGATGCATCTGCAGCCTCGCCGCGCTCGTCCCCTGTCGATTCAAGAGTGTAATCCCGTCTGCTCTTGGTGGAACAAATCGTCGCTCCCCGCAGTGCGCCAGCCGAAGCTTCCGCATTGGCGTGAGCAGCTCGTTGGACAAACATCTCACGTGCAATGGTCTTCTGATCATGAATTTCGCGGACGCTCATCATGGAACCCCTTGCTCTCGCGCCTCGACTTCCTCTTGCTCTTGCCTGAAGTGAGGTTACTTCTGCCCATTACTCACTGCTGAAGGAAAGCTGGATTGCGCGCCGAAATAACACTCAATGGATCGCAACTTTCCGTTCTCGACTCGGAGGTACTCCACGTTCCGGAGCGATTTACCGTTCGTGGTGTGGCAAAGATACTTCACAAAAGCATCATCAGGGCCAGTGGCGACTCGCTCCAGGTCAAAATGGCTAATGAAATTGATCTGTGTTTCCCAGCATTGCTTTTTGAAAGCGCTCTTGCTGATGTGGTCGTCGCCGGCCGCGCTTGAAAAGGTGAAGTCATCGGCGAGCAGGCTATCCAGTGGGCCCCAGTCTTTCTGCCCCCAGCCTGCATACCACTTCCGGACTACATCCTCCGTCGTCAAGTTCTGCCCTCCCAATGCTCCGGCACTTGCCAGTACGGGGAGACTCACGGCACCCACCAGAGCGCCGGCCCCCGTGGCGAGCAGATTCCTTCGCGACACTTCGATCCTTGTCATTGTTCGTTCTCCTTTTCAGCGATGCAGTTTGACGCGCGTCGCCCCATCGCTATGCTGACTGTCCGAGCTTACAAACCGGCTGGTATGTACCGTTCGCCGGAACCGATGCAATCAAACCCGCTTGCGGTTGCCCTCTCGGCGCAGAGAACTCAGCCAGCTCACGATATTTCTGATTCCAGCCTTTATCACTTTCGGATCCTGAGCATTCTTTGCCAGCGAACCGTAGCCTTCGACCATCGCAATCAGTAAGCCGGCCGCGTCAGTGGGTTCCACGTCGCGGCGAACCCTTCCGTGGATTTGGCCCTCTCGCAAAACCGCGGCGGCGGCCTCGCGCCAGGCATCGAAGACCATCTCCAGCCGCTTCCGGAATCCCGCGTCAAGAGGAGACATTTCCTGCGCCAGATTGTTCAGTTGACACCCGCCGCATACATCTTCGGGCCGAACCGACAAATCTTGAACAATGCCGATCAATGCGCCGATAGGATCCTTGACGCTCTGTAAAGGCTGTACCCATTTGCCGCGGACGTCGGGCCAGATGACCTCTTCGACCACGGCATATCCCAAGGCTTCCTTGTTTTTGAAGTGGTAGTAGAGCGCCCCCTTGGTTACGCGAGCAGAGGATAGAATTGTGTCTAGGCTTGCGCTTTGGAAACCCGATCTGTAGATCTCGTGAGATGCGGCTCGCAGCAAACGCTCCCGCGTGCGCTCAGGATCACGCAGCCTGGCCGCCTTACCTTTCGAATTCTTGCGTGCGGCTAACATACCAACCAGTATGTATGGTAACTAGAATTATGTGAAAGTCAATCACACTTGTATGAAAAGTGGGAGAAACAGTCGCACTGCCTCTTTTGCGGTCGTCCCGGAATTTTGTTAGTCCGCCCCTCGTTTTCGCGCTCTCATGTGTTCGGCCTGTTGTGTCGCGTAATCGTTGCGAACGTGGAATACCGCATGCTCCCTCACTTCTCACCCGGCAAAAGTTTGTGAAGTTTCGAGCCAATTCTGCTCTCAAGAGACTGCTCGGACCAAAGGAGAAGAGATGAGCGCACTAAGACGTTTGCGGAATTTCTGCATTCCGTGGGTTGCGATGATTGCTCTGGGTTGTTTCAGTGATGCGGTCGCTCAAACGAGCTACAAAGTTACCGATTTGGGCACCGAGGGGAATGACATTCTGGGTTGTGCCATGTCCCTGAATAACGAAGGCTGGACGGAGGTCATGGCTCAGAACCTGCCGCCGGGGCAACAGGATAACTTGGGAGGGATGCTTCTAAGCGGACGCTTGTTCGCAGACATCGACGGATTGAAGTTCGACCTCGGCACGCTCGGAGGAACGAACACTTCGAGCAACTGGGGCGAGATCAATGATTTCGGGGAGGTAGTGGGTTTTTCCGAAACGGCTGTCCCGGACCCGAACGGCGAAGACATTTGCGGCTTCGGCACACACCTTACGTGTCGCCCGTTTCTTTCGCAATTCCTCCATATGCGCGCTCTTCCCACGCTCGGCGGAAATAACGGGCAGGCGAGCTCGATCAATAACCGTGGACAAATCGTAGGATTCGCGGAAAACGGCGCCCTGGACGGCACCTGCACGGCTGGCATAACGAATAATCGGATTGCGCTGCCGGCGATTTGGGAAAA
>DATNLC010000099.1:0-5744 GCA_035603075.1 Candidatus Acidiferrales bacterium | reverse complement strand
TCGGTTTAGTCACAAGGCGCTCAGTCGATCAGCCCTCCCCCAAGTGCTGCTCAACCATAGAATAGAGCCCTCGCTGTTCCGGAGAAATGGCACAGCCGTGCCGGACGGCATCACCTTAAGGCCATACCACGACGCACTCTGGGTCTTAACTCGTATCCGCCGGTGGCATTCAGAGAGCGGTGACAAGGCTCAAGTGTGTGTTTCCGGCAAGCATGCGTGACGATCACTAACTCGTCCTGGTACTTTCGTTGAGCCGCCGAAGAGCGGCCGAGGGCGAGTCGCATGAGCGCAGCAGTCATTCCTGAGCCGATCGCGCAGTTCCAGCTCCAACTGGATGAGATTCGTAGCACCCAACCACGGGGAAAGAGACTGCCGGATTCGGTGTGGCAGGCTGCAGTTGAACTGGCCCGAGAACACGGCGTGTATTCCGTCGCGCGTCATCTGCGGCTGGACTATACAGGACTGAAGAAACGGCTCGGCGGAGTTTCCCATCGCCGACGAAAAGTACACAAGCCAACATTCGTCGAACTGATCGCGCCAACTTCAGCGATGCTGGGAGAGTGCTTGATCGAGTTCGAGTCATTGCGCGGAAGCAAGGTGCGCATTCAGTGGAAAGCTGCCACATCGCCCGATTGGATGAGCCTGCTGCGGGCCTGGCGGGAAACCGAGAGATGATTCAGATCACGCCGCAGATGCGCGTGCTGGTCGCCATCGAGAGAGTCGATGGACGAAAAGGGATTGATTCTCTAGTGCGACTTTGTCAGGAGAAACTGGCAGAGGATCCTTTTTCCGGCTGTGTGTTCGTGTTTCGGAGCTGCAGCGGCACAACGATCCGGCTACTCAGCTATGACGGACAGGGATACTGGTTGGCGCAAAAACGTCTTTCCCGAGGAAAATTCGTGTGGTGGCCGGAAGGAAGCGGAGCAGCCAAGCCCCTGGAAGCCTATGAGGCGCAGTTGCTGATGGCGGCGGGCGATGTGTCGCGCGTACGAGCGGCGCCGATGTGGCGGCGAGTGAACGTGCTGAAGTAATCAACTCTCTCACGACAAAAAACACGGCGTTACCCCTTGCGTTCCAAGAAAAACCAGTTCATACTGCTGGTCGATGATGGTCGAGTTCAGATATCGGGGCCGAAAGATCAGCCAGGAAGACATCTTTTATATATGCGCACTGATCGAGCAGCACCCGCAGGAAAGCCGCCGCACACTATCGACCAAACTCTGTGAAGCCTGGCAGTGGCGCCAGGCGAATGGAGCGTTGCGCGACATGGTGTGCCGCGGTCTGTTGCTCATGCTGGACCGTGCCGGCCAGATCAAGTTGCCGCCGGTGAGTTACGTGCGGCATAACCCGCTGGCCAATCGAGCCAGACCGGAGCCGGTACGGATCGATGCCACACCGATCGAAGGCCCTCTGCGCAACCTCCAGCCGCTGGAGTTTGAGCTGATTCGTCGCACCGAGAAAGAGCCGTTGTGGAACAGTCTGCTGGAGCAGCATCATTATTTGCGCTACGAGCAGCCGGTGGGAGAAAACTTAAAGTACTTGGTGTTGGGGCAAGGGCGGCCAGTGGCCTGTCTGGCTTGGTCCTCGGCCCCGCGTCATCTGGGTAGTCGCGACCGCTACATTGGCTGGAGCGCCGAAGCACGTCGTCGTAATGTCCGCTTCCTCGCCTACAACACACGATTTTTAATCTTGCCATGGGTCAAGGTGGAACACCTGGCGTCGCATATTCTCGGCCGCATGGCGTTGCAGATCTCCGCCGACTGGCAGCGGATCTACGGACATCCGATCTATTTTCTGGAGACGTTTGTGGATCCGGAACGATTCCGCGGAACTTGTTATCGTGCGGCCAACTGGGTGGTGCTGGGCAAGACGACGGGACGTGGTAAACAATCGAATAGCTACGTGCCAAACCGGTCGATCAAAGAGGTTCTGGGATATCCATTGACGAAGCAGTTTCGCGAACTGCTCATGGAGCGAGGATGAGAACCCCGAGACCACGACTCGATGTAAATCTGGACGAACTGGACCGGGTGTTGGACGGAGCGCGGCAAGCGCCGTTGAGCGAGGACGATTACGAGAAGCTCAAGGAGGCATTGCATGCGCTGGCGGCGATGCTGGTGCGGCCGCGCAGCACGGAGAAGACCAGCGCGGTGCTGGGAAAATCGGAAGGCGCGGAAACTGACGCCGGGACTGACCCGAAGACCAATGCTTCCCCAGTGCCCGGACATGGACGCAATGGTGCAGAGGCGTTTGTCAGTTCGCGGAAGATTGCGATTGCGCACCCGCAGCTGAAGCACGGGGATGGTTGCCCGGAGTGCGAAAGAGGCAACGTATATAGGCAGAAAGAGCCGAAAGTGCTGGTACGGATTGTTGGGCAGGCGCCGCTGGCGGCCACCGTTTTCTCGCTCGAACGGCTGCGCTGCGGTGCCTGCGGACAAGTATTTACCGCACAAGAACCGGAAGGAGTAGGTCCGGAAAAATACGACGAGACCGCGGCGGCGATGATCGCGCAACTCAAGTATGGCAGCGGGACGCCGTTCTATCGGTTGGAACAACTCCAAGGTCAGCTGGGGATTCCGTTACCGGCGGCGACGCAATGGGAAGTGGTCGAAGAAGCAGCCGAGTTACTCAAACCGGCGCGCAACGAGTTAATCCGGCAGGCGGCGCAGGGTGAGGTGGTACACAACGACGACACCAGCATGCGAGTGTTACGTCTCACGCGCGAGCCGTCGGACGAGCGCACGGGCGTATTCACCAGCGGCATCGTGTCCACCAGCCAGGGTTGGAAGATTGCGCTGTACTTCACCGGACGCCAGCATGCCGGCGAGAACCTTGCCGAGGTTTTGAAGCAGCGTGCCCAGCACTTGGGCCCGCCTATTCAGATGTGTGACGCACTCTCGCGCAATGCTCCGAAGTTGGCTGCGGGGGTGGAGATTCTGCTGGCAAATTGCTTGGCCCATGGAAGAAGAAAAATCGTAGAAGTAACGGAGAACTTTCCCGATCAATGTCGCTATGTACTGGAGATGCTGGGCGAGGTCTATGGTCACGATGCCGAGGCGCGGGAGCGTGGTCTGAAGCCGGAAGAGCGCCTGCAGTTTCATCAAGAACGCAGCGGCCCGGTGATGGCGAAACTCCATGGGTGGCTGGAAGCGCAGTTCGCCGAGCGCAAGACGGAGCCGAACTCGGGGCTGGGCGAGGCGATCACGTACTTATTGCGACACTGGCGGCCTTTGACATTGTTTCTCCGGCAAGCCGGAGCGCCGTTAGATAACAACATTTGCGAAAGGGCGCTGAAGCGGGCCATCCTTCACCGGAAGAATGCCTTGTTTTATCGGACGCTGAACGGAGCGGAGGTGGGTGATCTGTTCATGACCTTGATTCACACCTGTCAGTTGTGCGACGCCAACTCCTTCGACTACCTGACCGAGTTGCAGCGCCATGCTCAGGAAGTGGAGACTAAGCCCGCGGAATGGATGCCGTGGAACTACCGCGAAACCTTGGAACGGACCGTTCCCCTCTCCGATTCCGCGTAGATTGAGGATGATCACTCACCCGCCGAAAACACAATTTTGCAATTACGCAGCTTTGCCGAAAGGACACGCCAGAGCTCAATCGCCGTTGGAGGACTTCCGTCGGTAGGGATCGTGTGCCCCTTTCGTTGACTTGCCGGAAAAATGTGGCTCTGTCAGACATTCCAAGGCCTCGCTTAAGACTGCGCATACCTCTTGCACATCGGTTTGGCTTAGCTTGTTAAAGAATGGTAGTGCGAGCGTGCGTGCTGATACGGATTCGGTTACGGGAAGAGAGTATGAACTTCGCCATGCCTTGTAACTGGGCTGCATATGGATCGGGGCAAAATAGCGTCCGCAGCCTATTCCAGCCGATGCAAAATGCCTTAATACAGCGTCTCGCTCGACTCGTGTACAGCTCTCATGGAGACGGATGACATATACGAACCAGCTGATGCGTCCCGCCGGGACGGACGCAAGGGGGAGTTCGACATGTGGGCAGTTGGCGAGGAATTTGTGGTAGGCGCGCGCGACTGTCTCGCGTGCGGTCAGTATGCTCTCGATTCGCTTCATCTGTGCGCATCCTAATGCGCAATGCATTTCAGAGAGGCGGTAGTTGAAACCGAGTTCACTGTGCTGGAACCAGTCATCGGTTTCATAGCGTCCCTGATTTCGTAGCGCCCGGATCTTCTTCGCAACGACAGAATCATGGGTGACAATCATTCCACCTTCACCGGCGATGATTTGCTTGTTGGGGTAGAAAGCAAAAACTCCGGCATCTCCCAGAGCGCCAACTTTGCGGCCCTGAAACTCAGCTCCAATGGCTTCGCACGCGTCTTCAATGAGTAGCAAACCGTGACGCCGCGCAATGGTGAGAAGCGCATCCATGTCCGCAGGATATCCGAAGGTGTGAACGGCCACGATTGCTCTAGTTTTGTTCGTGATCGCTGCTTCAGTCCGATCTGGATCCAGGTTGAGAGTGACAGGATCAATATCAACAAAGACGGGATTTGCTCCCACGTAGCGAATCGCGTTGGCTGCAGCGACGAAGGTGAATGACGGCACAATGACTTCGTCCCCCGGTCGTATACCGAAAGCAACCATGCAGAGGTGGAGGGCGGCAGTTCCGGAGCTGACGCCAATGGCGTAGGGAGCACCGTTGTAAACGGCAATCGCGTGCTCAAATTCTTCAAGCTTTGGGCCCAGGCTCAAACGGGAACTGCGCAATACCTCGGCTACGGCTTCTACTTCCGCCAGAGATAGGTCAGGTGAAGAGAGTGGAATTTTCATGCCGATCATTCCGGGTTGGACGCACGCTTCCGCAGCAGATCCGCACCCAGGGGCACGGAAGCCAATGTCTCTACGATCCTTTCGGCCGCATGTCCATCGCCGTAAGGATTTGTCATGCCTTCCAGAGAAGACTTAAAGCTATTGCATCTGGCCTTCTCTATTTCCTCCAGAATGGACTGCTTGTCCGCTTTGGCATCGAGCACGTTCCTCGCGCGCTCCCTGCCATATTGCCGGAGGCCAATATTCACCGTCGGTAATCCCAGCGAAGCAGTCTCCATGATGCCGCTGCTTGAGTTGCCGACCATGAGATCCACACATGCCAGTAAACTCCAGTAAACCAAGGCACTGAGATTGACAAATATGTGTCCGTTAGCCCGCGCTTCCAAGAACCTGCGGCTTTGCTCCATCAGCGACCGGCTCCCGGCATCCGCATTGGGATAACAAAACAGGAGTTGCTCGCTTCTCTCGCTAAGTGCTGCAAATAAGGCGGAGGCTTCATAGGTGGTATCGTGTTTGATGGTTACCGGGTGGTAGGCGACGATCATGGAGGGTTTAGACAGATCAAGCTTGAGCTGCACTTCCAGCTGATTCCGTGTGTACAATTTGCTGCGCTTCAGATGATCGAGCGATGGAGCGCCCGCACGATGCACTCGCCAAGGCTCCTCTCCCATGGAGATGATGCGCTCCCGGGCTTTTTCGGTTGAAGTGAAGTGAACATGGCTCATTTTCGTGAGAGCATTCCGGACGGCGTCATCAATCGCGCCTTCACTGATTTCTCCACCCTCGATATGAGCAATTGGTATGCGTAGGGCTAGCCCAACACTCGCCGGCGCAAGTATCTCGTAGCGGTCAGCGATCAGAAGCAGAATGTCCGGCCGCATGCTTCCCAGCAAATCCGCGAGGGAAAGCACCGCAATGCCGATGCTCTTTGCCATGCCGATATCG
>DATNLC010000098.1:0-64153 GCA_035603075.1 Candidatus Acidiferrales bacterium | reverse complement strand
GAACAAAAAGAATCCTTCGGTCGCCGTGAATGCACTACAAGCTGCTACATCACCGCTGGAGTTGGGGCAGATCGCGTTCGTGGCCAACATTTCCTGCCTCTATCCCACGTATGTGCGCGGACTAGCATACTTGGCAGCCGGACAAGGCAGTCCTGCCGCCGTTGAGTTTCAAAAGATTCTCGATCACAGCGGCATCGTCTGGAACTGCTGGACGGGAGCGCTGGCGCGTCTGGGCGTGGCTCGCGCGAACGCTCTGCAAGCGAAAACTTCGCAAGGCGCGGATGCCGACGCCGCGCGCGTGCGAGCAATCGCCGCCTACAAAGATTTCCTCACGCTATGGAAAGACGCCGACCCCGACATCCCCATCCTGAAGCAAGCAAAAGCCGAATACGCCAAGCTGCAATAACCTGCCGCGAAAGAATCTGCCCGTTAGCCGCTGATTCCGCCGGGTGCGGCGTTTATTTCTTTATGGTGACGGTGATGGGGACGGTGACCATTTGATTGTTCGGGCCGGTGCCCACGATAGTAATCGTCGCCGTGGTTTTCGCATGCGGAGTGTTGGTGCAGCCCCCCAACAACGCGGCGAACAGAAGCAGCGGGACGGTTGCGAATGCTACTCGCACCCTGCCGCGAGCAGTCGGAAATTGTTTTCGCCGCGACAAACCCGCAAGAAGCGTTGCGAAAACTCCGAAAACCAAAAAGAGCCGGCGAGACTGCGCGGCGAAAATCGGATCGCTCGCAAACCAGCTTGACCCGCCCAATCCCGCGGGGCCGTTCCATACGCCCGCTTTTCTTCTGCGCGCTGCCGGCTGTTCACCCTCGGTCACCGAGAGCATCGTTGTAACCGGTCCGCCATTTGGCGTCACCGAATTCGGCTCAAACTCGCAATCGACTCCTTCCGGCGCGCCTGTGCACGAAAATTGCACGGGCTGGTTGAATCCGTTCGCGGGCGTTACGGTAACCGCAGCCAAGCCCGGCTGCGTGTCGGTCACCGTGACACTCGATGGCGCCACCGAAAGCGTAAAAGTTCCCCCGCCAGTAATGCTGATCGAAAGCGGAGCCGATGTGGACGTGGAGAAATTCGCGTCACCGCTATACTTCGCCGTGATCGAATTCGTGCCGGCAGGCAGCGTGGTGGTCGAGAAACTTGTCGAGCCTGACCCGTTCAGCGTGCCGGTCCCCAGAGTCGTCGCGCCGTTGGCGAACGTGACTGTTCCGGTGGGCACTTTCGTACCGCTGGCAGGCGTCACGCTAGCCATAAATGTAACGCTCGCTCCGATCGCCGCAGTCGCAGGACCGGTGAGTGTGGTGGTGCTGCCAACCAACGGCGGCGCATTCACAGTTTGCGTTATCGGAGGGGAAGTGCTCGCCGCGAAGTTCGCGTCGCCGCTGTATTTCGCCGTGATCGTATTCGCGCCTAAAACGAACGTGGAAGTGAAGAGGTCCGTTACTCCGCCCGCTTGCAACGGAGCGCTTCCCAGCGAATTGGCGCCGTCGAAGAACGTAACGGTTCCAGTTATGGTTCCGGCTGTTGCTGAAGTCACAGTTGCGTCAAAGCCGACAGTCCCGCCGAGAATAGAAGGGTTCAGTGTAGAAACGATCGTTATCGAGGTTGCCGCCTGGGCTGCTGCGTTTATAGTTTCCGTGAGTATCGGCGAAGTGCTCCCGGCGAAATTCGGGTCACCGCTGTACTGCGCCGTGATCGAGTGCGTCCCAGCCGTCAGGCCCGCGGTCGTCTCTGTAGCCGAGCCGTCGGCGCCGAGTGTCACCTGGCCGCCAATCTGTAACGCGCCATCGAAAAATATGACGTTACCGGTGATGGCTCCGGCCGTGGCCGACGAGACCGTCGCCGTGAACGTGACGTTAGCCCCGACTGTCGCTGGATTGAGCGAAGACGTGACCGTTGTAGTGGTCGATGGAAGAACGGGCGCTATGGACCCGTTTTCGTTCAACAACACCACGGGGCCGACAATCAAATCGGGTTTGCCGTCGCCGTTCAAATCGGTAGCGATCGTAGATCCAGCCGCCTGTAGCGCGAGAGTGAGAGGCGGAGTAACGGTTGCGGCGCCGGGAGTCGCAACTGTTTGGAACGTCCCGTTGCCATTGCCGGGGAAGAATCCTCCGAAGGCTTCGGTAGTTCCGCCGACAAAAAGGTCGAGTTTTCCGTCGTGGTCGAAATCCGCGAGCCCAACGCCATTGACGAAGCCAAATCCCTCAAGCGTCAGAATCATGGGCGCCTGAAATGTACCGTCGCCATTCCCCAGCGCGATAGCGAGTTCGGGTGTGGTTCCGTCCGCCGAAGAGCCGCCCGCTATCAAATCTACTTTCCCATCACCGTTCAAATCCGCGATGACGAACGGTGAAGCTACAGTGCCATTCGTCACTAATGGTCTGATATTGGGAGTCAGCGTCGGGATGCTGGCCGTCTTGAAACTGCCGTCGCCTTTCCCCACGAACAACTCCGTTTGCTCCTCCAGTTCGCCGTTCACAATGCCGGTTGGTACCACCATAAATACATCCGGGAAATTGTCACCGTTGACGTCCGCCACGGTGCAAAGCATGTTGCTGAAGAAAACCTGCGGCGCGGTCAAACTTGAAAAGGTCGTAGTGATCACGGGCGCTTGGAATGTGCCGTCGCCCTTGCCCAATTGCACCGCAAAACCTTGCAGGAAAAGTTGCGATACGCTGCCTTGGTCGGAAAAGCTGTAGGCGATATCCAATTTTCCGTCGTGGTTGAAATCAGCTATCTGAATCCCGCTCAACACTTCGTTGATGTCGATATTGCCGGCTCCCGCAAGGGCGGGCGCCGCGGTGAAAACGGGAGTCTGGAAGCTGCCGTCTCCGTTTCCGAGCGCCACGTAGAACCCCGGAGTGTTTGGGTTTATGTTTAGAAAAATTAGGTCGGCTTTACCGTCTCCGTTGAAATCGCCCAAGGCCCAGGAATCTGCGCCGTCATTCGGCGGAACGAGGGTGGGTCCAGATTTGAACGTTCCGTTAGCCTGCGCTAGCTCGGTGATAAACGACAGAGTGCCCGGGTTGCTGGGATCCGGCCCGATCAACGCGGGCACCGCGCCATTATCCAAATTCGCGAAATTCCCGCCGGTAAAACTGATCGGCAAACTTCGCGCGCCTTGGAACGTTCCGTCTCCATTTCCCATAAGCGCGTAAGCGAGGTTGGTGTCGCTGCCGGCGTAAATTCCGTTGCCTCCGAATCCGCTCCAGAGGTCGATATTGCCGTCTCCATCAAGGTCCGTCGCGATCATGAACCCGAAGTCCGGAATTGTGGCGTAGGCCGGCCCGGCGACGAACGTTCCGTCACCGTTCCCCTTGAACAATCGAATCGTTACGCCGTCGTTGGTTGCCAGGTCCAGCTTTCCGTCGTTGTTGAAATCAGCAGCGACAATCGAGGGAGCATACTGACTCGTGCCCGTATTTGACGGGGTAAATGCAGCTGTGGGCACCAGGGTGTAAGTAACTCCGTCGCCGGCGCCCAGGAATACCTGGCCATTGGCGGCGACGATGTCCTTCTTCGAAATTCCTCTCAGGTCGGCGGTGATAAATGTGGTGTTGAAGCCGAGAGCGACGCCCGCGGGCGTCACGTTCTGTCCCGGCTTGAAAGTTCCATCGCCGTTCCCGAAGAAGACGGTAAATGCAAACGGCGAGGGACTGGATGAGCTCGCGAGGATGTCCAGTTTGCCGTCGCCGTTCAGATCGTCGATGACCGCGACTTGCGCAGCCTCACCGGGAAGCGCGAGACTGACTCCCGGCTGGAAAGAACCGTCCGCATTCCCCAGAAATACAACCACGGTAGATTGAAGCCCGCTGGAAGTTACTGCGACCACATCGGGATTTCCGTCCTTATTCAAATCCGCGCCAATCACGCTCAACGGGGGATTCGTTGTAGGCAAAATGACCGGCTTTGTGAACGTTCCGTCCGCCTTCACGGCGGAAGTGACGATTCCACCGTTGCCCAGGGTAGCGACGAGTTCGCCTCCGTTTTTCTCCAGCCCGAGTGTCACCAGCACACGCGAACTGTTTCCGTTCATGACGTCGGTGCAACCGTGCGGAAAAACGTCCGGCGTAGTGGTGAGGAACGCATTGTTGTGAATCGTTTTTTCGTAGTGCGGAACCGGCGCATCCGGTGTGATGGTTAACGCGGTCTGATTGGCATTCACGGCGATCGCCGCTTCCAGAAATGAGATCGAACAGTCGGCCTGACGAGACAATATAAAATTATCGTGCAGCGGAGCCGTGGGAGACAGGGTGACGACAGAGAGATTTCCGAAGAAGGGAGCAACTTGCAAGTTTGCAGGATTGGCCGGCGTGCTTTCGGTGCCGAAAGGGCGCAGCCTGGACCCAATTTCTTGAGCGTGCTTGAGGAACGGGGTATTTGGAATGCTGAGAAAATCCAACACCACGTCCCAGAATTCGTCCTCGTCGAGAAGCAAAAGAAAGCACGACGATAGTTGCACCGCGATGAACAGCACCAGGAAGACCTGGAGGATTCTCTTAGAATTCGCGCGGACTCTCGCTGATAGTTTCATCTCGGCTCCGTTTAGGTCAGTCAATAAAGTTAAGTTCGGCGCACCACATCGGAAGCGGCGCAGTATTTTCCGCTGCTGTTCGCGAACATTCTTGGACCTGCGGCAAGACCTGGGTCCCAAGCATTGAGAGGAGGATACGGTCAGGGCTGGGTGAACGAATCCCTTACGGAGCCTAAACTCAAGGCGGCGATATTAAACCATAACTAATATTACAACAGCAAAAATTCCGTCAAGCCGGATCCGCCAGTCCTGGTACGCGACGAATAGCGACCTCGACGGTTCTTACCCGGCACTACCCACCGCGACGCCACCATGTTTGGTGTAAATGTAGCGCCGCGGCCTTTAGCGCGGCACTCTTGCCTCCTACACGTCTCGCCGGGCACTTTTCTGGCACCCGCCGTTTAGTTCGCAGGGACGTGGCGCACTTTGGTTGCTTGCACTCCGGGGCCGGGCTCTGGCGCAGGCTTAGGCATGTCCGCATCTTTGAATCGCGACACCATTTCGTCGGCCATCGCCAGCGCGTACACTGCCGACGCGATTTCCACCGCGCCTTCTCTTACGTCCTCTTCGTAAATCCGTTCATACGTGTCAAGGTTCGTATGGTGCGTGAACGATCCGTAATCAAACGGGTCTTGCGCCAGTCCAATCCCCGGCAATCCCGCATTGTTGAACGACGTGCTGTCCGTCCCGGCCACTCGCCGGCTGTCGGAGGCAATCGCTCCCATGAATCCCCAGCTCTCGAAAGGCTTCATCGCGTCGCCAACCATCGCTGCCGCGTCTGGCGGACCAAACACCCCCGCGCCTCGCGGCTTCCCGGTGCCCGAATCGATGTTGAAGTACGCATCCAGCTTGGCGTACTCCGGCTTTTGATTTTCAAAACTGCCGAAATGCTGCTGCACGTATGCGAGCGATCCGAGCAACCCTTCTTCTTCGCCGCTCCACAGCGCTACGCGAATCGTCCGCCGAGGTTTCACGTGCAGCGTCGCAAGAATCCGCATCGCCTCGAGCATCATCGAAGCGCCGATGCCGTTGTCCGTTGCTCCGGTCGCGTCGTGCCAGGAATCGTAATGGCCGCCGAGCATCACAACTTCATCTTTCTTGTCGCTGCCCGGAATTTCTCCGATCGCGTCGTAAGCCGTGACGCCTTCCGGATATTCCTTGTTCTGAATGTTGATGCGAAGCTTTACCGGCGTCCCGTCATCCATGATTCGAGAAATTCGTCCGAAGTCTTCATTGCGCATTACCAGCGTGGGGACAGCTCTAGTCCAATCGTATGTGCCATTCTGCTGCGCGACGATCACTCCGTGCGCTCGTCCCGCGTCATTCACGCGCACGAGCGCTCCGTTATCCACCAGGAATTGGTCCACCTGCCGAGAAACCTCCGCGCGCGTCAACTGTCCTTCCGGCAACTTCGGCTGCTCCGGAAAATTCGGACGCGGAGTCTTGGGATCAAATCGCGTCCTCCATTCATCTTCCGAGCGACGCATCGCCGCGGGATGCATGTCCTCGGGCACCTCAACGTGCTTTCCGACGAACACAATCGCTCCGTGCATTTTGCTTTTCACGGAATTCAAATACGCATCAAGCTCAGCCTGTGTGGGCTGCTTCGGCTCGGCTGGTTTCGCTGCTTCCGGCATGGGAGGCGCTGCCCATTTCGGTTCGGCTGGCGGTGGCGCTCCACCTCCGAAGAAGTTGAATCCTCCTCCTCTCGGCGGCGCCATTCCCGGCGGATCGATGCGCACCACTTCCGCCGTCACCACTCCTTTCGTGCTCGGAGTCCACGCCAGCGGTTCCACCATCAGTTGTCCGTGAAATGGCGAAACTGCGTCGGCCAGCAATTCGACATTTTCCCAGCCAGGCACCGGCGTGGACGCGCTCGGCGGTTGAAACGTCCACGGCTCCAGGTGCGTGTTCACCAGGCCCCACGACGCCATCGTCTTCACCGCCCAATCGTCCGCCGCTTTCAGATTCGGCGTGCCCGTCACGCGCGGGCCGTGCACGTCCGCAATTTCGTGAATGATCCACATGATCTTCGAGTTGTTCGTCTCTTCCGCGCTGATCTGCGCGTACACTTCGGAGACTCCCGGCGCCTGCGCCGCCATCGGCATCGCTCCCAGGATTAGAAACCCTGCCACGCACGCTACCGTCTTCACCACGTTGCCTCCTCGAAAACGCACCGCGATTCTCGCTGGAATCTCGGCTTGCATTCTCCGCGCCGCCCGCCAATATACGCTCGCAGCCCCATCCACGCAATTCACCACCATCGCATATTTCAGCCTTGGGAACTTCCTGGGATAAGAAGACGTAAAGGTATTGTCATTGCCCGCGCACCGGGGCGAAAGGTATCACTGACAATGCTCACGAAACGAACAGCTCACTTTGCTCTGGCCTTTGCCCTTCTCGGATGCTTCGCGGGTTTCGCTGGCGCTCACTCCACGTTGCCGCCTTCGTCCCCTCGCCCCGACGACAATTCCCGCCGCATTCAGCGCATCGAGCAGGACACCGCCGTCATTTCGATGGGCGAAAATAAACCGCCGCTCAAGCTCTCTCTCCACGAATTAATGGACAAGTTCAACGTGCCCGGGCTCAGCATCGCCGTGATCGACAATTTCCAGATCGCCTGGGCCAAAGGCTACGGCGTAATCGGCGCCGGTTCCGAAACGCCCGTCACGCCCAAAACGCTTTTCCAAGCCGGCTCGATCAGCAAACCCGTCACGGCCGCTGCCGCACTCTACATGGTTGAGGCGGGGAAGCTTTCCTTAGACCAGAACGTCAACGACAAGCTCAAAAGTTGGAAAGTCCCGGACAACGATTTCACGCAAACGCAGCAGGTCACGCTGCGCCGCTTGATGTCGCACACCGCAGGGCTCACTATTCACGGTTTTCCCGGCTATGACGTGGATGCGCCCCTCCCCACTGTCGTTCAGGTGCTCAATGGCGAAAAGCCCGCCAACACCGATCCCGTTCGCGTGGATGCAATCCCCGGAACAAAAGCTGTCTATTCAGGTGGCGGCGTCACGATCGAACAATTGCTGATGACCGACGTAAGCGGCAAGCCTTTTCCAGTGCTCCTTCGCGAAACGGTGCTCGAGAAAGCCGGCATGGCCGATAGCAGCTACGAACAACCGCTGCCCCCCGCGCGCGTCGCTGTAACCGCATGGGGCACCTATGTGAATGGAAAACCTGTCCACGGAAAATGGCACATCTATCCCGAAATGGCCGCCGCCGGCCTTTGGACCACTCCCACCGACCTCGCGCACTTCGCCATCGAAATCGCTCTCTCGAAAAAAGGGAAATCCAATCGCATCTTGTCCCAGAAAATGACCAACGAAATGCTCACTCCTGTCCTGGATGGAGTCGCACTCGGTTTTTTTCTCGAAAAGGATAATCCCGGAGTGTTCGGTCACAGCGGCGCAGACGAAGGTTTTCAAGCATTGCTCACCATGAACTACGATACCGGCAACGGCGTGGTCATCATGGCCGATTCTGACAATGGTATTGCCGTCGCGGGCCAACTGCTTCGCAGCGTCGCCCGCGAATATAATTGGAATTATAAGTTGGGCGAAGATCCCATCGCGGACCTCTATTTGATCGCTCTCTCCAGTGGCGCTTCCGCCGCGCTCCAGCGTTTCGACGAAATCAAGGCAGCGCATTCCGCCGACCACGCAATGGATGAAGGCTTGCTGAACACTTTGGGCTATCAGCTCCTCTCCGACGGCAAAACCTCCGATGCTATCGCCGTTTTCCTAAGGAATGTGCAGGACCACCCGCAATCATCAAACGCGTACGATAGCCTCGGCGAGGCGTACATGAAAGCCGGCCAAAAAGATTTGGCCATCCAAAATTACGAAAAGTCCCTGCAGCTCGACCCCAAAAACACTAACGCCGTCGACATGCTCAAGAAACTGAAAGAACCAAAGTAAATTTGCCGCGCAGCGCGCGTCGCGACTCCGGAGAGCAGCGCTCGGCCGATTCGGATTGCGCCTACCGAGCAGTGGTCTGCTCCGGACACTTTTCCGGCCCAGCCCCTGCAAACGATTGAAACCAAAAGGCATAGACGTTCAATCATGGAACGCGCATGAAAAATCGGTACTTGCCGGCTATTGCCAATGGCGTCTGCGGACTACAAGATGGTGCGATAGGTAAAATCAGGTAGAGGTGTGCGTCCGACCGCCGCCCGCGATTCACGCGGCGCCGGAGCGAATTCCGTTTAGCTGCGCAAAAAAAGATGGCTCAGAATGGCTAATCCTGTGCGAAGTGAAGCGACCGCGCTCGAAGTCCCGGTCACCATTCAGGGGTCGAAGATTGTCGAGGGCACGGACCAACGCGAACTCTTCACTGAGAACACAAAGACCACGCTGATCTTCGCCAATGGCGCGGTGGTCAAGTTAAACGCCAAAGTCCAAGCGGGCCAATGTGTTTTTCTGCGAAACGATCAGTCCGAAAGAGAAATTCTCTGCAAAGTGCTGGAGTCGCGGCAAGCCGGCCAGTCTGGTTATACCGACCTCGAATTCACTTCGTACGATCCGAATTTTTGGGATGTCCGCGCAGAACAACCCGCGCCCGCTACAGAAACCAGCGCCGCAGGCAACGGCAACAAATCCGTAGCGCAAAAGAAAATTGAAGCAGCGGTGAAGAATCTAACTCCAGCTCCAGCCGTGGTATCCAACCCGCAAATCAGCGCGGAAATTCCTCTTCAGTTTGAACAGAGCCCTGCTCCCGAGCCGCAATTGGAAGTGCAAGACAGAATCGAAGCGGCAGCGAACACTCCGATCGTCACGCCGAGTACGAATTCACATGCGCCTATCGCGGAACGACCTTCGATCTTTTCGGAATCTGCGAGCCTTGTGAATAACGAATCAACGTTGGTGGCTTCTGCAGCGCCGATTGTGTTGGAAGCCGCACATGAGGCGTCAGCTTCCCCGACGAACCACGAATCGACATTCGTGGCTTCTGCAACACCAATGGTGTTGGAATCCGCGCATGAATCGTTAGCAGCCCTGAAGACGCATGAACCGACAGACGAAGAGCTCGATTGGAACGCGGTGAAGGACGCGGAGATGCTCGCCGCGCTGGCCACCATGGAGGCCGGCTCCAAAGCGAACAAAGAGCCCGTGAAAGAAGCAGGCGAGGAAGAAGAAGCAACCGCGACCGGCAGAGGAGCAAAAAGCTCGCGAGTGCGGGAGAAAGGCGAGCCGAGCTCTGACGTCGCAACCGAGAAAAAAGCGCGCTTCGCACACATTTCGCCGACTCGCAAACTGCGCGAATTTACGTCAATCGAAAAACCAGTCGCGATCGGAATTGGCGCAGGCTTCGTGCTGGCAGCGTCGTTGGCCTTGTTCTGGCACATGAAGACCAGCATCACCGTTCAGAGCAGTAATCGGCCGGCGACAGTTTCAACTCAATCCAAATCCGCGCTACCTGTTGCTGCGACACTTGCACGAACCTCGCCTGCGGTCGCGAGCCCAGGCGCAAACAACGCCGGAGCGTCGCCCGCACAAAAGCCCGGTGCTACAGCCGCCGCAGCCGGAAGCAATCCCGTTGCGGATTCTCCAGCGGTAGCCGCAGCCAAGCTCGCGGCAAAAGGGGAGTTGAGCCGTTCCGATCAGGAAGTGTTAGGGATCGCGCGCCGCAATGGCAGCGATAGAAACGCCGTGGGAAACACTCCTGCAAGGATTGTGTCGCAACCTTCGCCGTCCGTTCCTCCGTGGTTAAAAGGCCTCGACGTCGATCAAGTTGTAAAACTCGACGCCCTAATCGACGAAAAGGGAAACCTGGTGGAAACGAAACCAATTTCCGGCCCGCGCTTGCTTCAACCCGAGGCGGAAAGGGCAGTCGCACTGTGGGTTTTCGAACCGGCGATGACGGCAGGGAAGCCCACGGCATCGCGCCTGGTACTCGTTGTCCAGTTCCATTAGTAACTCAACTTGATGTCGTTTCGTTGTAAAGTTCTTCCGTGAAAATTCAATCTCGCTCATCACTTTTGATCCTCGTCATGCTGTTCGCGTCAGCGCATAACGCAAACGCACAGCATTACGTCGAACGCGAAATCTCAATTCCTTGGACGCATGCATTGCCAAACGGCCTGGACGCGTTGCTGGTCTACGCGGAGTTGCCGGGGAAGCATCCACTCGCCGTGATAACTCACGGATCTTCGCGCGACCCGAAGTTGCACGCTGAAGTTAGTGCCTGGCAGGAGCTCCCTCACGCGTTGTGGTTCGCTCGCCGCGGATGGGTTGCGCTCGTCGTGGTGCGCCGCGGATACGGCACTTCCGGCGGCGAGGACGACGGCCGCCATAGCGGACATTGCCCACAAACGGATTACGAAAGCGGCGCCGAATACGCAGCCGAGGACCTGCGAGTAGCCATCGATTACGCCCGCAAATTACCTGAAGTGGACGGAACGCGCGTTATTGCCATGGGCGTTTCAACCGGAGGATTCGCGACCGTCGCGCTCACCGCAAGACCTCCTCGCGGCCTTGTGGCTGCGATCAACTTCGCCGGTGGTCGCGGCTCTGTCGCAGATCACGACGTATGTAACTCCGAGAACCTGGTGCACGCATATCGCGATTTCGGCAAACGTTCGCGGGTGCCGATGCTGTGGATCTACGCGCAGAATGACAAGTTTTTCTGGCCCGAGCTTGCGGAAAAGTTTGACGCCGCTTTTCGTTCGCAGGGAGGTCAGGACCAGTTCATCCTCGCGCCTGCCATCGGTGACGACGGTCACACGCTCTTCCGTCATTTGGAGGCATGGGCCCCCACCGTCGAAGACTTTCTCAAGGCGCACAATCTCGCGCCGCTGGCGGAACCGCTCCCTGAGATTAAGCCGCCGAAGATTTCCCCTCCCATTGCAATGAGCGGAGACGAGCTGCATTCATTCGAAAGTTATTTGCTACTCGGTCCGCATAAGGCTTTCGCTGCGTCTCCGCGCTCATTCGGCTTCTCGACAGCGCAGATGACGCCGGAAGAAGCGCGCAAGAAAGCTCTGGAGAACTGCTCGAACGCAAGCCACGGCACCGAGACGTGCACCGTCGTCTCTATCGATAACGTTAATGTCCGTCAGTAACCCCTCACCGCCTTCGCCCTGAACCTCAAATGAGATTGCGTTCGGCAATTGTCAAGCCAGTGAATTAGTTGTACCGTCTACGCAGCGCTCAAGGCGGGCAACCTCCCGATTATCCCGGCTCCGGAGCCGAGCGCATCCTCGGCATTGAAAGGAAAAATCACATGAAAAACATGCGAGTACTGATTTTGCTCTGCGCAGTGATGATCGCAACCCCCGCGTTCGCCCAAACAATCAAAGTGAACTGGAATCAGTCTGCGAACTTTTCCAACTACAAAACCTACGCGTGGAAGGTCGGCCCCACGCAGTCGAGTTCGTTTTATTCAAGCTGGGTGAAGTCCAACGTTGATATCCAACTCGCCGCAAAAGGTTTTACTCAGGCGACGGGAAACCAGAGGCCCGACGTTTACGTTACGTTCCACATCCAAACTCAGGAAGTGATGGATGCTACCACCACTGATGACGGCTTCGGACCCGGCTGGGGTTGGGGCGGCGGCCCGTGGGGAGTGTGGGGCGGATGGGGCGGATGGGGACTCGAGGGGCCCGATACAGCGATCACCACAGAGCAGCCTCGCACCATGGGAATACTCACGGTGGATTTGTACGACGTGGCGCAGAAAAAACTCGTCTGGCGCGGTCAAGCCACCGTGGACAGCGTGTCGAACTCTCAAAGCGGTGATGAAAAGCAGGTAAAAAACTCGGTGGATAAAATGTTCAAAAAATATCCGCCGAAGTAATAGCCACCGCGGAATCACACGGCGACGTGCCGATCTCAGCCTTCGGAAAATAGCGCTCAATGCTGTGCGACCACGGATAAGGAATCGCTGCGCCTGGTGGGTCAGTTTCCGGTAACGCGACGGCCTTTTCCAGTTGGATGCGCCTAATCCTCATGTCGCAATAATGCGCGGTTCACAGTCATTGGTTTCGTGTTCGAAGATTAAGCTGCTTAATCCGAGGCGAAAATGAGAAAGGTAATCTACGCAATCAACGTTAGCCTAGATGGCTGCTTCGACCACACCATCGGAGCTCCCGATGACGAAGCATTTGAATATTATATACAGCTCCTGCGGGATGCCGACCTACTCGTCTATGGGCGTAAAACCTATGAATGGATGGATCCTTATTGGCCGGATGTCGCGAAAAATCCTTCCGAGACAAAAGCAGACCGTGAATTTGGTGAAACATTTGTCTCCAAAAACAAAATTGTTTTTCCACGAACATTACAGAGCGCTGAAGATAAAAATGCGAGAATCGTTCGGACGAGTCTGAAAGACGAAATACTTAAATTGAAACGGGAGCCAGGCAAAAATATTTTGGTCGGCGGCATAGATGTTCCTTCACAACTTATAGAGCTTGGTCTAGTCGACGAATATCGTTTTATGGTTCTGCCGGTAATCGCAGGACAAGGGAGACGGCTGCTGGAAAGCATTAGCCTACAGGAGAAATTACGATTGAAACTCGTGGAGTCCAGAATTTTTAAATCGTCAGGATTTGTTGCGCTTCATTACGTGAAGCGGTGACAAAAACAATTGGCCGAAACCCGCGCCGCCCTGCATCAATAATCCTTATTTCCTTGCGCACCGTACGTTCCGATAGTGCCCGGTCATGCCTGGTCAACACGCTATTCGAAAACTGACCCACTACCCTCAGCGTCTTGGTCTTCCACGCATCCTCGAACGCCCCTATACTGCTGGCAGCTGGAGGAGCGAAATGGTCGGCAGGAAACTCATTGCGGCTGCTCTACTGACCTCGATGGCGTCGACCAGCATAGCCCGCGAGCACCAGCACGGGAATGGCGAAAAACTGGGAACGGTGCACTTTGCCACCTCGTGCAACGAGGTGGCGCAGACGGAATTCAATCGGGCGGTGGCGCTGCTGCATTCTTTCCAGTTCAGTCGCGCCATAGAAGGATTCAACGCGGTGCTGGGAGAGGACCCGACGTGCGGAATCGCGTACTGGGGAATTGCGCTTAGCGATTGGAGCAATCCTTTCGCACCGGGAGCAAAAGACAAGAGCCAGTTGCAGGCGGGAGAAGAGAGCGCGGAGCGCGGCAAGATCGTAGGCGCGAAGACAGCACGCGAACAGGCATATATCGCCGTGGTCGGCAAATTGTACGGCGACTACGAAAACACACCTCAGCGGACACGTCTGCTCGCCTATCGCGACGCCATGGCGGAAGTCGCGGCGAAATATCCAGAAGACCACGAGGCCGAAATCTTCTACGCTTTGGCGCTCGCGGCTTCGGAAGATCCCTCGGACAAGACGTACGCCGACCGGCTCGAAGCCGGAGCGATTCTCGAAAAATTGTTTCAGGATGAGCCGACGCACCCCGGGTTGGCACATTACATTATTCATACCTACGACGTGCCGCCGCTCGCGGACCGGGCCCTTGTGGCAGCGCGGAGTTACTCGAAAATTGCGCCCGATGCTCCGCATGCGCTGCACATGCCGTCGCATACTTTCACCCGCACAGGAAACTGGCAAGAATCCATCGACAGCAACAGAGCGGCGGCAGCAGCGGCGCGGCGCGAGGGTCAGACAGCGGAAGAATTGCACGCCAGCGACTATGAAATTTATGCCTACCTGCAAACTGGCCAGGACGATGCGGCGCAGCGGATCGTCAATTCCTTGCCGGAGATCGCCTCGCGATTCGATCCGACAGGGGTGATAAGCGGCGCCGGTGGCCCCGCGGTTGGATATTTTGCACTGGCCGCGATCCCCGCACGTTACGCATTGGAACGCCAGGATTGGAAGCAGGCCGCGCAACTTACGACGCGGACGACGCCGTTTCCTTACGCCGAAGCCATGACTTGGTTCGCCCGCGGATTAGGCGCTTCGCGCTTGGGCCAAACGGCGGAGACGAACGAGTCAGCCACTGCGCTGCAGGAAATTCGAGAGCGGCTCTTGAAGGCCGGCGAAAATTACTGGGCGCAGCAGGTGGAAATCCAGGGGCTCGCAGTCGAGGCATGGGCTGCGCTGGCGTCCGGTAAAAAAGACGAAGCGCTGCGGCGGATGAAGTCGGCGGCGGAAATGGAAGATGGGACGGAGAAAAGCGCGGTGACGCCCGGGACACTCGCGTCGGCTCACGAGTTGCTTGGCGAGATGTTGCTGCAGATGAACCAGCCGTCGCAAGCATTGGAGCAATTCGAGGCGGCGCTAAAGAATGAGCCGGGGCGCTTTCACGCAATCTATGGAGCGGCGCAAGCAGCGCACCTGAGCGGAGATCGCAATAAGGGCGAAGCATATTATCGCGAGCTGTTGAAGGTTTGCGGTCACGCCGATAAGCTTGGAAGATCAGAGCTTACTGACGCCGCTTCACGAACGGCGTTGAAACCGATCATCGAAAATGAGCGGGTTGCCGTTTGGGATGTCACAGACTCCGCTACTGCTCGGGCTTTCGATGCCGTCGTGGTGTCCCTGTCAGGAAATGCGGCGTTCCTGCCCAAGGGCTCGCTGCCGAAGATCGCCGGTCGCACGATCGTGATTGAGCTCAAGGACCATCCGGTCGCGCCCATAGAAAACACCAGCGGCTATCCGCTGGCGTTTCCGCGCCCTGGCGCGAAGAAGATACTGGAGAACGAGCGCGTAATCGTATGGGATTACATTTGGACCCCGGGCGTGACCGTCCCCATGCACTTCCATGATAAAGACGTCGTGACGCTGTTCTTTGAGGACGGCGACCTGAAATCGACTGCTCCGGACGGCCAGTCGGTCGTGAATTCGCATCGCCCCGCTACGGTCAAGTTCGCCCTTCGCAACCGCACACACACGGAAACGCTGGTCCGCGGAAAACAGCGGGCAATTTTCACGGAACTGAAATGATTTCTTCGAAGTCGAGCGCGACATCTCAAATTCAAAAAGTATCGATGAGGTCTAGATGACTCCGAAAAAAGTGCAGCGCACGCGACAGAAATCAAAGCTGGTGCTTGCTGTGTTTTTGCTGGCTTGCGTCGGGTTCGCGGCGACAAGAAGAGGCGTCTCGGGCGACTCGCATTTTGTACCGCCGGACATCACCGCCGCGAGCGAAATTCCGTATCCGGTCGAGAATGTCGCGTCCGGCCTTGTCTCTGTTTCGGTAAATCTCAGCGCAACAGGCCAGGTTCAGGACGTGCAAGTCGTGCGCGACATCCCCGGACTGACCGAAGTCGTGACTAGCTTCGTCAAGACCTGGATGTTCGTGCCCGGCAAACTTGACGGCAAACCGGTCCCGTCCACAATCAATGTCCAAGTAGTTTTCAATCCCGGCGTTCCGCAAAGTCAGCCGTTGCAAGTGCAGCCCGGAAATCTGGTCACGGCGCCGAATCCTCCCGGATACATAACACCTGAGATCGCTGCGGCGTCGTACGCCACTTACCCTCCGAACAGCGTGGGGCAGGGAGCCGTTGTGCTCGATGTCTTGATCGACAAGTACAGCGAGGTGAAAAAGCCGGTCTCGATTCGTCCCGTGGCGTCTCTTACAAGCGCGGCAATAGCTGCGGTAAAAACCTGGACCGTCAATCCTGCGACGTTCAACGAAAAAAAGATGGATGCCAAACTGGTCGTCGCTTTCGTTTTCCGCCAGCCAACCCGCTAGCCGTTTACGCAAAGCGTGGGTTACAGAAAGCAGCGCCCAACTTTCCTCTTTGCAGCCCGCGTGAGTCGCCCTATCATCAAGCCCGAATTGCATGCACATCTGGAATTCATCGCGCTCATCGCCGAAGACTTCAAGAGCCCCTCTCTCCGTGCCTGACCTGCTGACCGAGCTTGGCCAACATCCTCTCTCCGCGCGACTGCTCGCGTTTCTCGTCTCATGAGTCGCTTCCGTCTGTTCCAAGGTATTCGGCCGTTCCAGCGCGGGGAAATAACGAAAAACCTGCTGGCCGGATTCACGCTCGCGGCTATGAACATTCCGCAGTCGCTCGGTTACGCGACGATCGCGGGCATGCCCGTTATCACCGGCCTTTACACGCTGCTGTTTCCGCTGATCGCGTTCGCAGTATTTGGCGCTTCGCGTTATCTCGTGGTCGCCGCCGATTCAGCAACTGCTGCGATACTCGCCGGCAGCCTCGCCGGGATGGCTCAGATCGGCAGCCCTCGTTACGTCGCGCTCGCAGGATCAGTCGCGCTGCTCACCGGGTTGTTTCTTCTGATCGCGCGCATGTTCAAACTCGGATTCCTCGCGGATTTTCTTTCGCAAACAGTTCTCGTAGGCTTCCTCACCGGAGTCGGCTTTCAAGTCGGCATCGCCGTGATGGGAGAAATGTTTGGCATCGCGGTACACAGTCGGCGCACTCCGGTGCAGTTCTACGAAGTGATGCGCTCGCTGCCGCAGGCACACGGGTTCACCGTTGCCATCTCATTCGCAGTCGTAGCCTGCATCCTTCTTTTTCGCCGCTTTGCTCCCAAGCTGCCCGGACCACTCTTCGCCGTCGCCGGAGCAGTTGCAGCGAGCGCCATGTTTCATTGGTCGCATCACGGAGTCGCCGTTCTCGGACCCGTCCCCGGCGGTTTGCCGCATTTCACTTTGCCCGATCTAAATTGGAAGGACGCGCAAACGCTGGTGCCCGTAGCCGGCGCTTGCTTTGTGATGATTGTTGCGCAGAGCGCCGCAACCGCGCGCGCATACGCCGCTCGCCATCATCAGCTACTCGATAGCAACACCGACCTTGTGGGCCTCTCAACCGCCAATTTTGCCGCCGCGTTTAGCGGCACGTTCGTGGTGAACGGTAGTCCCACGCAGACCGCCATGGTAGAAAGCTCCGGCGGCACAAGTCAGTTGGCGCACCTCACCACCGCCGGCTTCGTTGCTGTGGTACTTGTTTTCTTCACCCGCCCGCTGCAATTTCTTCCTCTTAGCGTCCTCGGAGCAGTCGTATTCACCATCGCGTTGAGCCTGATCGATCTGCGCGCGCTTCGCGACATTCGACGCGAAAGCCCCGGCGAATTTTGGCTGGCGGTAATGACGGCGGCGGTAGTCGTTCTAGTTGGCGTGGAGCAGGGGATTATCCTCGCGATGATCGTGTCGCTGCTTCGCATCGTGCATCACAGCTACAATCCGCACACTGGCGTCCTGGAAGAGAGTCGCGATGGAATATGGCAGCTCGATCCCGTCATTCCCGGAGCCATCACCGAACCCGGCATCATTCTCTACAGGTTCGGCGCGCCGCTTTTTTACGCCAACGCCAATCGATTCGCCGTGCAGGCGCGCATGCTTGCGGCTTCAGCGCCACCACCTCTGCGCTGGTTCATAGTTGACGCCGGAGCAATCACCAATGTGGATTTCACAGCTGCTCGCGTAGTACGCGAACTGCAGAAAGACCTGGCAGCTCAAGGCGTTGGATTGGCATTCGCGCGCGTGCAGTCCGACCTCCGGCCCGACTTCGATCGTCATCACCTAACCGAAGCCATCGGCCCTTCGCGTATCTTCGACAGCTTGCACGGCGCCCTCGCCGCTTTCCGCCACAAGACGCCATCCAGCTAGCTGCAACTTCCAACCGCGCCAACGAATTTTCCGGGACCGCCAGCTCCCGCTCGGCACCATCACCGGCGACTTGACGCCCGCGTTTCAGCCTCGCATAATCTCCCAATCCGAGGTCGTCCCATGCGCCACCTACTCGCGTTCCGCCGCGTCATTTCCGGCTCCCAAAAATTTGTTTTCGCGACTCTGTTTCTTTCTGTCGGCTTAGTTGGTCTAGCCGGCTGCGATACTAACTCTTGCATTCTGGTCGTCTCGAACCCCGGCGGCGGTGGCGGAACGATTTCCGGCAACGGCCCGAATTGCTCGCTTGGCACTACTACTGTCAGCTTGCAAATAACTTCGTCCCTTTCGCCGGCAGCAGGAGAAGGGCAGAGCCGTATCCAACACGTTTTCGTCACTCTGCGCGGCATCGACGCGAATCCGAATGCATCCGCCGCTGCCGATTCACCCGACTGGCAAGAATTGGCGCCGACCCTGGCCAAAGAACCCATGCAACTCGATCTGTTGGACCGCGGCGTCGATTCTTGCGAAGCGAATATCACCGAGCGCGTCGCCGTCCCCGCAGATGCCTACCGCCAACTCCGTCTGCGCCTTTCGCCAAATCAGCCGGAAACAACCGACTCCGTGCTCCAGCAAAACTCGTGCGGCAGCGCCGGCTTCAACTGTGTCGTCACTTCCGACGGCAACATCCGCCCGTTAGTTCTGGATCGCGAGACGTCTCAAATCCAGGTTTCCTCCGCGCAAATATCCGGCGGTTTCTTTCGTATCTCGCCAGACGCGCCGGTTAATCTCAAAATTGAATTTAACCCGCAGTCTTCACAGTTCATCGCCGTAGACCAGTCTGTGCACGTGGTCCCCGTCTTCACTGCCGAATCGCACTCACCCTGCGAATCCGCAGATGTCGCAAATCGCTAGCAAATCTATACACTGGAAGCTCGCAGTACACGAGGAGGTAGCCCCATGACGTCGATTAGCAACACCTGTCCCGCTTGCAGTCGGAGAGAAATGCTAAAAATTGGTGCGTTGACTGCGATACCGCTCATGTCTCCGTCCGCCATGCACGGATTCCGTAATCAGGTGTCCATCGCTGCAAACGGGAACACCGATCCATATCCAATTCCATGGCTCGACAAAAACGGGAGTCACAATCAACCTGCGGGTCCGAATCTCGAGCCTTCACACGTTTACCACTTCAAAGGAAAAGTAGCGCGTTGCAGCACGTTCACTGGCATGGGCACCGACAACGAAGGAAATCGCATCCCATTCGGCGGCCCGACCACTGATTACGGCGTCATGGCCGGCGATTACTGGGCCGCTCGCACGACGCAGCACGCAAACCTCACCCACATATGACTCACGCTGTTCCGGGGACAGGTTGCCCCCGCGAACCAGATTCACGATTTTCACCCGCCCATTTCACCCTCCGGGCTCTACTGGGTGCTTCCTATTCCTGACAGTGACCTGAACATCAGCCCTGACGGAAATATTTTCACGCTCGAAATGAAAGACGTCGCGGTGGTCGACCAGCCGAAGTGGCCCGCGCTCGACGCCCTAGCCACTCCAGCTCGAATGAGCTTCAAAATGGTTTGGAAATCCACCGGCGAGCCCGCGAAGTACGAAGACGCCTCCAAGCATTTCCGCTTCACAGGCTTTCGCGCAACGTGCCAGATGGAAGCGCAAGTCGAAGTCCCCTCCATCGGCTTCTCGTGGAAGTCCGACCCACTTGACACATCAAAATGCGATGTCGCCGTCATCGGTGACGAAGTCAACGGCCGCTACTACGACAGCTAAGCCGCTGCGGAGATTTAACTGATTGCGGTTTCGTAGCACCGGCTCGTCCCGGGCGAAGGAAGCGCTCTTGCTTGCGCTGACGACGCCAGTCAGGCGGAACAGCTCGTGGAGGTAGCACAATGGCCGGGAAGTTCGAAAACAAAGTAGCGTTGGTGGCCGGCGGCACAGGAGGGCTCGGCCGCGCCGTCACCCTGGCGTTTCTAGAGCAAGCCTGCAAAGTGACGGTCACGTACCGCCACGCCGAAGAATGGGACGCACTGCAAATCGCTGCAGCGGCGAACAAACAAAACCTCGAAGGCTTCAGCGTCGACGTCATCGACCAATCCGCAGTTGCCAACCTGATTGCGAACATCATTGCGAAACACGGCCATCTCGATGAGTTGGTAAATACGGTTGGCGGCTACGCGGGCGGCGTAAATCTGTGGGAACTCGACGCGAAAGTATTTGAGCAAATGCTCGCGCTGAATCTTCGCTCCGGTTTTGAGCTGTCTCGCGCCGCCATACCGGTAATGTTGAAGCAGCGCAGCGGCTCAATTGTAAACGTCGCCGCGAAAGCAGCACTCGATCACGGTGCCGGAGCAAGCGCTTATGCCGCCTCGAAAGCCGCTGCAGTAGCCATGATGGATTCGCTCGCCGCCGACTTGAAGGGAACCGGCGTCCGCGTGAACTCAATACTGCCGAGCATCATCGACACCGAAGCAAACCGAAAAGCCATGCCCAAGTCCGACTTCGCGAAATGGCCCAAGCCCGAAGACATCGCCCGCGTCATCCTCTTCCTGTGCAGCGACGACGCCAAAGTCATCCACGGCGCATCCATCCCAGTCTACGGCGATAGCTGAGCCGCCTTCTGAGCATTTTAAATAGTCAGCTCTTCCGATGTAAAGTTTGCCGCGCATCGGCCTGATTTGCAGTAGCAGGATCCCGTAGGGGCGCAGCATGCTGCGCCCGGTCCAGCAATACTCGGGCCATGGCGATATGCCCGGACCGCTTTAGGTAGCGCGGCGCCCGCGAGCCCGTCGCGAACTCGTAGAACTCCTAACAAGACGGTATCCAGAATTATCCCCGAGCGGTAATATGGCGCGCACCGACGGCTTTATGGGGTTGAAACCCTGACTTCAGGAGCCCATTTGAGGAGCCCAACTTGAAGAGATTGAAGAGCATGGTGATGAAGCGAATTGTGCTGGCCGTGTGGCTGGTGACGGCTGCGGCGGCGCTTGCGAGTGCGTCCTTCGGTCAAGAAAACGCGCCGCGCATGGAGCAGATCGTTCAATCCTTCGTCGCGAACAAAACTTTTATGGGCAGCGTGCTTGTCGTGCGCGACAAAACTGTTCTATTCGAAAAGGGATACGGCTCCGCCGATCTGGAGTGGGACATCCCCAATTCTCCTTCCACAAAATTTCGGCTGGGCTCTATCACCAAGCAATTCACTGCGGCGTCAATCATGCTCCTTGAGGAGCGCGGCAAACTGAAAATCGAAGATCCGGTGAAGAAGTACATGCCGGACGCGCCCGCCGCATGGGACAAAGTAACCATCTACAACCTGCTGACGCACACTTCGGGGATCCCCAGCTTTACCGAATTGCCCGATTACGATTCGTTGGAGCCTTTCACCACCACGTCCGAAAAACTCGTCGCGCGCTTTCGCGACAAGCCGCTCGAATTTGAACCCGGCGAGAAATTCAAGTATGACAATTCCGGTTACGCTCTGCTGGGCTACTTGATTGAGAAGATCAGCGGACAAACTTACGCGCAATTCGTCCAGGACAATATCTTCACGCCCTTGCAGATGAAAGATTCCGGCTATGATTCCAACTCGGCGATCATCATGCGCCGCGCTTCGGGTTATACGAACGGCAAACAGGGAATCGAGAACGCAGGTTTCATCAACATGACTGTGCCGTTTGCCGCGGGCTCGCTGTATTCCACGGTCGAAGATTTGGCGCGCTGGGAACAAGGTCTGTTCGGCGGAAAAGTTTTGTCCGCCGCTTCGCTTCAGAAAATGACCACGCCTTTCAAGAGCAACTACGCTTTCGGACTCGCCGTGTCCACTGCCAACGGTCACAAAGTGATCGAGCACGGAGGCGGCATCGAAGGCTTCAACACCCACCTTTCTTATTATCCGGACGACAAACTGACTGTCGTCGTCCTTGCGAATTTGAACGGAGATGCCCCCGGTAACATCGCGCACAAACTCGCATCCATCGCGCATGGCGAAACTGTGACGCTGCCGTCGGAGCGGAGAGAAGTCGCAGTCGCTCCGGCAATCCTGGCGAACTACGTCGGTACTTACGCGCTTTCTCCGGACTTCTCCCTGGTAATCACCCTCGAAGGCGGCCAACTAATGTCCCAAGCCACGGGGCAGGGCAAGTTCCCGCTATTCGCCGAGTCCGACACCAAGTTTTTTCTGAAGACCATCGACGCGCAAGTAGAGTTCGTCAAGAATGACAAAGGAGAAGTGACCGGCCTGATCCTCCACCAAGGTGGCCGGGACACGAACGCCACAAAAAAATAGCGCCTAGGACAACTCAAACGTGTGGGAAGCGGGACCGCGTCGCACGGGTCTCCCGAAAGGCATGGAGTTTGTCAGAACCAGGTGCGCGATTTATATTGGCGGTACTCGTCGCCGAATTTTGCCTCGAGGACTTTGCTTTCCTGGCGTGCTCGATAGATCTGCAGCGGAATGAGAACGACAAAAATCCACAGAAAGACTGGCTGATTGATATAGAGAAAGGCCCCCGCGATCGCCGGGCCTCCGAATACGTAGATGGGATTGCGAATTCGAGAGTAGAGGCCGTGAGTGACGAGGTTCTGAGCCTTTGGGCGGACGGAGAATGAGCCGCCTAGTTGAATCCGTGCCAATATCAGAAGCACGAGCGATGGCAGTCCAATCACCACGCCCGCAATTCGCGCGGGAGTCCACGGCAAGCTACTGAAGTGGATTCCCACGAAAATAATCGCTAGGAGGACGACAACGAGTGTGACGATATTCGTTTTCATCGTTGCAGCACGAACCCCCTAAAGCATTGAGCTCAGCCTGGAATCGAGTCGATCGTGACGCGATCCGTTGCATCCCAGCGCGCGTAGTAAAGCTCGACCTTCAAACTCGGAAAATGCTTCTTCATCGTTGTCGCTACACGCGCCAGATCCTGCTCCTGACGCTCGCGCGGTTCAGCCGAATCGTGCAGATGCGCCGGCATCGTCTTATAGAATCCGCAGTCTTGATGCTGAATCAGGACCAGCCGCTTGATTCCGTGGTGTTCCACGAAGAATCGCAACCATTTCCAGCTCACCCAGGAAAACTCCGGAAGATACTCAAAAAGCGTCAAGCTCAGCGGCCCGCCGGGAATCACCATGAGGTCGTAATTCTCATTCAGATTGAGCTTATTGTTCAGAAACTCGCGAAAACCTGACTGAAACCGGTAATCTCCGCAGTGGATCACCAATATTTCTGTCTCGCCGCGCTTGAGTTTTGATTCGAGCTGAAATGTGGGCATAGAGAGGACTCGCGTGGTATTGCCGAGCTCGCGTCGTTCGTTACGTCAACGGCGACTTGCCGGCCTTAGGTTCCACTGGCTTCGTCACCACATCTGTCTGCTTCGCTGCCGCGTCCGACTGCTTTCCACCGTTTACTCCGAGCTGCGCGAGAACGCTGGGAATGTCGAGGCCCAGCGCCTGCAATTGTTGCAGCAGTCCGAAGACGAGAGCTGGCCCGGTCTGCGCTACTCGTCCAATGCCGCCGCTTCCGTTTCCATCTCCGTTGTGCCCTTGTTCGATCACAACCACTTTGTCGATGTTTCCAAGCGGCGCAGCCACTGCGCCAAAAATTCCCGCGGAGGCTTGCAAAACGGCCGGCAATCTTTCCAGGATAGTCTGAAGCCGCGCCGCGTCGTTGAACTGCTTCCACGCTTCCGCTTTTTTCAGGATGGCTTGCGCTTCAGCGACGCCTTGCGCTTCGATCGCGCGCGCTTGCGCCAGTCCCATGGCTTCGATTTTCGCGGCTTCCGCGCGGCCTTCTGCTTCCACGGCGGCAGCGCGCCCCATTCCTTCTTGCTTCAACTTTTCCTGCTGCGCTTCCGCTAACGCAATCTGTGCGGACTTCTCGCCTTCCGCTTCGAGAATCGCAGACTGCTTGGCAGCTTCCGCGCGCAAAATCGCGGCTTGCCGGTCGGCTTCAGCGGATTTGATCACCGTTGCTTCGAGCTCTTTCTGCTTGCGCTGAACTTCTTGCTCTTGCACCGCGATCTGTTCTTGCGTGCGCATTCTCTCCACGCGCACTTCTTCCACCACCACTTGCTGCCTGGCTTTCGCTTGCGCCAGCGGCCCCGCTTGAGCGGCCATGGCCTTCTGCGTTTCCACTTCTGCCAGGAACTGCGCTTGCTTGATGTTGAATTCGCGCTGCGCCCCGGCAATGTTGGCGTCCGAATCGAACTTCGCTTTTTCACCTTCCTGCATCGCCATTGCCGATTTGATTTTCGAGTCGCGCGTCGCTTCGGCCTCGCCGATGGTCCCGTCTCGCTTCACTTCCGCAGTACGTTTTTTTCCTAACGCGTCGAGGTAACCTTCCTCGTCGCTAATTTCCTGCACCGTCAGCACGTCCACTCCGATGCCCATTCGCTCCAAATCCTGCGCGGCCTCGGACGTCAATTTCTGCGCGAAGCTTTGGCGGTCGCTATTCACTTCTTCAACCGTCAGCCCGCCGAGGATTGCGCGCAAATGTCCTTCCAGCGTCTGAAAAATTACTTTCTGGATTTGGTCCGGCGGCATGCCCAGAAAACGTTCCGCCGCCGCGCGCAGGGAAGTGTCGTCACTCTTGATCTTGACGTTCGCGACCGCTTTCACCGAAATCGGCACGCCTTTCAACGTGTATGCGCGCTTAATCTCCAGCGGAATCGTGAATACGTTGAGCGAAAGATAATCCACCTGCTCCAGCAGCGGAAAACGGAACGTCGCTCCGCCGTTCACAACGCGGTAGCCTACAGTCTTTCCGTCTGCCGTCTTGCGTTTGCGCCCGCTGAGCACCGCAACGGCGTTCGGCGGCACTTTCAAATAATTTCGGCTGAAAAGCGCCATGGCCACAAACAGCGCCAGCACCACCAGGATTACGATTACGGGAATAAAAAACTGTGTAGGCATTTCTCCCACCTCTTCTCTTGCTTCGAACTAACCGATCCGCCGAACCAGCAATGTTTCGCCCGCAATGGACTCGATCTTCACCGTCGTATTGGCAGGAATTCCTTCGCCGTCCGCCGTACGCGCGAGCTTCTCGATTACGTTTTCTCCTAGCGAACAGCGAACCTGTCCCAAGCCGCCTTTGGGAATCGCAACGCTCACCTCTGCCGTAAGCCCGACCAGATCCCCCACGAGAGTCCCGCTCGAAGCCTGCTGGCTGAAGAGAAAGCTCGCAAACAAATAAATAATTGCGCCGAACACGGCGCCGCCCACCAGTCCGATCAGCGTTGCGATTTCCGTGCTGTAGCCGAGATGAACACCAATCGCACCAAATCCGCCGAACGCCGTGATGAAAACGCTCACCACTCGTGTGTTGAAAAATCCGATTCCGTGCGTGTCGCCATGAACGTCCCCGCCGTGCGCTCCCACATCTCCGTGGCCGAAAATTTCCCCAAACATGAAGCTGAGAATTAGGAACAGAAACCCAACCGCGGCAATTGCCAGGAAGATTGAGAACGCTGAAATTCCATCCGGAAGGGACATGCTGCAAGCCTCCCCAAGCCAGAGGCTCGGACTCATATGCACAAACTCAATATTCACTTGAGAATAGCCTCAGGGGAGCATCACTCTAGAACGCAGCCCGCCCGAAGTCAAGGTAAGGCAAAAAACGGCACTGGTGTTTCAATCAGGAGTTGGCAAGGTTAGCTCACCCAACCAAAGGTCCTTCCTGTCACGAAACACTCTCCGCCGTATTTGTGAAGACGCAGCTCCACTTCGCCGCCAGCCATCGGTCCTTCATGATCCGTGAAGGAGACTACGGCGTCGCTGTTTGATCTGCTGGTGATTTTCCAAGAGACGAAGATGCCCCCTTCCGGATGCTTTGCAGTCCATTCCTTGACATCATTAAGATAGAGAACAGGGCCACGATATCCTTCAATTTGAAAACGTTTTGAGCCCGGTCTCACTAACAATAAGGCTCGAGACCTACTCAAACCAAACTGCGCTAACGCCGCTTTCTGAAGGATCTGCACTTCCTCGTCGATTTTCTCGCCTACTTTCGGAGCATAGTTAGGGCAGATGTCTTGTCCGTCGGGAATACCGTCGCCGTCTGTATCGCTATTCAGAGGATTTAAGCCCAAGCGTTGCTCCTCGATATCTGTCCAGCCATCCCCGTCGGAGTCCTGCATAATCTGCTGCAGTGACAAAATCCACGTCTGTTCTCCCAGCACCGGGGCTTTCTCGGGAGGCGCGAGTTGGCCCTCCATGAGATTCCGTGGTCCTGAAACGCCCTGAACAAACGTAAATACTAGCTGCCCCGGTTTTCCTTCAATTAGCTTCGCGTCATGGAAGCCACGGTAAATCCGATTCGGAATCAAGACTGGCCGAGTCCACGAAGCTCGATCGTTTGGAGACTTGCTTGAAATCAGAAAGAGGTCATAGGTATCGCCGAGCAAGTCCTGGCTAACAATTCCGTAGGTCGTGCCATCTGAGACTAGGGTTGTGACGAAAGGCTTGATCTCTATGTCTCCGAAGTGCCACATGGGGTGTATCAAGACGCCCACCGCCACGTTTGCAGGTAGCAATGGCGTCGTTTTCAGTTTTTGTTCAACTCGCCGCGCAGCCTCTAGGCTCCGCTTCGTTCCGATAGCGCCTAGTCGAGCATATGCTGCCGTACGATGGTCTTTACCGCTCTGGCCCATGTACGTATTTTCGACATCTGCGCTGCCATCCGCACTCGCAATACGTTCCAGCATCGCGACATCGTCTGAACTTTCCAGCGGATCGCGTTGTCTCTGAGTGACGCCAGAATGGATTGCCGATAGGGAAGTAAACGTGAGGACCGTCAGAGTTAGGGTGTAGCGTAGGGCTGGAGCGTTTCGCACGATATTCCCCTTGACTGGGCACCACTTCGATAGCAGATGTTCTCACAATTCTTGAAGACTGCAACATGCCTGATCAACGCGCTCATCGAAGACTCACCATCGCGCCTCAGTTGAAGGGGTTGCGCCTGCTTGGCGCGATATGCTAATATTAGGTTGCGTTTGTAGCTTCAAGGTTCGTCCTCGGAGTCGCCAACGTGGTGGGTTAAACGTCCCGCTATCAATACTTTAGGAGTATCACCAAGTGGCCAAAGAGCAAGGTACCGTCAAGTGGTTCAACGCCGCAAAGGGCTATGGTTTCATCCAGCGCTCGTCCGGTGAGGACGTCTTCGTGCACTTCTCGGCGATCCAGTCCGAGGGTTACAAGAGCCTCAACGAAGGGCAAGCCGTCGAGTTTGAGGTCAAGCAAGGCCCCAAGGGCTTGCAGGCCGAGAACGTAGTCGGACTCTAAGCCTATCCAGTTGTTGCTTTTCAAATTCTAGCGTCACTCGAGGGGCGGAGCTAAGTTCTGTCCCTTCTGTGGTTACAGCGGCGCAGCTTGGCCATGCGGGGTTTTCTCTCCGGCCAAATCTGTGGTAGATCCAACGGCAGTCGAGCCGGGCATCACAGTCCCGCGCCTATCATGGATTCGGCGTTCAAGATCTGAAGCAGTAGCATGCGGGCGCGTCGGAATTTCGCTCTGGTCGACAGGGCTGGGCTTGGTCGATCTGCCGGCACGGGTCCCGTAGGGGCGCAGCATGCTGCAACCGGCCAATCGTCTCTGTTTGGCCCGGTTGGTTTGCCGCGAAGAGGTTTTGTAGCGCTCGCTCAGCCGGGCGTCATTGGGTTCGGGGCCACGCGGTAAGTCTTTAGCTTTGCGTTTTGTATTCTCGTAACATCCAAGGAGGAGTGCGGTGAACATTCTATCTGAGGGACAGTCCATTCGACACGAGCAGTACGGCATGGGCACGGTCACCGAGTCCAATACCGATCGCACCACAATTGATTTTGACGATCACGGCGTAAAACAGTTCGTCACCTCCATCTGGTCCGCCGAACTCATCGGCGAAGCTCCCGCTCAACCACCTGCGCGCCGCCGCGGCCGCCGCAAAACCGCAAAGAAAGCGTAGTTTGCATGGGTTTGCGCCGTTGTTTTTCGTAGAGCCGGACTTCAGTCCGGCAGCCTTTGCTTAACGCCGTTTCCAATTCTTTCATTTTTGCAATGTTTCGAAAATAGGTTGCGAGTTGATTTCAACCGCAACCTATTTTTATTTGTGGAGACTGAGTCGTGCCGGTCGCGAACTAAATTTGCGCGGGTCGCAATGGCGTGAGTGTTACACTGCGTTTCAATGATTTGTTCTGCATGCAAACGGCAGACGCCTGACGACAGCAGGTTCTGCCCTGGGTGCGGCGCTGCTGTCGATCTGTCCAACACGCCCACCGTCTCGCGCGTGTCCGATTCCGCCCGCGCCACTCCCACGTCCGGCTCACCGCCAAAGGGAAGCAGCTCCGGCTCACGTCATCCGTTTTCAGGCTCGGCCTCCGGCTACGAAGCGCGCCGGAACGCCGGCCTATATGTCTCCCGAGCAACTTTCCGGCGGTGAAATCACTGCGCAGAGCGATTTGTATTCTATCGGCCTCGTGCTCTATGAAATTGTCACCGGGAAGCGTCCGTTTGACGCAAAAACTTTCGACGAGATGGTGCGTCAGCGGGATCCAGCTGCGGCTTTTGGATCTCGACCTCAGGCCGCAATCGGTTCGGCACTACGTTCGAAGATTGACCCCGCGCGATTGGCAGGGCTACGAAAAACGCGACCGGTTCCCAACAGCTCAACGCCGTTCCTTCAGAAAATGGTCGGCGACGATTGCGGGCTGCTCCACGATGCGTTTTTCTTCGGCGCAAACTACCAGGCGAATGAACTGCGCCATGCTCCACGCCAGAGGAGTCGCGCTGCCGGTGCCTTCGCCAAAGACGAAGCGCGATGGCGTCGGATCGGCGCGATCCCACACTTGCTCCGGAATCATTCCTCCCGCATTCGCGAAGTGCAGCATGGCATCGAGATAAACTGACGCATCGCGCCCACGAGCAATCTCATACTCGCCTCGCTCTCCGCTGAACACCGGCCACACCCGTCCGACGCCTTCGCCTCGCCACGGGCCGCCGAAAAAAGTTTCGCCGTAGCCATCGTGATTGTAGCGATGGAAACCCGGGCCATTCGGCGTCTCCACGCGAAGCGTCGCATCAACGATTTGGACGGAGCGCTCGATAACCGGATCATCCGCTCGCCGAACTCCCAGCCGCACAAGTTCCAAAAAGCCGGCGTCAACCACTTCGCGTTCGTCCCACGTGCCGCTGCCGTCTCCGACGCCTAGCCGGTGCCCGTCATTCGGATCCGTGTTGTCGTCGACGCGCATGTAGTAGCCCTGCGACGCAAGATCTCCGCCGAGGTGCCCCGTAGTCGTAACCAGAATTTTCTCGATACTCGCGGCCCACTCATCCGCGGTCTTCAAATAACGTGCAGCGTCCTCGTTCGCTCCGTTTGTCCGCGCGATGTCAGCAGCGCAAACCAGCCCCGCAATTTCCGCCGCCATCGTTGACGCCGAATATCCCGGAATTTCCTCCCAACGTTCCTGCTCCGTGATCGGCCCGTGAGTGGCCACGAATTCCGCTTCCGGACGGACGTGCTTCCGCCAAGTCTCGCCGTCAGTTTTCCCCAGTTGCCACGCCAAAATCATCGGATATGACGCTTCGTCCATCTGCAGCGCGGTTCCGTAAGGCTTTCCGTCCAACCAGCTATTTTGAGGAAAGCTGCCATCCGCTTTTTGCTGCGCGGTGAACAAATAATTCAGCGCGCGTTCGGCGGCTGCGCGATCACCAGCAGCAAGCAATCCCGTAGCAATTTCGTAGAGATCGCGCGCCCACACGAGATGATACCCGCCGACGTTCGGCGTATCCGCTTTCACAGCGAAACCCCACGGCACACTCATCGAAGCGATCATCGCGCCGCGAAAAGTTTTGTCCTCGTGCGCCTTCAGCACCATCGCCGCCAGCCGAAACTCGCGCGCGTACTGTCCGTTCACGCGCCGCAAAGTGCGCGCGTAATCGCTCCAACCGGCAGCGTAATCCGCGCTCGCCGACGAAAAACCGCGCTGCAAGCTGCCTTTAGCGCTTTCGACCGCAGCCGAAGCCGTCGCGCCAAAGCCCAGCGCCAAAGTGAAATGGTCGCCCGCCAGCTTCGCCGCTTGCACGACGTTTCCGTTTTCAGCTCGCTCGTACGACCAATCCAGTTTGCGATGCAGCAGCAGATCGGTGTAGCCGTCGCTCGCGCCTTCAAATCCACTCGACGTTTGGGCAAAGCAGCTACTCGTTTGCGCAAGCGTGCCGCACAAAAGCGCGGACGCCATGCCCGGTTTTTCGGCGATCAGCGCGCCATCCCTCGTGTAGCCTGTGTCGCCCACGCCGGAATTCTCGAGCGCAGGCTTGTAGAGAACGTATAGCGTCAAACCGTCGCCGCCGGAAAAACTAACGTCGATCAGAAGAGTGTCGCGCAGAGGATCGGTCGCGTACGTCTTGGAAATTGTGAAGCGTCCGCCGGCTTCGCGGCTAGTCTGACGATAAAGCAGCGCGTCGTCAGAAATCCGGTCGATCGAATGCTCCATGTCTTTCGATTCGAGCCAGACAGTTTTTCCATCGCTCACCGCAAATTCCAGGCTGCGAACATCCGCCATATCCAGCCGCGGGTAGTACACCTCGCTCAAAATCCCGCCCTGCAGCGTGAACCACACGCGCGAATCGGTGGACGCAGACGTCCCCACCGCCTCCTTATTTCCCGCTGCCCAAGTAGGAACCGCCCCCGGCCCGCCCGGCGCCGATTGCCCACGCTCGGTCGGCGCAACTTGCGCCCGCGCCCCCACAGCAACTGCGAGCGATAAGAGCGGAACCATCAGCCCCGCACTCCAGCATCTCTTTGAATTCATTTCGCGAGATTCTACCATTTCGCCCTCGCCCCGGCGGGCTGGCAGGTTTACCCGCACGAGCCCGCCACGGAGACTGAACTTTTGCGTCTGCCGCGTCCGAACTTTGAAAACCTTAATGTGCGTTCTGGCCCCGGTTAGAAATTTTTCTGTCGTTTGTTTTGAGTGAGTTACGTCGAATTCTGTTTGTGGCGCAGAACCGGTTAGAAATGGGCGCTTTCGCACGGAGATCGGCGAGCGCGAACCCCGCGCCGCTATCGCGCGCCTTCCACAAAGCGTCGCCACATAAGCCTCCTAAAAAAATAGCTGCTACCCTTAGTCAACGCAGCGACCTGAAGAGAAGCAGCTCCGCCCTGGCCCCTTGTTTTGGGGCATAAAGCGTTCAAATACTATCGATTATTTATGTGGGAAGTGCCTTTATATCATACTTTTATGGCGGTGTCAAGGGATTGGGTGTGTGAGCATAGTGGTACCGTTTTGGGAATGGGATCGAACGGGTGTCCGAGGCGAAAATTCACGAGCGCAGGGTCAAAACCCGCACCCCTTCAAAAACCGAAGGGATGCGGCACCCCCGCGAGTTTCAATCGTGCTTAGGTGAGGTCCGGTGCCGCGCGGAACAGTGTGCCACCCGCCTAGGCGCGGTTTCATATAATTGTTTCCACTCACAACTCTAGAATGATGAATAGCCCGTTCATTGCTGAAGTAAGGAGTTAAGGGGTCGAGTCCTACCTTTGCGCCGTGTGTCAGCAGGAACGGAAATTACACGGCTCAAACATCGCCCCTTGCTGACGATTCCAACAAGGTAAGCGCGCTGTCGCGTGAACGCGAAGTCCTCACGACCCCTATGGACTTATATCGTTCGCCAACTTCGGGCGTTGGCCCAATATACCACGGTGGGCGAAAGGCTTGAAATTCCAAACTGACCCACTACCTGTGTGTGAACATAGTAGTACCGTTTTGGGAATGGATCGAGCGGGTGTCCGAGGCGAAAACTCACTAGCGCAAGGTCGAAACCCGCACCCCTTCAAAAACCACCCTTCGTTTTCACAGGGCAAGAAGGGTCCGGCACCCCGCGAGTTTCAATCGTGCTTAGGTGAGGTCCGGTGCCGCGCGGAGGAGTGGGTCACCCGGCGTGGTTGACGTGGGGTGTGATTCGGGCGGGTGCGCCACCCGCCCGGGCGGAAACTGCTTCTACAAAGCTCCCTAGCGCGAGCGGCGCGGCCTGCACAGCCTAGCTGTATAGCGAGCGCTTGTACTCTGCAAATCGCTCCATCACTGCTTTCGCATACGCAGCTCCCTGCTCCGATTTAAAGAAGCTAATTTGGTCGCCCCAATGGGCACCGCCATTGAGTTCTGCTACGGCGTCGGCCGCGAAGAACATGAGCTCCCGGAATTTGTCCCCAGTCATCCACTCTTTAAGGTGCGGCTTGATTTGGTCACACCAATCCATTGCGCTTTCCATAATCCAGTTCATTCGGGCAGCCAGAGGCGGATAACGTCGCTGGAACGGCCGGGCCGGATCCAGCGGCACCGGGGGTGTTGCATACAGAAAGCCGCTGATTGCTAAAACAAACGAAGCAAGCAGCGCTTGGTCCTGTGCGTCGCCGTTTGCTTGCGCACAGTTCAAGCGTCCAACCGCTTCGGCCCTTCCCGCTCCATTTATCAGAAACGCCAGTACAAAATAGATGGCGTAGCAGTCCGCGTCAACTTCAAATACTTGGGTCTGAATGTCGCCAGCCTCAAGCCTAAACGAGGCCTGCTCCAAGTGCCCGTGAACGTGGTGGGCGTACTCGTGGCACAAAATGAACGAAAGTTGTGTTTGAAACAATGTCGCGTGGATTTGATTTGTCGGGGCGTGGTTGAAGAGCTGCACAACGTGTTCCGATTTGCTCAGCAGATCGCATGCAGTCCATATAAAAGCGAGCAGTCCCTTCGTAATCCAAACGACCGACACGCCATCCATCAGCATAGCGTTGGCTTGCGGCTCATCACCGTCCGAAAAAGCGCACTCGAATTGCGGATGCGGAACGTGGCCCTGTACATTCCGTTTTTCGTTGTTCAGCGCCTCGGTTAGAGTTTTGCAAACGCCCTCTAAGTACGCTGTGAATGTTCCGTCATCGCCGGTGATTTGATAGCGCATCCCTATATTGTACGTCGCTCAGGCGGATCGCCGGTCCTTCCACACCGTCGAAGTGAAAGCCTATCTTTCGGGGGTGCCGCTCTCTTCGGTTTTTGAAGGGTGCGGTTCTTGACCTTTCGTTGTTGCATCGTCTCGAGTCGGCTCTCCAATGCGATCACCAAAACCCGCACCCTTTGCCAACCCCGCAAAGAGTGCGGAACCCGCAAAAACAAGTTCAACAGCAGTAGCAACCCCAAATCACTTCGACGTCAACTACCTCAGTGGTATCATCCGCATTCGTCATGATCAAGACGAAGAAAACGCGCTGCGATGCTAAAGGATTGGCCACCCGCCCGTAGGAGAACATGAGAAAGCACGCGACTGGTCCAATGCCACTGATTCAATCTTGGATTGGCCGATTGTTTGGGCTGTTTTTCTCCCATCCTTTTCTGACTGTTGCGATCGTTGTCCTTCTTGCGCTCGGGTTGATGTTAGCTGACCGCTTACTCTTCCCAGCGACCAGAAAACTTTCTGTCGGGGAGCGCGTTTGCAAGGAATTATTGGGTCTGTTCTTGCATCTGTCCGTTGCCATTGTGCTTGGCGGTGCTTTTGTGCTGGGAACGGATCTAGTAGTTGGCCGCCTACTATTTCCTGAAAGAAGCCACCTTCCCGACCTTCTTGTTTTCCTGTTCGGTTCGATTTTCTGGGGCGCGATGCTGGGCTTCGTGGTTTGTCAATTTGCACGTCATCGCTCTGCGCGCTGGGTAGGCGCTCTAGGCCTCCTGTATCTTATTGTGGAGAGCGCTTGGTTGATTAGCGGCTATTGGAATTCTCCATACTATCGCGCGCACGGCGGCCCTTTTCGATACGAATTCGGACAACTGTTTACGGCCGACTGCGGTGAATGTGGTTGGGAGCGACTGTTCGTAACGGTGCCTGTGATGTGCTGCCTCGGTTACTCGTTGGGTGCCTGGCTCGCGCTTAAAATGGGCAACGAAGCGGACAGCGGTGAGAAGGCACCCGAATGAACCACTCGGTCGACACGAGAGTCAAAAGAGCCGGCGAGGACGCCGGCGCTACGAAAACCGACCGGCACCCTGCGGCGAACTGCGGCGAGCAGCAGCGGGCGCAGCCGCGCGACGCACGCGGGACGCGATATGCCGCGCTGAAGGCCCCGGCGCTACATTTAAACCTAAGGCGGAGCCTGCCGTAATCCCCGCGCCGGGGACCAGCGCGCCGGGTTACGGCTGGATTAGGTTGTTGCGGATGGCGAAGCGGATTAGGTCGCTGAAGCTGCCGAAATCCATTTTGCGCATGATGTGGTTGCGGTGGCTTTCGACCGTGCGGGTGGAGACGCCGATCATCGCGGCGGCTTCTTTATTGCTTTTTCCGCTGGCCAACAACTGGACCACTTCGAGCTCGCGGTTCGAGAGCGGAGCTTCGTCAGTCGAGGCGTTCGCGCCCGAGCCTTTGTTGTCGCGGACAAAACTTTCCGCCATCGAAATGGCAAGTTTTCCGGTAAAAAACGGCCTGTTATTTTTGATATGCCGAACGGCGGAGAGCAACTCGGCGTCGGCGTCGGATTTCAGCAGGTATCCGCGCGCGCCGCAGCGCAGCACTTCGCGCGCAATCTCTTCTGAAAAGTGCATGGTGAGGATCAGCACTTCAGTGGACGGCGATTCTTCGCGAATCAGGCGCGTCACTTCCAGGCCGTTCTTTTCCGGCATAGTGAGATCGAGGATGACAAGATCCGGGCGATCCTTTATCACCAGTTCCATGGTGGCGGCGCCGTCGCCCGCCTCGGCGCACACTCTGAGATCGGGCTGCGTCTCGAGCAGCGAGCGGACTCCGCGACGCACGATCGGATGGTCGTCCGCCAGCAGTATCTTGTAGGTTCTCGGCGCCGGCGGAGGTGCCGGGGCTGCTGCTTCTTTTGTCATGTGCTCTCCTCGAAGGCCGCGGTTTCGATGCTGTTCGGTCTTCAACCGGCTGCTGTCTTGCGCTTTGGTTCCGTCGCAATATTTTGCGCGGAGCTTTCACCGGAACTGTCGGCGCCGAATTGCGAGTCGCCTACCGGCAACTCAACCCAGACGGTGGTCCCCTGCTTAGGCTTGCTTCGTATCTCGAATATGCCGCCGAGCTGTTTCACGCGCTCGTACATTCCGGCGACACCGATACCGAGAGGGGAATGCCACCCTGTGGCAGCTTTCGGCAGCGCCATTCCAACTCCCCGGTCTTTCACCTCCAAGCGGACTTTTCCGTTCGCACGCGCGAGGCGAATTACCGCGGTACGGCTCTTGGAATGCCGGTGAAGGTTGGTGAGCGCTTCCTGCACGATGCGAAAGAGCGCGATTTCGGTTTCTTTGGGCAGACGGCCAAAATCCTGTCTGATGACGAGTTTCACTTTGACGCCGCTCCGTTCCGCAAATCCTGATGCGTACCAACGTAACGCGGAGCCGAGTCCAGCTTCTTCCAAGAGCAGCGGATGCAGAAGGTAGGAAACCGTACGAACCTGACGAATCACCGCTTCGGCAAAATCGCGGGCCGATTGGAGAAACGTGGCGCCGATCTTATTCTGCTTCGGCAGGGTTTCGGCCACGCGCGCCAGTGACATCTTTAAGGCCGCCATTTCCTGCGAAACGGTTTCGTGGAGATCGCGGGCCATACGGCGGTGTTCTTCATCGCGCATGGTGAGCAGCCGGTCGGAGAGAAGCCGCAAGCGCTCCTTCGCGTTCACGCGGTCGGTCACATCTTCAGTCACCCCGGCCACGCGGACTACGCGTCCTTCAGAGTCACGTAACGGAAAACCTCGAGCGTGCAGATAGCGCTTCCCGCCTTTCGGCGAAAAGTATCGCAGGTCATGCTCGAAAGCCTTCCCATCCGTGATGGCCTGTTGCAGATCCCGCGTGGCCTTGGCGGCGTCTTCCGGAGGGAGCTTCTGCGCGATCTCCTGGAAATCGATCTCGCGGCCCTGGTAATCGAGACCCAGGATTCGATAGAGATTATCGGAGCACAACACGCGCTGCAGTTGAACATCCACCTCCCAGCTACCCATGCCGACGAGCTGCTGGGCTTGCGCCAACAGCGCTTCGCTCTTGCGTAGTTTGTCTTCCGTCTTTTTCTGCAGCGTGATGTCATGCGCGAGCAGCGAAACGGACGGGCGCTTTCCGAAGCGCCTGGCCACTGGTAACACGCGCGCATAGAACCAGCGGCGTCCCTCCTTCAAATCGACAGGGAACTCGATCTCGTCGCTTTGGCGCGTTGCGATCACGCGTTGGAAAAGGTCGCTGAAAGGAAGAAAGACTTCCTCGCCGAGTACTTCCATGGCGTGGCGCCCGATAAAATCCATCTGGCGGGCGGTGGTAAGGGTTTCGCTGGAACTCCAAATGCCTAAAAACTTGCCGTCAGCGTCGATTTCGAATAGGAATTCATCGAATGTTTTTACAAGTGACGCCAGCGGAAGAGAAGCAGCGGCCAGCGACTGGCTGCCGTTGTAGCCGGAGCTATAGGCTAGTCCAAATGGAAGCCCCGCATGCGCTTGTTGGCGCTTCCTGGCCGAGTTTTTCAATGCGTGAGTTTTGCGTGGCACGATTGGACGATTGCGCTTGGGTCTATGCTCGGAGTATGACTGTTCGCCCGAAGACACCTAACCCCAAGCGAGAAATAGACTGATTGCGATGTGCGGAAGTCGAAGCCAGGACCCCGGTCCCCCCGGACGGGCGATAAGTTACTCTCCCGTTAATAATCTTGTCAAGTTGATTATGTTCCGTAATGGGAAACAGGTCAAAATTAGCGTGGCGTTCCATTTTGGAACGAATAGTTTGCGAAGTGAGATGCGGAGTTAAGTACCGACCGCAGTAGCAATGCGGTACTGTTGCGAATTGAAACATTTTCTGCGCGATATATATTCACATGAAAGCTGGAAGGGTTCGGATTGTTGCTAAAGATTTGTACCGGGTTTCCCGATAAGCAAAATGGGAATGGACGGTTTACATCCCGACGGAACTGCTTGCGGCTGCACACGAAGAAAGGCTGCTGGTAGTTCCGGAGGGATGAATGCTTCTTCACCGGTTCGTTGAGTTCTGCCGGCGAATGAGTTTTGGGTCGCTGATTGTGGCAAACGCCGCGGTTTTTCCGGCGGATAGCCTTCGCCCAGAATGCAGTTCGCAAAGCGTGCGAGCGAGTGTCGGGGCCGCAACGGTCACCCGTTCCCAACAAAGGGGACGCTATGGCAGGCAGTTCGGTTCGCATCCTTGTTGTCGGTCAGACATCCCCCAGTACATTAGCCACATTGCAACGACTCGAGCGGGAAGGCTGGAGCTCGCACTGCGTCAACACCATTGCGGAAGCTGAAGGCGCGTTGAAGATGATCCGGTTCGACGTTGTCCTGGCTGGAGAAAATATAGGGAGCGGCAGCGGTTACGACTTGACTGACACTGTTTTGGAGTTCGCCGGGACCTTGCTCGTTTCTATTGCGCTCTCGGAAGCGTCGCTATGGCTGCCGGTGGTCCAGCGGGGGATGCTGACGCTGGGCGATCGAGCGCTGAACGCTGCAATGTTGGAGGCGGAAGTCATAGAGGCGTTGAACCAGCCCCCCGGGACTCATGCCGCAATCGCGCCCCGCAAAACTCATGGTTCGATTACGGACTCAGCATTGCGGCTGTCGATTGAGGCAACTGACCGTCGCACCGGCCCGAAAGAGAGGCGGGGGCAGCCGGCGGACAAGGGAGCAAGATCAAAGATGTCTCTACCGCCGCGGCACAGGTCGGCTCCGGCCGCGTCCGGAGCGGTTGCCATTTCTAACGACAAATCTCCAGAGATTGAGTTAGCCAAGGTTCGTGTGGTTCCACATGGAGTGACCGGTAGACGTTTTCGGTAGGGATGCAGCGAGGAGTTCGCTTTCGAGTGGGCAGAGCTGTTGTGATGAGGTCGTCCAACGGGTGCTAAGACATAGCTGAACGCACACAGCCAAGGAGGGACCGTGAGACCGATTTTGTTGGGAGGGCGACTGATATTTCCGCCGAAACATTTGGGAGCTGCGGTGCCGTCTCCCGCGTTGCGTGAACATGTTCGGCAGGCCGATTTGACCGAGTCACTTCTTTGCGCATACGACAAGGTTGCAAGTGTCGCCTATGCGAAATTTCTTGATTGCGGAGCTCGAGCGGGGAGCGAGATGAAAGACTGGCTCGAAGCCGAGCAGGAAGTCTTGGGGTCGATGCAAGTGGACGTATCGGAATCCGATGAGTTTGTGACTGCGCTGGCGTCGCTTCCAGGATATCGGAGCGCGCAGATTACGTTGGGAGTCGAACCGCGTTGGCTGCTGATTTTCGGGTGTCACGAACGCGACGATCGTGGGGACGCGCCTTGGACGGCGCGGTCGTTGGACCCTTTGCGAGGGCCGCCGCGCATGGATGCCGCGTCTCTTGCGGTAATGTGTGCGCATGCCTCGCGCGAGAATTGTGCCCCGAGTGTCGCTGATTCAAACCTTCCTGCTTCGAACCTGTTTTGCATCCTGGAATTGCCCGCTGAAGTAGATCCTGAGCGCTGTACCGCGATATTGTCGAATGGACTGCTCGGGATACGCATGTGCAAAGCCGGGAACAAGACTGAAAGCGGAAAAATCTCCGTAAGCCCGTAGGGCATCCGCCGCGCGGCGGACTGGGCCGAGCGGGGTCAGCAGGCAAAACGTTAAACCCACTTTTGTGAACGACCCGATGCGTTGTCGCCAAGTACGTTTGCCGGGCACAGCATGCTGTGCCCCTACGGATTCGGCGATTGGCGGTCGATCGAGAGGATCAAGTGAGCTGGTCGCGGCGTTTCACGAGCCAAAGCCACAGAGCAAATCCGGCGATCACGGATGCGAGGGCTGCTGCTTGCGCGTTGGACATTCCCAGGAAGTCGCGGGGGTTGATGCGGATAAATTCCACCAGGAAGCGCGCCAGGCCAGTGAGCACGAGGTACGCTGCGAACACCGAACCGGGCTGCGGACGGCGCCAGGCACGAAGGAATTGCGCGCGCTGCGTCGTCATAGAGATCTCGAAGGGCGATGGGTGGCGTGTCGGCCTCGGCGGTGCATTCAGGAGCGCCAATTCTTCTGGCGTTGCAACGCGTTCGCGTACCTGAACAATGGATTTTGTGCGCGCTGCGGCAATTTGGCGCGTGCCTAGGCGCCACAAAAACCAAGCAATGGCGCAGGCGACAATTAATTCGTAAATCGGAGTGGGGTGGACGCGGTCGGTGGTCGGCACGAGACCGTTGGGAAAACTCATTCCCCAGGGGAGGGAAGTGGGGATGCCGTAGTCACCGTCGCCGGAGAGGAAGCAGCCGATGCGTCCGATGCCGTAACCCAGGGCGGCGGCGGGCGAGCCGGCGTCGAAAAGAGTGAGGAGCGGAATGTGCTGGCGGCGACCGATCCAGAGGAACGCGGCGAAGCCGGCGAGGAGGCCTCCGAACCAGGCAAAGCCGTAAGGACTCAAGAGCAGAGTGAGAGGGTTTGCGAAAAATTCCGCCGGGGATTCCAGCAGATGGTAGAGCTTCGCGCCTGCGAGGCCGACCATGCACGGAACGGCGATCAGGATTTCGGCTTCGGCGTTGGGTGACTTGTGCGAAGTTGCGGCCGCCGCGTCTTTAGATGGAGATTTTGCGGGAGCGCTGCGTCCGGCGGCCTTGGACGGGATAGGCGTCTTGGTGGAAGCGGCGAGGCCGCGGCGTTCGAGGTCAGCGCGCAAGACGAAAAACGCGGAGAGCATCGCGCAGGCCACCATCAACCCGAATGTTGGAATGGTGAGAGGGCCGAGATGTAAGAAGGGAATCACGTAGCGAAAAATAATCAGTCCACAGTGTACCGTTTTGGAGGAGCAAAACCACCGCATTCCGGCTGCGGCTTTTGCCGAATGGCAAAGAAATCAAAAGAGCCGGCGAGAAGGCGGCGCTACGAAGACCACAACCGATGCGTTGTCGCCAAGTACGTTTGCCGGGCACAGCATGCTGTGCCCCTGCGGATTCGAGACGGTGCCGGGTGATTTAGTAGGCATATCTACATAGGTGCGCATGTCAGCGACGCAGCGCGTAAATCGACGAGGGCGGCGTTTTGCTAGGCGGCGCCGATTTGTTGTTGGACGCTTTGGCGGAATTGCTGGGGATGGGAGATCATGACGAAAGACTCGGGTGTACCGCCTGTTCCGCGCACGACTACCGAACCGTAGCCGAGCATTCTGCCGAGGAAAGTTTCCTGTACGGCGATGCTCTCGACTTTGCCCAGCACCATGTCGAGAGTCCTGCGGCTGGCCATGCCGGTCTTGATGAGGACGCGGCGGTTGGTGACGGCCATTTCAGTGGCGTTCCGTTTTGCCAGGCCGTACGCAAATATGATCAGTGCCATCACGAGGAGGACTGCGCCAATGGCGGCCAGGCCCTCGGGGCCGATGGAGTTGAGTTCGTGCACGCCGTGGCCGTTTTTTTGAGCGACGGCGTCGGTGAGGATCGCCGCACCTGGCACGCCTAACAACAAGCTCAAAAACAAAGGACCGAGCAAGACGACCCAGTGGTGCCGCGTCTCAAACAACAACGTTTCTCCTGGACCCAGACTTTTGGTTATGTAACTCATCGCGACCTTTTAGCGGCCAGCATCACGAGACAGACGCTCGTGCTCAATGCGCTCAGCGAATGATACGTTACCTGAGCGACGTTCTGGGTAAATTCTAAAGCAAAAGAGCCGGCGAGACACCGAGGCTACACACTTCTACATGCCGCGTCCGGTCGGAAGGAAAGGCAAGATGCGCTTCGACAGCCATTGATTGCGCATCGTGCCGCAGCCAAAGGAAAGGGATTTCTCCGGGGTTGGTGCAAGGGAAGTGGAGTCGTCCCCTTCCGCTGCACCCCATCCCCTCAAAGCAACAGAGACAAAAGTGTCAGGAATGCGCCCGGTCTAAAGTGTCAGACATGTTCCCGGCCGTTGATTCTGCCGCGCCTCCGGCGCTGGAATTTGAGCCGCTGCGAAAAACTCGCGCGCTCTGCCACAAAACCTTTGGGCGCGCGAAGAGCGCCGGCGAGATGCCGGGCTGAAACCTTTCGGCGCGAGATCGTTCGCCGGGTGATTTATTTTTGAGGGGTTTTCGGCTTAAAAAGCGCAAGCGTCGCGCCGGTGGGGTCGACGAATATGCTCATCCAACCGATCCCAGGTATTTCCTGAACGTCCATCACAATTTTGGCGCCGAGGGATTTAGCTTTTGCCGTGGAGGAGGCGACGTCGTCTACCAGCACGTAGGCGAGCCAAGATGAGGGCGCTCCCGGTACGCGCTGCTGCATCATTCCGCCGCCCGTCCCATCGCCGGGTTTAATGACCGTGTAGGTCCCACCGGGCATCGGAACGTCTTCGAGTTGCCAAGCGAATAATTGTTCGTAGAACGACTTCGCCTTGGCGACATCAGTGGAATGCAGCTCAACGTGGACAAATGGATTCGCCATAACGATCCTCCAGTGCTGCTGCGGGATTCACCATCATAACGGACAGACGGTGAAAATGCGCGAAGGTAAGCTAGAAATTGATGGGGCGCGGCCGCGACGTTAGGCGGATGAGGTCAAAACTGCCGGGCTAAAGGCCGCGGCGCTACATTCAAACCAGAGGCGGAGGCGATCTCGATTGTTGACAGGCGGACTTTGAGAGATGACAACGGCAAAATCGACTCGGAAGCAAAGGCAACATGTGAGGCTGGACGCGGTGCTGCAGCTGCTATTTTTGCGAGAGAGGGTTGGGGCGCGCGGGGTCGTATAGAGCTGTCCAGGGGTTCGCACGACCCATGATTGAGTCGGTGAGAAGTATGCCGGCAATGGTGCCGTGCGTTATGCCCATGCCTGAATCGCCGGTTGCGATGTAGACGTTCGGTTCATCGCCGGGATTCTGGCCGATAAGGGCAAGACCGTCAAACGTGTTCATTACTGTGCCGGACCAGTGAAACTCCGGATCTCCCAGAGGGCCGAAGTGAGTCGGCGCCCAAGCTCTCAAATGCGCAAAACGTTCTTCGATGTCCTGGGATTCGTCCAATTTGTGATCCTCGCCGCCAACGAGCAGGACGTGGCGTTCCGTGCGGCCTTCTTTCACACGCTGCAATCGAACGTAGTGGAACGGGTCTTCGGTATCCCAATACAACGCGCGGGGAATCGAATTCTTGGGGACTGGAATGCCGATTACGTAACTGCGGAAGGCGGTCTGTTTCGAGCGGAGGTTCGCTCGGTCAATCACGGGCGCGTTGGTTGCCACAACAATTGCGCGAGCGGACACTTTCTTATTGTGCGCGGTCTTTATCTCGGCAGATTCTCCGCCAGAGATTTCCTCCGCTTCGGTAGCGGTATAGATACGCCCACCACGACGCTTAAATGCAGCGGCCAAGCCGGCCATGTACTTCAACGGGTGAAATTGCGCTTGTCGACCGAATTGGAGGCAGCGGCCAAGCTGCAGGCGGCCCGGCGGGATCTCTAATTCTTTTACGCTGACTCTAGCGCGCCTGGCGGACTGAAATTCCTGGTGCAAGTCTTCTTGAGCAGTGTTCGGACCGCAAAACAGATAGCCGTTGACTCGTTCAAAACCGCAATCAATGTGTTCTTTCGCAACGATGGTATCGATACGAGTAATCGCGGAGGAATGACTGTGAGCGATCAGACGAGCGTTTTTTGGACTGCTGGTGCTTTCGATCTTGCGATAGCCGGCGTCCATTGCATTCGAAAGGTGGGCGCTGGTGTGAGAAGTCTCGCCGCCGCCGATTTTGTCTTTTTCCAGGACGACTACGGATTTGCCTTCGCAAGCGAGGAGATAGGCAGTGGTGAGTCCGGCTATTCCAGCGCCGACCACGCAGACGTCCGCGCGAACGTTTTGATCGAGGGCGTGCGAAGAAAAAGGCCGCGCCGTGGCACACCAAATGGAAAGCCCGCGCATCGCTACTGATGAACGCGCAGGCGGATCCTGCGCAGGCGCAGTTTTGCCTTTGCGCGGATTCGCACGCACCGCTTTACGTGCCATAAACGCCGTTCCCCCTCGAACGCTTATTGGCCAGCTCTACTCTGCTGTTTTCACGCCGACTTCAAGTTCCGCGAACGTTCGGAACAATTCCAGTTATGTATCGAGTACGCCTGCGGGCTATTCCTTGGATTGCGTATTCGCAATTCGATACGGAATGGTCGCGCGCTCTGCGTAAATAGCAGACAACCACCCAGGTAGGGTCATCGCTGGAGAGTTGGTTGCAAGGAGGCGCAAAAGGGTTGCCTAAATGGTAACTAGTAGGGCACTTGATATAAGAATTACTATTTTACAAGAATATGACTGGCCGAAGAAGGAAGTGCGGAATCCCTGGCGGCGCGGCAAAGCGGCGAAGTGTTCACAATTGCACAGACGTGTAAGTACAGACCCCTCTACAGTTACGGTTGTCGTGGCCCACGCATATTGCGCCGCCGTTGGCTTCAATGACTGGCGGTCACAAGAAAAATATCGTGTAACTAAAGTTCCGATTCTGTATCTCAGTTAAAAGGAGATCAAACGATGCTACTGCTGATCATTATTCTGATTCTGCTGTTCGGCGGAGGTGGCGGTTATTACGGCTATTCCCGGTGGGGAGCAGGCGGTGGCCTCGGTATCCTCGGCACTGTTTTGCTGATCGTGCTGGTGTTGTACCTGCTGGGGGCAGTTCGTTTTTAGGAAGTCAAACCTGATATAGGGAGGCCATCATGAAAAACAGCACAAAGGATCAAGCGGAAGGGAAGTATCACGAAGTAAAGGGCAAAGTGAAAGAAAAGGTTGGGCGCGCCACCAACAATCCGAATATGGTCGAAGAGGGCCAGGATGAGAATGTGGCCGGCAAGGTCCAAAAGAAGGTTGGGCAAGTAGAGAAGGTTTTCGACAAGTAGACGCGAAGTTTTGCGCGACGCGGGCGTCTTTGCCTTCCGAGGTGGAGGGCGTCCGCGTCGCGAATTTCTGCCCGCACTTAAACCTCAGGCGCCGATATCTGCTCCTACATTTATCGTTGCAAAGAGCAAGCCGCCGTACTCCAAACGATCCCCGAAATATTGAAAGCTTGCTGTAACACTTGCTGTGATTCCGCAAACGAGAGAGAATGAGCGCCGTCGTACTAGTTCCATTTTGGGACTTCGTTGGGAGCTACTCGATCTGAACTGGGGGAGGATCGTCGTGACTGAAAACCAAGCTGTTGAACAGAAGAGCCGTCTCGTAATTCGCGTACCGGTGTCGGAAAACGGTTATGTGTCGATTTATTTTTCGAACGAAGAAGGAACGCAGATGAGCGAACGCGAGTGGTGGCACCTGCGGCAAGTAGTGGAAATGGCGAGCAAAGTTTTTGTGAGGCCGGAAGAGAAAGCGCAAGCGGCTGCAGCCGGAGCCTGATTCTGGTTTTGAGGTTCTTATGAGTGATTTTGGCCGCGCCGCCTGGGGGAAGGCGGCGTGAGCAAAGTTGCCGAAGATCAGCGTCTCGCGCGCCTGACGAAGATTTGCCTCGCGCTACTCGGCGCGACGCAAGAATTGAGCGGCGATCACGCATCTTTCCGTGTGCGCAAGAAAGTTTTTGCCTACTTCTTGAACGACCATCATGGGGACGGCATCGTTTCGGTTTGCGCCAAAGTCCTGCCTGGTGACAATAACGCGTTGGTTGCGGCGCAGCCTGAGCGATTTTACCTGCCCGCTTACATCGGACCGAGAGGCTGGGTGGCGCTGCGTCTGGATCGCGGCGCAATCGATTGGAAAGAAGTCGCTGAACTGGTGGCCGGAAGTTACCAGATCACCGCACCCAAGCGGCTAGCCGCGAAGCAATAGAGTTCACGCAACTGCCCTGAATCACTCCGACCCTATTTCAGAACGGAGTACTCGTCCGGGCGGATGCGAATTACTTTTGAGACTGCACGCAGCGGGACGATGACGCCCAGCACCTTGTCGGCAAAATCAGGAAAGAGCGGAGGCCGAGACGCTGTAAGCGCTGATTCCGGAAAGGCGCCGGGTGCCCGCGCGCCGGTTTCGTCCAGCGCGTTGGATTCGGTGACGATACAGGGTACGTGTGTGAAACCGGCCTGGAGCAGGCGATAAACTCTGTGGTTTCCGCTGGCGAGAAAACTGCGGCCACCGACTTTCGCGACGTGAACGATATTCGGCGCCGCGCCGATCATCATACTGACGATGAAAGGGCCGTCCTGCTGTTGCTTTCCGTACTGAACACCCCGAACTTGCAAGGTTGGGTTGATGCCGGTGATGGTGACGGACTTCTGCATTTCATCGACGCTTATTCCGAAGGCAGTGGAGCGGTTGTCGGAGAAGCAGAGTTTTACGGCAGACAGCATGCGGGACGAGCTGAGATCGGGTGGGCCCAAGGTTTCGGCGTAAGCAACGTCCAGATTGGGCTGAAAGGGAACTAGCTTCGCTATTTCCGCGAGCGAGGCGGTCCATGTGTCGCGGGGATATATGTCCTGGCATTCAGGGAGGTTCATGACCTTTTCAATTTCGTAGAGAAGATTGCTGTCTGTTATCGGCTGGACAGCGGAGGATTTCTCGTCTAACGGAGGGCGGCTTTTCATGCGATCTTCCGCTGCGACTCGCTTTTTCAGTAACTCCTCGATCAGGCTTTCTTCGAGACCTTTGCCCTCCAGGAATTTGCGAGCGCTGTTACGGTCATAGCAGCCGAGCAGAATGGCGTGGTCTCTTCTGCCCGGAGGAGTCGAGCGCCGGGTTTCAGGCTCGACGGCGGCGAGAGCGCGCCGCTTGTCCACCACCGGGATGGTAGCGACTTCCTTGGTCTTCTTTGCGTTCTTCGTTTTCATTTCGGTTCCTCTCGAAAGGGGATGTCCTTGATTTACAGCAACTAGCGGCGTTTTTCAACTCGGGATCGTTAGCATTTCACCGGGTGAGCCGAAGAGCGAAGGAGGCAGGTTTCGGTGTGCTCCGGCGATAGGACGTGTAGTAGCATGAGCACTTTCGTGTAGCAAGGGCTGCGAGAGCGCTAAGGAGATCGCGAGCAAATGACGCTAGCAGAGGATTCCGAGCGAGCGGATGAGCTGGCCGAGGATGTTGTAACGAACTGGGGAAAAATGGTAGCGGATGGCCGCGTTGGCGAGTTCTCGGCTGAATTCAAAGCTATGTTCGAGAAGTGTCGGCGATATCGAGATGCCAAGCGAGTAGCGGACATGCATCGAGGGCTTGGCATGTTGAGCGAACTAGAAGCAGCGGAGGAGAAGTCTGCGCGAGAAGCATTTTTAGAGGCGCATAAAAATCTTGGACGGACATATCCTAAGCGGAAAACGAAGCGCGGTAGTTGACGGGCGAATTCTCGAAACGCAACAGACCGCGTCGGCAGAGCGCGCGCTACGAAAACCGACGTGACTTCGCGGCCAGCGCCGGTTGTGACCATAGATCGTGCGCGCGGACGTTGTACCGGGCGTAGCATGCCGCGCCCGGTGCAAGCGGGGCAAGCAGCATCCGCAGGCAAAACTCTTCGCTGTCCGCTTTTGTAGGTGACCCAAGGCAAACACGTTGGGGCCGGTCGGATGAACGGATTGCCAAGTACGTTTGCCGGGCACAGCATGCCGTGCCCCTACGGATTCGAGGTGAGGTGCATCGTCATCTCCGCACAGGGCAAAGAGGTTTGCGTTACCAGAGAGGCTGTCTCCTTGCCCGGTGCCAAAACGCCGAATCAGCGACCGGCCCTTCCGTGAATGATCCTCAACGGATTTGGGGACACCCTTATCGAGACGGGACGCGCGGCGTGCTGAACCGACATCATCGCTTCGACCAGGATATCCACTTCTTCGACGGTGTTGGCGCTGCAAATCAGATCTTGCAGATACTGAAGGAGTTCTTTCTGCTCTGTGCCTATTAAGGACGGTTTCATGGCCTGACTGCTCCTTTTCCTATGAAGTGTTGCCAACACGAAATTCCCGAAAATCGCGAACGATCGCGCGGGATTCCCGTTTTGGTCTCGTGAATATGGGAAAGCGAGAAACTTCAGAAAAGAGACAGCAGTTTACGTCCTATGAACGCATAGCAGATGCAGATAATCGACGGGGGAATGAGCCAGGGTGTCCGGAAACGAAAGCGCGAGCAGATTCGAAATCGGCGCGTGAAGGCTTACTACTCGAACAGGAATGGTCGCCGGAGTCAGCGACGGCTTGGCCGAGGTATTCGTCGGGCTGACATACTGGTTCGAGGCCAGCAGAGTGAAATCGTTCGAAGTGTCGTCCTTGAGACTGAGCAGCTCGGGAAATTCCACAAACGCAAGGGCGCAGAACAAAAGAGCTGCTACAACTGCAAAACGAAGCCTGCTACGTGATGGAGAGCCTAAAGACATTGCTGAAGGTTATACATCTAACTCGGAAGTAACTCAACTGTTTTAGGTGGTCGGCAGTGGCCTAAGCTTGACGAACCGAAAAATCGACGACTGCGGAACTTCAGCGGCTAAAGCCGCTCGGTCCGCAGCTCTTATGTCGTGGCTAAAGCCACGACCCACAAAGATGGCGAGGACTGCGTGGCGCCAGAAGTCAAAAGAGCCGGCCGGAGGCTGACGCCCGGAAAAGCGACGGCAAAAAGCAAGATGCCGGGCTGAAGCCCGGCGCTACGGAAGGCAACGGCCAAGCCGAGTCAAAAGAGCCGGCTGGAGGCCGGCGCTAGGAAAACCGACCCCACGCGCGCCGTTCGTTGAACCCTGAAAAATTGCGGCGGCTGATGTTCGCGGGGCAATCAGTGCACTACGAGGTGCTCGGCTAGTTTTGGAGAATCTTTAAGTGTGCCTGATAAGTGTGCTGTATTGGACGGTATTGGGCAGAAGTTGAGGCTATGGTCGCGGGATGGGCAATAAAAAGGGGAGCAAGCGGCGCATTGCGGCGGCGCTTCTCGCGAGCGTGACGAAAGAGATGGCCAAGCCTCGTGTGGCTGCATCGGCTGCCAAACCTGTTAGGGCGAAACGTTGATCGGAATTTTAAGAGGTGTGCAAAAGCGCACAGCAATTTTCCAGACGAGCTTCTAGAGTGTGTCGGCAAGGGAGAGTGCATGAACGAAACTCAATGGAAGTGGCAGGAGCCTTACCTGGAAGCGTTTCTGGACACCGATCCACAGAACCTTGTTAGCCGGGTTGCGACGGCGGAAAAAGCAATCTTTACGCGAACGGCGGAACTGCGCTCCAGTACTGACGGAAGAGTAGAGTGGCAGGCAATAGCGGACGCGATGAGCGGGTTGTCGATTCTGAAGAAAGAGATCAAGGCTTCGTTCATCAGAGAAACAGGAAGGCCCGACTTCGGAAACAGGCGGCCTCGCAGCAACTGATGAAGTTCCGCCACGGGCCGGAAGCTATTGACTGTCTTCTGGTTCGTCGGCGTCGCTAGATGGAAGTGGAAGGCGCCTGATAGCTACCCAACAAATCTCAATCCAAGCAGGGCAGCACCCAATGCGTACGGAAGTGCTCGAGCGCGCAAGAAATCGAATGCGCACGTCACTGTTGCGGCACTAATCGCGAGCACACCGATCAGGAAAATTACCACGCGCTGAAAAAATGTGAACGGGCTCGGCTCCCTTCAGCACGACTCCGTAAAACCTACCTTCATTCCAAGCCGTTTCTAACGGAAGAATATTCTCCTGCCTTAAATTCCAAGCGCGTTCCATTTCAAAGCGGCGACGTTCAATCTCCTTGAAGGGAACAGATTCGTCATCGAAAGGAAGCATTGGCGGGATCTAAAGCTGGCAGGGGCCATAATCTTTCTGTATCTGCGATACTTCCCAACCAAGAGGGCTTCCAGCGTTGGGGTCGATCTTGTGGCCCTGTAACCTCATGCGCTCGCCCGCTTTCACGCCTGCGGTGCTACCGGACAGTGCGTAGACGAGTTTGTCTTTTTCGTTCGAGACCGCAAATCCATTCTGCGTTACGGTGACGCATCCGGTAATCGTTCGCCCTCGATGTGAGTGGCGGACCAGTACAACGGTGATGATTACCACCGGCACAACCACTCCTACAACTATACCGGCAATTTCGCCACTGCTGACTCCGCCGAAATGTGGAGCGGGGGGAATGGTGCCGATTGGAGCTTGCGCGCCGGCGGGCACGCAGAGGAGGAAAAACAGCGCAATGATCAAGACTACCGAGAGGCGTTTTGTCATTTGTACCCCTGCGGTTAGGACGCCCGCTTAAAGGTTTCCGTTACAAGAGCAGGGCCGGGCCGCCGGACATGCGCGCATTTTACTCTGGAGTGATGCTCGGTGGTGCGTCGGGCATCTGTAGAGGGCCGCGGATTACAAGTCAGCTTTGCCGGAGCGTTTTAAGGCGCGGTGGCGCAGCTTGCCGAGGTGCTTATTCAGGACGTTGTCGCGGTCAAGGAAAGAGATAACGGGAGAGCGGCGTTTTTCGATGCGGCTTCTTGCGCGTTTCAGCCGCTGATCGTTGCTGAACAGTTCGAGTGCGGCATCGAGCGCTTCCATGGCTTTCGTGCGGCGGCTAGCCAGTTGGTAGACTTCGGCCAAATTGAGATGGAACTGAACTTCCTGGCGTTTTAGCTGCACGGCGATTTCGCAAAGCTCGGCGGCGCGGTCCCATTTGCGTTCCGCGCGGGCGATCGCTAATCCGAGAAACGAGAGGTAGTAGGGGTTGCGTTTTTCGCACTCGAACGCGCGGCGCAGGGGCGCGAGAGCGGTCTGCGCGTAGCCGTTCTTGAGCATCGCGACGCCTTCTTTGAAATCGGCAACCGGATCGTGTTCTTTTAGTTTTTCAGTCATTCGATCCTACCGGTGAACGGGGAGTAAGAAGCTTACAAGGACAACTGTAGAGAAATCGCAAACAAAAAATCTACTGGCCTAACGGTCAGGGTGGCTCTTGTGGAAACAAAGGCCGGCTGCTGGCAGGCCGGGGAATGGGATGGCGAGATTCGGGAGAGCAGATTTTCGAGTTGTGTAGCGTCGGTTAGATGATGGCGGTGTTTCAGCGGGCGCAGCATGCTGCGCCCCTACGGATTCGAGACGAGGCTGCAATGATTTTAGTAGCCCTATCCACAAAAGTGCGCATGTCAGCGGCGCAACGCGAACCGACGAGCCTGCGTTTTTGTGGGCTTTTCCCGAGGCGGAGAAGAAGTCAAAAGAGGCGGCTGGAAGCCGGCGCTACGAAAGGCAAAGACGCGGGCTACATTGGCCGGGCTGAGTGAAAAAAGGCCGGCGCGAATGTGAGCCGCCGGCCTTCGAGTTGTCAACACCCACGCTGCAGATGAGAGCTTAGGCAGGCGTGGGTGTTATTTTGCGGGGATGTAGCTGAGGTCCGGACGAAATTGGAAGAGCTCGCTGTAGGTGCTCTCGATCGAGCTGTTGAGCCTCTCGATCACGGACATGGCTTCCTGTTCGCCGAAGGCGGCGCGCAAATCGTCACGCAACGGCTTGATCGCGGGGTCGTCCTCCATCGCAGCGAAGTTGGCATGGTCATAGGTGACGGCAAACGTGCCGCCGGGGCCGCCGTTGACCAGGCGGTGCCACGAAGCGTGGGCCGGCGAGTTCAGCTTCTGCCGCGCCTCTGCCGCTCGTGCGATGGCGCTGCGGAAATCGTCGCCGTGTCCGAAGCGTACGTGGAAGGTGATGACCTCGACGTACTTGCCAGTCATCGGGGATGGATTGCTCCATTTCGGCATCGCCTCCCAATAGGCTGTCACCAGTGACTCGACCGAGCTTCCGATGAGCTTTTGGTATTGAGCGAGATCGTCAGCATCAGGGACCGAGGGCTTGTCGAAATCCGGCCAGTGCTGGCCCAAACGCGCGACCATGTAGGTTCCGGTGCGCTCGCCGGTAAGTATTTGGAAAACGAAGAGGCCCTGCGTATCTTTCTGCTGCTTGTGCCACTCGACCTTTTGTTTGCGGCCGTCTTCGTACTGTTTCACCATGCCGTTTTTCGGCGTCTGGAATTCGAGAGCGTCGACGGTAGCGGGTTGATTTTGAGCTGCGGCGGAAAATGCGAGGAGAAACAACACACACACAGATGTACTCAGCTTGAGCAATTTCACCTTTTCCTCCTGGATTTGAAAAACTTTGGGGCTTTGTGGTGGGGCGAGAGTATCGCGCGCGGAATGAGGTGTCAACCTGGACGCGCGGGTTAGTAGAGGGTCAGCTTGGGGCAACCTACTTATCGGGATTTGGCGGACTATCGGTATAATCAGTCGTTTCGCGGCTGCGTTCTAGCGCTCTTTTGTGAGGCCGTGAGCAGACACGGTGCATGGGAGCCTGGACACTACCGTGATGGAAGAGGGTATCGCGCATGGGACGGCCTACCTGCAGACAACTAAAAAGTGGGAACCCTGTGAGTGCTGGGTTCAAAGTGGTTTGGAAGCATTCCGATCGGGTTTGATTTGAGCGCGCCCGATCCGATCGACTCTCGTCTCTCACCGCCGCCGCTGGGGGCTTCCAGCAAGCGACTGCTGCCGTGGCTGATTGCGGTGGCGTTCTTTATGGAGTCGTTGGATACGACGATTCTGAATACCGCCGTGCCGACCATCGCTGCGGCACTGCACGTGGCTCCGCTCAGTATGAAGTCGGTGCTAGCGAGCTACACATTGAGCCTGGCAGTTTTCATTCCGATCAGCGGTTGGATGGCGGACCGGTTCGGAACTCGACGTGTGTTTGCCTCTGCGATTGGCATATTCGCGCTGGGATCGTTTCTCTGCGGCATGTCGAGCAACATTCATATGTTGGTCGCATTTCGCATCCTGCAAGGCATCGGCGGGTCGATGATGGTGCCTGTAGGCCGACTCACCTTGGTGCGAGCGTTCGCCAAATCCGAACTTGTTCGCGCTATGAGCTTCGTCACTATTCCGGCGTTGATTGCGCCGATGCTGGGGCCGATCGCGGGCGGCCTGATCGTTGGATACCTTCACTGGAGATTTATTTTCTGGGTGAATATTCCGATTGGCCTGGTTGGCCTGTACTTGGTTTACCGGCATCTGCCGGACTACCGCGAGCACACCGATCCTCTCGATGTAACCGGGCTGCTTCTTTTCGGGTCAGGCATCGCGCTGCTTTCGTATGTGCTGGAAGTTTTTGGCGAACACACGCTGAGCTGGCTTGAAATTCTGGGACTGTTGGGCGTTTCCATTTTTCTGCTGGCCGGCTACGGCTTTCATGCAAGCAGAGCCGCGCATCCATTGCTGCGTCTTACGCTATTTCGGATTCGCACGTTTCGCGCGTCGGTGGTCGGGAGTTTTGTTACCCGTCTGGGAATCGGCGGCATTCCGTTTCTCTTTCCGCTGCTGTATCAGGTTGGATTTGGATTCACCCCGATTCAATCCGGCCTGCTACTGATGCCGCAGGCAATCGCGTCCATGAGCTTAAAGCCGGCGATGCCGCGAATTCTGGCGCGATTCGGCTATCGCGCGGTGCTGATATCGAACACGCTGGCCATGGGCGCGCAGATTTTGCTTTTCGCTACCATCGGAAAGGGCACGCCGGTGTGGCTCATCGTAATTGAGGTGTTCTTCTTCGGGTTCTTTACTTCACTGCAATATACGAGCATGAACACGCTGGTCTACGCCGATGTTAATGAGGAGGAAGCGAGCAGCGCGAGTTCGATCGCGAGTACGGTGCAGCAAATGGCCGTCAGTTTCGCGGTGGCTTTGGCATCCCTGGTGACCGCGTTCTTTATTCCCGATCGCCATACTTCCAGCGCTCCAGTATTTATACACGGCATTCATCGAGGCTTTCTTGTGCTGGGTGCAATGACCATTGTGTCCACGATCGTTTTCCGCGAATTGAAACGAGGGGACGGTGAAGCGGTGAGCCAGACGAAGGGAATACACGTCGGGTAGAGCAAGATCGCGGGCTAATTCTTGGCGGGCGCAGGGGCGGAGAAAGTGGAGAGGGATTTTGCGTCGGCGACGATGCTCTCCATGCCCTGTTGGAAGTGCTTTTCGCGATTGCCAGCCAAAATCGCGGTTTCGACGTACTCGGTGAAGGCCCACAGAGTGACGTGAGTCTTAGGATCCAGGATTACGAGGTGAAATTTGGCGTCAGCCCCGCCGGTCGCCGGGGATACGGAGAAACTGATTTCGAAAATCAGGTCGGCGTCGGACGGAGCGGAGACGAGTTGGTAGCGTCCCCAGGATTTCATGGCGGCATAAAAATCATTGTAAGGGCGGATGGGAAGTCCTATGAATTCGCCCAATTGCTTGGTGTTGGGGTCGATGTCGCCGCCGGCGTTGGAGATAAAAATCTTGCCAGCGGTTATGAGCTGGGCCGGCACGGGGGCGGAGGCGGACTCCTGAGCGTGAGCAGGTGAGGCGACCGCGAAGCTGAGAAGGAGCGCGAAACACATAGCGAGCGGCAGAGCTGGGCGTGTGGGCATTGGTTTCTCCTGGTTGTGGGACGCTTGCGCGTAACGTTGCGTTCCATTGTGCGAGTGGATGAAGTGACGTACGAGTCAGCGGCCGCGGGCGCTCTCTGTCATTCATTTTAGCGTTGCGTTGAAAAATTCCACGGCGAGGGCAGCGGTTTTTGCGTGGATGGCGTCGCGATCAACTCCCTCGCCGTCAGTGCATAGAATTGGCAGTGTCTTTCGGCCGGCTTCGGTGCAGGAATCCAGAAAGGTATAGTGCGCCACGTTGCCGGGAAAAACGGTGAGCTTGGCGCCAGGGATGTTGGAAGCAAAGTATTTTGCGCTGGATTCGATCGGGACATTAGTGTCCGCTTGGCCTGCGATGATATCAACTGGAATATCAATTTTTGCCAGGCTCGCCGCGCTGAATGCGGGCCCTAGCGCGGGAGCTATGGCAAAGACCGCACGAACTCGCGAGTCACGATAGGAATCGCCGGCGTGGCGGAGCGCGGCTTGGAACTCGGCGTCGGTGGCCGACATCTTTTTGAAGTCCTCGACCAAGGTCGGAAACTCCGGCGGGCTCTTGCAAATGAGGTCCGCGCGTGGAGATGCGCAAAAATCCATGAAGGCTTGCGGGTTGGTGATCCCGCCGGCGATCTCAATCATCGTGTAGCCGCCAAGCGAAAAACCTGCGGCGCCGATGCGTTTCGCGTCGATGCGGGCGCCGAACATCGGATCCACCAGCATGGAATCAATCACCACGCTCAGATCGCGTGCGCGCTCCCACCAGGTGGAAAAGCCCTGCGCGGTGTAAGCTTCAGTAGCGTTATTCCCCGGATGATTGACGGCGACCGCAATGTAGCCTTTTGCCGCAAGAGCAGTGCCAAGCCATGCCATTTGCATCGCCGAGCCGCCGGTGCCGTGGGAAAGCACAATCATCGGAAATTTTGCGGGCGCAGAAGCGAGAGTCGCATCTTGTGCGGCGCTTCCGATGACGAAGAGTTGGCTCATGCCGGGAATCTCAATGGGCTTTTCGAGCGCGGATGGTACGGCGGGATACCATACGGTTGCTAACAGCGCGTGAGTGCTCGCGCCACGCCAGTTGTACGGCTCCTTCGGAGTGAACTTGCGAGACGCGCTGCCAACTTTAAAGTTCGATGACGATTTTGCCTCGGTTTGCGCAGCCTGCGGGACAGCAGCAAGATAAGCAGGTTGCAGCAGGCATGCAAACAACGCAACGATGCGCCAACTTCTGTTCCACATACGTCCTCCGATCGATGTGAATGAACTTTGCCTCATCTGCTCGAAATTGTCTTGAGAGCTTAACCGCGCGCGACATGGATTGCCAGCCTACGGTTTGCCGTTACTTGGCGAGAGGGGAGATGGTGTGGAAGCCGTAGGTTTCGTAGCGGGAGGAGAGTTTTCCTTCGCGGAGGCTGACGACGGTAAAACCTTCGGGAGTGCCGAGGCGCGGGCCGTGCCACCAATTTCCGCAGACGGCACCGCTGGTGATGTACTGGGTATTTTTGTGCTGGACGATTTCGTTGACGTGAGTGTGGCCTTGCAGGACGGCCAAGACATTTGCGTTGTCGAGAATTTCCAGGACTTCGGGACCGTTGGCGACGGTCATGGTGTTGTACTTGCGTCCCGCGGTGACGATTTCCGCGTAGGTGGCGAACGCGGTGACTATGGGGCAGTGAACCACGGCGATTACGGGCGCGGCATGGGGCAATTTGTTTAGATCGTCGCGGAGCCAGTTCAACTGGTCTGGGTCGACGCGCGCTTCCCACAAGCGGTCCGGAGTGGGCTGAATCGAGTCGAGCACGACGAAGTGGTAGCCCTTGTAGTCGAAGGAGAAGTAGGTCCGGCCCATGCGGTCCTGATACATTTTTTTGCCGTATAAGGGGTCGGTGGGCGCGATGCCGCTTTGTTTGATCACGCCGAAAATGTCGTGATTGCCGATGGCGTGGTGGATGGGCATGGCGAGCGCCTGCTCGGTGCGTTTATAAAGATCGAAGACCATTCCGGCGCGCACGCCGTTCACAGAGGCAGCGTCGAAAACGTGGTCGCCGCCCATGATGGCGAATTCCGGGCTGGTGGATGCGATTTTGTGGAAGCACATATCGCATCCGTGCGCGGCGTCGAGTTCGGGCTGGATGTGCGTGTCGGTGAAGAAGACAAAATCGAACGAGCCGGGTGCGGACGGTTTGACGGCAGGGAAGTGGTTCAGAGGTAACGCCATTGCGGCGCCTGCCGTGGCCACGGTCTTCAGGAATTCTCTGCGGTGGAGTGGCATGTTCGTTCGATTCGTTTGGTCGATCTTCCAATTATGATGTTAGCACGGGGTCGGGCGGCGATGGCGCGTCCGACGGTCGTGTCGTGCAAAGTTCTCGCCAAAGATCGCACGCCCAAGGCGACTCTGGCGTTGCTTATTTGGGACGCGGAAGAAAATCAAAAGAGCCGGCAGGATGCCGGCGCTACGAAAGGCGAACAGCAGGTCCCTCGTCGGCCAAAAGACGGCCTCGCTCGGGATGACAACTAGAGTACAAAAGCGAAAGCAAGATGCCGGGCTGAAGCTCGGCGCTACGAAAAGCGGGGCCCGTCAACACCATCAACGCGATTCAAATAGAAGAGTTCGACTAAGTTCTGCAATTAACTCGGCCACTACGGTGATAAGATTTCGAGCGCTCACGTGGATCGCAACAGGCCAACTCGAAGGAACAGTTGAACCAAGCTCTCGACCATAATCTGCGCCCATGCCCACTTTGCGGGGCGTTCGAACGACGGGTTCTTTTTCAGCGTGACCAATGGCATGTCGTTGAATGCGCGCGTTGCCGGATGGTTTTCATCGGCAATAAACCGCTCGCCTACGACGCACAGGCTTCCGAGCACGATTGGATGGATGAGTATTTGAAGGAAGTCTCTCGCCGCAAAACCAAACGACCTATTCTGATGTTCTTGTCACGTTTGACTCGCCCGCTGCGGCGCGACGCGATGGACCGGCAGTTGTCGCACACCTTGCACTGGAGGCGGGAAGGGAAGCTGCTCGACCTTGGCTGCGGCGATGGAAGGTTTCTCGCAATGGCGGCGAGGCACTTCGATGTAATGGGGGTTGAACTCAGCCCAAGCGCGGCGGAGGCTGCGAAGGCGCGCGTACCCGGACGGACGATACTTGTGAGTCCTGTGACAGAAGCCGTTCTGCCGGAAGGCGCGTTCGACGTGGTTACTCAGTTTGGATACATCGAACACGAATGGCAACCGGTGTCCGGACTTCAGATCGCATACCGCGCTTTGAAGCCGGGCGGGATTCTTGTGCTCAAGACGCCAAACTTTGCGAGCTGGAACCGATCGTTCATGGGGGAGGATTGGTGCGGGATTCACCTGCCGTCACATTGCAATTACTTCACTCCCGCGACGCTTGGACAAATGCTGCGGAAGGTTGGGCTCGAGCCTCTGGCGCGGCCGCTCGCTGATTGTCTTCCGACGAGTGACACGCTCTGGCTCGCGGCGCGCAGGCCGTAATACCTCTATTGGGCGACTCCGTAGAAAATCAAAAGAGCTCTTCGGCTTCGCTCAGGGTAAACCGGCGCGAGGGCGGAGCCACGAAGAGGCGGCGGAAGAAGCAAGGGGCACAGCATGTTGCGCCCCTACGGAATCCGGATACGGTAAGACACGCGGGAACGTCCGCGCTGCGAAAGGCGACCGCAAAACCGAGTCAATAGAGCCGGCAGGATGCCGGCGCTACGAACTGCAACTGCGAAAGCAAGATGCCGGGCTGAAGCCCGGCGCTACGAAAGGCAACGGCGAAACCGAGTCAAGAGCTTCGGCCGGAATATCCTAATCAGCTTCGGTCCAATCGTCGGTGGGGTTGTAGTCCTTGATTGCGGCGGCTGCGGTTGGCGTGTTTGGGCCCAAATCTTTTTGGTAGACGACGCCTTCGCGGCTGATGATGAACGTAGCGATGCCGGAATCGCGATATTTTACGGGATAGGCGATAACGGCGAATCCTCCGGTCAACTTTCCGTTTACGATGTAGCTTTTTGCGCCGCCCTTTGCTTTGTCACCCTGCGCGGTGAGGATGCGGAAGGTATATCCATCGAACACGGGGGAATCAGGAGTTGTGGAAGCGACGGTGCCCTTGGGGAGATCGCTCAGCCGACCCAAGGGGCTTGCATCCTGGCCGTCGGGAACTTCCCAATGCAGCCCGTCCTGCTTTCCGGGGCTGCTGAGGATTTTTGTGGTGTATAGATGCGCGGGGTTTCCGTCGTGAGGCTTCTGAAAATAAAGTTCCTCGGCGTTGGCGATGGAAGAACACGCGTCCATGGCCAGCAGCTCATTTCGGCCGATCTGGCGCGCGAGAATTTCGTCTTCGCCGGCTTTAGTATTGAAATACCACTTCGAGGATGAATCCTTGGCCAGAGGAATAGGGAAGGGATAATTATCGGCGCCGATGTTCAGGATTTGCGTGCCGTCGGTCATGGGCACCCAGCGATTCATCTGGTCGTATTTGCTAACGAACGAAGCTAGAGCAGCTTTGTCTTCGGCGGCATCTCCCGAATTCAGGATGGCCTTGGAGTTGGGGCCGAGGATTCGCGCGAGCGCGCTTTCGTCGCCGGATTTCGCAGCGGACTGCAAAGCTTGCCCGGCTTCGGCGGGAGTTGCAAAAGTTGTCTGCGCTGCGGTGCCAGGCGTTTCGGAGGATTTTTTCCCGGAGCATCCTGTTACGCAAACGGCCGTCAGGAGGATCAGCGCAGCCAGCCATTCGGATTTCCAATTCGATAAGTTGCGTGCCTGCGATTTCATATTTATTTCTCCCGTTTCCATTCCGCCTAGGGCTTTTGCTTTCCGTTCCGTTGCTACTTCAAGAAGATGCCCGCGTGGAGGCGGCCTCTACAAAGGCAAAGCTTGCTGCTAACGACGACGTCCGCCGCCACCGCGAGGAGCTGAGCGCTGGGGGGCTCGATGCTGCTGAGCGGGTCTGCGCATTCCGCCTCCGCCACGATTCATGCTGCTGCGGCCGCGATTGCTTTCGTTGCGGGCATTTCCGCCATCGCCGCTCCAGCGGGAACGCGGATCGTGTTGCACTCCGCCGTTGCCGCCTATCAAGCCGTGGTTACCGTTGCGTCCGCCATCCGGGCCGTGCTCCGTGCCGCCATTGCCACCAATTAAACCGTGGTCACCGTTGCGACCCCCGTCGGGCTGGTGTTGCACACCGCCTCGGCCACCGATCAACCCGTGATCGCCGTTGCGTCCGCCGTTAGGCTGGAAGCCGTTGGGGTGATACGGATGCGGGCCGTTTGGTCCTTGTCCATGCGGGCCGGGACCCCAGGGGTGATAATTGTTGTAGTAGCCGCTGTGCCAACTCCTGTTACTGATGTAGGTGTTGTGGTTGAAGATTACGGTGCCGCCTCCTCCGCCTCCCCATCCGCCGCCCCAGCCAACGCCCCACCCGCCCCATCCCCACGGGTGTCCGCAGCCGAAGCATCCAAAACCGCCGCCGAGTCCTATGCCGATCCCAATGCCCAGTCCGAACGAAAGTCCCGCACCGACATACGCTACCGGTGGCGTGTAATACGGCACCACGTACGGCACACCGTAAACCACCGCCGGATTATATTGCGGGACGTAAACGACTTGAGGATTGGCGGGTTGAATTACGATGGTTTGCGGCGCAGGCTGTGTCACCTGAATTTGCGGTGTGGATTTCAGAGTCCCCGCGGCTTGCGCTTTTTGCCGCATCACTTGTACTGCGGTCATCACGTCCGCTTGCTGATCGTGGAATGCTTGCCCCAGGCTCGATGTCCACGCCAGATTTTTCGCCATGTTATCGAGCACATCCGGAAATTGTACGAGCGCTTTGACGCTGTCATCCCAAGTCTGCTGATCCACGGCGGTGCCCAAGGCGCTTCCCGTGAGCGTTTTATTTTGCTGCACCCAGTAATCGGCGATGGCCACTTGGTCGGGAAACGTGGCAGCCGCCAAAACTTGTGCCACCAGATTGTCCGGATAGAGCGCGATGGGAGCGACGAGAGCGTCCAGTTGATCTGAAGACAGCGGCGCACCGGACGGGCCCGGAGGGGCTTGCGAGGAATCCTGCGACGAATCCTGTGGCGCCTGAGACGAATCCTGCGGAGCGGCTTGTTGCGGCGCGGAGGACTGATCCTGGAAAGCGCTGGCCGGTTCAACCGGCAGGCCCAACATAAGCAGCGTCGCGCATATCGACATTGAGAGAACTCGTTGCATTAATTTGGAAATCATCGCTCGCTCCATTAAAAACACTTCGCCAATAACTATTCGTGTATACCGTCGAGGCCCCGTTTTTGCGGGCTTTTGCCAAGACGGAGGAGAAGTCAAAAGAGCCGGCTGGAAGCCGGCGCTACGAAAACCACAACGCTGCGTTGTCGCCAAGTACTCATGCCGGGCGCAGCATGCTGCGCCCCTACGCGAGGCTGCGATGATTTAGTAGCCGCGCGCCAAGCAATCGCCGACGAGGAGGGACAAAATTCACAAGTGCTGGAAGTTTCGGCTTTTTTGTCACAACGTAACGATCTACAACCAACTCCGTACACTGTCTACACCAACACCCGCACAAAAATCAACAGTCAATGCGCGGCATTATCGAATCCAACGCGAAACGCTCGACGATTGAGGTGAAATGCGTGCGCGAACGTCGTACTATTTCAGTCGTTTGGGAATGCAATGTTGGTAGACACCGCGAGTCGAGTGCGGCAAGAATTCTGTAACTTGCACTTCGGGGGCTATATGAGAATGACATTGGCAGTGGCAGCAGTGATGATAAGTCTCGCGCTGAGTGTCGCGGCCCAGGAGGGTAAGCACATGGTCCAAGCCAAAGGTTCTTTCGAGGTCAAGATGATTCCCGCCGAACCGAGTGACTTCGAGAAAGCGAACGACATTGGCCGGCTCACATCCGACAAAACGTGGCACGGCGACTTCGAAGGCGTGAGCCATATTGAAATGATCACCGGCTCGACTGCGAGCACGGGCTCGATGGCCTACGTTGCCATTGAACGCATGACAGGCAAGCTCAACGGCCGAGAGGGGAGTTTCACCTTCTTGCACCGCGGCACCATGATGAAAGGCGGCGACCCGTCTGCGGCAGAGCTGAGCGTAGCCGTTGTACCAAATTCCGGCACTGGAGAACTGAGCGGACTCGCCGGCTCGCTGAAGATCCAAATCGACGCTCAGGGTAAACACGCCTGGACTTTCGATTACTCGCTCCCGTAGCCGCTCTCTTGTTGGCACGCAACACCTATCAAACCCGCCAAATGACGTAATCATTCGGGCGCCTCAGTGCGAAGGATCGAGTTACTTTCGAGCTGTCTATGACTGAAGTGCAAATCAGTTCGCAGGCATTCCAGGAAGAGTTGCTGCGCAGCGAGAAGCGGCGGATTCGCGGCGTGATTGCGTTTGTCGTTGCGCTGACGATCGCGATCACAATTCGAATCCTGATCTATAGGTCGGCGATGAGCCCTTGGGGGTTTGTCGCGCTATTGCTCCTGGTAGCGTACGAGATCTTTGTCCTTCGCGAAGTGACTCGGGCGCTCGCAACAGGGAAGAGTCTTCCAGAGCGGCACTGGCCGCTGAGCATCATTGTAGAGACTGCTTTCCCGGCGATCGGGATTGCGTTTCTGGCGAGTCCGCGGCTGGAAGTTGAATATCGTCCGCTGGCCACGCCTTGGGTTCTGGCATTTTTTCCGTTTCTGATTCTTTCGGTGCTGAGGCTAAGCCCGAGAATGTGCCGCCTAGGCGGTTACGTTGCGACGGTCAGCTATCTCGCGGCGGCATATTACCAAGGATGGCGGCCTAGTTTTCAGGATCTAGTCAACCATAGCGTGACGCATACGGCAGTGGTTTTTTACGCACTGATCCTGCTGGTGAGCGGAGCCATCGCCGCAGGAGTTTCCGGAGAAATCAGGAAACACGTCCTGGCGGCGCTGCGCGAGGCGGATGTCCAACGGCAATTGGAGCAAGTGCAGCACGACTTGAAAGTGGCTCGCACGATTCAGCAGTCACTGCTTCCGAAGGCGCGGCCGAATATCGCGGGCTTTCAAATCGCCGGGTGGAATCAACCCGCGGATGAGACGGGCGGGGACTTTTTCGACTGGCGACAATTTCCCGATGGAAGAGTTGTTGTCACTTTGGCTGACGTGACAGGCCACGGAATCGGGTCGGCACTGCTCGCGTCGGTGTGCCGGGCGTATTCGCGGGCTAGCTTTAATTCGCGGGAAAGCTTGACTACGATTATGCAGCACATCAATCAATCGTTCGGCGAGGATCTGACGGAAGGACGTTTTGCGACGTTCGTAGCGGCGGTGTGCAAAGCGCGCGAAGACAAAGTGGAACTGTTATCGGCCGGGCACGGGCCGCTGTTTGTTTTTACGGCGAAGACTGGTGAGTTTCAGGAGTTCAGAGCGCAGGGATTGCCGTTGGGTGTCGAGCAAGAGCTGACGTCGGATGCCCCGATGGTCCTCCACCTTCAGCCGGGCGATTTGGTGCTGCTCATCACAGATGGTTTTTTCGAATGGGCTAATGCCGCGGGCGAACAGTTTGGCTTCGAAAGATTGGGAGACGCGGTGCGCAAATTCTGCCATTTGCCGCCGGAGGAAATCATCGCCGAGCTTTATCACACAGTGCTTGCTTTCGCGGACGGGACGAAGCAGAACGATGACCTGACTGCGGTGATCATCAAACGAGTCAGCGCGGAGAACAGCAAACCTATGCCGTGAGTCAGCGCCGCAATTCAGCTCCCGCGTTAGCATCCTTACTTCGGCCTGGATTACTGGCATGCGGACTTGCACTTGCGGTAATATGGCGTGTCTTCGAACCTGGTGGTGACATGCGCACGAGCTTGCTTCCCACGGCTTTGCTCGCAATGTGTTTCGTGATTGCGCCCGCATTTTGCCTCGCGCAACAACCGCCGACTTCGCCTACTTCGTCGACCACCGCGCCCGCTTCCGGCGATCCGAACGATCAATTTGCCACCATTGCCGGCACCGTCGTAAGCGCGAATACCGGCGAACCGCTCAAGAAGGCGCACGCCGTTCTCCGTCAGAAGGGATCTGATCAAGATGACCCAAATAAACTGCCGCTGGACGCGACTACAGACGCCGCGGGCCATTTCTCCATCGATAAAATTCCCGCAGGGAGTTACATCCTTGCGGTTAGCCGCGCCGATTACCTATCGTCGCGCTACGGGCAAGACCAGCCTGATAAGCCGGGCGCAACACTAACCCTTACGGCCGGCCAGAAAATTCCAGACCTGCTATTTCGTTTGCAACGGATGGGGATTATTACGGGGCGCGTCCGGGACGAGGACGGAGATCCTGTCCGCGGGGCCGCCGTAATGTCGTTTGTTCATACCACGGTTCGCGGAAAAGCAAAGATTGAGGAAGACCACAGCGACAGTACGAACGATTTGGGCGAATATCGAATTGTCGATCTCGAGCCCGGCCGCTATTCTCTTCTCGCGAGCCCTCCCGGCGAGTTTTCCAGGCGAGGGTCTTATCAACAATCGGAGGAATATCTTCCGACGTACTATTCCGGAACGACAGATATCGCGCGCGCCTCGACGCTTGAGGTCAAGTCCGGCGATGAAATTTCCGGCATTGATTTCGTTTTAACACCAAAGCCTCCAACTCGGACGTACAAAGTTCGCGGGCACGTTTTGAATTCGCTCGCGGAACCCGACGCGAATATCGCTGTAGTGCTTTCTCTTCGAGGGAAGCTAGATCTGAATTTTCCTTCAGACCAAAAGAAAGCGATTGCCGACCAGAGAACGGGAAACTTTGAGATTAAGGACGTTGCGTCGGGCGAGTATGTCGCGGTCGCCATCAGGTTCGCCGGCACGCAAACCCGTATGACGACGCAGAACGTCGATGTGGTCGCCAGCGACGTGGATGGCGTCTCATTGGTCTTGACGCGGGGCGCCGATATACCGATCCGAATTACCCTAGAGGGAAAATCTGCAGCTTCCGTGGCGGATATCCGTGTGTGGCTCGAGCCCTCGGATGAAAACAGTCTTCCTTTCAATATGGAGCGAGTTGCTACGGTACAGCCCGACGGTTCTTTTATTCTGAAAGAAGTCGGCGACGACTCCTACTGGATCGATGTTTCTTCAAAATGCCGGGAGTGCTATCTGAAATCCGCAAAAGCCAATGGCGTTGACTTGCTCGACCAGGGCATCCAGATCAGTTCCGGCGCAGGGCCGGGCCCTATCGCAATCGTTTATAGCAGCAATTCCGGCACGGTGACCGGTGCGGTCACAAATAAAGATGAACTTCCCGCAGCAGGCGCTCTGGTGGTGCTGGTTCCAGACGCCGGTTCTCATCAAAAGCCTGAGCAATACAAGACAGCGAACACCGATCAATACGGCCATTTCGAAGTTCGCGGCGTTCCGCCGGGACATTACAAAGCTTTCGCGTGGGAAAAGGTCGACGAGGAATCCTACGGCGATGCCGATTTTCTAAGGCCTGTAGAAAACAAATCCGAGTCATTCGACATCGGCGCGAACGAGCGAAAGTCTGTGCAGCTTAAAATGATCCCCGCAACGGATTCCGCGAACTAGGTCAAATTTGCGCGGGCTAGCAGACGGGGGACTCGCAATCCAATGGCGTATCGTTTGAGTGCGATGGCGAAGATGCGCATGCGCCTACTTCCCACAGGTTTGCTCGCAATGTGTTTCGTGATTGCGCCCGTATTCTGTTTTGCGCAGCAACCGTCAACTTCGCTCACTCCGCCAACCTCCGGTGATGCGAACGATCAATTTGCCACGATTGCCGGCACAGTGGTGAGTGCAAATACGGGCGAACCGCTTAACAAGGCATATGTGAAGCTCTCGCAGCCGGGA
>DATNLC010000084.1:0-2387 GCA_035603075.1 Candidatus Acidiferrales bacterium | reverse complement strand
CTATCGGGCCGATGGCAAGCTGGCACGAGTACATCCTCCTGGCGGTGAGGCGAAACTGTGGTGGCAGCGTCTGAATAAAGCTCTCGGCACAACATCGAGCGATTTCGTGAATGCCTCGCTGTTCCAAATACAATCTGCGTCTCGTTCGCCTTTGGGCGGAATTTCAGAACTCTCCATGAATGCCGCGCTCGCGATGATCGAAGCCGCGGCGCCGAAAGACGAAATTGAGGCAGCGCTTGCCGTCCAAATGGCGGCGACGCACATAGCCGCGATGGCGGTTCTCGCCAAGCTGGATGTGGCCTTCGCAACAGAGCGGCGAATTGCAGCGTTCGGATCGGCGGCGGCTCGTTTGCTCAAAGCATATGCGATGCAAGTTGAGGTTCTGCGGCGGCTGCGTAACGGCGGGCAGCAATTTGTCCGCGTCGAGCACGTCCATGTAAACGACGGTGGGCAGGCCGTCATTGGCAATGTGAAAGAGGATGCGAAGGTTTGAGCGCACGGTAATCTTTTTGCGGCAAACAGTGCCAGCCTCGATCAGTGCCAAAGCCGTTATGAAACCGGCCCACGCCGTCGACTAGGTCAGCGTTTCCATGGTTCGAATCATATCAGGCAACCGCGGCGAGCTTATAGGACCAGGTGTGGATGACTGGATGGCGATTGACGTCGTCGATGCCGGCCATGATGCGTTCCTTGAGTTCGTGTTTTGATGCCACGCGGATGTGACGCAGGACGGAGCGGGCAAACTTGGAGAAGAAGCCCTCGATGAGGTTGAGCCAGGAGCCGTGCTTGGGCGTGAACGTAAAGTCGAAGCGGCCTGCCGGTCGTGTGTCGAGCCAGGCTCTGGTTTCCCTCGAGATGTGTGCGGAATGATTGTCGAGGATCAACTTGATCGCAGTGCTGGCCGGATAGGCGGCATCGAGAAGCTTGAGGAATTCGATGAACTCGCGGCTGCGGTGGCGATCTCTGACGAGCGCGTAGACCTTGCCGGTGAGCAGATCAATCCCGGCCAACAGGCTGAGCGTGCCATGACGTTTGTACTCATGATCGCGCGCGAAGGTCGCATGAACGTTTGGCACGGGTGGCAAATCCGGCGCCGTCGTAGCGATGACCTGGATGCCCGGCTTCTCGTCGTAGGAGACGATCGCTGCCGACTTCGCCGACTTCTTCGATTTGGCGGCGGCCTTTTTCAGGACCTGGACCTCGCGGTAGACACACAGAACCTGTGCCATCTTCTGCTCGAACTCGGCGTCGCGCCGTTCCAAGTAGTAGCGCACCTTGTGCGGCTTGATGTCCTCTTGGCCGAGGATCTTGCACACCGTGCCCTGGACCAGATGGGCGAGAGATTCGTGCCCCGCCGCCGGTCCACGCTCGCGCGCATGACGGGCCAAAAGCCGCGTCGTCCACAGCTCGTGCGGATAGCCGTGCTCCTTGGCCTTATCGCACGCCAGAGATACCAACCAGGCTTTCGCTTCCGGCGTGATCGTCGGCTCCTTGCCCGGTCGCGGTCGGTCGTCGAGGGCCGCCAGCGCGCCATAGGCCAGTGCCCGCTCGACGCAGCGCTGGACCGTCTGATGGTGTACGCCAAGTTTTTGTCCCACGGCAAAAAACGACGGCTGCTGGCGATAGGCGAGCAGCATTTGCGCCCGCTCCACGCGGCGCGCCGCCTCGGTCCTCGACCGCGAAAGAGCCGTCAGTGTTTCAATTTCCTCAGCGGTCATCGCCAACTCGACCGCTCGCCGCCATCCTGCCATGATGCCGCTCCTCGTTCACCTAACTGCAAACGAGGAATCCACCAACAAATCTCCCGTTCCATGATCGGGTTCATGGAATCGGTCGTCTAGGTGGCGATGGTAGGTATCGCACCCTTTAGTGGTCTGCAGGACGCGCAGCTCAGGCCCGCATATAGATGTGGGTCATGGATACCGATTTTATCTTGAGGTTGACCGCGGATTCCTTTCCGCGATTGCTCTCCAACGACTCAGTTGACTTGTCTCGTATCTTACTGGTCGGCAAATAAATCCGCGACGCCATGGCGGCACAGTGACGCCCGACATCATGCACTCACGTAATGCTTCGAGACATCCGCGCTTAGCCATTCCGCCAGCTTCGACCAACGCCGTCGGCCTGAGACGTTGCGCACGGCGATAGCGACGGCCTTCTTCCGCCCAACCAGAACCACAAGGCGGCTCTCGGGGAACGTCGCCGTCTGTTATCGTTTACGCGGTTCCAGATTTCATGCAGGGAATGATAGTTCAACTTAGATGACACGATGTGACGCGTGTATCTACGGGCGTCGGAGAGCGACTGATCATGGCCGATGCGGACGAGAAGCCGATGGTCAGCATCGATCCGCGATATTTGCTGACCGGTGATGTTGTGGAGCGGCC
>DATNLC010000067.1:0-74417 GCA_035603075.1 Candidatus Acidiferrales bacterium | reverse complement strand
GATATGGGTCAACCCACTCTGTATCATGCGGGTCGGGCAATTTTCGGAGAGTCGGTCCATCGATCCAGCTATCAATTTTCTCGTAGTCGGTACCCGGAGTGGCTCGAAAATCAATCCGTCCAACGCGATACTGCAGACCCTCGTCCACGTGCGCAGTGATCGCATAACGCCCATCGTAACCGCCGCCAACCGGTTTCGTTTCGACGCTCACTCTGACCTTAAAGTATCCTTCATCCCGCCACGGGTTTTGCAGCCGCTCTTCGATTTCTTCCGGCGACGTGAAATCGCTATTAAACTTATTGTCCTTCACTGTGCTGAGAAGTTGTTTCAGCCTTGTGGCACTCAAATGAATAGCCCCATCGAAGACCAAGCTGTCGATGTAAATTCTTGGGGTTCGTCTGCTGAACAGTATACCGCCGTCGCAGGACGTCTTCGGAGAGTTGCAACAAGAATCGTAATAACGTAATGACTGCGCTTCAGCATTTGCATCACAAAAACACAATCCCGCCAGGCTGAGAAACAGCAATTGAAGAATTGTCCACCGACGCATCTGCAAAATATAAACTCGTTAACGGGCCGCTGCAAGGACTCGATTTACTGAAAAGAGCTGTCTAAGAAGCTCAGCATTGCGCGCCACGTAGGTGCCATTTCGGGAAAAGCATCAAAGCCTCCAAAATCGCAGTTTCCCATTTTGGGAATGGCCCCTCCAACCACCACTCCCCAAATGACTTGCAAAACGCACACACGAATCCGGATTTGCATCGTGTGGTAGCCTATAAATGGAGCTATGTGGAGCATAGAAAAGTTCGGCGCAGTGAGCGGTCAAGGGCGGCAGGCCACCCCACGCGCGTCCATTTTCCTCAATCCCAAGGGCGTTCACGGGCAAGGGAAGTTGCATTTTGGGTTCGATGCAGGGCTACTTTTGAGCGGTTTTTACGAAGAGTTTCGCCCATTTCTAACCGGTTCTGCCCCACAAACAGAATTCGACGTAACTCACTCAAAACAAACGACAGAAAAATTTCTAACCGGGGCCAGAACACACTTTAAGCTTTCACCAAATTGGCCGAATTTCTTCCCGGAGTCCGTTCCCGGAACGCGGGGCCCGGACCACCGGTCGCGGCTTCTGCCAGCCACGAGCCACTCGCCACTAGCCACTGCAGTTCGCTATAATGCCCCCTGTCCTAACTTCTCCCGCGAGGCTTGCAACTTAACCTAACGCCATGCCCACACAAACCAAACCCAAGAACTCCAAATTCGACGCCTCGAAGTACCAAGGCCTCGATCGCGACACCCTTATCCGCATCTACCGCCTGATGTTTCTCTCGCGCCGCCTCGACGACCGCGAAATCCAGCTCAAGCGCCAGAACAAAATCTACTTCCAGATCAGCGGCGCAGGACACGAAGGCGCTCTGGTCGCCGCCGGCCTTGTCCTGAAGCCGGCCTACGACTGGTTTTTCCCGCACTACCGCGACCGCGCTCTCATGCTCGCGCTCGGTGTCACTCCCTACGAAATGATGCTCGAAGCAGTCGGCGCGAAAGACGATCCTGCGTCCGGCGGCCGCCAGATGCCCTCACACTGGGGCCATCAGAAACTCAACGTCGTCTCCCGGTCATCACCCACCGGGACGCAATTCCTTCACGCCGTCGGCTCCGCGGAAGCTTCGCTGTATTACAAAAAATTTCCGAAAGCTTTCGACCAAGCTCGCAAAGCCCCCCTCGGCGAGACCGTCGAATACAAGCCTGATGACGTGATGTACGTTTCCTCCGGCGAAGGCACCACCAGCGAAGGCGAATTCTACGAAGCTCTGAACACCGCTAGCACCGAAAAACTTCCTGTCCTTTTTCACATTGAAGACAACGGTTACGCCATCTCTGTTCCGGTAGAAATCCAAACGCCCGGCGGCAGCATCTCCAAACTTCTCGCCAATTATCCCGGCATGCACATCGAAGAATGCGACGGCACCGACCCTTTGGAAAGTTACGCCGCTATGAAACGCGCCGCCGAACACTGCCGCGCGCGCAAAGGCCCCGCGCTCGTTCACTCCCACGTGATTCGTCCGTACTCGCACTCTCTTTCCGACGACGAAAAACTCTATCGCTGCGACGCCGAACGCGAAGAAGAATCGCGCCGGGACCCCATCCCGAAGTTTGGCCTCTTCCTCGTGCGCGAAGGCATCCTCGAGGAAAGCGAACTCAACAAACTGGAAGCCGATGTTGACCGCGAAATCGGCGAAGCCACCGACCGCGCTCTCGCCGCCGAATTGCCCTCCACGGAATCCATCTATCAATGGGTTTATTCGCCGGACGTTGACCCGCGTGGAAGCCAATTCGAAGCTCAGCCCAAATTGCAGGGCGAACCGAAAACAATGGTCGAAATGGTCTCCGCTACGCTGCTCGACGAAATGAAAACCGACGAGCGCATCGTCATCTTCGGCGAAGACGTCGCCGATTGCAGCCGCGAAGACAGCCTGTCGCTCGTGAAAGGGAAGGGCGGCGTATTCAAAGCCACTTCAGGATTGCAGCGCAAATACGGCTCTGACCGGGTTTTTAATTCTCCGCTGGCGGAAGCAAACATTGTCGGCCGCTCTATCGGAATGGCTTTGCGCGGATTGAAGCCTGTGCCGGAAATTCAGTTTTTCGATTACATCTGGCCCGCCTACATGCAACTCCGCAACGAACTCGCGACAATGCGCTGGCGCTCAGGGGGGCATTTCAAAGCGCCTGTCGTCGTCCGCGTAGCGATTGGCGGCTACCTCACTGGCGGCGCGATCTATCACAGCCAGAGCGGCGAGGTTATTTTCACACACGTTCCCGGCTTGCGCGTGGTGATGCCTTCCACCGCGCTCGACGTTTGCGGCCTGCTCCGCACCGCCATCCGCTCGGACGACCCGGTGCTTTTTCTCGAGCACAAACATCTCTACCGCCAGCCCTACAATCGCTCGGAATATCCCGGCGCAGATTTCACCATCCCGTTCGGCAAAGCGAATGTCGTGCGTGAAGGCACCGACGTCAGCATCATCACTTATGGCGCAGTCGTGCATCGAGCCGAAGTCGCCGCCGCGGAATTGTCTCGCGCTGGAATTTCGGTCGAGATACTCGATCTGCGCTCCCTCAGCCCTTACGATTGGGACGCGATCGCTGCTACGGTCCGCAAAACGAGCCGTGTAATCGTTGCCTACGAAGACACTCTGTCCTGGGGATACGGCGCGGAAATCGCCGCCCGCATCGCCGACGAATTATTCGAAGACCTCGACGCTCCCATCCGCCGCGTCGCCGCCACCGACACCTTCTGCGCCTACCAGCCAAAACTCGAAGACGCAATCCTGCCCCAAACCGAAGACATAGTCCGCGCCGTCCGCGCCCTGGCCGCCTTCTAATGAGATCACTCTTGATTTGCTCCACTGGTCCCGCGACGAAGTTCCTCGCTTGCATTCGTTCCGGCTCGCTCCAGATGGAGGCTGTTTCCGTAGGGGCACAGCATGCTGTGCCCGCTGTGAAAACGGGCGATCCCGCAGCGAATTGGCCCAAGCCCGCCTTTCGTAGCGCCGGCGCCCCGCGGGCTCTTTTGACTTTCTCAAGCGCTCCTCAAATAATTGGGTCTGCACGGCCTATGCCGGCTTCCGCTCGCGGCGAGGAAACTTTTTACGTGGTAAAATCGTATAACGACATAGAAACCCGGGCGAACACAGCGATAGTGTGTCGCGCAGGAGGCTAAAATGATTTGCAACCACTGCACGAGGGAACTCGCCGAGCACTCGAATTTCTGTTACTACTGCGGGGCGCCTCAACAACCAGCGCCTTCTGTGCCGCCCATTCAGAAGCGCCTGATGCGCTCATCCGTCGATTCCAAAATCGCCGGAGTCTGCGGCGGTATCGCCGAGTACATGGACGTGGACCCCACCGTCGTGCGCTTGGTCTGGGTACTCGTCTCGTTTTTCAGCGGCATCGTCCCAGGCTTGATCGCCTATCTGGTGGCGTGGCTCGTTATGCCGCAGGCAGCATTGCCGGTTCCGTCCACTGTAGTCGTGACGCCACCGCCAGCCTCAGCGCCAAATTTCACCCAACCCGCGTAGGTCGAGTGTGCCTGTTCGCCAACGGAAAGGCGGTTAGTCCCGCTTATCCTTGCCCTTTGGTTTCTTCGGGAAATTACGTTGCTTGGCGAAAATGGCCTGATCGAGCGAAATTATTCCAGCTCCCACTCCAGCCAGAGCGAACGATCCAACCATCAGCGCCAGCGGAAATTCATAATTGTGTACCGCCATCGGATTCGCCAGCATCCCGTGCACCTTAACCACTGCGACCCCCATCTCCACCGCGAGCAGCAACCCGGTGACCCGCGTAAACAACCCCAGCATGAGCAAAATCCCGCCAAAGAATTCCAGCACTCCGGCGATGTAAGCGAAATAGGCGGGAATGCCCATGTGGCTGAAAGCTTCGGCCGTGTGATGTAACTCCGTGAAAAGTTTGGGGTACCCATGCGAGATGAATATCACCCCAAGCCCCACGCGCAACAGCAGCAATGCGAGCGGCTTCAGTTTTTCCAATCCTTCCATTCGTTATCTCCTCGCATCCGAGCACTCAAGCCGATGAACTATTGGCTCTTCGCGTTGAGCGACGCGGCTCGATCTTAAGCGCCCCGCATTGTATCAGACGACCTAAATCGCCCTGAAGCTCCCGCATTTGGAAACGTCTTCAACCGTGCACAGGAGACACGCCACCGTTAGTGTAAAATCCAGAGTCGTCTTTGAACCTTTGTCGGAATCAAATTTGGAGATCGGTACTGATGCGTAAAATTTTGCTGGGCTTACTAGTGCTGCTGATCTTGGGCACTGCCGCCTATCTTCGGTTCCGTCATCCGAACGCCCCGATGGAAGTGGGCTACGCGGGGAATCGCCAAGTGATCGTGTGGAGCACCTCCGCGCAGGTGCGCGAGCCGGTGACGATGGTGGCCTTTGGCGAAAAACTGGACGTGCTTCAGCGTTATCAAGATCAAGTGAAGGTGCGAACCTCGAAAGGAATCACAGGCTGGATTGCGGAACAGGAATTGCTTTCGGCGGACGTCTGGCAGACGGCAAAGGACCTGGAAAAGAAAGTCCTGGCGATGCCGGTCGAAGCGCGCGGCCACACGAAGGTTTTAACCAACATGCACGTCGAGCCGGGACGCGATTCGCTTCGCCTTCGCCAGCTGAATAAAAATACTGCACTGGACGTGTTTGCTCGGCGGGCTGTGGCTGTCACGCCGGTGCGCGGTGCGGGATCCGGAGAAGATTCCGCCGGAGGCTCGCCGGAGAAAAAAGAAGACTGGTGGCTGGTGTTGGCGCACAACAACGATCAGACCACCATGGCAGGTTGGATCGTTGGGAGGTTTATCGACCTTGATGTTCCAGCGCCACTGCCGGATTACGCCAGTTCCGCGGGAATGCGGATCGTGGGTTGGTTCGAACTAAATCGTGTCGCGGACGGTTCGCAGAATGCGAAGCCACAATATCTTTTGGTCGGAACACATGGTCCCGAAGGCCAACCGTGCGATTTTTCATTGCTGCGAGTCTACACATGGGGCCAGAAGAAAGAGCGGTACGAAACCGCGTTCGTGGATAGTGATGTCTGCGGCAAGCTGCCTGTCAAAATAACCAAGCCTTCCGCGCCGGGCGGCGAAGTGAGATTCGAATTTCAGAATTTGAGCGGAAAGGGCGCTGAAGAGCGCAAATATGTGATGAAGCAGACCGTCGTCCGGCGTGTGCGTGAAGCCGGCGAAGCAAAGCCCGTTAAACGCAAGCGTTAATCAGAGCGCCCCACCCTCCTTCATTTGATTAAGCAACGAACTTCAATTGCGCTAAATTTGTTCATATGCGTGGTCGCTCCATATCCTTCGCCGTTTTGCTGGTCTGTTTATGCATTTTCTTTATCGCCGGTTTTTGGCGGACTAAATTGCTTGCTATGCAACAAAGGCCCGTAGGGCTTGCGCTCGAGTACATCGGCGAATGGGGATCGAAGGGCGACGGGCCGGGCCAGCTGCAAGATCCCGCGAGCATTGCCACGGACACGTTGGGCAACGTGTTTATCGCCGACCCCGGAACCGATTTCATCCATAAATTTGCGCCGCGAGGGAAAGCGCTCCTTTCGTTTCAACAAGATGGTTTGAAGCATCCACAATTCATTGCAGTGGATGGCGGGGGCGCGATTTATGTGACGGATCCGGCGCGGGGAAGCGTTTTCATTTTTTATCCCGGCGGAGAACAGAATCGCTTTCGCGAGTTGCGACTGAGAACGCGCGCAAGCGCGAGCAATTTGCTGAGCGTCGCCGTGGCTGACGGCGTCATTCATATATTCGATGCCGACGCGTCGAAATGCTTCGCTTTTGATGCCCGGTTGCGGCTGGCGCAAACATGGGCTCCCCCAGGCAGTGATCCGCAAGCGAAAAAAGTTTTTGGCCCGATCGAAACCGGCAAGGACGGCTATCTCTATCTCGCGAAATCTTCCGGCAACATTTTGAAGTTCACGCACGACGGTCATTTTGTTGCGGAAATAGCTCCGGAGCCGAATGAAGGCAAATGGAATCCAACGCCAGGTTTCGCAGTTTCGAATAATCAAATTTTCGTGATGGACAGCAATGGAAGGACGTTGCACGTTGTGACGACGGATGGAAATCCAAGACTGGACATGGACCTCGCCCCACAGCTTGGGCAAGGAACCCGGCAGGCGCCGCCGCTGGCAGTCAGCGCGCAACATGAATTGCTGGTGCTGGATGCGCCGGAACACCGTGTTCTGGGATACCGCATAAACTTCTAGTCAAAACGCCGAGTGGCGTTCTGGATTTACACAGTTTCTAAACAGCCTCGCGACGCGATACTATTTTCCATCGTATTTCGAACGGATGCGGAGAATACCGTGCCACTAATGCTAAGCGAAGCGGATGTGAAGTCGCTGTTGACGATGCCTATTGCCATCGAAGCAGTGCAAGATTCTTTTCATCGTCTGGCAGACGGTTCGGCACAGATGCACCCGCGGCAAAGGCTGCATTTGCCATCCAAAAGTTATCTGCACTACATGGCGGCAGCCGACGGCGTCAGTGGATACATGGGCTTGAAAATTTATACGAGCTCGGGCAAAGGATTGCGTTTCCTGGTTACTCTTTTTAGTGTGGAGTCCGGTGATTTGTTGGCATTGATCGAAGCGGATTTTCTGGGGCAAATACGGACCGGAGCGGCGAGTGGTGTGGCCACACGTTATCTCTCGCGCGAAAACTCCCAGTCGCTGGGGATGATCGGCACTGGGCTACAGGCGCGCACTCAACTCGAGGCGATCGTCCAGGCCCGGAACCTGGAGGAAATACGCGTATTCGGGAGAGACGTGGCGCGGCGTGAAAAATTTGCGAAGGAAATGAGTGATGCACTCAAGATTCCCGTCGTACCGATGCCGTCTGCCGAAAGCGCCGTGCGCGATGCTGACATTGTTGTGACCTCGACGACCAGCACGGTTCCGGTATTCGAAGGACAGTGGCTGAAGGCGGGCGTGCATATCAATGCTATCGGCGCTAATTTCCCGCAGAAGCGCGAGTTGGACGCGCGTACCATCGAGCGATCCGATTTGATTGTGGTGGATTCTCGCGCGCAGTCGAAACTCGAATCCGGCGATCTGATTCAGGTCTTCGGAGAGGACGAAGCGCGGTGGACCGGCGTGTGCGAACTAGCCGATGTTGTCGCGGGCAAAGTCGGGGGCCGCACCAGCCCGGATGAGATCACGTTGTTTAAGTCAAACGGGATTGCTACAGAGGACGTTGTTGTAGGAGGACGAATATTTGAAATGGCCCGGGAGCGTGGAATAGGCCGCGACGTTCCGATGTGGCAGCAAGATGACGAACTGGAGAAGCGCGTGGGCGTGAGAAAGTAAATCGACGCCGTTTTACGCGCGCGGCCGGCCGAGTTTCTTGACGAGCGCGTCGTGAAGGCGGTGACGCATGTCTTCGGGGAGCGGCGCGGGCTCGGAGTTGCAGTAGATCTGAATGGTCTTCTTGGTGGTATCCACAATCAACTTGCAGTTTTTGCATTTGGCCAAATGCATTTCGATCGAGACGCGCAATTCAGGGTCAAGCGCCTCATCCAAATAATCTTCCAGCTCAACAACAATCGTCTTGCAGTTCACTGATTTTCGCTCCGTCGGAAATACTTGTTCAACTTCTGCCGCAGCTTCAACCGGGCGCGAAGAAGCCTTGATTTTACCGCCGGGATAGAAAGCCCGAGCGCCTCGGCCGTCTCTTCGGTCGATAATTCTTCGATGTCGCGCAACTGGAAAACGATTCGAAAAGGTGGCTCTAAATCGGCAATTTCGCTGGAAAGAATGTCGGAAAGCTCGGTTTGCTTGTAGCGATCTTCGGGCGAAGGACCCCAATCCTCTATCTCACGAGGGATCATATCTTCGCCTGTGTTCACTTCTTCGTCGATTGAAACTTGGTTGGGGCGGCGCTTGCGCAGTTTCATAAGCGCTTGATTCACGGCGATGCGCACAAGCCAGGTATAGAACCTGGAATTTCCCTGAAATCCGGAGAGATGTTCGTAGGCCTTCAGAAAGGCTTCCTGCATCACGTCTTCCGCATCTTCACGGTTCTGAGTAATGTTCTGGGCCAGGCGCAAAATCTTGCGCTCGTAGCGGCCTACCAGAGTTTCGAACGCGGTAATGTCACCGGCCTGGGCGGCCGCGACGAGAATGGGCTCGTCTTCCTTCACGACCTGGGAGGGAATGGGACGAGGTTGCGCGGGGTTCTGGCCGGTCGGATTCATTTTGGATGCACTCATTTCGACGTGTCTCGCAGAATCAGGGTAGCACAGGTTGGGAGAAGTCCGCGCACATGGCCCGCCAGCTAAACGGTTCGGCGCTTGAAGAGGTCTGCAAGCTGAGCATGGCGTGAGGAAAATGGTGGGCAGATTCCGCTTGAGAAGAACAAGTAGCCTTGACAGGCTCAACGCCTGGAAGTATTCTGCTTACCGAACGAACGTTCGAACGGAACTTGCGTCTCTTATGCCCAAAAACACTGTCCCGCAGCGCGAGCCGCAAGAGAAACTTCAAGTAATTCTTCGTCATGCCGCGCAAGTGTTCTGCGAGAAAGGTTACGAAGGAGCTTCGATACGGGATATCAGCCGGTCTAGCGGAGTTTCGCTGGCCGGGTTGTATCACTACATCAAGAGCAAGCAAGAACTTCTGTACCTGATTCAAATCCACACGTTTAAGACCATTGTTGCGCGACTTGAGAAGAGCTTGGCGGGCGTCACTGAACCCGTGGAGAAATTGCGCATCCTCGTCCACAATCATCTGGATTATTTTCTGCGGCATCCAGTCGAGATGAAAGTGTTGGCACATGAGGACGAAGCTCTGGAAGGCCCGTTCCGGAAGGAAGTGTTGGAAGTTAAGAGGCGATACGTCGAAATCGCGCTCAATATTTTCGAAGAGTTGCGCGCGACCGGCGCGGCGCGGCGAATAAATCCGCGCGTTGCAGTTCTGTCACTTTTCGGAATGATGAATTGGACTTATACATGGCATCGCGCGGAAATGGACCCGCAGGCGGATGCGCTTGCCGAAACGATTGCGGGAATGTTTTTGCACGGAGTAATGAATGGCCACGGCAATGCGCATTCTAAACCAATGCGACCCGCAGCGGCACGCTTGCGGAACCGGCGCGCGCAGGCGGATAATCTTTAAACACCGATCGACTGAACATTTAAAATAATTTCCCGGAGGAAACAATGGCGACGTTGCAGGCGGTGGAGCAGAAGCAGTTGATTCATTACGGAGTGGAAGGCGGAGTCGCGATCATCGAGATGGATGACCCGCCGGCGAACACCTACACCTACGAAATGATGCAACAGATCGACAGCGCCATTCTGCAAGCGCGAATGGACGAAAACGCGCACGTGATCGTCCTGCGCGGTAAGGGCGAGAAATTCTTTTCGGCGGGCGCCAGCATCCCGATGCTGACGAAGGCCGATCCCACATTCAAGTATTATTTTTGCCTGCACGCGAACGAGACGCTTTGCCGGTTCGAGCAGACGCCGAAGCTCGTCATTGCCGCGCTCAACGGACATACGGTAGGAGGCGGGCTGGAGATTGCGTTGGCTGCCGACATCCGCATCGCGAAAAAAGAAGGCGGGAAAATCGGCTTGCCCGAAGTGAATCTCGGCGTGTTGCCGGGAACGGGTGGAACGCAGAGGCTTTCGCGAGTGGTCGGACGCGCTCGCGCGATTGAATTGATGGCAACGGGACGCACGTTCAGCTTCGAAGAGGCGCTGGAGTTCGGTTTGATTCATTACATTTACGAGCGTGAGACTTTCTGGGAAGAAGTGATGGCGTACGCAAAGCAATTCTGCCCGCCGAACAAAGCTTCCCGCGCGGTTGGACGCATCAAGCGCGCAGTTGTGACCGGCTCGGAAGTCGGGTTCGGAGAAGCGCTGGGTATCGAACGTGAGATGCAGCAGTTGCTCTTTACCAGCGAAGACGCGAAGGAAGGTTTGAAAGCATACGTGGAAAAGCGGCAGCCGGAATTCAAGGGAAGGTAGGAGAACGCGAGAATTGGCTCTCTGTACGTAAGCGAATCACGATTCGGGATTCTAAAGGACTGAATGCGCACACTGCCCGATTATCTTCGCAAGGGAATGAAAATGATATTGGTGGGCGCCAATCCTGGCGACCGTTCGGCGCGGGTGGGGCATTACTATGCCGGACGAGGCAACCAGTTCTGGCCGATGATGTATGAATCCGGCGTAATTCCGGAGCCAATCGGCTATGAGGATGACCGTCGCGTGTTGGAATTTGGAATTGGAATGACGGATCTGGTGAAGCGCCCCACGCGGGGAGTGGAAGAAATCGAGCGGCAGGAATTTTCCGAGGGGCGCGTCTTGCTGTCGCAGAAACTGGAAGACTTGCGGCCACGCGTTATCGCGTTCAACGGGAAAATGGTTTACGAGAAATTTACGGGGCGGGTATGCAAGCTGGGCTTGCAGAAAGAGAAACTTTATGGAGCGCATGTGTTCGTGCTGCCTTCGACCAGCGGATCAAATTGCGGAACGGACCGCGGAGTGAAGACGCGGTATTTTAAGAAACTCGCGGCGCTGTTGAAAAGTTTGAAGGACTAGGGAGCAAGGTGATGGCGGCAACTACTCAACCAAATGCTGCGAACCAACTGGTGCTTGAAGAACGCGACGGAAAGATTCTTACCCTTCGCTTGAACCGGCCGGACAAGCTGAATGCACTGAACGTGGAACTTGGCCGTGAGTTGGTGCATGCACTGATAAATGCCGGGGATAATAAACAGGTTGCCGCCGTTCGACTTATAGGAGCGGGCCGGGCGTTTTGCGCGGGCGGCGATTTGGAATTTCTTCTCGAACTGCGAAAACGCAAGGACTCGCGGGAATTCGAAAACCTGCTGATTACGGGCAAAGAGATTTGTTTGGTGATCGCCGGCATGCCAAAGCCGGTGCTCGCAGCGGTGAATGGTCCCGCAGCCGGCGGAGGCATGAATCTGGCACTGGCTTGCGACATACGCGTCGCATCCGACCAGGCCAAGTTCGCACAGGCCTTTGCGCAGATAGGACTGTACCCGGATTTCGGGGGAACATTCTTTTTGCCCAGGCTTGTGGGGCGCGCTAGGGCCGCGGAATTGTTCTGGACTTCTGAGAAGTTGCCGGCGGAAGACGCCCTCCGGATGGGGATCGTTAGCAAGGTCATTCCCGCAACACAGTTCGAAGAACAAACTAAGAAAATCACGCAGGATTTGGCTGCGGCCGCACCACTCTCGGTACGGGACTCGAAGCACGCCATGACGAGCAATAACCGCGCTGATTTGACTGCTGCGCTCGACGAAGAAATCCGGTTGCAGATTCACTGTTTTCAGTCGGAAGACTGTCTGGAAGGGCTGAACGCGTTTATGGAGAAGCGCAAACCGGTTTTTCGCGGACGCTGATTGCGGGTTTGGTCGACGCGAATGTTCGTGTCGATGGCTGGAGAAGAGTTCATGGAATTGAGGGCTTTGCAAACTGGGAGGAATTCATAAATGTCCGCTACACGCATTGCTACTTTCGATGATTGGGTGGATTTATTCCGCGTTTGGCGAAACGATATCGGAGTGAATTATTCAGAGATCGACAGTTATCATTTCGAAGCGAAGTTCGGACCGACCCGTTCGAATGAAATTGAATTTGGCGCGTTCAAGGGACGCCCGAAATGGCAAAAGGTGCTGGACATTCCGGACCAGCGAATTCGCGACGGTCTGATGAACCTGATTATCTATCAGGGCGATACGGAGTTCGCCTCGGTGGAACAGCAACGGCGTCTTTTTGAACATTCGCCCAGCGAGCACGATCGCAAATCGCTCTGCCGCGTAGTGACCGAAGAAATGCGGCACGGCTGGCAGATGTGTCACCTGCTGATCAATCATTTTGGCTACAGCGGGAAAGTGGAAGCGCAGAAAATGCTGGAGCGGCGCGCGTTCGAATCGAAGCGATTACTCGGGGCGTTTAATCAGGAAGTGGCGAACTGGCTGGACTTTTTCACTTACACAGATTTCGTGGACCGCGATGGGAAATTCCAGCTCACCATGCTGAGCTATTCGGGGTTCGAGCCGCTCGCGCAGTCGATGAATCCGATGTTGAGGGAAGAGTCGTTCCATCTGGGGACGGGGCACGACGGGCTTAAGCGGATTGTGAAGGCGGAGGTGGTGCCGCTCGATATCGTGCAGAAATACGTCAACAAATGGATTCCGGTGAGTTACGACTTATTTGGCGTGGATCAATCGAGTTCGGCACACTGGTTTTACATTTGGGGATTGAAGGGACGGTACGATGAAGCCCAAACCCAGCAGGAAGTGGACCTCGGACACATGAACGAGCACAATCGCCACCTGTATTTTCTGGAGTGCGAGAAGCTAATCGAGCAGATTAACAAACATGTCCCCGCAGGCGCGATTCCGCTTTACGTTCCGGATATGAAATTCAACCGGCATATTGGCGAATTTGCCGATCAGCCTTATAGCGTGACGGGCGAGCTACTGTCTCCTCAGAAGTATGCGGAACACTTGAAGGAGACGTTGCCGCAGCCGGAAGACATCAAGTTGGTGAGCGAAATACAGGACAACGAACCAAAGTGGGTGTCTCCGAAAGGGAGCATGGATTTATCGTGACGGCTCGGTCGGAAACGGACGCCGCTGGCGACCGTTACACTTTTAGCGAGCTAATGGTTGCGTCGGCAGCCAAGGAAATCGCCGACGGAGAACTTGTTTTCGTTGGGATGCGTCTGCCGATGCTCGCTTTTCTGGTCGCTCGGCGCACGCACGCTCCTCACGCCGTGGGACTGTTCGAAAATGGTGTTGTTCGCGAAACACTTTCTTCCGCGCTTCTGTACACTATGGGCGACCCCCCCAATTTGCTGGGTGCAACCCAGTGCGGTCAAATGCTCGATGTGATGTCTTTGCTGCAACAGGGCCGCATCAATGTCGGATTTCTCGGCGCCGCGGAAGTGGACCGCTTTGGCAATCTGAACACCACTTGGGGTTTTCGAAAAAAAGAACTGCAGCGCTTGCCCGGATCGGGAGGCGCATGCGATATTGCCTGCCTTGCGCGGCGAACGGTAGTGTTGCTCGTGCACGATCGCGGCCGGCTGACCGAACGAGTCGGGTACATCACGTCGCCAGGCTACGGTAACGGTACTGGCTGGCGGCGAGCGCAAGGCTTGCCTGCGAATTCTGGTCCTTCGGCTGTGATCACAACGCTCGGCGTTATTCGTTTCGGAGAAGACGGCGAAGCATTCCTGGCTTCGGTCCATCCGGGAGTGAGCGTCGAAGAAGTTCTCGCCAACACGGGATGGACCCTACGTGTTGCCGATGAACTCGTTGAGACGCTTCCGCCGAGCGACGAGGCTTTGGCGGTGATGCGGGAACTGGATCCCGACCACTTTTGGACTCGGTGAAATCGAGTAGGGCTGCAAATTATGGCTGCATCAAAATTAATGACGATGCGCGACGCAATCGCGCGACATGTGTCTTCGGGTTCCACCGTGCTTCTCGGCGCGCAACTTGAACAGATGATTCCGTTCTCAGCGGGACACGAGCTGATAAGGCAGGGACGGCGCGACCTTACTCTCGTGGGGCCTATCTCCGACATTTTGTTCGACCAAATGATCGGAGCGGGCTGCGTGGCTCGCGTTATGGCAGCTTGGATCGGAAATGTTTCAGCAGGGGTCGGATACTGTTTTCGTCGTGCAGTGGAACATGGGGTTCCGCGAAAAATCGACGTCGTTGATTATTCAAATTTCACCATGGCGCTAGCGTTGCACGCGGCGGCCCTGGGCGTGCCGTTCCTGCCGACCTATGCGACGCTCGGCAGCGATCTGCTAAAGAAGAACGGCGATTTGCGGGAGTTTTCTTCGCCTGTTAGTGAGGAACGGCTAGTCGCGGTGCGGGCGCTCCGGCCGGACGTGGCGATTTTGCATGTTCAGCGCGCGGATGCGCAAGGCAATGCGCATGTTTGGGGAAGTCTGGGTGTCGCCGTCGATGGCACGCGGGCGGCGCAAAAAATTATTGTGGTGGCGGAAGAGATTGTCGAGCCCAGTGTGATCTCTTCAGACCCGAATCGTACCCTTGTGCCGGGTTTCCTGGTTGAAGCGGTGGTGCATGAACCAGGTGGAGCACATCCTTCTCCAGTGCAAGGATATTATGGGCGCGATCATGCATTTTTTTCGCAGTATCACGAGCAAACTCGCGGTATAGAAGGCTTTGAGACTTGGCTCAACCAATGGGTAGTGCGCGCAGACGGCCGCGCCGAGTATTTGAAGCAGCTCGGCATAGAAAGAATGCAATCGCTGGGAGTGAAAGAACACGCATATACTGTTCCTGCGGATTTTGGGTACTAAATGACGAAAGATATTTACGCAAACATGGAAGTGTCCCCGCGCGAAGTGAAAGACAAACTCGCGCGAGGAGAGAAAATGTTTTTCGTGGATGTACGCGAGAAGTGGGAATACGACACTTCACACATCGAAGGATCGGAGTTGATCCCGCTCCGCGAGATCCCGTTGAATCTGGCGAGGCTTGAGGCTGCGGACGAGATCGTCCTGTTTTGCCACCATGGAATGCGAAGTTTGGACGCCACGGCGTGGTTGCGATCACAGGGCGTGGAAGGCGCTCGGTCGATGGCGGGAGGAATTGACCGCTGGTCCGCGGAAATCGACCCGAGCATACCCCGGTATTAAACGCACAGCGTTGCGTGAGGGATTTTGCGATGCCCGCTAAGAGAGCTATCAGGAAAAAATCGCACGGAACGACCAAAACCGGGAAGGCAGTTCATTTCCTGCATAAGCCATCGTGCACAACATGCCGCAAAGCTCGCGCATACATGGAAGAGGCAGGCTTCGGCATGCATTTCCGCGATCTGGGAAAAGAGCGATTGAGTTCGGAAGAGCTGGAGAAATTAATCGGCGACCGCGATCACATACCATTTCTCAACACGCGCAACGAGCTTTACCGCAGAAAAAAAATGAAGGACCATCCTCCGTCGCGCGGAGAGGCTATTCGGATGATGGCAGCAGAGCCAAACTTGATTCGGCGTCCGGTGATTGTCGCGGGCGGACGTGTGGTGCTCGGATTCGATCAAGACGGGATCGATCGAATTTAGCCGGAGAGCAGAGCGGAAACTCTGCGCTGCAGTGTCGGGGAAAGCAAGCGTGCCGCCAATCATAGACATTCATATTCACGTACAGCCCAACGACGCGATCAAGCCGGAGGCGCTTGAACTGGTTCGCCGGGGCCGTCGGGACTACGACGACGTCTTGAAATATGCAAAGAGCGCTAAAGAGTTCCTCAAGTTCTTGGATGAGGCGGAAATCGAGCGCGCGGGAATCATCAACTACGTCAGCCCGGACGTGATTGGATATACGTCGGAAGTTAATGATTGGGTCGCAAAATATTGTTCCAGCGATCCGCGCCGTCTGCTTGCCTTCGGCTCCGTGCATCCGAAATATGTTTTCGACGCTGCTGCAGAAGTGACCCGGCTGAAGAAGCTGGGAATCCGTGGCCTGAAGGTTCATCCCTCCCATCAATTGTTTGCTCCCAACGAATATCGCAGCGGCCTGGGGCCGTTGCGAGTGATGTATGAGCGCGCGGAGGATCTCGGACTGCCCGTCATGATTCACACCGGCACGTCAATTTTCCCCGGCGCGCGAAATGTATATGCGCAGCCGATGCTGGCCGATGATGTGGGCGTGGATTTTCCCAACCTTGTCGTGATTCTGGCGCATGGTGGACGCCCGTTATGGATGAACGAGGCTTTTTTCCTCGTTCGCAGGCATAAGAATATGTACATGGATATCTCCGGAATCCCTCCGCAGAAAGTGATGGAGCATTTTCCTCGAATCGAGGAGATTGCAGACAAAGTGCTGTTTGGTACGGACTGGCCAGGCCCCGGCGTTCCGGGAGTGCGCGGAAACATCGAGAAGTTTCGAGCATTGCCGATTGCGCCTGCTGCACAGCAAAAGATTTTATACGACAATGCCGCACGGCTTTTTCCGGTCTGATCGAGGTATATGAATGGAAATGAAAACCATCGGAGTGATTGGCGCGGGGACGATGGGGCGAGGGATTGCGTATGCGGCAGTGTTGGGCGGCTACCGCACGGTGCTCGAAGACGTTTCTCCTGAAATGCGCGAACAAGGCGCGGCGTACATCTTGGAAACGCTGGGAGAAGGAGTATCGCGCGGAGAGGTGACAGTCGGGCAGAAGGAGAAAGCGTTGGCGAATCTGTCGACATCGCGGTCTGTGGAAGATGTATGCCGCGAAGCAGACTTGTTGATCGAGGCCGTTCCGGAAGAAATGGAAGTGAAGCTCGAGATTTTTACAATTTTCGACAAGTTCGCAAAGCCCGGCGCCATTCTGGCCAGCAATACCTCATCACTCTCAATCACGGAAATGGCATCCATAACTTTTCGCGCGGAAGATTGCGTCGGCATGCACTTTTTCGATCCAGTGCCAAAGATGAAACTGCTTGAAATTGTCCGCGCACTGGAAACTTCCGAGAGCACCCTGCAAGCATGTATAGCAGTTGGGCGACGCATGGGTAAGGAAGTTGTGGTGATACGCGAATCGCCCGGATTTGTGACTAGCCGCATCAATGCGTTGATAGGTAACGAAGCTTTTTACATGCTTCAGGAGGGCGTCGCCACCGCCGAAGATATTGATAAAGCGTTGAAATTTGGCCTGAATCATCCCATGGGGCCGTTCGAGCTTGCGGACCTCGTGGGACTGGATGTGCGGCTCAGTATCTTAGAGGACTTGCACAAAACCTTGGGAGAGAAATACCGGCCGTGCCCGCTCCTGGCGCAATATGTGAAGGCAGGCCGAACCGGACGAAAATCCGGACGCGGCGTGTATGAGTATGGAAAAAGGGCAAAATAAATAATCTAGCGTGCTTTTTACTGCGCCGTTTCTGCCTAAAGGACTTCCTTGAAGATAAACCTAGCCGATCGAATACAAATTATCGAAGGGGACCTGACCGAAATGGATGTGGACGCCATCGTGAATGCGGCGAATAACGATTTGCAGCTTGGAGGCGGAGTGGCGGGAGCGATCCGGCGAAAAGGTGGTCCGGAGATCCAGAAAGAATGTGATGAGATTGGCCAGGTGCCGGTCGGAGGAGCAGCGATCACAACGGGTGGAAAACTGAAAGCTCGTTTCGTGATTCACGCGGCAAGTATGCAGCTCGGAGGGAAAACCTCCGCGCACTCGTTGCGCAGCTCAACAGCGCATTCACTGCGGATCGCAGCGCAAAAGAGGCTCAAGACTATCGCGTTCCCGGCGGTGGGGACGGGGATCGCGGAATTTCCCATACGCGAGTGCGCCGAGATCATGTTGCGTGAAGTAGCCAAACATTTCGAGCAGCCCACATCTCTGGAAAAGGTTAGTTTCGTTCTTTTCGACAAGGAAGCGCTGGCGAGCTTTACGAGTGTATGGACGGAATTGCAGGCGAAGAGTTTCAAATGAGCGAATTGCTCGCAGAGAAAGTCCGCCGCCAGCTCGCGCATTACGAGCATCCGCTTTTTGATTTTGAGGCGCGGCCCGCGGAAGAGGGAGTGGAAGTAGAGATCCGCTACAAACCCGTAAACTCCGAAGTTCACAACTATATTTTCAAGCTGCATCCGCGCGAAATAGAACACGCGCAATTCCCATGGACATTCCAGAAGCAACTCTACGATTGCCTGCACGATTACATTATTGAGATGTTTACGCGCAACCCGCAGCGCGTGAATTGATGCGCTCCCGCAACGAGCCGACGCCTCTAGCGCTCATCCTCGCGGAACGGATTCGTGCGCACGGCCCGATTACTTTCGCTGAATATATGGAAGCATGCCTCTTCCATCCGATGTATGGGTATTACACGAAGGAAGAGCAACAACCTCAGCGCGACTATATTACAAGCGTGGACGTTAGCCCGCTGTTCGGCCGCTTGCTGGCGAGACAATTTTATGAAATGTGGTCCCTGCTAGGACGGCCAGCTTCTTTTCTGCTTTTAGAAGTCGGCGCCGGAACAGGGCGGCTGGCAAAGCAGATCCTCGAATTTTCGGAACATACGTGGTCCGACTTTTACGAGGCGCTGCGGTTCATCGCCGTGGAACGATCCGTTGCCCGCAGTGATCAGCAAACGAAATTGATGGAGTCGCATGTCACAAGCGGCAAATTTACGGTTCAACAGGGACTGCTAGACGAAATTGCGTGTGGCTGCATTTTCTCAAACGAGCTTATCGACGCTATGCCGGTTCATCGCCTGACGTTTGAACGTGGCGAACTGCGCGAAATGTACGTTGGCCTCGGCCAGAATGGATTCTGTGATGACATAAGGCAGCCATCTTCGAACGCCCTCAGCGAATATTTGTCGGAACAGAACATCCACCTGCACGAAGGACAGCAAGCAGAGGTGAACTTGGCTGCGTGTCGGTGGATCGAAGAAGCGGCCAAGAAGCTCCATCGCGGATTCGTTGTCACAATTGATTACGGCCATCACGCGAAAGAGCTTTATGACGAGCGGCACATGCGAGGAACTCTGCTCGCCTACGAACGCCACCGCGCCGGCGAAGACTGGTTTCGCGCGCCGGGGGCGCAGGATTTGACGGCGCACGTTAATTTCAGCGCGCTGGAGTCATACGGGGGAAGATGCGGACTCGTTCGCACCGGATTTACGTCTCAAAGCAATTTTTTATTGTCGCTCGCGCGGCACGGTAATTTCGCAGATTTGCAATCAGACGGCTTAGCCGAAGCCGAACAATCGCAGAGACGCCTTCTTTTTAAAACTCTAATCAATCCGGAAGGAATGGGTGAGACGTTCCAAGTGCTCATTCAACATAAGGGATTCGACCCGGGCAATCTCGCGGGACTTCAGCCGCTCTAGAACGTCAGTCCGAAGAATCGAGTTCCTCGCGGCCTATGGGCGCTTTTTCAGGACCGGCTTGTTTGGATCGGCGTCGGCGGACCCATTTGCGGTAGCCGCCGGCTTTGCGCTAGCGGGTGCGGGCTGCGCGTCTGCTGCCGCATCACCTGTGTACGGACGCTGCAAGTATTTTCCTGCTTCTTCCTGCGCCCCGGCGGTATCGTCTTGGAGATGCTGCGCCAAACTGTATTCATTGACGGCGCGTTCGCGCTGCCCAAGAATGTCGTAAATTTTTCCGATGTAGATGTGACTCCAGACGTCCACCCACTTGGGATCGAGGTCGCCGCCAAGCGCAGCGCGAAAAGCGTTTGCGGCGGACTGATAGTTCTTCTGGTTAAACATGGCCTCGCCCATGCGGAAATGCGCGAGCGAGTTGCTGGACTGCAGATCCAGAGCGTGCTGATATTCCTGGATCGCCTCGTAGTACTGGCCGTTTTCGGCGAAGCCCTCTCCACGTGCAACGAACGCTCGGATGCGCAAACGGGCGCTGGACTTCAGCAAGTTGTTATTCGGATCGATCACGATTCCATAGGGCTTGGGACGGCCGAAAGTGTCGATCTCAAACTGCTGCGTCGTTCCTGTCACCAGGATTTTCTTATATTCGGGATTTCCTTCGGTATCCACGCGAAGTTCAACCGGCATGCGAAAGGTGTCGAGATCCTGGTGAATCTTGCCTACCACTTTGAAGCCCTTTTTCGTGCGATAGACGATAAATTCGAGCTTGAATTCGGGGATGCCCGTTGAATTTACCCACTGGGAAAAAAATGAAACAAGATTGACCGGAGGCTCGCCCTTCTTCGGAGTGGGGACTTTGGTGTAAGCCATCTTTTCGAAGTCGGCGATAGTCGCATTTTTGCCTTCGTATTTCTTATAAAATTCATGCAGAAGGGCGTTGAAGTCGTCGTCTCCGATTTCGGTGCGGAGCATGTGAAAAACGAGAGCGCCTTTGTCTGCAACGACAGAGCGATATTCATTTGAGAACGTTTGCAGGCGTCCCGCTTGAGATATTGGCGCGGTGTCCTCATACATCAGGGCTCCAACGGCGAAATCCTCGAGAGCTCTATGCAAGCCGGCGCTGCCGTCGCTCTGCTCCGCATACATAGCTTCTGCATAGCGAGAGAGGCCGTCCGTCAGCCAGGTATCAGACGAAGTGAGCGGCAGAACCCGATCGCCCCACCACTGCTGCGAGGCAAGTTGTGAGAGCAAGCGATCGTTGGCTTTGGTAGTCCACTGACGGGCGCTAATCAGCAACAATCCAGGAGCCGAATATCCAGACAAGCTGCCATCCGGCATCTGCGCGATCGTAAGCGGAGGAGGCTCTTTTTCCTGAAGCTGGCCGAAGGCATCGGAGTAATACAAAATGATGTGCGCCAGAGAATTTCCATAGGCGGTTGCGGTGGACGCTTGAACCGGTGGGGTGAACACGGAAACCGAAATTCCTTCCGTTTGAACTGGATTAAGTTGCAGCGCACCCGCAACGAATGTGCCTACCGGGCCTGGATGATCGCAGTGGAAAACGTACGACGCCTGACCAGCACCCTTGCCGATGCCGGGCTGCATCGTCGGAGGATCGGCTTTGCCTGTGCCGGTGACGTACATGGTATCGGGCGTGATAATTTTGAACGTGCCGGTGTAACGGTTCGCGGGATAATTTGTCAGCGGAAACCAGCGCGCGGGAAGGAGCAGATACGCCGAAGTCTTATCAATCGAAGCGAAGCGTACGCCTTTCGTCGGACTATCATCCTCGCTGGAAATTGGCCCAGTGTAATCGAATTCGAGAGATACAGGCTGCCCGGGACCCACGGCGTCAGGAAGACCGACGGTCAGAAGCAGGGGATACGTTCTGTCGCGCTCGAATTCCAGAGGCTTTTTTGAACCTGGGACGTGGATCGAATTCAGTTTCAAATCCTGATGTAGCTCGACTACCACAGTGCGGGAGACCTCGTTTGCGATAAAATCCACGCGAGCCAATCCAGAGATGGTCTGATCCTCAGGATGTATCAAGACTTGGACGTCATAGTGATCCGCGCGAAAAGGGAAGCGGCGAGGCGTTTGCGCCGTCGCAGCGGCTGCGATGACGAGCGACAGAGCCAGCGAAACCAGAAGCCGATGAGTTTTGTGCAAGAAACCCTCTCGCGAAGAGTGGACTATCTGCTTATATTTAAGATACAAGAGGCCCGCGCGAAGTTGCCCGTAAGTAATACGCAGAAAAGGTTACAACATCTGCGCGAAAATGTCCGCTGCCCGCTCGATCGCGCCTCCCGGGCCCAGTTTCGCGCGCACTTCAGCCAGGCTCGATTTCATTTCGTCGCGAGCGGCCGGCGAGTCGAGCAGGCGGCGCACCTCAGCTTCGACAGCCGCTGGCGTGAAATCATCCTGAATCAACTCCGGAACTACGCTTCTTCCTGCTATCAGATTCACCATACTGAAGTAAGGTGTCCGAATCATCCGCCGAAGGATGAATGCGGAGAGCGGTTTAACGCGATACACGACGACCATTGGCGTACCCAAGAGAACGGCTTCGACCGTAGCCGTGCCGCTGGCCACGATGGCGCAATCCGCAGCAGCTAGAGCGTCATAGGTGGCTCCTTGGAGTAACGTTATTTCGACAGCCCGACGCGCCCCAGAAGCGAAGAGATCGGGTTTGAGGTTCGGCGCTGCTGCCAGCACGAATTGGATGTCGCCGTCCGTCCGTCGGAGACCCTCGCAAGCCTCGACTATTGTCTCGTAATTTTGTTTGATCTCGGTTTGCCGGCTGCCGGGCAAAATTGCGACAATGGGCTTGTTTGGATTCAGATTGTGAAGCGCCGCAAATTCCGCACGGTTCACCCGTGGGCGCACGACGTCCACTAGAGGGTGGCCGACAAAGTTCACCGGCACGCCCGCATCCTGATAGATTTTATGTTCGAACGGAAATATCACCACCATGCGGTTGACGCGCCTTTTGACGACGCGTACTCGTCCTGCGCGCCAAGCCCAAATCTGCGGACCGATAAAATAGCCGACCGGAACTCCAATCTCTTTAAGTCGCCGAGCGACTCCCAGATGCGTGCCAGGCGAGTCCACGAGAATCGCCAGGGCGGCGTTGCGGCGCTTGGCTTCGCGCTTCAAACGATTCTGCACGGCAATTACCGTTGGGATTTTGTGCAGTACTTCCGCGATGCCGACGACTGCAACTTCGTGGTAGTCAGCGACAAGCTCGATGCCCGCTTCGGCCATCCGAGGACCGCCCATTCCAAAGAATTTCGCGCCGGTTCGTTCGCGCAAGGCGGTGGCGAGCCGCGCGGCATACATGTCACTCGATGCTTCCCCAGCAGAAATCAAAATATTTTTTTCAGTCATGAGGAACACGAGCGCAGCGGTGTTTCGAGGAGTCGATAGTGCTTAATCATCGGCCGGGAGGATGCGAAAATCCGGACTCGCCGCCGGGCACGGGAGCGACCAATTCCTGCTCTTTGTACTGGAGCTGATATAGACGGTAATAAATTCCCCGCAGAACGAGAAGCTCCTGGTGCGATCCCTGTTCGCGGAGGCGCCCTTTGTGGAAAACAAGAATGCGGTGAGCGTGCTGAATCGTGCTCAATCGATGCGCGATCACGACGGCGGTGCGGCCTTGGAGCAGCCGGTCGAGCGCTTCACGGATCAAGAGTTCGGTCTTGGTGTCAACGCTGGAAGTCGCTTCGTCGAGAATCAGGAATTTCGGATTGTGCGCCAGGGCGCGAGCAAAGCTGACGAGCTGCCGCTGGCCCACAGAAAGCGTCGAACCGCGCTCGGTAACGGGCGTATCCACTCCTTGAGGTTGCGACTCGAGGAAAGGGCCGAGCCCTACTTCACGCAGCGCGCTTACGGTAGCCGCGCGGGTGATCGTCTCGGTACCGAGCTTTACGTTGGATTCCAGCGTACCGGTGAACAGGAATGGATCCTGCAGCACGATTCCGAAAAGGCGGCGCAGATCCTGCAATTCCATGGTGCGAATGTCGACGCCATCGAGCAATATCTCGCCGCGCTGAATATCGTAGAAGCGCAGCAGAAGCTGAATGATCGTGGTTTTTCCTGCGCCTGTGTGGCCGACGATCGCGAGCGTTTGACCGGATTCGACGCGGAAAGAAACATCGCGCAAGACCCAATCCGCTTCTTTCGGCGCGGCTCCGCCGGTATAAGAGAACCAAACATTGCGAAATTCGATTTCGCCGCGCGCGGACGGAAGCGAACGAGGCTGAGTAGGTGAGGTAATGGTAAAGGGCTCGTCAAGGAGCCTGAAGATGCGTTCGGAGGCGGCCATGGCCGTCTGCAAAATATTAAACTTCTCGCTCAAGTCCTGAATGGGACGGAAGAAGCGTTGCGCGTAAAGCATAAACGCGAGCAGCACACCGACCTCAATCGTGCCTGAAATTGCTCTTAGGCCGCCCACCCAGTACAACAGCGCGAGGCCGGCCATACTAAGAAATTCCACCGCAGGATAGAAGAATGAGAACGCATCAATGGCCTCTTTGTAAGCTTCCATGTGTGCGCGGTTCAATTCCTCGAATTGTTTGCGCGACTTCCATTCGCGATTGAAGAGCTGCACGATGGCCATGCCGCTGATGTGTTCCTGCAGGAAAGCATTAATCCGCGCGATGGCGGTGCGGATGCGGCGGTTCGCGTTGCGCACTTTGTTGCGGAAGAAATACGTCAGCAGAATCATGAATGGCAGTGGAGAGAGAGTCGCGAACGCCAGAAACGGATGCCACTTGAATAGGATGGCGACCATGGCGAAAAGCAATACGAAATCGTTCAACATAGCCACGACGCCGGATGCGAACAGATCGTTTAAGGCGTCCACATCCGTGGTCGCTCTGGTTACCAGACGTCCCACGGGGCTGTGGTCAAAAAAACTCATTGGCAGGCGCTGGAGGTGCTCGAAAATTTCCTTGCGCAGGTCGTACATGGTTTCTTGCCCGACCCACTGCATGATCCGCACTTGCGCGTACTGCAGACCGAAGCTGCCTATCAGCGCCCCAGCAGACGCGGCGACTACCCAAAGCAGGCCCTTCAAAGCTTCACTAGCGGTGATGGAATTATTGAACCCGGGAACGATATATTTATCCACCGCGATGTGGAAAAGATAAGGAGCCACGATCTCCATGGCCGTTACGCCGAGAGTGATAGACACGGCAGCGACTACGTGCCAACGATACGGCCGCAGATACTTCATGAGCCGGCGGGTCAGCGCCGAATCGTAAAGCTTTCCTAGTTTCTCTTCTTCGCGGAAATCGCTCATTCGCGTTCAAGCTCTTCTTCGAGAAGTTGTTTTTGATGCAGGTCTGCGTAATAGCCGCGGTGCGCGAGCAGTTGATCGTGCGTTCCGCGCTCGATGATATATCCGTCTCGCAGGACGATTATTTGATCGGCATTTCTGACGGTCGAAACTCGGTGAGAAATTAGAATCGTCGTTCGCCGACTCATCACGTCCCGCAGGCGACGCAAGATTTTCTCCTCGGTATCCGTATCGACGTTTGCCAGAGAATCGTCGAGAATCAGGATCCTCGGTTGCCGCATGATCGCCCGGGCCAGTGCAGTTCGCTGCTTCTGCCCGCCAGAGAGTGTGATTCCGCGCTCACCCACCATCGTGCTGAACCGCTGCGGAAAACTCTCAATCTCACCTGAGATGCTCGCGATTTCAGCCGCTTCGAGGATGTGTTCTTCCGCGGCATCCACGGCGCCGAAGGCAATGTTCTCGCTTATCGTTTCGCTGAATAAGAACGTGTCCTGCGGAACATAACCTATCGCGCCACGAAGCTCCGTAAGAGGGTAGTCGCGGATGGAGCGGTCATCGATCAACAGCGTTCCGGGCGGCGCATCCCACAACCGCGCGATCAGAGCAGCCAAGGTTGACTTGCCACTGCCTGTTGGCCCTACAACGGCCAGAGTCGAGCCCGCCGGTACGTGCAAGTTGATATCGTGAAGGACGGGCTCGCCCGTCTGAGTTTCCGAGCCGGAAGTCGGATAAGTGAACGTAAGATTTCGAAAATCGATTTCGCCGTGAATTGTGGACTTCGCCTGGGCCTCAGGAGCATCGCCGTTCGGCCGCATGTCGAAGGGATCCGTCGGCGTATGCGCTGGGGCGGACGAATCACGAATGCGCGGCTCCGCATTCATGATGTAGTTCAGTCTGCCCATGGACGCGGCTCCGCGCTGGAAGATATTCGTCACCCAACCGAGAGCAATCATCGGCCACACCAGTTGGATCAAAAACATATAAAACGCATTAAACGTTCCGAGCGAAACGCGATGGTCGATCACCTGTTTACCGCCGAGCCACAGCAGAATCAGAACTGTCATGCCGATCAGCGTGGAAAGCCCCGGAAAGAAAAGACTCCAGGTGCTGATAAGTTTGATGTTGCGGTTTACATAGTCTCGATTAGCTTCATCGAACTTCGCGACTTCCTGCTTCTCCTGAGCGTACGCGCGAATCACACGCATGCCCGTGAGATTTTCCTGCGCGCGAGTTGAAAGCACGCCGAGTGCGGCCTGAATCTGCTCCGAAAGCCGATGAATAATTTCGCCGAAATATCGGGTGACGATGGCCACGATCGGGACGGGAATCAGGACCCACATCGTGAGCGCCGGCGAAAGTTTCAGCATGAAGAAAATAGCGAGAACCATGGTGGAGATCGTCGTGGCGCTGTACATGATTCCCGGGCCAAGCACCATGCGCACCGCGTTCAGGTCGTTCGTGGCGCGAGACATCAAATCGCCAGTACGATTGCGCACGTAGAATTCCGGTTCGAGCAAAACCAGACGCGCCAGTAGATCGTTGCGCAGATCGTACTCAATCTCGCGAGAGACTCCGATCAATAACCATCTCGTCCAAAAAGAGAAAAATCCCTTGGCGAGCATCACCACTACTAGGATCAGGCAGTAGAGGCCCAGAGCATGACGGCTGAACGGCGCATAAATTGAAAAAAGCGGCGAGAGCAGCGTGCGCGAAAATCCGCTGAGAGTCGAAAGGGTCCGCGGCGATCCTTGCACCAGATCGGTAATCATGCCGATGATTAGTTGGGGAAGCGCCCCAACCAAGCCCATGAGAGCGAGCATCAAGAGACCGAGAGCCGTCATTCCCTTGTAGCGGAGCACGTAGGGAACGAGCGACTTCATCTCTTTCCAGCCGGAAGGCTTGGGTTGCGGGCGGCGTGCCGTGGCCACGACAGGTTGGGCGATGGCGCTCATTGACGAATCTGCGACTCCGGGGTCTCCAGCGCGGGTACTTCGCCGAGAAAATTTTCGAAAGATCTATCGAGCGATTGGTAACGCTTCGTTTTTGGGTTCCACCGAATTCCGACCGGAAGCACGTGCCCGCCTTCGCCTTTGGGCGCCGCGATTGGTGTGAAATACATTTCCAAGCCCTTCTCGTGTTGTTCGAATTGCAACCGCCAACCATTCACGGGCGCCAGCGGGGACCCTCCGAGGAATCCCTTGGTGTTCTTGAGATGCTCGTCGCAGAGGAATATCTGTTTCCAGGCGCTGCCGTCGTTTTCGATTATAACAGCGCGCGTGACGAGCGTACCCGGCGCGATTCCCGGCGGAGTTACCTTCAGACGATTTACCGCCAGAACCTGTTGTGGGCCCGTCTTCGAAAGATCGCCAAATGCCAAAACTTCCGTTTCCGATCCCAGCGCCAGCTCAGCTGCCTTTTGCACGTCGGCGGGAATCGCCGGAGCAGCCGGTGTGGGGGCGACCGTCTCGGACTTAGCGGCTATCGGCGAAGAAGACGAATTTCCGCAGGACGCAATTGTGAGTGCGGCCGCGACGACAGCGATGAGTGCGATTGTTTTCATGAATTTTTTACGCGCATCCAAACTAAAGGCTCGACGCTGCCAAAGTGATAGCCACAACCTGCTTGGAAGAATTGCCACAAGACACTTCCATCACTTGGGGCACGTCCGCGCCGGCCCAATCAAAAGAATATAACCATAATTCTAACTGTTCGCTTCCTCGCACGGAAGGGCTCTTAGATTCCGGCTTGCCGTATATTTCTCCCACGCGAGTACACGGGTCGCCAAGTTGCAAGCCATTGCCGGACGACAACAATTTCAAACGGCTGGGCGACATAACAATCGGTGCGCACTTTGCCATGATTTCCGGCTTGTAGTTGTTATCCACTGTGATCGTTTGCACGATTTTGCTGGCATCCACTTCGACGCGAAGCTCACGGTGCGTGCACATGTCTCCCCACAACAGCGCATCCGTCACAGATTCGTCGCGATCAAGCTCGCGAAAACTTGTTTGTGGCGAAGCGAGTTTTTCGTGCCCTGGGCGAAGGCCGGCGAGAGTCAACTCGTTTTTCCGCCTTGAAGCTATGACTTGCGGTCCCGCTGGAACCGCTAGCGCCAGAACTGAAACCAGGCTAGCGAGCTGCAAGAATTTCTTCGAGGCGAGCCTCAAAGTTTTCCTCTCCTTCCGACCACAACCGGAGCTTCTCGACCGGCAAAGCCTTCTCGATACGCCGAACCCAGTCGAAGAGCTTTTTGATGTTTTCGCGAGTCTTGTCAGTATAATTTTGCAAGTTTTCCGGACGCGCCATCGCCTCAAGAAAACGCTGCTCTTCCGGGCTCTCAGCTCGTGATTGGCCAATCTGCCTAATGCCGAGCAGGCCCGCGTGCCCGGTGAAAAGATGCTCGAAACCGAGATTTACTTCCAAGTGGCCATCTTGCCGCCAAATACCACCGTCAAATTCCTCTCCGTAGCACACAAGTTCGAGAGCTTGCGGCTGGAGCTGCCATCGCGCTGGATCGCCTTCGTAAACCCACAAATCCCATCGCGAGTGAACCGAGTAGGAGCTGTCGTTATTCAAATGATTCTTCGCTAATTCGATGATGCTCGCAACATCCAACGGAATTGAGCGCAGATCCTGCTCGTAAACGGGAGTCTCAGTCATATCCACGGCGCGAACCTCGAGATGGGTGAACCCGGGTTGCTTCGCGGAGAAAGGAACTGTGGAAAGAAAATTGGCAAACCTTTCGAGAAGCAGGTCTTCAGGAAAATCCTTGCACCAGATGCTCAAGTAAGCTTGATTCGACATGCGAAGTATTATACCGGGATGCAGCTTGGAGCCGAAATCGGCGGCGCGCGGGGAGAAGATTTAAATCTCGAACTCTAGGCTACTTTTTGGGCGCGGGAAATTCTTTGTCGTCGTCTTCGTCAGCGTTCATGTCGGTGGAAATGCCCAGGAGGCGTTCCTTCAGCGTGTCACCCATGCCGGCAAGAACTTGCGAACAAGTGTCGCGAAGGCGCTTTTCGGCGGCTTTGGCGATGGTGTCCAGCACGGATTGGGAATGCTGGCCCAGAGTAGTCGCTGACGCCAACAGCCAGGAATTCGAAGCGTTTTCCAGACGAGCCTTGTATTGTTCGATGGATTCTTCCGTGGATTGTTTCAGTTGCAGCTTCCATTCTTCTTGCTCGGCTTCGCGCTTCTCTTCCCAGGTCTCAATCAGCGGCGCGAGTTGCGATTGCAGGAACGTCCTCGCTTGCTCTACGCCTTCCATCATGCGTTCATCCAGCTTCTGCTGGAATTCCGCGAGCGAGCCTTCGCGATTGAACTCCATGTCGGATCGCGCCTTCTCCAGCGCCGAGCGGGAGCTTTGCTCGAAGCGCCGCAGAGACTCGGCGGTGACGCGCTGCACTTGATCGGAAAAGGATGCTGTCGCGATCTGAGAGGTTTCGTTGAGTTTCTCCCGCTCGCGAGCGACTACTTCGCCCGCGGCATCCTCGATTTGCGCGGTACTGTGCTCCACGTACGTGCGCCGATAATGATCGAGTTCGGAAGCGAGCATGCTGGAAACTTCCGCTGCGCGATCGCGAAGAGTTGTCGCCGATTGTTCCACGGCTTTCTCGAGCGACGACTGCATCGTGGTCTGCGCTTTCTTCTGATACCAATCCGAGGCCTTTGAAAGCGCCTCGTACGTTTCGTGCTGCGTCTCCGTGCTTTTCTGCTGCAACTCTTCCTGAGCTTTCGAAAGAGAAGCGCGGCAGGATTCTTCGAATTCCGATGGAAGCTTGGACGCCTCCGCGCGAAGTTGCTCAATCGACTCCCGAATTGCCTGTTGAGAAGACTGCTGCGATTGCTCGCGAATCGAATTTTGCAGTTGCAGGGCCTGCTCCGCAGCCTGACGCATCTGTTCGCCGATGTGGTTTCGCAGACTGGCGGCCTGCTGTTCGACATTTTGCAGCTCGGAAGCCATATTCCGAACCGCTTCGAGGTTCGGCGCAATTTTCTGATCGAGCTCGATGGAAACGCGCTCGAGAACTTTTTGTGCTGACGCTTGCAGTGCCGGCTCAATCTGTTGCGTGCGTTCGGCAACGATTTGGTCTGCGCTGCGACTGATTTCGTCGCGCTGCCCGGCCAGGATCTCGTCGAGGTGCTGGCGCGTCTGTTCGAGAGTTACCTTCGCGGCGTCATGGAGTTGCGATTTCGTTTCTTCCGCCCGCTCGCGCTCTTGCTTCAAAGCGGTGCCGAGCGATTCAATGGTCGCAGCTGCGCCGTCGATCACATCGTCCAGCGACGTGCGCAGGATCTCGCTGCGGACAAGAATGTTTTGCTCCGCTTGCGACATCGCTTGCCGCGATACTTCAGAAATTTTCTCGTCTATCCTGTGCGATGCGTTCGCAATTTTCTCGTCGAACTCGTGTGATGCTCCCGCCAGACTGGCCTCGAATTGCTGGTTCCAGCGCTGGTTCGCCGTGGCTATCTCTACTTGCGATTGATCGACCGTTTGGCTTCGAACGGTCTGAGCCGTTTCTTCCAGACTCTTGCGCCATTGGTCTAAATGTTGCTGCGCTACTTCAGGCGAAGTAAGAATTTCCAACGACGGCGTGGACGCGGCGCGCTCGATCAAAGCCCGTTCCACCGCCTCATCAACCGCTTGCTTCAGGCTATGCGTCGCCGTCTGCTCCGCCGCTTGCTGAGCAGCCTGATTCGCGGCTTGCTCTGCTGCATGGCTGACGGCCTGCTGCACGGCGTCCCGGATTTTTTCGTCGAGATGAATTGCGGAGGCCTCGGTCGACTTGCGCGCTTCTTCCACGATCGCTGCGGTGCGATCCGCAGCCTGCTGTACAACTTTCTTCACGGAAGATTCGGACACGCGCTCCATCGAGACCTTAATAGCTTTCTCGATAGCTTCGTGGAGCTGCGAATCGAGTTGCTGGCGGGCAATAGCCATTTCTTCGGTGATTGCCGCTTCAGCCCCTCTGCGTAGCGACTTGTCGAGTTTCTCCTTCACCTCATCAACCATCTGCGCCATCTGACGGCCAAGCGGGCCTTGCAAATCCGTGGCTGTACTTGGAACTACATGGATTTTGCCTTCCTCCGCCGGGCCAGACGGAATATTTCCAGACGTTGGTGGCGGTGGTGTTGGGGTCTGGCGCCAAACTGTTGGCGTCGCGGATGGTGCTGCAGTTTCCGGCGCTGCCGTCGAATTTACAGGCGTCGTCGCGGAAATTGGATGCGCGATTACAGGCGCCTTCGGCTCTGCTGTTGATGCCGAAGATGATGGAGCTGAAAGTGGCTGCGCGGACGCTGGCGGTGCAGATGCTGCTGGTGTCGTCGGCTCTGCTGTTGATGCGGAAGGCGGCGGAGCTGAAGCAGGTCGCTTAATAGCTGGCGGCGGGGCGGGCACGTTGGCGGGCGGTGAAACTTTCTGAACTGCAGCCGGCGTTTCAGCTTTCTTGTCAGGAGCTATGGCAGGCGGCGCAGCAGGGGTCACGTCACTCCACGTCGCGACCGATAACTTAGGATCCGACGCGGCATACTGCACCGAAGATTTAGTAGCAACCTCGTCCAACGAGGACGCCCAGTCCTCGGGAGGAAATGCTATGCCCCAGACGTTTCCGGCAACCTCAAACTCAAGCCCGATTTGAAACAGCTCGCGCACCGTGCGTGGTCGTTGCACCCAAACAACGCGGCCTTGCGTAGTCCGCTTTTCGCCGGCCTCCGGTCGCGGGACTTCCAATGTGACCATCGAATTCTTCGGAACGTAATGTTTTGATTGGTACTTACACCCGTGACAGTTCACCATCACGGTCGTGGTCCGCTCCTTAAATGGCTGACCAAGCGCATCCACACCCGTGACCGTAATGGGCACAGCCTGCACAATGCGTGTGCTACGACGCTTCTGCCCGTCGGGTTCGCCCGATACTAGAGGTTCGGTCACCTTTCCTCCAAGAGGGGTGTCTGTTAAGGGTAGCACTGGCAGTGCGAGGGGTCGAGCGACATACCGAAACTGTGCGAAAAGGTAACTTCAGATTGCGGCAGACCGATCCAATGAGCGAGCATGAGAGGTCAACCTCCAGGGCCGAGACTACAGAAATCGGGGCGATTCTGGCAAAGCGCCATGGGCTTGGTTATGATGTGTTCGTGTCCTCCGACCTTGACGAGAAACCTCCTGTATCCGTAGTCCGAAAGTTAATTTTGATTGTGGCTATCGTAGTTGTGTTCGCAATCGTTGGTCTAATTATTGCCTCGGCTCGGTTGCCGAATTACCTGCGCGAACGCGCAATCCAGACTCTAAGCACGCATTTTAAAAGCGATGTGCAGATCGCGGATCTTCAGGTAACGGTATTTCCGCGCACGCGAGTGACTATCACCGGTTTGGTCTTGCGCCATAACGGACGCACCGACATCCCGCCTTTGATTCAGGCCAAAGAAATCATCGTTGATGCCAACTTGCGCGATCTGTTGCTTCCGAAGTTGCATATCGCGAGCATCCGTTTAGTTGGCTTGCAGATTTTCACCCCACCGCACCGCCCGGGAGGCCCACCGCTTCTAAAAAAAACGGACGATGATCTCTCCCAAAAATATCCGATCGTCATAGATGATATTCATGCCGATGATGCCCGACTTTTAATCCTCCGCGCCCAGCCCGGAAAAGAACCCAAAGACTTCGAGATTCATCATTTGGAGATCAACGATTTTCGTTTTGACAGGCCTGCCAATTTTCACGCCATCCTGACCAATCCGACTCCGCAAGGAGAAATTAATTCGGTTGGATTATTCGGTCCCTGGCAGCCGGAGGAACCGAGCGAACTTCCGGTCGATGCCAAATACAATTTCGCAAATGCTGACTTTCGCACTCTTAAAGGCATCTCCGGCACCATGAATTCCACCGGAGCGTTTAAGGGCCCCCTCAATTACTTGTCCGTGCAAGGGCAGACGGACACTCCGAATTTTGCGTTGAACATCGCGGGCCATCCAGAGCGCCTGCGCACCAATTACGACGCTACGGTAGACGGCACGAACGGAGACGTCATTCTAAAAAGCGTTCTGGCAAAACTCCGGAACAGCACCCTGCACGTGAAGGGTGAAGTGGTGGACATGGAGAAGGAGGTAAGAGGAAGAACCATCAAGCTCGACGCCGTCTCCGATGATGCGCGGATAGAAGACCTGCTTTGGCTCGCAGTCAAGTCCGACGAACCGGTGATGACCGGTTCCGCCACGCTAAAAGCGCGAATCGAAATTGCTGAAGCGGACACGGACATCCTTCAGCGGTTGACCATTCATGGACAGTTCGGAGTGGGCGATGCGGAGTTTACGAGTCAGACGGTGCAAGGAAGGATTGATTCGCTGAGCAAGAGGGCGCAAGGTGAGCCGAAGGCTACTGACCTTGGAACGGCGGTTTCCGCATTAAAGGGAAAGTTTGATGTGAAAAAAGGCCTCATCACGTTCTCGGAACTCTCCTTCGAGGTCGCGGGAGCATCTGTGCAATTGGCCGGAACCTATCAAATGACCAGCGGCGAAATGAATCTTCACGGCAAACTGCGGATGGATGCGAAGCTTTCGCAGACGACTACCGGAGTAAAATCATTTTTCTTGAAGGCGGTTGATCCGTTTTTCAAAGGCAAGCATGGAGGAACGGAGATACCGATTAAGATTACGGGAACGAAAGACCATCCTTCGTTCGGGCTGGATTTGCACCACGGAAACTAAATCGCGCGAAGCTATAGTTCGCGGCGTCCTTCCATCGCTTTCATCATCGTAACTTCGTCCGCGTATTCGAGGTCCGAGCCGACCGGAATACCCATGGCAATGCGCGTTACGCGCACACCCAGCGGCTTGATGAGCTTGGAGAGATACACTGCCGTCGCTTCGCCTTCGGCCGTGGGACTCGTGGCGATGATGAGCTCCTCCACCGTGCCGCCCTTCAGTCGTTCGATGAGGCTCCTGATTTTGATTTGATCCGGCCCGATCCCTTGTAAAGGTGACAATGAACCGCCCAGCACATGATATAGCCCGTTGAACTCCCGCGTCTTTTCCACCGCTTGAATATTCGTGGCTTCTTCCACCACGCAGATGATTCCTCTGTTTCGCGTCGCGCCCGTGCAGAAAAGACAAGGGTCCGCGTCCGTGATGTTGTTGCACACCGAGCACTCCCGAACTTTTTCCTTGGCCTCGCGAATTGCATCGGAAAGGGCGAACGCCTGGTCGCGATCCACACGCAGCAGGAAAAAAGCAAGACGCTGAGCGGTCTTCTGTCCGATACCCGGAAGGCGTTTCAATTCGTCAATCAATCGCGTTACTGAAGGGGCAAAATCAGGCATGCCATCACATCCGTTTTATGGATTTCGAAAGAGAAGGGAATCGGTAAGGCACCGAGACGGGCCGCAGAAAGTCCAGCTTAGAACATGCCGGGAATTTTCATTCCCGCGAGCCCCGGCAAACCTCCCGTGAGATCTTTCACCTGCTTGGATAGCTCTTCATCCACTCGACGGGTTGCATCGTTTACGGCTGCCAGCATAAGCTCCTGCAACATTTCCTGGTCCTTGCTCTTGAAGACGTCCGGCTCGATGCGCACTTCGGTCAATTGCTTTTGGCCGTTCATCTTCACGGTGACCATGCCGCCGCCGGAAGAAGCTTCCACGGAAATCTCGCCAATCTGCTTTTCGAGCTTTTCCTGGACCTGCCGGAATTGCGACAACATTTGTTGTAGAGCTTTAACTTCCATGGTTATTCCTCGCCCGGGCGCTTGACCTTTGAAATCTGGCCGCCGAATTTCTCAAGCATGGCCCTAACGATCGGGTCTTCTTCAAACCGTGCGCGCAACTCGGAACCCCGCGCCACAGGTGCTCGGCCACTTTCAAGCTTAACACAGACACGCAGCGGCTCGCCGACCACTTGGTTTAGGACTGTGCGCAATCGTTCCATTGGGTCTCGCGCTTGCAACATTTCCGCGAGCGAGCGGCTCTCCGTGGGGAAAAAAAGATGCAACTCGCCGCCTTCAATTTCCCAGCGCGTCGCGTGCTCCACCATAGACCACAGAAATTTCTGCCCTTGCAATGCTGCCTTAATGGCCTCTACTTGTGCCGAGGCCAAACCACTTCCCGCAGCTCCGGCAGCGCGCGCAATAATCCGCGGTGGCGAAGCGGGAATCGGCGCAGAAGAGACTGACGAGGCCACGCGAGCCGGGGAAATCGTCGATCCCGGCGCTGCAACCGCGCTTGCCTTGGGCGTGTCACCCGCCACGGTACCAGCCGGAGTCAAGTTTGGACGGGCTGGTGCTGAGGCTGACTGAGCAGCGGCGGACATTGTACGCGGCGGAGCGGCACCCGAAGTTGAAGGGCCTAATTTCGCCGCTGTTCCGGTTCCACGAAGGTCAGCAAGGATTTCTTCCAGTGGCGCGAGGCGCTGCGCATTTACCAACTTCAGCAGCCCCAGCTCGAGGTGCAGACGCGGATCGGGTTTCTTGCGCAGGTCATCATCAGTGGCCAGGAGTATGTTGAAAAAGCGTGTAAGGTCTTCCTCGCTGAACTTCGCCGCTTGCTCCGAAAGTCGAGCTCGCTCGTCGGACGGCGCGGCGACCAGATCGGAACTCGCGCCGCATACCCGCGCTACAAGAAGATTGCGAAAGTGGCGAATCGCCTCGCGACAAAAATGCTGTAGATTCTGCCCTTCGCCGATCAATCGATGGACCAGTCCGAGAGCGCGCTCTGCGGACTGCGTAGCGATCGCTTCCACCAGATCATCGAGCACATTCTCCGCAACCACTCCCAGAAGTTCGCGCACCTGCGCATCTGTCACCGTATCGTCGCTGTAGGAAATGGCCTGCTCCAGAAGCGAGAGACCGTCCCGCAGGCTGCCTTCAGCGGCGCGAGCCAGGACCGCAACAGCTCCCGGTTCGATCTGCAGCTTTTCTTCGCGCACAATGCGCTCGATTTCTTCCGCGATCTCTTTAAATGTAAGAGAGCGGAACTGAAAAAGTTGTGCGCGCGATTTAATCGTATCGGCTAAATCTTCGGCCTGGGTTGTCGCCAGAATGAAAACCACGCGGTCGGGTGGTTCTTCGAGAGTTTTTAGCAAAGCGTTCGACGCTTCGTCGGTCAACTGATGCGCTTCATCGAGGATCACCACTTTGTAGCGACTCGAAGCCGGAGCGTAACGCACCATTTCCCGCAGTTCGCGAATCTGGTCAATTCCACGGTTGGAAGCGGCGTCAATTTCGAGCACGTCGAGCGATGTGCCGGCGGAAATCTCCCGGCAGGAATCGCAAGTATTGTCCGGATCGGCTGTCGGCCCATTCGCGCAATTCAATGCTTTTGCCAGAATGCGCGCTGTAGTCGTTTTCCCGACACCGCGCACTCCGGAAAAAATGTAGGCATGCGCCACACGATTCGAACCGATCGCGTTGGCAAGCGTTCGCGTCACGTGCTGCTGCCCGACGATTTCGGTGAACGTTTGCGGCCGGTATTTTCGAGCGATGACTTTGTAGCCCATGAGTTTGGTTGAGCCAGCTCTCCGCGGACCGGGCGATAAGAGGAACTTCGGGTACTCCGCGGCGCACGAAGCTGACCCGCTACCGTTGCTCCCTTCCGGGCCTGGCGGAGTTTGCGGGGAATCGTCGCACAGAGCCCGAAGTCCCACCGATCGGCAGTCGCTGATGAAACTTTTCTTTCTTCAGAACCGCTTGGCGAAGTCTAGCACAGCGCTCTACTGCGTGAAAGACGCCGATGGAATGTAGATTGGAGCTGGAGCAAGTCATGTTACGAAGTTGCCGAAGGAAGCATGAAACGGCAGCTGTTAAAGGGCACGGACCGTTTTAGGAGACGGATGTGGCGCTGCGACCGCCTAGTGGCCGCCGGTTTCGGCACCCGTCACGGAATTCTGCTTCAACGCCGCGCGCGCCTGCGGCACAGCGAACGCCGTTTCTACGCGCTCGTCATTGATTGCCGCCAGAGCGGACAGTGTTTTTTGAGCGTCGGCAGCCTGTCCGGCTTTACTCTGGGCATCCGCAAGCAATTGTAGCGACAGGGGATTCTGGGAATCTTCCATGAGTTCTGCAATGGCGGCGTCATATTTCTCCTGTGTCATCAAAACGGCGCCATTTGCGGAGTGATAGGCTTGCTGAACGATGTTGCTCCGGCTCGTCTGTGCCATTGCGCTTAGCGGTTTCAGCGCCTTCTGCGCCGCGTCCGCCATACCTGCCCGTTCTGCGATGTACGCGCGGGTTTGCAGAATATTCGCTAATTCGATTTCGCGGCCGCCTTGTGAGATATCGTGGTTTTCCGTGAGCACCACTCGAGCGGCATCAAGACTCCTCAGCGCGTGGTGCGGGTCGGCGCTGAAAAGAGCCATGTTGCGGTAAATTTCTGCTTCCTCGACCGGCAAGTCGGCAGCGTGCGCCTCTACCACGAGCTTCGTCATCTCCCGATTCCCGCGCTCGATCTGGTTTTCCCGGTAGAACGTCATGGCCCAAAGGATTCGATAGTCCAGCTTGGTGGGGCGTTCCTTCGTTCCAGCGATTGCTTTCAGGTATTCCGCCCGAGCGCGTTCTTGGTCTCCCATCAGCGCGTAGGTGGAAGCGATTCCGACTTGCGAAGTATTAAAAGTCGGATCGATTTGCAGCGCCTTGCCGTAATGATCGAGCGCGGCCGGATAGTCGCCCAACATGCGCATGATTTCACCGTAAGAATCCTGCGGATTCGGCTGAGCCGGCAACGCCACGACGTACTGGTCCATCAGTGGAGGAGCCAGACTAGGCTGCCCGCTTAACGCGTAGCAGTACGCAAGGTTGTTCAGCGCAGGAAAATAATTCGGATCGCTCTGTAGAACGTTCTTGAGAATTTTCTCACCGTGCTCGTAGGCTGCCTGGTTCGCGCACAGCCATTCCGACGCCATATTTGCGAGCCGTTTGTCGTTCGGATACTTCGCGAGAAGGTCGTTCATCGCAGCGACAGCCGGAACGAGTCCTCCGTTCTTGGCGCCATCCATCCAGCGGATGAGCAACCGTTCATCCGGAGATGCGCTCGCTATATCTTTTTGCGCGAGAGCATATTCGCGCCTCTCTTCCACCGGGTCGGTCGTGAAGTAAGCAAGCGTCGCGTGACCCAACGCAAAGTGCGGATCGGCTTTCACCGCCTTGCGAAGGGAAACGAGGCCTTTGTCAACAAAGAGCAGATCTTCGTGATACAGCAAACCCAGTTCATAATCGTGCCGTGCGTCAGGTGAAGACGTCGTGACCGGCACTATCTCTCCCGCAGGCGCAGCATCGGCCGCCGTATGCGCGGTAATCGTGGGTTGTTGCATCTGCGCGCCCGCCGAACCAGCGCTGGCTCCCGCAATCACTAGGGCGAAGATTGGAAATAGAAAAGGGTTTCGGTTTCTCATGATGCCTCGCATGATTTCTTTAACCTCGATTAACGGCCCTTCAGGACATAACCCGGATCGAAGGGCTGCTTGTCGTCAATCTTGATTACTTTCACTCCGCTCGTAATGTTGTAAACATCCACAATACCGATTGCTCCCGGACTGCTTTCCACGATTTTTATGACTTCTTCATCGCTGGAGGCAAAAACAACCGGAACAGTCGTTTTCCTGCTCGGCTCGTTCAGAATCGCTTTTCCTTCTTCGACGGTGCCGCCTAAAATTTTCTCAATCACGAATTTCATTCCCGGCGAATCCGGATCGCGCAGAACGACGGTTATGCTCCGTTCGTTGGACCACACATGCGTCTTGCCCTTGAAGATCTTTCCGAGTTCGGCCAAAGTCGTCGCCCGAACGGGATTCGAAGAGTGCACGATAACGGCAAAATCCGTCGCATAGACGGCGGTCACCACGCCGATAAGCAACAACCCGAGAGTCAGCAAACGTTTTCGCATCGAATTTCTTAACTGGCGCTCAATTTTCAAAGTTCGATGGGCCGATTGATACCCGCCTGTAGGCGAGGTTAGCACTTCATGCGGCGCACGAACTCGCAAGTACGTCATTCCGTGTCGTCCGAGCTACCTGTACGGAGGGCCAGCATCGATTTATCGAGCTGTAGCCGACCTTCACTCGCAACCGCAACTCGATACGCCCGGCTTGGCGATTAGGAACATCAATATCGATTTTTGGACATCCATATCGCGGCGCAGAGTATCTTATCTGCGGGTGCATCCTCCGCACTCGCACCGCGGCGCCAGCGGTACCCCACGACACGGGGATGGCTTGGCATGTCCAAATTCCAAAGCCCGGAGGAAACAATGAAGCGCTTTATCAGTGTTTGCGTATTACTCTCAGTTTTGTTGTGGTTGACTCCCGTAGTTCACGCTCAACAACAATCCAATGCAATCCAACCGGGCACCCAGGTCCGGCTCACTATGGCCAACGGCCTCAGTACCGGTGTCGCCCATGACGGCGATCCTTTCACTGCGGTCGTCGCCGAACCCGTTTTCGTCGGCAACCAACTGTTGCTGCCCGCCGGAGCGAAAGTTCACGGCACGGTGACTAGCGTAACCCGCCCAAAGTTCTTCGCGCTCTTCCGCGGCGGTGCCTCGATGAATCTTGTTTTCAACTCGATCGAAGTGGAAAGCCGCATCTTCCCGGTTCAGATGAGCATTCTTTCTCTTTACACCGGAGGGACGGATTCGGAAAAGAAACGCAAGGACGTAAAGATGACGGAAGGAGTCGTGATTGAGGAGAAGCGTGACATCAAGGGTGACATCATGACCGGTGGCCTGGGTACCGGTGCCGGCGCTCTTGTGGGTGTGCTATTTGCCAACGTAGCGCGCGGTACGGTAATCGGCTTTGTAGGCACCTCTGCTTACATCGCAATTAAGAAAGGCAAGGACGTGGAAGTTCCGGCGCAGACCGGTCTGCTCGTCCGCATGGACTCCACCATCTCACTGCCGGCTTCGCTGCTGCACAACGCGGCCTACACAACGAGCGGAAAGTAGGCGGGGATTGGTGCTGGCTGCTGGACGTTAGCTCTCTTCAGCCATAGTTCGCATCGCTGAGCGAGAAATTGACTTGGTTCGTGGCTTACCAGTCGAGCCATGGACCCGGTCAGCTTCAGAATCGACCGCGACTATCTTTAGTTGAGCCTTGGAATTCCGAGATTCCACAAACTATGCGGCTGTAGCTTTTGCGCTCCGATTAATGTCGCTTGGGAATCCTGGCGCACGCGAACCACTCGAAACAAGGCCGACTTGGAACTCATTTCTTCGTCGCCATTCTGATGAATAACTCGGATGGCCAGAACGGACTCCGGGGCAACTTGCATGCGCAATCGGAATTGGCAACCAGAATCGCTGACGTTGAATGTTTCCGTGCACTCGGTGAAAAAACGCAAAGAACAGTCGAACCCGCAAACCTCTATTGTTAACGCGAGTGGAATCCGATCCTCGCGCCGCCGATCATCAGTGGTAATTGTTCCAAGTTGTTGCCAGTCCGCTTGTGGCTTTCTCATCTGGTCCATCCTTGGTTGCGCCGATTTGAAAAATCGATCGTAGCCTTAATGAGGGAAATGCTCTTTATGCTGCGGTGACCGCGGATTTTCCATTGCTCGGGCGTTTGAGGAAGCGGTAAAGGCTCGTACGTCCGATTCCCAAGACTTGGGCTGTGCGTACGCGATTGCCTTTGCACATGTCGAGCACACGCTGAATATGAATGCGGCGAACTTCGTCCAGCGGAAGCGGACGCCAACTCTCATCCGACGCCGAACCACGCCGGTGAGGGTTCTGCAGATGTTCCGGAAAATCCCCGACGTCGATAAAATCCGCCGTAGTGGTAATCGCAGCGCTCGCGATAACGTTCTCCAACTCGCGCACATTTCCTGGCCAGTCGTGCTGCAAAAGAAGTATCTGCGCCCGTCGCGTCAGCCCCTGAATCGGCTTTCCGTATGCTTCGCTATATTTCTTCAAGAAATGCTGCACGAGGATCGGAATGTCTTCAGGACGCTCGGACAGTCCCGGAACTCGGACTTCGATGCTGCTGAGTCGATAGAAAAGATCTTCTCGAAAACGGCCGGCAAGAACTTCTGCACGAAGGTCGCGGTTTGTGGCGGCGATCAATCGCACATCTACCTTTTTCACTTCGGGCGAGCCCACGCGCTGAATCTCCCGGTTTTGGATTACGCGCAGCAGCTTTGCCTGCATGTGGAGCGATGTTTCGCCGATTTCGTCCAGGAAAACTGTGCCTCCGTCGGCGTATTCAAAAAGCCCGGGACGCGTTTCCGTGGCGCCCGTGAAAGATCCGCGGACGTGCCCGAAAAGCTGGCTTTCGAGCAACGTGTCTACCAGGGCTGAGCAATTGCACACGGCGAACCGTTCTTTCGCCACCGGACTCATCTGGTGCAGCGCACGCGCAATTAACTCTTTGCCGCTCCCGGTGGGTCCTGTGATCAAGGCGTTCGTGTAGTGCCGCGCGATTTTCTTCGTCAAGTCAAACACTTCTAGCATTGCAGGGCTTCTACCTACAATGCCGTGAAACAGTAGGTTATCCAGAAGCTTGTCTTCCAAATCGCGGATTTGCGATCGCTGCGTGAAACTTTCCGCCAGATCGTCGAGAGCCTTCATCAACCGCGTGTAGTCCACCGGTTTGCACACAAAATCGTAAGCGCCGTGTTTAATGGCCTCAATAGCCGCATCCACGGAGTAGTAGCCGGTCACCAGCACCACGAACATTCCCGGGTCGCATTTCAAAATCTTCTCGAGAAAAGCAAGACCATCCATTCCCGGCATTTTTACATCAGCGACGACCACGCGGCACGCGCCCGTCTTCACGCTCTCTAAAGCGTCTTCTGGATTCGTGGTTCCAACAGTGTGAAAGCCCGCTTTTTGCAGTCGCGAGGTGGTGAGATCTACTTGGTCGGATTCGTCATCAAGGACGCAGACGGAGAGATTCTTTCTTGCTGTTTCGAGAACCGGTCTTTCTTCGACGGCTAGCATGATGCAGATGCATAGGCAAGGCCCGTGCCGTTCAACAATGTCGTTTATGACGCCACATGTTTGATCAACGTTCGATGTGAGAGGTTCAAAACTTCTCAATTAAGACTCGCGTATTGTTAGCTTTAATCGACCGGGCAGGAGCAATACGAATTCCACAGAAAATCCTGAATCCTTGAAAACTGTTTCAACTGCGCATTTTGCCTTCCCGAATTGGTTTTGTAATGTCAGAACGGAACCAGAATAAGAGCTTCCTTAGATATCGTGCTCTCACGGACCTATGAAACCGCCGACCCGAACGCAACTTCAGTTAGCCAGGAGCTTCGTTGCTTCTCGTGACGTCCTCACCGACCTGGCTGCACCAATCGTGGCATGTTCTGGTCGCAACAGTCTGAGCCTCACCCGTGCCGGGCCATCTGAACTTTCTGACGCAATACCTAGCGCTCGGTAGGCTACAGGAAAGTTCGCATTTTCCGTGGCTGTTTGTAGCAGCCGCACAAAAACCACGCAGCCTTCGTGCAAGCGCGATATCAATTCGACGCTCTTTTCGCCCCTGTCGGTCCAATGCAGCATCGCTTTTTCGACAAAGAAAGTCCCTTTTATAGTCCAGCCCGACACTTCGACTCGATAGCTATTCGGTCCGTCTACTAATGTATGCATGGTTTCTCCCGCGCGCTGGTCATTGCAGAAGCGATGCCAAAGACACAAGGTGGAAAACATCAACAGCGAAGGACTTAGCAAATAATCAGAGGACCTTATCGTTTTTCGCCCGTGCTTATCGAAACACCTGTTCGTTTCTGAACCAAGCCGAAATCGGCTCTTCGAGCAAACGGACTTCTATCCCCAATGTGAGCCGGGATACAGCGCGAGCAGAGCGAGTCGAAAGATGGAACCGAATATTTTGCCATACGCGTACCATGCCAGTATTATGCCGATCATTCCGAAACCCTGGCTGCGCGACCAATTAACAAATTTCAATGCCGTACTTTCGCTCATAAACAGCGTGATTCCCGTATTTCCGTCCAGCGGCGGAACGGGAAGAAGGTTGAAAGTTCCGAGGAGCAGATTCAGCAGGAAAATAATGCTGAGAAAAGTGGCGGCAAATCCTGCGAGACCGGTGCCGGTGGCTTCCGTGATGCGCGTGAAGCTGGCGGATTCCGGCATCCTGAAATATCCAAAATATATTCCGGCGCGAATCGCCAGCGCGGAAAGGATTACCAGAGTAAAGTTTGCAGCCGGGCCCGCCAGAGCCATCCATGCAGCCCGCCGTGGGTAGCGTTGGTGCCATGCGGGATCGTACGGCGCGCTAGCCCACCCGATCATCCAGTGCGCTACGAAATAGGAAATGATCGGCACTACGAGCAGTCCGAGCGGCGAGCGGCGAATGTGCGGAATCGGATTGAGCGTCACTTGGCCGCCATGGAACGCAGTCGTGTCTCCGCCCAACTTGGCGGCCAGGGAATGCGCGCCTTCGTGGCATGTCGTCGAGAAAAGGAAAACGATATACCAGATTACGCCCAGGATTAGAAATTGCGGCGTGAACTCCGAACCTTGCATCTCCATTCTGGCGCCTAGACTAGAGCGTCAGCAGATTTTGCGCAAGTCTTACCGCCAGAGCCCGCATTGAATTCACGGCCGCTGAGTCGGAGAAGGGTATGCCAGCACTGAGATTGAACCGTCGGCGCAACAGCTTGTTCAGTCGGGCCTACTATTTTGTTTTGCCTCAAATTATCGACGCAGCATTCGTTTCCGCGCCTTCGCCAGTTCCTCTTTCTGGCTCGAGCTTAGCGACTGTCTTTGAAGCGCTTTGCTTTGCGCGCGGGACGCGGCTTCGGCAGCGATGCTCTGTATCTTAGTTCGCGCTTCGCGGTCGCTCATCTGACCGGCAAGATTCGACACGGCCAAATTTAGCAAGGCCTCGTTCCGATCAAGCGGAAACGGAGTCAACAAACCGCGCCCCGTCGGTGCGGCACTTCCGGGGAACGACAGACCGAGTTCTTGAAAAAGACCGCGAATGATAGTCGCGATCAGGTTGGTGAAAGGAACCGTCCGACCACCAACTCGCGGGGTAGCGACATAGCCCGCCACTTGGTTCCCAGGACCAAAGGCCTGTCCTATGATCTGCCCCGCATCGTTGATATCCAATGCATCCACGAGCTGCCAACCCGGGGCGTTACTGGAAGCGACCAGAGTGTTGAGATCCGCAGCGGAGCCTTCGCCAATGCTAAACACGAAAGGATAGAAGGGAGAAAATGGCCCTGGCCCTCCTGTTCCGAAACCTACGATGATGCCTCCGGTATTTATGGCCTGCGCGGCCGGTGGGAGAAACGGTCCCTCAGCCGCCCCGTATGGAAGAGGGATCTGCCGGAGCTGAACGCCGGGTTGCGTAAGGTCGGCGTACGCCGCGCCGAGGATTTGAGCCGATCCTGCGGCCAGTTTATTGTCATTTATCGATCCCAGAACGACGTCTTCGCCGAGGTCCTGCGATTGCGTCGCGCCGAAAGGACAATAAAATCCATGACCGCCTGAAAGACCCAGAGCGTCCCCAAGATTATTAAGTGCCAAGGCCTCACTGTTGGTTTGCCCGGACAGTGGAGGTATCGTCGAGATTACTGCCGGCGTTACCCAATTGTAGATCTCCATGTTGCCCACGACTTGGTGCGCATTGTTAATATCCGACGGATTAAAGGACAACGTCCTGACGATTCCCTTGAAGTCGATGTTGAATAGTTCGGTGCCAAGTCCGATGGCATCACCCATGTTGTCAACCCTGCTTAGTCCTCCGGCGACCCCAGTCGTGAGTGAGTACTCGGGTGGAATCCACCACGACGACAAAAGATCCGCGGTTCCTGGGGATGCACTCCCAGTATCTAAGGTGGTGCCAACAACCTCACCTTGCTGATTGATCCCGCTGGCATAGCCCGAACCTTCGAGAATGATGACATCGTAGAATGCCACTTTGTTTCCCCCCTTGTTCTCAGTCGATCTTTTGCAAAACCTTTATTCGTAGGAATGGACGCGTGCCCGTTTAATTATTTCCCCGCCGCGCGGTAGATGGTCTGGTGACAAGGCAACAAAGCTCCCACGATTGCGCCAATCACCGCTCCGGCCCCTGCGCCAATCCCGGCTCCTTGTTTGGCGAAGTCGAAACCGCCGCTGTTGCCGTTGCCTCTGCCAACAGCTGCGCCGGAACCTGCTCCCACTGCTGCTCCCACCGCCGCGCCAATAGCTGCGTTCCTAAGACGATGCTTGTTTTCCATGAGCTTGACGACCCGGACATCCTGTCTCTGGATGGTTTGCTCGCCTCCTGCCGCTTGCAGTGACACTCCCGTGTTGTTGACGCTCACAAACGCCCCGGAAATTTTCTTCGAGTTTGTTTCAACAACTTCAATTCTGTGTCCGGCTTGGAGCGTGCTCAGGTTCTCCCAAGACGATTTATTGCTTTGTGCAAAAGTCGCGCACGGCATGGTCAAAGCGAAAACTACTATAAAGAGTTTTCGCATGATCACTGCGCCCCGACGCAAAGACACCTGCAACCCGCTAGCGCGACGAGTAGTATGCCGGTCACGAGCATTTGGCAAACCCACCAAGTGGTGAGCCAAGCGCGGTACTCCTTTCGATCCTCGGACTCGACCCCTGCATAAGAGGAAGGGGAGTGCTCGGAATCTGGACGCCCCTTGGCCCATTTTTCTGGCATCCCTAAGAGTGCCTGACCCGCAAGCTCCTCGCCTCTCATTCTGTTTCCTCCCAAGAATCCATCCTAGGTCGCACAGGCCAGAAGATGACCGATGATTGACAAACTAGGATTGGTTCGGCGGAAAGGCAATGCGGGGAGACTGAGCAAAAGGTTAGTTTCTGGTTAGGGGCCAGGTTTATGAAAACGAATAGATTAGTAGCTGTGTTGATAATGAGATTTGGCTGCTGGGACGGCCGTTAGGCTGTTAGAATCTGGCACCAAGGTGGTTGATGTCACTTATTGCGCCAACTTCTCCTAATCTCCGGTTTGGTCCGTTCGAGTTGGATGTTGGTGCGGGCGAGCTTCGAAAGGCCGGCATCCTCATAAAGCTTCAACCGCAGCCGCTCCGTGTGCTCCTGCTGCTAGCTAGTCGCGCCGGGACCGTGGTTACGCGAGAAGATATCAAGCAGGATCTGTGGAGTGATTCGACATTCGTCGATTTCGAGCACGGAATTAATTTCGCGATTAACCAGATCCGAGCAGCTCTATCGGACAGTTCCGACAACCCGCGGTACATAGAGACTCTTCCCCGCCGTGGTTATCGCTTCATTGCCCAGGTTGAACAGGAGCTTTCAACGCCTGAAGACTCTATCGTCCCAATTACCCTCACCCCGGTCGAGATTGTATCCACCTCATCTACTCGCCCCCGGCTGATGCGCACCGCCGCCATAACGGTCAGCGCTCTTCTCGTCCTGCTCGCTGCCTTGCTCCTTTACCACTGGCTCGCGCCCTTGCCCACACCAAGAGTCCTGCGCACGACTCAGCTCACCCACTACAGCCATGTCGATGTCGGGTGGAGCAAACTGGTGTCGGATGGCGCGCGTGTTTTTTTCCTCAGTAGAGAGCCTGATCGCTGGAGTCTAATGCAAGTGCCGGTTTCGGGAGGGGAATCGCAGCCTTTTCCATCGCCGTTCCAGAGCACTCGCATCCTGGACCTGTCGCCCGACCGATCGGAATTCTTAGTCGAGCAGTTTACAGCGCCCGGATGGGACATGGAATTCTCGCTGTTGCCCGTCGTCGGTGGCTCTCCTCGCCGCTTGAACGGCCTGACTGGAAATGATGGCGCCTTTTCTCCGGATGGAAGGAAAATCGCCTACAGCAAGGTTGATGGAATCTACATTTGTAGCCGCATTGGTGCCGACGCACACAGGCTAGTGAGCCTGCCAAGTATTTCTTCGGGGTTGGCTTGGTCTCCTAACGGGAAGGTCTTGCGCTTCACCTTGGAAGATTCGAAAAACGGCCTAGCTTCCCTCTGGGAAGTTTCCGTCGATGGAAGTAATCTCCACCCATTATTTCCTGACGGGAATCAGCTTTCAAGCGAATGCTGTGGACAATGGTCGGTTGACGGCCGGTATTTCATTTTTGTGTCCAACAGGGGAGAAGAACTGAAGGGAATCCCCAGCGTGTGGGCCCGCCGGGAAAAGGGGAGTCTCGCACCTTGGTCCAAACCCAGCCCGCCAGTGCGCCTGACTGCCGGACCTCTCGGGTTTGGCGCTCTTCATCCGGATTCGGATGGCACGCGCTGGTTTGTCGCCGGTGGATCATATGAGCGAAACGAATTGCTTCGTGCGTCTCGCGACCGGAAGGCACTGTTGCCGGTTTTCAGTTCATCCGACGTTTTCGCAGCGAGCCTTTCGCCGAAGGGAGACTCGCTCGCGTTAGTTCTGTCTGGCTGGACTCTTTGGCGCAGCCGGCCTGATGGTACTGGACGCACACAGCTGACCACGCAGTCGGCCGACAAGCCCCACTGGAGTCCCGATGGAACGAAAATCGTGTTCCAAGGGCAGCAAAAAGGCTACCCCTCCAACATTTACATGATGAGCGCCGACGGAGGGCCATCACGGGAATTGTTGCCGAGTGATCGAACTCGTCAATCTCCAGACTGGTCGCCCGACGGGGAATCAGTTGTGTATTCCACTCCCCGTTTCAGTAAGGAAGATCGCCCGGAAGATAGCGGTATCTTTGTCCTGAATCTAAAGACGCGGAAGCCGATCAGGGTGCCTGAATCGGAGGGCATGAGCATTGGCCGATTGGCGCTCGGCGGACGGTATCTCGGAGCGGTGTCTGAAGACGGGGAAAAAGTGATGTTGTTTGACTTTCAAGCACGCGGTTGGAAAGAGATCGCTCACGGCAAATACTTCGATCACCTGGAGCGGACATCCGATGCGAAGTATTTCTATTTTCAAGATGTTCTCGATGCAGGAGAACCGCTCTACCGCGTGCACGTTGGCGATTGGAAGGTCGAACTCGTAATGAGTTTTGAAACGATTCTACAGACCGACGTCGTTCGGTGCCGATTCGCGGGTCTAATGCAGGACGGATCCCCGATGGTGATCGTTGTCCGCGGGGGCGGCGATATCTATCAACTGGATTTGGACCTTCCTTAGGCTTGACCACTCATTCCGGCCCGCGCTCGCCGCCGCGTTCTTAGCTTATTTGCAAAATCCGGGAGAATGGCTCCGGGGCCTGGACTCGAACCAGGATAACCAGCTCCAAAGGCTGGCGTGCTACCAATTGCACTACCCCGGAATAGTTAAGCGACGGCATAAGATTATGCCACGTAGGTTTGATTAGAGGAAATCGCTGGAAGCGGCGCCGGAATTATTTGCTCGCGCGAGGACGCCGAATCACACCAAGCGCAACTTCGAGGCGCGGAAACTTTTGGGCAGCTTCAGCCGCGCCAGTTTCGAACGCAGCCGTTCAACATCCAATCCAGCCGATTGGCAGACCAACGGGAAATCCCGCTGGTCTTTGAAGAGATAGTCCTCAGCTTCGCGCTTGCGTCGAAGCGGACCGGATACCCATTCCTGTATCGTAGTGAGGACGACAGCCTGCCACAGCCGTACCTCCATCAATTTCTCTTCATTGCCGACGACAACGTCTCTTGCTTTCATGGGCCGCCCGGGGTTCGTTGGATGATGGACGGGCGACAGCAAGGGAAGTGCCGACTGGTCAAATCAAGGCCACTTTCTTGGTTGGATGTGTTTTCTTAGTGAAGTCGAAAAATCAAACAACGGCAGGACTTAGCTTCCACAGCCCTCAGTCTATGACTTCCGACAGACAGTCCGCGACGAAGCCCAACGAATTCAGCGGAAATTGTTCCTAGTCCAGGTAGCTTTTGCACGGATCAAACGACACGCGGATACTCAGGCCACCGCTCTTTTTCGGAGGAATTCCGTACTTTTCGGCTCGCCCACTATCGGTCTGTCCCCTGCAGGGCAGGGCCTGCCATCATGTCCCGCGAGTAAATGCTTTACGAGTGCGTCAATTTTTTTGTGCTCGCCACGTGTGAGCGCGGCGTCTTCAACGAACGAGAGGTCCTTGGATCGGCGAATTTCTCTCGTATCTCGAAATGCGGAGACCGCCTCTTCGAGGATTTGATTCAGGGCTTCACACTGAATTTTTGCGGCCATGGCGCGAAATTTTACAACGTCGCGCATACCTCTCAATGGTACGAACGTACTATCGGCAGCGAACGCAATATGTTTTCGCCTTAGCTTTGTTCGGTCTTGTCCTAGCTCGGTTTTCGCGGGACCTTAGCACCCTTTTTGCGCGCCTCCGAAAGGCCAATGGCGATTGCCTGCTTTCGAGACGTTACCTTGCCGCCCTTCCCGCCTTTGCCCGAGCGCAAGGTGCCGCGCTTCTCTCGATGCATTGCGCTTTTCACGCTCTTACCTGCGGCTTTACCATATTTTCTCTTCGAACCTTTTTTCTTCGGCATTTAATACCCTCCAGCCACTTAGATTACGGCTCGCGCAGAAGGTTACTTGCTTCCGGCATTTATTCGCCCTGCATCTCGCCGGAGTGCCTTCAACGAAATCGCTTCGCGTCGCGCCAACCCGAGAACTCCATCTTGCCACCGTTTGTGGATACCTTGTTTTATTCGGTGCTGCCTTCAGGCAGAATATGGGCGCAAAACCGAGGCGACCATGAATCGTAACGTGCTCGCAGGATCATTTCTATTAGCCCTATCGCTCGCTGCTGTCGGCCGCTACGTTATTGCCGACGAAGCGCCGCTTGCTGGTTACTCCGTGGAATCGTCGCGCACCGAACGCGATTGGGAACAGAAATTTCGCGCCACCCCGGACCCCGCTAACCTCCGGGCCTACATGCAAAGACTGTCCGCGCATCCTCATAATGTCGGCTCCCCGTACGACAAGGACAACGCCGAGTGGATACTGGCAAAGTTCAAGGAATTCGGCCTCGATGCGCACATCGAATCCTTTAACGTGCTCTTTCCCACGCCCAAAGAGCGTCTCGTAGAACTCGTCGAAGGCGGCCCGCACTTCGTAGCCAAGCTCAAGGAACCGGCCGTGCTTCAGGATCCCACTTCGAATCAGCAATCGGAACAACTCCCTACCTACAACGCGTATTCGGCGGATGGCGACGTTACCGGCCCGCTCGTTTACGTAAATTATGGCATTCCGGAAGACTATGAAGTTCTCGAGCGCAACGGAATTTCCGTGAAAGGAACGATTGTCATTGCGCGCTACGGTCACGCATGGCGCGGAATCAAACCGATGGTGGCTGCCGAACACGGCGCCCTCGGTTGCATTATTTATTCTGATCCACGCGACGATGGTTATTCTCCCGGCGTCACCTATCCCGAAGGTGCATGGCGTCCTAAGGAAGGAGTTCAGCGCGGAAGCGTGCAGGATAGCACCGTGTTCATGGGCGACCCGTTGACTCCCGGAATCGGCGCAACTCCCGACGCGAAGCGACTCCCGATAAACAATGCCCCCACGCTGACGAAAATTCCTGTTCTTCCGATTTCCTACGCGGACGCTGAACCCCTGCTCGCCGCGATCGCAGGACCCGTGGTGCCCTCTGCATGGCGCGGAGGACTTCCCATCACCTACAGATTCGGCCCCGGTCCCGGAAAAGTTCATCTGAGAATGTTCTCCAACTGGGACATCAAACCGGTCTACGACGTGATCGCAAAAATACCCGGAGCTCAATTTCCGGACGAGTGGGTCCTCCGAGGCAATCATCACGACGCATGGGTGAATGGCGCGGAAGATCCCATCTCTGGCCAAGTCGCGCTCATGGAGGAAGCACGCTCCCTGGGCGCTTTGCTCAAAACCGGGTGGAAGCCGAAGCGGACAATCATTTATTGCGCCTGGGACGGCGAAGAACCCGGCCTGCTCGGCTCGGTGGAATGGGCCGAAACGCACGCAGACGAGCTCCGCAAAAACGCCGTCGCTTACATTAATTCGGATTCCAACGGCCGTGGCGTTCTGGGCGCCGAAGGCTCGCACACCTTGGAAAAACTGGTGAACGATATCGCCCGCGACGTCCAGGATCCCGAAACAAAACTTACGGTGTGGAAGCGGTGGCAGCTCGACAGTATCAAGTCTGCGAGCTCAGACGAAGAGCGCCAGGAATTGCGCCAGCGCAAGGATATCCGCATCGGTATTTCGGGCGGCGGCTCCGACCACGCCGGATTCCAGAACTTCCTTGGCATCGCGGTGCTCGACCTCTCCTTTGGGGGCGAAGACGGCGGCGGCATCTACCATTCCATCTACGACGATTTCTATTGGTATACGCACTATAGCGACACTGAGTTTGTATACGGACGCGCCCTCTCGCAATTTAACGGCTCCACGGTGATGCGACTGGCCGACGCGGATTTGCTGCCATTTGATTTCTCGGATTTTGCCGACACCGTGCAAACCTACGTCAAGGGCCTTCAAACCTTCTCCAACAAGATGCGCGACGACATCCGCGAGCGAAATCTGGAAATCGAAGAGGGCGTTTTCAGTGCGAGCGCTGACCCAAAGAAAGTGTACGTAGCACCGAAGACCGAAGAAGTGCCTCCTTACTTGAACTTCGCCCCGCTTCAGAATAGCGCAGACGCCCTCACCCGAAGCGCCTCCGAGTATCAGAAAGCTCTCATCGCTTCCGAAGCAAACGGCGGAGCGGCGCTAGCCTCCGCGTCCATCGCCGAGGTCAACAGCCTACTAATCCAAAGCGAACGCAAACTCACCAGTCCAGAAGGCCTCCCTGGCCGTTTTTGGTACAAGCATCAGATCTACGCGCCAGGTGTTTACACCGGCTACGAAGCGCACGCCATTCCAGCCGTGCGCGAAGCTATTGAACAAAAGCAGTGGAAGCAAGCGGAGCAAGCTATGGCCCGCGCCGCATCGGTCCTTCAGGACGAAGCGACCCTGGTTTCGGCCGCCGCTGCGAAACTTTCCGCAGCGTCCAATAACGCAAAATAAACGCCGCGATTTCATCGCGCAATTAAGTTCGCAGGGTGTGCTTGCAGATCAGATGTCAAGCTTTGTCTACCGTAAAATACTCCTCGCCCTACAGCGATTCTGAGCTGCGCAAAGCACTTGGCCCGGTAACTCGCCCAAGCTTCTGACATCTATATCGAAGGGTTCGCAAGTGACGCAAGCGCCCACCGTTCTCATGTTGCGTCGGCAAACGCGTAAATTCTCTCATGGAGGCACGTTGATGAAACGATTCGGCATCAGTGCAGTTCTCGGCACCGCGGTTCTGTTTTTGATCTTCGGTACTCCCGCTCCCACCCAGGCGTTCCAGGAAGAACACCCGCAAGATGCCAAGCCGGCCGAAGCTAAGCCCGCGCCCAAGGAAGAGTCTAAGCCTCCCAAAGATGCGAAGCCCGCTCCCAAGCCCAAGCAAGAATCCAAGCCTCCGCAAGATGCCAAACCCACCACCCATGACCAGGAGGCTAAACCGCCCAAAGAGGACAAGCCTCCCAAGGACACGAACGCTCACAAGGCTGCAAACGCCCCTAAGGAAAGTAAAGATGCTCGCCCCGCAGAACATGCTGAAAAATCCACCGTCAAACACGGCCCTCTTGAGAACGGTCGGATTCCGGACGCGCAATTTCACTCGCACTTCGGGCATGAGCACACCTTCAAAGTCGGCCATCCGGTAGTCGTGGAAGGCCAATCACGTTTCCAGTTCGGCGGCTACTGGTTTGGGTTCTCTGAAGCTTGGCCGGTAGGTTGGGCTTATACCGACGACGTTTACGTGGACTACATCGACGGCGAATATTTCCTGATCGATCCGGTCCATCCCGGCCTCAGGCTCCAACTAATCGTTGTAGTCTAAAGGTTGGTCTGTACAAGAGCCCCATCCTCTGAGTAAGCAGAGGGTGGGGCTTTTTTTGCCTCAGACGCACAGGATGACTCTTTCTTTTCGTATTGCAATATCCCCTTCAGTCGGAATTTCCTGCGTCACTTACGAATGCATTCGATACAATCACCGGGGTCTCCCTATCATTCAGAAAACTAAAGCTCACAGAAACATGAAATTCTTCAGGTCCGTTAGGGCGAAAATTTGAGTTCCAATCGCACTCTGAGTCTGTTGCTGCGGACGTTTCTCGTCTGCGGCTTGCTTTACTGTATGTATCTTGTCACCCGTCAAGCTGTGGGGGCGTGGTACTTCCGAAAGAAACTCCCTCAGGATATTCAAACTGCTATCAAATGGGACCCGGGAAATCCCGAGTATTACGACGCCCTCGCCACTCTCACTCACTTGTATTCAAGCGGCGGCAATTCTGCGGAAGTAGTGCGTCTCTGCGAGAAAGCCACGCAACTAAGCCCTTACAATGCGCGTTACTGGGCCGATCTTGGCGCAGCGTACGAGTGGGCGGGCCGTAAGAATGACGCGCTCCTTGCAATCGCCCGCGCCCGCGTTCTTTTTCCCAATTCGCCGGAAATTAATTGGAAGGCGGCCAATTTTTACGTTCGGACGAACCGAACTTCAGACGCTCTCGCCGCCTTGCAAAAAGTTCTTATCGAAGATAGCTCCAAGAAACGCCAGGTATTCGTCCTCGCTAACAATGCGACGAATGACAATCAGGAAATCCTGGATCAGATGCTGCCGCAGCGAACGCCTGTCGTTCTGGATTATCTGAATTTCCAAGTCGAAATGGGCCGGATGGAAGCCGCGGAACAAACCTGGACGCGGCTGTTGGAACTGAGAGTTCCGTTCGAACTCGCTCAATCATTCCCTTATCTCGACGCGCTCATTCAACACCGCGATCTGAACCACCTCACCGAAGTCTGGTCGGCCCTGTGTGGCATTTTCCCCAAAGAAATCTGCGCCCGAGAGTCCAATCCAAATCTAGTTACGAATGGCGACTTCGCATTCCCTCCGCTGAATGGAGGACTGGACTGGAGAGTAATGCCGGTTGAAGGAGCTGCGGCTAGTGTCGATACAACAATCGGCGTGGATGGAAGCAAATCATTACGTGTCGATTTCGACGGTACTCGTAATCTGGACTACGGCCATGTTCTCCAATACGTGCCGGTAAGCCCCGCAACCAACTACGCGTTTTCCGCCTACATGCGCGCGCAGGGAATTACCACCGATAGCGGCCCGAGGATTGACGTACTCGATGCTTACGACCCGGCCAAACTTTCCGTCGCCACAGAAAATGTGACAGGCGGTTCGGATTGGTCAGCGCATAAATTAGAATTTAGGACCGGTTCCGAGACTCACCTCTTAATCATTAAGATCGCGCGCCCCATGAGCCATAAGTTCGACAACCACTTGGGCGGAACCATCTGGATCACTCGAGTTACCCTGCTACCGAAATAGCTCCCGCCTAGGGCGCCCTCGCCGGATTAATCACCTCGCAAACTCACCAGGCTCAGTGGATTTCAAATGGAAAGTCCGCAGGGAATGATTGTCGCACCCGCGCGGCAACGAACGAGAGTCTCTCTTGGATCGTTACGACCGCTCGGTTCATCTCACAGCCGAACCCGAGCAGTGCTTTTTCTAAGGCTTTGCTTCATCCGGTGCAGAGGGTTGCGGTGATCGCGCAGCTGTCGGCTGCACGGTTGGTTGAGGCGAGGCCTGCACAGGCTGACTCTTCAGTTTTGCCGCCGACAGGCCTGCCGCAAGTGACTGAGAGACGTTAACGACCATGTCGCCGTGGATCACAGCTCGAAAATGTTTCTTCTCGGACTTGATCGCCTGGCTGCCTTCGTGAAACTCCGTCGAAAAAAACGGATAGCCTTCAAAATTTCTCGGGCGATTGTTGCCCGGTTGTTTGGTGGCAAATATCGCGGGAATATGATCGCCGCTGATGGCCACAACATCCTGCATGAACCAGGCTACTTCTCCTGACCCACCGCGTGCTCCGGGCTGTCTCACTGCCATCACTCGCGCGTGCGCCTGCGCGCCCTTCACAATAACGGGCACTCCGTTCACAACCACATCTTCGGCTGCTAGCATTTGCACGATCATGCCTTCGCGGACTCCCTCTGCCCACACGCTGCCATTGAGCTCAACTTCGACCGGCGTGCCGTCAGGGATGGTTACTTCGACGGTCTCCGACGTCTTCTCCTCAGCCGTCTCAGAAGCGACCGGGCTCGCCAGCATAGCCAGGATTACGACGTCCGATAAGCCCGCCGCCTTAAGTTGCAGTAGGGTCGCAGGAGACGTGTCAAAATCACACCGGGTGGACTTGATTTTCTTAACGATCAAATCTAAAGAGCTGCGCTCTCTATACATCGTTAGAACATCTTCGTTTGTCAGGAACGGACCGGAGCGTTTGGAAGGCACGCTCGCTGGCACCGGCCTGGGCAGTTCGGTCAAGCCGAAGGTAAGACTTTTTTGCGGTGGAGGCGGTGTCTCAGCGAGATCGGCGTCGTGCACCCAACCCACGCGCCCATCAAGCGTGCGGATCTGTGCGTAGCCCTCCCAATGGGTCAGAACTTCCACTTTCTCTTCGCAACGCAATTTCCCTAGCTCTTCGAATTTTTCAGTGGTCCTGTAGATCCAGAGATAGGAATCGTACGTGCCGCACTGTGCGTAGCTCACCGAGCCGGCACGCGCGGGAGTAGCCGCGGCGATAAGAAACCCCAAGACAAGAATTCGAGCCTTCATCCTGTGCCCCAAGTCCGGGAAACTGTCAAAATTGCACAGCCCGGATTCACAAGAAATTAGACTGCAAAGGTATTTTCACCATGCCGTTGTGAGTCACCAATAGTACTTTGTGACAGGCTGGTCTTAAGGGTAAGTACAGGTCGAGTCCGCACGCTATGCTAAAATGCTGGCGTCCAAATTCTGAAATTGAAAAGCGAGGTTCCCGTGGATACAAAATTCCCCTCGAAACAAACTACCCGGCGGGATGTATTGCGAGCCGGAAGCATGCTAGCTGGCGCTGGCGTGCTGTCTGGATTGATGCCCAGCAGCCTTTTTTCGAAACCGAAAGCGCGGGCGGCAAACTTGCAGCAAGTGGCCTCGTCCGCTGATCGCCTCACGCAAATGAAAGCGCAGTGGGCCGGAATTCCATTGGTGACCGCCAAGCTCCGCGACAATATCTACCTTCTCTCCGGCCCTGGTGGAAACATGGTAGTTCTGACCGGCGCAGATGGAAAGGTTTTGGTGGATTCAGGCATCGCCGCTGCTGCTCCTAAGATTAAGGACGCTATGGACGGTTTCGGCGGGGCTCCGCTGAAAGTATTGATCAACACTCATTGGCACTTCGATCACACGGACGGAAACGAAGCCATGCATCAGGCCGGCGCGGCAATCATCGCGCACGAAAATACCCGCAAGCGGCTTTCGACACCGCAAGACATCGCCCTCTTCAGTTTGCACTTCGATCCAGCGCCCGCCGCAGCTTGGCCGCAACAGACCTTCACGGAGGGAACCAAGCTCTACCTCAACGGTGACCAGTTAACACTCGCCTATTTTCAACCGGCGCACACAGACTCAGACATTTGCGTTCGCTACGAAAACGGAAACGTTTTGCATATGGGCGACGTCTGGTTCAACGGAACATATCCCCTGATCGACGCAAGTAGCGGCGGCAACATCGGCGGAATGATTGCAGGCACGGCGCGCGGGGTAAGCCTCGCGGATGCCGACACGAAAGTTGTTCCGGGCCACGGCCCCGTAGGCGACAAAGCCGCTCTCGCCAAGCATCACGATATGCTCGTAACCGTCCGCGATCGTGTGCAAGCCCTAAAGGCCGCAGGCAAGTCCAAAGAGGAAGTTGTGGCCGCGAAGCCGACGGCGGACCTCGACGGCACGTGGGGAAAGGGATCGATCAACGGCGACCTGTTCACCACGCTTGTATATACCACCCTGTAGCTTGGTCCTCTTTGCTTGAGGAATGAAGGGAAGCATGGAGACACTTCTTCGCGATTTGCGTTATAGCCTGCGGATGTTGGCAAGGACGCCCGGGTTCACGGCCCTCGCAGTGGCCACTCTCGCTCTCGGAATCGGCGCGAATACTGCCATCTTCACGGTTGCCAACTCAGTTTTACTTCGGTCGCTTCCTTACAAAGATCCTGGCGAACTGGTTCGCATTAGCACTCGCCGTGATGGCAGTTGCTGCGTTTCGCTTCCGTATTTCACGCTTCTGTCCACATCCAACCGTTCATTCTCCGGCGTAACCGCATATCAGTTCGACGACGTGAATCTCGCCGTGCCTGACGGCGCAGAGCAGATCGACGCCGAACGCGTCACCGGGAACTTCTTCGACGTGCTCGGTGCGAAATTACTTGCCGGACGAACTTTCACGCCCGAAGAAGATCAGCCGGGCGGCAATCAAGTGGTGCTGATCGGGTACGAATTGGCCTCGCGGCTTTTCGGCGGGGCACAAAAGGCGCTCGGCCAACATTTGGCGCTCGATTCCAGGGACTACACAATTATCGGCGTAGTTCCTCCGAAGTTCGGCGTGCAGCTACTCGGCCGCCAGCCCGAGATCTGGATGCCACGTGTCATCGAATTCAGCCTGACGGCCCCGGCCCGCGTCAATCTCGGAGGCATGTATTACGAAGCCATCGGCCGGTTGCGCCCCGGTGCCACCAACGCGCAGGCGCTTGCCGAAACCGGAGTGATCTTTCAGCAGTACAAGCAAGATAAGCCGGGCAATTTCGATGCAACCTCGGACGTCTCCATGACTGTCGTCAATCTTCAGTCGAATCTTGTCGCCAATGTTCGTCCGACGCTGCTGATTCTTTCGGCCGCCGTCGGCTTCGTTCTGCTGATCGCCTGTGCCAACGTAGCGAGCCTTCTTCTTTTCCGCGCGCTGGTTCGAAGGAAAGAGTTCGCCGTTCGCAGTGCGCTGGGAGCGCCGCGCTCGACTCTCGTCCGCCAGCTTCTCACTGAGAGCGTCCTAATGGCGGTCATGAGCGGCGGCCTCGGAATCTTTCTTGGCTATTTGGGCACGCGATTTCTCGGAACGTTCACGCAGACGAACTTGCCCCAAGTCGCCGATGTACCGATGGACTGGCGCGTGCTCGCGTTCACGCTCGCGATTTCTGTGCTCAGTGGAATTCTCTTCGGACTTGCTCCATCGCTGCAACTTTCCAGTCCTAATCTAGGCAGCGTGTTGTCCGACGAAGGGCGCAGCTCCACAGGAAGCCGCCAACGTAATCGCGCGCGCAGCGCACTTGTCGCCGCGCAGGTTGCCCTTTCGATGGTTCTGCTAATCGGTTCCGGTCTTTTAATCCGCAGCTTCATGCGGCTCCGGACAGTCGCCCCAGGATTCGACGCCAAAAATACGCTGACGGCGCAGACGTTTCTTCCGCCATCGAGTTTCCCGCAACCTGCCGATCGCATCGCCTTCTATCAGAATGCGCTCCAGCATTTGCAGGCGATCCCAGGAGTAGAATCAGCCGCCATCTCCACCGCGCTACCTGTCCTTCCCACGCACGCCACCCCTGCTCGTTTTGAGGGCCAGCCGGAGGTTGATCTCGGCCGCCGGCCACAGGTGTATCTCGAATCCATCAGCCCCGATTATCCCAAGGCGATGGGTGTGCCGCTTGTGGAAGGGCGCGCATTCGACGGTCGCGATGATGCCACCTCGGCGCCAGTAGTCATTGTGAATCAGACCACCGTGCGGCGCTTCTGGCCCAACCAGGACCCGATCGGCAAGCTCGTCTGGGTCGGCAGATTCCCTCCAAGCCAAGTAGTCGGCGTGCTCGCTGACATTAAGAACGATGGTCTTGCTTCGCCTACCCAACCCGAAGTCTTTTTGCCGTTTCCGCAGCTTGCTTCGCCCGTACTCTATCTCACCGTTCGCAGCTCCATGGATCCGCATAGCTTGGCGTCCGCCCTACGTTCCCAAATTGTTTCCGTGAATAGCGGACAGCCCATCACCGATGTGAAAACCATGGAAGAACGGCTAGAATCGGCGAGCGCGCAAACGCGGTCGATGATGCTGCTGATCGGCGTGTTTTCAGCCACGGCGCTGATTCTAGCCGTCGTTGGAATCTACGGCGTCATCGCCTACTCCGTCGCGCAGCGAACCCAGGAACTGGGTATCCGCATCGCGCTCGGCGCATCCAGTGCGGACATTTTCAGGTTCGTCATCGGCAACGGGGTCAGGCTCGCCGCAGCCGGAATCCTCATCGGTCTAGCGGCTTCATTCGCCCTCACGCGCCTGATGGCCAGCCTGCTGTTTCAGACCAGTGCAACCGATCCAATCACGTTTGTCGGCAGCGCCGTTCTATTTGCCTTGGTAGCAATGCTGGCAAGTTATTTGCCGGCCCGGCGAGCGATGCGAATCGACCCCACCGCAGCTCTCCGCTCCGGGTAAGCGCGCATCCGATCGGCCTTCTCGCTTTATTCCATGACATCGTCTCCCCCGGCATCGTCTTTCATTCTCGCATAACCCATTTCTCCTGTTGACATCCCACATGTCTCGCGCGATACTCCTGTTTTCACGCCACAGGAGCCGCATGGCCGCCGACAAATCTGACATCCTGCAGGGCACTCTCGATTTAATGGTTCTAAAAACTCTCGACGCCATGGGCCCACAGCACGGTTACGGAATTGCCCGCCGCATCGAACAAATCAGCGAAGAAGCCTTGCAGATCAATCAGGGCACAATTTACGCCTCACTCGTACGCCTGACGCAAAAGCGCTGGATCTCCGGCGCTTGGGGCACTTCCGACAACAACAGAAAAGCTAAGTTTTATTCCATCACCAGGTCTGGCCGCAAGCAGCTCAATGCCGAAGCCGAAAACTGGGAACGGATTTCCGCCGTAATTGGCCGCGTCCTGAGCCTCGCGGCTCGCGGATAATTTTGTGAACCCGCTGCCTCATTATTGTTGCGTGCCCCGACTGACAAAAGAGGTTCGCCTATGTTGAACGGCGACTCCTTATCGAAGTTCAGCATTTATTTGTATGGCCTTTCGTCAGCCGCTGTCGGCATCATGGACCTCATCTGGGGTGGATTTGACCCCGCGCATCAACCCATCCAGGCTTTCGGGGACCACATACCTGGCAGTGAGATCCTTGCGTATCTTACCGCCGTCTGGATGATCGCAGGGGGCATGGCGATTCTGTGGCGGCGTACCGCTCGGGCCGGCGGGGCAGCGCTGGCCGTCATCTATTTCGTCTTTGCCGTATTCTGGTTGCCCCGATTCTATACGGCGCCTCACTATCTTGGATTTCGAATTCCCGTTTTTGTCGGCGTGGCGGCTGGATTTGGCATAGAACTCATCGCGTTCGCCGGAGGAGCACTCATCTATGCATCGCTTGCAACTTACAGTTCTTCATGGCCGCGAATGATTCTCATCACCCGCTGGATTTTCGGATTATGTGCGATTAACTTTGGCGTGAATCATTTGGATGCCGTTGTAGATAATCTTGGTTATGTCCCCAAGTGGATGCCTTTGGGACAAGAATTCTGGGTTATCGTGACCGGAACCTGCTTCGTCCTCGCTGGCCTCGCCATACTCTCGGGAATTCAAGACGTCCTGGCTGCGCGTCTGCTCGCGCTGCTGTTTTTCGCCTTTAATGTATTCGCATTGCCGCCTTTCATCTTTGCCCATCCCAAGGAACATGCTGCCTGGGGCGGCAACGCAATCAATCTAGCTTTCGTGGGCGCCAGCCTGATATTCGCCCACGCAATGGCAAGTCGCCGAAAACAGGTCGAAGATCAAGTGCGAAATCAGAAAGGTATCAACGCCAAAGCTGGAGCATCGCAGGTAGGTTTATCTTAAATGCTCGCCTGGATAACAGCGCTCGCTTCTCGAACTCGCACGTGGCTCTCGCCCCGACGAGTGGATCAGGACTTCGAGAACGAGCTTGGCGCTCATCTCGACATGCTCGCCGACGAAAACATCCGCCGAGGCATGCCGCCGGCAGAAGCCAGACGCGCCGCTCGCATCAAACTCGGGGGAGTCACGCAACTCAAAGAAACCAACCACGAACTGCGCGGTTTGCCCTTCATCGAAACATTTTTTCAAGACGCGCGCTACGCATTCCGCATGCTACGCAAGAGTCCCGGCTTCACCGCTGTCGTCGTGCTCACTCTCGCTCTCGGCATCGGTGCGAACACAGCCATCTTCAGCGTCGTCTATGCTGTACTCCTAAAGCCGTTGCCGTACGCTAATCCCAATCAATTAGTCAGCGCATTTGCCGCGAACACCCAGGAAGGAGTTCCAGAAGACGGCACTTCGTATCCGAATTTTGAAGAGTGGCGCGCGCAGAATCATGTATTTAGCGACCTCGCAACAATCGATTTTCACCAACTCACACTCACGGGACGCGGTGAGCCTTCCGAAGTGAACACTTCTGTTGTGACGCCCGAGCACTTCTCGGTTCTCGATGTGAGGCCACTCCAGGGGCGCATTTTTTTTCCTGAGGACGGCAAGCGCGGCGCTCCTCCCGTCGTAATCGTGAGCGAGAATCTGTGGCGAGGGTCCTTTGGAGCAGATCCAAAGATCCTTGGAAGCTCGATTATCCTCGACAAGCGTCCCTTCACCGTCGTTGGAATTATGCCTGCCACCTTTCGCTCTCCTTTTATCAACAGTAAGCCGGAGGTCTGGATCCCGCTCGTTCAAGATCCTCTCTTTGGAAGCTGGATGGCTCGACGTGGCGGCCATTGGCTGGCAGTTTTCGGGCGGCTGAAGCCCGGTGTTTCCATCGCGCAGGCTCAGGCCGAAATGGACGCCATCAGCGAACGCCTGGCGAGCGAATTTCCGGCCGAGAACAAAGGTTGGACGGTCCGTCTCGTGCCGATGCAGAAGGAAATTGTAGGAGACGTTAGAACCGCGCTGCTGGTGCTGCTTGGCGCTGTCGGCCTCGTGCTGCTGATCGCCTGCGCCAATATCGCCAACTTGCTTCTCACACGAGCCACTTCTCGCTCGAAGGAAATTGCTGTTCGCGTTGCTCTGGGAGCCGGGCGCGCCCGAATTATTCGCCAGTTGCTCAGCGAGACTGCCGTTCTCGGCCTGCTCGGTGGAATTATCGGCATAGCTCTCGCCTACGCCGGAGTCCAAGTACTCAGCTCGCTGATTCCTGACAATCTGCCGCGCCTGAACGCGATTCGCGTTGACAATTTTGTCTTGGTTTTTGCACTGGCACTCTCGGCCATCGCAAGCGTGGCATTCGGCTTGGTTCCGGCGCTGTTTTCCGTCAATTCCAATATACAAGTGAGTCTTCGCGAAGGCGGCGGCCGCTCGGGCGAATCCGGAAACCGCCGCCGCGCTCGCAATCTTCTTGCGGCATCAGAAATTGCACTCGCCGTGGTTTTGCTTGTAGCGGCAGGTTTGCTATTGAGGAGCTTTTCGAAACTCACAGCGGTCAGTCCCGGGTTTGATGCACAGCAGCTCGTAAAGGCCGAGATCTCACTGCCGCAATTTCAGTATTCCACGCCTCAAGAGTGGATTGCTTTCTCCGACAAATTGCTCGCGGGAGTTCAGGCTCAAGCCGGAATGAAAGAGACCGCCCTGGCAATTCCGTTGCCGATTGTGAACGGCAAAATCAACCTTGCGTTCGATATCGTGGGCACTCCGCCGGCTTCCGAAGGCGAATCCCGCCTCGCTGACTACGCCTCCGTCGGTCCGGAATATCTTCGTGTGATGGGAATCCCACTACTTGCTGGCCGCTTTTTCAACCAGCAGGACGTCCACTCCGGCCCGCGCGTTTCGGTGATCAGCAAAACATTTGCGCAACGTTATTTTCCAAATCAGGACCCCATCGGCAAGCGCCTCAATTTTGGCTTTCCTCCCAATGGCGACGTCGAGCGCGAGATCGTCGGAATCGTCGGCGATGTGCGCGATATTTCACTCGGCGAAGCTCCTGGCCCGATGATGTACGTGCCATATGCGCAAGCGCCCTTTTGGGGCGCAAATTTGGTGGTGAAGAGCACGCTGAGCACATCCGCTATAACCGCCGCGATTCGACAGGAAGTTCAAAAAATCGATAAAGACCTGCCTGTAACCGAGGTAGGGAAAATGCCGGACTTTATCGACGTTTCCGTTTCGCAGCAGAGGTTTCGGGCCTTCCTACTCGGTCTTTTTGCCGCCATGGCCCTGATTCTTGCAGCTACCGGAATCTTTGGGGTGATTGCCTATTCCGTCGCGTGCCGAACCAACGAAATCGGAATACGCGTCGCCCTTGGTGCTTCCCGCAGCACGATTCTTCGTATGATCTTGCGCGAAACTCTGCTGCTTACACTCGCTGGGCTTCTTGTTGGAATACCCTGCGCGCTGGCCGCCTCTCGCCTCATCGGATTTCTGCTCTTCGGCGTTTCCGCGCACGATCCTGTTACCCTCGCAACCGTCGTGTTCATTCTCGCCGCCGTAGCAACCCTCGCCGGCTTCATCCCCGCGCGCCGCGCCATGCAAGTTGACCCCGTGATCGCCCTCCGCCACGAATAAGACGAAAATCGACGCGAAAGGAAACTCTCGCCTCCGAGTTTTTTCAGTCCGCCTCCAGTCCCGCCCTTCCCGGTAACCAGTAACGCGAATCATGCATCAACTATGTGGTCTTTATGCCGGAGGATCTCGTTGAGCAAAGGAACGGGCTTGGTGCTTGCATCGCTGGCGGGCGCGCTCCTTACGATTTTTTTGATAATACGCTTTCATCCGGACGCCCGGCAAATAAGCCGAAATCTAAATGCCGGAGACGCTTCGACTCTTGGTCGTCCACGGACCAGCTCGTTCTTTGCAGGTAATACGGCCCCTCCCGCCGATGTGAGAGTTCTTACCTACCACAACGATGTCGCGCGCACCGGACAGAACCTCCAGGAAAAGATTCTCACGCCCGCCAACGTGAACTCCGGCACCTTCGGCAAACTTGGATTTTTATCCGTGGACGGTTTAGTTGACGCCGAACCGTTGTACGTCTCAAACCTCATGGTAGCCGGCAATCCGCATAACGTCGTCTTCGTCGTCACCGAACACGATTCCGTTTACGCTTTCGATGCGGATACCCTGGCTCAGCTTTGGCACGTGAATGTACTCAAGTCGAACGAAACACCCAGCGACGACCGCGGGTGCGGCCAAGTCAGTCCCGAAATTGGCATCACCTCTACGCCGGTGATTTCTTTTAACAATCGAGGCCGCGGCACAATGCATTTGGTAGCCATGTCGAAGGACACTAACGGCAACTACTTTCAGCGTCTGCACGCACTCGACATCACCACCGGCGCTGAAATTTCAGCTAGCCCCACCACGATCGAAGCCAAATTTCCCGATCTGCAGGGCCAGACCACCTTCGATCCCAAGCAGTATAAAGAGCGCGCTTCATTGCTTCTTCTGAACGGCAATATCTACACAAGTTGGGCTTCGCATTGCGACAATGGCGCCTACACCGGCTGGCTGATTGCATACAACGCCGCGACGCTGCAACAAGTCAGCGTCCTCAACCTCACTCCCAACGGCAGCGACGGCGCAGTCTGGATGTCCGGTTCTGGCCCTGCCGCTGACGCTCAGGGCAACATTTACTTGCTGGATGGTAACGGCACGTTCGACACGACCTTTGACCCCTTCGGTTTTCCGATCAACCGCGATTTCGGCAATGGATTCCTAAAGCTGTCGGCCGGCGGCGCGAAGTTATCAGTTTCCGACTACTTCAACATGCACAATACCAACGCAGAGTCCGACGCTGATCAGGATCTCGGTTCCGGCGGCGCGATTGTGCTCCCCGATTTCAAAGACGCTGCGGGAAATACTTGGCAACTTGCAGTAGGCGCCGGCAAGGATCACCACATCTACGTCGTCAATCGCAATTCCATGGGCAAGTTTAATACCGCGAAAGATAATGCAATTTATCAGGAGATGGATCGCGCATTGGCTGGAGCAGTGTTTTCCACGCCCGCCTATTTCAACGGCGCAGTTTACTTCGGTGCCGTTGGAGACTCCTTGAAAGCTTTCTCCGTCGTAAACGCAAAGCTCGTTCCCAAGCCCGCTTCGAAGACCTCCGCTACCTTTGCTTATCCGGGAACCACTCCGAGTGTCTCCTCGAATGGGGCTTCCAACGGAATCGTTTGGGCCGTGGAATCTCGCGGCAGCGACGCGGGCGTCCTTCATGCCTACGACGCGAACGATCTCGCGAGCGAGCTATATAACAGCAATCAAGCCGGCCCGCGTGATAATTTTTCCGACAACAAGTACATCACTCCCATGATCGCCAACGGAAAAGTCTTTATCGGCACTCCCACCGGTGTAATGGTCTTCGGTCTGCTCCAGTAAGTAGTCAGTTTCGCGTCCGGCCGAAAATATTTGAACTCCACGCGCCTTTTCGGCACGCTATCCATCACTCAGTCAATTTTAATCGCCCGAAAACTCGTTGACGATCTCATTTACAGCGAAAAGGGTGACGAAGTCCTGCTGGTGAAGTACCTCGGAGTCGAGCCGCTACAACATTAGTCCGTTGTTATCGCGCTGCAGGCCGCAATGGTGAATACAAACTTGTAGGAAACTCCCGCGCCTTGGTGTAGAAAAGGCGGCGTGAACTCTTCGGATCAAACCGCTTCGATCCAGGAAGAACCGCAAGCGCCACGCTGGACCGTTGCGTGTCGCGTCGCCTTCCGCTTTTGCTTTGTATACTTCGGATTGTACTGTCTGAGCACGCAAATCTTGGGCTCCTTATTTACGAACCCCGAAATCGATGTTCCTGACCTTCAATCGCTTTGGCCCATGCGACAAATAGCTTTCTGGACCGCCGCTCATGTTTTCCATGTGGCGCACCCGCTGGTTTACAACGGCAGCGGCAGCGGCGACAAAACGTTCGACTGGGTGGTGGGATTCTGCCTGCTGGTTTTCGCCGCGCTGGCAACCGCCATCTGGTCTGGTCTCGATCGAAAGCGCGAAAATTACGTCACTCTGTACAAATGGTTTCGCCTCTTCATTCGATTCTCGCTTGCCGCGCAGATGGTGTCTTACGGCATGGCGAAAGTCGTTCCGCTGCAGATGCCCTTTCCTTATCTCACTAAGTTATTGGAGCCGTACGGCAACTTCTCGCCCATGGGGGTGCTGTGGTCTTCCATCGGCGCTTCGCCGGCCTATGAAGTTTTCGCCGGAAGCGCGGAAATGTTGGCTGGAATTCTACTGATGATTCCGCGGACGACCATGCTTGGCGCGCTTGTGTGCCTGATCGATTCTGTCGAAATCTTTACTCTCAACATGACCTACGACGTACCGGTAAAACTGCTCGCGTTTCACCTGATTCTGATGTCATTGTTCCTACTCGCTCCCGACTTTTCTCGCCTGCTTGACTTCTTTCTCCGGAATCGAACAGCCGGCCCATCGACGCAGCCTCAACTTTTCAGTACACGCCGCGCCAACCGCGTCGCGCTCGCAGCCCAGATCGTCATCGGAATCTGGATTGTCGGAATGAACGTCTATGGCAGTTGGACTGGGTGGAAGATGTATGGCGGCGGGCGCCCGAAGTCGGCGCTTTACGGAATCTGGAATGTCGACGAACTCTCGATCGACGGGCAAATCCGCTCTCCGCTGCTGAACGATTACGCTAGATGGCGCCGCGTTATTTTTGACTCTCCTGAGCGAATGGCGTTTCAGCGCATGGATGACTCGTACGCCGGTTACTCGGCATCGATCAACGACAAGACGCTCGCGCTGACCAAGGCCGATGACAAAAATTGGAAAGCCGACTTCCATTTTCAACGCGCGGCCCAGGATCAATTGGCACTGGACGGCAGCATGGACGGCCACCAAGTCCACATGCAGCTGCACCTTTTTGACCGCGCCAAATTCTTGCTGGTCAGTCGCGGCTTCCATTGGATCCAGGAATATCCCTACAATCGCTAGCGCCCGATGACCTCACATCAAAGCGAATACCCCAAGTGACCCGCGAGGCTTGCGTTATCGGTGCCGGTCCCAACGGTCTCGCTGCAGCCATCACGCTTGCCCAACACGGATTCAAGGTAACCGTTCTCGAAGCCGAGCCTCAACCCGGGGGCGCCGTACGAACCCTCAAGCTCACCTTGCCTGGCTTTCTCCACGACTTCGGATCGGCAGTGCATCCTTTCGCCGCGGGGTCGCCTTTTTTTTCCTCTCTGCCGTTGTCGAACCACGGACTCGAATGGATTCGCTCACCTTGCCCTTTGGCTCATCCCTTTGACGACGGCACCGCGATCATGCTGGAACGTGATCTGCGTGCCACTGAATCTGTGCTCGGAGATGACGGCAAAGCGTGGCGAAGATTAATCGAGCCGTTCGTCGAACGTTGGTCCGACCTGGCGTCCGAAGTGCTCCAGCCCGTTCACCTGCTTTCTCGACATCCGTTCCTGCTCGCGCGCTTCGGACTAGTCGCCTTTCCTCCTGCGAAAATGCTTGCGCGTATTTCGTTTCGTCGCGGACGCACCAGAGCGCTCTTCGCCGGTCTGGCAGCCCATTCCTTTCTGAGTCTCGATGAGCCGTTGAGCGGAGCCTTCGGCGTCTTGCTGGGCGCCGCTGCCCACGCAGTGGGTTGGCCGATTCCTCGCGGAGGCGCTCAGTCTCTTGCCAATGCGCTCTGCGGTTATCTCTCGGAACTTGGCGGCGAGATTAAAACTTCGGCGCGCGTCGATAGCCTTGCATTGCTTCCTAAAGTTGACGTCACTCTGTGTGATGTCACTCCGCGTCAGCTGGTACGAATCGCATCCAACCGCTTGTCGCCGGCCTTCTCTCGTAGCCTAGCCAGATACCGATACGGCCCGGCAGCTTTCAAGGTCGACTACGCTTTGAGTAGCGCGATTCCTTGGAAAGCCACCGACTGTCTTCGAGCCGCAACCGTGCATCTCGGTGGCAGCGCCGACGAAATCGCCGCTTCCGAATTCGCGATGTCGCATGGGCGCCACTCCGAACGTCCGTTCATCATTCTGGCTCAGCCCAGCCTTTTCGATCCCACGCGCGCCCCGGAAGGGAAGCATGTTGCCTGGGCTTATTGCCACATCCCGAACGGTTCTGAATTCGACATGCTCCAGATTCTCGAAGCCCAAATTGAACGCTTCGCTCCTGGGTTTCGCGATTGCATCCTGGCACGCCGCGTTTTTTCTCCGGCAGCTCTCCAAAAAATGGACGCAAATCTTATCGGCGGAGATATTTCCGGCGGCGCAATGGATATCCGCCAATTTTTCTCCCGTCCGACCTGGCGTCAGTACGCGACGTCAGCCAAGGACATATACCTTTGCTCGTCATCCACTCCTCCGGGCGGCGGAGTGCACGGAATGTGTGGCTACCACGCCGCGCAGTTGGCGGCATCGCGTTTACGAATCTGACCGGCGGTCGTTCAGATTTTGCAAGTGCCGCACTCTTCTTGTCCTGAGGAACGAAGGGCCAACTCTGAACGCCGCGCTTGTAACTTATGTTCCTGAGTCGGCTCGCCAACCCTCGACTAGACACCGCAAAATGTCGGATACTAAGCTATGGGCACCGCAAGGGACGTTTCGATTCTGCTTCTCGTTTCCGACCCAGTTGTACGCTTGATCTTGAAAGAAACGCTGGAGCACGAAGGCTATACGGTTTTCGCGGCGGGAAATTTGGGTACGGCCGTCGACAAGTTGAAAGACACCACGCCGAATCTATTGATAATCAGCCTCTACGTTGAAGACATCTCGGGCCATGATGCGGCGATCTATTTGCGCACGAAGCTTCCCGGAGTTCGCGTTCTGATGACCGGCGGAATCATCGAAGACGACCGGCTTGAAAATCGAATGACGCTTCAAGGATTTGAAGTTTTCCCCAAGCCATTTACCGCCGCCGAATTTATCGCCAAGGTGAAAGGCGTCCTTCAGCAACCTCGCTGACGAATCGCCTCATCGACCGGTCAATCGTGAAGTGTGCAATTGTTGACTTGCCGCCTAAATTTCCGTCCTCGCTGGCGTCCCACAGCAGACTACTTGCTACTCCCTCTATTCTCCAGCCAATGAATAAACCGGAAGAGATAGCCCATGCGTGACAGGCACAGTGCGATGCCCGCTTTCGATTCTGCGTCGCCCATGCTTACCGCTTTTTCAAAATATGGCAGCGCTTTCCGATATTTGCCCATATTCGTCAACGCCGCCCCTTTGTTGCACCACGCCCAGGCAAATTTCGGTTCAAGCTCAATTGCACGTTCGTTGCAGGCCAGAGCCTCCGAGCATCTCTTCAGGTCGGCGAGCGACACTCCCTTGTTATACCAGCCGAGATGGTTGCCGGGTTCGAGTTCGATCAGCCGGTCAAAGCACGGGATCGCTTCTGCAGGCCGCTTCAATTCGCGCAGAGTCCTCCCTTTTCGCAGCCACAACGACGGATTATTTGGCTCTAGCTCCAAAGCTTTTTCGCAGTGAAACAAGGCCTCCTCAAATTTCCCCAAAGCGAAAAGTGTTTCGCAAAGACCTCGACTGGCTCCGCGATCCCCCAGCCGGAAAGCCTCGCTGAAAGCGCCGTTTGACTCCTCCATCCGTCCCAGCCTCAGCAGCGCGAGCCCTTTGTTGAACCACGCCTCGTAGTTCCCGGCATTCAGTGCGAGCACGCGCTCGCACGAAAGCAGTCCCTCGTCGTTCCGATTCAAACAAAGCAGCGCCGTTGCTCTCTTGGCCCATGCTCCTTCGTCGCGCGGATTCAATACCAGCGCACAGTTGGCGGCTTCTATTGCTTCCTCATACCTCTTCAGATTGATCAGCGCCTGCGCTTTGTTCAGCCAGCCAAAGCTCGCCTTCGGTGCCAGTTCGATCGTGCGGTCGTAGCACGCCAGAGCTTTCTCTATCTGGCCAAGGTTCCCCAAACACACGCCTTTTCCTACCCAAGCTTGTAGATTGTTCGTTTCCAGCTCGATGGCGTGCTCGAAACACGCCAGAGCCTCGGCGTGCTGCCGCGCCGACGCTTCTGCCAGCCCTTTCCGAATCCATTCCGCCGCATTCATCGCGCGCGATAATAAGCCACCGTCGCACTTCGCGCAATGAGCCCAATAACTTGCTCGTCAGCGCTCAAGCATTCGGCTCTTCGTAGCGCCGGGCATCAGCCCGGCATCTTCACCTGGGGATGTCTCCTCGACAGCGCCCAACGCCTTGCCTCGTCGAAGTCGCCCAGGTCGACGGCTAGGCGAGCCTGGGGCAGAGGCCACGACGTGGCCGGAAGACGACTGGTCTATCGCTATTTCCAATGCTAAAATCGCTGGGTACTCAAGTCTGATTACGATCAATGACCCAGCTTGGTCGTTTTCCAGTCCTGCAAGCAGTAAAACTCCCAGCCCAGCCGACAAACATCACAGAGCGAAACAAGATCATGTTGAAGTTCAAACTGGATCGATCGGAAAGCGTTAAGCGAAGGGTGTCACTCAGAGCGGCACTTGCGAGCAAACACAGCGACCACCGCGCAGTGGCGCCGATTCTCGCCCTGTTGGCAATCGGGATGACGACGGCGATGGCGCAGACTGCAGCTCAGCTCGACCGTGCATCCGTTCTGAGCCACCTGAATGCGGCGATCAGTTGGTACCGCGATGCCACGAGCAAGCTCCAAACGGTGGGCCTGCCGAGCGACGCCATCTATCAGGACAATGCGCAAAATCTCGCCGCCGAGGTCGTGCGGCTGGCCTTCGAGTCTGCCAGAGCGGAAGCGAAACTGATCAGCGCGGCAGACAAATCCGCCGCCCCCAACGAAGCGCAGCCTGCGGGTGCTCAGCCCTCCGGAACCCCGGCGCCGCCCGAAAAGTACAGCCAAATGCTTGCGCGACTCACGGCGCAGATCGCCGAAGCGCAAACGCGAATCGATGCGCTCGACAAGCAAATCGCCTCCGCAAAAGGCAGCAAAAAGGACAATCTGACTTCGCAGCGCCAAAATCTCCAAGGCGCGATCGAACTCGACAGGGCCATGGAGGAAGTCGTCCAAAAGATGGCGATTTTCTCGGAAAGCGCCTATGAAAGTTCCGCGAAAGGTTTGGAAGGGAGTATCAACGACCTCGCGCGCTCCATTCCGGAAGTTTCGGGTACTTCCACTGCTCAGGGACCCGCGACCAAGCCGGTCACGCCTCAAGTTACCCAGCCTCAGCCTCGGAGTGGAACCTCCGAGGGATTAGTCGGCGAGGCGATCGGTGTTTATTCGGAAATGCGGAGTATTCACGAGATCGATAAACGGGTGAAGGAAACCGCACAATTGCGAGCTCAAGTCACGAAATTGCAAGAGCCGCTTCGCGCGAACTTGATCGCTACCGTCCATCGCGGAAGGGATCTCGCAAACTTGCCGGACACCTCGGGAACTCCGCAGTCTCCGCAACCGGCAGCTCCGCCGGCAACAGGCACTTCCGTGCAGCCTCCTACTTCTCCGAAGGAATATCAGGCAATCACCGACAATTTCAAACAGCTATCCAGCGCGCTAATTCCGCTGAGCCAGGAAATTGTAGTGCTGGACGAAAGCCGCTCGAATTTTCTCGAGTGGCGCAGGTCCATAGTCAACGAATCCGGAGGCGCCGTACGGTCGCTTTTGACGCGAGTGGTGATCCTCGCGATAGCGTTGGGCCTTGTTCTCGCGTTGTCCGATGTGTGGCGTCGTCTGACGTTCCGCTACATTCGCGACCCGCGTAGGCGGCACCAGTTCCTGATCATGCGCCGCTTCGTGATCGGATTCCTGATTGGAGTTGTATTCATACTGGGATTCGTCAGCGAGTTCAGCTCGCTCGCGACATTTGCCGGCTTCGTCACCGCAGGAATCGCAGTCGGTTTGCAGGGAGTCCTACTATCGGTTGCGGCATATTTTTTTGTCGTAGGCAGGTACGGCATCAGCGTGGGCGACCGCATCAGCATCGCGGGAGTCACCGGCGATGTCGTGGATATCGGCCTCGTCCGCATGTACATAATTGAAATGGCGGGCACTGGAATCGATCTCTATCCCACAGGCCGCGTCGTTGTTTTTGCCAATTCCGTACTTTTTCAATCCAGCACGCCCCTCTACAAACAAATTCCCGGGGCGGACTATTCGTGGCACGAGGTAGTAGTCGCGCTCGCGCCGGACGCCAACCTGAAACTCGTGCAGGAAAAAATATTGGGCGCTGTTAATTCCGTGTACGCGCAATATCGCGCCGCGATTGAGCGGCAATATAGCCAAATCGAAAGAGTGGTGGAAATCCAGTTGCAAATGCCAAGCCCGGAGGGAAGAATGCAATTCGCCGACGTCGGCCTGGAATTCACCGTGCGTTATCCGGTCGAAATTCGCAAGGCTCCGGAAATTGACGACAAGGTCACCCAAACATTGCTGGAAGCTCTCGCCGCGGAACCCAACTTGAAAGCCGCAGTTTCAGGTACCCCGAAGATCCGCGCCGCCATAAGGGGATAGCGCGCATACAGTGGGCATTTGGCTGGCATCCGAAAGGTTACCTCTATTGGATGCGTTCTCCACAGTCGATCCATTTTGCACTCACGATGGCTTCCGCGTTATAGTGGGGCTAGCGCATCGGGCGCTTCCGTGTCCGCGGGAAGGGCTGAGCCCACCAATCGTCAAGTTTTCGACATCTTAGAGACGTATCTTCTTTCGGCCCGTCACGCGGACTCCGGGCAATGACTCGAAAGGAGATCGTCATGTCCGGAAACGTTCCACATTTGTATCCTACGCGCCGGCTCCCCAAGCAGCCTAGCCTCGAGCAGTTGCGAAAGCAGGCCAAGGATCTCTTGGAGCAATATCGCGCCGCCGTCCCCGCGGCTGTCGCGGAGGTCCACCAGTTCGAGCGCCGGCCCAATCCTGCGGCGTTCGCTCTCAATGACGCCCAGCGTGTCCTGGCGCGCGCCTACGGTTACGAGAGTTGGCCAAAACTCAAAGCGTTCGTCGACGGAGCGAATATCGCAAGCCTCGCCGAGGCAGTTCAGGCCGGTGACGCGGCGCGTGTGCGCATCCTGCTAAATGCTCGCCCGGAACTTGTCGCCATGGACATGGCTGGCAACGACGAGCATCGCGTCCTGCATTATGCAGTGTTGCGCAGGGACGCTGCGATGGTGAAGTTGCTGATGGAAGCGGGCGCCGATGCTCGCAAGGGAATCTACCCACACCGCGATGCAACTTCCGCATTAGCCATTGCCAAGGACCGCGAGTACACCGACATCGTCGCCATCATCGAGGAAGAAGAGCAGCTACGCCGCGCGGAGATGAGCTGCCCAAACGCCACGATCTCACCCACACAAGATCAAATTAACCAGGCCATCTCGAAGGGTGATAATGCCGCAGCCATTTGTCTGCTGCAGGCGGACGGGTCACTTATTCAGGCTTGCGATCGTGAAGGTGGGACGCCGCTGCATGTCGCCGCGCAAGCGGCCAATGAGGAAATGGTCCCGTGGCTTCTGAACAGACGCGCTCAGGTGCGTAAGCAGGATCTACACGGTCTCACCCCTCTCGATCGCGCCGCGCTCGCCGCCGATCCGCGCAATGCAGGCGCCAAGCGGTTCCCCGCTGTCGCCAAGCTGCTGTTGGAACACGGCGCTGACGTGACAATCCGCGCCGCGGTGGCGTTGGCGGACACCAAGCGGGTTCGCGAGTTGGTCACCGAGAACCCCGCGGTGCTGCGCGAGATCCATTGGACAGGCGGCGGGCTGCTCAGCCTCGCAGTAAACCACGGGCACATTGAAATTGTTCGGCTCTTGCTCGACCTCGGAGCCGACGTCGACGAGCGGGTCATGCTCGACGAACTGGAAGAGCCCACCCCAAGCTGGGGCACACCGCTGTGGTATGCAGCTCTCGCGGGGCAACGCGATATCGTCGAGTTGCTGCTCGACCGTGGAGCCGACCCCAACGCGAATGTTTACGCCTCCGGTTGGCCGCTGCGCAACGCGTGGCGTCATCAGGACGATAGTGTCAAACGACTCCTGTTGGCACGGGGGGCCAAGCCGCAGCCATATATGATCGGCGAAGCCCACGATGTGGACGAGGCCAGACGCCTGCTCGAAACCGACACGAGTGGGGAACTGGCAATAGAATTAGCTTGGTCAGCGGCTGACCACGGGTGCCCGGCAATCGTCGAGCTGGCGCTAAAACGGATCGACTGGCCTAAGGATGATCCGAGATGGCACCGCATCCTGATCCAGCCGATTCGTGGCGTCGCAACGAATCACCCGGACCATGAAGGCCACTTCAAGTGCATGGAGTTGTTGCTGCGGCATGGAATCGACGCAAACGTCGCACGCTTTGGCCAAACTCCCCTGCATTTTACGGCTGCGAGAGAGAGCGAGCTCACTGGGGCAGAGCGCGCGCGTTTTGCTGCGATGTTGCTCGATCACGGAGCCCGCCTCGATCTGCGGGATGAGCTGCTGAAGTCTACGCCGCTAGGATGGGCGTGTCACTGGGGGCGAAAGGAGCTCGTTGAGTTGCTGATCGCTCGCGGCGCCCCTGTCAACGAGCCGAACGCTGAACCATGGGCCACCCCGACGGCCTGGGCGGAAAAAATGAAGCAAGACGCCGTACTCGCGGTACTGAAGCAGCGCGAGGGTTGAGACGTGTAGCCTGTGTCCTACTGATAAGGTCTAAGCTCCGACTGGAAAAGACCAGACTGCTGAGAATGCGGGGGATAAAATAAGCCGACGATAATCCACGTACCCGGATACTTTGCCACAGTTCCGACGTAGAAATGTGTATCGTACTTCCGAATCATTTCCATTTCATATCGCTGCCGGAACTTTGATTCCCAATGATTCCCGTACTCGGCCTTCCATTTACGGAAGGATTCGCCCATCTCCCAATCGCTGGCGGGTGGCCAAACCTTCCAGACTGAACGCTTAGTCTTTTCGGGTGCCGCTCGATGAGAACGAAGGCGTTGTCAAGAGACACCTGTTCGCCGCAATGCTTTGCAGCACCGCTTGGATCTCAGAGTGGTGGAGGACCGAAGCTCTGAAAGTTTCGCGGTGAATCAGTTTTCGGCGGTCGTTC
>DATNLC010000051.1:0-1293 GCA_035603075.1 Candidatus Acidiferrales bacterium | reverse complement strand
GCCCACGCGTGCCCGTATCGCAGATTATCGAACACAATTGGCTGATATCCCTCCCGCCCGAGCGCTTTGCACACGTGGGAGCCGATATATCCCGCGCCACCCGTCACGAGCACTGTCGGCTTAACCATCTGGCTCAATGTTACAATCCAAATTTGACTGGTGCGACAAACGAGAGTCCTAACTAAAGATAGCCCGGAAAACCGCAGCTTTTTCGGCGAAGGCGTCAAGGTTGTCGTGGAAGTGGTGGTAGATCCTCAGCGACAGATCGACCATTTCGACGACCTTGGAGACGACCTTCGTGCGGCGGCGGAACCGTGCGAGAAAGTGGCGGATGTTGCTGTTGTCCTGTTCGATGGGGACGGTCAGGTCTTTGCCGGTGAAGAGTTGGTCATCAGGGATGAGGCGGTGATAGCCCTCCCAATCATCGGTGACGAACGACTTGCCTTCGAGGCCGATTTTGTTGAGGAGCTTTTGGCATGTGGCGTCGTCACGGCGACCAAGAACCCAGGCGATGGTTCGCCGAGCAATAGGGTCATAGGCTCGCCAAAGCCACAGTTTCTCAGTCTTTTTTTTACAAAATGCCACATCTCGTCGAGAGTGACGACAACCACTTCAGCCTTGGTTGATGGCTCGGGAAGCTTGCGCGCTTCGTCGCGAACCCAGTTCAGAACCGCCACGTCGCTGACGCCGAGAATGCGTGCGATGGAGCCAAAGCTCACGTTGCCCATGGCGTAGAGAAGCAAGGCCAGCGCCTTCATCGCAGGCGGCTTGCCACGCGGCGGCGTCATTGTGAAATTGCAACCGCACGAGAGGCAAAGATAGCGTTGAAAGCCACGCACAATTCCATTCTTCACATGATCCGTAGCGCCGCAGCGCTTGCAACAAACCTCGCTCATGGCAGGCGCCTTTCACGTTCCCTGCCAAGGGTTTGCTACCAAAATGGTTAATTCTATCTTAACTTAGGACTCTCATTTAAAAAACCAAACATTTGCTCTCTCCTCTTGGTCTTCCTTTAGCACTAAAGGAACTCTTGCCGTATTTATTAGTCGTTCAGCGTCATATCCGTAACCGTCAGGGTGGCACTTCCAGAATCAAGGTAGACCCCATGACTAAAGAAGCATCCGCCCCCAAAAGTCATCCCAATTGCGCCAATTCTCAATAAAGTAGCGGTGAAGTCCGCTGGGTCTGTCGTCCCCAATTGGCCATTGACATCCGACCATTGATCTGGCGTGAGCAGAACCTTGATAACGGCGGCATTCGTGTTTCCCAACGTATACTCCAGGGGATTTGACC
>DATNLC010000047.1:0-4757 GCA_035603075.1 Candidatus Acidiferrales bacterium | reverse complement strand
GGGCATGAAATTCCGCGGATTGCCCACTTGGCTATAGGATAGGAATCCGTTGCAAGTGGGATTGGCAGTGTTTGTCGTGCCAGCCACGATTGGAGTCGCGCATGGCAATGCCTCGGAGGGTGTTTGTGTGCTCCAAATGTTGCCCAGGTCTACCGGCGTGCCGGCCGGCGTGCCCTGCCCAGGGACGGTTCCGAGGACGAATCCGAAATTGCCCGGATTGGCCACGGGGTTATCAGTGACGACATTGTCCTGCTTGAAATAGCTGAGAAACTCGTCGAAGGAAAGCGTTGTTCGCGGAAGCATCTTGAAATCGACTCCGGCGCGATAGGCGTTCGTCGTATAGCTATTTGCCTGATTGAATGCCGAAATGGTGCCTCCGTCGGTGGTAAACAGGCTGGGTCCTTCATTGCGGTTCCGCGAATAGCCCAACCGGAATTGCACCGCCGAATTCGGAAGAAGCGTGAGGTCATAATCCTGCATGCGGCGCACGAGATCCAGCGCATGCAATGAATTGTTTTGCGGCACGGCAGGGCTCGAGCAGAATGCCGGCGCGCCCTGCGGGAAAGTCGCCGTGGGCGGACCCACGAAGCACCCGGTAGTCAAAGACCCTGGCGGGTTCAATGCGGCTGGATTCAAGGGATTGGCGAACAGGTTGTAATCCCAAAAATTCTTGTCGCGACGGAAGAGCATCCGAAAGTCGTACAACTTGTTCTTTTGAATACGCAGGCGCGTCACGTCGTTCGGGTCGCCGCCGTATCCGAAGTTGCTGAAGCTCAAGTTATCGAACAGAAACCCATTGTGATCGAGCGAGCGCATCTCCAGTGTGTAGTCGAATAGACGCAGTCCGGAATTGAGGTTTTCAAACGTATCGTATGTGTTCTGGTTGCCGTTGATTTCGCTCAACCGGTAACCAGCTTCGATGGACGAGTGAATATTGTAATCGCCCGAATTGATTCCTTTCGATTCCGCGGCATTGTTATCTTGAGCGCGAGCAGTAGGCAAAAGGGAAAGCCCAGCCGCAAACATGACCAACGGAATCGAGGGAACTCCCGGGAGGCCTTTCATGGCTTTTCTCCCTGCGATGGCAAGCGTTCCGGTCTTGTCAGCGCTCTCGCTGAAATCGAGGTCATCGCTGCTCCTATTTGAAGAAGGTCGGATCAAAGTTAGAGCCGTGAATTTGTGAGTGACACAGAACGCACGACTGGAAAAAGCTAGCTTGATTGTGGAACGAAGGAGCTCCCGGCGCGGAGCTGAAGGACGAAGTCGTGTGGCACTGTAGGCAGAGTAGGTTGACGTTGCTGAGCTTCAGCATGTGGGGATTCGGTCCGCCATGCGTCAGATGGCAGGACTCACATCCGTCGATCTTCACAGGCTGGTGTTCGAAAACAAACGGTCCCTGCTTGTCCGTGTGGCACTTGAAGCAGACCGCATCCTGCGTGGAAGAAGTCCGCACCTGGTGGGGTTTCACCGTGCCGTGCACGTTGTGGCAATCGCTGCACTGGATCAGACCTTCGTTCACGCGATGATGGAACGGCATGTCGAACTGCGCTTTTTGTTGGAGATGGCACCCATAGCAAAGCTCGGGCTGTGACTTAACGAGCAAAAAATCCGTTTCTTTACCGTGATGCGGCGAATGGCAGGAAACGCAACTGACGCCGTTCTTGGAATGCTCCGAGTTAATGGCGTTCATGTGTTGCGTACCGCTGGCGTGGCAGGTTAGGCAGCGCGCATTAATTTCTTTGGTTGAGGCTTTTTCGAACAGGAAGAGCTTGGAAGTATCGGACGGATCAGCGGCGTGGCTGGCAGCGGGGCCATGACAATCCTCGCAGCCGTGCTTCGCGATGCCTCCTTCTTTGTAGGTCTGCTTCCAGTGCACGCCTTTCTCCCAGCCGTTGTAAATGTCTTCATGGCAAGTCTTGCAGGTCTCCGCTCCTGCATACTGCGAGGCTTCGGATGGAGAAGCGCTAGCAGCGGGCGGGTTAGTTACTTGTTTACTCTTATCGGTAGCCTGTTGGGCCTGGCCTGCGGCAGAGCAAAGCACGAAAAGACAAATACACAGGGCTGCAAACAGGATTTGAGAAGTCCTAGACTTTGTGGGCATTAGTATGCCCCTCGAGATCCACGATTCGTCATGATTGTGTGACAACGCAATCTTGTGACTCCCAGATTTGAAGTCGTGCTTGCTTTCTATTTCTCCAAAAATTGCACAATCCTAAAACGCTTCACATTTGAACGACTGTTCAAAATTGCACACTTTCGCAAATCAAATACAAATAGTCCGTAAGGCTCGACCCCGGGTCACTAGTATTTCTCCATCGCCTCTTTCAGTTCTTTGCGCGACTGATTCTTTCTCCCGCTTTCTTTGGCAAATTCAGTGTCTGTTTCTAGCGGCACGGAACCTTTCCTATCTATGCAAGGAGGAGACCTAACCGACGCGAGAGTTGGCCTTTAAGTACTCCCGATGCAACAGCTTCAAATACGACCGGAATGGCGGGGCCCCTCGTTCGTTCTCGTGGCGGGTCAAAGATGGAATCCAGTCCCTTAATGGGATTTCTAGCAATGGGCAACTGTTCCCAAAAAGAGAATGCGGAAGTCTCCGGTGGTGACATCGTGACGAAACTAGGTTGCTAGAGATAACTCTCCGAAAAAATCGTGCTTAAATGGTTCTGCTTTCTTCCCCATTTGGAACGAAATTGTGAGTTGCGAAGCGAGACTGTATTCTGCGTTTGAAGACGATTCGAGCCTTTAGCCTCTGAGATCAATGACCTATCCCTCCGCAACGTCCATGCTTCGAGTCTGAGAATCTCGATTCGGCTTTGGCACGGACCGTGCAACTAGTTCCTTACTCGCAGTTAATCTTGAATTGGGAATTCGAAATGAAGTTTTTGCGCGTTCACCTAAATGCGTCTATTCGCACCACGTGTGCGCGGGATACATAAAATTTTCTTGAACTTCTGGAGTTCACGTCCTGGGTCGCAAAAGCGAGAATTTCTGCCGCTATTAATCCACCAGCCTCATTCTAACCGCCTCTTAACTCTTGGTAGCGCCGCAAGGAAATGCCGGTCCGGACCGAATAGGAGAAGCTGATGCGTAAGGTCACGATTCCCGCGCTCTTGATGGCGGTATTTCTGCTAACTGGCCTTACGGCCGGATGCGGACGAGAGCAAGTCTCCTTTTCAAGTCCCGCGGTGATCGCCACGGTTCCCACGAACGGTGCTGGTGGCATTCCGGTCTCACAAGTCATCACGGCGACTTTCAATAAGATAATGAACGCCGCGACGATAAATACCTCGACGTTTACGGTGACTGCACCGGGAGGAGTCTCCGTGACTGGGGCGGTCACGTATTCCGGCACAACAGCGACATTCACTCCAATCGTGGCTTTGGCCGCGAGCACGGTTTATACGGCGACGATCACCACGGGAGCGACAGACACGGTGGGGAATGCGCTGGCCAGCAACTTTGCGTGGAGCTTCGCAACCGGCGCACCGACCGTTGTTTCCACAGTGCCGACGATTGGCGCCACAGGAGTACCGGTTAATACTGCGGTTTCGGCTACGTTCAGCGAAGCTATGAACCCAGCCACGATTAACGCCGCTACATTTACTGTGACGGGGCCGGGAGCCACGCCCGTGAACGGCTCCGTCACATTTGCGGGCACGACAGCGACGTTCACTCCGACAACCGCTCTTGCAACTGGCACCTTATTTACCGCCACGATTACCACTGGAGCGAAAGACCCCACAGGCGCGGCACTGGCTGCCAACTTTGTCTGGACCTTTACAACGGTTCCGGCACCGAGCCCGACTGTAATTTCCACCGTCCCCGTAAGTGGGGCTAACACCGTGCCCGTTAACACGACTATTTCCGCAACGTTTAGCGAGGCCATGAATCCCGCAACGATTAACGCGGCCACATTCACTTTGACGGGACCGGGAGCCACTCCCGTGAACGGCACTGTCACCCTCGCGGGCACAACGGCGACGTTCACTCCGACAGCCGCTCTTGCAACTGGCACCTTATTTACCGCCACAATTACCACCGGAGCGAAAGACCCCAGCGGCGCGGCACTGGCTGCCAACTTTGTCTGGACCTTTACAACGGTTCCGGCGCCAAACCCAACCGTTGTTTCCACAGTGCCCATGATCGGCGCTACAGGAGTACCGGTTAATACTGCCGTCTCGGCTACGTTCAGCGAGGCCATGAATCCCGCAACGATTAACGCAGCCACATTTACTTTGACGGGACCGGGAGCCACGCCCGTGACCGGCTCCGTCACATTTGCGGGCACAACGGCGACGTTGACTCCGACAACCATTCTTGCAACCAGCACCTCATTCACAGCTACGATAACCACTGGAGCGAAAGATCCCACGGGAGCAGGGTTGGCGGCCAACTTTGTCTGGACCTTCACGACGGCCGCCGCACCGACTGTGGTTTCCACTGTTCCGGTCAATGGCGCTACCGGTGTAGCCGTCAACACGACGGTCTCCGCTACGTTTAGCAAGGCCATGAATCCGGCCACAATTAACGCAGCTACGTTCACTTTGACGGGACCGGGAGCAACTTCCGTGAACGGCACCGTCACCCTCGCGGGCACGACGGCGACGTTCACTCCGACAACCGTTCTAGCAAGCGGAACCCTGTTCACAGCCACGATAACCACCGGAGCGAAAGATCCCGCAGGAGCAGGGTTGGCGGCCAACTTTGTCTGGACCTTCACGACGGCTGCCGCACCGACTGTGATTTCCACCGTT
>DATNLC010000022.1:0-3730 GCA_035603075.1 Candidatus Acidiferrales bacterium | reverse complement strand
GGTGAAGAACCCACTACTACACTTGCTGAGGCTATCATGCTTATGACTCAGGAGCTCCGGCGTCGTGAGACCACTCCCCGAGCCCCTGGCAAAGTCAAGGAACCTGACACCTTTGACGGTTCCGAGCCCCGCAAGCTAAATAACTTCATCCTTCTGTGCAACCTCTACTTCCGTAACAACCCCTACTATGCCGACGATGAGGCTAAAGTCACCTTTGCTCTGTCCTATCTCCGCGGAACAGCTCTAGAGTATTTTGAGCCGTCCATCCTCGATTCCGAGGATGCTCCCGCCTGGATGGACCATTGGCCTGCCTTCGTCCGGACCTTGCGCACTCAGTTTGGCCCCATTGATCCCACCGCTGACGCGGAAGATGGTATCGACAATCTCCGGATGCGTGACAATCAGCGGATTGTCAAGTATAACGTTGAGTTTAACCGTCTAGCCGTCCAAACGGGCTGGGATGACAGTGTCCTCCGTCACCGCTACTATTCGGGTCTGGCGGAGCGCATCAAAGACATCATGGGTCAACAAGGCAAACCTGCTACTCTCGAAGCTATGAAGGCTCTCGCTCACTCCATCGACTCCCGTCACTGGGAACGTAACCGCGAGAAAGCCCGCTCTGATAACAAGCCTAAATCTGACAACAAATCCGACGCCAACAAATCAGAGAAAAAAGCCAATAACCAGTCTTCGGGTAGCCACAACCACAACGCCAAAAAGTTCAGCAACAACAACAACAAACAACCTGTCAAGCCCTCCTCATCTTCCGCCTCTGGGAACGCTTCCGCTCTTGCCGACAAGCTCGGGAAGGACGGCAAGCTTACCCCTCAGGAGCGGCAACGGCGTTTCGACAACAAGTTGTGCCTGTTCTGTGGTGGTGCCGGCCATACCGTCGACAACTGTCCCCACTGCAAGTCCTCTGCTTCCAAGGCGAAAGCGCGTGCCGCTCAAACCAAGGAAAAAGAGAAGGAATCTTCGGATTCGAAAAAAGTGTAAGCAGTTCTCAGACCTCCGCACAGACTGAGGACTGCGTTGCCCCTTCCTGTGCTCCTATGGAGGCCATCAGGCTTAACGCGTCCGCTCTTTCCGATCCCAATTCCTTTCATCTTCAGCTCTCATCCCCTCTTATTTCCGACCCCAACTTCTCTTTCCGTGCGCTCGTGGACTCGGGTTCTACTCATTGTTTTGTGGATACTAAGTTTGCGCAGCGTCATAATCTTCCGCTTATTCCAGTGAAGCCTATAGAGCTCAAACTTTTTGATGGGACCTCAAATTCCGTCATTACGCAGTCTATAGACCTTCCTGTAAAATTTCCGTCCGGTGAATTCATTATTTTTAACTTTTATGTTACCCTGCTCGACCCGTCTTGTTCTGTGGTTCTAGGATACAACTGGCTCACCCGCTATAATCCGTTGATTAACTGGGTATTGGGCAGTATCACATTCCGTCCACAGCTTCTTGACCCGTCAGCGTCCGCCTCGACGTCGTCTGCCCGGGCTGCTCAGCTCCCGTCGCAGTTATTTCCCGCTTCTTCGGAAGCTCCCACTCCCTCCGTCTCTGCCCCCCGTGTTGCGTTAATTAATGCAGCCGCCTTTGCTCGCGCCTGTAAATTACCTGGTGCGCAAAGTTTCAGGATTCACCTCTCCGATCCGTCCCTTTCTGCCCACTCTGCGTCCCTCATGGACGAACCCGACCTCTCCCACATCCCAGAGGAGTACCATGACTTTGCCGATGTCTTTAGCAAACGCAAGGCCGACACCTTGGCTCCTCACCGCCCCTATGATCTCAAGATTGACCTTGAAGAAGGTGCCTCTCCACCCATTGGTCCCATGTACTCTTTGTCCCAGTCGGAACTTGGAGCGCTTCGGGAATTCATTGACGAGCATCTTCGGATTGGGTTCATCCGGTCTTCCAAATCCCCTCATGGAGCCCCTATCCTCTTTGTTCGGAAGAAGGATGGCTCCCTTCGACTTTGCGTCGACTTCCGCGGTCTTAACAAAATCTCCAAGAAAGATCGTTATCCCCTTCCCCTCATTTCCGACCTCTTATCCACTGCGGGTAAAGCCCGCCTCTATACCACCATAGATCTCCGCCATGCTTATCACCTGGTGCGCATTGCTGAAGGTGATGAATGGAAGACGGCATTCCGAACCCGCTATGGCTCATTCGAATGGCTCGTCATGCCTTTCGGATTGACCAATGCCCCCGCCGTTTTTCAGAGATTTATGAACGACATCTTTGCCGACCTGCTGGATGTCAATGTGACCATCTACCTTGATGACATCCTCATCTATTCCGACGACCCCGCTGAGCATAAAGCACACGTTCGCGAGGTTCTCCGTCGTCTCCGGAAACATGGTCTCTATGCCCGTCCTGACAAATGTCATTTCTCTGTCGACTCCGTTGAATACCTCGGCTTCATTCTGTCGAAAGACGGTTTGAAGATGGACCCCGCCAAAGTCCAGAGTATCCAGGATTGGCCTGAACCTAGGAAAGTGAAGGATGTGCAATCCTTCCTTGGCTTTGCCAACTTCTACAGGAGATTCATCTCTGACTATTCCGACATCGTCGTTCCGCTCACCCGCTTAACCCGCAAAGGTGTTGCCTGGAACTTTACCGCTGATGCCCGGAAGTCTTTTGAAGCTCTGAAAGCCACTTTCACTTCCGCTCCCATTCTCACTCACTGGGTTCCTGACCGTCCTATCATTGTAGAGACTGACGCCTCCGACTACGCTCTGGGCGCCATCCTCTCCATTGAGACTGATTCCGGCGAAATCCACCCTGTGGCTTTCCATTCCCGCACTTTCACTGCCCCGGAACTCAACTACGACACCCATGACAAAGAACTCCTGGCAATCTTCGAGGCTTTCCGTGTCTGGCGACACTACCTCGAAGGTTCCGGTACTCCCATTGACGTCGTCACGGATCACAAGAACCTGGAGTACTTCTGCACTACCAAGGTTCTTACCCGCCGACAGGCCCGCTGGTCAGAGTACCTTTCCCAGTTCAATCTCATCATCTGCTTCCGTCCCGGGCGTCTTGGTACCAAACCCGACTCCTTAACTAGACGATGGGACGTCTACCCTAAAGAGGGAAATAGCGACTATGCTGCTGTCAACCCGAGTAACTTCCGCCCTATCTTCACTCAACAACAAATGTCTGACTCTCTGCGCGCTACTGAACTCTTGGAACCAGTTCTCCGTGCTACAGTCATCATGGATCAGGAACAGCTCAATTCCGACATCCTAGCCGCACTTCCCGACGACCCCCTCTACCAGTCACAGTTGTCTGACCCGAAGCCCCGTTGGTCCATCACTCCCGACGGATTCCTTCGCCACGACAATCTCATATACATTCCTGACAAGAATGACCTCCGCCTTTGTGTCCTTCGCTACAAGCATGATCACATCCTTTCCGGACATCCCGGTCAGAACAAAACCGTCGACCTCATCCGTCGCGACTATACCTGGCCCGGACTCCGTGAATTTGTCAAGAACTATTGCAAATCCTGTACAACTTGTATGCGAGCCAAACCCCAAAGACACAAACCCTATGGACTGCTCAAACAACTTCCTATCCCGGAACGTCCCTGGAATTCAATCTCCATGGACTTCATTGAAACACTCCCGACCTCTTCCGGCTGTGATTCAATCCTTGTGGTTGTTGACCGGCTCTCCAAACAAAGCATCTTCATTCCGACAACGATCCACTGCACCTCCGAGGACCTTGC
>DATNLC010000013.1:0-1878 GCA_035603075.1 Candidatus Acidiferrales bacterium | reverse complement strand
GATCACAACGGGCTGACCAAAGAGGCTGATCACCATGAAACTTCCCGGCCCCGACCACCCGATCACCATTACGGCGAATCCGAAACGCATCCGCGTCCTGGCGGGCGACATTGTGATTGCCGACACCACCCATGCCCTGACGCTGAAGGAAGCAAGCTACCCGGCCGTACAATATGTGCCGCGAAGCGACGCCAATCTGGCGCTGCTGACGCGGACCGACCGGGTGACGCACTGCCCCTACAAGGGCGATGCGAATTATTTCAGCGTCAATGCCGGCGGCAAGACCCTCGAGAATTCGATCTGGACCTACGAGACGCCGTTCCCGGCGATGACCGAAATCTCCGGCCATCTGGCGTTCTATCCCGACAAGGTCAGGATCGAGGAGGTGTCGTGAGGAGATTGGCGGGAACCTAACAATTGGAACGTCATTGCGAGCGTCAGCGAAGCAATCCAAGAGCCACAGAGAAGGCTGGATTGCTTCGTCGCTATGCTCCTCGCAAAGATGGGGTGGACGGCCCCCGACGGCATCAGTGTGCCAGACTGGTGATATCGATTCGACCAGACAAGGGAGCCGTCCATGAGCGAGATTAGCACGATTGGGTTAGATTTGGCGAAGAACGTGTTTCAGGTTCACGCAGTTGATCCATTGGGGGGCGTCGTGTTGCGGCGTCAGCTTCGGCGGGGCGCGGTGGAGAAATTTTTTGCACAGCTTGCGCCCTGCACGGTAGGGATGGAAGCCTGCGGCAGCGCCCATCACTGGGCGCGTGTCATCGGCCGCTATGGCCACCAGGTGCGGCTGATGCCACCGGCCTACGTGAAGCCTTACGTGAAGCGCAACAAGAACGATGGCCGCGACGCGGAAGCGATCTGCGAGGCGGTTGGCCGACCGACGATGCGGTTTGTGCCGGTGAAGAGCGTGGAGCAGCAGGCCACGCTGGCGGTTCACGGTACGCGGGCGTTGCTGGTGCGGCAGCGCACGATGGCGGCGAACGCGCTGCGGGCGGCACTGAGCGAGATCGGGATCGTGGCGGCACAGGGCCTTAAGGGGTTGCGTGAGCTGATGGCAACGCTGGAAGCGCCGAGCGGGGAGATCCCGGAGATGATGCGTGGGGCGCTGTTGGTTCTGGCCCGGCACTGGCAGACGCTTGATGCCGACGAGCGGGCGCTTGAACGGCAGATTGCCAAGGCCGCCCGCGCCGATCACGAGGCCCGCCGGCTGATGGAGGTGCCGGGGGTCGGCCCGATCATCGCCAGTACGGTTCTGGCCAAGGTGCCGGATGCCAAGGTGTTTCGTTCGGGACGTGATTTTGCGGCCTGGATCGGGCTGACCGGTCGCGATCATGGCACCGGAGGCAAGCATCGTCCCGGACGTATCTCCAAACAGGGAGACCGCATGCTCCGTGCGCTCTTCATCAGCGGGGCAAGCGCTCATCTGCGGCAGCAGAAGGCCCGTGGTGTCAGCAATCCGTGGCTGCGCGAGCTGCTCGCGCGCAGGCCCTACAAGGTCGCGATGGTGGCATTCGCCGCCAAGACCGCGCGTATCATCTGGGCCATGCTGGTCAAAGGAGAAGTTTACCGCGACCGCGCCAGCGCGTCGGCTGCTGCCTGATTGAGGGCGACAGCCGCCGCGCTCGCGCTCCTGCCTATCGGAAGGGCAACTATGGTGTGATGGCAAATGGTCAGGAAACCGGGATCGAAACACTCCGTACCGTCATCGCGCGTCACAGCGCGCCGCAATGATTGGAATTCGATCCGCGTTCTCCATCAGGGCCCGCGGTCAAAGGCCGCTTCTCGAGGCCGTATACATGACCGCTCCCCGATTCACTTGCCGAAATACCAAAAATGCTCTTGCCGAGAGGGGGCCGTCCATACATGACG
>DATNLC010000130.1:0-1189 GCA_035603075.1 Candidatus Acidiferrales bacterium | reverse complement strand
TTTACTCGATGATCTCGGCGACAGCGCCGGCTCCGACCGTGTGGCCGCCTTCGCGTATCGCGAACCGCAACCCTTTCTCCAAAGCTACCGGTGTAATCAAAGTGATCTCCGCCGACACGTTGTCTCCCGGCATCACCATCTCCACTCCTTGCGGCAACTTCACGTCTCCCGTCACATCCGTCGTCCGAAAATAGAATTGCGGCCGGTAGCCCGTAAAGAACGGTGTGTGCCGTCCGCCTTCTTCCTTCGTCAACACGTACGCTTCCGCCTTGAACTTCGTGTGCGGCGTGATCGATCCCGGCTTGGCCAACACTTGTCCGCGCTCCACTTCATCTTTTTCCGTGCCGCGCAGCAGCAACCCGACGTTGTCTCCCGCAATCCCTTCATCGAGCAGCTTGCGGAACATTTCCACGCCCGTCACCGTCTTTCTCATCGTCGGCCGGAAGCCCACAATCTCTACTTCCTCTCCCACTTTCACTTTGCCGCGCTCGATTCTTCCCGTCACTACCGTTCCGCGGCCTGAAATTGAGAAAATATCTTCAATCGGCATCGCAAACGGCTTGTCGATGTCGCGCACCGGCATCGGAATACTCTTGTCCACTGCTTCCATCAGCTCCAGTATCGACTTCTCGTACTTCGCATCGCCTTCCAGAGCCTTTAGCGCCGACCCACGCACTATCGGAATCGTGTCTCCCGGAAATTGATAGGTCTTCAGCAAGTCGCGCACTTCCAACTCCACCAACTCCAGCAACTCCGGATCGTCCACCATGTCGCACTTGTTCAAGAACACCACAATCGCCGGCACACCCACCTGACGCGCCAACAGAATGTGCTCCCGCGTTTGCGGCATCGGTCCATCCGTCGCAGCGACAACCAGGATTCCGCCGTCCATCTGCGCTGCGCCGGTGATCATGTTCTTCACATAATCGGCGTGGCCCGGACAATCGATGTGCGCGTAATGACGGTTCGCCGTTTCATACTCCACGTGCGATACCGCAATCGTAATTCCGCGCTCGCGCTCTTCCGGCGCGTTATCAATCGAATCAAACGCACGGAACGACACTTTCGGATTGTTCTTCGACAGCACTTTCGTGATTGCCGCCGTCAAAGTCGTCTTGCCGTGGTCGATGTGCCCAATCGTCCCGATATTCACATGCGGCTTATTGCGTTCGAATTTCTCCTTCGCCAT
>DATNLC010000122.1:0-1481 GCA_035603075.1 Candidatus Acidiferrales bacterium | reverse complement strand
CTAACTCCTTCCATGAGAAGGCCGGTCGGAGTCAAGACGGTTTTGGTGTTTCTCTCTGTGGAATCCTAACTGTTTCACCGAGCCGCCTCTGTCGCCATCCTTCCATCCGCAGTCTTTGTGATGAGCGATGGTCGCTCGCTGCAAGTTGGGCGTCCTCGATACAGTAGGTGCTGCGACCTGATAATCGACCTTGGCTCAGTCTCATTGACCGAGCTGGGCCAGGAGTTAGGCGCAGTCACCTGATCTCGGCGGTTGAGCTCGGTTGTTCGAATCCACGTTGGACCACTCTCTATGCGACTCGGGCCATTGCTTGTCGATTGTTCCGCAGCGGTTCGTAAATCTCTTCGCTGACCCACAACTTGTGAAGTAGTACGGCCAACTTCCGCGCCACCGCGACCACCGCTCGTTTCTTGGCATTCCTTCCTCCGCGCTCCGAAAGCTTCAGGCCCCAGCGCCTGAGATCACTATCTTGTCCAAAAGGGCCCAGGATGTAGTGCGCCCCTTGTACCAGTAGTGTTCTGAGATAGCGGTCTCCTTCTTTGCTGATGTGCAGCTGCGGCTCGCTCATGCCGGAGTTCCTGCGGCCGGGGCGCAACCCAACAAAACATCCTACGTCCCGGCTGCGGCGAAATCGGTGCGGGTCGTCTAGAGTCAGAACGTAGGTTAGCGCAATCAATGGTCCGACTCCTTTTACTTGTTTCAGTCGAGCTACCTCGGGATAGATTTCTTTAGCAATCTGCTCGATCCGCGTGTCGTATTCGGCGATGCGTTCGTTGAGCGATTCGATTTCTCTCAGCAGCGGATTCAAAGCTTCCCGCAACTCCGGCTTGAGCTCTTTCGTAATCTCCCGATTCATCTGTTCGGTCCCGCATTGCGGCAGTCGTGCGCCATAGGACTTGGTCAATCCTCTGGCCGCATTCACCAGTGCCGTGCGGGTGCTGACCAGCGCCGCTCGGGCCCGGATCACTGTCAGATGGATTTGCGCTTTGGCACTGCGATGCCGCACCGGACCGAGCAATGCGGGATCGATTCGGGCGAGGCGCGCCAACGTCCTAGCATCCAGCCGATCATCTTTCCGGCTGCTCTCGCCAATCAGTCGCACTTTGCGCGCATGCGCCACGATCACTTCGTGCCCCAACTGGGTCAGCTGCCGGCTGACCCAAGGTGAATGCGTCCCGGTTTCCAGCGCGATCCGACTCCGCGGAATCCTGCTGAAAACTTTCTCGATTCCTTTCGGTGTCGTGGGCAGTTCTTGTTCCAAGATCACTTCGCCCGCTTCGTTCAAGATGCAGTAATGGCTGGTTCGATCTCCCAAATCCAAACCAATCGTCAGCTGGTTCTGCTTGAAAATCTGGATCCCCTCGATCGCCACAGTGCTAATCTTCTTCATTGCCGGTCTCCTTTTTGCGCCCCGAGCGCGTCGTTCAATGGGAGCGTATCGCATCCCGCTGGAGACCGGCCTTCTCATCCCATCTGATAAG
>DATNLC010000081.1:0-1608 GCA_035603075.1 Candidatus Acidiferrales bacterium | reverse complement strand
AGATAGGCGTCCAGAAACTGTTGGCGCTCGGAGCGCACAAGCCGTTCCATCTCTTTGCGCGACGGTCCGAAAATCTTCCGATCCCGGCGCCAAAGGAACACCTGCTCCATCATCGCCGCCGCCGACATGCCGCCAGGGCAAAGCTCGGTCGATATCCAGGCCGTTAGCGCCTCGCGATCCGCCCGTTTCATGCGGCGGAAGCCAAGATATTGCAAAATCTCCGCGCAATGGCGGCGGCCAGAACGCCCGGAAAAATCATATACCCGGATTCAATGAGGACTCGGGAAAAATGTCTTGCGTTTGGCGGTGGGTCGGATTCGGATGGCCGCATGATTCGCGGCGGCTTTCTTATCGAAGAGGATCTCAAAGCGCTGATCGCGCTGGCTCGCGACGGTTTGGCCGCCGGTCGCGTGACAAGGCGCGCCAATGCCCTGGTGCTGTTGGATAAGGGGATGAGCTGTCAACAAGTGGCCGAGGTTCTCTTGTTCGACGACGACACGATCCGCGGCTGGTACGAGCTGTTCGAACAAAGCGGCGTCGAAGGCCTGAGCCACTTCGACGTGGGCGGCAGTTCGAGCAAGATGACGCCCCTACAATGCGGAGCTTTGAAGGCCTGGGTTGGGGCGACCCTCCCGCGCTCGACGCGTCACATCGGCGCCTGGATCGCCAAGGAATTTGGCCTTGTCTACGAAAGCCGCTCGGGGCTGATCGCGCTGCTGCATCGCCTGGGGCTCGAATATCACAAGCCGGAAGTCATCTCGCGCAAGCTAGACCCCAAAACGCAGAAGGCGTTTATCGCGAGCTACGAAGACCTGTTGAATTCCAAGGGCGACGACGAGGTCGCGATATTCGTGGACGCGGTGCATCCCACCCACGCGGCGCGGCCCGTGGGTTGCTGGGCCCCGAAGGAACAGAAGCTCGCGATCGAACAGACGAGCGGGCGCGAGCGCATCAACATCCACGGCGCGATCGATCTAGAAACCGGCCAGACCCGCATGATCGAAGCCGAAACGATCGACGCGATATCGACGATCCGGCTGCTGGAATCGCTGGAATCGCTCTATCCGCTGATGGTCTGCATCCACGTATTCCTAGACAACGCGCGCTATCATCACGCCAAACTCGTGAAGGAATGGCTGGCCCGACCGAGTTGCCGGATCAAGCTGCATTTCCTGCCCACTTATTGCCCGCACCTGAACCCGATCGAGCGGCTATGGGGCGTCATGCACAAGAACATCACCCACAACAAATGCTACGGGACTTGCGGCGAATTCGCGGAAACAACCCTAGAATTCCTGCGCGACGAGGTGCCCAGAAGGTGGGCCGAGTTCTGCGATTCGGTCACAGACAATTTTCGTATAATTTCACCCAAGGATTTTCGGCTCCTGGGGTGAACAGGGTATATATCGCTTCGCGAGCGAAACATTTCGGCGCGTTTTAGGGAAATCTCCCGACGGTCTGAGTGGGTTGCGGCGGCAGCCGTTGAGATTCGGGCTGATAGGAGTAGACCAGGAAACGTTGAGCTAGTCGCGTGAGTCGTTCAAAATGGGGGATGACTCAGAAACGTCAGTGTCATGCCCGCGAAAGCGGGCATCCAGACTTGGCCGC
>DATNLC010000072.1:0-45808 GCA_035603075.1 Candidatus Acidiferrales bacterium | reverse complement strand
ATGGGAATGGCTGCCGCGCGCCGAATCGAGCCGATGATGGCAAATTTGCGGAATGTTCTAGCGATTGAACTGCTCAGCGCCTGCCAGGGTATCGATCTTCTCGCCCCGCTTCGCACCGGAGCAGAAGCGCAAAAGGCGCATGACATCGTAAGAAAAGTTTCGCCGACGGTAGAAGCGGATCGCTCGCTTGCCTCAGATATCGCAGCCGTAGCGCGCCTGATCGAGACGGGCTCATTCAGCGCCCTCCTGCGCTAGCCGTCGCGAAAAGCTTTTGTGTCATGCGCACGCCTTCCTAGCGCCGGTTTACCAAGACAAGGGCAGGGCATCTTGCCGGCTCTTTTGACTTTCTTGATACATCTCCGACGGGACGCGGACGTATCTTCGCTTGAAAGCGGCCGCAAGCCGCTGCACTCCAAACGGCCCTGCTAAGGCGGGATCGGCGCCGACGAGAATCTTGCATTCGGCATGTAACCGTAGGGGCGCAGCATGCTGCGCCCGCTGTAACGCGGGCAACATGCTGAGGATTACGCCAAAGACTCAAACAGAAATGTGCCGAAGCGATATCCCGCGGCGTACTTGAACGGCGCTTCCCCCAGCGAATAGTGCCCGCACGGCATCGACAGATTCTCGACTTGCAATTTTTCGCGTCGCGCGGCGTGGAAGAAGGACTCGGTATATTCCGGCCAGAATGTTGGATCGTAGCGCCCGGTAATGGCGAGAATTTTCTTGTTGGTTCCGGCCAGCCTCGAAATATATGGATACGGACTAATCGGCGACCAGTAACGCCGGATGTCGTCATGTGAAATTTTGGTGCTGAGCGATTCCCACACATTCATGGTGGTCAAACCGCTGGCAACCACGTCGCCGCAGTATGTTGCAACATGCAAAAACGCGCCCGCACGCAACAAGGGCTCGTGGCACATCGTCACAAATCCAATCGAAGATCCGATGCTGGTGCCGAGAATTCCCAGCCGGTCGTAACCCTGGCTGTCCAGCCAGCGAAGAGTACGCCGCACATCCATCACCGCTTGCCGATTCGCCTGCAGCGTGAGCCCGATATTCGGGCCTACAAGATGGTCGCCACGAGGATGATCCGGAATCGCGCGGCGGTCGTGATACGGCAAGCTCATCTTGACCGCCGTGATGCCCAGCCGATTCAGCCAGCGGCAAACGTCCTGTTGCTCTTCCCAGCGCGCGTTCCATTGCGCGAGCACGACGACTGCCGGGCCCGTATGTCGCGCGTGGAAAACTTGCGCGTGCACACGATTGTTGGCCGGCCACGGAGATTCCACCGCGCTGGTAAACGTAAGAACGTCGTCGGCCAGCAAATAGTCGTCCGCCGGCGTGACGGCATACCATTCGTCGCTGTGTTCGATAGTGTGATCGACGAATCGGTCGAGGAACCCGCGCGGGTCCGGCTCTTTTGCATCGCCGCCGATGTGTTCCAGCCCCCATGCAAACGGAAGCGTGCGCCGATTGGGCTCCTGCGCCCAGCGCATGTGTTCATACCGGCGTATTTTCTGTTCGAGCCAAGCCATGGTCTGCAAACGAACAAATATAACGTAGCGCCGCGAACCAATCAAATGACCTTCGAATCACTCACTGGACGCTCTGCCACCATCACTCCGTAGGGGATGCGGCGTCCTGCGCCCGCTGCAAATGCTCGGCAACGCCGCACGGGAACCGAGGCGGCGACGTTTTATGTTTTTCAGTAGCGGTCAGACGTCTCGGACAACGTAAGATGATTAAACACCACTCGAAAGTGTTAGCAGTCGGGCACGATGGGAATGGCGCGGCTTGAGAGAGCGCGCTGGATATGGCAAATTCGAGGTGTGCCCCCTGAGCTCTTCGTCGGTATTTTTGTTTTCCTATTCGGCCTGATCATCGGCAGCTTTCTGAACGTCTGCATCCTGCGCATACCCGGCGGAAAATCGATTGTGATGCCAGCGTCGGCTTGCCCAAAATGCGCCGCGCCGATTCGCCCGTACGACAACATTCCGGTCATCAGCTACGTGATCCTGGGTGGAAAATGCCGCGCGTGCAAGACGCCCATTTCGGCGATGTATCCTCTGGTTGAATTGCTCACCGGCATTCTTTTCTTGGCCTGTTATCTGGTGTTCGGTTTAACCGTCGAAACGCTGAAATGGGCTGTATTCTCTGCAATTATGATCGTTCTGGTTTTCACCGACTTCCGTGAACGCCTTCTTCCGGACCTCGTGAACTATACCGGCCTCGCGCTCGGCCTTGCCCTCAGCTTTTTCACCAAGCCGACGGATGGCACCGCGCTTTGGGTCGCAAATCACATATTCGACTTCCCTCCCCCGGCTCCGGTGCTTTCCTTCGCCGACGCGATTCTCGGCGCAGCGTTCGGAAGCGGTTTGCTTTGGCTGGTTTCGGAAGCCTATTTTCGGCTGCGCGGACGCGAAGGCATGGGCCTTGGCGACGTGAAAATGATGTTGATGGCTGGAGCCTTCTTGGGAACGAAACGTACGCTGCTCACAATCCTGGCTGGCTCGTTGCTGGGGAGCGTTTTGGGTGTAGCCATAATTCTGGCGCGGCGCAAGGAAGCTGACTACGAGTTGCCGTTTGGAACATTTTTGGGGATGGCGGCATTGTTGGTGGTATTTTTCGGCACGCCGGTCGTAAACTGGTATCAGTCATTGCTGATGGTACGATAGACATGAATACGTTCTCGATACTCGCGCTCCTTCCCAAACGTCCTGCGCTCCCAGGGCCTCTGCCATTCAATATCGGATACGCCGCGGCGTTGCTCGTAGCGCTTCTACTGGGCGTTGTGGCGCTTTTCTATGCCATGCGCAAGATGCTGCACGAAGGTTCACGCGTTCAGAGCGGCGATTGGGCCAGCCCGAATCCCGACACCGCGAACGCTTCGGCGTTCATGGCTGCATCGATGCAGGGCGTCATTGAAAAATTGCGCGCGCAGGAAAAAGAGCTTGCCCGCCTGCATTTGCTGGCTCAGGAACGCGCACAGGAATCCGAACGTCTGACGGAAGAAGTCACACGCAACATGCCCACCGGCTTGCTTCTGGTGAACGCCACCGGCGCGATCAGCTCCACCAACCCTGCTGCCGAGGAGGCGCTGGGCATCCGAACTTTGCGCTATCGCTCTTACCAGGAAATACTCGGTGGCGATTCCGATCTCACCAGAATGCTTACAGCTTGTTTGCGCGACGCTAAGACCATTCAGCGCGGCGAAGTGGAACACATGACCGCCGACGGCGAAGTCCGCCGCTTGGGCGTCACGATTTCTCCCATCTACCGCAACGTGCGAACGGTCGCGCGCGCCAACGCAGATCCGTCCCTTACGCTCGCACCCGACATGAAAGTGAGCGGAGCTCTCTGCCTTATGAGCGATTTGACCGAACTCACCGCGCTACAAAAACAAATGAGGTGGAAAGAGAATCTCGCGGCGTTGGGAGAAATGTCCGCCGGCATCGCGCATGAGTTCAAGAACTCGCTGGCGACGATCTCAGGCTACGCGCAGATGATTCGCAGCGAAACCAAGCCCAGTGAAACGCAAGAGTCGGCCGAGCGCATTCTGGATCAGACGCGCGCCCTGACTCACGTGGTCACGGAATTTCTGCGTTTCGCCAAGCCGCTCGAAATTTGCTACGAGTCAGTCCCCATGCAGATGCTCGTCGAAAAAGTTGCCGAAGAACTGCACGAAACGATGCCGGAATGCGCGGTGCAATTTGAAGGAACGTTTCAAGACCTTCCCGGCGATGAGGCACTTATTCGCCAGGCTCTGCTGAATCTGGCGCGAAACGGCGCACAGGCAGCAAAGGAATCCGCGAAGGTTCCTTGCGTCACGATTTCCGGCACAATCGAAGATCTCGGCGGCCAAAAATGGCAGCGAATCTGCGTCGCAGACAACGGCCCGGGAATACCAGCCACAGATTTGCCCAAGATTTTTCTGCCGTTCTACACAACCAAGTCTGAAGGCACCGGTTTGGGGCTGGCCGTAGTTCAGAAAGTAGCGCTGCAACACGCCGGAAGCATCGAAGCGCGCAACCGGCCGGACGGCGGAGCTGAGTTTTTGCTATGGTTACCTTTGCGGCAGGAGCCTACACCATCCCCGATTGCCTCCCGGGCAGCTCGCATCTAAACTTGTAACAGACATATTCAGGCAGAAATGCCTCTCAGGAGGCCACAGCCATGCGGAAACATCTTCACCTTGGCTTCGCAGCAGCACTCGTGTTGTTCGTGCCCGCGAGCGGATTCGCTTATCAACAAAATCAGTCGCAGCAGAACCAGCAGCAAAGTGCTGCGCCATCGACGTCTCAGGCGCAGCCCGCTGCGCAAGCCTCACAGGCTCCTCCGGCGCAACAAGATCCGTTGGTGGCTGCAGCGCGCCGCGCCCGTGAAGAAAAAAAAGACCAGTCCAAGCCTGCGAAAGTTTTTACCAACGAGAATCTGCCGACCACCGGCGGAATTTCGTCAGTCGGTGAAGCTGCATCAGGAAATGGCGACGGCAAAGACCATGCCGCAGACGCGCCCGCCGGCACTGACGAAAAAGCATGGCGAACCAAATTCACCCAACTGCGCCACAAGCTCGAGCAGGATCAGCAGAACTTGGACGTGATGCAGCGCGAGCTAGGCCAACTTGACATCCAGTATTACAACAACCCGGTAAAAGCCATGCAGCAGGATTTGACGCGCGAAGACATCAACAAAAAGACCAGCGACATCGAAGCCAAGAAACAGCAAATCGAAGCGGATAAGCAGGCCATCTCCGATGCCGAAGATGATTTGCGCAAAGCGGGCGGCGACCCCGGCTGGGCGCGTTAAGACGTTCTGCTGATGGAGCCCGTACTCCTTGTCGAAGACAAAGCCGAGTTGCGGGCGATGCTGCGCAAGGCCCTCGAACGCAACGGCTACACGGTGGAAGAAGCCCCCGACGGAAATACCGCAATCGACAAAATTCGAAGCCGCCGTTACCTTCTGATTCTTTCCGATCTGAAACTCCCCGGAAATTCCGGCCTGGATGTTCTCCGCGAATCGCGGCGCGTCGAGCCTACTCTTCCGGTAATTCTGATGACTGCTTACGGCTCGGTGGAAGAAGCTGTCACCGCCATGAAAGACGGCGCGTTCGATTTCATTCAGAAACCCGTGGATCTGGATCACTTGAAGCTGTTGCTCGAACGAGCCGCGCGGCAACAGGAACTATTGCGCGAGAATCTGCTCCTCCGCGAAGAATACGCGCTGCGCTACGGTTTTCCTCGAATCGTAGGGGAACATCCTTCCATGAAGGACGCGAGCCAGATGACGCAACGAGTTGCTGCAACGGACTCGACAGTCCTTCTGCTCGGCGAAAGCGGAACTGGCAAAGAACTCTTCGCTCGCGCCGTCCACCACCTGAGTCCGCGCGCCGATCACCCATTTGTAGCGTTGAATTGCGCCGCGATCCCCGAAGGGTTGGTCGAAAACGAATTGTTCGGCCACGAACGTGGCGCCTACACCGGCGCGGGCGCGCGCAAAATCGGCAAGCTCGAGCTGGCGCACCGCGGAACGTTGTTCCTCGACGAAATCGGCGAGCTTCCCCTGGCTATTCAGAGCAAGCTGTTGCGCATACTGGAAGAAAAGCGGTTCGAGCGCGTAGGCGGAACGCAGGAAATCGAAGTGAATGTGCGCATCTTAACTGCCACAAACAAAGACCTGCATGCAGCCGTCGCCGACAAAACGTTTCGCGAAGACCTTTATTTCAGAATTTCCGCTGTGCCGATCACCATTCCGCCGCTGCGCGAACGCGGTGACGACGTTTTTCTTCTGGCCGAGCATTTTCTGGAGCGCTTCCGGCGCGAGTTTCGCAAACCCGATTTGAAATTCTCGAAGGAGACGCGCGCGCGTCTGGTGACGTATGCGTGGCCCGGCAATGTACGCGAGCTCCAAAACGCCATCGAACGCGCTGCGATTCTAGCAAACGGTCCCGAAATCGACGCGAGCGCCCTGCAATTGCCCGCCGCCAAGCCCTCCCGCGAAGAGCTGCCGAGCGGAATGCTCGAAGAGAAATTCATATGGGCCGGGCCGCTCGAAGAAGTCTCGCAGCGCGCTGTCGCGCACGTGGAACGCTTCAAAATTCAGAATGCTTTGCGCGAATCAAAGTGGAATAAAACCCGCGCCGCCGAAAAACTGGGAGTTTCCTACAAGACTCTTCTGCACAAAATTCGCGCGTTAGGCCTGGAGAATTAGCCGGTATTTAGACGGCCGGCTCTTTTTACTTCTCTGAAACCTGTTCGGGTAGGCGAGCGGAATGCAAGACAACGCTGCCGAAATTCCAGGAATAAATCTTCACATCGACGAATCCTACTCTTTTCATCATCGCAGCCAGATCGGTGCGGTTTGGAAATTTCGCCACCGACCCCGGTAAATATCTATACGCGTCTTTGCTTCCGGAAATTATGCCACCGACGTTGGGCAGCACATGGCGGAAATAAAAGCGAAACATCGCAGACATGAGTCCGCCCTTAGGTTCGGAGAATTCCAAAATACCCACTTGCGCATTCTCTTTCATCACACGCGCAATTTCCCGCAGCCCGTTCTCATAATTCGCCAAGTTGCGAAAACCAAACGCCGTCGTCACCAGATCGAAGCAAGCGTCTGGAAATGGCAGCCGCAAAGCGTCCGACGCGACAAACGCCGCCCTCCGATGATGCTTGCGGCCTTTCACTTTCGCGCGCTCGAGCATGGGCTCCGCAAAGTCGCTGCCAACTAATGGGATGCGATACGCTCCGCGGTCACGCATCGCCTTCAATCGCACGCGCTCCATCGCGAACGTCAAATCCCCTGTTCCGCAGCAGAGATCGAGAACCCGAGCGTCCGTGCGCCGGAGAATTCTCTGAAATTTGCTTGCCGCTCGCCGCCGCCAGATACGATCGACCGACAAGGACAGCAAATGATTCAGGAAGTCGTAACGCGGCGCGATCCGGCTGAACATTCTCCGCACATGCGCGGAAGCCTCGCGTTCGCTGCGAGCGCCTTTCGGGCGCGAACCCGGCGCCTGCGGAGGAAATATCGGCGTGGTCATTATCGGCATGCGTTCGTCAACCTCTGGCCCTCGCGTCTATTTCAGGCAATTCCGAAATTGTGCGCGCAATCAGTTTCCACGGAAGCCGCACGCCGCGCTGCACTTTCCCAATTGCCCGCGGCAGAACCCAGCGAACTTCCCCAGCGCGAGCTTTTTTATCGCCTGCCAAAATCGGGCGCAATTGCTCACCGCGAATCTTGCCGAGTGATGGCAGCGGTCCGACACTCGCCACCAGCCTGATGATACGCGTGGCAACCGATTCCGGCACGCGTCCTGTAGCAAGACCCAGCAGCGTCGCCGCGTACATTCCCCAGGCGATTGCTTCGCCGTGCAGAAAACGCCGGTAGCCAGTGGCAGCTTCCAGAGCGTGTCCGATCGTGTGGCCGAAATTCAGAATCTCGCGAAGCCCACTCTCACGTTCGTCTCGCGCGACGACGTCCGCCTTAATCCGAATGCATCGCGGAATCACCCACGACAGCGCGGCTGTATCGCGACGCAGCAGCGCCAGTATGTGCCGCTCGAGAAACCTGAAGAGCTCTATATCTGCAATCGCGCCATATTTAATCACTTCGTACAAGCCCGATCGATATTCCCGGTGCGGCAAAGTTGCGAGCGTATCGAGGTCAGCAATCACCGCCCTCGGCGAATAAAACGCGCCCACGAGGTTTTTCCCGCCAGGCAGGTTAACGCCAGTCTTCCCGCCCACGGAGCTGTCCACTTGCGCGACGAGAGTTGTGGGGATTTGCACCAGCCTCACGCCGCGCAGATAACTCGCCGCTGTAAATCCCGCCACGTCGCCGACTACGCCGCCGCCTACTGCGACGATGACAGCTCGCCGGTCTGCTCCAGCCCGGCTGAGCGCGCGACACAACAGCTCTACAGTCGCAAGATTTTTCGCCGCCTCGCTATCATCGAAAAGAAAAGTTCGGTTCGTGCGCACTGCCGGGATCCGTTTCGCCAGCGTGCGCCCCCAGTTTGTCCACACGTTCGGTGACGAAAGCACGAAGGTGCCGGTCGAATCGCCCAGCCCCTTAATCACAGACTCCGCGCGTGCCAGTGCGCCGTGCGAACAGTGCACGCCATATGCGCCTTGAGAAGATGACACGCGGATAATTGCCATTCGAATAAAAGCAAGTATAGACTGCAGCTCGATGTGGCTTACAGTGCCGCAAGTTTACACTCGTAATAATGTTCAGCGAAATTTATTCTGAAGCTCAGCCACGGATTCCAGGATCACGTGACCCACAATGGCCAGACTCCGCGGGCTCACCTTGTCGAGCGTATCCTGATCGGTGTGCCAGTATTTCGGCTGCTGATAACCTTCGTAATCGATGATGTCAATCGCCGGCATGCCGTGCGCTAGAAACGGTTGGTGATCGTCCGAAATATCCGTTTCACGCGCGATAAAAATATCCTGATAGCCCAGGCGTGCCGCCGTTTTCCATACAAGATCGGTAAGCCATCGCGTTGAATTTTCAGAGTTCTGGCGCGGGATTAGCAGGCCGTACTGCCCAATCATGTCTGCGAGGATTACCGCTTTCACGCGCTTTAAGTCTCCCGAAACAGCAAGACTCGCCGAAAGTTGGCGGCTTCCGTAAGTGTGATCGTTGTTTCTGTCCCAGTTGATAATTGCTTCTTCGCCGTCCAGAAAAGCTATCCAAACCGCATTTGGCTGTTTCTTGCCGCACAGAAGGCGCGCCTCTTCGAGCATAACTCCGGTGGACGAAGCGCTATCCTCCGCTCCCACAAAATTGGGAACGCTTCCCAACGAATCGTAATGTGTAAGCAGCAGAATAATTCCCTGCCCTGTTCCGGGTGTCTTCGCGATGATGTTCTTCATTGCCATAAGTCCCGTCGGAGTGGACGCGTGAAAGTCATCTTCGTCCACCGCGCACCCGAAGCTTTGCAGTTGCGCGCGAATGTAATCCTGGACATGATGAATGCCTTCCGACTCGGGCGGACGTGGTCCAAAACTCACAATTTTCGCTACTTGATCGTAAGCCTTCGCTCCATCGAAACCTCCGGTTTGAGAAGCCGGCGGAGCCGATTCAGTAGGCTTCACCGGCGCGGCGTTGGTTTGGGCCGCCGACGACTGAGACGCCGGTGCGGCGCTTGCCGATGCTTCTGACCGGGAGCTATCGTGGTTGCACGCCGCAACACCGAGCGCGGCTGAGATCACCGCACCGGCGAACACGAATTCAATGCGCGACTTCAGCATCTACCGCGCCTCCTAAGTGGCCGCATCCGCAGCCTGTTTGCGCTTCAGCACGACGTAAGAGACCAACACGCCGATAAAATAGAGCAAGATCATCGGCGCCATAAACACCAGCATGGTTGTGGCATCCGGCGTGGGCGTGACGATCGCAGCTACAACCGTGATGATCACCATCGCGTACCTGAAGTTCTTCAGTAGAAATTTCGGCGTAACGATTCCGAACAACGAAAGGATAAAAATAAGCACCGGCAATTCGAAAACTATCCCTAGGCCCAGCAGAATCATCAGTGTCAAATCAAAATATTCGTTGATGCTGATCAGCGGCTTGATCGGCCCTTCATTCGCGAAACCGATCAGGAATTTCAGCGTCGTCGGCAGCATGATGAAATAGCCGAATGCCAGTCCGCACAAAAAAAGAAACATCGAAGAAACTATAAATCCTGCCACTGCGTTACGCTCGTGTTTGAAAAGCCCCGGCGCAACAAACAGCCAGACCTGGTAAAGCACGTAAGGCATCGCGATCGCTATACCCAGATACAGTCCCAGATTAATTACCAGACTGACGTATCCTGCGGGGCTTGTGTAGTAAAGATTGTCCTCGAGGCCTGCGGAACGCAGCGCCATGTGCATGGGCTGCACCACGAACGCGATGAAATGCTTCGAAAGCAGCAGCCCGACTCCGGTACACAGCACGATGGCAACCGCCGCGTGGATCAGCCTCCGTCGAAGTTCGATCAGATGATCGAAGAACGACATCCTTCCACCCGAATCCGCATCGGCGGTCGAGCCGGCAACATCGGCTGGTGCTATCAGGTTGGGATCGAGCTCAGCTTCCGCCATCGCTCCCCTTCTCGTGGCCAGGCTCGGATGCGCCAGCCGCGCTCGCCTGTTCCGGGTGCGCACCCGTTCCCTGCTCGGTCTGACCGCCAGCTGAGGCTGAGGAGGGGTTGACGAAAGGCTCTTGTGTTGGCTTAGCCGCGGCGTCCGGCTGAACTTGCATCGTGTCCGCCTGCGTCGCTCCGGATGTTTCAGCCGAAGAGTCTGTGGAAGCTGCGGGGGTTTCTCCAGAAGAAGCTGGCGCTACTGTCCAACCGTGCGGCGCGTCACTCGGCACTGTTCCGGGCATGACAGCGGAATCGGTCTTAGGCGGAGCAATGGTGTTCTGCTTGGCTGGAGCGACCGTTGTGCCGGGAACGGGAGGCGTCTGCCGCTTACTGGCTTCGCGCTCGATGTCCCGAAGATGATCCTGAAACGTGTTCTGCAAGTCTCCCGTGGCGCGCCGGAAATCTCCCATAATCTTCCCCAGATTCCTCGCAAGTTCCGGCAATTTTTCCGGCCCGAACACCACCAGAACTACAACGAAGATTATGACCAGGTGTGGAATGCTGAACATTTGGGGTTATGCGCGCCGCTTCGCCTCGCGGTAGTAGCTTATACCGAACCGCAGCCTTCTAAACGCCGTTCTTGCGTATTATTGTTGCATATTAGAAGAGGGGCGAGGACCTGTCAAACCATCGTAGTTAGGGCGGCGAAGACCTTTTGAGTTCTCGCGATTTCCCATGTTAAAATTAGCGAGAATTAACTGGAGGTGTGCCATGCAAATCGAAGAGCAGTTCAATCAATCCTCCTTTCAAGCGCACGAGTAAACGCCGCAAAGGATATCCCTCCGAAACCCACGTTAAGCGAGGTCGCCGTATAGTTCACGGTGATAAGGAATTACTCGAAAAGTTGGGTCGCAACGATTTGTGTCCTTGCGGTTCCAGGCGGAGGTTTCAAAAAGTGCTGTATGCCGTCGGGACGATTTGACGGTAGCCAACGCAACCACTTTTTTCCGAGAATAGAACGTAGGCAGGACAACTTCGCGTTGCCCTGTCTGGCTCTTCTCTTGCGATGCGATGGGAATGCGCTTTACTTGCCCTTGATCGAGAGCAACTCAACTTCGAAAACAAGGGTAGCGCCGGGCCCAATGTCTCCCCCCGCGCCGCGCTGGCCGTAAGCGAGGTCCGGCGGAATAAAGAGTTGCCACTTCGACCCAACGGGCATCAGTTGGAGAGCCTCCGTCCATCCCCTAATCACGCCGCTTACTGGAAACGTCGCTGGGCCGCCGTGTCTCGACGAAGCGTCGAATTCCTTGCCGTTAATCAGCGTGCCTTTGTAGTTGCAGACGACGGAATCGGCCGCTGTCGGCTTCGCTCCTGTCCCGGCCGTCAAAATCTTGTATTGCAGTCCGCTGGGCAGCGTGACGACGCCGTCTTTTGTCTTGTTGGCTGCCAAAAATGCGTCGCCTTCTTTCTTGTTCGTGTCCCCGGCTTGAGCCATCTTTGCCTCCTGATTTTTCTGCATATTCATCTTGAAGGCCGCCATCACAGCCTTCACTTCATCGTCAGTCAACAAAACCTTGCCGCCAGCCAGTTCATCCTTGATCCCGCGTACCAGGATGGCCAGTTCAACATCCACACCATCATTCTGTAAGCTTTTTCCGACGCTCAGCCCCAGAGCGTAGTTAGTTTTGTCCTTTTCCGTTTTAAGCACCAGCGGAGTCGCAGTTTTCGCCGCTGCCGCATGATGAGTTGCCGCCGTGCCCGTCGGTGGCTTCGTCGCGGGTGCTTGCGATGCGGACGACGCTGGCGGCGGAGTAGACGCCGGGGTCTGCTGCGCGGTGGCGTTCCCAGCCAGCATCATGGCCGCCCCAAATATAATTACAGCCATAGTGAGTAGTTTTTTCATGCGGATATTCTCGCATTGCCGCGAACAATCCGCAAATCGCTTCGCGTTTCTTGAAAAAACTGGCACGTTTAATCGGCCAACTAGCGAGGAAAGCTAACGACGTTGAGAGGAGTGTTTTTCGTCTTGCTCAGTAGTTCCGGAAGCCGCGAAGTTTCTGGAAAATACCTCGACGAACTGACGAAACCCAAATCTCTTTGCGAGAACGGTGAATACAAGCCCCTGCCACATAGCCACGAGCCAACTTCTCATGGACAGAAATAAGTGAAATTTTTCCATGTGATTTAGCGGAACCAGCCGGAATCCGCTCCAGCCTTGCGCCCTTCTTCTGCCAACGCTTCCAGCTGGTCTTGCAGCTTCGCTTTTTGACCTTCAATCTGCTTGATCTGGGCGTTGCGGTCCTCGACATAAATCACGCCCGCCTGAACGCCGCTCATGGGATCGACAGTCACAGCGCCTTTCGCTTTGATGTCTTCCTCGATTCCAGCGATTTGCCTGTCCAGGCCGGCCATTTGATCTCGTATCGCTTGCGCTCTGCCGCGCCAATACTGTTCGTCACTTTTTCCAGCCGCTGGAGCGCCAGAATTGGCGTTCGAATCTCCTGAACTTGACGAAGCATCTCCGTTGCTCCCCGGCCCCACGGAAGAAACTCCACGGCCCGACAGCCCTGCCAACTTTTCCTCGGTGTAAACTTTCCCGGTTGCAGATTTTGTTTTTTGCGCTTTCGCCTTGCGCGCAGCTTCTGCTAACGATTCCTCCGGCGGCGCGGATTGGTCCTGCATTTGCGGCTCGGATTGAGAACTCGCCTGCCCCTTCGTCTGTGCGGGACTCTGTGAGGAACTCGGCGCGGAACTCTGTCCAGCAGCCTGCGGCGGCGTTGAAGAAGATCCTGCTTGCGACTGGCCGCTCACGACCAGCGCGAGGCTCATCGCCAGCAGCGCTAAACCGACAGCCGTTGAAGTAGCGGCTAATAATCGAACGCTCCGCATTTCGCGTACGTTCTCGCCGGCCAGCTTCCCTTTCGTTGACACACAATTCTCGCGCACGTCGCTCACGGTTGTCTCCACACTGGACGCTTAAGCTCTTAAATCAACGGTATGTCCTCCTCCTCATGTCGTCAACGAGCTTCCCCGCGCGGGTCTCTTTCGCGTTACCTGTACGAACGACCGGGTAGAGCCTTTCTTTCACCACGGGCCCACGCTTCGGGTTCGCACACCTTCTTGCTTTCCGAGGAAACTAGTTGTCGTTATACTCTGCCCGTGAATAGGCGCAAACTCGACCGGTTCCGCGAGTAACCTGATATGACCCAAGAAAAGCTTCGCGTCCACTTTAGCGATTATCTGAGCAATGCCGAGGTCGTCGTCTATACCATCCTCGCCATATTGCTTTTTATAACCGCGCTGGCCACCATCGCAAACGCCGGCAAAATGCTTTGGGACGGCATCGCTCACTGGAGCATCGCCACTCAAACGCTTGTCGTGCTCGATCAACTCCTCGTTGTCCTTATGTTGGTCGAGATTCTGCACACCGTGCGCATTTCCATCCACTCGCATATTTTAGTTACCGAACCGTTCCTCGTAGTGGGTCTAATCGCCTCCATTCGGCGCATCCTGGTGATCACGCTGGAAGCGGCCACGCTCACAAAAGGTGGAACATGGTCCGCCGAAGGCGCCAGCATATTTCGAGCCAGCATGTACGAGTTGGGACTGCTCGGATTCCTCATTTTGGTTTTGGTAACGTCCATCGCGCTTCTCCGCCGCTACGCCCCCTCGCCGAAAACGCTCTAAAGCCAAGTAGACACCGTGCGGTTGAAGGCTCGGCCGCTCGGCCGCTCGCCCGTTCACTCTGGAAGAATATCTATTCCCCATGGTGCCGGGCTGGCTTTCGCTACGCAGATTCACCCAGCATTGCATATACTGACAGCGGTGAGTGTAAGTTAACGGCCAGCTTGGAAGCGAAAACGGAAATCGGAGTTATCAGCGGGAAAATGAAATGTCAGCACGAACTTTTCTCGGTGACGTAGTTCGCAGCATTCTCGGAAAGGGAATGTATCAGCGTCTGCGCTACGGCTTGCTGCCTCAAAACAGTTTCTTGTGGAACTCCCACGGCATCATTCACATCGGCGCGAATTTAGGACAGGAGCGCGATCTCTATGCTGCGTTCGGCGTTGACGTCGTGTGGATTGAACCCATTCCCCAGGTTTTTGAAGCGCTCCGCCTTAACATCGCCGAATTTCCGAAGCAGCGCGCGTATAAATATTTGGCTGCGGATGATGACGAGAAGGAATACCACCTTCACATCGCAAACAATGACGGCGCTTCTTCATCCATCCTCGGTCTTGCTAAACACACCGAGATGTATCCTCAGGTAGCCTACCAGGGCGCCATAACCGTCCGAAGCAAGACCTTGAGCTCAATTCTGGCGGCGGAGCAAATTGATATTCAACGCTTTGACGCCATGGTCCTCGATACGCAAGGTTCTGAGTTGAAGATTTTGCGGGGCGCCGCAAACCTTCTCTCAAAATTCAAGTTTGTGAAGGTCGAGGTTCCGGACTTCGAGTCCTACAAGGATTGCTGCCAGATCGACGAACTCTCAGGCTTCATGTCGTCAAACGGATTCCGCGAACACAATCGCCACACCATCAGTCACACGCCCGGCGTCGGAACGTACTTCGATGTTGTCTACGAGCGAAACGCCTGAAGGCGCGAACAGGATGGAAGGGTTTGCGCGACAGCTGTTCTGTTCGGACAGACCAAACTCTTGAGCAGCTGCCGCACAAAGTGTTTTTCGCGTGGTTTTTTATTGAACAGGACAGTCTGGACAAGGTGCCGCGCCACAAACAACGTAGCCGCCACAAGGACAGACATGACAGCCGCGCGGAATGGCGTGCGTCTGGATGGCAAACAACGACACGCCTGCTCCCAGAATCACGAGTACCGCGAGGTTCCTGAGCGAACGAACTATCTTAGTTCCCATTTTTTCTCCTTTCGATCGCAAATCAACGCAACATCTTTGCCTTACGAGCTGAGCTCGAATTATCGATTTAGTGGACGCCGCACGGTTTCTCGCTGTCACAATTCGCGGAAACTGTCGCTGTGCCGGCGGGCGTCTGTTTCGGGACTTGCAGCGTGTCGAGCATTTGTTGCTGTTCGTGCTCAGTCAATTCACCCACCCAATCCTGTAGAATTCGCCCTGAACTGTCCGCCAGAATCACTGTCGGCGTGCCGGAGATTTTCAGCGAGCGTAGCGGAACGCCGGGAACCGTCTTCACCGAAAGGTTTTCAGCTTTCACCAGCGCATCCACGTCCGCGCTGGGATCCGGAAAAATCGCCACGAGATTAGCTTTTAATGCTTTTTGTTCGCTCAACGCGGCCAACTGGCGGTAAAAAGGCATACTGTCCTCGCAGTAATGGCACCCTTTTTTCAACGCCAGGATCACCGTGCGGTCGCTGCTCTTCCAGTCAATCCCCGGAATCGACGGCAGCTGGTCTCCTATGTGCGGTTCCTCCAGGCTTTGCGACACCTCTCGCGTAGCCCGATAGGTCTTCGCCAGGAAAAACAGGACCGCAGCTCCCAGCAAAATCACTCCGATATTTATCAGGAGTTCCAGTCTCTTCATTAGAAGCCCCCAAGCGCAGCAGCCGTCTCGTTCGGTACATCACCAGAAGTAGTTATGTGTTGCGGAGTCATTACAAAAATTCATAAATCTCCTGCTGCTATCTCGGCAGCACGCCGATTGCCACGAAGTCGCAGCTTCGCCGAAAACACTCGCCCGCTTGGCGCAGCAAGACTTACGCCGAAAAAACTCCAGGCTCTCCCCTCATTACGTTCAACACGTATCCCCTTTCTGAAACGCTCCCGCGTATTTTCTACATTCCTTGGAAAGCAGATTCCGAACTCGTCCCCGGCACAAGCCGAAGCGCATAGAGGAAAAATAGGCCAGCTTAACTTGGACTTATGGCAGGCGTGGGGTCTGAAAGCTGATTTCGATTTTCTCACCGCCGCGCTCGACCTTTAGTTTGAACGGCGCCCCCTCAGCGGTGAGCATTTGGTGGAACGACTCAAACGTGAGAGTCGAACAGAGCACGCCGTTAATTTCAACAATCCTATCGCCTGGCCGGACTCCGGCAGTACCTCCTACGGACCCATCCTGGACACCACTGACCTCAAATCCACGAGTAGGATCGGAATACGGATCTGCTCCAATGCCGGTCATATTTGCGGTGAAAGGATCGCCGAAGGAAGAGTTTGGTTCGAGGATCAGAAGACGACGCGAGTAGTCGAAAATGACGGTGAAGCGCTGCAAGAGACCGTTTCCAACAGCGCCATCGCTTTTAGAGAGCCCCGCGTCCCGCGCCGTATTCTGAAATACAGCAAGCGGCTTCTCGATCCTAAACCCCGCGAAGTCCACGTAAGGCAGCCGTGCCATGCTCTCGTGGAGGCTACCAGCAAGCCCCATGGAGGCAACCGTCAACTCGGGCTGTCGCGCCTCCAGAATGCGGTGTTTCGATTGAAATGCCGGCCAAAAGTCAAATGACACGTCGCTTCCGAGATCTATTCCGAGGGTCGCCTTCACCTTCCTTCCATCCTGGGTTGCCAGTTCGGCTTCAACGGATGGAGGAGCGGCTACCCTCAACAGGACGGAATGACCCCGGCCAGAATACGTAAAACGGCTAGGATCGTAGAGCGTAAGCTGACGTTTCGTGAAATCAACAGCGACGACAAAACGGTCGAAAAGCGGTGAACCGATCGTGCAGTCGATAGGGCGCCCCATGGCTTTCTCCATCGCAGACGTGTCCAGCACCAAAACCTGTCCCGTCAATATCGGAGAACCCCGCACTCCAAGAACGACGTTGTTGTCCGCCACAAAAATCTTTGGCCCAGAACCCTCCCCGAGCCCCTTTGCACTCGGAGTTTTCCCGCCAGCCGCGTGAGATGGCAGTTTCATCAGACGCGCAGCGCGCTCGGTTATCGCGTCTGCATTTAGTCCGTTGTCAACCATGCAGGAATATTGGCCGGAGCCATCGATCTGAACAGTAACGAAAATGTGGTTTTTGAAATATTCAAACGGGAGAACCGCGGCCGGTACATTCTCGGCCGACATTGATGGGCCGTACGAATTAGAGGAAACGGGCCTGCTGCCTCCAAACCACAAGAGCGCAAGCCCGCTGAGAAAAACTACCAATCGCATCGGTAACTGAAGAAGAGCTTTCACGGTTGGTTGGGACAATTGCTGCCGGTACACCTGGTCGGCGGCGGAGTTCCGGGATCGCTATAAGTCGCTGAACCCAATGTCGTCACACCCGCCTGTACACTCTTCACCTGAACATAAACCGTATATGTCCCGGCATTGCCGAGTTCATTGAAAAGAGGGTTACTTGAGACGCTAAGGTTGCCAGTGGAATTTATATTTGCAGTAACTTCTGAAAGCCAGTTACTCAGTGCCGCTGAGCTTTCCACGCCAAAAGTGTACACCGAATAGCCCGTTACAACCGGCGAAGTCGCCGAAGCGACAGGAGTTAGCGTCACAGTGATCGACGACTGGTAGTTGGTGTCCGTCGTAGCCTTCAGCGTGGCCTGGACGGGACTCTGAGTGTTTAACGTCAGATCTGAAGTAGGAACGTTCCAAATCACATTGTGCGCCGAAATGGCACTCGAGGATGCGCCGCTCGTAAAGTCGGCCTTAACAGAATTCGAGACAACTATACCGGACGTTACGCCGACTTGACACTTACCTGCGTTCGACGGACAGCTGACAGTCACGCCAACCTCCCCGGAGTCCTCACATCCCACCTGCATTAGGGTCATTACGAAAAGTAACATCAGGCTAACAATCCTTCCGCCCCGACATTTTTCTAGCATATATATTACTCCTTTCCGGTTCCGAAACTAATACATGAGCATCTACGGTGTCCGTAAAAACACGATAATAAACCGCTGCGAATGGCATTGATAGAGGCGGCACCTTCAGGGTTGGTTGGGGCAATTGTTGCCGGTACACCGCGTCGGCGGAGGAGGTCCGGGATCGCTATAGGTCGCCGAGCCCAACGTAGTCAGACCAGCCTGAGAACTGACTACCTGATAATAAATAGTGTATGTCCCAGCGTTGGCCAGTTCATTGAACAGCGCTGTGTCAGTGAGGCTGACGTTGACATTGGATTTTGTGTTTGCAGAAACTTCGGAAATCCAGTTACTCAGTTGCGTTGAGCTTTCCACAGCAAAGGTGTATACCGAATACCCTGATGCTACTGGCGAAGTCGTCGAAGCAACAGGAGTTAGCGTCACAGTGATCGACGACTGGTAGTTGGTGTCTGTCGTCGCCGTCAGCGTGGCCTGGACCGGGCTCTGGGTGTTTAACGTCAGATCAGACGTAGGGACATTCCAAATCAAATTGTATCCCGCGATGGCACTCGGCGATGTTCCACTCGCGAATGTTGCAGGTTCAAGGAATTGGATAGTCACATGTCCCTCACCTGCGACGCCACACCCGGCGTGACTCTGACAGGTGACCGTAGCACTCCCCCCGCCGGAGACCGTGGGACTGTCGCAACCGATCTGCATTACCGTCACCATGGTCATGAGTAGCATGCCAACAATCATTCTGGCGCTGCCCTTTCTCAGCATGATTTCGTCTCCTTTTCCGACCTAGATTTAAGATACAGCGACTGTTTATATCCCTGAGATACAATATGTGTCAATAAATATATGAGGTGTTAACAATGAAATAATATAGCTAATATTCTATAATTCAACGTCAACTGAAGGCATAGCTGAAACCGGGAAGTGCCGGCGGGTGGCCAACCCTTCCGCGCGGCACCGGAGTTTGCTTCAAGCAGCTTGAAACTCGCGGGGGTGCCGAACTTTTTCTGCGGTTCGTGCAGAAAAGGTTCGGGTTTTGACGTGGCAATCACCTCACACTTCGGCCTTGCGATTGATGCAGAGCCCCGACTTACTCGGCGTTTTCTTCTTTTTGCGCTGCGAACAGATCCGTTTGCTGAGGAGGAAGTGGCGCTCGCTCGGGATCTGTGATTCCGTAGAGTTGTTTGAACAGCGCAACTGTGCCGGGGCCGTGGCCCGCGTAGTGATTGTTTGCGAAGGCGTAGATGGTCACGCCGCGGCGCTGAATTTGCCTGCAATATTTCACCCACTCCTGCATCTCGCTGGTGCGGTCAACGATGGTTTTGTCCCAAACCTTTGTTAGCGTCTCAATTCCCTTCCGATCGCCCAACCAACGAATGTAAGTAAAGTCTGCGGTCACAGGATCGTATTTCTCGAAAAGCTTGGCCGGCCCGGGCATCCAGGATTGATCTTGCAGGACGAACGCGACGTTGTGCTCGCGCAGCACATCCAGAAATTTAGGCTTGATCCACCATTTGTTGCGAATCTCGATCGCAAATTTCTTTCCTTTCGGCAGCTTCTTGAAGAACGCCTTCAGCCGTGAAAGAAATTGCGCGCCGCTCTGAAACACTTCCGAGTTGAAATACGGGAACTGAAACAGCAGCGGGCCGAGCCGGTCGCCCAACAGGCTCATCACTTCGATGAATTGCGCAAACTCGTCGTCGCATTCCAGCAGGCATTTTCCGTGCGTGATCGCTTGAGGAACCTTCGCCGCGATGACGAATCCCTCCGGCGTCTTGTTTTTCCAGCTGGTGACGGTCGCGGCGGCAGGCGTGCTGTAATAGGTCGAATCAATCTCCACAGCTTGAAATTTCGTCGCGTAATAGCTGAGGTAGTCGGTAGACTTCATCCCGGCCGGATAAAACGCAGTGTCCCACCCCGCCGCCGTAAAAGCCGATGTGCCAAGATAAATGGGGCTGTCCACCCGCCGAGTATATCGCGGAGCTGCTTGGAATTACCCCTTCGTAGCTCTGCCGTCGCGGCGGCTCTTTTCATCATGCCTTCGCAACGCCAGCCCGAGGTCGCTCATTGCGAACAGCCTGGCTCACGGGGTCGTGGTCACAAACTCCAACTGACGGTTGGCGTTCGCGTCTATAAAAGTGAAGCCGTTCGGCGTATAACATGCAAACGCTCCGCCGTGCAGCATTTCAGGTGGTAGAAGATAGTTGGCAAATCTTTCGCCCGTCATAGAATCTTGAACGGAATACAATTGCTCAGCGGGAGCCTGTCCCTTGGCGGCTTTGTAAAACTCAACTACTATCTTTCCGCCTCCGGCTTTCATCACTCCTGCGACGAATCCATCTCCCGGCGGATTGATTTTGAAGCGGTGAGCTACCGAACCGTCCGGCGCGATTACATACACGACAGGAGGAGCGCTGGCTCGCATGATATAGAAATTCCCGTCATCCGCAGCCACTACATTCGACATAGATATGGCGGGATCCAAAGGAGCATCCTTAGGTTTAGCGGCGGCGTCCTTTCCCGGATTCAAATCGCCAGGTAAGTCCAACTCCCTCACCAGTCGGCCGGACTGATCGAAAATTCCGGTGAAAGGCGTTCCCGTGGCACGGTTATCTTTCTGCTTGTATCCGCCGACTAAGAAGGCTCCGGAAGAATTGACAGCCAGCTGCTCTGGGAGGAAATCGCCTTCAAGCTTCACAGTGTCATGGTACTGTCCGTTCGCCTCGAAAGCGACGATCTGCTTTCCTTTCGCATTCATCGAAATAAGATAGACCTCGCCTCTGAGACCAAAAGCAAAATCGAACGTCCCACTTTTCTCAAACTCCGGCACCGAAGTGATCGAAAAAGTTCCCGTCCGTTTCCCCTCATGGGAAATTCTTAGCACCGGCGCGGCCATCGGCGAAGGCGACGCGTAGGGGTGAACATAGATGTTCCCGTCGGCGTCGCACTTGACAGGCTCCTCGAAGGGCGCTTCATTTTCCGTCGTAATTGCCACTCGGTCCCGCACGCGAAGCGTAAGCCGAGCCACTTCCTGGGCGTTTATGAGGGATCCAATCGGGCAGAACACAATGATACCCACTAGGAGAACTGCGCACGCTGGCTTAATCAACATTGCGAAGGAACCTCCCTGGTCACTTGAGTGCGACAACGATTGTCTTGAGTCCACCAGTACAAGCGGGAGTATAGAACCTGTGAAGACTCGCGCCCGACACTTTCGGCACGGAAAGCTGTTCACATTTCTCGCCGCACGAGCCGCAATATCCATCGCTGCCAATAAATTCGTTCGGGCAACACTGGATATCAATGGCGTCCTTTTGGCACGCCTGACAACTATTTCCAGACCCGTTCTGGCAAACATTAACCTGGACTTTTGCGCCGCAGCCGAAACAGGTAAACGTTGTAGTAACCAGGGACTGGCACGAGCAATCCTCCGCGATAGTCCCGGTAGGCGTCAACAAACATACAGCGGTAGCTACCGATAGCAAAAGAAATACTCTACGCATCTGGCACCTCCGCCCAAGTATGTACACCTCGCCCCTCTCCAGTTGTCAAGATACTTGTTATAGACATGGTAATATTCAAACCCAGAATACCAGCCGGCTCGGGTGGCCAAGTCTTCCGCGCTACTTGGAAGGACTCATCCGCATCGCATATGTCACTCGAAGAATCGGATGGCCGCACGAAATACCACACGCATAACGAGAATTCCGATGACAATCGATAGTCCGGCACACGCGCACAGCGCTATCGATAACGGCTCCAGTCGCCTGGGATATTCGAAAAGGTGAAGTTTGGCGGCCGTGAGGATCACAAGGTAGCCGGAAAGTCTAAGAAAGCACACGAACGCTGCCACTCCGCACACCACACTTGCCATCAACGCAAGCCCGAGACTTGCATCCTGCTTTTTGTTCGTTTGGTAGGCCATCGTCTCGATGGTGCCAGTATCGCCCAGCTATCGTGGGTTGACAACCGTACGCGCAGGAAAGCATTTGGGGGGTGCGGCATCCCTTCGTTTTTTGAAGGGGTGCGGGTTTTGACTTTAAAATCAGCGGCGAACTGGGTGCGATGGCAAAGGAATCCATCCCAGAAAGATCAGAATCATGCAAACACCGGCAGTCAGGATAATCATGGTCGGAACCCAGTAACTAAACGGATCTGCGGCACGATCGTAGCCGCCGGGCGGACAACCCTTGTAATAGCCTTTTCCCGTAACCAGGCTAACTCCGGCCCAGGCTACAGCCGCGATTCCGATCAGCAAGAATGGCACGCCTTTGACCTCCTGAACCACAACTCAACCACCGCGCCACAACTCAACCACCGCGATTCGCCACTGCGCTCAATGCTCTTATCCAAATGTTTACGACATCCACGTCCTTGCATTCCAGCACTCAACTTCCTATCATTGTTGAGATGATTAATAGGACTAGCATCGGCGCTAACGAAGGCGGCCAGCAGCCGTCTGAAATGGAGTACCTCGCGAAATGGGAAACGCCGCGCGCGCAAATGCCTCCATCAACCAGATTTTCGCCAAAATACCTGGCTACACCGGCCGGAAACGCCCACATTCTAACCGGTTCTGTACCACAAACAGAAAGTGACGTAAGTTACAGAAAACAAAGGACGGAATATTTTCTAACCGGGGCCAGAATGCACTTTAGGGAAACGCGATTTCCGTCACGAGCACGCAGGTTTCGTCTCGCGACTCGGCCGGTTCTTTTGGCGCGCAGCAGCCGCAGAAGTACATCCAAAGCTTGTGTGGTACAATCCTATTTTGGGGCACAGTGAGGCCGCATGGAATCTCAGGCGTCGTCTAAACGTGGCATCGTTATCTTCGTTGTCGTCTTGGGAGTCTCCGCGCTGCTGGGAGGCCTTTACGGGCCGACGGTAAGAGCCACGGCAGGTACCAAGGACACCGACGTCCAAGACTCCGTAAAGAGCTTCACGCGGGTGCTAGCCGTCGTCGAGCGCAACTACGCCGACCCGGTCGACACCGACAAAATCATCTACGACGGCGCGATTCCCGGCATGCTCCACGTTCTCGATCCTCACTCAAACTTTTTCGATCCAAAGCAATACGCTCTCTTCAAGGAAGACCAGCAGGGAAAGTATTACGGCGTCGGCATGACCGTCTCGAACCGCGATAACCAGACCGTGGTCCTGGCTCCTTTCGTAGGCTCTCCTGCATACAAAGCTGGAATCCGCCCCGGCGACATCATCTTGAAAGTCGAAGGCAAGCCCTGCGACGGCCTCACCACCACCGAAGTTGCCGAAATGCTGAAGGGACCCAAAGCTACTGTGGTCCACATTTCGCTTGGACGCGAAGGCTGGGACAAGCCGATCGAAGTTGCAATCACGCGCGACGAGATTTACCGGCCCGCGGTTGAATACTTCACCATGGTCAAGCCGGGTATCGGTTACGTCCGTATCGTATCTTTCAACGAGACTACTGACAGCGACGTCGCCGAAGCCCTGAAACAGCTCGATTTCCCCAAGCTCGATGGACTCATCATCGACTTGCGCAACAACGGCGGCGGACTTCTGAATCAGGCCGTCGGTTTGTCGGATATGTTCCTCGACAAGAACGAAATCGTAGTTTCGCATCACGGACGCCTGTCTCCTGAGCGCCGCTATGTCGCTGTGCGCGGAAACCAGGGCATCACCGTTCCGATAGTTGTTTTGATTAACGGGCAGAGCGCTTCCGCTTCGGAGATCGTTGCAGGCGCCATTCAGGACCACGACCGCGGTTTGATCGTCGGCGAAACCAGCTTCGGCAAAGGCTTGGTGCAGACTCAAATTCCGCTAGCCGAAGACACCGCCATGCTGCTGACAACTGCGCGTTACTACACGCCGAGCGGCCGCCTGATCCAGCGCGACTACAAAAATGTTTCGCTCTACGATTATCACTACAATCCGCAAAAGCCCACGCAGCCTGAAGTCAAGCTAACCGACAGCGGCCGCCAGGTTTTCGGACAAGGCGGAATCACTCCTGACGACACGGTTGCGGATCCGAAGCTGGACGACTTCCAGCAGGCTCTCTACCGCCGCGGTGTTTTCTATCTGACTCCGCAAGGCGTCGGCGATTTCACGCGCTTTTACCTGGGCGAGAAACCCGACGTTTCCAAGGATTTTGTCGTCAACGACGAAGTGATTTCGCAGTTGCGCAAATACTTGGACGAAAAACACATCCACTATACCGAACCAGAAATTCAAGAGAATCTCGCGTGGCTGAAATGGCAGATTAAGCGCGAGGTCTTTACTTCGGTCTTCGGCCTGAATGAAGGCTTCAAGGTAGCGCTGCAGGATGACGTCCAGCTCGATAAAGCCGTTGAGCTGATTCCGCAAGCTCGCGCGCTCTACCAAAACGCCCGCAAAATCGTCGCGGAACGCGAAGCCGCCCAATCCAACCACCCTTAGCCGCTCTGAAAATTAGTTATCGTGCTTTCTTCGGTTGCTCGGCTCTCGGTCAGAGCGGCGACTCATCTCTTCTAGAGTCGCAAGCTCCTACATAGAAGTGACTTAACGCTCCGCAGCAAGACCCGCTCCTCGAACGAAATTGGCGCGACTCAGGTGCTATTGCTCCTCAAGTCACGCGCACGCGAATCCCCTTCGACCCACAGCTCCGAGAATCGTATCCTCAGGAGAAGCCATCTCCCGCTAGGCTAGGCATGAATAAGCAAGATTCTCAGGTTATTAACTGGCTGAGCCGCGCTCCCCGCATGCCCGGGACGTTCCTGGGGCTGGTGGTCGGCTGGGTCGTCATCGTTGGCGGGTATTGCCTTGTTGCGCTTACGGTTGCGGCTGGCCGCGGGTTGACTGCCTTCGGCGACATCTTCCAGTGCGCCGCAGCGATCTTCGCCTGTGCCGGCCTGCTGATGAACGCGACCCTGCCGGAGAAACGCACCAGGTTGTTCTGGCTGCTGCTGGCGTTGGGATGTTTCACCTGGCTGGCCGGACAATCCCTGTGGACATACTTCGAGGTGGTACTGCGCAAGGACACTCCCGACCCGTTCGTGGGGGACGTAATCCTTTTTTTGCATCCCGTGCCGATGATCGGTGCGCTCGCGCTGAAGCCACATGACCGCCGCGACGACCTGAACGTGCGCACAGGCTACCTGGATTTCGCTCTTCTGCTTGTCTGGTGGGTTTATCTTTACCTCTTCGTGGTGATCCCGTGGCAATACATCACACCCAACGTAGCGACGTATGGGTTGACGTACGACCATTTGGCGGCGGGAGAGAACATTCTGCTCGCTGCGGGCTTTGGATTGTTGATAACGCGTTCGCGCGGAAAGTGGCGCGAGGTGTATGCGCATCTCTTCAGCGCTTCCCTTTTGTATGCTGCAGGTTCGTACATCACGAACAGGGCTATCAGCCGTCAGGATTACTACACCGGAAGCGTTTTCGATTTGCCGCTTGTGGCGTCGTTTATCTGGTTCGGAACGGCCGGTCTTATCGCGTACGGACTGAAGCCGGAGCGGGAAGCCATACGCGAGGAAGGCGACAGTGCGAAGCAGTGGCCGTCCATGCTGGCGAAGGCCGCGGTGTTTTCGATTCCTTTGATGGCGCTTTGGTCGCTCTGGGGAAGCTCCAACGCACCTTCGGTACGAAGCTTTCAAATTGGAGTTACGCAAGTAGCTGTTCTGGCTGTGGCGCTGCTCATCTTTTTGCGGCAACGATTGGTGGATCAGGATCGGATGCGGCTGCTGGAAGGGGCGCGCGAGTCTCTCGATAACTTAAAGCACGTTCAGGAACAGATGATTCAGACGGAAAAGCTCGTCTCGCTGGGTCAACTTGCAGCAGGCGCGGCGCATGAAATCAACAATCCGCTGGCGGGGATTTTAGGGTACTCCGATTTGTTGGTTGATGACGCCGCGCTGGGAGACCGACAGCGACTGATGGCCGAAAAAATCCGGACGCTTGCGCGCAGAATAAAGACGTTGGTAACCAGCCTGCTGAGTTTTGCGCGGCGCGTTCCAAGCGAGAAAGTGCTGCTGGAGATAAATCAGGTGATTGCGACTGCTCTGCATTTGAGCAATCTGGATTTGCGAGGACGGCACATCGAAGTCGAGTCATACCCCGGAATGGATTTGCCCGTGGTGCGAGGCGACGGCAATCAAATCCTGCAAGTTTTCTTCAACTTGATCAGCAACGCGGTGGACGCGCTCGAAGAAGTAGGCGGCGGCACGCTGATCATTCGCACCTGGCAGAACGACTCGAAGATCATCGTGCAATTCTCGGACAGTGGCCCGGGCATAAAATATCCACAGCAAGTTTTCGACCCGTTCTTCACCACGAAACCTGTGGGCAAAGGCACCGGACTGGGCCTGAGTATTTGCTACGGCATCCTCCAGGAACATGGCGGGAAGATCGAGTGTTTCAACCGCCCCGAAGGCGGCGCAACTTTCACTGTCGAGTTCCCCGCTGAGATGGAAGAAGTCTATGTGGTCGAGCCGCCCGAGGCGGTCGCATCGAAATTGAATTGAAGAGCTGGCCGGGCGAAAAATGAAGACATCTTACAAATCTCTGGCAATGGTGTTCGGATTCGCTGGTTTAGTTTCTTACCAGTCTTTCGCAGGCGCCCCGCAATTCAACAAAGCTCCGCTGACCCCAAAGCAGTTGCAAGTATACGGCTATTTAATAGACTCGCTGAGTAAGACAAACTTCAAATCCTTTTCAGATAGTACCTTTCCCCTCGATCTGTCCGCTGTCGGAAAAGATGCTCCTTGCCTTCAAGGCATTCAACTCGAGGACACGAAAGAATCGAGCAACGTGATTCACCAGCTAGAGCCGGAATTGCTACGCGGACATTCGATTCACCTTGTTGATCCAGAACAGGAACTTGCGATTTTGAAGAATCGAGATGCATACGTGGCCTCGCGTGGCTCAGATTCCACCATGGAGACCTCGGGGATGATGAAAGACCCCGGAGTTCTGGCGCTATCCGAAATTGCTTTCGACAAGAGCGGGGATTTTGCGGTACTTAAGTATGTTTTCCTCTGCGGGCTCCGTTGTAATTCGGGAGCGGTCCTTGTCTTAGAGAAAGTGGGGCCTCAATGGAGTGGAAAGAGTAGACGTGCGTGCGCGTTCGCAATAAATCGCGAGAACCCTCGGTGAAAATCACGAAAACCGAGAACCTCAACACGCAGGCAGTGCAATAACTAAGGATATCGCGAGTGTGGATGTATTTAATTGCGCCGGTGCTTTCTCTGCTGCCGAAGCGGTGGCGGAACGCGCTTGCCTCCGGCCCATCGATGTCGTGGGTGCCCGCAACGATTATCAGCGGATGCGTGGAGACTACATGCGGGCTTATTGGGCTTGTGTATTGGTATTCCTACTCCGTAACGGGCTGGGCGCAGAAATCTATGGACGTGCAACTTAACGCGCATCCCGGGGCTGGGATTCCTGTCGGTACAGAAGGCTTTGTCGGGCTGCTTCTGGTTGCGGCGAATCCGCTCACTTGGATGATCGTAGCGATTTCGCTTGAGGGAGTCGTGCGGGTCTGCGCTGCTGCCTTTGGGGGAGAAATCCTAGGAACATTTCCTTTATTTATCGTTGATAAACTCTTCGGGCTCTTGATGCGCAGGGACAATGCTCCGAGAGGCTCTGAGGACTCATCACATGCCGCTCGCTCTTCTTTTTTTGCTGCGCTACGCCAGAAATATTTGATTGGCAGGCTACCGCTAGTTGCGGACGAATTGCATTACACGGGCGGGGATTCCGAAGAAATTCTTGAGATACGCGCGTGTCGGCCTAAGCCAGAATGGGATCCGCCTCGCGTCGTTCGGTATGGCGATGGGTACTTTCGTCTCGAGAGGGCGGGTCAGACTGCGGGGTCGCGTCCTTTCTTGTATGTCCTTCGGCGGTTAGGTGGTGGGGTGCCGGGAAGAAATGTTCTGAAGTATTGTCCTGAGCCGGTGCCGGTCGACCGTAATTAATGAACAGGGCACTTAGCGACTTTTAGTACTACTAATGCTTTGAGGACAGGGCCACAGCCTGGCTGGCGAGGGGGTGGCGGCTTTCCGTCATACTGGAGATTACCCGCAGGCGTCCCCTTCGATCTCGGACGACTCAATGGAGGAGTGCGATGGATGTTCCGACAGCCGTTCCGACGACCGCAGCGGCAGCTCCCGCGCCGCCCGTATCGACGCCCGGCATTATTGCCACGATGTTGCGTGCTGCACCGAAGATCAGCGATTTGATTTTCTCTCCGGGGCGCGCGCCGCAAGTGGAAGTGAACGGCGAACTCCTACAATTAAAGATTCCGGGCGTCGGCATATTGAAACCTGACGATACGGCGCGCATCGCAGCCGATCTGATGGGCCGAAGCAAGCACGCAGTGGAAAAACTAAAGGAAGAAGGATCCTGCGACATTTCTTACAGCGTCGCGAAGCTATCAAGATTTCGCGTAAACATCTTCACGCAACGCGGAAGCTGCGGGATCGTGATGCGCGTGATTCCGACGGACATACCGGATTTCAAAACGCTGGGCCTGCCTGCTGAGCTTAATGAGGCTGCGGAGCTTCGTCCGGGAATTGTTCTGGTTACGGGGCCGACAGGGAGCGGCAAATCGTCGACGCTGGCTGCATTCGTGGACAAAATCAACGAAAACAGAGCGTGCCACGTCATCACCATCGAAGATCCGATAGAATTTCTTCACCGGCACAAGAAAGCAACGATTCACCAGCGCGAACTGCACACGGACTGTCCGAGTTTTGCTTTAGCCTTGCGGGCAGCGTTGCGGCAAGCGCCCAAACTAATTTTGGTGGGCGAAATGCGCGACAAGCAAACAATCGAAGTGGCGCTGGAAGCAGCCGAAACCGGGCACATGGTTTATTCGACACTCCATACGATTGATGCCTCGAAGACGGTAGAAAGAATCATCGGCGTGTTTCCGCTCGAAGAACAGAATGCGATTCGCGGTCGGCTGGCAAAATCGTTCCGATACATCATTTCGCAACGACTGATTCCCCGCATTGACGGGACCGGACGCGCGGCTGCATTTGAAATTCTGAAAGCGACGGTGCGGACGCGCGAATACGTACAGAAGGGTGAAGCCGAAGGAAAATCCTTGCTCGACGCTATGCGCGACGCCGAGAACGGCGAGATGCAATGCTTCGACGATGAAATCGAAAAGATGATTCGCGCTGGCGTTATCGATATGGAGGTGGGTCTCTCTTACTGCACGAATATGGGAAACTTGCGGCTGACCCTGGCTGACTTTGTCGAGGCGCAGGAAAAGTCTCCATCCCGCGCTCGCACACTTAAGACATCTCCCGCCGCGCCAAAACCTGCGGGTGGGTCTTACGCTGGCACATCCGTTTCAGCCCCCTCAGAGGCTTCCAATTCAAGTCGAGCAATGGAAACTGAGATTGAAATCGAAAGATAGACTGTTGAGAGGTTTTTTTCCGAACGCCCTGCTGCCACAAAAAGCGGGAAGGATGGTGGACGTGGGGGGGCTCGAACCCCCGGCCTCATCGTTGCGAACGATGCGCTCTCCCAACTGAGCTACACGCCCATTATTTAACTCCTGCAACTACCTTGCCTGTCCGATCCAATCGGACCGCTCTCTCAACTGAGCTACACGCTGAGAGCGCGATTCATTCTAACAAACCAGTGAGGAGGCACCAAACCTGTTCCGGCGAACGCGTGCACTACGTCGCTGGAATGTCGAGGTTGTCTTCGGCTTCTGGAGGAGGGGCTGAACGAGACGGGAGCCAATAGCTGGCGAGAACCGGGATCACAAAAAGGATCGCAAGCGGCGAAGTGACCATGCCACCAACGACGACGCGCGCGAGGGGTTGCTGCGCTTGCACGCCGATTCCAGAAGAGAGCGCAGCCGGCAACAAGCCCAGGCCGGCAGCCGCGCAAGCCATCACAACAGGGCGCATCTCAGCGAGGCCGCCGGCTTCAATAGCCAAAAGCTTGGACCGGGCTCCTATTTCTTTCCGCCGAATTCCGGAAATAAAAACTACGCCACCGAGCGTACACACTCCAATCACGGAGGCAAATCCGACGGCGGCGGAGATGCTGAAAGGTGTGTGGGTAAGCAGCAGCGAGAGCACTCCTCCGGTGAGACCGAACGGCAGCATGGCCAATACCAACAGCGCGTGGCGCAACGAATTGAAGGCGGTGAACAATAAGCCGAGAATGACGAGCAAGCTAAGCGGAATCACGATGGCGAGTCGGCGCTGTTCTTTCTGCAGGCTGTCGTATTCGCCGGCCCATTCGATGTGATAGCCCTCGGCGAGATGGACTTGTTTGTTTAGGCGCGATTGGACCTCTTGAATCGTGCCGGCAAGATCGCGGCCTCGCACGCTGAACTTCACGGGAATATAACGCTGGCCATTTTCGCGGTAAATCATGAATGCGCCTTCATGAAGCGATACGTCGGCTACTTGTCCGAGAGGGACACGATTGCCGTCAGGCGTAGGCAGCAGGATGTTACGAATTTCTTCGGGTGTACGGCGGTATTCAGGTTTGTAACGAACGACGAAGTCGAACCTGCGGTCGCCTTGAAGTATTTGTGTTGGTGCAATGCCGCCGATGGCCGCCTGCACGGCGGTGTTAACGTCAGACGCCATCAAGCCGTAGCGCGCGCTGGCGCCGCGATCGATGGAGACGATTAGCTCGGGCTGGCCCGTCTCCTGAAAAACGCCGAGATCGGCGACACCGGGAACTTTGGCCATTATGTCTCGAATTTCCGCGGCCCTCGCAACTAAGACGTCGATATCATCGCCGAAGAGTTTCAAGGAGTTTTCGCCTTTTACTCCAGACATGGCTTCTTCGACGTTGTCCTGAATATTCTGCGAGAAATTGAAATCGATGCCCGGAAATTTTTCGAGTTGCGCATCCATGTGGTGAATCAAGTCGTCTTTGGTCAACCCGCTGGGCCAAGCGGAGGGATTTTTCAGCGACACCATGAACTCTACGTTATTGAATGTGGTTACGTCGGTGCCATCGTCGGGGCGGCCCAATTGCGAGACAACCTGGGTAACAACGGGAAAGCCGAGAAGAATTTCACGAATATCGTGCGCGGTTTTCGCGGCGGATTCGTAAGACACGTCTTGGGGAAGCGTCGCGCGAACCCACAGATTCCCTTCTTCCAGTTTGGGCATGAACTCGCCACCCAGGAACGATCCGACTACGAAAGTTGCGACGAGCACCGCACCGGCGATGACAAGAGTGGTCTTGCGATGCGTCAACGTCCATTGAAGTGACGTGGCGTAGCGGTTGTTGAGCCATGTTACGAGCCGCGTTTGGTGCGCACGAACTTTCTCGGGTTTTCTCCAGGAAGCAAGGACCGGCGCCAAGAGGATCGCGAACAGCGTGGCGCCAACAAGCGCGAAGCCGTACGTTTCAGACATCGGAGCAAAAATCTTGCCCGGGACGCCCTCCATGGTGAAAAGCGGAATCAAAGCAACGATGATCACGAGGACGGAGAACAAGACCGGGCGCACGGCCTCTGCAGTGGCGTCGGCAATCAAATCGAATGTTGAATCCGCAGCGTCGGCCGCCTGAAAGCGGCGATAGATGTTCTCCAGCACGATCACGGACGCGTCCACGAGAATGCCAAAATCAATGGCGCCAATCGAAATCAGGTTGGCGGAGCCTCCGGTAAGAACCATCACAGCGAAAGCAAACAGGAGCGAGCACGGAATAGTGAGCGCAGCGACTAAAGAAATCGGAATGTCGCCCAGGAAAATAATGAGAACCAATGTGACAAGCGTCAATCCCATGATCACAATATGACGGACCGTAGAAGTCGTGACGTGGATGAGATCGGTGCGGTCGTAGAGCGTGACTAGCTTCATTCCTCGCGGAAGACGACCGTCATTCAGGCTCTTCACCTTCTTTTCAAGTTGGCGGAGAGCGGGCAGAGATTTCTCACCACGCTGCAGCAGAACGATTCCCTCGATGGCGTCGTCGTCATGGTTAACGCCCACTTGTCCGAGGCGCGGCTGAGATCCTTCATAGACTTTCGCAACATCACGCAGATAAACAGGCACGCCATTTCGCGAGGTGATGAGCACGTTTTCCATCTCAGAAATGGAACGCAAAAGGCCCAACCCGCGGATGTTGACGCTCTGATCGCCCATGGTCAGATAATTGCCGCCGACATTGGCGTTGCTCGAGCCGATGGCAGAGACGACCTGAGGCAGCGAGACGTTATATTGCAAGAGTTTTTGGGGATCGATTTCCGCGATGTATTCGCGCGTGCTGCCGCCGAAAGACGTGACGTCAATAATCCCTGAAACTTGCTTAATTTCGCGCTCAACGAACCAATCTTCGGTAGCCTTCAACTCGTTGAGGGTGTATCCAGGGCCGACCAGGCGATAACGATAAATTTCTCCTACCGGCGACCACGGCGAAAGTTGCGGCGACAAGTTCGCAGGCAGAGTGACTTGTTGCAGGCGGTTGAGCGCTTCCTGCCGGTCCCACAAATAATTGCTACCGTAGTCGAAGTAGAGTTTGACGTCGCTCAAGCCAAAGATGGTGATCGAGCGGACGTATTGAAGATGCGGAATTCCAAAGAGAACCGTTTCAACCGGAACGGTGACTTGCCGTTCCATTTCTTCCGCGGACCATGAAGGATTTTGCGTGATTACCTCCACAAGCGGCGGCGAAGGGTCCGGGTAGGCTTCGATGTCGAGTTGCAGAAAAATTACGATTCCGCCAACGATCCATGCGAGCAGGACAACAACCATCAGCGGGCGATAGCGCAACAGAGAGAGTATGAAGTTGCGCATTTTGGATTAGCTTTGAGCGGCGGCGCGCAAGAGAAGAGCTCCCTCTGAGACAATCGAATCGCCAGCATTTACACCAGAGAGGATTTCAACGGAATTATCCACTGCGCGGCCCAACTTGACCTCGCGCCGTTGGAAGTGGCCGTTACCTTTCGATACGAAGACATGTGCTTCGTTACCTTCGCGGATCACAGCTGAGGCTGGAACGAGAATTCCCGTCGCAGAAGAACGTAACACGCGGATCGAGCCGAACATTGCGGGCTTGATGCGGCGGTCGGGATTGTCCAGGACTACACGCAAATGCATGGTGCGGGTATTCGGATCGACGACATCGTAGAGCACTCCAACGCGGCCCTCCCAGTGCAGGTTCGGATAGGCGTCAAGCGTCACTTGCGCTTCCGTACCGATCTTTAGAGCGGCGAAGTCTCTTTCGTAGATGTCGCCAAGAGCCCAGACTGTCGAGATATCAGCGATAGTGCAGAGAGGTTGAGGTGCATCCAGAGATTTGGAATATTCGCCGGTGGACGCGCCGATATCCAGGATTGTGCCTGAGCGTGGGGCTACAACTCGCAATTCCGAAGAAGCGTGGTCCGGATCCATTCCGAGGTCGCGAATATGCTGAGCCGTCGCTACCAGTTCGGCTTCGGCCATCTTCGCGTCGCCATGAGCTTGTTGGTACTCCTTTTGTGCGATGGCGTTGTGCATCAGGAGATCTTCGGCGCGGGCAAGAGCTTGCTGTTTTACCTCGGCATCCACTCGAGCTTTGTGATAATCCGCGACCGCCCGGGAAAGATCGCTGCTCTGAAGCAGGGCGAGCAACTGACCCTTTTCCACATGGTCAGAAGGACGGACTTTCATCTCGACGATTCGGCCCCCGGCGGGCGGATAAATATGAACTACGCGCGTGGGATCGGCTTCGATGTGCGCGGGCAGAACGAGATAGTCAGGGACGGCGGAAGAATTTACCGTGATGGTCTTAATTCCTTTGGCGTCAGATGCGATGTATTCGCTGTCGCTCGAGCCAGTGGGTTGGCCGGATTGAGGTTGAACATTAGCCTGCTCGGAACCACCGCCCGAACTGCTACACCCCGTAGCCGCGACTACGAGAACGATGGCAAGCATTAAGACTGCACACTTCATTTCATTGACTCCACAACGCCGGTTAGAAGGGGTTCCGTTGAACATGCCGGTTGATCTTGTTTTGACGTACCGCGAAGAATCCAGAAGGAGCCTTCCTTGAACTCCATCTACACTTCCCGATGCGAATATTTGGATAACGAAGCGGCGCAAAACGGCCCGCTCAAGAAAATGCAAGGGGCGGAGCACGACCGAACGGTGCCCAAGAATCAACGGAGAAAAAAAGCAGTTCTTTTGCAGGGGCCAAACGATCGACAAATTTTAGCGGAACCGGCAGCCCAGGATAGGCCTGCACTGCAATCGCAGGCAACGTTTCCGGAGCGCGATGCTGCGGCATATCGTGCGAATGCACGATGCCGAGCGAATGGCGCCGGCTTGTGGAGCATTCATCGAAAATCACCAATTCAGAATGCAGATCATCAGTTAGAGAGACAGCGAAGAAGAGTAGTACGAGAGCGCAGGCGAAGGCGGTCCATTCCTGCAAAGGTTCGCGACGACGATCGCGGCGCTGGTGCAGCCAGCGAGTGCGCCAGAAACAGAAACCGGCGGCCGCGATTCCGACCCACAGAATATTGAGAAAAGACTCCATCGTTCCCTTTTTAATTAGATGCCGGGTCGGCGATGCCTGTCGCCAGACTCCATACGAATACTTTACAGTTCAATTTACTATGCATGGGATTTCAAGTGCAAATGATTGGACGTCCCGGGAACCCTATTTGGTACGTACCAGCGCCGCACGCGGCTGCCGTTTGTCGGTCGGTTTGCCGAGAAAGAATATCGCAGGGCGGCAACGCCAACCCAGCAGATGTCACGGTAGAATGCGGGCGTGACTATTAAATTGATTGCGATGGACATCGACGGGACGCTGCTGAATAGCCGCGCGGAATTACCTGAACAGAACGCGCTCGCGGTGGCGGAAGCGGCATCACGCGGAATCGAAATTGTATTGGTCACTGGGCGGAGGTTCGATTTCGCGCGACCCATTGCAGACGCTCTGCACTGCGACCTGCACTTGATTGTGAATAACGGAGCGTTAATCAAAAGCAAAAATGGCGAAACGCACCAGCAGCATCTTCTTCCGAGCAATATCGCACGGCAAGTACTGGAAGCAACAACGGAATTTCGCGCGAACGCAGGAGTATGTTTCAATCGCCCACTCGATCGGCAAATGGTTTTCGAGAAGGTGGACTGGGACGATCCGCGCCGCAGCGGATATTTCCGACGGAATCGCGCTTACATCGCGGAAGTTTCGCCGTTGGAGGATTGCCTCAACGGCGAGGACCCCATCCAGGTGTTGTACACGGGTGCGTGCCGGCCAATTCGAGCGGCCATGCGCCAACTGTCAGCGCTGCCGATCGCGGAAGCTTTCACACTCGCGCTTACCGAATATGAGTCGCGGGATTTTTCAATTCTTGACGTTCTCCGGCTTGGTGTAAACAAAGGAGTGGCGCTGAAGGAGTGGAGCCGGCGTAAAGGAGTTGCCCGAGAAGAGGTAATGGCGATCGGCGACAACTGGAACGACCGTGAGATGCTTGAATTCGCGGGACTGCCGGTGGTCATGGCCAATAGCGTGGAGGATCTGAAAGGCTTCGGCTGGACCATGACTTCATCCAACAACGAAAATGGCGTGGCTGCAGCCATTAACACCTACGCGCTGGGCAAGATATGACGTGGCTTGGAGCGAGCCGTCCGCGGTATAATTGCTTATTGGAAGACTCCCAGAGCTGCGAAGACAAAGCGAAGCAAGAGAAGCACCGAATGAGCCGCAAGAATATTCTAATCGCAACACTAGTTGTTATCGCACTTGCGGGGACTGGTGCGTCCACTGCGCAAGCCGACTATGCCGTCCTGCGTTCGGGATTGCGACTTCACATCACGGGATACGAAAACACCGGCGCAGTTGTGCGATTGTCCATGGACGGCGGGACGGTGGAAGTGCAAGCCGGCGATTTGGTCTCGGTCGAGCCGGAGGATCATTTTGTCGCTCAACCGGCGGCGGCTCCTGCGAACGGACCTTTTGGGAATTTGATTCGCGCGGCTGCATTGAAGCACGGGGTAGACGAAAAGCTAATCACACGCTTGATCGCCGTGGAGTCTAATTTTAATCCGCGAGCGGTTTCTCGCAAGCAAGCGCGAGGACTGATGCAGCTGATTCCGGAAACGGCGGCGCGCTATTCGGTAGCCAATATTTTCGATCCGGCGCAGAACATAGACGCGGGAACGCACTATTTGAAGGACCTTCTCACAAAGTACAGCGGCAACATTTCGCTGGCGCTTGCCGCTTACAACGCAGGGCCGGATATGGTCACACGGTACGGCGGCATTCCTCCGTTCCCTGAAACGCAGAAATACGTGCGACTAATTACTGCGAGGCTCGCATCCACATCGACCTTCCCTGCGATTAAGTAACTAAGCCGAACTGCGATACGCTCATTCTGTCCCAAACTCTTGACGCGTACCCAACCGGTCAACGTCACCGCAAGCACGAGCATCAGAGACCATTTCTTGGGTAATACGGTGACCGTATACAGCAGGCCTGCGACTCCGAAAAGAGTAGCCAGAAGCATCGGCGCTGCGCCGGAGCTCAAGAATGGCTTCATATCGATTTGACTCAGTGACAGTTGAAAGGTGCGCCAATAACTGGCTGGCTGCCCTGCAAACGTGACGGTCAGGTCGCCGAGCAGAGTCGCGATCATTACCCAGCGAAGACGTTTGATGCCGGGGTCCATTTTCATTCCGGATTCCCTTTCTACATTTGAGTTGTAAAGTGAGACGGAATCACGACGACCACTGTTATTGAGGTTGTGGCGGCTGCTGGTTTGGGGGTTGCTGCGGCCCGGGCGACGTCGGCGACATGGGAGAATTTCCCAAGGGACTTGTACTGGCTCCGCCGGGGTAATTACCCGGTGCTCCCGGCGTTCCGGAGACTTGTCCCAGGCCGAGAACGCCTTGCTGCCCTCCCAGACTTTGCTGCGCGGACGCCGCCGCGTCTTCCAGCGGATTCCAGATGAATTCCCACTCCATGTACTTCTTGCCGCGCCGATAAACTTTGAGTGATTTAACGTCCGTCGTGCATGCGACGCCGGTGAGAAATCCACCGAGCACGGGGCCGTCGACAGCCCCGGTTGGCTTCATCAGCAGCAGCGGATTCACGGCCGCTCCTAGTTGGCCTGGCTGCGCTGATGAAGATGACCCGAAACTCAACGAGCCCGGTTGGCCGGAGGGTGATTGGCCGAAACCGGATTGACCTGACAGCGTCGGGTTCTGCAGATTTTGAGAATTACCGGGAGACTGCGGATTTTGCAAACCCTGAGTGAACTGGTTCACCATATCCTGGGTAATGCCGGGCGGGAGTTGTCCAGTTTGAAAATATGCCGTAACCATATCTGGCGTGATCCCGGGGGGAAGCTGTCCACTTTGGGCCAGCTGAGCTATCTGACTCGCCGATGGAGAACCGGCCGGCAGAGTCAGCCCATTCGTTTGCCCATTAATCTGGCCATCCGTTTGTCCGTTAGTTTGACCATTGGATTGATCGGAAGTCTGGCCCGAATATCCCGACTGCGATGTTCCTGACTGCGGCTGCGAGGATGCGCCGCCGTTAGCCGGATCGGTGTTTGAAGGCACTGAGCTCAATATTCCCGCAAGGACACCCTGAAGTTGTTGCGAGTTTGCGCCGCTGCCACTGACAAGGCTGGCAGCGGACACTCCGATTTGACCAGGCATAGGGCCGGTTGGAGGAGCACCCGGAAGCATCCCTGCGTACTGGTCGATGAGCACCATTTGCTGAAGCGTGGCGTAGCGCACGCTGCCGATAATTTGGCCCGTGCCATTGACGTAGATGAAGCGCCAAGTGCCGTCCGTTTTGTTCATCGGATTTTTATAAGCTTGGCGCAGGAAATGGAGCTGGAGGCCGCCCTTTTCAAGATCGTCGAGCGTTTGTGGATACTTGCCCATTTTGTGGTAGTAGAGACGGATGGCACGCGCGTACTGTTCGCCGCGCCAAATTGTTTCCTCTTCTTTTATGCGTTTGCCGTCGGTTACGTAGTTCTGCAACACCACCAGGGAGAGGGCGAGAACGATAAGCATCATGCCAAGCGCCATTATGAAAGCGAACCCTGATTCCTCCGAACGTCTTGAACTAGCAACTCCGTCTCGCGAGGCTCGCGCGCGAACCGGTATTGCGGCGAATTGGGACCGTCTTTTCATTGGTTGGGCGCCTGCGGAACTGCTTCGCCCGGCGGCGGCTGTACCATCTGAACGTTGGCATGGCGGCCGCTGGAAATCTCTTCCACGTCGGCGGAGTCGTTGCCAATTTTATCCAGCCGGAAGCGGGTTAGGAAAACTGAGCCCTCCTGAACCACGATTACGTCATCGCCATTCAGGAAGAATGCCAAACGCCTCGGGCTGCTGGGCATCGAAGCGTATCCGAAAAACTGCGCCGGAACTTCAACGGGCGGCGGAGGTGGCGGACGGTCAACACCAGGGTACTTATGAGTGGCCTTGCGTAGATCCTCTGGACTCAGCGGAACTGGCAGGGCGACGGGACTAAAAATATCGCGATGGCTGCCCGAATACTCGAGCTTCTGAAGTTTTGCAAGCAGGTCGAGGCGAAGCTGCGGCTCGTCCACGTTCAGGGGCTGGAATTTACCGTCCGATGCCAGGACGCCTTCGAGTCCGGGCATTTGCGTGCGGTTGGCAAGGTACACCACCACCAGAACGGCCACGAGAGCCACGAGTATCCAAATTTGTGTTCGCCGTGTCATCGATCAGGTCCTGAAATAAGTGCGCAATTCCAAATGCAATCGGATAGCTCCCGCCGAAGCTGAATCCAGATGTAGATCATTCAAAAGGTAAAAATATTTCGAACGCTCCAGACCGTTAATGAATTGTATGATCGCTCCGTAATTTCCGTCGACGGAATCCAGGACGGTCACCAGCGTTACCCCCCGGTCCTTCACTTCTTTTTGGCTGAAGACAATCGAGGTGGTCTTCAAGCCTGCCTTAGTCGCAATCGTTCCTAGATCTTCTTCAATCGCTGAATAACCTCCGGCGGAACTGAGGAACGCGTCACGAAAAAAAACATCACAGTCTTTTCCGACCTTGGGGAGTGACGCACGAATTGCATCGCCCCGCGCGACGTCGGCTTTCAGCAGCTTCGCCTCAAGCTCGAGACGCGACCGCTGAGCTCGCATGCTATCCACACCTTCGCGCGTAGACTGCCAAAGAATGAACACCAAAGCCAAATCCGCGAGAAGCAGGACTCCCAGGGCACAAAGGATCAACTTTTTCCAAATATTCCAGGGGCTTTTCGTGGTCATGTCGTCTCGTACAGCGCCGTAAGCTCCAGCGTGATCTTGTCAGACGCTGCCGAAATCTGGTCCTGGTGCCGTTCTCCTTGCACCTGGACGTTTGAAAACGCTGGAGATTTCTCAAGCAGCTCAAGAAATTTGATTTTGCTCTCGTCGGTTGCGGCCCCAATGGAAATCGTGACTTTGGCTTTTCCGTTTACGAGCTTCGGCGAGATATTCATCACTCGAACACCGGGCGGCAGAATTTGCTCAAGGTCCATAAAAATCTTGGTCCACGGAAAGCTTCGTTGGTCGATAAGCGAATTCAAAAAAGCGGCTCGGTCCAGAACTTGCTGTGTTTGTGCCGACCGAAAATAGTCCTGCAGATTCGTTTGCCGTTTTTTATACGAGCTAATTTCGCTTTCTGAACGCGCGATCTCTGCGCGCAGGTCACGGTTCGCCCGCCATGCTTTGTAAGCTCCATGAGAAAGGAACAGGAGCAGTAGAATGCCGACCGCGCCCATGAATCCGGAAGCAGCCAGAAACGGACGCTTATTTTCCAGCGGAGAAGTAGCGAGATTGAGACGAAGCTTCATAGTGTAGAGGCGCGAGCGCGCTCAAGACCCCCCGTTCAGCATCCAGCCAACTAATGCATCGAGATTTTGATGCAGTAAATCTTTTGCACCGGAATCCAGATGTGCCGGACGTTCAGATTCCGCAAGTGATCCTACCGGACACTTCAATTCTTCTGAAAGTGCGCGATGAAAGATTTCTTCACGCGGTCCAAGTCCCGAGAGGCAAACACGATTTACCGCTCCGCCCCAGGTGTCCTGATAATAAGCCACGGCGGGGAAAATCTCATCGAGCAACAACTGCGGTTCGAGATGAGCCGCCTCGCTCGCCATGTCAGTCGAACGATAGACGCACAAGTTCCCGCCGCGAACGATGACTGTGGTCAGCGTCTTACCCGACATGCGCACCAGCAGAGTGGCATCGCTCTCTCCTATCAAAGGCAGCGCGGCCAAAGTCGAGCTCAAAACGACTCCGACGTTCGCGTCCGAACCTTCGACGATTTCTTCGTACTCCCTGATTATCTTTTGCCGGGCAACCGCCGTCACGATCTCCAAATTCCCGTCTTTTCCGGCTTGGCGCATCCAGGAAACTACTGTCTCATCCACATCGAACGGTACGCTTTTCTTCAATCGCCATCGCAGAAGCGGCAGGGCATCTTCCGAACGGCGCGGAAGAGTATCAAATGGCAGAATGAAGACACGAACAACCAGATCAGGAACCAGAAGCGCGAGGCCATGCTCATGGCCTGGAACGCGGCTAAGCACTTTTCGAAGAGCGGAACGAACGGCGTCAGGCTGCGTCACGTTCATTTCAACAGGAGACGGAAGCACTGAACCCAGAGGCAAAGGCTCAATTGCATAGGACTCCAGGGTGCCATTGATTTTGCCCCAACGAGCAGCTGCGACATGCGTGGAAGCGATGTCAACAACCAGCGGCGGATGCGGCATAGCGGTGAGCCAGCGCTCGATACGGCGCACGGGGCCGAGTTCGTAGAACTGACTTGTCAGGCTGCCTGCGCTAGTCAAGGAACGTCACCTTGTTGATCTCACGTAATGTAGTGGCGCCCGCGCGGATCTTGCCCATACCCGAATCGCGCAGGAACGTCATACCTTCTTCCTTCGCGGCCTTCTTAATTTCCGAGGTCGGCCGGCGATTGATAATCATCTCGCGAATGTGATCGGAAAGATCGAGGAGCTCAGAGATAGCCGTTCGGCCACGATAGCCGCTACCGGAACATTCCAGGCATCCGGGACCCTCGTAAAATGGCACCTGCATCCATTCAGCGGGGTCCAGGCCGGACTCTTTCAGAACCTCGGCGGAATAATGCACCTGCTTTTTGCAGTTTTCGCAAATGACACGGACCAGGCGCTGCGCCAAGATGCAGTTCAGCGCTGAAACGAAGTTGTAAGGTTCAACACCCATGTTGATGAAGCGGCCGATCACGTCGGTAACGTTGTTGGCGTGAACGGTGGTGAAAACAAGATGGCCGGTAAGCGCCGAGTTAATCGCGATCTGGGCGGTTTCCTGGTCGCGGATTTCTCCCACCATGATTTTGTCCGGATCGTGGCGAAGAATGGAGCGCAAGCCGCGTGCGAACGTGAGTCCTTTCTTTTCATTCACCGGAATTTGCGTAATGCCACGCACCTGATATTCCACGGGATCTTCAATGGTGATGATCTTGTCTTCGTCGTTCTTGATTTCGTTGATGGCAGCGTAAAGCGTCGTCGTTTTTCCCGAGCCAGTCGGTCCGGTGACGAGGACCATGCCGTAAGGTTCGTGAATGTAGCGGCGGAATCGCGTCATGTCCTGCTGGTCGAAGCCCACGACATCCAGCGTGAGATTGTGGAATTTTTCGCTGAGCGTCTCTTTGTCGAGAACACGAAGCACAGCGTCTTCTCCATGTACCGAAGGCATAATCGAAACGCGGAAGTCGATGAAGCGGCCTTTATAGCGCACTCGGAAGCGGCCATCCTGTGGCACGCGGCGTTCAGCGATATCGAGTTCGCTCATCACCTTAATACGCGAAAGAATTGTGGCATGCCATTCTTTCGCCAGCGCCTGCATAGCGTATTGCAGAACGCCGTCAATGCGGTACTTAACGACCACTTCAGTGTTGCGTGTTTCGATGTGAATATCACTGGCGCGGCGTTCGAGCGCGGTGAAGATGACGGTGTCCACCAGCCTTACGACCGGACTTACACCGGTATCGCTCCGCGTGAGCTTATCCATCGAAATGTTTTCGTCGCTGTCTTCGTCGTCGCCTACCACTTGCAGCGTAAAACCTTCCGTGGCTTGATCCAGCACGCGCTGCGATTGTTCCGTGCGTTTCAGGAGATCGTCAATTTGGGAGGTGGTGGCTACCTTTATCTGCAGGCGCTTTCCAAGCAGAAGAGAAAGCTCGTCGGTGAGCTGCAATTGACTGGGGTCCGCCATGGCCACAGTCAGAGTGGTCTCATGCGATTCGAGCGGAACAAACTTGTATCGAAACATTAGTTCGGCGGGAATGCTGCGAAAGAGCTCAGGATCGATACGCTGTTCGCGAAGATCGACAAACGGGCAGCGATAGCGTTCGGCCAGGCGACGAGCTTGTTCTCGTTCCGCCTCATTGGGGACATTGCCGAGTATCGGATTGTTATCAAGTGTCGCCATGTAATGTCTAACCTCCCGTCTGGAGCGAGAAGAGAGGTAAGTAAAGCGAGATCAAAATAAAGCCTACCACGACCGCCATGACCACCAAAATTGCCGGCGTCACCCATATGAGCGTTCGCTGCAAACGGGTGCTCACTTCCTCCTCATAGAATTCTGCGACGCTGGTCAACATCGCCGAAAGAGCGCCAGACGCTTCACCAACCTCGATCATTTCCAAAGCCAGCGGAGGAATCAGCCGTGTCTCCGCCAAGCTTTCGCTCAAAGTTTTTCCCTCCCGGACGCGCTCGGAGGCTTGTTCTACCGAAGTCGCAATTAGGCGGCTGCCAATCGCGGCTGAAGAGGTTCTTAGCCCGGAAACAAGCGGCGTGCCACCGGCAAGAAGAGTAGCCAGAGTGCGCAGAAATTGCGCAATTTCTCCCTTCAGCCAGATATCACCCAGAACCGGCACCTTGGGTTTTAAGCTATCGATCGCCAGCGCTCCCGCGAGGCTCCGCGTCCACAAGAAAACACCGGCAGCGACAACAACTAAGAGGCCCACAAACACGAAGAAATAATTGCGCAGCGGCACCGCCATGTTCAGCATAAACTGCGTCATCGCCGGCAAAGGTACGCCCAAATCCTGATAGAGCTTAGAAAACTGAGGCATGGCATACGTCAGCAGGTAGCTGAGAACTACTATTACGGTCGCCACCAGAATCGCGGGATAAATCAACGCCGTAGTCAAGGCGCTGCGGAAACCAGTGCTCACTCGGAGGTAGGAAATATATTGGTCTATGACCCCGGTTAGATTTCCGCTCCGCTCTCCAGCGGCAATCACCGTGACGTATACAGGCGGGAATGAACCTTGAGCCGTTAATGCTTCAGACAGTAAAGCTCCGTCTCGGACGCGCTGGCGAACGTCCTGCAGAGTGGGCCTTAAGCGGGGAGCTGCAGCCCGCTCGGCAAGAAGATCTAGCGCCTTCAAGATGGGGAGACCTGCCTTTATCAGAGTGCTGAATTGCTGGTTGAAGACTAGAAAATCGGCAGGGCGGATCTTCTGTGCGCGGCTGGCCCCACTGAACTGAGAAAGCAAGTCAAAGTGCATTCGCACCGAAAAGACGAAGAATCCCCGCTCCGCAAGTTTCTGCCTCGCCTCAGCTTCAGACTGCGCCGTCTCCATATGCTGGAAGACCCGGCCGGTGGTATCCCCGACTTTGCAGACAAATTCGGTCATTTAGGACTTAGACGTCGCGCGCACTCAGACGTTTGACCTCCAGTTTACCATACCCATTCCAAGCCGCGTCTAAAGCGAAATACCCTGCATTACTATGATGTTACATAGGACAAACTGGCTGGAGGTGCTAAAAAATGCCTTGTTCTGTCCCCTGCGGAACGACGCGGGACATGCAGTTTGCGGAATCAAGACCACTAAAAAAGACGACTGTCGAGCAAGGCCAGGCTAGTGCATCGCGCCTGCCAGGGTTGATTCGTCAACTATCACTACACCTGGAGGTGGATCAAAATGAAATTTCGTCTCCGAGATCGGCAAGTTTTCTTCCCAATTGCCGAAGCGAAACTCGGTCTCGATATTTCCCGGTTGCCGGATGATCAAACGCGTCAGGCGGCCTTCAGGATCAGACTCGATCAAGACTTCACGGATATCTTGATCGACATCGCTGGATCCTCGGCGCGGTACGCACCTCAAAACAGAATTTTGGGCTTCCGCCGGCCAATCTTCCGGCTTTTCATCTTTTGCGCGGTCGACAATTTCTATGCCGCGACAAAGTTTCAAGAGATCGGACTTGCCCGTGAGCAATGCCAAGGGGGTTCGCCAGTCCGAACTATCGGCTATCTTTGCTCGGCTCGCCGTTCGGTCGGCAGGAACGTAAAACCACACGTTCGTGCCATCGACGATGAAGAGTTTTTGTTCGGGCGATTCATACTCCCAGCGCATCCGCCCGGGCTTCGAAAAATAGACAGTGCCCGACTCAGCGACGCCGCCTCCATTACCAGAGGAAAATTGTTCGTAGAAAGTCGCTTTGAGTGTACGAGCGCCGCGATAGCGGGCTTCGATTCCGCGGCGAATGGACGCCGCGTCAGTAGCAGGGGAGCCCGGAACGGGAACGAACGCGAGAGCAATGCAGAGAAGCAGGCGGAGCATCAGTGGAATTCTAACAGAAGCAGCATTCGCAAGGGGCTTCGTGCTTGAAAGTCACCCCACCCTTACTGAATCGGAGGGTCGTTAATTCCGGCAGGAGCGATTTGGTTGACATGGATTATCGAAGGCTCGTCGGTAAAGTAATGGTTATTTCCGGACAAGGCGACAGCCTGAGGATCGGCGTTTAACGAATAGTCCTGATACGCACCCGAAGCGTCGATGCTCAGCGGAACATAGGTGAAAACGTAGCCGCTTCTGTTACCGGTCGATAGCACGTCATCTATTAATTGGGCGTTCGTGACGGTCGGCGTGCCGGTAACCGGGCCGCCGAGCGCCGTCAGTGACGGAGCGAAACCAGCGCCGTATGAAGTGTAGTAGATGATTTCCGCACTGGTGATGGTGCGGCAATTTTCGACTGCGGCAGCCTGATTGGCCGCAATTCTCGCGCGAATAAGATTGGGAATGGCGATCGCCGCAATGACGAGAATAATCGCAACTACGATCAGAAGTTCAATCAGCGAAAAACCAGAGCTTGGTTTCCTCAACTTCGAAGCTGCGCGAATTGGGTTAAGCTTTCTCATGTGACTGACTCCGCCTGCACTCCTCGAACAAAAAGAAGGGGAAGGCCTTAGCCTTCCCCCTCGGTTTTGGTACCCAAAGACTACTGGAGCGGCGAGGAATTCACCGTCGCAGGTGCGCCCGTGGGGTCAAACCGGATGACGCCTGTCTGATCGGTGAAGAAGCTACGATTGCCGGTCCCGCCGACCGTCACGGGAGTGGCGTTAATCGTGTAGCCCGTCACTGAACCGCAAGGTCCGCCGTTTGCCGCAGTGTCGCCCGGGTCAGCCAAACCTCCGACGTACGTGAAGGTATAGCCGCTCTTGGTTGCAGGATCCTTACCGAGTACCTGGTCAATCAGGTTCGCTGCAGTGCAAGGAGCCACGGCATTCGCCGCTGGAGGCGCGCCGCCCAAAGCTGCGAGGGTCGGAGCAAAGCTGTGTCCGTAGGTCGAAAGGAATGTAGCATTGGCTGTGTTAATGGAACGGAGCGAGCCGGCAGCGGACGATTCGTTGGCCGCCATGCGCGCGCGAAGCAGGTTCGGAATTGCGATGGCCGCGATGATCAGGATGATCGCCACGACGATCAGCAACTCGATCAGCGAGAATCCCTTTTGGTTGCGCATTTTGGCTCCCCAAGCCACAATTGCCGTGTCGCAAATTCAAACACTCACATAGATCCTTTGCACGTAATGCACCAAGCTAGGTGCCAGTCTCTACCCAAAGGTCACGCGGAACCGCCTTGTTTTCTATGGCCTGCAGTAATCGACATCTGCTCAGGTAGGGCGCCCCTTGAGGAAACTGGTGGAGGTTGACAATTTCTGTCAGTCAGATCCGAGGAGTGGCAAGCGTTGGAGAAAAGCATAAGGAGCAGCGGACT
>DATNLC010000071.1:0-167675 GCA_035603075.1 Candidatus Acidiferrales bacterium | reverse complement strand
CGCGATAATGGCGATGTTGCGTAGTTTTGAGTTCATTGTATGTCGATTCGTTATGTCGATGCGGCCGAACGAACAGGGCTGCAAACGCTACCTTGCGACCCCGATAGAATTGCGAGAGGTTTCAGGAGCAACGAACGCTTGTTTATTTTACCACGCCGCACCAAATTCCACCCCGTTTTCCGGGGTTTGGACCCGCTGCGGGGACGGTCCCAGTTCTTCAATTCTACAGCTCGGGCCCCCGTTAATTGTTCTGATTGCTCAATCCTCAAATTCTTCTGCCGTTGGCAGAAATGGATTCGCTTCCGCATTGGCCACCGGCGGCATGTGCGCGACGACATAAGCGATCTGGCCAGCGATGTAATCCGTCAAACTCCTAAACCACTTGGGGAAATCGCTCGAGTCGAACAGGCGCTTCTTGTATGGCGGCGTTTCGTTCTTCTCCCACATTGATGTCATTGCGAAATGAAATCTGCCACAATCAACTAGTCCTGAAAATAAATTAGTTGGTTCCTCCGCAGAAAACTCGCTTGTTTGTCCTGATGGTCTCATCAGTATTCGCGCAATGCTTCCAATCCGCTGAGGGCTTTGGACGAAATGCCAATGCGGTTGGGCGTGTGGCGAGTTTTCGTCCGATGCGGCCAACCGGTCCCATTCCGCTCGAAATAGAGGCACTAGCTCCCCCGCTATGTCTTGAAAAACAGAGAGGCTTGCATGCCGAAGTGAATACCTGTGCGCAGCGGAGAACTCAAACGCGGCAACGAATCCGAACCAGAAAGTACTACTGCGTTGATCAGGCATTAAAATCTCGGCGACATGTTGCTCGTATCCGTCATCCCCTTGCGCGATTCTGAGGGCATTTTCCAGTCGTATATGAAAATGCGCACCAGGTTTTTGGGGTTTTGTCGTCAAGTTCAAGTTCTGTTGATGAAATGCGCACCCTAGACTATCGGCTAGGAACGTGATCAATTTCGCACTGTAATTGACGTATTCAGCCACAAATTACCTATTCATGATCGACGATATGAGATCGTCAACGTCAGCCCAGCGCTCAACTCTCCCTTCCGAGATTGCGACGCCCATACGAATCAGCTCCGTTAAATCGAAGAGCTGTACAGTTTTAGGATTAAGATCGAGCAAGGGCAATTTGCCGACGTATTTATTGGAAAGATCCAGCTGTCCTCCCGACACCTGAATTGACAGATATTCGAGCATATCGTACGCGGTTGAGCTGTTTAGATAAGTCAGCACTGCAAAATAGACTTCTTCGTCGGTAATCTCGTGCTCAATTTCACCCGCCTTAAGAATCCATGCGTTTCCGACGACCACAACGAAATCGCCGGTCTTGTCGACTGCGAAAGACCGTTTTCCGCCGAAATACTTTGAAACTATTTTGGCATTTCGTTCCTTCTGCCATGCACGCGGTCTGAGCAAATCCCACCATTTTAAACCCGTTTGCCCCTCTAGGGTTTTACGGGCCTTAAGAGTCTCCTTCACTGTCGACAAATGATCTTTAAAGTAATTCGGGACGTTTTTTTGCAATTCTTTTTCACTGGTGATCAGTGGCAGTCCACGGGTATACGGATAGAAAACATAATAGGCATCGCTTAACTTTCCATCGACTATTGAAGGATTCATAACGGCAGGTCGGAAGAAACGCTGCTCACTTTTTCCCAATCGCTTGACGTAGTCTCGGGGCATGATGAATATGTCGTTTCCCAACCTCGCCCCTTGTCTGATATCAAAAACCTTACTGGCATATTGTGTTTTTTCACTGTGCTGGAACCGTTGATACTGAGACCATGCATCGTAGCCACGAGCTACCCAGGGATCACCCGTAGTTGCAATATCTTTACGGACGTACACAGAGAAGCCGTCTCCGTTAATCGGCTCCGCCTCAGTCCCGCGCCACCGCCGCAATCCGCGCAACGCCCGATTAAGCGAATTCTGGCGCGAGTCGGCCCATAGGATCGCTGCGGGATCGGTTCGCGAGGGCTTTCGTCTTCCAACATACAAGCCCGCGTCTACAAGTGCGCGGGCAAAAATGCTTTGGTCCCCGAGTCTAGCGACTAACTGAGGGTTCAAAGACTCAGCCATCGCCTCACGCGTATCTTTTCCCGACACTCCCTCTAGCAGCGAGTTTGGCGCAATCATGGCTAGCACTCCGCTTTCGCCAAGGACTTCTAGCGCTCTACGAGCGAAAGCCATCGCTAGATTCGGCTTGCTGGAAGCGCTCAAGATGCGAGTGACCACGGCCTGTTGCTCGGGCTCCATCAGTTGCCACGACAGAAAGGGCGGGTTCATGACAAGAATGTCGACGCCGATTGGCCAGCTTTCGGCGGTCAGCGAATCATGTCGTGTAACCTCCACCTCAATTTGGTCAGCAGGCCACGCTCGCTTCTCCCATGCCAAAACAAATCGCGCCATCTCTACCGCCGCTGGGGACTTGTCCCAACCCACAACTCGTACGCGGCCAAGATACGTGGAGAGTTTAAGCAGTCGGAGACATTCCTTTAGCAGTTCCCCAGAACCACATGCGGGGTCGAACAGAAGAAGTGGTCTACCCTCGACATTTTGAAGATGGCTTGTCGCCTCCTCCGCAAGTGTGCGCGCGAGCGCCGGCGGAGTGAAATAAATACCTGTTTCCGTCGGGACTGCGTTTGCATCGACCGTTGCCGGTAACTCGAAACCAGGAAGCCAGAAGGCGGGCGAGTTATTCGCTTCAAGATGAGCGTCTTGAAATACCGCTCCGGATGCGTGGCGCAAGACAAGCTGAAAGTCTGGACGCAAGACGTCGTAACGTCCAATTCCAAGTAGATCGTTGTAGAGGGGCCTCCAGGTGGCTTCAGCAATCGTTTTGGAAAGCTCGACCGTCTCGGGCGCTAAACCCCAGGCTCCGAAATCTTGCTCGGAGAGACGATCATGGCCAGCAGCGGCGGACCCTAGAAGATGTAGCAAAATTCTTAACGAGCGAAGGCCGTTTTCTTCGTCACCAATGACCGCCCTGATCCGATGAAAGATTCGAAGCACATGAACCACAATGCTGCGCGACCGATCCGGCGATGTCTTCTCAAGATGACGGTGGAATTGGTGCAATTGTGCGATAACACTTCGGGTGGAATAACTCTCTTCAACCGCATCTTTGTCCGATCGGTTCACCACTACCGTCTCATCAGTGCACGTAACGTAATGACCGACGTCACAAGACCAGGCGATAGCCCGCTGAGTATTGGGATCGGGCTCGCCTACGAAATCAAGACAGAAATTTCCGTTAGTGCCATTCAGCAAAACGTAACGTTCTTGTTTTTCAGCGGTGTCACGAAGGGGAACGGGCAGCAAGCCCAAGGCTGTTCGCCAAGCGTCAACCGTTTTGAACTGTAATACGTCAGTCATGGCTTTTTGTCAGTTCGGCAGCGACGTACTGTCCTTCGAAAAGACGTCTCGAATACTTTCGTATTTTGTTCGCCTACTCATTAATTCTACCGAAAAGGAGTATTGCTGGCAATTTCATAAGGTTATTATTCTTCGCACAAGTCAACATTCTGCACGCGTGCAAGCTAGCATTTTGAGTCTAAGAATTCCAGTGGTCGTGTGTAGTGTTTTTCGAAGACAACAAACGGGGAGGGTTACACAAACGCGTAGCCGTCGACGAACGATGATTGGATAGCGCGCGATGCGCAGGTAAGATTCTGCGAGCCGGTAAGGACGCGAAGGACAAAGGGGGAACGATGGACGTTAGCGTGAACGAAAACATGGTTACCACGGCGTTTGAGCTGCCGGGATACCGCGTGGTGCGCAACATAGGTCTGGTGCGCGGAATCACGGTGCGCTCGCGCAGCATACTCGGGACCATCGGCGCTTCGCTGGAAACGCTCGTGGGCGGCAACATTACTCTTTTCGAGGAAATGTGCGAGACCACGCGAGAGCAAGCGCTGGAATTGATGATGCAACACGCCAGCTCTCACGGCGCGAATGCCGTCATCGGCGTGCGCTACGACTCAAACGAGTTGATGCAAGGCGTCACCGAAGTCCTGGTCTACGGCACAGCAGTCCAAGTCGAGCGCGCCGCCTAGTTTCGTCAGGGTGTGCCAAAGCAGCCCAGGGGCATTTGTCTTTGTTTCGCATGCAGCCGGTTCTAAGGCTGCTACCATCACCGCGATTTGTGCGGTGCCCATTCGCGTAAGCAAAAAAGACTTCCACCGTCATTGCGGCAGAGTCGACGTTTTGAGGGGGGCGGAGCTTCGGCTCCGACAAACAGCGACTTCTTCGTTTTCTCACGTGGCCGATGATTCTTCGGCTGCTACCTTCGCCGCGCATTTCGCGGCGCCCTTGTCCGCGCAGCGCATGGCGAGTGAACTTGCCCTATACGATTTGCACGCGATGCAGCGTCAGCGCTACTCCGCCGGCACGGGCGTTCCGTCCGACCACTTGGACACCGAAATGATGAACTCGGTGATCGGTTGCGGAGAGTATTGATGCACGTACACCGGGGAACCGGGAAGACCCGCGCCCCAAAACACATCGTCCGTCTTCGGAAGCCAAAACATCAGATGAGAATCCGCGTTCCCGTATTTGCGGCCAAAGTATTGTTGCTTCGACATCATGTAGCACATCGAACCAGCTTCCGGCGCCGGCAATTCTTTCTTGTCGAATGCGGCCTTGATACTGTCGAACATTTGAGTTTTGGACAGCCCGGCCATCGCCAACTCAGTCGTCTTGAAAGTGAGAGGCAGGTGGGTTCGTGCGGCCGGGGGATTCAGGCAAAGCGGAAGCCGCTGGTCGGGATTTAAAAACTCCGGGTCGTCGAAGGGCGCCATCCAAGATCGTTCCACGATGCATACGAAACCGTTCTTACCTTTGGCCGCGATTTCGTAACCGTGCCGTCCGAGCACCCAGACCTCAGCATCGCGTGAGATGGACTCCGGAGCCGCAGTCCGCGCAAATGCTATCTCGGCATTCCGATCCGCCATCAAGTATCGGTCAATCGGCGCCATCCGTTCATAAAGCGTCGCCTTGTCGTCCTGTGTGCGCGCTTGCAACGCCGCGCTCAGTATGACAACCAGCGCGAAACTCTTGGCGATTGTCCTGACTGTTTCTCGCTTCATTCACTTCTCCCGTGCGCCGCGAACCGTTCTGACACAAAGAGCCTTCCTCGGTTTCACCCGCAGCCGATGTTCCCTCGACTGCTACTGCCGCGGCGTATCCTGCCGCGCCCTTTTTCGCCTAGCGCGTGGCGAGTGAACTTGGCCTATCCGTTTTACACGCGATGGAGCGTCAGTGCTTATCCGTGGAATCAGCCGTACCGTCCGACCACTTGCCGACCGGGACCATGAATATCGTCAGCCGGTCCTCAGGGTCGTCGTTTGCGAGAACCGGCGAGCCGGCCAAATTCGCGCCCCAGGCTACATCTTCCGTTTGCGGCACAAAAAACATCACGTGAGGATGCCAGCGCGCAGCGCTATCGCCTAGGTATTGTTGCTTTGACAGCATGTAGCACATCGCGCCGGGCTCCTGCATCGGCAATTCCTTCTTGTCGAGAGCGGTTTTCAGGCTTTCGAACATTTGAGCTTTGGATTGGCCGGCCAATATCCACTCGGTCTTCTTGATTGTGAGTGGAAGGTACGTTCGTGCGGCCGCCGCATTCAAGCAGAGGGGACCACGCAGCTTGGGATTCCAAAAGTTCGGATCGTCAATGGGAGCGGTCCACGACCTTTCCACCAGGCAAACAAAACCGTTCTTACCTTTGGCCGCGATTTCGTAACCATGCCGTCCGAGGACCATCACCTCTGCGTCGCGCGCGATGGATTCCGGGGCCGCGCTCCGCGCCAGGACTATCTCGGCATTCGGATCCGCTATCAAGTATTGGTCAACCGGCGCCATAGCGGGATACGGTGTCTTGGCGTCCTGCGCGCGCGCTTGCCACGCTGCGCCGAGCATCACAATCAGCGCGAAACTCCCAACCGCAATCGTCCTGACTATTTTTCGCTTCATCGATTTCTCCTGAGAGCGACGAAGGCCCCCGACACAGAGACCCTTCTCGCTTTTACACGCAGACGATGTTTCCTCGGCTGCTTGCCTCCGCCGCGAATTTTGCGGCGCCCTCTGGCGTGAGCCAAAAAACTTCCGCGCCGTGGAACTCCCAATGCAGTCGACGATTCGTCGACTGTTATACGGGTATTCTCATTTACGCCATAAAGTATGATGGCGAGTGTGACAAAGTTAACTTGTGAAATGCAAGTGATTATTTTAGGATGGAAACATGAGGCGCGGGAAGGCAGTTCCCAAGCGACGGTCGGGGTGTCCCTTAAATGCTTCCGTGGAAATGTTGGGCGATCGTTGGTCCCTCCTGATCATCCGCGACATGATGTTGGCCGGGGCACGGAGTTACAAACAATTTCTGGACGGTTACGAAGGCATCGCCACGAACATTCTGGCGGATCGTCTGCGCAAGCTGGTCGCTTACGGAATTATCACCACTGAAAAAGACCCGTCGGACGGACGCAAGCTCATCTACTTGTTGACGCCGAAGGGAATAGACCTAGCGCCCGTGCTCACGGAAATGGTCCTCTGGGCCGCGGCGCACGAAGAGACCGAAAATCAGACGCTCGTGAGCCAAATGCGTGCCGACAAGCAGAAATTCCTGGCCGGTGTCCGTCAACGATGGGCCAACCGTATTCAACTAACACTAAAACTAAAACGCCAAGTATTCATTTGACACTGACGTAACCACAGCGTATATACCACCGACGTTCCGTCCCGGAGGTGTTATGCGCCCCTTCGCCCTCGCGCGAATTTTGTGTGTCGCCCTTTTCTTTGGCTTTGTCTCGCAAGCAGCATTCGCCCAAGGACCGAACGCCGAGATCGGGTTCAAGTTCTTTGGTTCCTACGATGGTACCGCCATGGACACCGTCAACTTGATGAACGGCAATCTCACTCTGCACATACCGTTGCCGTTTTACTACGCCCAGCGCGGCGCTAAGCTCGACCCGCGCTACTTCCTTGTGGCCAACTCAAAGAGCTGGAGTGTTCAAACTGCCGACCCTGGGAACACCGGCGTGATCCAGTTCTGGACGTACGGCGTCACCGAAGGACAGCACTTCAATCCGGAGTCGACCTACAACGGAGCGTACATCGCGACCTCCATGGCCGGCGCCTCACTTTTCAGGACTTACGTATCCGTAGGTGGCACTGGTGGAGACCCTCCCCCTAGCGCATCGGCAACCTTGACTGCCCTTATGTCCTGGGACGGTGCCTCTCACCCATTCGTTTTGACGGCTGCGGGAGCCGCCACCGACGATACGACCGCCTATCAGGTCACATTGTCCAATCCCGACCAGTATGGAGTTCCGCAGACGGGCTTCGATCACGGACCGGAACGGCAACGTCTTTCAGGGCAACTTCGCGAATACCGGCGGTTGCACTCATCCTCTCCCTCCCACGGGCCCAGACGGAACGCCAGTTACTATTACTTGCCAACAGTCGGCGGCGCTTGGTCTCGTGGATTCGAATGGCAATGAATACGTCGGTGGGACAGACACTTTGGGCCGAACTGATCTCACTTCTACCACAGCAACGAATACTACCGGCTGCGTCAGCTCTCTGCCCATCGCCAGTGCCACTATTTATTCCTACGCGGGGCCCACCGGGACACCAGAGACGCTGGAACTATGCTACGGAACGCTCACCTATCAAACGGCATTCTCACAAGTCGGGGTTGAGCAAGTCCAAAATGCATCTGGACCAGCAAAAACCGGAAACGTGATAGTCACCATGATACTGACCGATGGGACCAAATACACTCTGAATTGGGACAGCTATGGCGATGTCACGAGCATCGGTTTGCCGACTGGGGGAAGCATTACCTACGCTTGGACTGAGATCAGTATTCCCTACTGTGCTAATGGCTCTGGCGCTCACGTCAGCCGGGCAGTGGCCTTCCGCACGGTCAACGATGGCACCACTTCGCGAACTTGGAATTACACATGGGGTGCACAACAGTCCAACGGCAGTATCACCAACATCGCTACCGACCCCCTCGGCAACAGCACGGTCCACGCCTTTTCCGGGATTGCATCCACCCATTGCAACCCTTATGAGACTGCTACGACCGTATATCAAGGTTCCAACACCTCCGGCCAATTGCTCGAGACCGTTAACACAACATATTCGGGAACTGAAGGCTCATTCGACACGGCCATAAACGTAGTTCCCACCAGCATAACGACTACCGTAGGCAACAGCGTCAAATTGGTTACGAAGACATACGACACCGGTCTCGGAACGGGTCAGCCGATTTTCGGAGACGTCGTCACAGAGAAGGACTACGACTGGTCCACCTCTCCCCCCGAAACGTTACTCATGCAGACCAATACATCGTACCTCTGGCAAACGAATAGCAGCTATGCCACGTCTGGCCTGCTGGATTTGCCGTCCTCGGTGGTAGTGGAAAACGCCAGTGGATCCCGCGTGGCCGAAACCGACTACACCTACGACGAGCCAACCTATCTCACCGCCTCCGGAATCACCACAAACCACGTCGCGCCCCTCGAAGGAGTGCGCGGAAACTTATCCACCGTAAGCAAATGGTTGAACACCGGTTCACCGGTCGTCAGCCACACGAATTGGTACGACACCGGCGAGCCGTACCAGAAGATCGATCCCAAGGGTAACAAGACCACCTACGCTTATTCCGGCACCTATGCCGGCGCTTACCCCACCACCATCACGAACGCGCTGGGTCAAATCACCACAAATGTCTACGACGCCAGCACCGGCCTGCTCACCTCCACCACTGACTCCAACGGCCAAGTCGCCAGCTTCGCCTACGACACCATGTTCCGAAAAGCGCAGGACACCTATCCTGACGGCGGCCAAACCAGCTATTGCTACACCTACGACCAACCCGGATGTCTCGGCGTCACCTGTTACAACGTCGGCCGCCGCACCGGCATGACCGACGCCGGCGGCTCCGAATCCTGGGCCTACGACAAAATGGGCCGCGAGCTCGCCGAGCAGCGCACGTCCAACAGCATCACCAAAAACACCGCCTACACCTACAACCTCGACGGCTCCCTCGCCACCCTCACCTATCCCAGCGGCCGCATAATCACTTACGCTTACAGCGCAGCAGCTCGCCCGCTCTCAGCCATTGATACGGCCAATTCGATCAACTACGCTACCTCCGCGCTGTATTCTCCGGCAGGTGGCCTCAGCTCCTTGACGAATGGCGCGAGCTTGATTTCTACCTTGTATTACAACACGCGTTTGCAGCCCTGCCGCATTTCAGTCAAAAGCTCGGGAAGCACCCCGACTTCCTGCACCGACAGTGCAAATATCGGCAACATTTTGGACTACACCTACAATTTCAGCCTGGGCTCGGCCAACAACGGCAACGTAACGGGCATCACGAATAATGTGGACACAACGCGCAGTCAAAGCTTCACCTACGACCATCTGAATCGCATCCTCACCGCCGAAACCACTTCCACCTATGCCACCAGCCCCACGCACTGCTGGGGCGAGAGCTACACCTACGATCAATGGGGCAACCTGACGGCTATCGGCGTAGCCTCCACTTCGTATAATAGTTGCACGCAGGAAAGCCTGAGCGTCACCGCGCTATCGAACAATCAGCTTTCCTCGACGGGCTATTCTTACGACGCTTCAGGCAACATGCTGACCGATGGACGCAACACCTATACTTGGAACGCCGAAAACCAATTGAAATCCGTTGATGGAACGACCTACACCTATACCTACGATGGCGACGGCCACAGAGTCGAGAAGTCGAACGGCAAGCTCTATTGGTACGGCACCGGAAGCGACCCGCTGATGGAGACCGACCTGTCGGGTGTTCTCACCGACGAATATATTTTCTTCGGCGGTAAACGCATCGCCCGCCGAGACTCTTCCAACAACGTCGTGTACTACGGCGGGTGGCCAACGTCCCGCCCGGTCGGGTGGCGAACCCTTCCCCGCGGCACCGGAATAAACACCTGCACGATTGAAACCCGCGGGGTGGCGAATCTTTTCTGCGGTTTGTGCAGAAAAGGTTCGGGTTTTGCCCTGCGCTCTTCAAGCCTTCGTCTCGAACTCCGATCTCATTCCCGAAATGGGAATGGATTCGCAGCAGAGTTGTGCTCACGACATCCACGTCCTTGAGTTTCTCCAAATCACGTGCTACCGTCGCTCGTGGTTAAAATAAATTATCGTCGAACGCTTCACAAAAGCTCGGGGAAGCCGCACCTCCCGGAGTCTTCCTGCCTGCATAAATCTAACTCTGCACACGCCAAATTAAATCGCCAAACTCGCGAAATTAAACGTCCCGTAACTGACGGAAAACAAACAACAGCGGCTCGCTCAAATCGCCAATTTTTTCAAAAACGCGGCTTCTGCGTCCGCCCTGATGGGTGCGATGTCCGCGTCCCCCAGCCCCCAGACGCATACTCGCCCCCAAAACGCCCATTTCTAACCGGTTCTGACTCACAAACAGAAATCGACGTAACTTTCTCAAAACAAACGACGGAAAAATTTCTAACCGGGGCCAGAATGCACATTAGCGTTTCGCGAAAACACACTTCTAATCGCGAATGCGTGGAATTAGAACATGCTCCAACTCACTGAAAACAAACAACAGCGACCCGTTCTAATCGAGAACTTTGAACCATCCGATTGCGGGGCAAAATCAACCTCCCCACCGTGGCGTCCGCAAAACGTAACTCCGGCGTTACGATCTTTGGATCGTGCGCGTGCAGGGTTACAATGCTCGCAAGAAGCCCGCGCAATATATAATGCTAATGCATTCGGGGGAGGCACCATCGATGAAGCACCCGTACCGGATTCTTGGGGCCATCCTTTTACTAGGGTTTTTCGCGACGATTCTAAGTGTGCGCGCGGCCGGCCCCAAGACCGAGATGGTCAAGTTTCCCAGCGGAAGGGACACGATCGAAGGATATCTGGCGGTTCCGGAGAAGCCCGGACGTTACCCCGCGGTGATCGTGATTCACGAATGGTGGGGACTGAACGACTGGGTGAAGGAGCAGACGCAGAAAATCTCCGAACTGGGTTATGTGGCGTTGGCCGTGGACCTTTATCGCGGCAAGACTGCGACAACTCCCGAAGAAGCCCACGAATTGATGCGAGGCTTGCCGCAGGACCGCGCCGTGCGCGACTTGCAGGCCGGATACGATTACCTCGCCGCGCGTAAAGACGTGAACGGACGCATCGCCTCAGTGGGTTGGTGCATGGGAGGCGGTTATTCATTGCAACTTGCGATTCATCAGCCGCGTCTGGCCGCATGCGTGGTGAACTACGGAGCACTGCCCACCGATCCCAACGACATCCAACAGATTGCAGCGCCAGTGCTTGGAAATTTCGGCGCGGAAGACCACGGAATAACCCCGGCTGATGTGAAGTCCTTCCAAAAGACTCTGTCTGGCTTGGGCCGCTACGTCGACATTAAGATTTATGACGGAGCAGGCCACGCGTTTGAAAATCCAAACAATGAGAAGGGCTACCGTCCCGAAGACGCCGCCGATGCCTGGACGCGCACGGTTGTGTTCCTCAAGAAAACGATAGGCGCCGGGGAGCAGCCTCCGCCGGCGAAGAAGTAGATCGCCGCCAACGAATTGGCGATCGAGCTGTGGGCCATTCGGAGCCGCCAATCGCTGTGCTAGAATGCAAATAAGTCAGTAGGCCCGTAGCTCAGTTGGTTAGAGCGCCACCTTGACACGGTGGAGGTCTGCGGTTCGAGCCCGCACGGGCCTACCATCTCTCGTCTGATTGGCTTTTCCTCCGATACCGGATATAAAGGCCTGCTGCACGCGATTAAAACTGCGTCCACGCACCACGGCGGTGACGATCGTTCGAGTTGCCTGAATATCACTGAGGCGCACGTAGCAGCAGCCGACGTTGCGGTCAACAGCCATTTCAGGGACGAGCGAGACGCCGACACCAGCTGCAACCATTCCTAGCAAACTGCTGAACTGTCCGCTTTCAAACACAATGTTGGGCGTAATGCGCGCACGTGCGCAGGTGTTAATACTCAGATCCCGGAAACAGTGGCCGTCGCGCAACATAACGAAAGATTCTCCGCGGAGGTCTTTGAGGGCGAGCGATTTTGCGGAGGCACGCGGATGCTCTGTGCTCAATGCTGCAAAGAGCGGCTCGGTTCGGATGGGGAACAGCTCCAGGTCCTTGTGACGCAGCGGGAGCGCAAGAATCGCGATATCGATCGACAGGTCGCGCAAGCCTTCTACCAGGACCGAAGTCGTTTCTTCAACGATGCGTAGTTTCGCGTCGGGATATCTCTTGGCGAAACGGGCCGTATAACTCGGCATCAGGTAGGGCGCAACAGTTGGAATGACGCCGACGGCGACGCTGCCGCGCAGGTCTGTATTTCGATCGGTTGCACTAGATCGCGCTGCCTCCATCTGCCCCAAGATCGCGCGAGCGCGAGGAATGAAAGCGCGACCCGCCTCGGTGAGGCGAATACTGCGACCCAAGCGGTCGAAAAGCTTTGCACCCAACTCTTCCTCGAGTTTTAGCACCTGCTGTGAGAGCGAAGGTTGTGCAATCTTGCAGCGCTCCGCGGCGCGGCTGAAGTTGCCCGTGTCGGCGATGGCGCAAACATACCGAAGCTGATGAACTTCCATAGGGTATGCCTATACCTAAAATGGGAGTTATATATTGGAACTATCTCCCACTTAGATGTTAATTTAAATTCGTAGAAATCGCAGCATAGATTTCAACGAACCTATTCGGCTGAATTTATTGTCTGAGGGAGAGTACATATGGCTAACGAAGAGAAATGCCCGTTTCCGCATGGCGGCAGCCCCAGCAGAACGAATCGCGACTGGTGGCCGAACCACCTGAATCTGAATCTGCTGCATCAGCACTCATCGCTGTCTGATCCTATGAGCGAGAATTTCAATTACGCCGAAGAGTTCAAGAGCCTCGACTACAATGCCCTGAAAAAAGATCTCGCGGCGTTGATGACCGACTCGCAGGACTGGTGGCCTGCCGACTTCGGCCATTACGGTCCGCTGTTCATTCGCATGGCCTGGCACAGCGCCGGCACTTATCGCACCTTTGACGGTCGCGGAGGCGGCGGTCGAGGTCAGCAACGTTTCGCTCCGCTCAACAGCTGGCCTGACAACGTTAACCTGGATCGAGCGCGGCGCCTGCTCTGGCCGATCAAGCAGAAGTACGGCAAAAAGATCTCGTGGGCCGATCTGATGATCCTCGCGGGCAATGTCGCCCTGGAAACGATGGGCTTCAAGACGTTTGGTTTCGCCGGCGGCCGTCCCGACGTTTGGGAACCCGACCTCGACGTCAACTGGGGACATGAATCGACTTGGATGGGAACGGACAAACGCTATTCGGGTGAACGCGATCTCGCGCGTCCCTTCGGCGCCACCACCATGGGCCTGATTTATGTGAACCCCGAAGGCCCGGAAGGGAAGCCCGACCCGCGCGCGGCAGCGAAAGACATCCGCGAGACTTTCGCGCGGATGGCCATGAACGACGAAGAAACCGTCGCTTTGATCGCCGGCGGTCACACCTTCGGAAAAACTCACGGAGCCGGGCCCGGCACACACCTGGGTAGAGAACCGGAAGGCACTGCCATTGAGAATCAGGGCCTGGGCTGGTCGAGCGCCTACGCCACCGGTATCGCAGGCGACGCGATTACGAGCGGCCTGGAAGTTACGTGGACCAGCACTCCAACGAAATGGAGTAACAATTTCTTCGAGCATTTGTTCAAGTACGAGTGGGAACTTACCAAGAGTCCCGGCGGCGCACACCAGTGGAAGCCAAAAGGAAGCACAGGAGCGGATACGGTGCCGGACGCCCACAATCCCTCCAAGCGTCACGAACCGGCGATGCTCACTACCGATATTTCTTTGCGAGTCGATCCCGTCTACGAAAAAATCTCGCGGCGTTTCTACGAGAATCCGGCTCTGCTTGCCGATGCGTTTGCGCGTGCGTGGTTCAAGCTGACGCATCGCGACATGGGACCTCGTGCACGCTACCTTGGTCCGGAGGTTCCGAAGGAAGAACTGCTTTGGCAGGACCCCATCCCGCCGGTAAGTCATAAATTGGTGGATGACAAAGATGTCGCGTCCCTGAAAGAAAAAATCCTCGCGTCGGGACTGACGGTCTCGCAACTCGTCACAACAGCTTGGGCCTCGGCGTCCACCTACCGTGGGTCTGACAAGCGGGGCGGCGCAAATGGCGCGCGCATCCGCCTCACTCCACAAAAGGACTGGAAGGTCAATCAGCCCGCGGAGCTGCAGAAAATTTTAAAGGCACTCGAAAAGATTCAGAGCGAGTTCAACGCATCGCAGTCCAGCGGTAAGAAAATCTCGCTGGCCGACTTGATCGTCCTGGCGGGTTGCGCGGGCGTGGAGAAAGCCGCGAAGAATGCGGGCGTCACCGTGATCGTTCCCTTTGCCCCAGGCCGCATGGATGCTTCGCAAGAGCAAACCGACGTGGAATCTTTCGCCGTGCTCGAACCAGCGGCGGATGGCTTCCGCTCCTACCGCAACGGACGCCCTCACGGAAGCGCTGACGGAACAGCCGAAGTGGAACTGCTCGATAAGGCTCAGCTCCTCACGCTCACTGCTCCGGAACTCACCGTCCTAATCGGCGGCATGCGCGTGTTGAACACAAATCACGGACACACCAAGTTCGGAGTTTTCACCAAGAAACCGGAAGCATTGACCAACGATTTCTTCATCAACCTGCTCGATATGCGCACGGCGTGGAAGGCCACCTCGGATGCGAACGACACGTTTGAAGGACGCGATCGCAAGACGGGCGAAGTTCGATGGACGGCAACGCGAGCCGATCTCATCTTCGGCTCGAACGCACAACTTCGCGCTCTGTCAGAAGTCTACGGAAGTTCTGATGCGCACAAGAAATTTGTTCAGGACTTCGTTGCGGCCTGGGCCAAAGTGATGAACCTCGATCGCTTTGACCTTGCCGCATCCCGTAGCGCGGCGTGAGGCTGGTGCGCGCGCTGATCAGCGCCGAAATTTACTTCTTCGGCGCAGCAGCCAGATAAGCTTTGGACTCCTGGCTTACGATATCGATCAGGTTACCTATTGCGAGATTCACGTCGATCAGATGCAGACCCCAATTGGCCATGACCTGGCCACCGACCACGACGTCGCCGGTGATGTCACTTGCTCGAGGTCCGGCGGGATCGCCATGCACGGTGATAGCAAGATAAGAGCCGTGCTCGTTGGCGACGCACTCGGCGGTCAGCATACCCGGCACACTTACAAAAGGAGTGTTGACGGGTTCGCTGCCCTTGACCCAAGCTCCCGGGGCAACTTCTGCACCGGACGCTAAGCCGCTGCCGTTCGTTCTGAGATAGGCGTGAAGCTCGCCGCTGCCTCCGGCGAGGGCTGCCGGATTAGTGCACGCGGAAATCATGCCTTCATCGGTCACTTTGCCGAAGTGGGTGTTAGCCGGAGGCGGAACATTGGAGCGAAACGAAGCGTAAGTAATCACGCATCCCGTTTGATCGGCTGCGTGACAGAGTGGCATATGCTGGAAAGTGCCGCCCACGTCTTTTCCTTTAGGCACAGGCAGACTGGCTCCCAGCAGCAACGCAGAAATGATGCGTGACTGTACTGGTTTGCCATCGATCTCGCTCTTGATGAGCTGAGTGAGAACGCCGGAGCCCTGCGAATGTCCAATCAGCACGACGCCGCGTCCGTGGTTGTCATGTTCAAGGTAGTAATTCCACGCATCGAGCACGTCGTTGTAGGCCAGGGCGCGATCCGCGGGGATGGGCGTGCCGCCTAGAGCGGCGCGCAGAGCGGTGAGCGTGATCTGACGGTAGAGGGGAGCGTAGGGTCGGCACTGGGAAGCGAAGCGGGCAAACTGCACATGCACCACGCCTTTTTCTTCCGGACCGGGCGTCATATCGCTGTTGCCACCGGGGTCGACCGAAACCGTGGGATAGACGTAGAAGCAATCAATCTCGGCGTTCGGATTGCCGGCCCACGTTTCCAGTTTCATCTTGCCGTCGGCGGATATGACGGTGGTGGACAAGTCCGTGGCACAAGCGTCTTGGCGGCCGGGACGGCATAGCCAGTTGTCGCCGCTACTATAATCATTCTTCGCAATTGCAGCAGGTTTGGTCGGATCCTGAGTGGGAGCCGTGGTTGCGGTTTGCGCGAAGAGCAGCCGTCCGCAGGAGCATAGGAGAAGTAAGAAAGCAAATACGCGTCCCATCGTTGTCGTCCCCTTTTCGAGTTTTCCTGCGCGGTACAGATCTTTCGTTCGCTACTGGTTTTTGATCACTTCGCCACCCTTCATCACGAAACGAACATTTTCCAGAACATGAACGTCCGCGAGCGGGTCGCCGTCGATAGCGATGATGTCCGCAAACTTTCCCGGATCGAGCGTCCCGACGCGATCCGTCCAGCCCAGCAAATCGGCTGCATTCACGGTAGCAGCTTGAATCGATTGCAACGGAGAGAGACCGAGCTTGACCATCACTGCGAATTCGCGCCCATTCAGTCCATGAGGATAGACCGCTGCGTCCGTGCCAAACGCCACTTTCACGCCTTCTTTGAAAGCGACCGCGATATTCTGGCGCGCGAGCGGCAGCACGATCTTGGCCTTTTCAATCATGTTGGGCGAAAGACCTAGCGTCGTAAGATTCTCCATCAGCCAATCGCCGAGATAGAGCGTCGGAACCAAATAAGTGCCGTGCTGCTTCATCAACTGAATGTCTTCCTCATTTATGTAGCTGCCGTGCTCGATGGAATCCACACCTGCGAGCACCGCGTACTTGATTCCGAGGGCGCCGTGAGCGTGCGCCGCAACTTTGCGCCCAAGACCGTGCGCCGTGTCGATGATCGCTTTCATTTCTTCGGGACTATATTGTGCGAGCGCTGGGTTATCGCCCTCCGAGAGCACTCCACCGGTAGCCATGAATTTTATTACGTCAGCGCCGAACTTGATGTTTTCGCGCACCTTCGCAGTTACGCCATCGACGCCGTCAGCCACTCCGTCACTCGAAAAATTGAATTGCGGCGCGAGGAAATTCTCGTCGGCATGGCCGCCGGTGATGCTGAGCGCCGGTCCCGAAGCAAGGATTCGCGGTCCCGGAACATCCCCGGCCTTAATGGCGTCGCGCAGAGCAATGTCTGAATATCCATTCGCCCCCACATTGCGCACGGTCGTGAAACCTGCTTCGAGAGTGACGCGAGCGTTGCGGGCCCCGATCAGCGCCTGCCGCGGATAGGAAACGTGCAGCCCCGCGGGACCCGACATGTACGGCGTGTAGGTGAGGTGCGTGTGGCAATCAATAAGGCCGGGTAGAACGGTCGCGTTCGAGAGATCGATCACTTTGGCGTCCGCCGGAAGCTGGTTTGAAATTTCCGCCGCTTTCCCGATGGCTTTAATGCGGTCGCCTTCGATCCAGATGATTTGATCGGTAAGATAATTTCCGGTGCGAACATCCAGCACTTTTCCGGCACGGATCGCAATTTCGGCCGGCGCGGATGCCTTCGGAGTCTGAGCGCCGCACAAGCCGGCTAAAACAAAAAGAGAGAAGCACAGCAATCCCAAACGCTTCATCCAAAGCCTCCGTAAGAAATGTCCACAAACGTGCCACCTTTTTCGGCGCGCCGCGTTTCGAGGGGGATTGTATCCCTGCGGCCAGAATTATATGTGTGCTTTTTTTCGTGCGGCTCGACGCCTGGACAGGAAGCAGTTCGAGCACCCCTCCGTAATTCCGAAAACACCGGCCTCGATAATTTCTCGGTTTGTGCTGTTGACACGCTGGCACGATATTGTATGATTATGCATAAGGATGAATAATCACGCATAATACGATATGGGTGCGCATAAGAGATTTCGACAGGGACAAATTTTGAAAGTACTAGCGGGTCCGCCGGTCGCTAGTCAGGACGAATTACGGCGGCAGCTTGTGCATCTGGGCGTGCGCGTTACGCAAGCTACGCTCTCGCGCGATCTTCGGGAACTGCGACTGGTAAAGACCGCGGACGGTTACCGTGCGCTTTCCTCTGCGGCAGCCGAAGAGACAACTTCGGTCCCAGCGTTGGCTCGTGCCTTGAAGGAATTTTTGCTCGACGTGCGGCCAGCGCAGAACATGCTGGTGTTGAAAACGCCGCCCGGTGGAGCACAGCCGATCGCTGCGGCTCTCGACGCGGAACGCTGGAAAGAAGTGGCCGGCACGCTGGCGGGTGATGACACGGTTCTGATCGTCACGCCTTCGCGCAGTGCGCGAGCAGCAGTCCAGAAACGAATCGAGGAAATGTTGGGATGAGCGATAAGACAAAAGTCGCTGTCGTCGGAGCCACCGGCTATGCGGGATTTGAACTCACCCGATTGCTTTTGCGGCATCCGCGCATCGAGAGGCCAGTATTTTTCGTTCGCGGAGAGCAGGCGAATGTTCGCTGCCTCACGGAGATTTTCCCGCAGCTCCGCGGCTGGGGCGAAGCGCGCTGCATGCCGCTCTCCGCAAAGGCTATCGCGAAGAGTGCCGCGGATGTTGTTTTTCTGTCCACGCCGCACGAAGCTTCGCTCGAACTCGTCCCTGAGCTTCTTGCGGAGAATCCCAGGCTGCGCATCGTTGATCTGAGCGGCGCCCTTCGCTTTCGCGAACCACAAACTTTTGCCGATTGGTACAAGCTGCCGCCAGCTAGCACTGAAACGCTTTGCGAAACGGTTTATGGTTTGCCTGAGCTCTACGCCGATTCGTTGGCGCAAGCCCGGCTGGTGGCGAATCCGGGTTGCTATGCAACATCCGTGATCCTTGGACTGCGGCCGCTTGTTGAGGCCGGCTGGATTAATTTATCTCGCGGTGTGGTATGCGATTGTAAGTCAGGGGTCAGCGGCGCGGGTAAGGAGCCGAAGCGCGAGACTCATTTCGTCGAGGTAAATGAAAATTGTCGCGCCTACGGCCTGTTCAATCACCGCCATACGCCGGAAATCGCAGAGCACGCCGGTATCGCTCTTGACGATTTTATTTTCACCACTCATTTGCTTCCCGTGGAGCGCGGAATTCTTTCCACCCTACACGTCTGGCTGTCCCAGCCGCGCAGGGAGGATGAAGTCGAAAGCCTTTATCGACGTTTTTATGCGGAGCGACGGATGGTCCGTGTTTTGCCCGGCGGGCGCTTGCCCGAGCTGCAACATGTAACGCATACGAATTTCTGCGATATCGGATTCGCGCTGGATGCTTCGGGCCGGCGGCTAGTAATCCTTTCGTCCCTCGACAATCTGGGTAAAGGCGCGGCGGGACAGGCGGTTCAAAACATGAACGAGATGTTCGGTCATCCGGAAACTGCGGGGTTGCTATGAGACTGGTAATAAAAATCGCCGGCGCGCTCCTCGAGCGCAAAGAAACGGTTCAAACAATTGCGCGGCAGGTGAGCGAGCTCGCGCGTGGTGGACATGAGCTACTCGTAATTCACGGCGGCGGAAAAATCTTCACCGCCACCCTGGAACGCATGGGAATTTCGAGCCGTTTTGTGAACGGGCTTCGAGTTACCGACCGCGAAACGCGGGATGCAGCAGTGATGGTCTTTGCAGGTTTGCTGAACAAGCGTCTTGCCGGCGCAATTTCACTCGCCGGACAGCCGGCTGTAGGCATCAGCGCTTGCGACGCCACCTGCTTTCTGGCTGAGCCGATGCAAGTCGGAGAATGCGAAGGCAGCCTTGGATACGTGGGCTATCTCACCGAGGTGAATGTGGAGTTTCTGCGTTCGCTCTGGAGCGCAGGGCTCGTGCCCGTCGCTTCTTGTCTGGGCCTTGGCTCGGACGGCGAGCTCTATAACATCAACGCCGATCACCTGGCGGCCGCTGCGGCGGAATTCGTTCAGGCCGACCGTTTGATTTTTCTCACTGACGTAGCTGGAGTGCTCGACGGTGAAAAAGTTCTGCGCGTGGTGCGCGGCGCCGAAATCGAAGACCTGATTCGTCGAAATAAAGTGTCGGGCGGGATGGTTTTGAAACTTGAAGCTGCCAAACGCGCACTGGCTGGAGGCGTTAGCGAAGTGCATATCGTCGGTGGAATGCTTCCGCGATCCTTGTTCACTGCAGCCAACGGCTCGCGCCGTTTTGGCACGCGCGTGCTTCCCGCGGTTCACGCCAGGATGAGAATGGCTCAAGGAGCGGCGCGTTAGAGATGGCAAAAAAGAGGAGTGCGGCGACAAAATCCGTTTCGGCTGGCCGAGTTCGCGCGGACGAAGCTCGGCATTTGATGAACACATACAAACGGCCGCCCATCGTATTCACTCGCGGGCGCGGCTGCTGCCTCTACGATTCGGACGGGCGCGAGTATCTGGATTTTCTTGGCGGCATCGCCGTCAATGCGTTGGGGCATGCGCATCCGCGGCTGGTGCGCGTAATTCGACGAGAAGCCGGCCGCGCCATTCATCTGTCGAATCTTTTCCACAACGCTTATCAAGGTCCGCTCGCGAAAAAGCTCGTTGATTGGTCCGGACTCGACCGTGTTTTCTTCACCAACAGCGGCACCGAAGCGATCGATGGAGCGCTGAAGCTTGCGCGCGCTTACGCGCATGCAAAGCACAGGAATGCCGGTACACAATCCGCCGGGACGAAAATGCGAATTCTGGCGCTGGAGAACTCGTTTCACGGCAGGACTTTTGGCGCCGTGTCCATCACCTACACCGCAAAATATCGCGAACCGTTCGAACCCCTGGTTCCCGGTGTTGAATTCGTACGCTTCAACGATGTCGCGGACCTCGAAGCAAAATTTGACGATTCAGTCTGCGCTCTGGTGGTAGAGACAATTCAAGGTGAGGGCGGCATTTTCGGAGTGGATGAGCGTTTCTGGAATCGCGCGCGAGAGCTTGCGACGGAGCATGACGCAGCGCTGATTGCCGATGAAATACAGTGTGGGCTGGGCCGCACGGGACGATATTTCGCGTATCAGCAATTTGATTCTCTGCCGGATATTGCTGTGGTCGCGAAGCCGCTCGCGGCAGGCCTTCCGCTCGGCGCCATAATCGCAAACGAGAAATTTGCTTCGGCGTTTACGCCTGGTGCGCACGGAACCACGTTTGGCGGTGGGCCGCTCGTCTGTGCGGCCGCGCTCGAGTTTCTGGCCGTCGTCGAAGAAGAAAACCTGCTCGCGCAGGTGCGAGAGCGGGGCGCTGAATTGCGCGCTGGCCTGGAAAAACTTGCCGCACGGTTTGATTTTATCCGTGAGGTACGGGGCCAAGGACTGATGTTAGGCGTCGATCTGTCCCGTGACGGCGCGCCTATCGTTCAAGAAGCGCTTCGTCGCGGAGTGATTATCAACTGCACGCACGATCACATCTTGCGCCTGCTTCCGCCGTTTATCATCCGCAAGGGCGACATCGCCGAGTTTCTCGCCAAATTTGAAGCTGCGCTGGCTGCAACTTCTAAAATAACGGCCACTGCATCCGCCAAAGAACGCAAATTAAAAACACCAATTCAAACGCAGCCGAAGGCTATGGCTGCCTCGAGGCAACTATGAACGCCGCCGTCGCTCCCTTGACCTTAACGAACGATCTTCTGACCGGGATGGAGTGGAGTCCCGCCCAGGTGCGCGAACTCCTCCATCTCGCCGCGGATGTGAAGGCCCATCCTGACCGCTATCGCGGAGCTCTTGCGGGCCGTTTCCTCGCGCTGATTTTTGAAAAGCCGTCGCTACGCACGCGCGTCACTTTCGAAGTCGGAATCTCCAGCCTCGGCGGCGCTTCGGTTTTTCTCGATCATACGGGATCGAGACTGGGCCAGCGCGAATCCATTCCCGACGTGGCAAAAAACCTCGAACGTTGGGTTCAAGGAATTGTCGCCCGAACGTTCACGCAGGAATCGATCGATGCGCTGGCGGAAAACGCATCCATACCTGTGATTAACGCGCTTTCCGACCGCTATCACCCTTGCCAGGCGCTCTCCGATTTTTTCACCTTGGAGGAACGATTCGGCGGACTGCGCGGACTGAAGCTCGCCTACATTGGCGACGGCAATAACGTCTGCCACTCGCTTCTCAGCATCGGCGCTCGCGCAGGCGCGCATATTCGACTCGCCACGCCCGCGGGCTACGGCCCTGATCCAGCTGTGGTGTCAGAAGCCAAGCGTACGGCGCGGGAAACGCGCGGCAAGATCGAACTGTGTACGTCGCCCGAGGAAGCCGTTGCCGATGCTCAGGCGATTTACACGGACGTGTGGACCAGCATGGGTCAGGAAGAAGAATTGGCCGCGCGTGAAGCAGCGTTCGCCGGCTATCAGGTCAACGAAGCGCTCTTCGCGCAGGCCGCGCCGGACGCCGCCTTCATGCACTGCCTTCCGGCCCATCGCGGTTCGGAAGTCAGTAAAGAGGTGATCGATTCGCCCCGATCGATCGTGTTCGACCAGGCGGAAAATCGGCTTCACATGCAGAAAGCGATTCTGCTTACGCTGCTGAACTAATCAAGTTAAGGAGAGCGAATTGCCGAAGAAAGTCGTACTTGCGTACTCCGGAGGTCTGGACACCTCCATCATCATTCCCTGGCTCAAAGAAAATTATGCCTGCGAAGTGATTGCCATGATTGGCGATCTCGGGCAGCGGGAAGATTTGGAAGCAGCCCGCAAGAAGGCGCTTGCCACCGGAGCTAGCTCCGCCTTTGTGGAAGACCTGCGCGAGGAGTTCATAACCGGGTATATCTGGCCTACGCTCCGCGCCGGTGCCGTTTACGAGCATAAATACCTGCTCGGTACTTCTTTCGCAAGGCCGCTGCTGGCGAAGCGACAAGTTGCAATTGCTAAAAAACTGGGCGCCGATGCTGTGGCACATGGCTGTACGGGCAAAGGTAACGATCAGGTGCGGTTTGAGCTGGCTGCTAAAGCGTTGGGGCCAGAGTTGCAAATTATCGCACCGTGGCGCGAATGGAAAATAGCATCGCGTGAAGAAGCCATCGCCTACGCTCGCGCGCACAACATCCCGGTCGAACAGACTACGAAAAATATTTACAGCCGCGATCGCAACATCTGGCACTTGAGCCACGAAGGCGGAGTGCTGGAAGATCCCGCAAACGCACCGGACGAAAGCATGTGGCAATGGGTGGTTTCGCCGGCGAGCGCGCCCGAGAAACTTACCACGGTTGAAATCGGATTTGACGGTGGAACTCCGGTTTCGGTGAATGGCAAGACGCTCGACGCCATCCCGTTGCTCACCTTGTTGAACGAAATCGCGGCGGCCAACGGCGTGGGCCGCATGGACATCGTCGAAAACCGGCTGGTCGGAATTAAATCGCGTGGAGCTTACGAAACTCCGGGCGGGACCCTACTAGTGGCCGCGCACCGCGAACTCGAATCTCTCGCGCTAGACCGCGAAACCGCGCACTATCAGCAGGTTCTTTCACTACGTTACGCGGAGATGGTTTATTACGGCATGTGGTTCACGCCGTTGCGCGAAGCGCTCGACGCGTTTTTCACCACCTCGCAGCGGCGCGTTACCGGCACGGTTTCACTGGCGCTTTGCAGAGGCAACGTCACTGTAAGTTCGCGACACTCGCCCTGCTCGCTTTATCGCGCCAATCTCGCCAGCTTCACCATGACCGGTTACAACCCGAAAGATGCCGAGGGTTTCATCAACCTTTTCGCGCTACCCATCACCGTGCCGCAGGAAGAAACTCAATCCAAAGTGCAGGCCGCGCATCACGAGGCCAAAGCACGATGAGTGATGTTGGAAGCCAGCGGAAAATGTGGGGAGGCCGCTTCGAACGCGGTCCCGATGCATCGTTCTACGAATTTGAGCGTTCCTGGAAATTCGACAGGCGGTTGCTGCCCCAGGAAATCGCGCTCGATCGAGCCTGGGCTCGCGCTATCGCGCGCGCGGGAATCATAACGAGGGATGAGGGCGAACAATTGGTCGCCGCGCTCGACGCTCTTGAGGCGCGCGCAAAATCCGATGTTGCTTGGCTCGATAATTCGAAGGCCGAAGACGTCCATCATTTCGTTGAAACCGCACTGATCGAGAACCTCGGAACTCTCGGTGCCAAGCTGCACACCGGCCGCAGCCGCAACGAAATGATAGCCACGGAATTTCGCATGTATGTGAAAGACGCCGCGCACGAAATCCGGCGAGCCATCGCTTCTCTCGAACACGCCATCGCCACACAATCTGAGCGCAATTTGAAGGTGCCCATGCCGGGCAACACGCACATGCAACACGCTCAGCCGTTGCTTCTATCACACTGGCTTCTCGCGCATGGTGAGGCATTTCATCGCGACGCGGAACGCGTCGCAGCTGCCGCGGCGCGCGCCGATGTTTGTCCGCTAGGCTCCGGCGCTCTTTCAGGCTGCGCATTCCCGCTCGACCGTATTGCTCTTGCGCAGGATCTCGATTTTTCGACTATTTCGGCAAACAGTCTTGACGCTGTCAGCGACCGAGATTTCGCGCTCGAATATCTCTTTGCGCTTGCAACTCTAGCTATGCATCTTTCCCGTCTCGCTGAAGACTTTGTCCTGTTTAGTTCTCCCGAGTTCGGGTTCGTCGAGTTGCCGGATGAATTTTCCACGGGCAGCAGCCTTATGCCGCAGAAGAAAAACCCAGATGCCTGGGAACTGATTCGCGGCAAGACCGGCCGAATCTACGGAAGCCTTTTCGCGCTGCTCGCCACGATGAAGGGCTTGCCCTCGAGCTATCAGCGCGATTTGCAGGAAGATAAAGAAAATGTTTTTCAAGCGCACGACCAATCTCTCGGAATGCTGCAAATTGCCGCGGCTACATTGGCGGCCACGAAGTTTCGTGAAGATCGTTTGCGCGCGGCGGCACAGGATTCGGCGCTTGTTGCCACCGAAGTGGCGGATTATCTGGTTACCTTCGGCGTTCCCTTCCGCGAAGCGCACGAAATAGCAGGCAAAGTATTTCAAGCGGCGGAGAAGGAAGGGAAATCGATCCGGGAAATGCCGGTCGAGCGTCTAAAAGAATTCTCACCGGCCTTTGACAGAAATTTGGCTACTGCGCTGACTTTGGAATCTGCTCTGGCTCGACGTTCTCTGCCGGGCGGAACGGCTCCTGGAGCGGTTCGCTCCGCGCTGCGGGAGTTCGAAGCGCGTTTGGCGAAGCTCGAGGACAATTTATGAGAGCGCGGCGCGCAAGAATGTCCGATGCCCGTGCCATTTTTGGGCTCATTGCGCACTACTCCGAGCAGGGATTGTTGCTCGCTCGCGCTGAGGAAGAAATACGTCGGAACATCGGCCACTTTCTCGTTCAGACTAATTCCGGCCGTGTGGTCGGCTGCCTTTCGTTCGAAAAATACACTGCCGAGCTTGCGGAGATTCGGTCGGTCGCCGTGGATCCGAAGGCTCGCGGGTGCGGGATTGGCGCAAAACTGATCACTTTTGCATTAGAGGAAGCCCGCCAGAGCGGAATTGCACGCGTTTTCGCCGTCACGCATGCACCGCAATTTTTCGAGCGCCAAGGATTCGTCGCTTCACCAAGAAAAGTGCTCACCGAGAAAATCGATCGCGATTGTTGCATCTGTGTAAAACGCCGATCCTGCAAACTTGTGGCCGTGATCGCAACTGTGTTGCGCGAGCGCATCATGCTGCCAATCCTCGGTGATTCTGCAACGCCCGTCTCCGCATGAAGTTACATCCTTCGCGCGCTGACATCCCGCGTGGCTTTACTTTTGCCGCCACTGCTTGCGGCCTCAAGAAGTCCGGTCTGGACCTTGCGTTGCTCGCTAGCGATACCGTCGCTACTGCTGCCGCGGTTTTCACTACGAATCGCGTGCAAGCCGCGCCGGTTCTAGTCTCCCGCGAAAACCTGCAGAAATCCCACCATAAAATACGCGGGATAATCGTCAACTCCGGAAACGCGAATTGTTGCACGGGTTCGCAAGGAATCGTGGCTTCACGCGAGACTGCTGCGGCCCTCTCTCGTTCGCTCGGTTGCAGGCCGACCGAAATATTGGTGTGCTCGACGGGCGTAATCGGTGTCCCGCTGCGCGTGGAGAAAATTCTTCGCGCGATTCCGCAGTTCGCCGCGAGCCGAAGCTCGAACGCAGCCTCTTTCGAACAATTCACTCGCGCGATCATGACTACCGACACTCGACCGAAATGGGCTACAGCAAAATGCAGCATCGGCAGAGAACAGGTTCGCATTCTCGGATGCACCAAAGGTTCCGGAATGATTGAGCCGAATATGGCCACCATGCTGGGATTTCTTGCGACGGACGCGAACATTTCACCGGCGCTGTTATCGAAGGCGCTGACGACCGTCGTGGGGTGCACATTCAACGCCATCACAGTGGATGGCGACACTTCAACGAACGATAGCGTCATACTGCTCGCGAACGGTAAAAGTGGCGCGAAAAAAATTGTGTGCGAAGCCCCTGACTACTCAAAGTTTTGCGCGGCGCTTGAAGTGGTCTGCAGATCACTCGCCCTCGCCATCGTAGAGGATGGGGAAGGTGCTCAACGCGTGATCGAAATCGAAATTCGCGGAGCTGCATCCAATGTTCTCGCGGATAAAATTGCCCGCACGATTGCCAATTCGCCTCTCGTAAAAACGGCGTTCGCGGGAGCCGACCCTAATTGGGGCCGCATCCTCGCCGCTGTAGGCCGGTCAGGCGCTTCGTTCGAACCAAGAAGCGTCGACATTCATCTCGCCGGAATCTGCGTATGTCGCCGCGGCCGCGAACACCCGTTTAACGAGCGGGTCGCGCACCGCCAAATGCTCGCAAAATATGTGCCGGTTGTTGTAAATCTGCACGGCGGTCGCGGCGCAGCCCGCGTGTGGACCTGCGATTTCACGGCGGAATACGTTCGCATCAATGCCAGCTACCGTACATAAGGCGCGCAGAGTCAACTTCCTGGCAGGCCCCTGCAATGATGCGCTAACCACTTGGTTTCGTTACGAGCTATGAACTCCAGGTCCAATTCGCGTACTGTTCGCGCAATTTCGACTTAAGAAATTTTCCAACGGACGTACGCGGAATTTCCGCAGCAAAGACAAATGCATCCGGCAGCTGCCACTTCGCGAATTTTGCGGCCAGAAATTCAAGCAATTCTTTTGGCTGCAGAGACACGCCTTCTTTCACGACGATCACGGCCAAAGGACGTTCTTGCCATTTCGGATGTGGTAGGCCGATCACAGCGGCTTCGCGCACGCCGGGGTAGCACATCAGCGCGTTTTCCAGATCAACCGAGCTAATCCATTCGCCGCCGGACTTGATGAGGTCTTTACTGCGATCGAGAATCTTGACGTAACCCTCTTCGTCGATCGTCGCGACATCGCCAGTGCGAAACCATCCGTCGTCGCTCCACCGATCGGCGGTTTCCGGCGCTTCAAAATAACTTTCCGCCACCCACGGGCCGCGAATTTCCAACTCCCCGGAAGCAGTTCCGTCTTCGGCTGCCTGCCCTTGCGCGCCCATTACTCGCAGTTCGATAAACGGCGCCGGAATACCCTGCTTTGTGCGGATTTTATATTTCTCGTCTGCCGTGCAGTGAGCCTGCGTGGACTTGATTATTCCCGTGGTTGCCAGCGGCGCAGTTTCGGTCATCCCCCAAAGATGCGTGACGTGAATGCCGAAGCGGTCGAGGCCGCGCAGAAGCGATTCAGGCACTGCCGAGCCCCCGCATATAATCCGCACGGGGTTCGACATTTTCCATCGCCCGGGAGTCTTTTCGAGCGCGTCGAGCACTCCAAACCAAACCGTGGGCACGGCGCACGCGAGCGTCACCTTTTCACGTTCGATCAGCTCCAGCAAGCTTTCGGCATCCACGCACGGCCCGGGCAAAACCAACTTCGCCCCAGCCATAGCGGCCGAGAACGGCAGGCCCCATCCATTGGCGTGGAACATCGACGATGCCGGAAGCAGAACGTCGTTGTGGCTGATGCCAAAGCAGTCGGTAAGACTTTGCGTTAGGCTGTGCAGCACCAGCGCCCGATGGGAATAGACTACGCCTTTGGGTTTTCCGGTCGTGCCGGAGGTGAAACACATGGCCGCCGCTTCGTTTTCTTCCAGCAACGGATACACAAATTCATCATCCGCTGCGGAAAGGAAATCTTCGTAGTTTTCGTATGCGCGCGAAACTTTCCCACCGCTGAACGGCACTACGAAGACGCGTTCGAAATGCGCTTTGGCACGGAAGCCCTCATAGACGGGAAGCAAAACGTCATCAACAATCAGATAACGGTCGCGCGCGTGATTTGCAATATAAGCAAGCTCGTCGGGATGTAGCCGAATATTCAAAGTGTGCAAAACGCCGCCGGATACCGGGACGCCCAAGTAAGCCTCAAGATGCGCTGAATGGTTCCACATTAATGTGGCGACGCGATCGCCCCGGGCCATTCCGGCGAGTTCCAGCGCACGACCCAGCCGTCGCGAGCGCTGATATATCTCTCCGTAGGTAGTGCGTTTCAGCGAACGGTCCGGCTGGCGCGATACAATTTCCACCGCGGCGAACAGTTTCCCGGCGCGTTCGAGGATCGGCTGAACGGTCAGCTGAAAATCCATCATCGTCCCGCGCACTTTACCTCCGGTCCCGCTCTTTTCTCAAAGTAACCCTCGGCGCATCCTACCACTTTTCCGTATTTCGCCGGGTTCCTGGGCTTAGCCTCGACTTTCCGGACGTGGTGGTTGACTGCCGCGAGCACTTGCCGCAAGATGCTCGTGAGTGCTGGAGCGCTCGCTTCAGCCGGGCCTAGCTAAAACGACTGCTGGCCGCCCGCGCAGAGATCCTGTCTCTTCAGCTTCGCATTTTGCGCCCTGATGATGGTCAGGGGCACAAGGAGAACGGCCGTGAAGAAACTGTACGTGGGCAATCTGTCGTTCAAAGCTACGGAAGAGCAGGTGGCGGCGCTGTTTGCCGAAATCAGCGTGACGCCCGATTCACTCACGCTGTTGCGCGACCGTTTTACGGGGCAACCCCGCGGATTCGGCTTCGCGGAAATCGGCAATGATGCAGAAGCTGAAAAAGCAATTGCGGCTCTCAACGGCAAGGATTTTCTCGGACGCGCGTTGGTTGTAAACGAAGCTCGTCCTCAACGCGAAGGCGGCGGCTCCGGTGGTGGCGGAGGTCCGCGCGGTGGACACGGAGGCGGCGGTCATGGAGGCGGAGGCGGCGGTGGACGCGGCGGCCATGGTGGAGGTGGTGGAGGACGCGGTGGCGGAGGCCGTGGCGGGGATCGCGGTGGTGACCGCGGAGGCTATGGCGGAGGCGGAAGAGACCGCTAATCGTTCTTTTTATTGAAAGTTTGAGATCGCAAGAGGGCGCTGAATTTCTTCAGCGCCCTTCTTATTTTTAAACTCGATTGAGCAACTTACGCCGTCGCGATGCTTTTCTTCCCCGAAAATTTTCCCGGATGTGAAATTTCGCTCTTGATCTCTCCGCCGGTATAATGAAATTGCTCCAGCGTCGTGCTTCGCAAGCCCATAGTGATGAGTCCCGCTATATCAAGCCCGGCCTCCGCTTCGTCCAAGTCTGTCGCCGAGGCATACAACGCCGGCATACGCGGAAGGAAAACAGGGCAGCAATCGTGAAATGGTTCCGAAGAAATATCGTACGTTCCGATTTTGCGCGCTGTAGCGATGATTTCCGTTTTGTCCGTGCCGATGAGCGGCCTGAACACAACCATGCGCGACGCGGCATCGACAGCCACAAGATTCCGCAGCGTCTGTGACGCCACCTGGCCCAGGCTGTCGCCGGTGACCAACGCGAGAGCGCGATCGCGTTTCGCCAGCACTTCCGCAATCCGCAGCATCATGCGGCGATACAGCAGTACGCGATAATTTTCAGGAGCGTAGCGCACGATTTCGCGTTGAATAGGTTCAAACGGAACGCGGTAAAGTTTTGCGTGAAATTGGCAAGGCACGAGCTGTCGCGCAAGCTGGCTGGCCACGTGAAGCGAAGATTCTCCCGGCATCGCTCCGGTTCCATAAAAATGCGCAAAGCTTAGGTGCGCGCCTCGCTTCATCATGTGGTATGCGGCCACCGCTGAATCGTAACCTCCGGATAGCAGGCACATCATCCGTCCGGCAGTGTTCGCCGGGAGACCTCCTGCACCAGGATTTTTTTTGGCGTAAACCAAAGCGGGTCCGGAGGTGATTTCGACGTAACAGGTCAGTTCAGGGTCTTTCAAACGAACGCTTACATTGCGCCCTTGCGCGCGAAGTTTCTCCAGCAGATGCCGTCCTACCGCAGCTTCCACTTCCAGGCTGGTTTGCCGAAACGATTTGTCGCTACGTTTTGCGCGAACCGCAAAGTTCGCAAATTGAAGAGGCTCAATTTCATTCCACGCCGCCGAGCAAATTTCTTCCATGCTGCGTTCCACAGTTCGCGCGAGCGCGTAAAACGCAATTCCCAAAACGCGTTCCACCCGGGCGATTGCGTCCTCTTGCGACGCGCCATCGCCGAGCGAGATTACGAATCGGTCGCCGGGCTGTTCGATGCGGCTTATAGAAATCCCCTGCAGCGATTGCCGCAACGCGGTGGAAAGCTTGCGCAGAAAAAAGCGTCGGTTCCGGCCTTTGAGCCAAGCTTCGTGGTAATGCACGACGATAACCGGATTGCTCATACGAATTTCATCTGGCTTGAACGGTCCCTTAACGTCTCAAAAGTATAACAGCCGCCCAGGCTGTCGTGTAGTCGTCGCCCAAGTGGCGGCCTTCGCCGGTTCTCCAACCACCGGACGTTCAAACGCTGGCGATCCGTGAAAGCAAAAATTTACAAGTCTAAGTCACTGTGATACACACGGCGGAGCAGGGCGGGGAAGTTCCAATTGTGCGATAACTCAAAGGATACAGATTGGATTCTGACACGACTTTCCACTACATCGGGGGTTAATATTTGCAACACTCCAGTTCAGGCGGGCTGGCTGTGGGGCGCGAATTTCTAAGCGACCTGAAGCGATGGCGGTGCATCAAAGCTTTACCCGGGGCACGGGAGGAGTTATGTGGAATAGGCGAGACTGGGACGATTTCTTCAATATCGTAAGAAAGCCTGGAAGCACGCATAGGCCGCCGCGGCCTGTGGATTTGTCTCGGCGCAACCGCCTGGTGCCGACGGAAGGCTACAGCCTCGCAGAACTTGACGACGCCGGCCTTAGTATCGAGAAGGCAGAGATGCTGGGATTGCCCGTGGATGCCGGTCGTGTGGGCTCCTACGGACCAAACGTCGCTGCGCTGCGCGAATTCATTCGCTCTACTCGGTCGCGCTTCTAGAGTACCTGCACGCCGGACGTCAATAATCTTTTTTCCCCAGCTCATCCTGCTAACTTATCCGAGCTCCGCTTGCGCTCCGGCTGAATGGCCAAAGACGTCCAGCGAGTAACGCAAAAATCCCTCCAGCGATTGCGCCACCAAGTGAAATCGCGTCCCAGGCGATTCCCGCAGCAACCGCCAATACCGCCGTCGCGCCGAATGGAACGAGCAGCGCCGCCAGCGCAGCTTCGCGCACTCCAATACCCGCCTGAGTGATCGGAATAGCCGCTGAAAGCTTGGCCAAAGGCCACGCGAACAGCCATATGCGAAAACGAAGATGTAAACCGCATGCATCCGCAAGCAGAATGTTGAGAACGATAAAAATTAGTTGAACTGTCACGCTCATGCTCAGGGCTCTCAGCATTGCTCCTGGCTGTTTCATCGTTGAATGGAACGCGCCTCGCAAGCGAACGAACCTCCGCCTCATGCGATAAGAAAATCGCCTCACCGGAAGCATTGCGATCGCGCTTGCGACAACAGCAATTGCGATAATTGCGATTCCTCCCGCAAGCTCGAAGATTTTACGGCTCCTGGGATCGAGCGCACCCGGCACCAGAGCGGCGCCAATCCCAGCCAGAAGAGCCAGGGCCGTAAAATCCGAAATCCGATCCACCAGACTTCCCAACAGAACGCCGGCTCTGCTTCTCGCTACGCGCAGCGCCATCGCCACGCGCAAAATATCTCCGCCGATCAGGGAAGGCAGAAACAGAGAACCAAATAGTCCGGCAAAATAACACCGCGCTGCCTGGCGAGTGTTAATGCCCGCGCCGCCGAGGTTCAGGACCAGCCGGTATTTCGCCGCTCCAATACAGTGCGCGGCGAGATATCCAAACAGAACCAGCAACCATAAGCGCGCCGGCAGCAGCCTTAGGGCCTGCCATACCTTCCGGCCGGGCAAAAGCCGGAACAGCAGGTAAAGAACCAGCGCGCTGCCGCCATACTGCAGCATTACTTGCAGCGTTTTGCGTGGCCAATTTCGTTTGGGGGATCGCGTTTCGGGCGAGGGCATTGTCACGGGAGCGTCGGCACATTATGCGGCTCTACGCTCCACGCTACAAGCGCCGCGCTAGCAGCTCAGTTTTCGACTGACCCTTATTCCGCTCGCGCGATTTGCTTCGACGATTTCACGCGTTTTTATTCCTGCCGGCGGTGTTCAGCGCGCGCCCTCTACCATGAAGAGGTCAGACAGTTCTCGACTGTAGGAATAGGCATATGTCTTGCCGTCAGGCGTCATGCGAACGTTTTGGATCGCCGTCACGCCGGCGGAGTCGCCTGGGGCGAGCGTCATCACGAGCTCTCTTTTGCCGCTTGCGACATCGAGCCGGTACACCGGTGCCGAGGTTTTCTCATCGTGGTACACATAAGCCGAGCGACCGTCTGCCGACCAGGTGATCCAGATATCTTTAGGCAACCAGCCCGGTAGACTTTGAGGTTCCCCGCCTGCGAGCGGATAGAGCTGACCCCTGCCGCTCAAGTCCCGGCCGAAAGCGAACTTGCCATCAGGTGAAACCATCTGGGACTCGAAGTGTGCGGGCTGTACAGAAATCAGAGGTGTTACAGCATGCGGCGCGCCACCAATGAGATCTTGGACATACATTCGCCATCCGTGACCATCATCGCTTGCGAAATAGATGGCCCTCCCGTCGGGCATCCAACCCTTGTGAGCAACTTGTTGGATTCCGCTGGAGTTCAGCGTTTGCGTTTCCCCGACTCCGGTGGGCAACACAGCGAGATGTATCCCCTGGCCCACTATTGTGGCTTCGGACGCCAACACCCGCGTCCCATCCGGGGAGAGAACGGGCGCAGACCATGCGCCCAGCTTCACTGCCGGCGACCCATCAGTTTTTCGCAGGTAGGCCAGACCCTCAGCGCCGGCCGCAGATCCCCAATCGTCGAACGCGATTTGCGAACCGTCCGGCGAGAGATCGCGAAGTTGTGCGTAGTCGAGCCAGGAGAGGTCACGTTCCTTCGTGTCCCCAGGTCTCCGAAGTTGCAATCCGCTGCGCCACGATTCTCTGGATATGAGGATACGACCGTCACGCGACACGTCATGAAGGCGGAGCATGCCGGGCAGCCGAAGAACGATCCGTTCTTTTCCCTTTAACGGCAGGGCGTGGATTGCATCAGCCCAGCCCTCGTGCTGCGTGGCGGCACACCACACTTCTTCGCCCGAGGGCGGCCAAGCCACACCTTCCACGCTGATAAAAATCGCCGAACGGATCAGCTCTTTTCCGTTTCGGTCCAGGGCGACCACCAATCCTGCGTCGCCGTCGACGCTCACAAACTCCGCAAACGCTACCGCGTCAGCGCGCGGCGAGATACGCAAGTATCCCAACGAGCGGACGCTCTCGTAGATCACTTTCCCGCGTGGAAATTCGACGCGATACTTTCCCTCAACCTGGCGGATTACTGCCATCTCGCTGCCGTCGGGAGTCCAGTCAGCAGAGAGCGTGTCTTTTGCGATTTCTCGAGGCGATCCGCCGGAAATCGGCAAAGTGGCCAAGGTGCCTTGGCAATTTCCGATGTATCGATCTTCGCAACCAAGCGAAATCGCCAATTCCGAAGCAGAGGCTGCAAACAATGTGGAGTCGATCAGATTCAGCGGTCGCGATTCCGGTCCGTCAGGGACGGTTGAATAAAGCTGGACAGGTTGGCCATTCCAACTCGCGCTGTAATAAATCGAGCGTCCGGCTGAACCGAAACGCGCCGCGTAGATTAAGCCTCGTTCAAATGTCAGTTGGTGATACGAAGGCGGCGAAGTAGGGCCGGAGCCGCGAAAGAACAGCCAGCCTCCCGCCGTCCCAACAACGAGCAGAAGTAAACCTGCGGCGAGCGGAACGAGCCACTTGCGTGGCCCTTTTTCCGCTGAGGCTGGGATAACCTGGGCCGCGTTCGTCGACGTATTTCCGGAAATGCCTTCGAGATTGAACGCCAGGTCTCTCGCCGATTGAAATCGCTGCTGTGGTTTTTTCTCCAGGCATCGCCGCACAATTCGTTCGAGCGCCGGCGAGATTGGCTTGCCCGACGTAGTTAGCTCCGGAGGATCTTCCTTCAAGATCGCTGTCATGGTCTCGGCGGAAGTGTCCCGCCGAAAAGCGCGCTGGCCCGAAAGCATTTCGTACAACATGGTTCCCAGCGCAAAAATGTCCGAGCGAGCGTCGGCAGCCTCCCCCTTCACCTGCTCGGGGGACATATATCCCACTGTGCCGAGGACCACGCCGGGGGATGTGTCTTGCGGCGTGGTGTCGAGAGTTGCGTTTTCGTCCGAAGCTGCTTGTAACTTCGCCAGTTTTGCGAGGCCAAAATCGAGGATCTTCAGACGGCCGTCTTTCGTTACAAATACATTCTCGGGTTTCAGGTCGCGATGAACGATCCCTTTATCGTGTGCCGCGGCAAGCCCTTGCGCGATTTGTGAGGCGTCTTCTACGGCGCGGCGCGTCGGGAGAGCGCCGCCGTTCAACTCTTCGCGCAGCGAGTGGCCTTCGAGAAGTTCAGAAACGAGAAAAGGCGAGCCGTTATATTCGCCGATGTCGTGAATTGCAAGAATGTTCGGGTGATTCAATGCAGCGACAGCGCGTGCTTCTTGCTCGAACCGCCGCAAGCGATCGGTGTCCCTGGCAAAGGCCTCGGGCAGGACCTTGATCGCTACGTCGCGGCCTAACCGCGTGTCCTTCGCACGGTACACTTCTCCCATTCCACCCGCGCCGATGGGAGCAACAATCGCGTAGGGACCTAACTTGGTGCCGCTGGGAAGCGCCATTTGTGTGACCGCATTATACCGATTCAGAAACTAAAAGGAGCGAGAACCGTGTCGATATGGGTTCACTAGCATGGAACGCTCTATCTGGAAACTATCTCAATACCCAGCCGCGAATCCGGTTGCAGTCGCAGGCGCAAAACTTTAAGGTATTGACTCCTCAAGAGCCAGGAGGCAGCAAGTGCAAAAGAAGATTCGGGTGGTGCAGTTCGGTGTGGGCCCCATCGGTGCGTCAATCGCTCGCCTGATGCGGCAGAAGGCGACATTGGAAATCGTCGGAGCCATTGATAAGGACCCGGCCAAGGCCGGGCGCGATCTCGGCGAAGTAGCCGGAGCGTCGGATGCTCCTTGGGGAGTCACCATTTCCTCCGAGTCGCGAACTGTGCTGGAAAAACCCGTGGACGTTGTGGTGCATTCCACTTCGTCATATCTCCCGAGCGTAATGGATCAATTGCTGGAGTGTCTCGCGGCAGGCTGCTGCATCGTGTCCACCTGCGAAGAGCTGGCGTATCCCTGGAAAAAACACCCGGACCTATCGAAGCAACTCGACTCCGCTGCGAAGGAAGAAGGCGTCGCCCTGCTCGGAACCGGGGTAAATCCCGGCTTTGTGATGGACAAGCTGGTCTTGACGCTTTCCGCCGTCTCCCAGCGCGTGGACTGGGCTAGTGCCGTGCGCATCGTGGACGCATCGAAACGCCGACTTCCATTGCAAAAAAAAATTGGTGCGGGCATGACGCCCGAAGAGTTTCGCTCGCAAGTAGCCGCCGGCGTGATCAAACATCACGGATTACCGGAATCGATCGCCATGGTCGCAGGCGGGCTGGGATTCGCGTTGGATGATATTTCAGAGACGATTGATCCGATAATCGCAGAAGAAGAAGTGGCCACCGAATTCCTGGTGGTTGCGCGCGGCCAAGTTGCCGGAGTGCATCAGATCGCTCGCGGAACCGCCGCGGGCAAAGAGAACATTTTCATGGAGCTGAAAATGTTCGTCGGCGCAAAGCAGCCTTCCGACACGATACAATTGAAGGGTGAGCCGAATCTTTCGCTCATCATTCCCGGCGGCACGCACGGCGACGTTGCCACCGCCGCAGTTGTCGTCAACGCAATTCCTGCCATCCTCGCCGCTCCCGCTGGCCTGCGCTCGGGGCGCGATCTCCCTTTCAGCTTTTTCCCGCCCATAACAGCCAAGTAAGATCTCTTCGCTAAGATTTCTTCCAGAAGCGCGCAACAGCAGCAAAGTCCGGATCATCGGTGGAAGATTTTTTCACCGTGTCATAGGTGGAATAAGCGGCGGCCGCAGCGGGAAGGGTGACCCTATTCTGTTTGGCCAGATCCAGCGCGAGGCCGATATCTTTGTGCATCAAGCGAAGTGGGAAACTCGCTGGGAATTCATTTTTCAACATGAGCGGCGCTTTCACATCGAGCACTCCCGCTCGTGCCATGCTGGATTGCAGCACTTCAATCAGACGCTCACCGGGTACACCAGAAGTGGTAACGAGCGCGAGCGCTTCAGCCAGCGCGTCAACCTGCAGCGCCAGAATCAAATTCATGGCGAGCTTTACCGTTTGACCCGCGCCGTTTGGTCCCAGAAGGAAAATATTTTTGGCCATTGCTTCAAGCACAGGTTTGGCGCGTTCGAGGACATCTTTTTCCCCTCCGACCATGAAAACAAGCTCGCCCTTCTCCGCGCCCCAAGTCCCGCCGGTAACCGGCGCGTCGAGAAAGCCAACTTCTCGTTCGGTGCAAGAGCTTGCTACCTTGCGAGCCAGTGCAGGAGAAACCGTGCTGGAATCGATGTACGTACATCCACGCCGCAGACCTTCCATCGCGCCGTTTTGCCCCCACAGAACTTCTTCCAGCGCCGGCGGATCGCTTACGATGGTAATCAGGACATCGGCTCTCGCGGCAGTGTCACGTGGATTCGCTCCGACTTTCACATCGAACTGCGCGCCTTCTCGTGCGAATTCTTCCGCCCTTTCACGGGTGCGGTTCCAGACCACAACTGGGAATCCCGCTTTGAGCAGGTTTTTCCCCATGGGATTTCCCATTAATCCGAGCCCTATAAATCCGACTGTTGGTTTCATGCGTTTGCCTCCGCAGATAAGAGTCGAATATACCGCGAGACGTCCAGAATACTGCCGGAAAAGCTGCATGGAATAATTTCGATTCGACAGATGCGCGTTTAAACGTGAAGGGAAGCTAAGACGGCTGCCTGGAAGGAGGGACCGGAATCGGCATTGGCCGCGACGGCGCGGCGTGGGTTTCATGGACGCGAATCACGAACTGATAGGGAATTTCAACGCGCACAGTTTTGTCTCTTCCGCCCAGGGAAAAGCGATCCTCCAGAAAGATCGACTTCCCCGAGTCGGACACGAGGGTGCCGACGGCCGATAGATGAATATCGGCTGTACGGTAGTGCGCTTCCACTCGCTTGCCTATAAGAGCAGAGTAACGTCCCATGACTCTCTAGTTTCAGTTGGGGCTCGAAAACGGTCAATGGTACCACTGGATATACTATTTGATTAGATACCTTGAGCAAAACGTCAATGAGAGGGGTGAGAGGTGTGAGATGGCGAAGGTTCGTATTGGAACACAATGGAATCAAGGGGTTTCAGCTTTAGATCCGCGGTTAGAATCAAAACGAGCGGGGCTACTACGCTGAAAGCCAGGTAGCCGAAGAGTACCGGGAGCGCCCACCCCAATGCGCCGGGGTGTTCAGAATAGTGTGCGTTTGCTAGCCACCAGACTATTCCCCCTGCGATGAGGCCGATGAAGGCGGAGAGATTCTGGCTGAGGGCGGAGATTTCGAGAGGGCTTTGGCATGTGGGGCAAATCAGGTCGTAGGAGTACGCGACGATTGGTCCCGGTGGAACGAATGCAAAACAGTTGGGGCATTGGCGCGCCGACATGTTCACCTCCGAAAAAAACGGTTAAATTCCGACCCAGGCTACCCATAGTACCCTGGTTCCATATTCGCAACTTCAAACAGGCGAAAACTCGACGCGGTGGCGGAACGGGTCGATACGTTCTGCGCGCACGCGAATCAGGTCGCCAAGGTGGTAAGTCGTCTGCGCGCCTTTGCCGCGCGAGCCGCGATGCGGTTCGCAGACGATGGCATGATCGCGGTCGCGATAGGCGCATCGCTGCCCGGTCAACTGCTCCAGGCGGTCCACGCTGACGAGGCCTTCCACGAAAATCTCCACCAGCTCGACGAAAAATCCGAATTTCTGCACCGAAATAATCAGGGCATCATACTCTTCGCCGAGATGGCTTTCCATAAACTGCGCGGTCTTCCATTCCATCAGCTCGCGCTCTGCTGAATCGGCGCGGCGCTCGGCTTCAGAACTTTCCACGGCGATTTCCTGGAGTTCGACGCGGCGATAAGGGCCGAGCATGGCTACGGATTCCGGTTTGCCCGGCCGAGGATCTTCGACCGCGGCTCGAATCGGCTTTACATCAGGATTCTCCAGCGCCCACTTTAGGCAGCGATGGACGATGAGGTCCGGATAGCGGCGAATAGGCGAGGTGAAGTGAGCGTACTCCTTGGTCGCGAGCGCGAAATGGCCCAGGACGTCGGCGGCATAACGCGCTTGCTTGAGCGAGCGGAGCATCAGGTAGGAAAGAATGCGCTCCTCCGGCTTGCCCGCGATTTTCTGGGTGAGGCGCTGATAGTGTTGCGGGCGGATGTCCACTTCGTCGGCTGCCGGCATTGTGACCGTCATCGGGCGCGTGCGGCCGCGCTTTCCGCGTCCGGCTCGGGCTTCCTGACGGACCGAGCCGTGTCGAACGGCCACACGGCGCTCGGCGAGGTCTTCCACTCCGAGCGAATAGCCGAAAGCCTGAGCGACTTCTTCGAATTCGAGAACTTTTTTCGGATCGGGTTTCTCGTGAACGCGATGCAGCGAAGCGACTCCGCGCTTTTCCAAATACTGCGCAACGGCTTCGTTGGCCGCGAGCATGAATTCCTCGATCAAGCGATGCGCGATGTTGCGCTCGCTGCGAACGATGCCGATCATGCGTCCGTCGTTGTCGAATTCGATGATTGGCTCGGGAAGATCGAAATCAATTGAGCCGCGAGCGTTGCGTCGGCGGTTAAGCAGAAGCGCCAGTTCTTTCATGCGGCGAAAATCTTGCACCAGCGGCGCGTACCGCGCGGTCATCTCCGGGTCGCCTTCGATCACTTTGTTGACGTTGGTGTAGGTCATGCGCTCGGCGGAACGAATCACACCGGGGAAAAATTCAGAATGAATCATTTCTCCAGTTGCGTCCATTTCCATCACAACGCTCATCACCAGGCGATCCACTTTCGGATTCAGCGAGCAAATGCCATTGGATAGCTCTTCGGGGAGCATGGGCACGGCGCGATTCGGGAAATAGACAGAGGTGCCGCGCAGACGAGCTTCGCGGTCGAGCGCAGAGTTGCGCGGAACGTAATGCGCTACATCCGCGATGTGTACTTGAAGCTCGAAATGTCCGTTAGGCAGCGCGGCCACGCGGACGGCGTCATCGAAATCGCGTGCGGTTTCTCCGTCAATGGTGACGATGGCGAGATCGCGGAAATCGCGGCGGCCGGCAAGTTCGGATTTTACTACTTCTTGCTTTTCGTTTCGCGCTTCAGCCAGAACTTCGTCCGGGAAAATGTGGGGAAAGTGATGCTTGCGAATAATGATTTCGACGTCCACCCCGATTTCGCCGGGACGGCCGAGAATTTCCAAGACGCGACCGACGGGCGCGAGACCACCTTTTGGGTAACGCTTGATTTCGACGTCTACGACTGCTCCATCAAGTTCGGGAAGGCGCAAGCGTCGGGTTGCGAGAGACTCCGTCCCCAATTTTTGGCGCAAAGCAGGGGTCAGCTCATCGCCCGGCGGAATCAGAACTTCGTGCAGGATGCGCGTGTCGTAGGGGAGAACGACGTTTCCTTGCGGGCCGTAGCGGAAGAGGCCGACGAGCGTGGGATGTTGGCGGTTGACGATTTGCACCACGCGGCCTTCGGCGCGGCCGTCCGGGCGGCGGCGCTCGACACGGCCTAGAACGCGGTCGCCGTTCATCGCGTCGCCAAGATTGTCGCGTCCGATGAAAAGATCGCCGTCGATTCCGCGGATGGGAGAATCGGGGACGAGGAAAGCGTAGCCTTCGCGATGGGCAACGATTCTGCCGGGGATGAGATTGGGGTCGAGGCCGCGTTTCGGCGCTGGGGCGGAAGCTGGCTGCTGCTTTTCTGAGTGATTTTGAGCGGCGGTCTTCGCGGAAGCCGACTCGCGGCCCTTACGCTTTGTCGCGGCTTTTTGGGTTTCCTTGGCGCCGGGCAGTTTGTAGCGATTGCCGCGGGTTTCTTCCACATCGCCGCTTTTCTTCAGTCTATGGAGGACGCGCGGAAGGAAGCGGCGGCCGTGATGCTTCAACTCCATGCCGTGAGCGATCTGGCGGATGCTGGCCGGCTCGGAAAGCGTGGCCAAGTGGGCGAGCACCAGTTCGGGACTTACCTCGGGCGGGCGCGATTCTTCCTGGGGATCGTTGGGGTGGCGCTGATTAGGAACGCCCATTGGGTCTCGATCGAACAAAGGATTTGGCTGTGGATGCGAAGGGGTGCGCGCTGAAATCTCGCGAAAATCTGAATGGCCTAAATGCAGTTCTGGCCCCGGTTAGAAATGTCCCGGCCGTTTGTTTTGAGTGAGTTACGTCACATTCTGTTTGTGGGGCAGAACCGGTTAGAAATGGGGCGGGAAGGCTTGAAATTGAGGGCTCTCTTGTGGCCGGAAAGCTCGGGATAGTGGGCCGGCGGAGTATCCCAACTGTGTCTTGATGAAGCGCTCGGAGATATTCTATTTTAATCACGACCGACGCTAGCATGCGATTCGGCAAAATTCAAGGACTCGGACGCTGTGGACATAAGTCAGCGAAGCGGCTCAACTCCCATTTTGGGAACCGAGCTGTAAGGCGGGAGTTTTCATTAATTTAAATCCGCAGATGACACATGCGATTATGAGGGCCCAAATGAGCAGCACTGGAAGGGTTGTCAACAGGGATTCATTCGGCAGACCAAAGACCAATGACAAGTTGGCCAGAAATCTATGGAGGGAACCCGGAATCCAGATTACAGCCAGCAGCAGGCTTGCGATCAGTGCGGCGAGGTCGTCCTTGTGAGTCGCCGAGCAAATGGCGAGAACGCCCAAATTGACGAGGATGACGGCGACCGAAAAAATCCAATAAGTCCAAGAAGATTCGCGTATGAAAGCCACCCAAACGACGAAAAGAATAATTCCTGGAACTGCAACCAAAATCCCCTTCTTCACGCGAGGGAAAAGAGTGAGGATGGCTCCGACTAGCAGAAGGATAGGAGCGCCGAGCGCGATCAGGGGCAACCAGTAGAAAGGCCCAGAGAAATATGATGGCGCGAACATCGCCCGTAGACCCAAAAATCCCGTTATCAGCGCGGTGACAAGGTACAGAACGCTCACGAGCACTTTCGATTCGTTGACTTTGGTCGTTGGCATGACGGCAACGCGGATAGTACCACGGCGACAGTTCACTATAGAGTTCTCTGACTTGGTGCCATTGAGTAAAGCAGAAGCAGGTCCCTCGCCGGCCACAAGGCGGCCTCGCTCGGGATGACAGATTAAACCAGAGGCGGACGAGGGGTATGATAACGGCTTCCTCACATTGAGCAAGGAAGACAAGAGAATAACGTGAGGAAGCCAAGAAAGTAAAAGGAGGGCGAACTGTGAGAGTATTTTTAGCTTTGATTTTTCTTTGCTTGAGTGCGGTGGCTTTGCCGGCGCAGGCGCCGGAGGGGATCTGGCAAGGCTACGACGGGGAGTGGAAGCACGTCTCGCAGCAATTGATTGCGCTGGCGGAGGCGACGCCCGCGGAAAAATACTCGTGGCGTCCCGCGCCGGGAGTGCGCTCCACGAGCGAAGTGTACATGCACATAGTGGATGCGAACTTCTATTTGCTTAGCATCACCGGGCCCAAAATGCCCGCTGACTGGAACGAGAACTTGGGAAAAACCGTGACCTCGAAGCCGGAGGTTATCGCCTGGCTGAAACGGTCGCTGGAAGCGGTTAGAACGGCGCATGTAACGGAAACGCCCAAAGATCTGGAACGCAAAGTGAAAATCGCGGACCGGGAGGCGACAGTGGATGGCATGTATCTTCGCATCATCATTCATGCTAACGAGCACATGGGACAACTGATCGCGTATGCACGGATGACCGGCGTTGTGCCGCCTTGGGCGAAGGAATAACTTCGTCCAAAGGGGAGAGGCGAGATGTTCATCAACCAATCAGAGAAAGGGAAGCGGTTCCGCGCGTTGCATGAGGGGCCGGGGACGTTTGTGATTCCGAATCCGTCAAATGCGGGGACGGCGCGGATTTTGTCTTCGCTGGGATTCAAGGCGCTGGCTACGACGAGCGCGGGTGTCGCGTTTTCATTGGGACGGCGGGACGGCGCGGGTTTGGTGAGCCGCGAAGAGACGCTGGAGCATGCGCGGGAGATTGTGGAGGCGACCGATCTGCCGGTGTCTGCCGATTTGGAGAAATGTTTTGGCGACGAGCCGGAGATTGTGGCGGAGACGATACGCAAAGCGGCGGCAGTGGGACTGGTGGGCGGATCGGTGGAGGACGCGACCGGAGATCCGAATCGTCCGATTTACGATCACGTTCTGGCTGTAGAACGCGTTGCGGCGGCTGTGGCGGCGGCTCGGGCGCTGCCGTTTCCGTTTGTGGTGGTGGGGCGGGCGGAGAATTTTCTGCACGGGCGCGCGGATTTGAAAGACACCTTACGGCGGTTGGAAGCTTATGCAGAGGCGGGAGCTGACGTTCTTTACGCTCCCTCGCTGCCGGATTTGGAGGCGATTCGCATGGTTTGTTCGGCGGTGTCGCCGCGTGCGGTTAACGCGCTGGCCGGAGGCAAGGGCAGCGGGTTGACGGTTGCGAACCTTGCGGCGGCGGGGGTGAGGCGGATTAGCGTTGGATCGGCGTTGACACGCGCGGCGTTTGGAGCTTTTTTGCGAGCGGCTCGGGAGATCGCGGAGAAAGGGACGTTCACGTTTGGGGATGAGGCGGCGTCGTTTGCGGAGATTTCGGAATTTATGAGTAAACAATAGAGGGTGCGGATGACCGACTGGCCGGAGACCGCGGCGGGTCCGTGGATGCGAGACAGTGTATCAGCGGGCACAGCATGCTGTGCCCCTACGGAATTCATTTGGGCGGCGCAGGTAGTCTGGGAACGGAGCGAAGTTTAATCAGTTCATTCAGAGCGGCATAACTTGACGGGCGGGCGTGTGCGTTAAAGTCAAAGGAGCCGGCAGATGCCGGCGCTACGACAGGCAACGGTGCAAGTCGGAATGCAAACAGCGCGAAAGACCTGAGCAACATAAAGTTCGCACGTCGAAGGAGAAAGCAAGGTGCCGGGCTAAAGCCCGGCGCTACGAGAGACGACGGCGCAGCCTGGTCTAAGGTTCGGGGGTTTCGGAGGTGGGGAGATCTAGGATGGCGATTTTTCCGTCGCTTTGACGTTCGAGGGCGGGGGCGTATTCGCCTAGAAGCTCTCGGCGCCACCAATTGCCGGTGGCGCGTTTGGTGCGCAGGTCGGTGAACCAGTACTGATAGATTACGGAGCGGACTTGCTCGGGCGGTGCGGTGGCGAAGGGATTTTTCGCGAAAAGTTCGAGCACATCGTCATCGTTTTTGATCAGGCGCTCTTCAGTCCAAACCACGAAACGGGATTGTCTCCAAGGGCCTAGCGACGCGAACCACAGATTCCATTCGAAGCGAGGTTGATAGGGGGCGTAGATTCCCGGGGCTTCGCGGACGTCCTGCGGCTTATAGCGGAAGGGATAGGGAGTCCAAATCTTTCCGTCTTGCGAGCCTTGGAATTCAATTTCGTAGCGGCCATGAGTCATGACAGCGAAAAGGCCGTAACGATTTGAGATGCGGAAAGGTTCTAGTGCGCGGACTGGCGATTGTGGGAGAGGCGCGCTGGGCGCGAACATCCAGACGAGCTGGGCGGTGGCGCAATAAAAGATGAAGGCGAGGCAGGCAGCCGCGACGGATTTGCGAAGCGGAGTTAGGCGCTGGCGCCAGGTGATCGGCGCGATTTGATTTTCAGGCGATGCATTCTGCGTGGGCGCTTGATGGATTTTCAGCGAGGTTACAGCTTCCACGCGTTCGCGGATTGCGCTGGGCACGAGCCATTCGATCACGCGATCGTCGAGCAAAAGAAAACCCAGCAGGAGAACAAGATAGTTCAGGAAGGCGTAATTCGCGGTGAGGATGATGGAAATTTCGAACGGTGTGACGATGCAGAAGCAGAGGATGCGGAAACGTCGCGGCAAAAATAGCATCCAGACGAAGACGAGTTCGGTGGCGAGAGTGTAGAAAACAGTGGAAGCGTGAAACCAGTGCGGCAACTGTTGGACGTACCAGCCGATCCAGGTGGGGAGCGGGCCGTTCTGGTAATAGTCGTCCATGGCGGTGAAATTGCGCCAGGCGATATCGCCGCTGGCGATTTTGGCGACGCCCGATTCGAAATAGATGCGGAACCATTCCCACTGAAGAAGAAAAAGGCTGGCGCGAGAGGGCGGATTTGCACGGCCCAGGCCGGGACGAAATCCGGGGGAAGAGAAAAATAACGCCAGGAAGCCGGCTTCGAGCAGCATGCCGTCGGATTGGTAGCTGGAAAAATCCTGGGCGGCGGAGACAAACGACAGGAAACAAACGAAACAGATTAAGAGCGAAGCGCGCGGCCAGATGTTTGCGACGAGCAAGATGGAGGTGATGAGTCCCAGCCAGCAGACGGCCATCAGGGCGTGGTCGTTGGCGCCGAACCAAAAGAGGGTGGGTGCGAACCAGAATTTTTGCGCGGGAAACGCAGCAGAAACAGCTTTCAGGTAGTCAGTAGCGGGAAGGATTCCGTTCGGGCCGATCAGACCCTTGATTTGAAAAAGCAGAGAGTAGAACGCCGAGAAGTAAATCGCACCTAAAGCGCGAAGGAAGAACCAGCGGGGCCAGAGATGGCCTGGATGGGCGGCATCGATGGGCTCGGGGCCGAGGAGCCAGTTTGCCGCCGATTCTAAGTCGAATTCCACCGACGAATTATAACGGGATTGATGGCGCCTATTACAGGTTTAGCTACGTAGCCAGCTGGGTTAGGAGAGTTTCTCTTTCCACACATTCGGCTTGTAGGCTTTTCTTTAAAAGTGAGGGGTTGCTATAATTATGCAGTTGGACCGTCCCCCCGTGTACTAACCCGTAGCGTCGGTTACCTGAGAAAGAGCTGTGCGAGGATTTGAAGCGCATTCTTGGAGTGCAATACAGAGCGCCGGGAAGTTTACAGCCGTTGGAGGCTTTATAAATGTTTGGCCAGCAATATTTTAGTCTTAGATGGACTTCGGTTTTAATCTCGCTTTGCGCGCTTGTGCTGATGGCGAGCTGCGCAGGTACTCCGCCTTCGAGCGAACCGCGCTTAAGCTCCATCGTTGTAACGCCCACGAATGTAACCATTTCTGTCGGAGCGACTCAGCCTTTCACGGCCACCGGCAATTATAGCAATGGCTCGACGAAGGATCTGAGCTCTTCGGTGAATTGGCAATCTCAGAATACGACTGCAGCAACAATCAGCGCAGGCGGGATGGTTACGGCGAAGGCCCAAGGGTCGAGTACGATCATGGCGACCATGGGGAGTGTGAGTGGATCGGCTTTGCTGACGGTGAGTTCCGGCACACTGGTGTCGATCGCGGTGACGCCAGCGAATCCTTCGATCGCGAAGGGTTCGAAGGTGCAGTTCACCGCTACCGGGACTTTTTCAGACAATTCCACACAGAATTTGAGTAGTTCGGTTACGTGGACCTCCCAGGCAGCCGGGGTGGCGACGATCGCAGCGGGCGGGTCGGCAACAGCAGTTGGGACCGGAACGAGTCAGATTCAGGCTACCTCGGGAGCTGTGAGCGGCTCGACGATTCTGACGGTGACTTCAGCCACACTTGTGTCGGTTGCGGTGACGCCTGCGAACCCTTCGATTGTGAAGGGTCAGACAGAACAGTTCACGGCGACAGGCACATTCTCCGATAATTCCACTCAAAATTTGACTGGTTCGGTTGCTTGGACTTCGCAGACTCCGGGAGTGGTTACGATCACCGCAGGCGGGTTGGCTACAGGGTTGGCAACCGGAACGAGCAAAATTGAGGCGGCGTCCGGCGCAATTGACGGGACGACGAATCTTACGGTGACGGCACCCACTCTGACGTCGATTACAGTGACGCCGGCGGATCCTTCGATTTTGAAGGGCCAGACTGAACAATTTACGGCAACGGGCACGTTCTCCGATCATTCCACACAAAACTTGACCGGCACGGCTACGTGGACTTCGCAAACAACCGCGGTAGCGACGATCGCTGCAGGCGGGCTGGCTACTGGCGTTAAGGCAGGAACGAGCAAGATTCAAGCGGCTTCAGGCGGGGTCAGCGGTTCGACGACTCTCACGGTGACTGCTCCCTCACTCGTGTCGATTGCAGTGACGCCGGCGAATCCTTCGATTGCCAAGGGTACGAAGGAGCAGTTCACCGCGACGGGGACTTTTTCCGATAATTCCACGCAAAACTTGACAGGCTCAGTGACGTGGAGCTCGGCGACCACGAGCGTGGCTACTATTAGCGCGAGTGGCTTGGCGGCAGGGGTAGGAGCAGGAACGAGCAAAATTCAAGCTACTTCCGGAGCCGTCAACGGATCCACGACCCTTACCGTGAGCGCCGCCACACTGGAATCGATCGCAGTGACGCCGGCGAATCCTTCGATCGCCAAGGGTACGACGAAACAATTCACGGCGACCGGAACGTTCTCGGATAGCTCGACACAGAACTTGACCAGCACTGTCACGTGGAGTTCACAAACAACCTCGGTTGCTACGATTGCGGCGGGCGGGTTGGCAACAGGAGTGGCGACGGGAAGGAGCACAATCAAAGCAGCGTCGGGAGCAGTGAGTGGTTCGACGACTCTAACGGTGACCGCCGCGACGCTGGTATCGATTGCGGTGACGCCCGCGAGTCCCTCGATTAAGGCCGGCGCGAAACAACAGTTCACGGCGACCGGAACGTTCTCGGATAATTCCACGCAAAACCTGACCAGCTCGGTGACTTGGAGTTCGGCGACCACTGGTGTCGCCACCATCACTACAGGTGGGATGGCAACCGGGGTCGCGCCGGGAACGAGCACGATTAAAGCTGTTTCGGGCGCGATAAGTGGTTCGACGACTCTAACGGTGACTGCCGCGACGCTGGTATCGATTGCGGTGACGCCCGCAAATCCCTCGGTTAAGGTGGGCGCGAAACAACAGTTCACGGCAACCGGGACTTTTTCGGATAATTCCACGCAAAACCTGACCAGCTCGGTGACTTGGAGTTCGGCGACCACTGGTGTCGCCACCATCACCACAGGCGGGTTGGCCACCGCGGTGGCGGCAGGAACGAGCACGATTAAAGCTGTTTCGGGAGCGATAAGTGGTTCGACGACGCTGACGGTGACAGCTGTCACGCTGGTATCGATTGCGGTGACGCCGGCGAACCCTTCGATTGCCAAGGCAGCTACGCAACAGTTCACGGCAACTGGCACTTTTTCGGATAACTCCACGCAGAATTTGACTAGCTCGGTGACGTGGAGTTCGGGGACCACAAGCGTCGCTACTATCACCACAGGCGGGTTGGCAACTGGGGTGGCAGCGGGGACGAGCACCATCAAAGCTGCTTCGGGGGCCATCAGCGGATCGACGACTCTCACTGTAACTTCGACGAGTGCAACGCTTCAGGTACTGGTGGTGGGCCCGCAAAATCCTGTGATAGCTGACAACGGCGTGACACAGGCGTTTACGGCTACGGGACACTTCAGCGACGGCAGCACGCAAAATCTTACGTCCAGCGCGACTTGGACATCTTCGAGTACCGGCGTGGCTACCGTTACCACAGCGGGGGTGGCGACGAGCAAAGCGCTGGCGAGCGGAGTAAACACCGGCTACACGTCAATCCAGGCGGCAGTGGGAACGATAAAGGGCGTCTCAATTCTGAGTGTGACGAATCACACCAGCAATAGCAGCGGATTTGCAGGCGTGCTTACACAGCACAATGATATCGGGCGAACGGGACAGAATTTGAGCGAGACGGTGCTGACTCCGGCAAACGTCAACACGACAACTTTCGGAAAGAAATTTTCGCATCCGGTGGACGGATTTATTTACGCGCAGCCGCTATATGTGCCAAATGTGACGATCGGGGGAAGCGTACACAACGTCATCTATGTGGCGACCGAAGGCGACAGCGTGTACGCGTTTGACGCCGACAGTAATACAGGAACCAATGCGGGACTGCTGTGGCACGTGAGCGTGATTGATACGACGCACGGTGCCGCGGCTGGTGCGACGACGATGAACAGTTCAACCCCTCTGGGTTGCACTGACTTGGTCCCTCAAGTGGGCATCACCAGCACGCCGGCGGTCGACCCCACCACGGGAACGATATACGTCGAGGCAAAATCCGAGGAAAACGGAAACTTCATTCACCGGCTTCATGCGCTGGATATGACGACGGGCGCTGAGAAATCGCCGGGACCGGTCGTGATCACCGGAACAGTAACGGGGACCGGAGATGGTACCAGCGGCGGAACGGTGACGTTTGACGGGCTTCATCAGATGAACCGGCCCGGATTGTTGTTGTTGAATGGAATTCTCTATCTGTCGTACGCCTCACATTGCGACGATACGCCATATCACGGATGGCTCTTCGCTTACGATGCCGGGACATTCGCTAAAAAATCACAGTTAGTCACATCGCCCAACGGAAATGACGGCGGTTTCTGGATGTCCGGCGCAGGTGTGGCCGCGGATTCGAATGCAAACATTTTCATCGCCTCCGGAAACGGCGACTTCGATACGACAAACATACCTGCACGAGAATTAGGCGACACAAACATGAAACTGTTCTATGCGGGCAGTTCGACAATGTCGTTGTTGGACTATTTCACTCCTCAAGACCAAAGCAATCTCGATGGAGAAGACAACGATTTAGGATCGGGCGGCAACCTCTTGCTTCCGGACCAGCCGGGAGCGGTTAAGCATGAATTGGTGCAAGTGGGAAAAGAGGGGAATATTTATCTGATCAACCGGGATCAGATGACGGCCAATAATTTGCACTACTGCCAGACGAGCTGCAATGGCACGGACGCACAGATCACGCAAGAGGTGCAGGGAGAGATTGGCGGGTTATTCAGCTTGCCTGCTTATTTGAACGGGACGCTTTATTTCTGCGGTGTAGGCGATTCTCTGAAGTCTTTCCCTCTGACAAACGGCTTGCTGGCTACTTCGCCCAGCCAAACTGCTAGCCATAATTTCGGCTTTCCCGGTGCTACGCCGTCAGCTTCGGCAAATGGAAGCACAAACGGAATCATTTGGGTGATCGACACAACTGCTCACGGAAATCCTTCGCCCGTCCTCGGTCCAGCTGTGTTGTACGCGTACCAAGCTGGCAATCTCACGCCGCTGTGGAACAGCAGTCAAACCGGGAATGACAACGCGGGGAATGCTGTAAAGTTCGCGGTTCCGACGATTGCGAACGGCAAAGTGTATATCGGCACGCAAACCGAGCTCGACGTGTACGGGACGCTGCCCTAGTTTCTATCTTCGCCTACTGCGAAGACTCCGGATGCAGCGAAGTCTGCGAGGTCTTTGCCGCCGCTTTGGCGGGCGCCGGGAGTTTCAAGAAGCGCGGCAGCGGCGGCGAGGCTTGTGGTTCCTCGCGAGCCTCAGAGGAACCAATCAAAAACTCCTGAGCGTTAAAGCGGAATCCGTTGCGCGAGACAGCGAACTCGCCGGCTTTACGCGAGCGAACGTAGTCCCCGCTGGGCAGTAGAATTCGAGTTTTCTCCGTGTCGGCCAAGTAGGGCGAAATGACCTGCGTGAAAACCTGAGCGCACAGGTCCGGATCCTTCAAGCGGAACATCACTTCGACGCGTTCATAAATGTTGCGCTGCATCCAGTCGGCGCTTCCCAGATAGACTTCCGTACTGCCTCCGTTGCCAAAAGCAAAAACTCGGCTGTGCTCGAGGAAGCGTCCTACGACGCTTCTGACGCGAATGCGACTGCTGATGCCGCGAACACCAGGGCGCAAAGCGCAAGCGCCGCGTACGATGAGTTCAATCTCTACGCCTGCCTGTGAAGCACGATAAAGAGCCTGGATAATGTTTTCGTCGAGAAGTGCATTTACTTTCGCGAGAATGAACGCGGGGCGGCCGGCGCGTGCGTGGGCTGTTTCGCGTTCGATCAAGCTCAAGCAGCTCTTTCCCAAATTCAGCGGCGCCACAAAAAGGGGAAGATATTGCGGGCGTTCGGAATAGGCCGTCAAATAATTAAAGACATTTTGTACGGCGGCGGTTATGCGGGCATCGCTCGTGAGCAGACTGAGATCCGTATAGAAACGAGCGGTCGAGGGGTTGTAATTTCCGGTGCCAAGATGCGCATACTGGCGAATTTTGCCGCCGGGCTCGCGGCGAGCAATGAGGGCGATCTTGCAATGTGTTTTCAGACCGACTAAACCGTGAAAGACCTGAACGCCGGCTTCCTGCAGGTTCCGCGCCCAACGGATATTTGACGCTTCATCGAAGCGCGCTTTCAGCTCGACCACGACCGAGACTTCTTTTTTTGCTGCGGCTTCAATTAAAGCGCGCACGATGGGCGAATTTTCACTGGTGCGATAGAGCGTTTGCTTGATCGACAAAACATCGGGATCCGTCGCCGCACTTTCGATGAAGCGAACGACCGCGGAGTAGGAGTCGTAAGGATGGTGCAGCAGAACGTCGCGCTTTCGAATCAACTCGAAGAGCGCGCTGGGGCCGGGCTTCAATGCCAGTTCACGCGGAACGAAGGAGCGAAATTTCAAATCGGGGCGCGGGATCGCGTCGTAAAGATAGGCGATACGCGAAAGGTTGGGCGGGCCATCCACGCGGAAAATCTGCCAAGACGCCAATCGGAAATTGGCGACCAGGCGGTCAATAATTTCCTGATTAGCGGCGGCTTCGATTTCCAGACGTACGGCCTCGCCTTTTCTGCGGCTGTGGAGCTGAGCGTCCACGGAATCCATGATGCTGCGCGACTCTTCCGCTTCAAGGTAAAGATTGCTGTTGCGAGTAACGCGGAAAGCCGCGGCGGACAGGACTTCGTATCCGTGATAGAGGCGCTCGGCGAAGGCGTGGATTACGTCTGACAAGAAAACATATTCGACGGCTCCGTTTGCTGACGGGAGTTGTACCAGGCGAGGCAGAGCGCGAGGCACAGTCACCACTCCGAGATAGGGCAACGCGCGCCTTTGTTTGGTGCGGAGCAAAAATGCCAGACAAATCGCCTTATTAATTACATGTGGAAATGGATGGGCAGGGTCAATGGTGACCGGCGTGAGCAAGGGCTCGACGGTTCTTGCATAAAAATTCTCGACGTGCGCTCGTGCGGCCGGCCGCAAGGCGCGCATGGCGACCACACGAACCGACTCGGTAGCGAGGAAAGGAACGAGTTCTTCCCGCCAGCAATCATACTGGGCTTTTACAAACGCGTGGGTTCGAACAGCCAACTGTGCGAGCACTTCGCGAGGTGTGCGGCCATCCGGGCCCGGATCTTGAATTCCGTGTTCGACCTGTTGCAAAAGGCCTGCAACGCGCACTTCGACGAATTCGTCCAGATTACTCGCAGTGATAGCGAGAAATTTCACGCGCTCGAGAAGAGGATTCTTGTCGTCGCGAGCCTCTTCGAGCACGCGCTCGTTGAATTGTAGCCAGGAAAAATGACGGTTCAAAAATAGGTGTGGATTCGCTAGCTTTTCGCGTGCCATGCCCGCCTCGGGCGCTAGATTATCAGGATAAGGGGGACAAGAGTATTACAGGCGTGTGACCGTCCAGCGGACGGATGCCTTGGGTGAGGAGTCGCTGGGGCAAGAGCCGTCGGGGCTAGCTGTTTACATACTCCACGATGACTCCTTTCCTCTGCGAGTAAATCAGGTACTCCCCGGGTGCGATGGCGCCCAAACGGTCGACGCGCGCGCGCGCCTCCTCGATTTCTGGCACGGAGGTGATCCAAAGAGGCTTCCCGTCGCGAAGTCGCTTAAAAATATCGAAATTGGTGTCCATGAGATCCCCCAAAAATCCGGTGTGTTTCACGTTGCGCACGCTTGTAGTGGTGCACATCGATGGCCACGCCACTTGCCGCATTACCCGTTTAGCATCAGATAGTTAAGAATGGCATACACTGTTCTATTGAGGAAGTTTCTCCACCTTTCGCGCGTATCCGGAGTACGGGGCTTTGATGCACGTCGAGCTAAAGGAAGGGGTAAAACGACGAAACCAGGGCGAGCTTTCACGGATAGAGCGTCCGTTCCGCCAGATTATGTCTGTTCAATGTTAGACAGACAAACCGCGCTGAGTCGCGCAATATAGGCGGCGCAATTATTCAGAACCATAACATTCTTTAGTCAGGCCGGGGGACGGATGAAACCGAGCAGGGCATTGAAATCGACGAAAGCTTTTTTTCCTACGGCGCTGACGCCCGGGAAGACTGTCGACTATTTTCAAGGCGAAACGATTTTTTCTCAGGGAGATAAATGCTCCGCGGTGCATTACATCGCACAAGGGGTAGTGAAGCTGGTACTGGTTTCGAAGCGCGGACGGAGCGGAGTGCTCGGATTTCTGGGCAGAGGAGATTTCTTTGGAGAAGCGTGTATCAGCGGCCGCGCCATTTACGAGGCGTCGGCGATTACGCTGGTGCCCAGCACGATCCTGGTGATTGATCGAAATAAGATGGTTCACATGATTGAGAAAGAGCCGCACGTTTGCACGCAATTCATCAATTACCTGCTGTCGCGGAATCATCGAATCGAGCAGGACTTGATCGACCATTTGTTCAACTCGAGCGAAAAACGATTGGCGCGAGCGCTTTTGCTGCTGAACGAATATGAAAAAGGAAACGAGAATCCGTCAATCCTTCAGAGAGTGAACCAGGATACGCTGGCTGAAATGGTCGGGACCACGCGACCGCGCGTGAATTTTTTCATGAACAAATTCAGGAGATCGGGATACATCCACTACAACCACAATGGCGGGCTGGAAGTTTACAAGGCGCTGTCAAAAGTCCTGCAGTAGATGCCCAGGAAATAGCTATTGGAATATCGGAGACGCGAAGATCTCGCGTCATCCGATCGCCGGGTTCGCGCCGGGCGAAAAATCCCTAGCGCTTTGATTTTTTGCGAGCGGCGCGTTTGCGGCTGGCCGGCTTCCTTGAGCCCTTGGATTTCTTCCCCGGGCGTTTCTTCTTTGCGGCTTTAGCGCGGGGCCGGCGCTTCGGGGTGGCCCGTTTCCGCGGAGACGGACTTGATACCGCGTTCACTTTTGCGGCGACGGTACCGAGCGTGGAACCGATCGTGCGTGCAACAGTTGTGAGGATGTCTTCTTCTTTTCCGGCTGGAGCGTCGTTCATTTGATCTCCTATGACTATCTAAGTGCGAGCTGCATTCGAGATTAAGCCGTTAGGACAAGGCGCAAGTCCGGGCGGTTACTACTTTGAGCCTGTCTCAGAGCCAATTTTCGGGACATCCACGCCCAGAGCTGTGGCCAGGGCGATTTGGTGATCCTGTTCGTCGAGTAGGATATCGCGAATATGTTCGGCCATTGAAAATTCACCCAGCGCTTCGCATTGCCTTACGCGATCGCGATAGTTCTTGATGGTGATGGTTTCATTCTCCAGATCGAACTTGAGCATATCCCGAGCCTTTTCCGAAGTGCGCACGGGTTTCGGCTGCGTGACGGGCATGCCGCCGAGATAGTCAATTTGATTTGAAATTACCAGCGCATGTGCCAGCTCTTCAGCGGCGTGCTTCTCGAGCTCACCAGCGATGTTCATGTACTCGGCGCCCTTCAAAACCTGGGAATAAATTACGTACGAAATAATGGCTTGATATTCGCGTGCCAGGTCCTCGTTCAGAAGATCAATCAGCTCTTTTCGCGTCAAGTTCTTCGGGCTCTTCGAAGCGGCCTCTTCCTTCATTTCAATCTCCCTCTCATGGAAGCTTTCGTGCGCCGATTCGGTCCGGCGCAATCGGTTTGGCCTCCGTGGCACTGCTTACTGTAGAGGCTCAAACTCAGGACGTCAAATGAGTACAATCTGAAACCGGCAAGCGCGGGGTTCGCAAGGAACCAGGCGGCCGGGAGAACGGGACGTCGCGGTCCCGTCTCCCGGAGCAACGTGAATCTGATCTAGGCGGATGCTTTTTTAGCTTCGCGATAGGCGCGCTGGCCTTCGCCGGCGGCATCTTTCACGTAGTCCGTCGCGTCATCGACGTTTTTTTTCACGTAGTCCGTCGCACCATCGAGATTCTTTTTCACGTAATCGGTCGCGTCGTCGACGTTGCTCTTGGCGCGGCGAACCCACTTCCGACCTGTGGATACCGCACCGTCTAGTGTGTCCTGCGCGCCGCCAACCAAGTAGTCGCGCGTATCTTCGCCGGATTGCGGAGCGAACAAAATTCCGATCGCGGCTCCAACGCCAATGCCTACAACGAATGCTGAAACAGTTTCCTGCCAACGTAACTTCCTCATGGAACCTCCATTTAAGCGCCTTTTGTTTTTTGCAAAGTGAAGCAAGGCTGAACTTACCATCGGCCCAATCAGCCTAAACCTTTATGCTAATGAGTGAGCGTACGGTCGTGATGAGTCTAACACCATACAATGAATGACGTAGATTAGCCCGCACAGAGCCGTACGCCTATCCCGTCAAGTACGCCGAACGACCAAGCAAGTGATGTCGTCATGTTGAGGCGCGCCCCCGACAAACTCGTCGAGTTTTCTCATGACGGCAGCGAGGGTCAGGGCCGCCAGTTCCTCCGGGGGTTGGGCTACCAAAGCGAGTAACCGGTCTTCTCCGAATTCCTTTCCGTCTTCGTCACGGGCTTCGGTGACGCCATCGGTATAGATGATCAAGATGTCACCAACTTCTAGAATGGTACGTCCGGTTTCATATTTTTCGTTTAACTCGATGCCCAAAGGAATGCTCTCAGACTTCAGTCGCTCGATTGTGCCGTCCTGGTGCCTGAGCATCGGAGGGTTATGGCCGGCGCAGAGATAGTTCAAACTTCCATTAATAGGATCGAGCTCGGCGAGAAATGCGGTAGTGAAACGGCGGCCGTTCATATTGTTGGAGCAGGCTTGCCGGTTCAATCCTACTACTAAGTCAGAAAGCGTTCCGCGCGAACCAGCTAAAGCCCGAAGACTGGCCTGAAACGTAGCCATGAGCATGGCGGCCGGGACACTCTTGCCCGCCACGTCTGCGACTGCGATCAGAAGCGGGCCATCAGCCGCGCGGCGAAAAGCGTCATAGTAATCGCCAGCGACGGTTTTGGCAGGCCTCGTTGCGAAGGCCATGTCCACTCCTGGAACGTCGGGAGGGACGCGCGGAACCAGCCAACGTTGAATTTCGCGCGCGATCTCAATGTCTCGCTTCATCGAGATGTGATCGCCGAGAACCATGACCAGGAGCATCAATAAACCGAGGAAGGCTATTAGTAGTTCAACTTCTCTGGTGAAAATCAGAAACTCGAATCCGACCAGAGACAAGACTGCAAGAACTATTGTGAGGACCAAAAAAATACGGCGCGGAGGCGACAGCTTTTTTAAAATGCTGGAACATATTGCTGCAAAGGTTTTGAACGGTTGCGCCCAGGTCTTCTGCCGGATTGTTCGTTGATCGAGATCCTGCCTAAAGGGCCGCGAACTAGCTTCCGCTTCGGATTTAAACTGGCTCCAAAGATCGTCGATTTCCATTCCAGCGGAAATGTGACGCCAGCCATCCTGCGAACGCCAGACCGCACGCCTTATATGAGACTTAACGATGTGGACGGATTGCTTTAACTTGGCGAACTTGGGAGCGAGAACGAGAGGCGGGTCACTACGCAGTTCGCTGGGCGGCGTTTGCACTGTTTAAGCATACGCTACAATGGTAAGTCGACAGCTACGGTGTTTCAGGTATTGTGCGTCCGAAAAGAACCTAGCCATTTTGGTACACCGCCGAACTGTCACAGGATTCAAAAATCCAAAGTGAGTAGAAGCTTCTGAAACAGCGAAAATAATCAACGGTGTGTGTCCAGCCATCGAACGTAAGCCATTGCCAGTCTGTTACTTACGCCTGCCTTTTCGTGGCCAGTGAAATGCATGTGAAGTATGTTGCCAATGAGGATCAAGCTAGCGATGTGTGGGCGGACTTAAAAAGTAGATTGATAGTTCAGAAGTACATGCAGGCGATTCAAATCCTGGACATTTCGAACTTGGGAGAAAGAAGCAATGGCAGCAGCGAGCGCGGCAATCAGCGAACCTAACTGGAGTGAGCGATTTAAGGCGCTGAAGAATATTCCCCCGGTGCTGCGCATCGTCTGGGACGCGGCACCGTGGATAGTTGTGGCCAACCTTTTCTTCCGCTTGGTCGCAGCTTTGATTCCTCTGTCGATGTTGGCGGTTACGAAATTCATCATCGACTCGGTTAACAACCATCAGAAGCAGACTCCACTGCCCCACCTATTTTGGTGGATGGTTCTTCTGGAGTTCGTTCTCGCTGTTCTGGCTACTTGCATGATGCGCGTGGTTGAGTTCTGCGATACGACTTTGGCGGATCGATTCACGCGCCACATCAGCCTTGAATTGATAAAGCACGCATCGAAACTCGATCTGATGTCGTATGAAGACCCGGTCTTCTACGACAAACTGGAACGTGCCCGCGTGCAGAGCACCGACCGCGTCCAAATGATTCAGGTGGCCGGGCGCCTGATTCAAGAACTGATCACGACGATCACTCTTGCAGCCGCTATCTTCTTTTTTTCAAAGTTATTGTTGCTGGCTCTGATACTTTGCGTCATTCCCGTTTTCCTGGGTGAGACTCATTTTTCTTTTATGAATTACTCCCTAAGTTACAAACAAACGCCGGGGAGACGGGAGCTGGATTACCTGCGTGTGTTGGGAGGGACCAAGGAGAGCGCGAAGGAGTTAAAACTATTCGGATTAACTCCGTTTCTTCTGGGCCGCTATTCGAATTTGGCCGACGAGCTTTATCATCAGACTCTGGACGTGTCGAAGCGCCGACTTGTTTTCGGATCTCTACTGGCGCTGCTCGGCCTGCTGGGATTTTACGGGAGCTACACGTACGTTATCTACGCGACGGTAATCGGTTTGATGACCGTGGGAAGAATGGTTTACCTCTTCGGAGCCATTGCCGGCGCGAGCGGAAACCTGCAATCGCTTTTCACAACTTTCTCCAGCATCACGAATCAAGCTCTGTTCATGACCGATCTGCTGGAATTCTTCTCGGTGAAGCCGAAGATCCTGTCCAAGGTTTCCGCGTTGGCAGCCCCCCAACCGATACGCACAGGTTTCGAATTCAGAAATGTTTCGTTCAAATATCCCGGAAGTTCCCGGATGGTGCTTGAAAACGTGAATTTCAAGCTGGGACCTTCAGAGCGCATCGCGATCGTGGGCGAGAACGGTCAAGGCAAAACGACAATCGTAAAGTTGCTCACTCGTTTGTACGACCCGACCGAAGGACAGATTCTTCTGGACGGAAAAGACTTGCGCGAATATGACCTTGAAAGCGTGTGGAGAGAAATCGGAGTAATCTTTCAGGATTTCATGCGTTACGAGATGACGGCGTCGGAAAACATCGCGGTTGGCCGCATCGAAGACCTAGACAATCAATTTCGCATACGCGCTGCCGCCAACAAGAGTCTGGCAGAACATACGATACGCAGGCTGCCCAAGGGATTTGATCAAGTGCTTGGCTGCCGCTTTGAGGGTGGCATGGATCTTTCAGGAGGAGAGTGGCAGAAAATCGCCCTCGCGCGCGCTTATCTGCGGGACGCGCAACTTCTGATTTTGGACGAGCCTACGGCTGCACTCGACGCTCGCGCAGAGCATGAGGTTTTTCAGCGCTTCGCCGAATTGACCAAGGGAAAAATGTCGTTGTTGATCTCTCATAGATTCTCAACAGTTCGAATGGCAGATCGAGTTCTGGTTTTAGCCAATGGAAGGATTGCGGAAGAGGGCCGTCACGAACAACTGCTGAAGGATGGCGGCCAGTATGCGGAGATGTTCGAGTTGCAGGCCGCCAATTACCGCTGAGTGCGCAGCATTCCTCTAGTTAACGTTGGCTCACTCGGGTGTGCATTTCCACCGTTTCTTGAGGTGCTGCAGGTTTGTAGGATTTGAAACCTGCTCGTTCCATGCCCCGCTGTGCTTCCGGATTTTTCATGAAAGTATCCCAGACAAAAGCCGTCCGCGCATTTTCCGCCATTACCATGCTGATTCCCGAGTCGATGCCGACGATATCGCTGTCGTACCAATTTGTTCGCGGATTAAAGGCGTCCACAAAGCCGTAGCGACTCCAAGTGCCCGCGCCGTAGCGATATTGAATGGTCCGGAGTACGCGCATCACAGGGCCGGGCAGGAACGGGAGCGAACCGGCGGAAGCGCAAGGCACTACAGTCCCGTCGATCGGTCCCGTCGCGGGGGGACCACCCCATACCTCGTACCCGTGTTCGGAATCCGAAGCGGTGATGCCCCACAGATTGCTGGTGTAATCGGGAAATCTACCGGCTAGGCTCAAACAAAAACGCCGGTGAACGTCGGTAGCCAGGATCGAATTCTGAAAATAGTCGGCATACTTGTCGCGCTTGCCGCGGAAATCAAACCAAGCCTGCGAATACTGGTGAACAAAGAGCGGAGCGTAGGAACCGATGTAATGAATGCCGTCGAATTCAAATGTGGTCCTCTTCCAGGCGTCCCAGGCTTGCGCTTGAAGCGGATGAGAAGAGGAACCCATGCCCAGCAGATACATCATCATCATTTCGCTGTAGCTGTCCCAGCGATACTGTAGGAACCCACCTTCCGGGGTCCATCCGTGAGGAAGAATGCGCGTATCCTCGGAAAGCCAATTCCAATCCACTCGATTGAAGATTTCGTGGGCGAGCTGGTTTATCTCGGAGTGTTCGAAATATTGCCGGCAGGTGAGAATTCCACAAAGCAAAATGGAAGTATCGACGGAAGAGACCTCCGATTGCCAAAGTCTTTCACCCGTGCTGATATTCGCCCAGTGGTAATAAAACCCTCGCTCATGGGGCATTTTCTTCCACAGGAAACGCAAGGCCGCAAGGGCCCGATCGCGCGCTTGCGAATAGGAAATGTAGCCGCGTTTTTCGCCGATGCAAAGAGCTGTCAGCCCGAATCCGGTCGCCGCAATGCTGCCCAAAACACTGGTATCCGAACCGCGAACGTTGCACCGATCCTTCACGATTCCGGTCTTGGGATCACACTGTTCCCAGAAATACTGGAAAGTAGCGCTTTCCAACTGCTCTAGAAAGGTGTCATCGCCTGGAGATAAGTAGGTAGCGGGCGGAAGTTCGGAAAGCTGCACGAGCGGGGCAACCGGAGGTGTTTGCTTTTGAGCCGCAATTGCGGCGAGAGCCGGACCGAGTCTAAATCCAGCCGCTGGGATACAAGCCGCCACACCCGCAAGCCGACGAAACAAGTCGCGGCGCGAAATGCCCGGGCCGGTATGTAAAGGGTCCACAGTTCAATTTTAGACAAAATTGGAGATGGAAGAAAACCTGCGGCGCCTCTATTTCCATCCCGATACGTCCAGTAAGCGGGGGTAGAAGAGAGTGCCGCGGGTCGGATCTAGGCGCCGACAGCCTTGCCCTTAGCCTCTGAAAACAGCGAAATCATTTCGCGATTGAAGGCCGGAATGTCGGAAGGTTGACGGCTGGAGACCCAATTCTGGTCCCGAATCACCTCTTCGTCCTTCCAGTTTCCACCAGCGTTACGGATGTCGTCCTGAATTGTGTGGTAGCTGGTGATCGTGCGGCCTTTTACCAGACCTGCCGAGACCAGAAGCCAGGGAGCGTGGCAAATTACTGCGACAGGTTTCCCGGCTTTATCGATGCTGCGTACGAATTCCTGGGCTTTTTTTTCAGCGCGCAGAAAATCGGCGTTTAACGCGCCTCCGGGCAGAAGCACCGCGTCGAATTCGTCGGGATCTGCTTTGTCGAGGGTCATATCAACGTCAACCTTGCTGCCTTTTTCGTCGTGCACGAATCCCTGAATCTTTCCGGACTTGGGCGCGAGCACGAGTGTCTTGGCTCCCGCCTCTTCCAGGGCTTTGCGGGGCTTCTCCAGTTCGGCCTGTTCAAAGCCGTCGCTGGCTAGAATGGCAACTCGCATCTGTGACAGCCTCTTGTCTGACATGGAACCTCCCTTTGCTTTGGGCTAGTTTTATTCGAGTGCGATGAGAACCCATTACTCCCGCACTCTTAGCGCGGTATATCCTGGACTTCTTGTGGGGGTATGTCCTCTGGACGGCGCGGACTGTCCGGACCCGGCTGATCATGGCGCCGAGGATCCGCGGGGTCTATGACTTCGGGCACGGGTTCGTGCTCTCGTCCAGGGACGTCAATTGGATCGCGTCTGGGCACTTCGTTCACATTTCGATTGCGCTTGGCCATGGTTTACCTCCGTGGGGACTGGTCTCAATTACAATTGGTTTCCGCTGCCATGATGATGAAATGGCAAAAGTCTCTCTATCCGGCACACGCTGTAAGGTCTGGAAAGATTCTATGTATCTGAATTTATTCAAAAAGAAGAGGAGAGGGGCCACTCTCAAAAATCAGGGGGAGACTCCGAATGGCCCCTTCAGGGGAAAGATCTGTAGAACTGCCGAGTTTAAATTTCAAGAGCATTAAACTTGCCGCATACAATACAAAATGGGGGACGCGCCCGCTATCCGCTATGGTATGTATTAGAGGGGGGAAGTCCCTGTATGCCCCGGCATTTTTTAAACCCAAAAGAATGTGCGGGGTAGAGCTCTAGGTTGGAATAACGCTTAAGTTTCTCAGATTACTGGTGGAGCAAGCGGGCGGTCTCGAGGGCGAGGTTGACAGAAGACGGTCTGATAAAGTGGGCGAAATGTTCGCAAAGCAGCTGTTGTGCGCTTACAGTGAACCAAGGCTTCTGATACGCTGATATATGTATTGAGATTAAGGCGCGATGCGTCTAAAACCGATGCTACGCTCGGACCTTCAAGGAGGCGTTATGTTGCGCTGGGCATTGATATTCTTCGTGGTTGCGCTGATCGCGGCGGTGTTTGGATTCCTGGGGATAGCAGCCGCAGCCGTAGGGGTTGCGAGAATTCTGTTCTTTATTTTCCTGGTATTGTTTCTGGTTTCTCTGGTTGGCGGACTTCTACGGAGAGCCTGATTCAACGCTGAAGTCGGTTAAGGGCACGTCTAGGAGCATCAATGAAGACTCTGCCCGTGGTTGGGCTGATCTTAATCGTCCTTGGGATAATTTCCTTTGCCTACCAAGGAATCAACTATACAACGCACAAGAAGATTGTGGATATCGGCCCGATTCAAGCCAGCACAACCGAGCATAAGACTATTCCGCTGCCTCCGATTCTCGGAGGACTCGCGCTCGTTGGTGGTGTGGTTCTGCTTGTGGCGGGAAGAAAAGAGTAACGGGCGAAGGGCCGGGCTCGCAGTCCGGCCTTTCCGTTGTGCAACGCCCTCTTGGCCTATTGCGCAGCCGGTCGATTGTAGTTTGGATATTCCGGCTTATGCGGTTCCGGCACTGGATTCTTCGCGAGCTCTTCCAGAGCCAGACTCACAGCCTTTTCGAGTTGCGGATCGTGACCTTCGCTGACCGGCTTCGGCTCCATATCAACCTCGTAATCGGGCGGAACTCCGTGGTTTTCCACGTCCCACTGTCCCTGCGGATTGAAGAATCCAAAGCTGGGCGAGGTGACTTGGCCGCCGTCCATTAGCGTTGGGATGCCGCCGATTCCGACCAGTCCTCCCCAGGTGCGCTTTCCGACCAAGGGTCCCAGTTTCGCTTCTCGAAAATACCAGGGCATTGCGTCGCCGCCGGAGCCGGCGTATTCGTTGATGATCATCACTTTGGGTCCCAGGATGGCGGCCTGCGGAGTGCGGTAAATCGCTCCGTAACGCGGAGCCCACCAGCTCATCAATGTGCGCTGCATGGCGTTGATGATGTAGTCGGCCGCTTGGCCGCCACCGTTGAAACGCTCGTCGATAACGGCGCCCTGTTTGTCGAGTTGCGCGAAGTAGTAGCGGTTGAAATTCGTCAGTCCGCCCAGGCCGGTGTCGGGCAAGTAGACGTAGGCAAGTTTTCCGCCGCTGAGATCCTGAACTTTACGACGATTGGCCTCGATCCATGCTAGGTTGCGCAAGCCGAGATCATCGCCGATGGGCGTCACGGTGACATCGTGCGCATCTTTGCCGTTTGCGTCCGCGGCTATTTTCAACACCACCTGCGTTCCTGCCGTGCCTTCCAACCGTCGCTGAATATCATCGGAGCCGCTCAGATCCTGACCACCGATAGCCAGGATGAAATCTCCCTCTGAGACTTTCACGCCCGGCTCGGTCAGCGGCGCGTGCGCTTGCGGATTCCAGTGCTCGCCGGTGTAGATGCGTTTAATGCGATAGCGCCCGTTGACGATCTCGAAGTCGGCGCCTAACAAACCACCCGCGACGTGGTTCGGGCGCGGAATCGTTCCGCCAAAGCCACGCAGATGCCCGATGGAGAAAGCGCCGAGCATTTCCTGAAAGAGATAATTCAGATCGCTGCGCGAGCCGACTTCGTCCAGAAAAGGTTTGAACTTGGCTTCGTCCGCAACAGTGTTTACGCCGTGGTAATGCGGATCGTAGAAGAAGCTGCGCTCAATCTGCCATATCTCGTGAAACATTTGGCGCCACTCGGCGCGCGGATCCACGCGGACTTCCATCTTGGATAGATCGAGTCTGCCCTCGCCGGGTTTGACCGGCGCATCGGCGGGGACAATGACAAACGCCCGCGCGGGACCGGCTCCCTGTGCGGCTCCAGAGTCACCTTGAGCCATTTCCAGGAGCATTTTGTTTCCGTCGAATGAAAGATCAAATCCTGCGATGTGGTCGGCGAGCTTCTCGGGTTTCTTGGTCTTCAGGTCGTAGCGCGACAGCGTCAGTCCGCCGGCTGCGTCGAATCTTCCGCCACCTTCCAGCAGGTGGAGGATGCCTTCCTTACCCGTAGTCAGGCCTGCATAATTGCCCGGAGGCAAAGGAAGCGCGACGGCGCGATCTTCGAGACGATCGAGATCGACTTTTACCGGTTTTGGCTTCTCAGCAGGCTTTTCTCCTTTCTCCGATTTGGCTGTCTCGTCCGATTTCTTCGCAGAATCGGATTTATCTTTGTCCTTATCGGAGTCGCCGGAGTCCTTCTTGTCCTTTGCGTCCTTGTCCTTCGCGTCGGGCTTCTTCTCATCTTCAGCCTGAGGCGCAACGGGAGAAGCGGTATCGGCGGCCAGCGCGAGTCCGTAAACGCTGCGCGTCACGTTGAAGGCGTCACTGCTCATGTCCAAGCCGCTCGTGGTGGTGCCGTAATTCGTGCTTTCGGTGAAGTAGAGATACTTTCCGCCGCGGTCAAAGGCGGGGAGGCGAACATCGCTCATGCCGTCGCTGATTTGTGTGCTCTTTCCCGATTCGACAGAGTAAAAGAACAGCGCGTGAAAGCGGTTCGAGACGGTCTGAGTGTAGGCCAACCACTTGGAGTCCGCGGACCAGGACGCGTCGTAGTCTGAATCGTCAACAACGGCTTTGCCGATGACTGTGGCCTTGCCGGTGACTGTGTCCAGGAGCCAGATCTCAGCCTTATTGTCGTGAAAGGCGATCAGCTTTGAATCGGGAGACCATGTCGGCTGGAAATAAAATGTTGCATCGTTGGCCAACGGGAACTTTTTTACTTCGCCCGAGCCGGTCTGGCTGCTGATGTGCAGCGCATACTGCCCCGACTCATCGGAGAAATATGCAATGCTCTGGCCATCCGGCGACCAAGCCGGATCGCGCTCCATCACACCGGGGGTATTGGTGATATCGCGCGTCGTACTTTCTTTTGCGGGCACGGTGAGGATGTCGCCGTGGGCTTCAAAGACGGCGCGCACACCGGTTGGCGAGATGCCGTAGCTCTGGATTTCGCGGTCTGCTGGTGAAATACGCGCGCGTACATCCGGCAGATCGGCGCTTACGTCCACGCTGATCTGGTTTGTCTTGCCGCTTGCTGTGTCGTACAGAAAGAGTTCGCCGAAGCGGTCGTAAACGATGCCGCCGGTTCCCGCACTGGCCGAACGAATATCCGCGCCGTCATTCTTCACCACTTCTGTTACAGATTTCGTCGCGGGGTCAAAGCGAAACAGCGATACCGGCCCGTTGCGGTCGGAAAGAAAATAGACTTGCTTGTCGACCCAAAGAGGATTGAAGTCGTTCGACCGTTCACGCGGAATTTTTACTACGTCCAGCGTCCCCATGTCTGCGATCCATACCGAACTTGCGAGTCCGCCGCGGTAGTTTCTCCAGGCAACATATGCGGAATAATTGAAAGGCGACGCGCCGCCCACAGGCGAGTAGGCAAAATATTTTCCGTCAGGGGAAAACTTGCCGGAGAAGGCCATCGGCAGCGGCAGCGCGGTGGGGAGCCCGCCATCAATAGAGATTTTGAATAGTTTCGTGTAGCGGGGGCTGCCGCTTTCGCGGTTTGAGCGGAAGATCACGTATTTTCCATCCGGCGTCCAGCCCACGGCAGCATCGGCCGTCGGATGATAGGTGAGGCGCTTCGGAACTCCGCCGCTTGCCGGGACGACGAAGACGTCCGTATTTCCGTCATATTCGCCGGTGAAAGCGATCATGGTGCCGTCGGGTGAGAAAACCGGATCGGTCTCAATGCCGGTGCCGGTTGTGAGGCGAGAGGCGTGGCCGCCGCTGCGGTCAACGGTCCACAAATCGCCGGCGTAAGAAAACACAATCAGGTTGCCGTTAAATGTGGGCCGCTGCAGCAAAGGGTGTGAAGCCTGAGCAGCCACGATGAGCGGGCAAACCGCGGCGAGAATCACAGCAACAAGCGAGCGAATCGAGCGCATCTCTTCAGCCTCCGGTACAAATTGCCGGGTAATAATATGCCAATTGGAGGAGATTTGGTCTGAAAATCACGAGGCGGGCCGACACTGTTTTAGTCAGCGATGTGTTGCATTGTGGTCTTCAGGTTCTGCGGCCTGTAAATTAGTGACGCTCCTAGCGGATTTCAATGAGGAATAACGATTTCGGCGGAAGAGTGAGGTCCATCGTCCCATTTTTTATTTTCTCGATGCGCGCGGGAGGCAATTGGGCAGCCTTCTTAAGTTCGGCGTACTGTTGCATGGTGGGTGATACGGGGTTTCCCATCGCGTGGTAGGCAGGCAGCGGCGAACCATGTTCGGAATCGACTTCGCTGATTGCCGCTCGACCATTCGGCTTCAACCCTTTCAAGTGGATTGCCATATTTACGATGTGGCCGGGATCATCCGGAAGAGAGAAATTCCAGACGGCGAGCACAAGTGAACCGTCTGCCCGGCGCGTGACCAGCATGGAATCTGACTTCACGTCGATTCGTCGATCACCGAGAAGGTGCATCAATTTGAAGGCGTTGAAGATGGGTTTTGGAATTCCGCCTTCCGCCAACACACCAAAGCCACCGTAAAACGGCTTCTTAATCACGCCCTGTTCTTCAAACACGTCTGAGAACGTCCAGTAACTCATGATGTCCACAAGGCCGTCGCACTGGCGAATTGTGTCCCCCAGCCAGGGGCCCATGTATGCGGAGTCTTCAATTTTTGTGTCGTTGGTGTAAACGGCGTTAAATTCAGACCAGATCAACGGGAGGTCCGGCTTGGCGGAAGATTTTATCTGGTTGTGTACCTTGTCCACCGCGCGGCAAACCATTTTGTTTATGGGGATGGATTCGTCAGTGCCAAACACGTCTTGCGCACGGTCATTGCCATACACGTGCGAAGAGACAAAATCGACAGGGATTTTGTTTTCGGAGCAATGGCGGATGAAGCTGTCGGCCCACGCAGCTTGCGCTGTGGCGGGACCGCCCACGCGGAGTCGAGGACTAACGCTTTTCAGAGCGAGCGCAGTGACGTCATACAGATGGTAATAGGTAGACTGCTTCGGATCGCCAGTCCAGAAATCGAGATTCGGTTCATTCCACACTTCGAAATACCAATTGGAAACTTCTTCGATGCCATAGCGATCGATCAAATGTTTCGCGAACGCTGAAATCATTGCGGCCCAACGGTCATAATCCTTAGGCGGGGACACATTTTGCTTGTACCAGAAGGGGTGAATATCGTTCGCGGCCGCGAGTTTCTTGGGCATGAAACTCAACTCCACAAATGGCCGAACGTGATTCTGAAGGAGCCCGTCGTAAATTTGATCGACGTAGGAAAAGTTGTAAACGGGGTTGCCCGCAGCATCCTCGTCGTAGAGTCCTACTTCATCGTGGAAGATAGCGTGAAAGCGCACGTACTGAAAGTCAGTGACGGCCTTCACTTGGCGCAGATCATTGCGGTAGCTCTCGCGCAAAGTGAGAATGGCGCGCCCCGAGCCGAACATTTGCTCCCAAAAATGCGGAAAAGGGTGGGAAGGCGCCTGGATATCGACCTCGATCACTTCCGGCGATGCAGTGTTTTGGGCGCTGAGAGAATGGAAACCAGCAAGTGAAATAGTTGTTAGCAGACACACTAATAAAGCTGTTCGTTTCATGTGAGTCTTCCCAGGAAGAAGGTGCGCGGGCGTGGGGAGGATGAAGAACCCTCCCCACACTTGAGGCGCTAATTTCTATTAGAAAACAAACCGGCCTTCTAGTTCAAGCGTCCTGCCGGCCAGACCCGACGTCGCAATCCCGAAATTCGGATTGGGGACGGGAGTGCAAACAGCCGGCGTACCCACGCAATTGTTGCCAAAGCTGACAGTAGTAGAGTTGCTCTGGAATGTAAACGGCGCCAGGTTCAACTTGTTGAACGCGTTGTAAACATTCATACGCAGCTGAATTTTGGATGATTCCCCGACGAACTTCATAGCAGGCAGTCCGAAGTTCTTGACGAAGCTGAAATCAAACTGACTGAAGCGCGGACCGCGTTCGTTGTTGCGATTGAACGCCGGAAAGCCGGACGCAGTCACGTCGAAGAACGAGGTGGAACCGCCCGGAAAATTGGTTCTGGAGGCGGGAGGCAGAAAGGAGTCGGTGTCGTGCTTATCGCCCGGTGAGGCAAGAACTCCAATCGGCCTGATCGGGCAGATGGTGGCAGATCCGAGAGTCAGGTTGCAATTGTTGGTTGCAACCGGCGTCCAAGGGAATCCCGAGTGGAACTGGAAATCTCCGTTCAGCTCCCAACCGCCGAGAACGTTGCCCTTAAAGTCGTTGCGGCCTCGGAAGATCGGTAGATCCCAAAGACCCAGCACTCGCAGGTTGTGTGTGGCGTCAAAGTCCGAAGGTCCGCGCTCAGTGGAAAGGACGGTGGGAAAGGTTTGATTGGTGCCGAAGCCGGGGCCTTCCGAAGAGACCTCGTCAATGGACTTGCTGTAGGTGTAAAGGAAGTCCACCAGCAAGCCGTTGCGGAAGTTGCGTTTGACTTCGGTGTTGAGCGCGTTGAAATTCGCGTTCGTGTCCGGCGTGAATTGAAAGACGGCGCCGATCCCAGTGCTTGGCTCTCCAAAGAAATATTGCAAGTTCTTGATGCGGAGCAAGCCATGGCTGCTGCTCCCTTGGTAGCCTGCGATGGCGACCCAATTTGCGGGCAGAGCGTATTGAACCTGCAAAGAGTAGAGGTAGATGTATGGATTGTTGAAATTTGCCGGGTTGCCGTAGACGTTAGGAGCGCCGCCGCCGGGTCCGATGATGGGCAGGTTGGTTGCAGGATCGAGTCCGAGTCCCAGAGCGGTGTTCCTCGGAAAACTCAGGGGGTTTCTCGGGTCTGTTCCCAATGAGTATTGGATGGACGAGTTGATGGGAGCTCCAGGACCTCCGCAGCAGAGTCCGTAGTTGGCGACGAAGGGCGGATTGTCGCGCGTGTTATTGAATGAATTGGCGTCGTAGGAGTTGTAGGCGATTCCGAAGCCGCCGCGAACAACTGCGTTGTTGTGGAAGCGGTATGGGCTCCATGCAAAACCAATGCGCGGCCCGAAGTTGTTGTAGTCCGGGTTATACATCCGGTGCGGGTTGACCGCGACGGCGTTCACAAGCCCCGTGAGAGGGCTCGCTCCGGGAATGATGTTGGCCAAGCGCCCGTCCGCATCGGTCGGCGGGGAGTCATAGTCCCATCGAAGTCCCAAGTTGATCGTGAGGTTCTGACGAATCTTCCAATCGTCCTGCAAGAAGAGACCATACTGGGTGATTCGATAGGCTCGGGCTGAACTCGGTGCAGCACCGGTCAGAGGATTGACTTCGAGTTGTTCGAAAACAGCCGTACCATTTGCGAAGTTCCAGGGTTGCTGGAAGACGATGTCGGGGCGGCCGCCGCCGATTAGATCGTCATTATCCTGCAGACGGCTGACCTCGAAACCAACATGTATTGCGTGCTTGCCGTGTATCTTGGTCAAGACATCGCGGAACGCAAAAGTATTCTCGGCGTAAATCCCGGGAGTGTTGTCGCCTTCCGCCGCGCCGTAGACAATTCTTTGCCCGAGGGGCAAGGCGTTTTGTATTTCAGTCCGCGGAATAGCCCAATTGATTTGCGGGTTGGCGGAGATATCGTTAAAAGACCAGCGGGTAAAATTGAAGCGAGCCTCGTTGACCATGCTCGAATTGATATTGAATACCCACCCGAGAAATCCCGAGGGGGTAAAGCGGTTGGAGTTGTAGTCCGCCATCGGACGACCCTGCGCGCTGGCATCTGCCGCGAGCTGGTGATAGGTAGTGAAGAAAGTGTTCACCGAGAAAACGCTGCGGCCCACGTTGTAATCGGCGCGCGCGTTGTATTGATTTCCGGACGTGTCTTGAGGCAGGAAAATCTCCGCGAAGTCAAATTGCTCGACGCCGGTGAGACCTGCGCCGCATTCGATGTTGTTCGGACAAGTCCCCATCGGCGCACCCGAAAGATAGGTGCCGAAGGTCCCGGCCGGAGAACCGATATTCACGCCGTTACCCGCTAATTGGCAGGGCACGGGGAAATTTGCGCAGCTCGCGGGTAATATTTGTTTAACGCGGGGAGCGGCGCCGGGGTCGGTTACAGTAGTCGATACAGGCGTATTCGGGCTGTTAGCGGCAAGCAAACTGCGGAAATCAGCCGTATCGACCCACTGATCTTGAAATGTCGAGTTGTTGTCGCGCAATCCCTCATAGTTAAAAAAGAAAAACAGCTTGTTCTTGATGAGCGCGCCGCCCAGATTTCCGCCGAACTGGCGATAGGCATTGTCGTCCCTCACAGTCGGGTCAAAAGTGTTGGCTCCGAAATTGAATCCGTTATATTTGTTGAACGCGTTCAAATTGGGGTCCTGGTACTGGAAGAATCCTGAACCGTGAAATACGTTCGACCCGGATTTGCTTACGGTCTTGATGTGCGCGCCGGAAGAGCGGCCATCGGCGGCATCATAGTCATTGGCCAACACAGTGATTTCCTGCACCGACTCAACGCTCGGCGTAATTACAGCAGCGCCGCCCCATTGCAAGCTGTTGACGCTCACGCCGTCAACCAGGTAGTCGTTAGCGGTGATGCGTTGACCGTTCGCGCTGATGGGCTGCTGGTTTTCGGTCTGATAAATGGCAGTGTTTGATCCTCCAGGTCCGCCAGTTCCGGCGTTCGAGCCGGGACCATTCGGGAATCCTGTGGAAAGGCCTGCACCGCTGCGCGCGCCGTCGCCAAAGACGCCAGGAGCGAAGCGCAAGAGTTCGTAGGGATCACGCGCAAAGGAGGGCAATCGTTCAACTTCCTGGTTGGTCAAAGTTCCTTCGATATTGGCCTCTTCGGTTTGAAGGTCGGGCTGGTTGGCGCCGTTTACGGTGACGGACTGGCTCATCTGGCCGACCGTAAGGGTGATGTCCAAGCCGCGAGCCGTTTCCGCCAAGACTTCTACGTCATTCACGATCTTTTTTTCGAAACCGGACGCTTCCACTGTGACTGTGTATTTACCGGGTGCGACCTCAGAGAAACTGTAGAACCCATCATTGCTGGTCTTCGTGGCCTTCGAAACCTGAGTAGATTGATCGGTGAGCGTGACTGTTGCAGCTTGAACCACGGCACCCTTGGCATCCACCACCGTGCCTTCCACGGTTGCTTGGAATTGCGCCTGGGCTGTGGAGGCGCATAGAACCAGGAGCAGGACTGGGATCGCCAGCCGCAAGACTCGAAACGCGCGATCTATCGATGTAAGTTCGGAAAGACACGCTACGAATTTCGAAGGCTTCATATCCGGTTACCTCGGCAAAGTTAGATTGGTGGAGCAAAAACCGAAACAGAACTCGATGGGATCCTGCAGGCAAACCAGGAGACGCGGAACTCAGGCCCAAGTTCAAACTTAGCCTGCTGGTTAGGCCAAGACTGACACCCAAAAACCTTTTACAAAATCGATTTACCCCGTATGGGCGTCTTTGTAACACCAGACGGGACGGGTGTCAATAAGATTATCGAAGGCATCCATATTTGTGATGCGTGGTTGCCACCGGGTATGCCACACTGCGCCGATGACGCGGAAAATGCTCGAGCCGACGCCGGCGAATGCGATGGGGCCACGAGCGGTCAGCCTGAAAGCCTTGGCTGAGCACCTGCAACTTTCCCCCGCCACGGTTTCGGTGGTACTGAACGAAGCACGAGGCGCGGCGGCAATTCCGCAATCGACCAAAGATAGAGTGTTTGCCGCTGCCGAGAAGTTGAGATACCAGCCGAACTTTGTCGCGCGATCGTTGCGCAAGCAGCGCACGTTTACGATCGGGGTGGTGGTGCCGGAAGTGAGCGAAGGGTATGCGACTTTGGTGATGAGCGGGATAGAAAATTACCTGTTTCAGAGCGGCTATTTCTATTTTGTGGCCAGCCATCGACACAAACCGAAATTGTTGCGCGAGTGCGCGACGTCACTTCTGGGCCGGTCGGTGGATGGTTTGATTGCTGTGGACACGAAATGGAAGAACAAAGTCCCGATACCGGTGGTATCCGTTTCAGGGCACGACGAGGTTGAGGGGGTAACGAATATATTGCTGGACCATTTGGCGGCGACATCGATTGCGATCGAGCATCTGGTGGGGCTTGGTCACCGCAAAATTGCGTGCATTAAAGGACAAGCTTTCAGTTCCGATACCGAAGTGCGGTGGCAAGCAGTGCAAGCCGCTTGCGCGAAGTGGAAAATTCCCTTTGACCGTGACCTAACAGCGCAGTTGACGGGTGATTCTTCGTCGCCGCAAATGGGCTACAAGGCGACACAAGAGATTATCGCCAAGCACAAGCCATTTACGGCGCTCTTCGCATTCAACGATATCTCTGCAATTGGAGCGATTCGAGCGCTCAGGGAAGCCGGCCTGCTGGTGCCGCGGGATGTTTCAGTAGTGGGATTCGACGATATTCTCAGCGCGTCTTTTCAAAATCCTTCGCTCACCACTGTGCGTCAGCCGCTGCAACGAATGGGCGAGATCGCGGCGGAACTCATGGTGCGCCGAATTGAAGGCGCAAACAACGCGCCGGAAACGGAGGCCATCGTTCTCGAACCGGAATTAATGATCAGAGAGTCCACTGGCCCCGCGCGCGATTGATTCTGTAACCCGTTGAACATGCGCTTCGCGGGTCACGGACGTTCGTTCCCGTTCCGCAAATGTCCGTTTTTTTGCGCTTAGCATGTCATCGCTGACCGACACCAATTCGAAACTTTCGAACTCCCGCGGTTTACTTTTGCTCGTGTATCTTGGTTTCATTCTCACCGGGATTGCCACCACATTGCTGGGACCATTGCTGCCGACGCTGGCCGTTCAGTGGGGCTTAAACGATGCGCAGTCCGGAGCTTTTTTCCTCGCTGAATTCTTGGGATCGCTGATCAGCGTAATCGTGTGCGGGCGTTTGTTGCGGGTTCGGGGGTTTCGTTTCTGTTTTGTTGTGGGTTTTGCGCTAATCGCCATCGGACTGGCGACTCTCGGGCGGGGTACGTGGATTGTGGGTCTGCTTTCTGTTTTTATTTACGGCTGCGGTCTCGGTTTCAGCGTGGGGTCGACGAATCTATGGGTGGGCGAATCGAATCCTTCGCGGCGCGCCGGGGCTCTCAGTTTGGTGAATTTCTCGTGGACCGTGGGTGCGCTCGCCGCTCCTCCTATCGTGAGCTTGGCAGACCGAACTCAGCACACCTGGCCTATCGTTTTGGTGCTGGCGGCGGTAGCTTTCCTTCTCACACTCGCATTTTCCGTTTCAAAGTTTGAAGCAGATCTAGCGATTGGAAGAAGCGATTCCGTGCCTGAGCCGGCTCCCAGTATTTTGAAGGTGTTTTCCAATCAGACCGCGTTGATGTTTGCTGCAATTTTCTTTCTTTATGTCGGCACCGAAAATTCGGTGTCCGGTTGGGTCGCTACATACGCCCGACGGATTCAAACATCGCAAAATGATCTTTGGGCTTTGACGCCGTCGTTCTTTTGGGCTGGTCTCTTGCTTGGACGGTTGCTTTTGCCGATTATCCTCCGTCGCGTGCCGGATTTGAAGCTACTGCGCACATCCTTAATTCTCGCGGTAACCGGATGTGTGTTGCTGCTCTGCGCCGAAAAACTTGCCGTGGTCGCGGCGGCGTGCGCACTCTGTGGCACGGGACTTGCTGGGGTGTTTCCTATCGCGATGGCTTACCTTTCGAGCCATTGCGGAACCGAAAACCGCGATATCGCAGGGGTCGTGCTGGCATCCGGGGGATTGGGAGGGGGCGTGATGCCCTGGTTCATCGGAGTCGCTTCGAATTCGCTGGGCAGCTTGCGGGCGGGACTAATAATTCCGTTGGCGGGAACGATTTCGTTGCTTCTCATCACGGTGTTTCGATCGTCGCTCTTCAGCGCCTATAACGGCCCAGCGCACAACCTACGCACCGAGCCCGAGGCTTGAAATGACAGCGCGTGTTGCTGTGATGGGCGTCCATTTTTGATCGCCAAAAGGAAATGTGCGCGCTTGATTGGTCAACTTGGACGAAACACTCGCCCCATAGCGCGCCGGATGTCGGGTGAGCGACCGAACCATTGCCAGATTCGGCCGGAGCGCAGGTTTTCCGCACTCAAGAGCGTGATTCCGACGTCAATACCGATAACGTCCGAATTGACCCACAGCGTTTGAGGATTGAAAGCGTCGGCGAATCCGTAGCGCCCGTAGATATACTCGGCGAAGTTGTTATGCATGTAACGAAGAGCAGGCAAGCAGATTTCCGGAGCGAACATGAGCGAGCCGGCGGCAGCGCACGGCACGATGCTGCCGTCCAGATCGCGTCTTGAGACTGGATTTCCCCAGGTCACGTAGCCGATATCGCTGTCAGAAACGGTGACGCCCCAGAGCTCCTCCGAAAATGCCGGGTAGATTCCGCGGAGACTAAGACAATATGAGCGGTGAGCGTAGGTCGCGTTCACCGAATTCTTGAAGTAGTCAATGTTCAGCGGCGGTCCATCGCGAAGACCGGCGAGGTCCAGCCACGCTTGCGAGTATTGATGGGTGAACAAAGGTCCCCGGCCGTAAAACTTGTAGCCGCCCAATTCAATCGGCTGACGATCGACACGGTACCAGGAAGCGAGCGAGATCGGATGAGTGGGCGAAGCGATTCCAAGCAGATACAAAATTGACTGCTCATCGTAGGACGTCCACTCAGCGCGCAGGAGGCCGGTTTCCGGATTCCATCCCATGTGCAACACGCCCGTTCGTTCGTCCATCAACCAGGTGAAATCCACTCGCTCGTAGAGGCCGGAAGCCAAATCGAAAATCTCGGCGTCGTCCTGATAATACTGTTGCGCTGTCAAGACGCCGGCGAGCATCAGCGCTGTGTCTATGGTAGAAAGTTCAGAGTGCCAAGCGCGCTCGCCGGTCTTGCGGTTCACAAAGTGGTAGTACCAACCGCGTACGTGATCCTGATCGAATGCAAAATGGCGAAGTGTAGCGCGGACTCTTTCTCGAATCTGATTGGGATCCATCCATCGCCTGTCGGCAGCAATGCACATGGCAGTGAGAGCGAAGCCCGTGAGAGCGGTGCTGGCTACTTCCAAATTTCGTCCGGCGATAACGGTTCCGTCGGCTCGGGCGCGGTCCAATACGAGTCCGGTGTGCGGATCGCTCTGCTCCCAAAAGAAAAGAAACGCGCGGCGGGATAAATCCTCCAGAAATGCGTCATCGGAATCGGAAATTCCGCTTCTCCAACCGGACAGCGCCGGGAGGGCAGCGGCAAGCGAAAGGAAATTCCTGCGCGAGAGCGTTCTGATCGTCACAACGACTCTCGCAACGCGTGTACACGATCAGGAACGTGCGTTCGCATCGGAACGAGGAAAGGTGGCCGCACTCTCATCCTTCTCTTGAAGATTTCAGAGGTCGAAAGCTATAGTATCAGCTCACTCGTCAGCAGTGCCAGCAATGCAATGGATGAAGACCACACTTTCTCTTTATCACACGCAGTAAAGACGGCGGGGGAGTGTCGTAAACCAAGGGCCGTCGTGTTCTTTGAAATTTATTTTCTTGTAATCCAAAGGCCCACCTATGCGATTCATTAGCGTGTTTCTAGTTTGTTTAGCGATGGCTCGCGCGCCGCAGACTCCGGTAACGGCCGTCCCCGCCTCACTGCATGTCCACGGCGAGGCGACAGTCTCGGCAGAGCCGGACCAATTGCAGTTTGATATCGGGGTCGTTACACAGGCGAGCACGGCGAAAGAAGCAGCCGATCAGAATGACGGCCAATCCAAGGATCTCATGAAGGAACTCCGCGGCGCATTTCCGGAGGCTAGCGTAAAAGGTATCAATTTCTCGGTCAATCCCAATTACCGCTATCCCGCACAGGGAACACCAGCAATCGCAGGCTACACTGCGAGTAATACCGTACGTCTCCTTCTAAATGACGTTTCGAAACTGCAAAGCGTCATCGATATCGCCATAAAATCCGGAGCGAAGAGTATCAACAGGCTTACTTTCACTCTGAAGGACGAAAATCCTGTCAGAGCTGAAGCGTTCGCGAAGGCAGCCGACCAGGCACAGGCCGGAGCACAGGCTCTCGCGGCTGCGTTAAAGCTAAAACTCGGAAGACTTGTGAGTGTGGAAGAAGGTCAGCCCGTTGTAGTGTCTCCTGCACGCCAAATCAGTTTCGAGAATTTGGGATCGAATAACGTCGCTCCTGTTTCGCTGGGTTTGATTGATGTCCATGCTGACGTGAACTTGACTTACGAGATGGTGCAGGGAGCAGAACCCGCTTGTGAGGGTAATCCAGCCGTTGCGCCGGCTACGGGACCAAAGAGAAAACCCTAAGAAGCCAACTCTCAGGATCGTGCAATAGCTGATCTGCGGCCGCCAGCGCACTCTTAGTCCTATGTAGAAAATCATGAGCAGCGTTATGAAACTCAAGAACAGGACAGCCGTAATCACCGGAGCTGCAAGCGGCATTGGCCGCGCGATCGCCGTTTCGCTCGCGCGCCGTGGATGCAATCTCGCACTCGCGGACGTGAATGATGCAGGCCTTTCAGAAACGGCGCTTATGGCGCAATCGGCGCAAACAGACCCAACGAATCACGCTGCGTCGAAGAATTCCATACGCATCACCCAGCATCATCTTGACGTTGCAGACCGCCGTGCTGTGGCAGTGGTTCCGGAAGAGATAATGGCTGCGCACCACGGCGTGGACATCCTCGTTAACAATGCCGGAGTCGCCATCGGCGGCACGTTCGAAACGGTCAGCGAGGAAGACTTCGAGTGGCTGTTCGAAATCAATTTCTGGGGCGTGGTTCGCATGACCCGAGCGTTTCTGCCCTTACTGCGAAAAAGCGATGACGCGCGCGTCGTAAATCTTTCGAGCATATTCGGAATAATCTCGCCAGCCGGGCAAGCAGCCTACTCGGCAAGCAAGTTCGCCGTGCGTGGATTTTCGAATTCGCTGCGGCACGAACTCGCAGGTTCGAACGTGGGAGTAACGGTCGTTCACCCGGGCGGCGTGGCCACTTCGATTGCAGACAGCGCTCGAGTGCCAAAGGGAATGGCTCCTGAAGAAATCGCGCAGCGCAGAGCCGTCGCAAAGAAAGCATTGCGTCTTCCGCCGCAAGAAGCCGGGGAAATTATTGTGAAGGGCATCGAACGCCGCTCACCGCGTGTGCTCGTAGGCAACGACGCAAAACTCCTGGCAGCTGTCGAGCGCCTGTGGCCAGTCTCATATTGGAAAATTCTCAGCCGTTTGATGCCCGTGCCTAAGTCTTGATTGATGATGGTGCTTGACGACGCCGAACGCGATTTACGGTATCCTTAATTTTCTACGCCGCTGCAGAGAATTTGTGTCGCCCAATAGCCGTCAAGTGCGACCGTTTTTGATGTAGGATGGCCACAAAGTTGGGGCTGCCGGAAGGCGAAGTAGGGGCGATTTGCATACAGTGTTCTGTAGTAATAGGGCTTTTCCGCTGTTAACGATGCCGTAGTGGCCGCTCAGCGCGAAGCGTCGAAGATCGAGAGCCGCGGACGCACCAGATTGACTCACAGAAGCGGGTTTCGCGATAAAGAGATCGGAGACAACGATGAAAAACGGACGCAAGATCGCAATCAGAGCTTCGCTGCTAGCATTCACCCTGAGCGCGATCGTTTTGGCCGGGTGCTCGAAAGGCGGAGCGGGAGCTGCTGGAGCGCCCGACGTTCAGGTAGTGCAAGTCGAGCAGAAGGACGTCCCGATTTATGGCGAGTGGATCGGTACGCTCGACGGATTCGTAAACGCCGACGTCAGGGCGCAGGTCACGGGCTACTTAATGCGGCAGGGCTACCAGGAAGGCGCATTTGTGAAGCAGGGCCAACTACTTTTTCAAATTGATCCGCGCCCCTTTCAGGCGGCGCTTGACCAAGCCGAAGGGCAGTTGGCGCAGGCCAAGGCCAATCTGACGAACGCGCAGGCAGTCCAAGGCAGGACGCAGCTTGATGTGGACCGCTACACGCCTCTCGCGAAAGAAGAGGCCGCGAGCCAGCAGGATCTCGACAACGCCGTTCAGAATAACTTGGCTGCCAAAGCCACCGTGGAGACATCTCAGGCGGCAATCAAAACCGACGAAGCAGCCGTCGAAACAGCCAGGATCAATCTCGATTTCACCCACCTCATTGCGCCGATCGACGGCATCGCGGGCCAGGCCCAGCTTCAGGTGGGCGCCTTGGTAAGCCCAAGCAGTGGAGTGGTGACCGCCGTTTCCACCGTGGATCCTATCAAGGTTTATTTCACCGTCAGCGAGAGCGAGTATCTCGAGTGGAATAAGCGCTTCCCCACCGAGACTACCCTGCAAGCCGCTAACAAGAGCCTGAAGCTACAACTGATTTTGGCCGACGGCTCAACTTATCCGCGCGACGGCACATTCTACTTCGCGGACCGCCAAGTGAATATTGGCACCGGATCAATTCGAATCGCAGGGCTATTTCCCAATCCGGGGAATATTCTGCGTCCGGGCGGTTACGGCAGAATTCGGACGGCCGTCCGAATACAAAAGGATGCATTGTTGGTGCCGCAACGTGCGGTGTCGGAGCTGCAAGGCAGCTACGAAGTAGCCGTCGTGGATAGCGAGAATAAGGTGAGCATACGCACGGTTACGGTTGGCGACCGTGTTGGCACCCAGTGGATCATTGCGAACGGACTCAAGCCGGGAGAGCGCGTGGTGGCCGAGGGCGTTCAGAAGGTGCGTCCCGGCGCCCAAGTGAACCCGAAGCCGTACGTGCCCGATAACACGACGGCGCAGGTAAGGTAAGAACCATGTCTAAATTTTTCATCAACCGCCCAATTGTCGCAATGGTGATCTCGATCGTGATGGTGATTGTCGGCGTGATCACGATCGTCAGCCTGCCCGTCGCCCAGTTTCCGAACATTGCACCGCCGGAGGTTCAAATTCAAGCAACCTACGTCGGTGCAGATGCGCTGACCCTGGAGCAGTCCGTCGCCACTCCAATCGAGCAGCAAATGAGCGGCGTGGACAACATGAACTACATGTATTCGTTGAACGCCACAGCCAATGGCGGCATGACCATGATCGTGGATTTCGACATAAAGACAGATCCAAACACCGACCAAATTCTGGCACAGGCGAGAGAGACGCAGGCGGCTTCGCAACTGCCAGCTGACGTCATTAACTACGGAATCACGGTCCAGAAGTCCGTGACTTCACCGCTCATGCTAATCACGTTGTACTCGCCCAACGGGACATACAACGCGGACTTTCTTGCCAACTATGCCTACATCAATATTCACGATCCGTTGACGCGTTCCAAGGGTATCGGGAACGTGCAGATCTTCGGCGCCGGGCAATATGCGATGAGATTGTGGGTGAAGCCGGACCAATTGGGCAAGCTGGGCATCACCGTTACCGACATCATCAATGCTATCCAAGCACAGAACACTGTGAACCCCGCAGGGCAGGTGGGTGGCGAGCCAGTACCCAAAGGGCAGGAGTACACCTATGCTGTTCGGGCGCAAGGACGATTGGTTTCCGCCGATGACTTCGGACAGATCGTAGTTCGCGAGACACCAGACGGCGGAGTTGTACGAGTGAAAGATGTAGCGCGGGTGGACCTCGGCTCGCAGGACTACTCAGTAATGGGCCGGCTGAACGGCAAGCCGGGAGCGATCATCGCGGTTTACCAGTTGCCCGGCTCGAACGCGGTGGACGCTGCGAACGGCGTGAAGAAATTGATCACTGGAATGAAGCAGACATTCCCACAGGACATGGATTATGTGATTTCGCTTGATACCACAAAGTCGGTGACCTCCGGCATTAAGGAGATTGTCGAAACGCTTCTGATCGCGATCGCACTGGTGATCCTGGTGGTGTACATCTTCCTGCAAAGCTGGCGCGCCACACTGATACCGATGTTGGCGGTACCGGTAGCGTTAATCGGAACGTTCATTTTTTTCCCGTTGTTCGGTTTTTCGGTCAATACACTTTCTCTGCTGGGGCTTGTGCTAGCCATTGGATTGGTGGTGGACGACGCAATCGTGGTGGTGGAGGGTGTCGGACGGCATATCGAGGATGGGCTCTCGCCCAAAGAAGCGGCCCTTAAGGCCATGGAGGAGTTGACTCCGCCGGTAGTCGGAGTCGCGTTGGTGCTCTCTGCCGTATTCGTTCCGACGGCGTTTATTCCCGGAATCACCGGCCGCCTTTATCAGCAATTTGCGGTCACCATCGCCATTTCCGTCCTCCTTTCCGCTTTCAACGCGCTCACTCTCAGTCCGGCTCTGTCGGCTCTTTTGCTTCGGCCCAAGAAAGAGAGCAAGGGGCCGCTGGGAAAGTTCTTTGCTTGGTTCAACAGATCGTTCGAGAGCGCGACAAACGGTTATGTACGGCTGTCCGGCGCGCTGATTCGCAAGAGTGCAATTGCACTTGTGCTTTTAGTAGTGTTTTCGGCGGGCGCCGCGTTTTTCGGTTCGCGGGTGCCGTCGAGTTTCCTGCCCGATGAGGACCAAGGCTACCTTTTTATCAACCTGCAACTGCCCAACGCAGCCTCACAACAACGTACAGACGAAGCTGCGCGACAGGTCGAGAAAATCCTGGCAGATACTCCCGGCGTCAAGTACACGTCGAGCGTTATTGGCTTCAGCCTGTTGAGCTTTGTACGAACTAGCTACAACGCGTTTTTCTTTGTCACGCTGGATGACTGGGATGCGCGGAAATCGCGGGCAGAACAATTTCAGGAGATCAAGGCGCGGCTGAACGAGAAATTGAGCCAGATGCCGGAAGCAATCGCGTTTGACTTTTCACCGCCCTCCATTCCCGGAGTGGGAACTTCTGGGGGATTTACATTTGTTCTGGAGGACCGGGCTGGGAAGGAGGTGGAATTTCTCACACAGAATCTGAACACGTTCATGGCGGCGGCGCATAAACGTCCCGAGATCGGTTTGCTGGGCACCACCTATCTGGCCAACGTGCCGCAGCAGTTCGTGACGGTGGATCGAGACAAAGTGATCAAGCAGGGAGTAAACATCAGCGACGTCTACAGAACCCTGCAAGCCTTCATGGGCGGCTTTTTTATCAATTATTTCAACCGGTTCGGCCGGCAATGGCAAGTGTACATCGAGGCGGAAGGAGAATACCGAACGCGGGCCGAGAACGTGGGTCAGTTTTACGTGCGAAACAATAGGGGGGAAGATGTACCGCTTGCCGCGCTGACAAAATTCTCGCCCCAAACAGGACCAGAATTCACCATGCGATTCAACGAATATCGCGGCGCTCAGATTTTCGGGGGCGCGGCGCCGGGCTACAGTTCCGCACAGGCTATGAAAGCTCTGGAAGAAGTATTCGCGCAAACTATGCCGCGGGAAATGGGCTACGACTACAAGGACATGTCGTTTCAGGAGAAACAGGCGCAGCAAGGAGTTTCGCCTAGTGTCGTTTTTGCGTTTTCACTGTTGTTTGTCTTTCTGATCCTCGCGGCACTTTATGAAAGCTGGTCGCTGCCATTCAGCGTGCTGTTGAGCACGCCGGTCGCGGTATTCGGCGCGTTCGCGACGCTTTGGTTAAGGCGCACGATCGCCGGGTGGTTTTATCCGGCCTACATGGTTCAGATCGAAAATGATGTGTATTCGCAGATCGGGTTGGTAATGCTCATCGGGCTCGCGGCGAAAAACGCTATTCTCATTGTGGAGTTCGCTAAGGACGAATACGAGCAAGGCAAACCGCTCGTGGACGCTGCGCTGGCAGGTGCGCGAATCCGGCTTCGACCCATCCTGATGACCTCCTTCGCGTTCATCCTCGGGAGCGTGCCTCTGTGGATTGCCACGGGTGCCGGGTCCGTGGCGCGCCAGATCATTGGAACCACGGTAATTGGTGGCATGCTGGCGGCCAGCTTTATCGCAATATTTCTCGTACCGGCGATCTTTTATCTGGTCGAGAAATGGTCAGGCGCCGGTAAGGAGCCGGCCGCTGGAGGAGTTCAAGCAAGGCCCGCGCCAGCGGAGGGAGACTAAAATGGACTACCGATCGAGAAACGCGCGCAACCCGCAGCGGACCGAATCGTATCGCGTAAATCGGCGGCCACTCGTTTCCCTAGTCTCGGCGTCACTTCTCGCTTGCAGCCTAATCGGCGGGTGCAAGGTCGGTCCCAACTACCATAGGCCCGATGTGCAAATTCCCAGCGCGTATCACGATCTCAGCGATAACTCGCAAGCGCCAGCTCAGGCGGCCTCGTTCGCGGATCTGCCCTGGTGGCAAGTCTTTCAGGATCCGCAACTGCAAGAGCTGATTCGCACAGCGCTGAAGCAAAACTACGACCTGCGGATTGCGACCGAACGCATTAACGCCTCGCGCGCTCAACTTGCCATTACGCGCTCGAGTCTTTTCCCGCAAGTGCAAGGTGCCGCTAATTTTTCGGGAGGCAAAGAACAGTTTTTCCCTTTTAAAGCGAACATCCTGGAGTTGGTGGCAAACACCTCTTTCCAGCTCGACTTATTCGGCCAACTGCGCCGTGCCACGGAAGCGGCGCGCGCCCAACTGCTGGCGACCGAGTACGGTCAGCGCACCGTTACGCTGACGCTTGTGAGCGATGTGGCCAGCGCATACTTCTCGCTCCTTCAACTCGACCTCGAACTTCAAATCACGAAAGACACGGTGGAGACGCAAGAAGGTTCCGTCAAACTGACTTCGTTGCGATTGGACCACGGCGTGGCGACGAAGCTCGACGTGCTTCAGGCGCAGCAAGTGCTCGACACCGCGAACGCCCAAATCCCGGACCTTGAGAGACAGATAGGCCAGCAGGAAGACGCCATCAACATTCTCCTCGGCAATTATCCGGGTCCCGTGAAGCGCGGCGGCCTTAAATTGCCGGAGCAGTTCATTCCTCCGGAGGTACCGCCGGGCCTGCCATCCTCGCTATTGGCTCGCCGTCCCGATATTCGCCAGGCGGAGCAGGTCCTCATTGCGGCGAACGCTCAAATAGGCGTGGCGAAAGCTGCGTTCTTCCCGCAGATTTCGCTCACCGGCGCCGGTGGCGGCGCATTTGGACGCAGCGGCGCCTTCTCTAGCTTGATGGCTTCGCAGAATCCGATCTGGTCCTACGGAGCAAGCGTGGCCCAGCCGATTTTCACCGGCGGAGCGCTCCGCGGGAATTTGCACCTGGCCGAATCGCAACACGAACAGGATTTGCTCGCATATAAGGAAGCCATTCAACACGCCTTCGGAGACGTGTCGGATGCGCTTATCGGATACCAGAAACTCCGCGAAGTTCGGGTTCAGCAGCAGCAGGTGGTAGCCGATCTGGCAGAGTCGGTCCGGCTTTCCATTATGCGCTATCGCGGAGGCACCACCACGTATCTCGAAGTGTTGGACGGGCAGCGTTCGCTTTTCTCTGCAGAGATCACCCTGTCCCAGGCGCGCGGGAACGAGTACCAGAGCCTCGTCCAGCTTTACCGCGCACTCGGCGGCGGCTGGCAACAGTAGGTTCTGTTCCGGTTAAGCATGGGGTTAGGGTCGGGTGACCTAAAGGTCAGAGCGTTTCATTACCGGATCGGAGCCATCGAATTCCAAGCCTCGCATTCGTAGGCCCGCTTCGGATTATCGATCCTTGCCCGAGCTGTCTTGCTCAGCTTGGGAGGGTCGTTCGAGACTGGGGGAAGGGTCGCCGGGGCCGAGAAGGGCTTGAATGATCCCAACCATAGGAAACGCGTCTGTCTTTGACACGACTTTCCGAATGCCGGCTTCCAAGGCGTGCTTTTCGAGTTCTGCGCTAGCGTGCTGGGTAAACAAGATAATGGGTACAGCGGGGGCGATTTCCATCATGCGCCGCGCAGTTTCTATTCCATTTATTCCCGGCATTTGAAAATCCACAATTACAATGTTGGGGTGAGACTCTTTGAATCGTTCCACGGCATCCGAACCATTAGCTGCCTCCGCAGACACTTCCCACTCGGGGTTTGCTTGCAGCACCGTACGCAGACTCTGCCTGACAAGGTCACTGTCATCCACGATTAGAAACCGAGTGCGCATCCGAAGAATCCTTTTAGTCTTTCACCAAGAACCTGGTGGTACTGCACACCGATGCAGCGGCTAGATGCGAGCGTGCGCGGGTACTATGCGCCGACAACGGCAGGGCTGGCCACGGGAAACACCGCGGTGACAGTCGTACCATTTTCACTTGACTGAATTTCGAGCGAGCCTCCAAGCTCTCTCGCGCGCTCCCGCATCCCGCTGAGTCCTACGCTTCGGCTTGCACCCAAGGACATGGCAAGACTGCGTTCGCGAGGTATTCCTTTACCTTGATCGGAGACCTGAAGCATGAGCATTTTTTCATCCGAAGGCCACATCTTAATGCTTGCGGTTTTACTTCCGGAATGACGGTAGACATTGGTCAAGCATTCTTGCACGATTCGAAAGATCGAGATTTCAACATGCGGTGGAAGCCGGCCTATCTCAGGCGAGAGTTCAACGGTGACCTGTACATCGCTTCGCTCGGTGAACCCGCCGGCAAACAGTTTTATGGCAGCCAACAGGCCGATTTCATCGAGCAGAGGCGGGTGAAGCAGATGCGAAATCGTGCGTATTTCCTTTGAAAGTTGTTGGACGATCTCAGTATTTTGATGCAGCGCATCTCTGGCCGTGGGAGTAAGTTTTTCTGCTTGCAATAGAGCCAATCCATTATTCATGGAGAGGCTAGCAACCAATTGGCCGACGCTATCGTGTAGGTCACGAGCTATGCGCCGACGCTCTTCATCCTGCATGGAAATTAGGCGGGCTGAAAGGCTGCGCAGGTCACGATTTAGCATTTCCATCTGCCGGGTCTTACGATGCAAGTCCGCGAAGACGCTTACCTTTGCCCGCAACAACTCTGGAACGATGGGCACGGAAATGTAGTCCACCGCGCCGCGTTGATATGCTTTGAGCTGGTCTAAATCCGTAAGATGAATGGCGGAAATGAAGATGATGGCGGTTTTCTGAAATCGAGGATGCTGCCGGATCATGTCCGCCAACTCGAAACCGTCGAGTTCCGGCATGCTAACGTCCATCAGAACTACAGCGATTTCATTTTTCAGCAGCTGATCTAGCGCTTCTCTGCCGGAATGAGCCTTGAGCAGATTTTCATCCAGTTCTTTAAGTATGACTTCGTAGCTGAGCAGCTTGGCAGGCTGATCATCTACCATAAGTATGTTGACCTTCTGCTGGTCGTTCATCTTCCGCTGCCTCCGCGCCGCTCAGCTAATTATCTGGCGAACACGATCGATCACCAACCACTGGAATACCTAGCGATGAAACCACATCCGAAGCGCCGAGAGTAGCTGCTCAGTGTTCACCGGCTTCGCCAAGTACTCCGAAGCTCCGGCTTCCATACACTTTTCGCGATCTCCTTTCATGGCTTTGGCTGTTAACGCGACGATTGGCAAGCGGCGGAACGATGGATTTTGCCGGATAACCTGCATGGTTTCATATCCGTCCATCTCCGGCATCATGATGTCCATTAATACAATCGCCACGTCGGGAGTTGATTCGAGAGTGGCGATCGCTTCGCGGCCGGTCCCGGCGGTGAGCACGTACATTCCGCGGCGTTCCAGCACGCTGCTGAGGGCAAAAATGTTTCGTACGTCGTCGTCTACTACGAGCACCTTCTTGCCCACCAGGGCTTCATCTGAGTGATGCAAACGCTCGAGCATCTTCTGTTTTTCCGGAGGAAGGTCGGTTACGACGCGATGAAGGAACAGAGCAGTCTCATCGAGCAGCCTTTCGGGCGATTCAACCCCTTTTACCACCACACTTCGAGCAAGCATATGCAGGCGGGCATCTTCGTCAGGTGACAAGTCTTTGCCGGTAAACACGACGACAGGCAAGTTGCTAAGCGACGGATCATCGCGGAAACGCTCCAAGATCTCGAATCCCGACATGTCCGGCAATCGCAGGTCGAGAACCACGCAGTCGAACGATTCTTCGGTGACAGCCTCCAGAGCTTCAGAACCGGTCGCAGCGATTTGAATATCTATATCGGCGTACCCCAACAATTCCCGAATACTGAGTTGCTCGCGTGGATCGTCTTCCACCACCAGGAGCCGTTTGCGACGTGGCGCCGTATACTCTTTAATACGATCGAACGCGGTGTCCAACTCGTCCGGCGAGGTGGGTTTGTTTACATACGCGAAAGCGCCGCTCGCCAAACCATGCTGGCGGTCTTCATCCATGGTCAACATTTGGACGGGAATATGACGCATGGTCGGATCTTGCTTGAAGTGGTTTAACACCGTCCATCCCAGCATATCCGGCAGGAAAACATCGAGCGACACAGCGGTAGGATGGAACTCGCGAGCAAGTTCCAGGGCCTGCGTGCCACGAGTGGCAACCAACACCTTAAAGCCCTTGTCACGCGACAAATCGCGAAGCAACCGGGCATAGTGAGGATCGTCTTCTACAATCAACAGGATGGCATCGTCTTCCTTCAAACTGTCGCGGTCGTCCGGAATCTGCTCATTCGAACGCTCTGATGCCGCAACAGAGGAAGGCCTGTTGGCCGTGGCGACTGCCGAGGTTTTGGCGTCCGCGGTCACGATGGAGGTGGATGGCCCAACGTAGGTTTGCGGCAAGTAGAGAGTGAACGTACTCCCCTTTCCTGGAGCGCTGCGCAATTGGATTTCTCCGCCAAGTAAGCCGGCAAGTTCACGGCTGATTGCAAGGCCAAGGCCGGTGCCGCCATATTTGCGGCTGGTGCTGGCGTCGGCTTGTTGGAAAGCCTCAAAGATTAGCCGCTGTTTTTCGACTGGAATGCCGATGCCGGTGTCGGAAACCTCAAAAGCGACAACCGAGGCTAACTTTCCAAGGACGGGATGGTCTTCGCTCCATCCGGTCTCGGCAGCGAATACGCTCAAACGCACGCTGCCGTGTTCGGTAAATTTAAATGCGTTGGAAAGAAGATTCTTGAGGACTTGTTGCAGGCGCTTCGAGTCGGTGACCAGACTGCGAGTGAGTTTCGGATCGGTTTCTATTTCAAATTCAAGGTCACGACCTTCCGCTTCGTGACGGAACGGTCGCGCGATCATGTCCAGCAAACTTGCGAAGAACACTTCTTCCGCCTGTACCGAAACCGTACCGGATTCAATCTTGGAGAGGTCCAAAATATCTGTAATCAGGTTCAATAAATCAGTTCCGGCGCCATGAATCGTACGAGCGAATTCAACTTGCTTGGGAGTCAAGTTGCCGTCTGGGTTGTCAGTAAGCTGCTGGCCCAGGACCAGAATACTGTTAAGTGGTGTGCGTAATTCGTGCGACATGTTGGCCAGGAACTCCGACTTATATTTCGAGGTGAGGGCCAGTTCCTTTGCCTTCTCTTCAACGGCCCGGCGCGCCTGCTCAATTTCCTGGTTCTTCCGCTCCACTTCGACGTTCTGTTCAGCAAGCTGCTGAGCTTTTTGCGCAAGCTGTTCGTTGGTTTGCTGCAATTCAGTCTGTTGGGTTTGAAGTTCGGCGGCTAATTGCTGAGATTGTTTGAGCAATCCCTCAGTTTGCATCGTAGCCTCAATGCTATTGAGCACGATGCCGATGCTGGAAGTCAGTTGTTCGAGGAACGCAAGATGGGAAGCGGTAAAGGCGCTTAACGTCGCTAGTTCGATGACCGCTTTAACCCGATCCTCGAAGAGTACAGGCAACACAATCACGTTTCGCGGGACAGCTTCGAATAATCCAGAACGAATGGGAACGGCATGCGAAGGCAGATCGGTAATTAGCATGCGCTTCTTTTCGGCCGCGCACTGCCCAACGAGGCCATGGCCCACGTGCAGACGGTCCGGATGTCCGTCCTCTCCGCCGGCGGCGAAAGCCGACAGCAACGTCATGTTTCCAGACTCTTCTGCCTCCATTTGGTAAATTACACCTTGCTGCGCATTGACGAGCGGAGCCAACTCGGACAATAGCATTCGGCCAACGGTGGCTAGATCGCGCTGTCCCTGCAACATTCCGGTAAAGCGCGCGAGGTTTGTTTTCAGCCAGTCCTGTTCATTGTTCCGGTCGGTGGTGAGCCGGAGGTTGTCGATCATGGTGTTGATGTAATCTTTCAGCTCGGCCACCTCTCCGCTAGCTTCGACCTGGACCGAACGCGTCAAGTCACCCTTCGTAACTGCCGTCGCCACTTCCGCGATAGCGCGAACCTGATTGGTCAGGTTGTCAGCCAAGAGGTTCACATTGCCGGTAAGATCTTTCCACGTGCCGGCAGCTCCGGGCACGTTGGCTTGTCCGCCAAGTCGGCCTTCGACGCCGACTTCGCGAGCGACGGTCGTTACCTGATCGGCGAAGGTAGCCAGAGTATCGGTCATGTTGTTAATGGTGTCGGCTAGCGCGGCGACTTCACCTTTAGCTTGCACGGTGAGTTTTTTCGTTAGCTCGCCGTTAGCAACCGCGGTGACCACCTTTACAATTCCGCGGACCTGCTCGGTCAGATTGGCTGCCATTACGTTTACGTTGTCAGTAAGGTCTTTCCACGTGCCGGCCACGCCGGGCACCTGCGCTTGACCGCCGAGCTTTCCGTCGGTACCGACTTCGCGCGCGACGCGTGTGACTTCGGCTGCGAACGCATTGAGTTGATCCACCATGGTATTGATGGTGTTTTTTAATTCCAGGATTTCGCCCTTCACGTCGACGGTGATCTTGCGCGACAAATCGCCGCGCGCTACGGCCGTAGTTACCTCAGCGATGTTGCGTACCTGGGCCGTAAGATTTCCCGCCATCGCGTTCACGGAATCCGTGAGGTCTTTCCACGTTCCAGCCACACCGGTTACGTTAGCTTGACCGCCAAGGCGCCCTTCGCTGCCTACTTCGCGCGCCACGCGCGTCACTTCAGCAGCGAATGAACGTAACTGCTCGACCATCGTATTTAGAGTTTCTTTGAGCTGCAGAATTTCTCCGCGCACGTCCACGGTGATTTTGCGCGAGAGGTCGCCGCTGGCGATTGCCGTGGCAACCTCCGCGATGTTACGAACCTGGCCGGTCAAGTTGCTGGCCATGAAATTCACGTTGTCCGTGAGATCTTTCCAAGTGCCGCCCACGCCGGGAACCTGCGCTTGGCCGCCCAACTTGCCTTCCGTGCCCACCTCGCGAGCTACGCGAGTCACTTCGCCCGCGAACGCGTTGAGCTGGTCTACCATGGTGTTGATGGTGTTTTTCAATTCGAGAATTTCGCCCTTCACGTCGACTGTGATCTTGCGCGACAAGTCGCCGCGCGCCACGGCCGTAGTTACCTCCGCAATGTTACGCACTTGATCGGTGAGATTACCGGCCATTGAGTTGACCGAATCCGTCAAATCTTTCCACGTTCCTGCGACGCCAGGCACTTTGGCTTGACCGCCAAGTCTTCCTTCGCTGCCGACTTCGCGCGCCACACGAGTCACTTCACCGGCGAATGCGTTTAGCTGATCAACCATGGTGTTGATGGTGTCTTTGAGTAGGAGGATCTCACCGCTGACGTTCACCGTGATTTTCTTTGAAAGGTCACCGCTCGCGATGGCGGTAGCCACTTCAGCAATGTTACGGACTTGGCCAGTCAAGTTGCTGGCCATCGAGTTTACGGAGTCAGTGAGGTCCTTCCACGTTCCCGCAACGCCCGGCACTTGTGCTTGTCCGCCGAGTTTCCCGTCGGTGCCAACTTCGCGAGCCACGCGCGTGACTTCAGATGCGAATGCGCGCAACTGATCAACCATGGTGTTGAGGGTATCTTTGAGTTCGAGGATTTCGCCTTTCACGTCCACCGTGATCTTGCGCGATAAGTCGCCGCGCGCTACAGCGGTAGCTACTTCAGCGATGTTGCGAACTTGGCCGGTTAAGTTGCTGGCCATGAAGTTCACATTGTCAGTGAGGTCCTTCCACGTTCCCGCACCTGGGACTTGCGCCTGGCCGCCGAGCTTGCCTTCCGTACCTACTTCGCGCGCCACGCGCGTTACTTCGCCCGCAAACGCGTTGAGCTGGTCCACCATGGTGTTAATCGTGTTCTTCAACTCAAGGATTTCGCCCTTTACGTCCACCGTGATCTTGCGCGACAAATCGCCTAGAGCAACGGCCGTAGTCACTTCGGCGATGTTACGTACTTGCGCCGTTAGGTTGCCAGCCATCGAGTTGACCGAGTCCGTCAAGTCCTTCCATGTTCCGGCGACTCCAGGCACATTGGCCTGACCGCCGAGCCGCCCTTCGCTACCGACTTCGCGCGCCACGCGGGTTACTTCTCCCGCGAAACGATTGAGCTGATCCACCATGGTGTTGAGTGTTTCTTTGAGCTGCAGAATTTCGCCGCGCACGTCCACCGTAATTTTGCGCGAGAGGTCGCCTTTGGCGATCGCGGTAGCAACTTCTGCGATGTTGCGCACCTGACCAGTTAAGTTGCTGGCCATGAAATTCACGTTATCCGTAAGGTCTTTCCAAGTGCCACCCACGCCGGGTACCTGCGCTTGTCCGCCCAACTTTCCTTCCGTTCCCACCTCGCGAGCTACGCGCGTGACTTCGCCGGCGAACGCGTTGAGTTGGTCCACCATCGTGTTGATGGTGTCTTTTAGTTCGAGAATTTCGCCCTTTACGTCGACTGTAATTTTGCGCGACAAATCGCCGCGCGCTACGGCCGTGGTGACCTCAGCGATGTTTCGCACTTGAGCAGTCAAGTTTCCAGCCATGGCGTTAACGGAGTCCGTAAGGTCCTTCCAGGTTCCGGCCACGCCCGGTACCACAGCCTGACCGCCGAGTTTTCCATCCGTGCCGACCTCGCGAGCGACGCGTGTGACTTCAGACGCGAATGACCGCAGCTGATCCACCATCGTATTGATGGCTTCTTTTAGTTGGAGAATTTCGCCTCGAACGTCGACAGTAATTTTGCGCGATAGATCTCCGCTAGCAACAGCGGTGGCCACTTCCGCGATATTTCGTACTTGCCCGGTCAAATTGCTGGCCATGGAGTTCACTGAGTCGGTGAGGTCCTTCCACGTTCCAGCGACGCCCGGCACCTGTGCTTGGCCGCCCAACTTCCCGTCAGTGCCAACTTCGCGCGCCACACGGGTGACTTCTGACGTAAACACTCCGAGTTGCTGGATCATTGTGTTTACGATTGTCGCCGAACGTAGGAATTCGCCTTCCAGAGGCCGCCCGTCTACATCCAATTGGACCGTTTGCGTTAGATTGCCTTTCGCGACGGCAGCGATAGCGCGCGTGACCTCCGTTGTGGGTCGAAGGAGGTCGTCAACCAGCGTATTGACCGATATTTCCATTTCGCCCCAAGCTGCTTTGGGCAAATCGAATCGCATGCGTTCCCGGGTTCTTCCTTCCTTACCCACCACCTTTCCCACGCGCTTTAGCTCTTTGGCCATTTGCTGGTTGGCGGTAACAATTTCATTAAATGTGTCCGCGATCTTTCCGCCCACTCCGGTCCAGTTCCCGGGAAGGCGCACGGAGAAGTCGCCGTCGCGCATGGTCTGAAGACTTGAGAGAATTGTGCTCAGATCTGAGAACGAGACGTCAGCGCTGAGACTTTGCTGTCCATTGCTTTTCGCAGTTGACGAGTCGGCTGCGACCGCCGTTGGTGCAGATTGCGAGCTTCTTTTCATACTCATCTCCGCGTCTTCCCCTGAATCCGCGATTTCAGGCTCCCGTACCGTTCTGCGGACGTATGCTTCGGATGCATTTGGTTACAAGTGCCATCTTGGCATAGACATCCGACACGCGTCGTATATCGAATGTTACCGCGTCATTTTCCGTGAACAGCAGGTGATAACACAACATCGCCCTCCGACATCTACAGCGATTAATGTATTTTCGGCCGGCTGTGGTCAAGAAGATACGATATTTCGTTCATAGCGAGGGTTTGCGCCCCAGTCAGTAGGAACTCCCCGCGAGTCGCCCCGGCATTGCGTGGCCGCGAGAGTGGACCCCGCAATATGGCTGGCGTGCTGATGGGTACTTTCTTCTGCGAGCTTCTTAAGTCATGGCCGTCCAAGTTCATACCGCACATTAAAAGGCTATTTACATGGTTGTCTTGATAGATGGACGCGAGAGCTTAGTTAAGATGTTAAGGCAGGGAAACGTGAGACGCCAACGGAGGTAATCGTGACGGGAGTTCCCAATCTTGAAAGTGAAGAATCTATTGGCAAGGTCGACTGTCGTCATCGATCCTTATAAAGGAGTAGTTATGAATACGAAATCCGAAGTTCGGACAGTTGCGGAGGAATCCTCTACGCCGCAGACTTTTAACGAGGAAGTAATTCGGAATTTTCAACTCAGCAACACCAAGGGTGAAGCAACCGAGGTTGAATTTGTAGACGGAAAGCTGCGTCTCGTTTATCGGAGTTAGCGCTCAAATTGAGCGCGGGCAAATCACGTCTACGCTTGTCGGAAGTGGTGCGTTTCTCACTGATTTGGTAATCTGCCGGTCGGCGATGCACTTTTCCATCGTAAGCTTTGGGTAACCGATCGCGCCTGAGTTCGCGGGTACTAGACTGGAAATTCCGGCGTTTCCGTTGACCGCGTTCCAATGCTCCACCAAGGCTGGCGCACCATCTTGAAGCTTGGCAGCATAGACCATCTTCCAGCAGCCTGGAGCAAAAGCCATATAAATCATGGTTCCTTGCTTGTCGCCGCCTTCTTTACTGTTTTTGTCGTCGTCCTTCGCTTTTTTGTCACCCTTGCTGGAATCTTGATCTCCATTTTGGTCATTCTTCTGTTTCGGCTCTGCGCCGGCCGGCCGGCGCCCTGCGCTCTTAAAGATAAGACCTCCGGTTGGGTCCATGGCCAATTCATCTGCATGCAGGAAAACGGATTCGCCCGGGACGTTAGGTTCCTTTCCGTTGAGAATCACGCACCAGTAGTAGCTTCCGTATTCAATCGCAGCCATTCGACCCGTCCTTTTTACTTGCTCCAGGCATCGGCACATCTTGAACGTTTATCAGCCCCCATGTAATGCACGGCTTACTGTACTACTGTTCGAAATAACACTTATTAATAGGCCCCGCGGCGGGTTGCGTTCCAACCAGGGTTGAGTCTGTTCGTCGAAGTTTCAAACATATCCGGCGCATTCGAAATGTTGACGGTTGCATCGAGGCTACGGACGAGGCCGAAAGCGTTTTCACACCTTCATCGGCCCTGCCTCTTTATTTAGTCGGCGCTGTGATCCTTATACAGGATTGACTGTATTGGCGGACTTTCTGGCCTTTGCTAAGTTTTAGGTGAGGATATTCAACTGTTGGTGAGGTATCCACATGAAACGCGCCGCTTGGCACGCGCTTTACACTGCTGCAATTACTGAATCAAACCCCGTAAAACTTCGAATGCGAATCTGCGAGGCAGAAGCTGCAATATTTCTGCGAATCCAAAGCTTGGACGAAGACCAAGACCCGGAACGAGAGGTCATTGGTAATGCGTTGTCTAGCCTCCGAGCGCTGGAAAGAAACCTGCTGCGCTACCCCAGTCGGCAGATTGCTTAGTCGCCTAACGACGATCCGTGGCGTGGTAACCGTTTTCATTACCATTACCGTGCGACCTTGGCGCCGTCGCTGCGCTAGCTACGGTAAAGATTCCCGCATCCGCGAGGCTTGCGACTCGCACCGCTGGTTTTTCTTGCAGCACGCTCGGCCGCGTCGCCGCTGCTTCATGCTCGAGACGCGCCAGAAAGCTCTTCCGCGAATCGCGTTCCAGTAATTGCAAAATATTTTGCTTCAACTGCGTGCTCACAATTCGCGCATCCGACGCGGCATCGATCATTTGGAAATTGAATTCGGAACTGAGCCGGTCGAATTCCGTCAGTAGCGCGTTCTGATAGTTGCAGAAACTGTCGAACATGTCGTCGCCCGGGTACAGATCCATTCCCGATTCCCAATAGTCGAATCCGCGGCTGAACACCACGCGCGGCAGCAATTGGTCGATGCCGATTCGCAAATAGAACACGGCGTCAGGTTTTAGCGCGACGCTATAGATGCTGCGTATCCAACGAGGATCCATTCCGCGCACGATCGCACGCGCCATCAGCGAATAGATGTAGCGGTCCGTCAATACGATAAACCCCGCGCGCAGTGCTGGAACGATCTCGTTTTCCAGGCGATCGACAAAATCCGTGGCGTAGAACAGAGCCTGCGTCACACGGCCAAGATTGTTGCCTTCTTTGGCGCGGCGAATCCCATCCCCGGCCAGAGGTGAACGAGTCATGCCTGTATCGACCACCGCATGGCCGAGCTCTTCGAGCCACGGTTTCAACAGGTCAATCTGCGTGCTGCGACCTGCACCGTCCGTGCCTTCAATCACGATCAATTTTCCGGGCATATCGGCGAGCCGCATTCCGGGCAAAAGTTTTCCGTAAGTCTCTCTCATGCTTGGACCCTCAATTCGCTGGCTTTGCCCAAGTGCGATTTCACGATTTGCCGTACTTGTGCTTGTTGCACTTCAATTGGAAGCGTGGCATCGACCACCGTGAGACCGAATTCCGGAATCATCTTGTCGTACTCCGACAATATGCGTCCCTGGAACAGCCGGAAGCTTTCCACCGAATCCTCCGCCAGATTCAAGTCCATTCCTGCTTCATAGAATTTGAAACCGTCGCGCCCATCCAGCAAGCGATGGATTGCGGTTTCCAGTGGCACGCGAAAATAGAATGCGATCGCGGGCTTCACAGCGAATCCGTATAGTTCTCGCACCCATTCACGGTCCATTCCGCGTGCCACGTCGCGCGCAAACGCCGTATAGATGTAGCGGTCGCACAGCACGACCGCACCCGCTTTGAGCAGTGGCAGAATGCTGCGCTCCGTGCGATCCGCGAAGTCGGTGGAATGAATTAGCGAAAAAGTTGCCGGGGTCAGCATCTTTTTCTTTTTGCCGTGCTTGGTGGTGTCCTTCACCAGCGGCGACGAATTCCATTCGCTGAAAACCACGCCATAGCCCTTGGCCGCCAACCATTTGTGCAGCAGGCTAAGTTGCGTGGATTTTCCGGAGCCGTCGATACCTTCTACAACGATGAGTCTTCCGGGGAACTGATGTTCGCCGTACCGGCGAGCCTTTGAAACGGCGGGTTGCAGCGGACTAAGAACCTCAAACGGACCGATGCGCAGGCCTGAACCGATCTCCATTCGTCTCCCTTACTGCGGTCGCCAAAGCTAAATTCCCAAGTTTGGCCCCCGCCTCACAATGAATTTCGTCTCGTCGGCCATTCGCAGGCTCAAAACGACCCAGTAAAAGTCCCTCAAATCGCTGAATATTGCAGTAGGTATTGGCGGGGCGTGTATCGAATTGGGAACTAGGTTTTTCTTGGGACTGGCGCTGAGGGCATGTGTGGTCGTGGTCGGCATGCGTGGAAATCGTGACTTCCCCGCGGATTGCGTCGATCGCAGATGCGCCATTTGCGCAGAATCATGCCGACCACGCGTCCAGAAGGCTTCCTTGCTCACCAACGGAAGCAGGGTCACTGCCCCGAGCGCGAGAATCGCACGCAAGAGCTGCGCACGTTTCACATTCACCGGATCCATTTTCTGCTGGAAGAATCGGTAGCGACGAATTCGCAAGAGCAATGAGGCGCTACCACCCCTCCATCGCGTGTTGCCGGCTTAACTTGAGATCGGCGAAATTTCAATTTCGAACGATGACGTTCAGCGGCAGCGGCACAACCTGATTGCCGACAGTCGCGTTAATCGTAATAGTGGCCGACGTTGATTTCGAACCGCCTGAGCTTGAGCAGCCGCCCGCAAATGTAGCCACGATCACCAGAAACGCTCCAGCGTACGCCAGTCTGCCGCCGCGCACGTTCGCGGTTTTCCTCCGCCGCCACAATCCAGCCAGCAGCATGAATTCGCAACCCAGCACGGGAAGAAATAACGCCTTCGCGCGCCCGCGCAATCCTCGATCATTGCCGGCGCCGAATACTCCCCCAAGCGCGTTCGAGGATTTTCCGCCGAGCGCTGCGCCTGCCGCGCCTTCGCTGATCGTCAGCTGCGTGCTAACCGCCGAGCTATCCAGCGTCAAGGATGTTGGTGCAAACGCGCACGAAACTCCTGCCGGCAGACCCGTGCACGAAAACTGGATAGTCTCGTCAGTGTCATCCGCGGGCTTCTTTCTTCGGAGCATTCCAGTGGTGGAAGGCGTCGCAGTGATCGTTGTCACCCCGGGTTGATTGCGCGTCACGGTCACGCTCGTAGGCGACGCCGAAAGAACGAAGTTCGGTGTCGTGGTCCCGCTAATGGTTATCGTCAATCCACTCGACGTGCTCGTCGAGAAATTCGCGTCGCCGCTATATTTCGCCGTGATGGTGTGCGGCCCCGCAGAAAGCGTGGAGGTGGAGAATGTCGCAATTCCAGCCGCACTGAGCGTGCCAGTCCCGAGCGAAGTTGCGCCGTCGAGGAAAGATACAGTGCCTGTCGGCTTCGCCGTGCCACTAGCCGGCGTCACCGTAGCAGTGAACATAACACTCGCCCCCGTATTTCCCGTCGTCGGCCCAGTGAGCGAAGTCGTCGTCGAAATCAACGCTGGCGCATTTATCGTTTCCGTGAACGCTGCAGAAGTGCTGGTCGCGAAGTTTGTGTCGCCGCTATACTGTGCGGTGATCGACTGCGAACCGACCGGAAGCATTGTCGTTGAGAGCGTCGCGATTCCGCCTGCGCCGACGACGGCGTTCCCCGCCAGCACGCCAACTCCGTCCGAGAACGTCACGGTGCCGGAAATTGCTCCGGCGGTAGCCGAGGTGACCGTAGCCGTAAGCGTTACATTCGCGCCAAAAGTCGCGGGATTCGGCGAAGCCGTCACAACCGTTGTCGTACTTGCTTTCGGTGGACCCTGCGAAACCGTTACTACCACCGCAGTCGAAGTGGACGTGGCAAAATTTGCGTCTCCGCTGTACGTTGCTGTGATGGAATGCGCTCCGACGGCTAGCGTCGAAGTCTGAAGTGTTGAAGTCGTTCCCGAGTTTTGGAGCCCGGCCGATCCAAGCGGTGTCGCCCCATCGAAAAATGTGACGGTGCCGGTGGGTACGCCAGTGCCTGATTGAGGTGTCACGGTCGCCGTAAATGTTACGGATTGTCCAAACGCGGTCGTGGTGGCGGAAGCGGTTAACGCCGTATTTGTCGGCGTGGTGGCGACCTGCGATCCGCTCAAATTGAGGAACACTTCGATCGCATATTGATTGCTTACCATCGCGAGATCTGGAAGGTTGTCACCATTTACGTCAACCAGCTTTACCAATTGCGCCGACACGCCAAGTGGCATACTGGAGTCTTGCTGTGCCAGCGGGAGAAATGTTCCGTCCCCGACGCTAACCAGATCGAGCGTCAGGTTGTCTCCGCAACAGGTCCCCAGAATTACGTGCGGCTCATCGCCGGGTACCGTATTTCCCACCACGATGCTCGAGCCCGAACCCTCGGAGATTTGCGAGGTAATTGCGGTTCCGAAAGTTCCGTCGCCTTTTCCCGGCAAAACGGTGAGCGTCCCAGTCGTCAAATCCGAATTGGTAGCCGCCACCAGCAGGTCTAACTTGCCGTCACTCGTCAGGTCCGCTGCCGTGACCGGCCCAGGAAAAGTTCCGGCGCTGAAAGGCGCCGCAGTCTGAAACGTGCCATCGCCTTTTCCGAGATAGACGAACACCATGCCTTGCGCCTGAGTGCCTTGGTTCGAGGAAGTCAGGATGACATCTTGCTTGTTGTCTCCATTTAGATCCGATGCGGTGATGAATCCCAGGTTCGGTTTCGAGTCAATCAATTGCGCGGCGTGAAATGAGAGATTTCCAGACGTGCTTTGATTCAACATTACGAACAGTTCTGTTCCGGTCGTGTCGCCTGTCGTCGATGGATTCGCGATGAACGCAAAGTCTGGTTTGCCATCGCCATTGATATCGGCTACGACAAGATTCACAACCGCGGCTGGAAGTGAAAAGTCAGACTGTACCTTAAAAGTTCCGTCACCATTGCCGAGCGCCACGGAGACTGTGTTATTTCCGGCTTGATCGGTATAGGCAAACGCCGCGTCGATCTTGCCATCACCGTCGAAATCGCCGGCAACGAGTGCGTTCAGATGAGCCTGTGCATTCACCAACCCGCCAATCGTGATGTTCGTGTTCGTGCCCTTCGCAAAAGTTCCATCGCCATTGCCCTTCAGGACGGATAAAAGCGCCGTGGTGTTTCCGGCATCGGCGCCAATCGTCAGGATGTCCGGCTTTTTGTCGCCATTGAAGTCCGCCATGTCGTAAACAACAGGGAACTGCAAAGCCGGCTGCGCCGGGAGATAAGCGTGGGCCGCCGCCATGCGCCCCGTTCCGTTGTTCAGCAGCGATAGAAAAAGTCCCTGAGCGTTTATGTCTGTTCCGTATCCCCCGCCTGATGCGGTTCCGACGAATAAGTCCGCATTCCCATCGCCGTCGATATCCGTTGTTTGAATATTCTGGTGCCCAAACACCGAGGGATACGATTCCTGATACGTAAACGTCCCGTCGCCGTTTCCGAAATACAAATCCACCGTCAGCGCGACGGCGTTCGTCACCGCCAAATCCATTTTCCCATCTTTATTAAAATCTGCGGCCGCGATTCCGGTCTGTGTGTTGGGATTCCCGCCTGTGGGCGTCAAGGTCGGCAGCGTCGCGGGTTGCAATGTGAATGTGCCAGTGCCATTGCCCAATAGAATCTGTCCCGTGCTAGTGGCGATATCTTTTTTGTTGTCGTTATTGAAGTCTGCGGTAACGGCTACCAACCCTTGCACGCCGTCGGGCGCGGGAATTGCCGTCCCAAATGTGCCATCGCCTTTTCCCGGCAAGAATTCTAACCCTGTTCCACCGTTGAAGAGCGTGAGGCCCACTACGATCAGATCCAGCTTCCCGTCGCCGTTCATATCATCAATCGTTACGCCGGTGATCGGAGCTACCACCGGAATATTCGCCGGTGTCTGAAACGTGCCATCGCCGTTTCCAAGCAATATCGAGACTTGTCCCGAATTCGCGCCGGAAAACCCCGAGCTCGCCACCACGATGTCGCCGTTACCATCGCCATTTAAATCTGCGGTGGCAGCTGTGAAGGCAATAGCGCTGGTTTCGCTCGCAGGTATCAGTAAAACATTCTGCGTGGAAACGATGCTTCCCGTACTGTTTATGATCGTTAGCACCACATCCGAATTGGAAAGGCCGACGAGCACTCGGTTTCCGTTCGCGAAGGGGCCGATTGCCAGCCCTTGCTGCGACCCTATCCCGGTTGTCGGATCGGTGCAGCCGTTCTTAAATTGATCGGACGTGGTGGTGAGCGCCGAATTCTGATGTAGCTGGTCCTGGTAATTTGGAATTGTAAAGGCCGGCTGAATAGCGGACGTGTCATCCAGAATGAATCGCGTCAGCGAGCAATCGTCTTGGCGAACCGCTACGGCTACGTACGGCGGGTTAGGTCCTGCGGGAGCTGGATCAGACATGTTCGTTTCTTGCCAATTCGTGCAGCTGTCAGCAGTAATGAAGAAGCAATAGCGAACGAGCTTATTGGCACTGTTATCGTGAAGCGATGATGATTGCTTGCAAGCCGTCATCGATATTAGAGACATTATTGCCACTACGCAGAATGTCCCGCCACACAGAGTTCTCCGCCAGCCACCGGACTTGCCATCCATCGCATCGCACCGAATCGGGTTGGGCGACAAATCATTTCTTAATGCCGACTCGCGAGTGCTCTGGCTCAAGGGTATTCTCCAGGCGTGAAGTAAGTTTTTTATGTAATGCTTTTCCTGAGGTTGCGAAAAATTCTAAGCCGCCACGGTAGCCGAATAAATTCCCTGCGGTTGGCATCCGGAAGAGATATAGCCTACAAGCCGAGTTCATCCAGCACAGCAAGGCCCATTCTTCAGTTCCGCTAACACCCGCTCTATCAGCTTCGTCCTCGATCCTTCTGGCCTAACCCACCCAATTCAGCGTGCGTAGGTGTACCACAAGGTATAAAAGTGTGCAATGACACGTCACTTTTCAATGATTACAACACCGGCGACTCGAAGCGCAATCCAAAGGCAATATCTTGAGAAAGGTAGATTTGTAAGCAACCGAGAGAGAAGGAGAAGGTTGGCTCCCCGGGCAAGATTCGAACTAACAACCCTTCGGTTAACAGTCACTTGAGTAACTTCGTCACCATTTGCCCGAGCGGGAGTTTTCCGAGGAGGATCAGCGAGTTGCGATGAAACTCGATGAGTCAACTTCTCTTCTTTAGTTACCTTTTCTTCGCAATTAATCGCGAATTGCCGCAACTACCGTGACATTTTCGATCTGCTCAACCTATCCAGACTCCAACGTGGAAGAGATCGAACTGGTGGTCCCTGCTTGCAAAGCCCCCTTAAGGGATCACTGCTTCTTAATCGCTTTGTCGACCGCGGAGTATAGTTCCTGTCGGGTTGTCCCGATGAATGACTCGCCATTCAAAAAGATAGTGGGCGTGCTCGAAACTCCGATAGATTCTCCCTCTAGAAGGTCTTTTTGAATCTTATCGAGAGGAGCTGAAGAATCTAGGCAGCTTGATAGTTGCGTTCGGTTTGCTCCGACATCGCTCGCAAACCGGAGTAATTCGTCTCGAGCGTTTGCCTGTGCGAAATCCGCTTGATGCTCGAAGATCAGCGAACGATAAGTAGCAAACGCTTCAGGATCGTACTGATAAACGCACTCAGCCGCAATCGCCGCCGGCAGCGCCCATCTATGTATGATCGTTAGAGGGAACTCTTTATAGACTATGCGAATTGATTTGGCATACTTCGGCAATACTTCATTTTCTAAAAAAGAATTCAACTGGGCGCATGAAGGACACTCAAGATCAGCATATTCTACAATCGTGACGGGAGGTTTGCGCGACCCGCGCTGAGGCGCTTTGATAGTAGAGATTGTTTCCATGATTTGCTTCTTGCTGGGGTGTCCAGCAATAGCGTTCACTGCCGCCACCACAAGGACTTGCTCATCGGTGGTAATGAAGAAATTTTCAGAAAGGCCGCCCTGCTGTGGCGTTACAGTAACCACATCCAGGCCCGGGAAAATGGACTTGAGCCTCGGACTGACCGTGAATGTGCTATTGGGCTGAACATTGAAGCGATTTCGGACGCAGTTGACTATTTGTTCGTTAACGTCGCCGCCGCTCAAACCGTATAGCTTACCCGCCACCAAGTACCCGCCATTTTCAGCAATATACATTTCGCTCGATTGAGTTTGGTCGTGCGCTGTGAGAGATAAGGTGATTTCGAAAAAGCCCGGAAAATTCGAAGCGCGAGGGCTAGACACGTCCAGCGCCGCCTGGTCGCAAAAGCCCTCAATATGTCCGCAGAGAAACTGCTTGATATCTTCCTTTCGCGGCAAGCTAGTCGAGCCGTTTCTTGCATCCTCGCGCGAGACTAGAGTTTGAGATGAACAATATGAGCTGAATACAAAAGAAACGAAAAAGAACGCTAGTGCGAGCCTCCAAGTACTATTCATCGTTGAACTCCTGGACTGTTTCTTTCCCGAGTGCTAATGCACACGAGGCGGCACTGACGATACTTCAGAACGGTGGCTAAAAAACCCACATCCGCAGTCCCCGACAGTCGAACCTACTGTCCGGGTCTTTAGCACACCCGCTTGCGCGAAGTGTTGTTTGCTGCAAAGCAGCTTTCTTCGGGCAACTTTCAGAACCAATTAGTACGAACAAAAAATGAACCCCTCAGCACAGATAGCTGATGCAGCTAGCACCGCAGCAGACGCTGAAGTTGCTGCCGAGGGGTCTCGGTGGCTCCGTCGGCTTTTCGACCACGAGTGAACGATCTAACGCTTGCAATGCCAATACTCGATTCATTGTTTTTCTCCTTGGGCAGAATTGGCCTGACACACAACGACTAGGTGAATACTGCTTCGCCGCACTCAGATTCTCTGATGAGCTTGAATTGCCTATCGAACAGATCCCGGTGGTGATCCTCGCCGTGCGTGATCACGACAACTCCCTTGCCGCTAGTATCATGCAAAATTGTCCGCATTACTTGGTCGCGAGTTTCGATGTCGATGTTCGCCAACGGTTCGTCAAAAATATAAAAATCTGCATCCTTTAAGAGAGTCATTATGACTTGAGCTTTTCTTTTCTCTCCGTCCGAAAATCGTGCCGGATCTTCAGCGAGTTTAGTTGCCAACCCGAACTGGGCAGCCAAGTGCTCAAACCGCGCCTGCTTCTCGCTCGGGAGAAGGGTGTAATTCACATTGTCCCTAAGCGTCCCCGGGATAAAGGCGCTCGGCGTCAATAAAGCGCTTATGCGTGTCAGGTCTGGACCTCGCCTGCTGCCCTTCTGAACCTCCAAAAAACCGCTGAGAATATGGGCCAAAGTGGATTTGCCACTGCCGTTGGGTCCTTGGACCAGCACCTTCTCCCCCATGCCGATCGAGAAATCGCAATCGGCCAAAACATTGCGTCCCCCTACGCTGAAAACCCCACCTTCCAGCTGCATGACGGCGTCTTCGCGTGTGCAAACAGTTTGGGGTGAAGGGCTAGCGACAAACTCGCCAATCCGATGTAATTGTCCACCGAGGCTGGAAATTGCCGGGATAAGCGCAGTTATGTTCTGAAATCCGTTGACGGCGCGTCCGTAAGCACTAACAAATCCGAATAATCCACCTATCGAAAGCGATCCGCGCAGTACCTCAACGCCGGCACCGAGCAGAACGGCCAACTCCGCGTAAGACAACAACATCCCGCTAAGCGCGCGAAAAGCTGAAGAATATCGAACTCTAGTCTCAAGCACGGAAAAGTACGAGTTCATCAAGTCATTGATCTTTCCCCGAACAATCTGTTCGAGACCGAAAATATTCACGGTCTTGTATCCATCTACGGCCCGACCTAAACCTTCACGTAGCCGTGATTCCTGCTCGTTTCCTTTGACGGTAGTGTCGCTGATTTTTGCGTTATACCGAATGGCGGCAAAGCGCAACAATGGCACGAAAACCGAAACAACGATCGCAACCTTCCAAGAAAGCCATATGCAAACCCCAACCGCACTCACCACCAGAACTATGGAGCTCGCCAGCTGGACGATTAGTGGAACCATTTGCGTAATTCCAACAGGCTCGTCGTAAATGCGCGAAACAAAGTAGCAGGTTTCAGTCTGCCTAATTGCCGAATAGGACAAGCAATAAAATACTTTCAGCATTTTGAGTACAAGTCCGTGGCTCAACTGATTTTGCACTCGCTGAGTCAAGCGTTCGGAAACGACATTAGCCAAACGTAGGATGGTGTACAGGAATAACGCAATAACCGCGACGGTCAAAAAACGACGCATATTGTGAGAACCAAGTGCGTCAATCAAGATCTTGGTGACCACCGGATCGCCGACACCTGCGAGAATCGCTCCGATGATGGAAGTTGCAACGAGAAATGTTACCCCCGCTGCGTGGGGACGCAGGTAGCTGGCACTTTGACGCAGCGTTTTAACGAGGGTCATAGATTCTGGTTCAGAACGCAAGGAATTGCTGCCGATACGGGCTGCAAATCGTGAAATCGGCGCGGTTTTCCATTTATTAAACGATCTAAGAAGCAACCGACTCCCGCGGTTCCGTAACCGTAATCGTTGCTGATTCTGAGCAAATATCTTCCCGGGAACGCGCAGCCCGCTGGTCTCTCTATCTGATAACAAAGAACGCTTTTGGCAATCTCGAAAGCGAGTTCACGATATCGGGCCTGGCCTGTGAACATATGCATGTCGAGCATAAATTCACCGATTCCGCTAAGGCCTTCGAATTGAGCAGGCAGAACGCAAAATCGAGAAAATGCGGCATTAGCCGCTCTTTCCGCCAAGTCCAAATACTTTTGGTCCTGCAACACAGCGAAAAACCGGATTAGGGCACTCCCGATCCCGCCTGAGCCATGAAGCCAATAGGGCTCTTCCAATGAGTCGCGCGAATATCGACCCCAGGTGATTTGTTCGTCCCTAACTATGGCGTTGGCAACCTCATATGCCATCGCTCGCTCGGCGTGTTCGAGGAACTTTTTATCGCCCGTTGCCCCAAACAGATTTAATAGAAAAAGTGCGATACCACTTGCACCATAGGCGAGTCCAAAGTGAACTCTGTCGTGAAGTATACTTTTCCAAGAGTAACCAGCATCGCTTTCTTGAGCTGTGGAAACTAAATAGTCTCCTGCTTCGATAGCCTTCGCGAGAAAGAGGTTTTCCTGCGTTGAAGCGTGAAATTTCAGGCTGGCCAAACCCCAACCTGCAACGCCCCAAAACAGAGTCGGGTCATCGTAGAGTTGTGGAGATGAGTAGGCCAAGCACATTGCTTCGGACGCCGCGGTAGTATCCCCGAGTTCCAACTGCGTCCACGCAATTCCGCTGAGCCCTACATACAGTCCTGGTGGGTAAGAATCCGTATTGAGGGCAATCCCTTGCAGCCAACTCTTAAGCTCGCTCGGAATTTCTTGACAGAGATCCTGGAGGCACAAAAGGGTACCGCAAGTGCCGTAACCGACGCTCAGAGGATTCGTGAAGAAAACTGAGTAGTCGGCGGGCCAAAGTCGATCGGTTCGCTCCAGGTCGTAGGTATTAAGCAGATATCGCTCAATTTTTTTTAGCACTTCGGGAATATCAGACTCGTCCGGAGTTCCGTCAAACTGTCGAGAGGATATTGTCTCGGGAGATGCACCAACGGTGTTTCCATCGGTGGAGCACGTGGCGAGTTCGGCTCGCGCAGCCTCTGGCGAACCATCGCACAGCAGTATGATTGACCGCTTAATTCGCGGCGGTAACCCAACTGCTGCGCCGATTTGATCGATGAAAACGTTCTTCGCCTTGGGCTCGATCTCGAACAGGCTTTGGACCGGAAGGATCAGACTGTACAACAGCATCGCGAGCGCATAGAAGTCATCGGCTTTCGTAAGCCTTTGCTTGCTCACTCGTTCGGGCGAGCGGAATCCCGGAGTCGACCATACTGCCGAGAAAAAACCGCTCTCATTCGAATGCTTTAGATCATGAGCGCTCTCAAAATCGATCAAGGTGATATCAAGATTTTCAGGATCAACAATTACGTTATAGGGAGAGATGTCCCCTATCAGCACACCTTCTTCATGTATGGCTGATACGGCATCGATTAGTTTCGCGCCTAGGACTTGAAATTTTTTGCAGAAGTTAGCGGTTCGCTTTGCGTCCAAGGTGAATGGACTTAGTGCCATATCAAAACTGGCTCTGTAAGACGAGAGCTGAATCCCATCAACGAACTCTTCTACCAAAAACGAATGTTCCCATTCTTTGAATAATTCAATCGTCTTTGGAATAAATGGCAAATGCTCGAGCTTTTTTAAGATTGAATATTCCCGCTCCAGGAATCTTGTTGCGTCTCCGAAGCCTGATCCTTCTTGAACATAAGCGGTTAGCGGACGAGCTTCTTTAATGACAACCGGTTTTTGGGTTACGGTGTCTATTGCTTTGTAAATTCCGCCCGCGTTTGAGTAATGAATTGGACTCTTAATCTCGTACCGATTGTTCAAAGTTGGGGAATCGTCTTGCTCCGTGGAGGGCATCTCAAACGGATCGTCAACCCATTCGGGTAGCGCGTAAATTGGCAGTCTGACGTCCGATTTCAGCGTGCCATCTGGCGCCGTAATCAGCGGTTCTTTTGTACCGTCGACACGGAGCATATACGACTGAAGGAAACCGCCATACCTATAAAAAAGAACGCGACTCTGCTTGTATCGTCGATCTGAGAGGATGTACGGACCTGCGAGATGTTTTGTATTCTCGTCGAGCGCTTCGAGCAATCGCCTGAAAGTCGAGAGGTCCGTCGGGTATATCGTTATAAATTTCCCGGCCGAACCGCGGTTGTAACCCTTCGAACAGAGGTGCGTTAACAGAAAGGAATCTGCAACTGCCTTGAATGCCGTCCCTTCTTTCACGCATTCCGGAACGACGATAGTTAACAACTCTTTCGCGTTCAGAGGCGTTCCTGAAACGTGAATCTTAAAACCTTGCCTCGGGATCCGATCTCTATCGAGCGTTCCGAATAACCAGATGTCACGTCTTTCCAGCGACCAATCTGGAGGGAGGATCTCCTCCAATGCGTTGAGATACTCAGTTGTTATTTTGCGAGCCGAGGTGCTTTCGAAGAACTCGGGGTTCGTCACCACGAAATCGATCAATTCTCGCACTAAATATATCCAGTTCTGCGTTATTCCACACTACCGCTTGAGCGTGTCTAACAGCGCCGGGCAAAGCAACTTGCTAGAAAAAACCTAACCGCCGACTTATCCGCACTGGTAGCTGAAGCAACTGTTTGCGCAACAAACGCTAAGCCCACTTCCTTTCGGAGGTTCTTCCGGCTTGTTGACAGAAGCTGCCATAGCTTGAAGCCCCAGTATCTTGTTCATCTCATCCTCCTCACAGTTTTAGTCACCCTAAACGCTTCCGCGAGCATTTCTCGCCCGCGCGTATCAACGCTTCGTCAAAAAAGGGCAGCGCCAAAGCACTGCCGATTCAGTCTTACTTAGTGACAGTTGAAGCTAATACAACTGTTGGCACAGCAGATGCTGTAGTTGCTAGGAATCGGCTGGAGCGGTTTTGTCGGGGTATCTACATCGGAACTCGCCAGCGTCTGTAATGCAAGAATCTTAGTCATCGTTATCTCCTCGGGGCTGTTTTTTTGGGGCCATTTGACTCTTCGTGCTTCACGTGATCTAAAATCTCAGTCCTTTGCCTACTCATTAGGATCAAAGGCTAGTGACAGTTGTAACTTAGGCAACTCTTGCCACAACACAAGCTATAACCACTGTTCGCCGGCGGTAGCTCCGGGTCCAAAACATTACTGGACAGACCCTGCAACGCCAGAATCCTTGCCATGGTGATCTCCTTTCAAGATTGTGAGCTAGGTACCCTTTGCCGTTCTTAGGACTTGAGAAGTTTCTTGTGAAACTTACTTGCAGTTAAAACTGATGCAGCTGTTGTTGCAGCATATGCTGTACCCGCTTCCGACCGGCGGATCTTCAGGTTTAGACACAGTCGAAGGCAGGCTTTGAAGTGCAAGAATCTTGCTCATTTGTGCTCCTGTTATGCGGGTTAAAAGCGACGCCATTCTGCTCTATTAGTTTTCGAGATTGCTACGCGAGCGTTGGCCATCTATCGTCGCTTCTTGGCCAAAAGTCGACGCCCCATAGAGCTTGGAATTTACAGCCCGTTCGGACACATTACTGAAATCCCGATGGGAAATGCTTTTGGATCTGAGCCGGATGAAATCTCAGCCGCGAGAACGGAGTGCGAGGCCCTTTAAGTCCCTCGATGTAGATCTGTGAAGATAAGGCATGATGCAACGATAAGTCCACTTCGCTACTTAGGTCATTTTCCTTGGGAAGAAAGTGATGTGGCGGTTTCGAGCTCGGTTCGGCCGGATTTTCCGGACATGCAGCTTCCCCGCAGGAAGCATTTCCGGTAGGTGGAGGGCGTTTGCCCCGTTACGCTCTTAAAAGTCCGCTCGAACGAGCTTATATTTGAGAAGCCCGCCGATAAACCAACAGAAGTGAGAGACTCATCTGATGCTCTGATCCCAGCAGCGGCCTTGCTCACTCGATAGACTTGCAGGAATTTCGAGAGTGAAACGCCTGTTTTAATTTTGAAATGTTTCGAAAACGCGGTTTTCTCCATACAACCTATCTTTGCGACACAATCTAAGCTGAGAGGTTCCTCAAGGCGCTCTTCTATATATTCAATGACTCGTCGAATTCGTGAAAAGTACATGGCTTTCGTCCAGACCTGAGGGTCGAGAAATTCAGGGCAGTTCGGATTCATTGCGCGCTCCTCTCAATGACGGAATTATCTGAATCGGTGTGCCTTCCTGCCTGTCCTCTCGCTTGCAATTGTTCGAACTTGAACACGACGCTTGGCGTCGCCCATTGATCTGCGCAAGCCCTTGGTCTTCCAGGATTGTCTAATATGCTTCGAACACTTGTTTATACGAAATACAGTAAGATGACTACTGACTTAATGGACAGGGTGATGTGTCAAAGACGGTAACCTGTACCGGACAGTCATTATCGTGAGATTGGTGCAGTCTGTAACTGCAAACTTTCAAGGCTGCCGGAACGGTTCGCCGTCCGGGGGGGTAAGGGATGGCGACAATTCGCATACGGCCGGTAGGAACTCGAGGCGAGAAAACGCGAAGCGATAAGCGTTTTCCATTATGGCTAATTTCTCATCACCCTCTCGCATCCCGCTACTTGCAAACTATCCTGCGGCGCGCCACTGCTTTCGAAGTTTTCGCCAGCGGGACAATCGTCGACCAACAATCTTTGCAAGGACGTAGTCCGTCAATCGTAATCATGGACTTAGAGTTCTTGCCACATGCCTTCCCCAGCTACATACACTCTCTCAGATCCTTTAGCCCCGATCCGAAAGTCCTCATAGTGGCATCCTCGATTTCCGATGAGGACTTATGCCGAGCTCTATTCCTTGGAATTCAAGGATTTATTCCCTATGAGTCCGTCGATCGCAAGTTGATTTTGGCAGTGCAGAGAATTTCCGAGGGGCATTTAATGGTCTCGCCGGAGATGCTTGAAAAATTCGCTCTCTACGCGTCTAAGCTGGTGGTGAGCAAGACCGGCACGCGACCACTTTTTTCGTCTCGTCAAAAGGTGACACTTAATCTGCTGCAGCGGAGGATGTCCAATAAGGAGATTGCCGGCGCCCTCAGAATCAGCGAACGGACAGTAAAGTTTCATTTGGCAAATATTTTCAGCAAGTTAGGCGTAAACGACCGCCACTCCGCGGTCAATCTTCTTAACTCAACCGGTCTTGCCCAGGAGTTCGGAGCGCAGGAAATCGACGCCGAGCCGATGGAAATAGTCAAATAACTCCAGATTCAAATTAGCGAACAACAAGTCGAACCCGCCAGGATTTACATCAGAGCGATGGCGGCGTCTTACCACTTGGATTATTCGTGTCGGATCGAAGACATGACATCTGTACCCATTGCTCGTCGTGCAGGAACGTAGCAGGCTGGCAGGATTACCAAGAGCAAGAGAGCTGCTGCGCTTGAGTACGTCAGCGGGTCGGTGGCAGCGACGCCGATAAGCATGCTAGCGAGCAGCCGCGCGATTGAGAGAGCCAGGATAAATCCAACAGCGATGCCAGCGCTTGCGATGATGAGGCCTCTCGCGCAAATCATCTTGAAGATGTCGAGCGGCGTAGCGCCAAGCGCAAGGCGAATACCGATCTCGCGGTTGTTCCGAGTCGCGGCATACGAAACGACGCCGTAAACACCTACAACAGCAAGAACCATCCCGAGAAACCCGAGCGCTGCGGCCAAAACGGCTCCGAATCGAAACACGAGGAGCCCGTCTAATGTCCCAAGCGCCTGCTCCATAGTTTGAACGTCAAACACGGGTAGGTTGGGTTCGAGATTCTGGATTGCCATCCGTATCTCGCGAATCATAGTCTGCGGCAGGATCATAGAACGAACCTGTAGTGTTTCCAGAGACGAATAGTTCTGTGCCAACGGAACAAAAAAGTATGGCCGCATGGGTCCGGGAAGACTCGCCTGGCGGCTATCACCAACTACCCCCACGACGACCGTGCTTTCGGGATCGCCGGATAGTCGAAACGAGTGGCCGATTGGATCTTCGCCCGGCCAAAAACGACTTGCCATCGCTTCATTCACCAATGCAACGTGCTGAGTGCTTTCATCATCAGCGACACTAAAATCGCGACCGGACCGAAGATCAATATGAAGAGTCTTAAGGTATCCGGGGGAAATACAGTTATAGCCGACCTCTGTCGGGCGCTCAGCGGAGGCCTCTGCGTTGCCTGATATGGCGACGCTGCCAGAATTCTGGTTGTAGCCCATGGGAACGGAGAAGGCAAGGCTTGCCGTCTCAACTCCTGGCAGGTTGCGGACCCGTTCGAGCAGTAGCTTATAGAACTCGCGTGTTCTTGGCTCGCTGTATCCGATTTCATTAAGATCCATGGTCATGTTGACGACATGGTGAGCGTCAAAACCTAAATTCATTCGCTGCGCTCTCTCCAGGCTGCGCGCGAGAAGCCCTGCCGTGATCAAAAGAGTCAGAGAGCCGGCCACTTGGCCCACGACCAGAATGCTCCGGACGCGATTCTGGCTTCTCGTTCCGCTCTGTCCGCCGGAGTGCAGATCTACGCTAAGGTTCCCTGGCGAAGCGCGGAAGGCAGGGGCAACTCCGACCAGCACGCCCGTCAGTAGGACGACGGCGGCAGTAAACGAGAGGACTCGCCAGTCAAGGTCGAAATTAAATTCAAAAGGAATATCCGTTCGTAAATTGATAGAACTGATTAGTCGACAGCATCCATAAGCAATCAAAGTTCCCGCAATCCCGCCGAATAAAGCCAGCAAGAAGGTTTCTGATAGCAATTGCCGAATGAGTCGCCACCGCGTGGCCCCAAGAGACGCCCGTACAGCCATTTCGTGACGCCGCATGGTCGCCCGAACTAGAAAAATTCCGGTCACATTCACGCAAGCCAGCGTCAAAACCAGGGCCGTTAGAGCTAGGAATATGCCCGACACAAAATGGATGGACGCCGACGAACTCGGCTCTGGCCGGGTAAGCCTTTCAGGGAATACCCTGACCTGGAAGTCCCTCGCTGAATCAGGACCGAGAGACGATTGGTGATCAGCTATCACGTCGAGGGACGCCTGAGCTTGCCTCAAGCTCATATTTTCTTTCAGCCGCGCGAGAACGGTCAGGGTGGCTGCCCTTCGATCGGTCCTGAAATCGACCGACTGGCCCTCGATTATTGCCATTCCCAGTGGCAAGTATGCGTCCGTGGAAAGCAGCGGATGGAGTCCGTGAAAGTTCTTCGGCGCTACGCCGACGATTGTGAAGGGATGGCCGTCCACGGACACCTTGCTACCTACAACTTTTGGGTCACTATCGAATCGAGTTTTCCACAGTGAGTACCCAAGCACAATAACGGGCTCAGCTGCCGAGGAACTGTCTTCCGATGGAATTATGAAACGCCCGAGTTCGGGCTGAATTCCAAGCGCTTCGAAATAATCGCCCGTCACATAGCAAGTCAGGATCCTATCTGCCTTGCCGTTAACGCTCAGTCCGTCCAATCCGATTTTGTACCCTATCAAGTGCGAAAACACATTTTTCGATTCCGAGCGTATTTCCGAAAAGTCCGGGTATGAAAACTGCGATTGCAGATGTCCATGTCTTTGCGTGAAGCCAAGGACAACCATTTGATCTGGATTATTGACGGGCAGCGGCCGAAACAGGAAAAAATTGACTACGCTGAATATGGCGGTGTTGGCGCCGATACCCAGCCCCAGCGTGATCACAACAGCCAAGGTAAGAACCGGGGTCTTGCGCAGGAGACGAAGTCCGAATAGAAGATCTTGAATAAGATTGGAAAGCATTTTCGACCTCCTCCAAGGGCTATTAGCAGAACGATTCGAAGCTCAGATTTCACTCCTGTTAAGCAAAACGCCGGATACCAGAACGCAGATCATCGATAGAACGGCCAACCCGATCAGAACGATTATCGGTGCTTCATACGAAAAGGCGGATGACGTGGTCGGATGACTGTAGAACGAAATTCCCGTCACGCTCGGTAACTGAATATCGCCGTAGCGGGGAGCCGCAAGTGACGCGAGAGAATATGCCAGAATCAATATTCCGCCAAACGCCAAGGCCTTACGCCCGCTACGCGTCAGAATGCCCACAAGCTGCGTGAAACAATACGCGAAAATTGCAATCACAACTACTGATACAAGAACGATGCCGATGTCATGAATTCCGAAACTTTTTTGAACTGCCTGGGCATAATAGTTTCTGAACGCGCGGACATTCCAGAATTGATTCGCATCGATCACAATCGCTGCGACCGCGACGATTATCGAGAAGGCGAGCAAGAACAGAATCTCAAGAATGCCCATTGCCAGGCTATCCCGCAACAATTGCCCGCGCGTGCACGGACGAGTAAATAGGAATTCCGAACTCGGTCGTTTGAGTTCAGCGCCCAATCCCTTACTGCCTAGCACCAAACCAGCCACGACTCCCAGAGGGCAGGCCAGCGCGACCGTCCCGAACGCTATCAATGTAAAGAACGCATCGGCCCTAAGTTCCTCTGAAACGGCCAATACGCCATCGCGAACAAGTATTGTCCACAGTAGCGTCGCTGCGCCCACCAACACTAAGAGCGAGAGGAAACTGAAGCGGGTGTCTCGCCAGCACTTGGAGAAGTACATAGTTCCTCCTTTCTTATGCACGCCAAAAAGATTTCTTGCAAGCTCATGGAAAGAATTTCCAACACAACCGCCCCATTCGATCGTAGTTGTTGTGCGACCTCATCAGCATCTTTTCGCACTACGAACTGCCAGAGGCCCTCGAACGGCGTCGCGCCTACCACCTCTTGATTTCGGAAATGTGACAGGTCTGTCCCGGAAGCCACGATTCGGCGAAAATTGCCCTTGATATCGTCCAGCCGTCCCTCTAATAAAAGATGACCGGCGTCGATGATGCCAATCCAGTCCGCAATCTGTTCCAGTTCATTAAGCTGATGTGAGGAAGTCAGGATCGTACAGTTGCCGCCAATATAATCTTCAATCAAGATCCTGTGCAATTCGTCTCGCGCAGCAGGGTCGAGACCCTGAAACGGTTCATCGAGAATGATTAGATCGGCGCCTTGGGCCAGCGCAAGCACTGCGCACAGCTTCGTTTTATCTCCGGAAGACATGTTTCGGAAAACGCGATTCATCGGGACTTGCAAACTTTTCACATATTTCCGGACTGCGTCATCGGACCACGTTGAAAAGTAGCTTCTATTAAACCGCACCAGATCCTCGCCGGTCATCGTGTCAAACAGCGCCTTACTCTCGCTGACATAGGCCGTTCGCCGGAGAATTGCCAATCGCTCATGCAAGTAATCCATGCCGAGCACATTAAGTGATCCAGCTGTGGGACGCACTAACCCTAGAAGCATTTTCAAAAGAGTCGTTTTGCCTGCTCCGTTGCGGCCAACGAGGCCATACACCGAACCCTTTTCTACTCGCAGATCGATGTTGTTGACGACCTCGGTTCGGGAGTAGGTCTTCGTTAATTGGCGCGTAGCAATAGCTAAATCGGACATACTTATTCTCCTACCAACTTAGAAAGTTCCTCTTTGAGAAGCGTGATAATCTCTTCGGGTTCCAGTCTTAACTGGATCCCTTCGACGGCAAGTTGCAAAGTAGACGGACGTAAGCGACGCAGCTTTTCAGACTTTAAGAGGCCGGGAGTGCTGTCGGCCACGTAGGTTCCGCCGCCCGGAACGGTCCGGATGATTCCTTCCCGTTCTAAATCCTGGTAAGCCCGAGCCACTGTATTTGGATTTATTCGTAGTTCAGCAGCAAGTTTCCGCACGGAGGGTAGTGCATCTCCCAGCTTGAGTCCGCCCGAAGCAATCGCATATTTAAACTGCGATTCGATTTGAAGGTAGAGGGGAACGCCTGAACTCGGGTTCACGTGAGTCAACATTCCGTACTAATACAGTAATACAGATAGACAGTCAAGAGGCAAATTGGGTCGCCATCGCGGCAAAGTAGGAAGAACTGGCGGTGCCGCCACCATAGATGCTCAAGGACCGAAACGATATCCAAGCTTGAAATAGGTGTTTGCCAGTTGGGTGTGTTCGCAGAGAGTCTTGGTGGGCCAGGCCCGGAAATATTTGGGATTCCTTCTTCCGGCAGTCGGACAATAGCTGGCAGTTTCAGCAGATCAATACGAACGGGCACCCGGCGGTGGGCAACGTCTTCGTCTCTGTGTTCGATTCCGCTGATCAACAGCACTTTGCTTACACCGACGGGGCCGGAAATATCTGGGATTCCTTCTACAGAAGGACCGACAACAGCGGGCATTTCCAGCAGATCACCACGAATGGCCGTACGCCCATCGACGGAATATTCGTCTCGGCCTTTCAGGACCAGCAGCATTTTGTGTGGAGAGATGCATCCGGAAATATTTGGGATTCCTTCTTCGCGCAGTCGGACAACGGCTGGCACTTCCAGCAGATTAACAACACATTCAAGTGTATGGATTCTGTGGGTGCCGATTTAACTCCCAATAACGCGCCATGTAACGCGATAAATAAGATCGTCCGCGGATATTCGGAAGCTTTCGACGCCACGCCTGGATTGAACGGGCAGCTCAATGAGATATGGAACAGTAAAGACAACGGCGAGGACGGAGCGTGGTTTTGCAAAGCAAAGCCCGCCGACCATTGCTGACGGTAAAGTATTTCTGGCCGAATTCCCGCCGCCAATCCCAGGACAAAATTGGAGCGACACCAGTGCTTTCGGTCGGCTAGTCGTGTATTCGCTACGCTGACCTAGGTGAATACGTGGATCGCGCTACTATGAAGAACCTGAGAAAGGAAATTGCGCGGCAAGACAATTGCTAACCGATCCCGAGCTCCGAGAGCGCCTGCTCACTAGGCAGGGGTCCCCTTCGTCCGTTCGAAAGAATGACAACCAGAACGACAGCCGCAGTCCAGAGTCTGCGTTACACTTTCGTGACAGGCATACTGGGACAGCTCCAAAATACGCCTATCTCATCTACACGCCTTCGGCTAGCAACCGAATGCTCGGCGATCTGCTCAACCTATCCTGAGTCCAACGTGGTCTAGATCGAACCGGCGACTCTATCGTGGGAGCTTCACTCCCAAAACCTCAATCCGTTCGATTTCGGGCGGTTTGGAAAACAATTCGGCTGACTTAGCCATGAGAGCCTTGGCGATTGGACCGCTCAGATGAGCCTGACGTCCGCCCTCATCGGTAAACGCATCGAATATCCCGAAAGTTGTCGGCCCCAACCGCAGCGCGAACCACAGCGGCGTTGTCGCTTCTTCGTTGGCCAGGGCAAGTCCTGCTTCCAAGAACTTCGCAACCTCATTTTCCTTTCCGGCTTTTGCTTCCAAGCGCGCGAACAATGCAACTGTAAGCATCGGTTTCTCCTTGGGTGAACTATCTCCAGCATAGCCACGCTAGCTCTTTGGCAGGTCGATACGCCATTGGCAAGATCGCCAAATTTGATATTATATTTGCCATGAGGATCTATGTCCTTGTGTTGGATGGCGTTTTTGATACGGGTCTGGCCACCGTTCTTGATGCGTTTGCAACTGCCAATAATCTTGCGGAAATGTCTGAACTCGCCCTGCCGCGCTTCGACGTGACGATGGTTGGTGTGCGCAAGAATGTTAAGACATCGCAAGGACTCGTCGTCCCCGTTAATCCCATCCCCTCGCGGTCCATCCCTGAATGGGTCGTGGTTCTGGCAATCGGATTCAAGACCCCAGAGCCACTTGAGGCAGCGCTTGCGAGATCCGATGTGGGCGATGCCTGCGCGGAGCTACGATCGTGGTCGCAGCACGGCACAGCAATAGCCGCCGCCTGTGTCGGGACGTTTGTTCTTGCTGAATCCGGACTTCTCGACAATCAAGACTCGACAACCACATGGTGGCTCGCTCCCTTGTTTCGGCGAAGATATCCGAGAGTCTGTCTGGACGAATCGCAGATCATCGTAAAGTCCGGAGGGTTTGTTACCGCCGGGGCAGCTCTCAGTCACATGGACTTGGCGCTATGGCTCGTACAGCAGAAGAGCCCAAAACTCGCGGCGTTGACCGCAAAATACCTGGTCGTCGACTCACGGCCGCTGCAATCTGTTTACATTCTCAGCGATCACCTCGCCCACTCAGATCCGCTCGTGGAACGTTTCGAACATTGGGCTCGAGGGAGACTTATGTTGGGATTTTCGCTGGACGACGCCGCTCAAGCTGCCCGATGCAGCAAGAGGACACTAGCAAGGCGGTTGCAGACCGTCTTGGGAAAAACGCCGTTATCTTATTTCCAGGAACTTCGTGTCGAACGTGCCGTGCATCTTCTGAAAACGACGCAGGAAGGTGTGGAGGAAATTGCTGCGCGCGTCGGATACTCGGATGGCGTAACTCTCCGGTTACTTCTGCGGCGCCATCTCGGACACGGCGTTAAGGAAATCAGACGCCGCACTGGAGGGCATTTCGACTGATGAATGAACGAACAAATCGAATCAGTCTCGCCGCGCGCTAACCCGTTTCGATTTGGCGTGATAACATCTTTGGTGGATCGGTTGACACTTACAATGATGGCGAATGCACCGATCCTTCAGTGTTCACCGGTGTCTCCGCTGATGGCAAAACTGCAATTCATTGGGGCAACGACGCTGACACTTCTCTAACGAACATTCTTGGCAAGAAAAACTGAGGAGAACTGAGGCTGCAAGTTTCAATGGGCAAAAACTCATTGTCGCAGACAGGCTACGATACGCGCACCAATGAGTTCCTGTTTTCTCTCAATATCGCGCTTCTTGTCAGGTTGGTGAACGCTAGGACATCCTTCTCCAATCTCGAATCCAGGCTACAGTGGCGAATCAATCGAACGTTCGGTCTGAATCTGCATAGTTATGTCGGAGCGTATGCTGCGTTCTTGGTTCTTGCGATTGTCCTGGCTGTTTGCATTTTTGCCTTCTTGAGACTCTGCTCGGCTAGCCTTCTGGGGGCGAAGGTTCTCCGTTCCGTCGCCGGGATTATATCGGTGGCCGCCCTGCCTATTTGCTGGCTGTATCTAACTCGTCTATATTCGCCGCCGGTTCTCCCGAATCCACCGCACGTTATGCTTCTCATGGAGTTGGGCGGAGCAATTGTCTGCACTGCGCTTTACCTCCTTGTGAAGTGGCCATTGCCAGTATGGAGCAGCGTCTTGTTGCTCATTTTACACTTTGGCTTTTGGGGATGGTTGTTCGTTGGGGGGCCGTATTTTTGGCGAGCACCGGAACAACTTGTCTTTCCGGTTGTGAGCCTTTGCGCCTGTATAGCATGGGCCACATATATGGCTCAGCAACGGTCAACTGTGACAACCTCTGCCGGTTCGGATCGCGAGTAGGCGTTCCCAAATCATTGGCTGTTTTGGTTCGTGCTCAATGACATTTACCGAGCATTTGGTACACAGACCTCTCGCCAAAATAGAAGGGCTCACGAAAGTTCCAGCTTGATTCGATAGGAGCTGCTCAGCGCTCCAGTTGTTTTGAAAAAGCGCGCTTCTGGACCGAATGGGACGAGCACCAAGGTTGACGCCGTTCAGCGGCTTCTTATAAATGTCTCACACAGTGACCGTTGCACCCGGTCCGTTCGCAGTTCAATTTGCGAGAGTACCTGCTTTGCAAGAAAGCAGGCAAAATCACACAAGTGCCGCATCTGGTGTCGCTTACGCGGAAACACACGGTGCAACCAACCTCTTGAATTGGACTGAAGCGAAGGACGTCGACCGATTCACGCCGAACAATGTGATTGGGAAGCTTTTCCCGGAATTGACCGAGGAAGTGAGCCAGAATATAAAAGCAGCCCATCTTCGACTAGCCCTTGAGCAATCAGATCGCGACGTCGTGCCCGGCAGCCGGGTAAGCTTGATTGCCGAAATAGAACTTCCCCCGGGCACCCACGTTTATTCTCCCGAAGTGCAAGGGTATAAACCGATTCAGCTCGCAGTGAAGGAAACCTCGGGGATCGAACTCGCTCCGGTAATATATCCGAACTCTAAGGATATCTACCTGGAGGCCATTCAGGAACACGTCCCGGTCTTTGAGGGGAAGTTCCGTATCGTTCAGGATGTCACGGTAAACTTCTCCCCAACTTCCGATATTGCTCGCTCGCTGATTTCCACAGGGAAGACCATCTCGATTAGCGGGGAGTTGAGGTATCAGGCTTGCGACAAGACGGTTTGCTATCCGCCTACATCCGTGCCAGTCATGTGGAGTTTGAAGGTTTTTCCTCTTGATCTTAAGCGGTCTCCAGACCCCATTCGGCATCACTAGCTGCTGGAACTATGGAAGGAAAACAATCATTGAGTCTCGGATGGAGGAAACCATGAGCGATGGAAGGCGTGAATTCACCCGATGGTGCGTCTGAACCACGCCAAATATCCTACGACCAGCTCGTACTTGCCTTGGGTTCTGTTCCGAACTATCTGGGAATGCCCAATGTCGAGCGACGGGCATTTAACTTCAAGGCAGGCCGGCAAGTAGAGGGTAGAATTCACCTTCATACATCCAGCGGCTGAACACAAGCCCGCTCAAGGTTCCGGCAAAACCGCCCACTGCGGTCTGGCGAGAAATATCTGAATACGTTGATGCGGATGTCTCTGCGGAGCTACGTGTAAGGATGGAAGCACATTTCAAAGTCTGTGCTCACTGTTCTGCGGTTCTCGACGGGATGCGGAATGTCATAGGGCTTGTCGCCGACGGAAGATTGTTTCAAACGCCAGAGGGCTTCAACAAGCGCCTGTACAGCAAGATCAATCCGAGCGAGTAACTCCATTCTCAGCCCTCGCGTCATTTGATTTGCGAGGACACGTCGCATTAGAGGGAGAGATCCATGTCCGTTCCGTATCTGCGAGAGGCCGCCGCCCAGGGCGATCTCGGAGAGCTCGTTCGATTCGTTCGTTTGCACCTCGGCGACGGCAACGAAGCCGTCGGCAAGGACGAGATCGACCGGTCGTGGGCCGAAGCCATAAAAATCCTGCTTCGCGACGACGAGGTGGACCGCAAATTCATCGCCCGGGGTCTCGACACGAACGAATCGACTCTGGCCCTCCTTTTCTTTCATCTGCATTTTTACTTCATCCGCAGGTCCGGGAGGTGGATTCATGACGGCAGCCGATAAGGACACTTCATCCGCAGCCGATCGCCGCGAGGTTGGGACGCAGCTCCGGCCCGGGCCTCTGGCACACCATCAACGAGCGCTACCCCGGTTCGATGATTCGCAAAGAGGGCTTCGTGCCTCAGACGCGCTTGGGAAAACCGCTCGGCGCATCCCGCTTGACGCTGGTCAGCTCCTGCGGCGTGCACCTGAAGACCGATCGGCCTCTGGATGTCTGCCATCCTTTCGGCGACTTCCGTTTTATGCGCGTGCCTTCAAGGGCGAAGCACGATGACCTGATCATTCATCAGTTGAAATACCCTCACGACGATGCAGACCTCGACATTAACGTAATCTTTCCGATCGAACGTCTTCAGGAACTCGTGGAAGAAGGGTGCCTGGGCGGGTTGACTCCGAATTTCTTCAGTTTTATCGGCTACAACATGGACCCCGAGAAGTTTGAGCGAACCGTTGCTGAGGGAATTGCCGAAGCGGTCGTCGAAGAGGAGCGTGCCGATTGTGCGTTATTGGCGCCCGCTTGACCGATCTGTCATCAGTCCGTCGGACTGATCCAGAGAGCCATCGAAGCGCGCGGTGTCCCCACGGTTTCGGTCACTGTAGCGCGCGACGTGACGGAGGCCATCAAAGTTCCGCGCGCATTGTTTCTTCCCTGGCCGATGGGTCATCACTTTGGCGTGCCCTTCCATCGCGATCTGCAGCGCCGCGTTGTGCTCGCCGCGTTGGGTTTGCTTGAGTCGAGCGAACAACCGGGTACGATAGCGGATCTCCCGATCAAGTGGGCAGATGTTCGCCGTGAGGCCAAAACACTCACCGAGCAAGGGCGGACGCTCTAACGTCGCATACGGCGCCGTTCCGGGCCACCCACGAAAGGAGAGGAATTCTAAGCTGAGAAAGGAGGTTTTGTAACCAATTGAGAGAGAAGGAGAAGTTGGCTCCCCGGGCTAGATTCGAACTAGCAACCCTTCGGTTAACAGCCGAATGCTCTGCCGTTGAGCTACCGGGGAGTAGATTGTTTAGCGGGATGGCCCAAGTCATTTTACGCAAGTGATTCGCTCACTGCAACTCGCGGTTGAAAGATGGCCGCGAAGAACCGCGAGTTCCAATGATTCGAGTTCCAAGGACGTGCGCGAGCGTAAATGATTTTAGCGGAGTAAAAATTGCGGCAAATTGCGATATGGAAAGAATTATTGAAGCTTTTGCGTTGTAGCGTCGTGGCAGATCAGATTCTCAAAGATTGCCAGGACGTGTTGCCGGTAGCGGACGATGGTCTCTAATATGGGCCGAAGTTGCGGCTCGCGTACCGTCTCGCGATCCCATTTGGCGAGAACTGCCGCGGGAACTTGAATGTCCTTGCGCAACTCTTCAGCCGAGTGGCCGCGCAGAAACAGCCCATAAAAAAAGGCGGCCTCACGCTGCGGGAACTGGAAATCCTGCAGAGTTTGCTCTAGCGGGTTGGGTTGGGTCGCCATTGTAGAAAACCGCAGTTTACAGATTTCAGCGCAGACGTCAAGAGTACACGCCTCGTAAGATAAAATAACTCGCCTCATCTATAACTATCGAACAGACCGTCGGGAATAAGTGTATGCCCGCCATAGGCATAGGATGTGTCGGGAGCGGAATCGGGCGAGAGGCAGGCTGCCGGCGGCACACGTCTTGGCACCCCGAGTATGTCAGGTGCTGCAGCGCGCAAACACCGCAAACTAGCCAAACAGCAGAATTTCATAGGCCGGAGAAACTCCGGTTTGCGCCACAAGCGGTTAGAATTTTGGCGGTGGCCCGGAGAGCGCTTCGTGCATGGCGAGCATTTCTCCCTCTTGATATGGCCGACGCGGCCAGAAAAAACCTCGCAAGCCGTCGCTGCGCTTTCGCGGAACGATGTGGACGTGCAGATGCGGCACGCTCTGGCTGACGATGTTGTTGATGGCGACAAAGGTGCCTTCCGCCTTCATAACTTCCTGCACTTTTCGAGCGAGCATCTGAGCGTTAGAGAAAAACGGACCGATTAGCGCGGAAGGAAGATCCGTCAAGCTTCTATAGTGCGCTTTGGGGATCAGCAAGACATGTCCCGGGAAAAGCGGCCGCACGTCGAGAAAAGCTATGGAGATTTCGTCTTCGAAAATAATTTTGGCTTCCATTTCTCGCGAAACGATTTTGCAGAACAGGCAAGGTTCATCCTTGCCCTTGTCCGGCTTGTCAGCGTCTGGCTTGCGCGTGCCTGGTTTGGCTGAGTCGTTGCGAGAGCGTGGCTTCTTCATGCGCATAAGATTAATACTTCGCGGGCGGCTTGAGGAGAGGAGAAGAGAAAAAAAGGGCGGCACCAGTCTGTCCGGAGGCGTCAATCTTCAGTTGAACAATTGTGGGCGGCTTCTCTTGTCGAGCGAACCGACTGAATGCAGAATATGCGAAAAATATACGAAAGGAATTAAGGTCGAGCGGGCTGCTGCTGCGTCAGGCAATGAATCGTGCCGAACCCCCACACCAAATCGACGGAATGGACGCCGACAACTGAGCGGGTGGAGAATAAATCGCCGAGGATGCCGAGAGCTATGCGGTCGTTCGGATCGTTGAATGTAGGCACCAGCACTGAAGAGTTCGAGACGTAAAAGTTCGCATAGCTAGCGGGGAGGCGCACGCCATCGAAAAAGAGGGGAGACGGCATGGGTAATGCAATGACGTCTGGTCTGCTTCCATTCTCTAGCCTTGCGCTGCGCAGGCGCTCCCAATTTTCTTCCAGGGGTTTGTAATTTTTCTCGCGAGAGTTTTTCTCACGGCAAAGGACCACGGTGCGCCGGTTCACGAAGCGGCAAAGATCATCAACGTGGCCGTGTGTGTCGTCTCCGGTGATTCCTTTTCCGAGCCATATAACATTTGTTACGCCAAGCGATTCTCGCAGCGCGGTTTCTGTCTGTGCACGATCGAAACCGGGATTTCGAACTTGGCGCTTTTTGTCGAGAAAGCATTCTTCCGTGGTAAGCACCGAGCCCGAGCCGTTTACATCAATACTTCCACCCTCGAGAACCACGTCGCGTCCACCGAGTTGAATGCGGAAGATTTTTATTTTCAGCCGGCGTGCGGCTTGTTCCGGAATTGCGTCGTCCTTTTTCCAGTCGGGATAGCGAGCCCAGGCGTTGAAACGGAACCGGGCGATAGCAACCTCCGGTCGGGGTTTGGAGCGTTTGACAAAGATGGGGCCGAAGTCTCGCGTCCATCCTCTATTAGTGGGGAATCGCAGGAACTGAACCATGGCCGTGCTGACGCCGACGCTTTTCAAAACTTTGCGCGCTTGGGCTTCATGCGCTGTCGAATTCACCAGGATGCGCACGATTTCGCCCGAGACGATTTTGCGCACGATCTCGCCATAGACCCAGTGGATAGGCTCAAGCTTTCCCGGCCAATCGGTCGCGTTGTGAGGCCAGCCGATCCATGTGGCCTCGTGCGGTTCCCATTCCGCGGGCATGCGAAATCCAAGCGATGCTGGCGTATTTTCTTCTGTAGTGCGGACGATGCGGCTGGTTCGTTTCAAGGTTTTTCGTCGAGAAAACGTTGATCGATGCCGGCGTAGGCGTCGATTCGGCGGTCGCGCAAGAACGGCCAATTGCGGCGAACGTCTTCCAGGTGCGCGAGATTCACTTCTCCGTATAAAATTTCTTCGCGATTTGTCGAACCCTCCGCGATGACCACGCCTTGCGGATCGCAAAGGAATGAGCTGCCCCAGAACTCGAGGCCGGGTCCGCCTTCCGCGGGAATTTCGTGTCCCACGCGATTGACGGCCGCAACGTACAGGCCGTTGGCGATTGCGTGGCTACGCTGGATGGTGCGCCACGAATCGCGCTGGGCTTCGCCATTGGATTCTTTTTCGCTAGGGTGCCAGCCGATCGCCGTGGGATAGAAAAGAATGCATGCGCCATTGAGCGCTGCAAGACGTGCTCCTTCCGGGTACCACTGATCCCAGCAAATTAACGTGGCGATTTTTCCTGCGTTGGTTGGAAAAGCGCGAAAACCCAGATCTCCCGGCGTGAAGTAAAACTTCTCGTAATAAGCCGGGTCGTCGGGAATGTGCATTTTGCGATAGACGCCTGCGATACGGCCATCGACGTCGATAATCGCGGCGCTATTGTGATAAATGCCCGGCGCTCGGCGTTCGAAAAGCGGAGCGATGATGACGGTTTTGGTTTTTTGCGCCACACGGCCTAATGCTTCAGTTGTAGGTCCGGGAACAGGTTCCGCCAATTCAAAATTCGCAGTGTCTTCGCGCTGGCAGAAATATTGCGAACGAAAAAGTTCCGGCAAGCACACCACTTGCGCGCCCGCACGCGCTGCCTCTTCGATTCGAGCACTGGCGCGCGAGAGGTTTTCAACAGTTTTGGCGCCAACCGCCATCTGCACAAGTCCAACGTTGAATTTAACTGGTGTCGGCACGATAGGAAAATCTACACGAAAATCCTGCGTAAGGCCATACGCTGCGAGCCTCTCTTTTATCCAATTACACAAAAATAATTCAGCTGTAACAGCCTGGAAAGTGCTGAGGAGTCAGCCTTTTTCCTTCTTAGACTTTAGCGATTTCTGATCCTGATATTCCTTCCAGGTCAGAAATATCAGCAGGCCATCGAAAAGAGTGAGAATTATCAGCGCCCACGAATGGGTATGAGTGAACCTGTAAGTTTGGTAGACCATAAAGGCGGCGAATACAACAATGGTCAGAGGATAGGCCCACAGTCTATTGGCCCAGAGGCAGACGACCAGCACGACCTTAACTAGTCCATGAGAGAGAAGGTAGAGCGAGGCGAACATGGGGCTTCCGCTGGCCAATTTTTGTGAAGCAATGCTTATATGACGGAAAATAATATCGTGTTTATCGCGAGCGAGCTCATGTTGGCACAACGCCTGGAGCCAAGCGTTCAACGAGTTGACTTTGAACCACAACAGCACGCCGCCGATTGATTCTAATAGTCCGTCGATGCCTTTGATGGTGATGCCTACACGAAACGAATCGTGAAGCAGGATGTGAGTGAGCCTTTTCTTCAGCATTTGCTTCGGGTCCCTGGTCTGCGTCCGCGGGATGCGCTACTGACATCATCGCATTGCCGGAAGGCATTCACAATTGTGCCGAACATCGCTAAGGTTTGTTCTAGAATCGCGTGGCAGCGGTGAAGGGGGTCCGATGAGGTTGCGAGCGCTTATCATCTTCGCCAGCATTTTGGTTTTCCTGTCGATTGCGCGAGGTCAGGACAAGGCGGCGGGCGTGGTGAAGTATCATGCGACGCTCGAAACTGTTAAATATGTTTACGGTGTGGCGCCTCCTGTTGCGCGGCTTTCGGCGGGAGATATCCTCGAAACCAACACGCTTGATGCGTTCGGTGATGCCATTCAAAAAAACGGCGATACGCTGGCGCTCGTCAAAGGCGACAACCCGCTCACCGGCCCATTCTATATAGAGGGTGCTGAACCGGGCGACACGATTGCTGTCGACTTTGTGTCGTTGGAAGTAAACTCGGCACAGGGAGTCGGCGCCTTTGCTCCAGGCTTCGGCGCGCTTAACTCCACAAATTACACGCCTATGATTCAGGCTCCCCTACCGGAACGCATATGGCTTTATCCAATTCATCCGGACGATAACACCGCAACTTTTCAGGCGCATGATACGAGTTTCTCGGTGAAAATCCCGCTGCATCCTTTTCTTGGATGTATTGGAGTTGCCCCTTCCGACGGCGAAGCGCGTAGTTCGGTGGTCCCGGCTGAATTCGGAGGCAACATGGACGCTTCGGAGTCGAGCGTAGGCAACACGCTGTATTTGCCCGTCAACGTGCCCGGCGCACTCCTGTACATGGGCGACGGACACGCGGCCATGGGCGACGGCGAGATCGCCGGGACAGCTATTGAGGTGCCGTTGCGCGTTCGGCTGCGCGTGCGCGTAATCAAGGGGCAGAAAATCGATTGGCCGCGCTTCGAAAATAAGGATGAAATCATGGCTGTGGGTATCTACCGTCCGCTTGACGATTCGTTACGTATTGCGTTTACACAGCTGGTTGGATGGATTCACCAGGATTACGGTTTGTCCGAGCTTGACGCCTACGAGTTGCTCTCGAAAGTTGCCACGATTCACCTCGCTGAAATGGTAGATCCGAATTACGTTGTGATCGCGAAAATTGACAAGAAGTACCTGCCACCACGAAAAACTTCGCGTTGAGTTATCGGAAAGGTGCGAGGTCTGTGGCTAAGAGCCACAGATTTGGCTGCGGCATCGTTGACAGTAAGGCTCTTCACACCTAGAATCGCCCACACGCGCGGGATGCATTTTGACACGATTGGTTTGTGTTAGTCCCCGCCGGAGACCGCCATCACGCCCGCAGCGAGTAAACCCAAAGTAGCGATTGTTGACGATGAACATAGCTTCCGCTCCAGGATAGCCTCCGCTCTGCGCTCGGAGTTCGAAGTCTTCGAAGGCGAGGATCTCGCCGAAGCCTACAGGCTGCTCCAGGGATCAGAACTCGATGTCCTGCTTCTAGGCCTCCCGCTCGGCGATGCTGGCGTCCGCGAATGCACCGAGCTGCTCGCCCGGCTGGTAGGAAGCGAGATTGATACACTCGTAATCGTGATCAGTTCTGACGAAACAAAACCCACCGCTATGAAGGTAATCGATGCCGGATCGTACGACTACTTCATCAAGCCCCTGGACACGGACGTCCTGCGGCACGTGGTGGAGCGTGCTGTTGAAAAATTACACATTCAGCGCGAAAATCGAATTCTCCGGCAGGAAATAAGTCGCAAGAGCACTCATGGCGATCTCATCGGCTCGACCGACGCCATGAGCCACGTCTTCGATTCCATAAAGCGAATGGCCCGAGCAACCACCAACGTTATCATCCGGGGGGAGAGCGGGGTGGGCAAGGAGCTGGTGGCTCGAGCGCTTCACGAACAAAGCGACCGACGAAATCGGGCATTCGTCAGTGTGAACTGCGCTGCGCTACCCGAGGGCTTAATGGAGGCCGAGCTATTCGGTTATGAGAAGGGCGCCTTCACCGGCGCAACCGCGACGAAGGAAGGCCGGGTTGAAATGGCTCACCAAGGCACCTTGTTTCTTGATGAGATAGCGACACTTACGCCAGCGCTCCAGAGTAAGCTCCTGCGTGTGCTGGAGGATCGCTCCTTCACCCGATTAGGCGGCAAGAAGTCCATCCGTGTGGATTTTCGGCTCATTAGTGCGACAAACGAAGACTTGGAGGAAATGGTTCGCGAGGAGCGCTTTCGCGAAGATCTCTATTATCGTATTCATGTGGTCCCCATTTTCGTGCCCTCACTTCGAGAAAGGATAGAGGACATTCCGGTGCTTACCGATTACTTCGTAAGCGTCTATTGCGCTGCCAATAGTCTCCCGGCAAAACGGATCGCTGACGACGCGATGCTGGCCCTTAAGCGCTATCCATGGCCTGGAAACGTGCGCGAGTTGCAAAACGCAATTCAGAGGCTCGTTATAATGACGGACGGCGACGTCATCTCGTTGAAGGATCTCCCAAGCGAAATCGTACAAGCTTCTGGACGGGATTCGCGCAACCGTTTCCGGCTACCTTCGGGAGGAATCAATTTGGCCAAGGAAATGGAGACGTTTGAGCGCCGATGGGTTCAGGAAGCTCTCGAGCAAGCCAAACAGGGAAAGGCGGACGCCGCGCGATTGTTGGGAGTAGACCGAAACAGACTCAACTACTTGTGTCGTAAATACAGCCTATAATCCAGTTTCGTGCTGACTTATTAATCGCTGCGGTGAGAAATTCAACACATCTCGCGAAGGGGGCGATGCATACTAGGGAATCTTTCGACCTAACTCTTTAGGATGCAGCACCTTAGGGTCAGGACATTTGTGATCGACATTGGCATTGTTTTTGCACATAGGTCCTCGTGCCGAGCATTTAATCTCATACGGAGGAACTATCATGGCCAAGAAAACCTTGAAGAAAGCGAAGAAGCTGGAAGCGGCGAAACCCTTGACGATTGTTGGCGTAGGACGGGGATAAGTAGGCGTTTCTGCTCCACACGTGCCGGTTGTTTGTTCGCAGGCACGGGCGAGAATGATTACAGATTTGAAGGGCTGCCGCCGAAAGGCTGGCAGCCCTTTTTGTTGCACCCGGTTTCTTTTTCCTAAATCGTCTCGCCCTTCGCGCGCTTCTGTCTTCTTCACGTCGCCAACTCTTCGCTCGCAATTTTCCGAATTTTCTACTGCGATCTCCTCTCTTTGTCGCGAGACGTTGAATTATTCAACGCGACCGCAAGAAATTAAACACATTCGTCGCTGGATTTTTACGCATCGTGCTTGCTGTATGCAATAAGTGCTTTTGAATGAGTTTCACCCGGCGTAGGAAGTCCGATGGGAGTTTGGCGCGCGGATTGCACTAGTAGCATTGTAGGCAGAAGGAAAACAAAAATTCTAAGGAGACTCAAGACCATGGCAAAAGCAAAGACAGTGAAAAAGGGAAAGAAGCTCGGATCAGTGAAGCCGCTCACCGGGTTCAAGACCGGTCGCGCGTAGTTCGATTCAGTTTTGTGACGGCTCGCTTCGAGCCGGCCACCAGTTAGCAGTTGCACTACCAAGGGCTGCCGTCCCAGGAACGGCGGCCCTTTTTCATTGGTGCTGGGAGTTAGACCGCAAGAGGCGCGCGTACTCTTACCAAAATTGCGAACGCACCCAGCGCCAAGTTGCCTGGCCAGCCTGCCAAGCCAAGGAATGCCTTGGCCCGGAAATCTGCGCTTTACCCGTCATGCCTTCCCGAAGGGACCCGTCTGGGTTCGGGATTTCCATCTCAACTGCAACGAAGTTCGCTAATTCCTGCCCGAGACGTTCCAGCTTTTCCGTCTGTGCTACCGGATGATCCAGGGCCGCGGCCGGAAGTATCTTGTCAACGTGACCTGAGAAAGTTCGAAACGGAAATGGGAGCACCTTTATTTTCGCTGCGGCGCCAGGCTGAACGTCCGGAAGTTCGCGGTCCTGCACCAGAATACGCGCTTTCATGGTGCTTCGATCTACTACCCGGGCTAATTCGTCTCCAGCCGCAAGATATTGGCCGGCTTCCTGATCCACATTGGCGGTAGCCACGACGCCGTCGATTGGCGTTCGAATTTCCAGTTCGCGCAGCTTCTGCTCCGAAACCGACAGCTCTTGCTGTAGCCGGCCGCGGTCGCGGGTCATTTGCGCTGCCTGGCTAAAGTCCGAACGATCCTGATTATTGCGGAGGTTACTGCTGGCGAGCGCCAACTGCTGTGTGAGCAACTGCACGTCGGCATTTATATCAGGATTCTCCAGGACGGCCAGCATTTGGCCCGCTTTTACTTCGTCGCCTTCCCGAACAAACACCTTTTGAATTCTACCGTCAACTGTGGCTCGAACCCGCGCGTCCCTTCCGGGCTCCAGCACCAAATCGTTGGTGACCTTTGACGCAAAGGGAGGCAACAGAAACAGGAGAACTAATCCAAGTGCGCCAACTTGCTGCGCGCGCGTCATTTTCCAGGCCATATATTTCTCCCTCTTGTCCCGTATCCAGGCTCGAGCTGCGGGCAGAGCTTTTCGCAAACTTGTTCTCGCAAAGAAATAGATCACGCCAAGAGTTGCCAGATAACCCCATTCGTCTCCCATTTGGCTTACGAGTATGTTCTTAACAAACAAAAGCATAAGAATCAGGAGCGAGGTGCTGTAGATGATGGCTGAAATTCCGAACAGGAAGAAAACATGGCGTTGGCGCTTGCTGGACGGCGGCAGGTCTATGTCATGCCGAAGAATGTATTTCTGCATCCATGCTCGCAAGTAGCCGAAAGATTCCTCACGCAGGTTATCGATGTTTAGAAATTGCGACAGCGCATAGTAGCCGTCGGCTTTGATTAAGGGATTGAGGTTCAAGAGCGCACCCTGAATGCCGCTCAGTAACATCATCTTGTAGAAAAAGTCATTCGTCAGAGAGCCGGGGGCGGTGAAATGCCAGACTAGTGCGGCCAAGCCGCAAATCACAAGTTCAACCCAAATACCCGCGAAAATGACCCACTGCCGAGTCTTGGCGGTCGTGAACAGAAGGATGTCTGTGGTGTCTGTGAAAAACGCCGGGGTGAAATAGATGAGCAAGAAGCCCATTTGATGGACTTCACCGCCAAAATGCTTGCAAGTGAGCCCGTGGCCAAATTCGTGTACGGCACCCAGGCCGAGCAGCAGGATCCAAAAGATCCAGATGTCGTAAGCGCTTTTATCCGCAAAATTATACAGAGCCGAAGTGTCTTGTTGCACCCGCGTCCAATCGCCGGCGAGCAGATAAACCGCGACGAGGAAGACGAACAAAGAGAAGATGACAAAACCCTTCGTAAACATCCAGCCCAAATAGCGATCCAATTTGGTGAGTGTCTTGTCCGGATCCCACGCTTTAAAGCTTATATATAGAACACTCGATTGATCGATCCGCCCTTTTCGCTCGTCACGAATGCGCTCGAGCACCGCCAGGTTTTTTTCTCCGATCGAGCGCTCCCACATGGTGGGTTCCACCGACTCCAGGAAGTCGAGCACGTCGGCCTCGCTCGTCTTCAAATCCGGATCCTTCTCGGACATAGCCACTGCGATCTCGGCGGCGGTATGCGTTCCATCGCAAAGCGACAGCAGCTGATATTCCGTAGCACCATAACGATTGTAAGAATTCGTCTCGCGGTTCTTGACCACGTAGCTGATTTCGCCGGCTACAGTTTGTTCGCTGATGCGCAGATCCGTACGGAGTTTGGGGCGTTTAAGACCTTTCGCGAGGACGCTGGAGACTTGAAGGCTGGTGGGGCCGAAACGCATCGCTGGATGTCCTCTACGGTTTCGGCTGCGTTGTGCCAGGCCATTCGACCCGTACTGCCATGCCCGGTCTCAGGTCCGATATTCCTGAGCCGGTAAGCTGGGCTACCACGTCATAGCTGTCGCTGGACGGATCCACAGTAGGGCTGACCTTCACCACCTTCGCGGTCACCGACCGACTAGTACCGCCCAGAAGAATCAAGGCAACGGGCGCGCCGAGTGTAGGGCGCGGACTCGCCAATTCGGAAATTTGAAATTGGACCTGAAGCGGATAGAGTTGGCTCACTCGAAAACATTTCTCGCCCTTGGCGATGGCTTGTCCTTCCCGAACGTAACGGCGCGCCACCACTCCCGAAAACGGAGCGCGCAAAACGGTCTGATCGATCTCAATTTCGAGACGGTGAATTTCGGCTTGCCCGCTCTCTACCAAAGCTTCGTAACCGTGCATATCGTACTCCGCGCCTTTCGCTTCGAATTCCGCTGCTTCGAGATCAGCCTGGCTCGACAGTCCTGCTTCCCGTAGCTGTTGTTGACGCCGAAATGCAGCAGCCTTGGCCTTTAGTTCCGCCGCTTTGAATTGCAAATTATTCTGAGTCACCTTCAGATCGTCGCGAGCCTTAATGAGCTCTTGTTGCAGGCTTCGATCGTCCAGCTGGCCGAGAATGTCGCCGGATTTGACCACGCTGCCTTCGTCTTTGGCGACGGATGTCAGATTGCCGTCGCGCTGGGCCGACAGGTCGACCTGATGTTCCACGGTGAGTACACTTAAAATATCGCCGCTTTCAGTGCCTTTTGCGGGTGTGCTGGCCGCGGGCGGCGGAGCTGTGCTGGAGGCAGACTGCGGGGCATCCTTGTGGTCGGAGGCCACAGGCGATTTGTCGCAGCCATTCCCAACCATCGCCACTGCGGCGAATAAGATTAATACGGCGGAGCGCTTCATATGAACGATCCCTCTTTCCTCACGGCACCCAGGGCCATACTTTTTGCCAAATCCATCGGAATGGCGAGCGCAGAATAACGTACCCTATCGGATACCAGCCGCTGCCGAACCACCCATCGCGCGACCGAATTCTCGCTCGTCCTACCATTCCATTACGAGCCCTTCCTCCGGCATTTTCGAATATCGCGCGCACCAGGAAATATTGATCGCCGGAGTCAATCCGAGTCTGCGCGCCGATGCGATCGACGGTCCCCTCGAACGTCGTCGTCGGGAAAGCGTTTAACTTCAGAGACACATTTTCTCCGGGGCTGACGAGCGAAAGATCCGTTTCGGGGACGCTCATTTCTGCGGCTATGCGCTCCTGAGCTACCACTTCGCAGAAACTATCGCCCGGTTTGATCATGGTTCCGGATTTTTCTTCCACCTTGGGAGTAATCACAACGCCCGCAATCGGTGAGGTCAGTCGTGCGTCATTGATACGCTCCTGCTCGAGCGAGACTTGCGCTGAATATAGCTGCGAGCGTATCTGAGCCTGCCCTGCTGCCGCAGGATCGTTTCGAAATTCAGCTTCCGCCAATTCGCGCCTGACCTGAGACAAAGCCGCGTTCGCTTCTATAAGCTTTATACGGTCTTCGCTGTCGTCCAGTTGTGCAAGCACTTGGCCCGGCTTCACCAAGTCGCCTTCGCGGACGAACACCTGCTTCACGACCCCGCCCTCGATTGCGCTCACTACCCGGCGATCAGCCGGGACCACAGTGGCATCCGTACCAACACGCATTGGCCACGGGATAACCGTCAGAAACAGAGCCACCAGACCCGCGCGTTGCGCGTATTCCATCATGCGGCTCTGCGGCACAGCGGCCAGGAACTTTTTCTTTCTCTGAGCAAAAGGCTGCAGGATATTCGCCAAAGGCACTTGCTGATATAACTGTGCGTTTCGGATTGCGACAGTTGTCTGGCTGGCAAGGATCGCCAACGTTTCCAAATGGCTTTCCGAAAGAAAATCAGCTTCCTTGCTTAGCAGAATCATCGCGCCGAGCGTTCCTTGATCGTCGCGCAAAGGCAAACCATAAAATCCTTGATGTTCGTGGGCTTCAAGAAACGAGACGATCTGCGCGCGGGCTTCTTCCGGCTCAACTTGCCAGCCATCTTCGTGCTGGTTGGCCGAAACGGGACTCTCCTGCTCCGCCACCCACTCCATGCGTTCTCGAAGCTCGCTCATTTCCCGCGTCTTCGGAACTTCCGTTTCTCCGGAAACAGCACCGAGAACGAAGCGTCCGCGATCGTAAAATCCAATCACGCAGCTTTCAAAGGGAACCACCGAAGCGGACTGTGCCACTACCGTAGTCAAAACGTGATCGAGATCGAGGGTAGAAGTAATTTCCTGCGAAATTTTCAACAGAGCATCAAGGGCGTGAACCTTGCGCTCGGACTCCAGCAGGTTTGCGTTGTGCAGTGCCACGGCAGCCTGTTCGCTGATACTGGAGAGGAAAAACAGATCGTCTTCATCGAACAAGGTGCCGTCATTCTTGTTAATTATCTCGACCACGCCGAGAACCTCATCGTCCTTTCGCAGAGGCGCTGCCATCCAGCACTGAATCTCGAAATCTCCCCCGGCTTCGACACGCTCGGCGAGCCCGGCTTCCTCGCTCGGATCTTCGACCAACTTCGGATTTGCTTGCTGCGCAACTTCCGCCAGCAAACCTTCGCTCAACGACGCGGTGGCATCCTCCTCAACCGAAGGGTCCTCGCCAATTTGTTTTGCCAGATTGAGTTCCTGGCCGTCAGGCGAAGCGAGCCAAAGATTGCAGGCGCCGGCCCCCAAAATGTCACGGATCTTACCAGCCACGATGGGCAGAAGCTCTTCCAGTTCAAGAGTTGATGTAAACGTCCGGCCCAGATCGTAGAGAGCGGTCAGCCGTTCGAGCGTGGCCAGTTGACCGTGGCGCTCCAGTTCAATCGCGCCCAGATTCGTCAGAGCGCGGCCCGCCAGCACACACGCTTCTTCCAGAAAGTGCGCGTCTTCAGCGGTAAAATCTCCTGCTCGCTTATTGAGAACCTCGACGACGCCTTCCGGCCTTTGCGCGCCTGGCAGGGACGAATACAATGCGGATTTCACGCGCGTACGGCTGAATTCATCGAGATGCTCAAGGTCTTCTGCGGCGATTTCGCGCGCGGGCAACCGCCTGGTGGCGGCCGACTGGTACAGTATTGCGAGCGTTCCTCCGCTGACCGCGAGTTCCGTGGGATGCAGCCGTTCGCCCGGCTCAGTCCAGCGCATGCGGCAGACGAGTTCGTCGGAGGTTCCGTTCGTGGTCCACACAAGCACTGCGCGCGCTCCGAGTGTGGTTCCCACTCGTGCGGCAAAGGTCTTTAGCAGGGTATCTTGATCGCGGCACGCTAAGGAAACGCTCGCGAGCTCAAAAAGCGCGGAAGATGTTTCCATTACTCTCCCAGCGGTAGGGGATGCTCTTACCCTCCCGTTGCGAGTAAATCACCCCTCACGCAACGAAGAGACAGTGGGGCAGAGCCTAACAAATGCGATGGATAGGCGTCAAGGAAGACTGCCTTCGCGTCTTCCGCATTTACTGAGAAGTTTTTTGCAAGCCCTTGATTGCCGGATATAATTCAGATAGCTTTGCAAGGCGCAGTGAGGCACATGTGAACATTGCTATCCGCAAGGCCGGCCGAGCCACGATTCTTGATCTCGATGGACCACTGAAACTGGGTGACGCTGAGGAATCTTTTCGCAATCAGATTCAGCAGCTCATCGAAGCGGGATCAACTCACGTAGCGGTAAATCTTGCCGGAGTTACTGAGCTCGACAGTTCGGGGATTGGAGCGCTTGTTCGCGCGTTTACCACACTGAAGCGCGCCGGCGGGAAATGCACCTATTTCGCACCCAGCAAGCGCGTGGTGATGCTGTTGAAAATGGTCCGGCTCGATACCATCCTCGATCTCGCCGAAGACGAAGCCACAGCCCTTACTCGCATTTAACCGTTTTCCTCTAGGGAATGCCCAAATATCATTTATCAACGGAGAAGGTGTGTCCGTACCGCAGCGTGCCGACGAGACACAGGATTAGCGGCGGTCGAGGGCAGGGTGCCGCACGTCGCGGCCGGCAACGAAGTAAATAACGTCTTCGGCGATGTTTGTGGCGTGATCCCCAATTCGTTCGATGTTTTTCGCCACCAGAACAAGCTCGAAGGCGCTGAACACAACTGCGGAGTTTTCCATCATATAGGTGAGCAACTCGCGGAAGAGCTGATCGCGCAAGCGGTCCACCTGGTCATCGCGCTGCAGCACACTATGAGCCAGCTCGATGTCCCCTCGAACCAAGGCATTCAAGCTATCGCGGACCATCCCTTCGGCGAGCTCGCTCATTCGCGGCAAATCAACGTAAGGTTTCACCTGCGGATGGCGCATGATCCGCGTCGCTGATTGCGCGATATTCACGGCCTGATCTCCGATGCGCTCGAGATCTCCATTGATGCGCGAAACCGCAAGCAAAAACCGCAAGTCCGCGGCCATGGGTTGCTGCAGGGCAAGCAAGCGCAGCACGCGGTCGTCAATTTCAATCTGAATCTCGTTGATGGCGTCTTCTTCAACCAAAACCGTTTCGGCAAGGTGTTCTTCACTATCCAGCACCGCGTGGATAGCCTGGTGGACTGCTCGCTCGGCGAGGCTTCCCATCCAGAGTAGTCGCTGTTTCAGCTCTTCGAGGTCTCGTTCAAAATGTCGTTCCATGTTTGCTCACTTCCTTCGCTCAAAAAAACACGACCGCCCTTAAGCTATTCGCTTTAACCGAAGCGCCCGGTGATGTATGCCTCTGTACGCGGATCCGTAGGCGTCGTAAAAAGTTTAGGTGTTTCGCTATGTTCAATAAGTCTTCCATCCAGCATGAAGGCCGTGAAATCGCTCGCGCGTGCGGCCTGCTGCATGTTGTGAGTTACGATCGCCATGGTGCAGCTATCTTTCAAATGGAACATCAATTCTTCAATCTTCGCTGTGGTCACCGGATCCAGCGCGGAGCAGGGCTCGTCAAGCAAAAGCACTTCAGGATTCACGGCCAGGGCACGCGCGATGCACAGCCGCTGCTGCTGACCGCCGGACAGCGCGAAAGCCGACTTGTGCAGGTAATCCTTAACCTCATCCCAAAGAGCCGCGCGATGCAGGCTGCTTTCCACCAATTCGTCCAGTCGCCCCTTGTAGCCGTTGATCCGAAGACCGTATGCCACATTTTCATAAATCGATTTCGGAAACGGATTGGGCCGTTGAAACACCATGCCCACGCGCCGCCGCAGACTGACCACATCCAGAGAGTGTATCTCTTGGCCGTCCAGCAATATTTCCCCTTCCACTCGCGTGTTTCGGATGATTTCGTTCATGCGGTTCAAAGTACGGAGGAACGTCGACTTGCCGCACCCTGAGGGTCCGATTAAAGCGGTCACTTTGTTTTTGGGAATCTTCAGGTTCAGCCCGAAGACAGCCTGCTTTGGACCGTAAAAAAAGTTCAGGTCGGAGATCTGAAAGCGCACCGGCGTCTCCTTTTCCGAAGCCATCGAGCGAGAATCTATCACATGCACTTGGGGCGCGAGCCTTGCAGCAGTGGCATTGCTGCCTTGAGAAATTGACGGCATATCACGTGCTCCTGACCGCGCTGCCGCGGTTCAGCAGAAGACGGGCGCCCAGATTCGCAACCAGCACCAAAGCCAATAATACCAAGCCTGCGGCCCACGCCTGACGGTGCCAATCATCATACGGCGCGATGGCGTATGTATATATCATTACCGGAAGCGAAGCGGTGGGCTGCCCGAATCCCGGACTCCAAAATCGGTTGCCGAAAGCCGTAAAGAGCAGTGGCGCGGTTTCCCCGGCAACCCGCGCGAGCGCGAGCAACATCCCGGTTAGTATGCCTCCGCTTGCGGCCGGAAGCACTACAGTGACGATTGTCTTCCACTTGCTCGCACCCAGAGCCATGGCGCCTTCGCGCAGGCTTCCAGGGACCGCCCTCAGAAACTCCTCCGTGCTTCGAACCGTAATCGGGATCACCATCATTCCCAACGCCACGCCGCCCGCCAGCGCCGAGAAGTGTTTCACCGGCAACACGACTAGCGAGTACGCAAAGATGCCTATAACGATGGAAGGCACGCCGTTCAGCAAGTCCGTGGTATACCGCACGATAAACGAAAAAGTTTTTCCGCCAAACTCCGCGAGATACACGCCGGTCAGCAGTCCTACAGGCAATCCCATCAGTGCCGCCAACATCAATAATTTCAAGCTGCCCACAATGGCGTTTGCCATTCCGCCGCCCGCTTCACCCACGGGTTTCGGGAGCTGCGTAAAAAAGGCCCAATTCAGCGATTTGCCCCCATTCCAGATCAAGTATCCAAGGATAAAGAACAGAATCGAAACGACCCCAAACGCCGCAATTCCGGTCAAAGTAAGCATCACGTAGTTCAATGACTTTCGCCAGATCGTGCGCAGCTTGCTCACGCTGGCCGTCCTCCGCCGCGTTCGGTGGCGACAATTAAAATCCGAGCCATGCCATTCAGAATAAATGTAATGAGGAAAAGCACCAGCCCCAGTTCAATCAGTGAGCTTAGATACAACTCTCCGCTTGCTTCAGTGAATTGGCTGGCGATGGTGGAAGCGATCGTATCGCCGGGCGCAAGCAACGAAGCTGCAATAGTGGGTGCATTGCCGATGACCATGGTGACCGCCATGGTCTCGCCTAGCGCCCGTGCCAGTGCAAGGAACACGGAGCCCATGATACCCGTGCGAGCCCAGGGAACGACTACCTTCCAGGTCGACTCCCAACGTGTTGCCCCCATTGCTAGCGCCGCTTCGCGTTGCTCGCGCGGCACCGTCAGCAAAACTTCCCGCGAAACAGAAATAATGAACGGCACGACCATGATTGCCAGAACGATTCCGGCGGTCAGAAAGCCGACTCCGTAATTTGGCGGGTGAAACAGCGCCCCAAGGTATGGAACGTTTCCGAGCGTATGAATCAGCGCTGGACCTATCGTTGTGCGCATCAACGGCACAATTATAAAAATTCCCAGCAAGCCGTAGATAACGCTGGGAACCGCTGCAAGCAGGTCGATCAAAAACGAAATCACGTCGCTCACTTTGCGCGGGGCGAGTTCGGAGAGAAAAATGGCGCTCGCGAGGCCCAGCGGAACCGCGAGGCAGAGCGCCACAGCAGAGGTAACTAACGTGCCGTAGATGAATGGCGCCGCGCCGAAATTATCGAAGTTCGGATCCCAAATCTTGGTCAAAAAAAACATCCATCCAAATTTCGCGCGGGAAAGATGTGAATTCACCCACAGCTCGTACACCAGCATCGAGGTGATCAGGAGTATCAGTGCGGCAAACGTGAGCGTAATCAGGTGCGCAATTTTGTCGCCGCTGCGCAACCGCCGAAGAAACGCGCGAGGTCCTGCTTGCGGCGGAACCTCGTGCGCGATTGTTGTGGCGGCCGCGGACATTTTACTGAATCAGCGAAATCGCCTTGCTCTCCCTGGCAATCACGTCTTTGGGAAGTTGCGCATAGGTCAGACCCTCATTGTACTTCTGACCCTCCGTTAACATCCATTTTAGAAAATCCTTGATGGCCTCACGCTTTGCCGCGTCCTGAATTTGCGCGGGAATCAAAAGCCAGGTGAAACTCGAAATGGGGTAAACCTTGGGCCCCGGAGCATTCGTGATCGAAACGCGGAAGTCTTCCGGAATATTCTTGGCATCAGCCGCAGCAGCCGCCGTTACTCCCGCCAAATCCGCCTTCACGAAGTTTCCCGCCGCGTTCTGAACCTTTCCGTACGGAATACTGTTCTGCACGGCATAGATCAATTCGATGTATCCGATCGCGTTCGGAGTCTGCTTCACCAGTCCGGTAACGCCTTCGTTGCCTTTGCCGCCCAGCCCGACGGGCCAGTTCACGGAAGTGGCTGCCTTGCCCACTTTATTCTTCCAATCGTCGCTGACCTTTGCCAGAAAGTCGGTCCAGATGTAGGAGGTTCCACTGCCGTCCGAGCGATGCACTACGACGATGTCGGCATTCGGCAGCTTCACACCCGCGTTTGCCTTGGCGATCTCCGCATCATCCCACTTTGTTATGGTCCCCAGATAAATTCCTGCCAACGCCTTCTGCGTGAAATTCAACTCACCGCTCACGCCCGCTATGTTGTAGGTCGGAACCACCGCTCCAAGCACCGTGGGGAAATGCAGGATCTTGAACTTCGACTGTGAAAGCTGCTCGTCCGACATCGGCCCATCCGACGCGCCAAAATCGACGGTGCCTGCTTGAAGTTGACGTATGCCGCCGCCCGATCCGATCGACTGGTAGTTGATCTGTATGTTGGGATGCGCGGTGTGGTAGACGTCAAACCACTTGGAATAAATTGGGTACGGGAACGTGGCACCAGCGGCATTTAGCAGCACCGTCCCGCTTTGGGCCGCCGCGATAACCGTCAAGCCGAGCACGAGCGACACAACTAGCAGGCACTTTCTCATGTTCTTGAAGTCTCCTCATCCCATTTTTTGCTAGGATTGTTACAGCCGTGTTACATAGGGAAGAACGAGGGGTGAAATACCGAAGTTCTGCCTCGGCTGCCCGCTGCGTCGGCATCAAGGTCCGTGCGATGGATGCACTCGGAAGTCTGCATCGTTCACAAAATGAATCGCTTAGCGGCGCATAAAGAGAGGCCGCTAACTTCCCGTCGCGGGAGTATCTTCGGCAGAGATTTCGATTTGTTTTGCGCGTCCGTGTCGGACTTCGAGCCCGCGAATCCAGAACAGAATGTCCTCCGCGATATTGGTGGCATGATCCGCAATCCGTTCCAGGTGGCGGGAGGCCAGCACATAATGCAAATTTGGAGCCGCCAGAGAAGGGTTTTGCGTCATCCCGGACAGTAGGGACTCAAAAAGATGATCGCGATATTGGTCTACCACGTCGTCACTTTCCAGCACTTGGGTCGCGAGATCCACGTTTTGGTAAATCAGCGCTCCCAGACACTTCGAAACCATCGCCCGAACCGCTGTAGCCATGGGCTCAAGTTCAACGGGAATGGGCACTTCGCCCATAGCCGACAATGAAATGGCTCGCTCGCTAAGGTTCACGGCAAGATCCCCCATGCGCTCGAGGTCGTTATTGATTTTAAGTGTGGCGACGATTAAGCGCACTTCCGCGTCGGTCAAGTTTCCCTGACGCAACATGCGAATGGCATGCTCGTCGATCATGATTTCCATTTCGTTGATGCGCGGTTCGTTCAGAAAGACTTCGCTGGCCAATCGCTCGTTGCGCTCCAGCAGTGCCCAAAGAGCCCGGTTCACCGACGATTCCACCGTGCGCGCCTGGGATACCAGGTAGTTCACTAACACGCTTTGGAAGATCCCCTCGGTGCCGGTTTTCGTAGCCGCCATTCGCCACCTCCCGCGTAAATCTTCAAAGTCCAATTAAACGTCTACGCATACAGCATCGCATCGAAAGACTGCAAGCGCGTAAACGGACGGTGAATACTGCGAGACAACTTAAGGGTCAGTTCGCTAGCGGTATCGAAACAGAAAACTTTGATCCGCGCCCGACCTCGCTTTCAACCCAAAGTCGGCCGCCGTGCGCTTCCACAATGTGCTTGGCGATCGAAAGTCCCAGGCCGGTGCCGCCCGCTTCTCGGGATCGCGCGGCGTCCACTCTGTAGAATCGCTCGAAGATTCTCTCTTTTTCGGCAACGGGTATGCCGATGCCGGAATCTGAAACTGTGACTATAGCCTCGTCGGGTCCGGCGGAAGCTCCCACCACTATGCGGCCTCTGGAAGGCGTGTATTGGATCGCGTTGTCGAGCAGATTCTGCAGAACATCGTGCAGCAGGCTCGCGTCGCCGCGCACAAACGGAAGTCCGGACGGAATTTCGACGTTAAATGTAATTTGCTTGCGGCTGGCTTTCAGTAGGGTCGTTTCCGTGCAACTATCGATCAGTTCCTGTACTCCGACAGGGAGAAATTCCAACTCAAGTTTTCCCGCCTCGATGCGGGCGAGCTTCAGCAAGTCATCCGTTACGCGGGCCAGCCGCACGGCATGTTGACGAATAATTTCCAAGAATCGGCGGTTATTCTTGGGATCGTCGATCGCTCCTGCCAACAATGTTTCGGCAAAACCTTGGATCGCTGTCAGAGGAGTCTTGAATTCGTGCGAGACGTTTCCGACAAAATCCTGGCGCACACGTTCGAGCCGCCGCAATTCGGTCACGTCGTGCAAAACGACCACCGCACCGGAGGGTTTGTCCGCCGGAACATTTCGATCCGCTTCTCGAGCTTTCACCGGAGCGGCGGTTACCGAAAAACTTAGGGGCTGCACGATCCCTATTTCGATATCGCTCTGCAGGCCTTCCTCTCCATGCAGTGCTTTGCGAATAAGGCCGATCAATTCCGAACTTCGAACGACTTCAATCAGGGGACTGCCTTCGCTGGTCACCGATTGCACATTCAAGATTTCTGAAAACGCGCGATTGCAAAATACCAGCCTTTCCTGCGCATCCACTACGGCCACGCCTTCTACCATGCTGCGAAGGATCGCGCTAGACCGGTCGCGCTCGCTGCTTAGCGAGCGTATCTCACGATCGAGATGCGCCGCCGTTTGGTTCATGGAATCGGCCAGGTCGGAAAGTTCGTCCCGCGGGCCCGCAGCTAGCCAGGGATGAAAGTCTCCGCCCGCGATTCGTTTCGAGAAGTCTTTCAGATGTTCGACACGCGTAGCAAAAACACGAGCGAAAATCAGCGATACCACTATTCCAAGAAGTAAAGTAATCAGGGAAGCAACGAACAGCCGTTGCCGAAGCTCCTTTAACGACAAATCGATTTGCGCCAGCGGCAATGCCAGACGAATCACGATAGGTGAGCCGGAAGCGGGTCGAAAACGCTGAGCCCGGTAGACGAGTTCGCGGGAGGAATCAACGGAGCGCCCGGTGCCGTTAGCCAAAGCTTGTTGAACCTCAGGCGAGTCGGAGGATCTCTCAGCGTCGCTTGCGCTATTTTCCGAATCTGCGAGCACTTGTCCGGAAGCGTCGATTATCGTCACACGCGCTCCGCTCTTCGCCATCCAGCCGGTCCACGCATGCAGCTCCGGCTCGTTGGATGCGTCAGGCGGACGCGCCTCGGCGAGATGCATCAACGAAACGAGCTGATCGTTTGCCGAACGTATCGAGTGGCTTCGAACGACGCGGGCGGAATAAGAGTCAACGACGATTAAGACGCCGGCTAGAAGGACTAAGTACGTCAGTCCTAGCCGCCAGAAAAGCCTAGCTCGCACGACTGGTTTCGAAAAGATAGCCGGCTCCGCGGATTGTTTTCATGAACCCGGGATGTTGCGGATCAGCTTCGATTTTCTCGCGCAATCGCCGGACGTATACGTCCACGCTGCGCGGCGTAACGAAACGTTCGGTGCCCCAAACAGCGTCGAGCAATTGGTCGCGTGTAAACACCCTGTTGGGGCGGGCCGCCAAAAAATAAAGCAGACGAAACTCGAGTGTGCTCATCTGCACCGGTTTCCCCGCGCGCGTTACGCGATACGCCGCCGGATCGATCTTCAACGCTCCAATCTCGAGCGGTTTTTCGGAGGGCGCTCCGGGTTCCGCGCGTCGCAAGAGCGCCTTCACTCGCGCAACAAGTTCGCGCGGACTAAACGGCTTCGTAACGTAATCGTCCGCGCCAAGCTCCAACCCCACCACTCGATCAGCCTCTTCGCCTTTGGCAGTGAGAATCAGAATCGGCAGGCGGTTCAGCGTAACATCCTTACGAACCTCTTTGCAGATCTCAAGTCCCGAAAGTTTTGGCAACATCAGATCGAGAATCAGTAGGTCCGGTGCAGCCTTTCGAATCTGCGCGAGACCAGTTGAGCCGTCCCCGCTTGACGCCACCTGGTAACCGTCCTTCTCCAGGTTATAGCGAACTAATTCAACAATATCTTTGTCGTCTTCTATCACCAGTACACGTTTCATCGGCTCTCTTTTCCAAAGAGTGTCCACACAATAGGGGAATCATACCTCGGAAGCAAGCCAGCGCGGATTGCTCTCGATTTTTTAACATGGCATTAACACAGTGTCACATTGGCACGGCACGTCCTTCCTGAAACATTTCCCCCGACGAGCATTCACGCAATCAAGTTTCGATTGCAGGGCAGCTCATTGATTCTATGCGCCTTGCGCTTCTTTGACGTTCACCGGTTTGGCCTCCAGTCTGCTCCCTTCTCAGCCGTTCCGTTCGCCGCTACAGAACAATGCTCCACCAATTCGCTCCTCTTGGGAATAAGGAAGCAGCAATGCGGAAGTGCAATGGCGCGGCAAAGAGAAGTCGATTTTTGGCGTGGAGACGTTCGCGCACTTTCCTGCGTTTTGCGTTGTTGGGATGTCTGGTGTTTCCAGCTTGGGCTCAACAGAACTCAACAGACCTGACCACCAAAAGCCTGGAAGACCTGATGAATGTGGAGGTGACTTCGGTATCAAAAAGCGAGCAGACGCTTTCGCGCACAGCTTCGGCAATTTTCGTGATTACGTCCGAAGATATCACCCGCTCGGGAGCGACGAATATCCCCGACCTGCTGCGCATGGTGCCGGGCATGGATGTGGCTCAAATCAACGCGAACAGCTGGGCTATAAGCGCTCGCGGGCTCAATGGTGAATTCAGCAACGAATTGTTGGTGATGGTAGACGGCCGCACCGTCTATGTGCCCACCTTTGGAGGAGTCTTCTGGGACGTTCTCGATATGCCGCTCGACGACATTGAAAGGATCGAAGTCATCCGCGGTCCCGGCGGGAGTATATGGGGAGCAAACGCCGTCAATGGCGTGGTCAACATCATTACCAAGAAAGCTGCTGATACGCACGGAGCATTGATCGTCGCCGGCGGAGGAAGCCTCGCCCAAGGATTTGGAGTAACCCAATATGGGGGCACCCTGGGCAAGAACACCGATTATCGTGTCTACACAAAGTATCTGAACCAGGCCGAGCTGCCAGGTCTGAGCGGGCAAAACGGAGGCGATGGCTGGCATCTTCTTAGCGGCGGTTTTCGGGTGGATAGCACAATTTCATCGAAAGATACCGTCACTGTCCAAGGAAACCTGTACGCAGGTCGGGAAGGCAATCCGGACCTGAGACTGCAGTCCGTCACGTCGCCGGGTCCGCAAGAGGTTGACCCCGGAGTTGATTTGTCAGGCGGCTTTCTACAGTTAGCCTGGAATCATACTTTCTCCGCCCGATCCGATACCTCCCTTCAAATTTCCTATGATGAGTTCAAGCGCCCCGACGTTCTCGATGAAGGGCGATACACGCTAAATTTGGATTTCCAACATCACTTCAAGTGGGGCCAACGGCAAAGCATCGTTTGGGGCTTGGGCTATCGCTATTCGTCGTCGCATACCAATGGGGATCTCACCATATCTTTGAACCCTGCGGACCTCAGCACTCAAATAGGTAGTTCATTCATTCAGGACGAAATTGCTATCTCGCCGGACCGGCTCTACCTGACGCTGGGCACAAAGCTCGAGCATGATTACTACACCGGATTGGTATTGCTACCGAGCGCCCGCTTAGCTTGGCAGCTGAACAGCCACCAAATGTTCTGGGCCGCTATCTCACGAGCTGCTCGCACTCCTGCCAGTTTGGACACTGCCGAGCGCCTGAACTTCGGAGGATTCGTGGGCCCTGACGGCACGCCTGTGCTGATCGGGTTGGTAGGGAATCCTCATTTTAAGAGCGAGGATTTGACCGCTTATGAAGCCGGCACTCGAATCACTGCGCTGAAACGTCTATCAATCGACGTGGCGGCTTTTTACGGAGACTATACCCACCAGTCAACAACTGAACCAGCCCCACCCGTTTTCGAAACGCTGCCTGCCCCCCCTCATTTATTCATACCCTCGATTCTCGAAAATCTGATGCACGGGGAGTCCCAAGGACTGGAGATCGCGGCGAACTGGAAGGTATCTGATCGTTGGACGCTCAGTCCTGGGTATGCCTTCGAACAAATCCATATGCATTTAGACCCGTCGAGCCAGGACACCACATCCGTCGCCCCTGCAGAAGGGAGCAGCCCGGTAAATTCAGCTCAGCTTCGATCGCACTTTATTCTTCCTCACAATATGGCGTGGGATACCTCCGCGTATTTCGTGGGCCGCCTCAACAACCCGAGCGTTCCGTCTTACGCCAGAGTCGATACATCGATTTCCTGGCATTACCGGGAAGGACTGTCAATTAGCCTGGTTGGGCAAAACCTTGCAAAGGATCGCCACCTCGAATTCACAGAATCCACCGGAGCTTCCATGTCCACCCTGATCAAGCGTAGCGCCTATGCCAAGTTCACGTGGCGATTCTGATGGCGGAGCTCAGACATTGAAACTGCGTCACATGATGTTGAAGTTCTCGTCGTCTGGTGTCGAGGATGGGCGCCGCAGAATTTCCAGGTCTGTATTACGTTTGCTTTATTTGCAAATTGTTCTTTTTTCCTCGCCCTACTATTTCCCGACAGCCTCGACAGCCCAAGTAAGACCGCCGAGCGAATATGAATTAAAGGCCGCCTTCTTATTCAATTTCGCCAAATTCGTGGATTGGCCTTCGAATTCATTCGCTAATCCGGAAGCCCCGTTCTTGATGTGCGTACTCGGGCCGGATCCGTTTGGTGGAGCTCTCGATGGTGCATTGCGAGGGAAAGTGATTGCAGAGCACCCCGTAAATGTCATCCGCGTGAAGCATGTTGCTGACCTTGCCGGTTGCCAGATTCTTTTCGTTGCGGCCTCCGAGAGCCATCTTCTGCCTGAGATACTGGCTAAGCTCCGTGGTCACTGTGTCCTGCTCGTCGGTGAAACGGACGATTTCGCATCCTCTGGCGGTGCCATCCAGTTTACTCTCGAAGATAACCGTGTTCGTTTTTTCATCAATCCGGATGCGGTTGATCGCGCCGGGCTGAAGATCAGCTCCAAGCTCTTGGCATTGGCAAAAATAGTGCGTGACGTTCCCGCCTCTGGAAAAAGCTGATATGCATCCCCTGCGCAATTTATCGATTCGTGCAAAGTTGACCGCCATCGTCATGATCACCTGTTCCATCGCGGTCCTGGTCGCCTGCACTGTCTTCGCCATCTACGACGTCACAACGTTCAGACGTTCGCTCGCGGCCGAGTTGGGAACAGTCGCCAGAATCAGCGGCTCGAATGTGACGGCCGCGCTGACGTTTGGCGACACCAACGCTGCCAATGAAATCCTTAGTTCTCTCAGCATCCAGAGGCACATTGTCGAAGCGTGCGTTTACCGGGCAGATGGAACCGCTCTGGCGGAATACAGACGCGATGGTTCGAAAAAAGTCTTTGCCGTTCCACCGCTCCTTCCTGACCAGACTCTGATTGTCTCCCGCAACATGCTCGTATTTCGCGGAATCTGGTTGGATGGAGAACTCATCGGTTCAATTTATGTGAAATCCGATCTCGGCGAACTTCATGCCCGCATTGCGCGCTTCTCTGAAATCATCTTGGCTGCCTTCCTCTTGTCTCTGGTCGCTTCATTTTTGCTCGCCTCTCGTCTGCAGCGATTAATTTCCGAACCAATCGGACAACTGGCACGAACGGCTTCGGAAGTGTCCCTCAATAAGGACTATTCCCTTCGAGTTGCGAGGGGGAACGACGACGAAATCGGATTTCTGGTCGACAAATTCAACGAAATGCTCGAACAGATCGAACACCGTGAGTCAGCGCTGCAGTACGCCCACGATGGATTGGAGCGTCGCGTTGACCAACGCACTCGCGAATTGCAAAAAGAGGTTGCCGATCGCACGCGAGCCGAGCAGGAACTCGAAGAGCGCAAACGCTTTCTCAACTCCCTTATCGAAAATATCCCGTTGGCAATAGTCGCCACCGGCTCCAACGACAAAGTACAAATGTGTAACCCGGCCTTTGAAGCCTTGTTCCGTTATTCACAGCAAGCCGTTCTCGGCCGGCCGCTGGCTGGACTAATAACAAATTCGGAGCTCCGCGCAGAAATCGAGTCGACCTTGGAGAGCCTCCGGGAAGGAAAAAGCGTCCACCTCGTCACTCGACGGAGCCGCGGCGATGGAAGCTTGGTGGATGTAGAGGCCTATTCCGTTCCCCTCGGACTTGAAAATAAGCGAACTGGCGCCCTGATGCTCTATCAGGACATCACGGAACGCAAAATGGCCGAGAAGGCTATGAGCCAGGCAAGAGAGGCGGCGGAAGCTGCCAGCAAGGCGAAAAGCGAGTTTCTGGCCAACATGAGTCATGAAATCCGTACTCCTATGAATGGAATCATGGGAATGACGGAGCTGACTCTTGAAACCGATTTGAACGCTGAGCAGCGCGAATACTTGGGAATGGTAAAAACCTCTGCCGATTCGCTTCTCAAACTGTTGAACGACATTTTGGATTTTTCGAAGATCGAGGCGGGCAAACTGGATCTCGACTTCACCGAATTTCCTCTTCGCCAGAGTCTCGGAGAAACGCTAAAGACACTCGGTCTCCGTGCCCATCAAAAATCCTTGGAACTTGCCTGGCAAGTGGCGGACGAAGTGCCAGACTATCTGGTGGGCGACTTGGGCCGTTTGCGACAGATCATTATCAATCTAATCGGGAACGCCCTGAAATTCACCGAGCAAGGCGAAGTGTTCTTGCTGGTTGAAAAAGTTCGAGACTCCTCGGAAGAAGTTGAGTTGCATTTCTCTGTTCGTGATACCGGCATTGGAATCGCCAAGGATAAACAATCGGAAATTTTTGCTCCCTTTACTCAAGCGGACGGATCCACCACCCGGCTCTACGGCGGCACCGGACTTGGGCTCGGCATCGCAACGCGCTTGGTGGAAATGACCGGAGGCAAAATCTGGGTTGAAAGCGAATTGGGCCGGGGCAGCACCTTCCATTTCACAATCCGTTTCGGAATTGCAGAGGACAAAAATCGAGAACAGAAGGTTCCTGACCCGGAAATACTTCAAGATTCCCACGTCCTGATCGTCGATGACAATCAGACCAATCGAACTATTCTGCTGGAGATGCTCACGCAATGGGGCCTTCGCGCAGAGGCCGTCAGCGGTGCGCGACCAGCTATTGCGGCGCTGGAACAGTCCCGCGCCACTAAGCAACATTTTGATCTTGTCATCACCGATCTTCACATGCCGGAAGCAGATGGATTCGACTTGGTGGAAAAAATGCGCGGGAGTCCTGCGTTCGATCACCTACCTGTAATAATGCTGAGTTCCGGCTCGCAACGAAGCGACCGCGAGCGCTGCCGCGAGTTGGCCATCGCAGCCTGCCTCATGAAGCCGGTGCAACCTTCCGAACTTCTCGACGCCCTCTTGAACGAGTTAACCAGGGCCATACCAGAGCGCACCAAAGAAATCGTTGAGCGTAAGTTCATCGACGAGAAAAGACCGGTATTGAAAGTTCTGCTTGCTGAGGACAATCCCGTCAATCGGCTGCTTGCCAGAAGGCTGCTTGAAAAATATGGCAATACTGTAAGCGCAGTCGAAAACGGCAAAGAAGCGCTCGCAGCCATAGCACGTGAACGGCCGGACTTGGTGCTAATGGATGTTCAGATGCCGGTGATGGACGGTCTGGACGCCATTCGCGCAGTAAGAGCTAACGAGCACGATTCCAGCGACCACTTACCGATAATTGCTTTGACCGCGCACGCTATGAAAGGCGATCGCGAAAGATGTTTGGGTGCCGGGGCAGATGAGTACCTCACTAAACCGATCCGCGCCGCCGAATTATTCGCTGCCCTCGGCCGAATGAAGACAGGAAACGTTGGGCCGACCTCCCCCGCACCGATCCCGGTAGCGCTCTCATCTCCTTCCGTTGACCGCGCGGATTCAAGAGAAGTTCTCCATCGAGTTGGATACCAGGAAAATCTCGAAGAGCTGGGAAAACTCTTTGCTGAGGGATGTCCAAAGATCATGGAAGGAATTCGCCGATCCCTGGAAATGTCTGACGGCATCGCTCTCGAACAGCTAGCCCGTTCTCTGCAAAATTTCTCAGTGGGTCTCGGTGCTCCAGGCATATCTCGCGCCGCCGAAGATCTGCAGAAGCTCGCCCGGTCCGGATATTGGATTGGCGCTCGAGAAGTCTTTAAAGGGTTGGAACAGGAAGTCGCTCGGCTGTACTCCGAGCTATCCGCTCTGCAGCGCACGGGGCCGTCTTGAGACTCTTGTCCCACGACGAATCTGTGAAACAACCCTCTTCGATCGTGGATCCTTGGCGCGCCTTCTTCAGCTTGACATGCGACCCGCGGCGCGTGCTCCTTGGCGTCATTTTTGTTGGCCTTCATTTGCTGCTGGACCGGGCGACTGTCGTGAGCCACAGTTGGATTGGCAGCGAAGTGTGGTATCCGCCGGCAGGTCTCGAATTGGCTCTCTTGATGGGACTGGGGATTTCTTACGCGCCGCTAATTTTTGTGTCGGGATTTCTCACCTCGATTATTAATTACCACTTGTCTCCACTTGGCGCAAATATTTGGTACATCAACACTCTGATTGCGATTTGGTATGGCGGAGTAGCCTTGGTATTGCGGCGTTACCTCCGGGTTGGTGGCGCATTTCGCTCACTCCAGGACGTTTTCCGTTACGTTTTTGTAGTGACGACCGCGACTCTGGGTTTGGCATTTTGTGGCGCGCTCAGCTTTCTTTGGAGCAAGGAAATCGCATTTAGCAGCTATTTTGGTTCCGTTTTGAACTGGTGGGTCGGCGACTCAGTAGCCCTTTTCTGCCTTACTCCATTTCTTATCGTGTATGTAGTGCCCTGGCTTCAAGTGCACACCACGCGCGGCACACTTGTAAGCGCAAAAAGTATGCGGCCGGAAACGGACCCGTGGTCGAGAAAACCGAATTCGCACAATCTTGTCGAGCTCCTCGCGCAGGGTACTAGTATCTTGGCCTCGCTTTACATTGCACTTGGGTCCGGCTTCGCTCGCGAATATCAATTATTCTATCTATTTTTCTTGCCGATCATCTGGATAGCCGTGCGCCGAGGTGTACGAGGAGCTGCCGCCGCTACATTATTGCTCAACATCGGCGCAATACTCATGTTGCGCATCTTTCCTCAGGATTTTGGCCGCTTGCTCTCCTTACAAGTCCTCATGCTCATTGTGTCCGTTACCGGATTGTGCTTGGGAACGCTCATAACCGAACGGAATCAGGGAGATCAGGAATTACGTGCAAGCGAAGGACGCATGCAGGCCCTCATCGGTACGATCGACGAAGTAGTGTTCGAACTCGACGCGAACGGAACCTACAGGAATATTTGGACCACCGATGAATCCCTGTTAGTTCGGCCCAAAGCTGAATTGCTGGGCCGCCGCGCGGCCGATTTCCTGGCTGCCGATCTGATAGATCCCATCCTGAGAATGTTTAAGCGAGTTTTGAGGACTGGCAAAGTGGAAAGCATCGAGTACTCGGTGCCATTGCCGTCCCCAACGTGGTTCTTGGCACGCGTCAGCCCTATTCCCTCGCCGGACGGAAAACCAACAACAATTTGCATGACGGCGCGAGACATTACCGCGCGCAAGCTTGCCGAGGAGGAACTGCGTAGAACAAGTGAAGCTGCGGAGTCGGCCAGCCGCGCGAAAAGTGAATTCCTTGCCAACATAAGCCATGAGATTCGCACTCCGATGAACGGCATTCTCGGTATGACGGATCTCGTGCTCGATACTGCCGTAACTCCTGAACAAAAGGAATATCTGGAAATGGTAAAAGCATCCGGCGATTCGCTGATGGAATTGCTGAACTCCATCTTGGACCTTTCGAAAATCGAAGCCGGAAAGCTGGATCTCGAGCCAATTGAGTTTCCGTTGCAATACCGCTTGGCCGAAACGCTGAAGATGATGCAATTCAAAGCCAAACAAAAAGGGCTGGAGCTGAGATGGCAATCCGCCGCGGACGTTCCCGAGTTCCTGGTGGGAGATCCGACGCGGCTTCGCCAGATTTTGGTAAATCTCGTTGGGAATGCCATCAAGTTTACCGACAGCGGCGAAATAGTCGTTGATATCCAAACCCAAAAAGTTTCGGAAGAGGACGTGGAATTGCACTTCCGTGTTCAGGACAGCGGTATTGGCATCGCAGATGACAAACAGCGGATGATTTTCGAAGCATTTACTCAAGCCGATAGCTCCACCACTCGGAAGTATGGCGGCACCGGCCTCGGTCTGGCTATAACCACCAGCTTGGTGGATTTGATGGGCGGAAGAATCTGGGTCGACAGCGTGCCCGGCCGGGGCAGCACATTTCATTTCACTGCAAAATTCGGACTGCCGCGCGATCAGACCGCAGGCATCACAAGTCGGGAACACAGCGGAGGCGTTTCGTGAACGAAGTAAAGGATATGAAAAGAAAAATTCTGATTGCTGAAGATGACCCCGTCTCCCGCCGTTTGCTGGAAGTATTTCTCTCCCGCTGGGGATACCAGGTCGTCGTTGCTGCCAGCGGAACCGAGGCGCTGGATATTCTCGACCGAACAGACGCTCCCCGCCTGGCCGTACTCGACTGGATGATGCCCGGCCTTGAAGGAGTTCAAGTCTGCCGGAAGATCCGCGAACGCAAAGACCGCCCTTACATCTATATCTTGTTGCTTTCCGCTCGTACGCAGAAGGAAGATTTGCTCCTCGGTTTGGAATCGGGCGCCGATGACTACTTGACCAAGCCTTTTGACGCGCAGGAGCTTCGCGCGCGCCTTCACGTGGGCCAGCGAATTCTGCAGTTGCAGGACGGGCTAATGGTGGCGAGCGCCGAACTCTTCTTTCGCGCCACCCACGATTCGCTTACCGGCATAGCCACCCGCGACGTAATTCTCGATGCTCTGCGACGCGAGAGTTCCCGACAGCAGCGCGATGGAGGTTCATTTGGTATTGTCCTGTTGGACGTCGATCACTTCAAATCCGTGAACGATACCTACGGCCACTTGTCCGGCGACGCCGTATTGCAAGAAGTAGTGCGCAGAGTGAGTTCGACCGTTCGATCCTACGACACTGTGGGTCGCTATGGCGGCGAGGAATTTCTGATCGTGGCGCCTTCCTCGGGCGCGGAAGGCGTCCTCCGCCTATCGGAAAGAATCCGGCTCGCAGTCGAGGAAAAATCCATTTCGACGGACGCTGGAGAAATTTCAGTCACCGTCAGCCTCGGCTTGGCGGTGAGCAGCGAGACCTCGCCTCTGGACTCAAAAATGTTACTCACCGCTGCGGACGAGGCTCTTTACCGCGCCAAAGCAGAGGGCCGAAACCGGTCGGAAATGGGAGTCCTGGAGGCCTCTGCATCGACTGCGGTTCGTGATATTGCACCGCTCAAAACCGGGTCCAAGTAAGCTTGTCCTTTCGCATGTCTCGATGCACTATGTGCGGAACAAGCTTTCTGGAGATACACCGCACGTGCCCGAATTCGTCGCGCAATCTCAAATCGACGCTCCCGCCGAGGAAGTTTTTCGCTGGCATGCAGATCCATACGCGCTTAAGCGATTGACGCCCCCCTGGGAGCCCGTCGAAATCCTACAGCCGGCGCCGGGTATCCATGATGGCGATCGCGGCATTCTCCGCGTCCACCTCGGGCCATTCAGGATTCGCTGGGTCTTTGAACATCGCGATTACATCGAAGGACGCCAGTTCCGGGACGTCCAGATCTCGGGGCCGTTCCGTCGCTGGGACCACACGCATAGAATGGACCATCAGGGCGCGAATGCCTGTATCCTGACCGACCGCGTTCAGTACGAGCTGCCTCTCGGCTTCGCGGGGCAGCTTGTTGCCGGTTGGTTCGTACATAGAAAACTAGCTCGCCTCTTCAAGTATCGCCACCAAGTGACTGCACAGGCGATGCGCTCCCGCAACAACTCTGAAAAGCCGCCGTCTGCGCAATAACCCGGGGTTAGTGGTAGCTCTAACTCAGCGCACTCTGCATCCATACGGTAGCGTATGGAGCCTCTTTTTCTATCTCTGCACTTTCGCGCTAAAACCCATTCCTTGCACAACATACTTTGGTGTACATTAGTAGGTTAGAGATCATCTTTTTTGAATCGAACTTGCGAGGGCCTGGCTATGAGCTCGACCAAACCCGAATCTATCATCAACACCAAGGCCCCCTCAACGACGCAACGCGATACTTTAACCGTTACGGACAATCGCACCGGACGCCAGTACGAGCTACCCATCAAGAACGAGACGATTCGCGCTCTCGATCTGCGTCCCATGAAAGTTGATAAAGAAGATTTCGGATTGATGGGTTACGACCCTGCGTTCACCAACACAGCCTCGTGCTCGAGCAAAATCACTTTCATCGACGGTGATAAAGGAATTCTGCGCTATCGCGGCTACTCCATCGAGGAGTTGGCGGAGAAAAGCACTTACATCGAAACAGCCTACCTCATTCTTTATGGCGAGCTCCCCGATAAATCACAGCTGGCGGATTGGTCCTATAACGTTACACATCACACGTTCATTCACGAAAGCATCAAGAAATTTCTCGACGGTTTTCATTATGACGCTCACCCCATGGGGATGTTGATTTCCACCGTCGCCGCACTCTCCACTTTTTACCCTGACGCAAAAGACATCTTCAACCCGGAATCGCGGCGCAAGCAAACCTATCGTTTGATTGGAAAGATGCCCACCCTGGCCGCTTTCGCCTACCGGCACAGTTTGGGAATGCCGTTCGTGTACCCCGACAACGATCTGAGCTACTGCGGAAATTTCTTGAACATGTTGTTTCGCACTACAGAGCTGAAGTATCGCCCGAATCCCACACTCGAACGTGCTCTCGACGTCCTTTTCATTCTGCACGCCGATCACGAACAGAATTGCTCCTCCACGGCGATGCGTTGCGTGGGTAGTTCGCACGTGGATCCGTACTGCGCCACTGCTGCCGCCACTGCCGCGCTCTACGGGCCGCTTCATGGCGGAGCCAACGAAGCCGTCCTCCGCATGCTTGTCGAGATTGGTTCCATAAACAACGTACCCGCGTACATCAAGCGGGTGAAATCAGGCGAGAAGCTCCTGATGGGATTTGGCCATCGCGTCTATAAGAACTACGATCCTCGCGCTCGAATTGTGAAGCATATCGCCTACGAAGTTTTCGACGTCATGGGTAAGAATCCTCTAATCGAAATCGCGCTGGAATGTGAACGCATCGCTCTTGAGGACGATTATTTCGTCTCGCGCCGGCTGTATCCTAACGTTGACTTTTATACCGGCCTCATTTATCAGTCGATGGGCTTCCCCATGACCATGTTTCCCGTGCTTTTCGCCATTCCCCGCACCTCCGGATGGATCGCACAATGGGAAGAGATGCTCCTGGACCCGGAGCAGAAGATTTCGCGGCCGCGCCAGGTATATCTCGGTTATGACTTGCGCAGCTACATACCCCTCGACCGCCGCGGTTAGGTCACGCCGCCGGGCTTTCGCCCCTCGTCCAACTCCTAAACCCTAGCCGTCCTGGTACCACCGAAAAGTGATTGCATCTGGACGCAATCTCTGGCAAAACACTCTGTCGTCCTGCGGGGGCCGCTCTTAAATGGATATCTCTACGCGCCAATCTGGTACAGCTACTATTGTGGACGTTGTTGGCGATATTACGCTTTATAATTCGCCGGAAGTTCGCAAAGTGTTGCTCAGTCTCCTGAAAGAAAAGAAGTCTCCCCGCGTTATTGTGAACATGCTCAGCGTGAAATACATTGATAGCGCGGGTGTCGCGTCCCTAGTGGAAGGATTGAAGCTTTCACGCGATTTGAAGAGTACCTTTGCTCTGTTCGGTCTGAGTCGCACCGCGCAGGAAGTGTTCGAGCTCACTCGGCTTGTAAAAGTTTTCGAAATCTATAACAACGAAGAGGATGCCTTACGCGGTGGCAGCCCGAATACGAACGCTGCTCCGGTGAGGTAAATTCCAGCCGCTCTTCGCGATGTTCCGGGGATTCCAGCCCCGTCCGGACTTAACGATGGCATTCACAGAATCGATCGGCTCAGCCACCATCAATGGACTGGCATATATTGGCGGCTTGGCGCGTCTGGCCGGCAGTTCCGTTCGGACCATTTTCATCGAGCCGATCCGCGGAAAGAAATTCCACCTTGGCCGCGCCGTCCATCAAGCGATGGCCGTAGGCGTTGAAGCCCTCCCGATCGTTTCGCTCATATCGTTTTTCATCGGCACCATCCTTGCGTTGAACGCCGCTTACGAGCTCCGCAAGTTCGGCGCTATGCAAGTAGTCGCCAGCGCCGTTGCAATTTCCATGACACGCGAACTCGGGCCGCTGATGACCGCTGTCGTCGTAATTGGCAGGTCAGGTTCCGCCTTCGCCGCCGAGATCGGCACGATGAAGGTAAACGAAGAAATTGACGCGCTGGAGACTATGGCCCTCGAGCCCGTTGATTTTCTGGTCGCGCCGAAGTTCCTCGCCATGGTGCTGATGGTTCCCTGTCTCACAGTCTGGTCCGACTTCATGGGTGTGCTTGGCGGCGGTGTGTTCGGTGTATCCGCGGCGAGCTTTACCTGGGGAAGTTATATCAGCGCCACGCTCGACGCTTTGCAGTCCCGCGATATCACCAACGGCCTGATCAAAGCCGCCATGTTCGGCCTCGTCATCACAGCCGTTGGCTGTCAGGAAGGTTTCTCAACAGGGTTGGGTTCCGAACAAGTTGGGCGTTCAACAACTTCAGCAGTGGTTAAATCCATCTTCATGGTCGTCGTCGTGGACTTGATATTTACGGCGATTTTTTACCTCACCGCCCAGAGATAAATATGGCTACCATTCCCACCTCGAAAGACGACAACTCGCCAGCAGCTGCTGGTCCGGCCATCTCCGTGCGCAACCTGCGCGTGAACTATGGCGCAAGAGAGATTTTGCACGGTATTAATTTCGAAGTACCCGCGGGCGAGACCTTAGTGATCCTGGGCGGTTCGGGTTCCGGCAAGAGCACTCTTCTGCGCACGCTGGTGGGTCTGGAAACGCCAAGTGGCGGTGAAATTTGGATGCGCGGCAAAAATTTCGCCGCAATGTCGGAAGAAGATCGCGATGAACTCCGCAAGAAAATGGGCATGTCTTTCCAAGGCGGAGCACTATTCGGCTCGATGAGTGTGGGCGAGAATGTTGCTCTGGCACTCCAGGAACATACCGAACTCGACCAATCCACGATCGAGATCATGATTCGCCTCAAGCTTGACCAGGTTGGTCTTTCCGGTTTTGAAAACTATATGCCCGCGCAATTGAGCGGTGGAATGAAAAAACGCGCCGCTATCGCCCGCGCGCTCTCCATGGATCCGGAAATCTTGTTTTTCGACGAGCCTTCCGCCGGTCTCGATCCGATCATCGCCGCCGGCATCGATGACTTGATCCTGAAATTAAAGAAAGCGTTCCGAATCACGATTGTGGTGGTCACTCACGAGCTGGCTAGTGCGTTCCTGATTGCCGACCGCATGATTCTGCTCGACAAAGGCGTCATCGTTGCCAATGGCACAACGAAAGAATTGCAGGCCAGCACTCACCCTCGCGTTCGGCAGTTTCTTGATCGTGTACCCGAACCCGAATTGACCGGTGAAATTGATTATCTGCAAATGTTGACGGGAGATGTTCCGCCGATTCGTCAATGAATCTGGATATGTAAGTTCGTCGTGATATATACTCCCCGGCACTCAAGTTGCATGCCGGTGGTAATCGAGGAAACAGATGGAAGCAAAGCGGGAACAGGCTCTTGTCGGTCTATTTGTGCTGGTGGCAGGAGGTCTGCTCATCGTCACCCTTTTTGTTCTCTCCGGGGTGCTGACATCAGGGGACACAAACTACCACACTTATTTTAAGAATGCGGGAGGTCTCCAGGCTGGCTCGGAAGTTCGTTACGCCGGCGGACCCCCGATAGGCCGAGTCAAGAAAGTTCAAGTCGACCCTCAAGATGCCACCCGCATGAAGATCGATTTCGCCGTGCACCCCGACATACCGGTGAAAACAGATAGCACAGTCGAGGTCACCAGTAATAGTCCCTTGGGTGAAAATTTCCTGGGAATCCTCGCAGGAACTAATGCGGCTCCCCGCGCCCCTGCCGACTCAACCCTGAAGTCAAAGGAGCCCGTGAGCTTTGCCGACGTCACCGCGAAGCTCAACGATCTGGCTCCCACCGCTAACGAACTAATCGTCAATTTAAATGCCCGGGTGGTCGAACTGAAGGAAACTCTCAATCGCGTGAACGATCTCTTGAACGATCGAAATCGCGCCAACGTCGGTGAGAGTCTCGCGAACATCCGCGGAATGCTTGCGGAAGACAGGCCGCTGGTTCATTCCACGCTGGACCACGTAAACACAGCGGCCGCCAAGCTCACTCCGCTCATCGACGATTTCCACAAGACGACCTTGGAAGCTAACCAGACCCTCGATCGTATCGATTCCATGATTAAAGATAACCGTCCGGACATTCGCGAATCGGTCAAGAAGTTGCGTTCATCGCTGACCAAAGCGGACTCGATCGTTTCGCAGCTCGACAATACGATCGCAAACAATTCCGAAAATCTTGACGAAATTATCGATAATATCCGGCGTATCACCGAGAACATGAACGCCTTTACCGAAACGATTAGAGCCCGGCCATATTTGTTGCTTCGGAGTACCGAACCCAAACCTCACGAGCCTGGCCAGGCACCGCCGCAATAGGGCGAAAAGGAGCATGCAGTGTATAGGCGTCGAACCCAGCTTGCTGCAACCATCTTCTTGATAGCTTGTTTCTCGGGATGTGGAGCAACGCGCCCGATGAAGTATTACGTCCTCGATCCTGGTCCGGCCCCCGCCGCTTCGGGCGGCGCGCAATATCCCATCACTCTCCTGGTCGGCCGCATCACTGCCTCGCACCTGTATCGCGACGATCGTCTCGTCTACGGTTCCGGCCCGGTGCAACTGGGAGTTTATTCCTATAATCGTTGGGCTGAACCTCCCGCCGACATGATTCAGGACTTGCTCGTGTCGACCCTGCGGTCAAGCGGACAGTATCGCGCTGTCTCCACTCTCAGCAGCAACGTTCGCGGCGACTATGTAGTGCGCGGTCACCTGTGGGCCATTTCCGAAGTTGACCAGCCTCAGTTGATGGCGCGCTTCTCCTTGCAAATTGAATTGTTCGACCCCAGCACTCGCACCACGGTTTGGTCCAGCAGATACGAGCATGACGAGCCGGCTCAGGGTAAAACCGTGCAGTCAGTGGTAGAAGCGATGGACAAGAATGTCCGCGCGGGGTTGCAACAACTCGCTTCAGGCGTGAGCGAATATTTCGCCAGCCATCCCGTTCAACAGCCCGCGGCAAACTAACGTCGCATTTCGGTGTGTCCCGTATTGGCACATTGGCGGCCCCGATACACTGGGCTCTCTCATCTTGACTTCGCCCCGTATGCGCCCACAATAGAACTCCCTTCCAAAATATCTGCTCTTTGATTCGGATTTCACCTTCGATTTTCGAAAGCGCTCCTGGCTGCGCGCCATGCGTCAGAGGACGCCGGCGTTTCCTTGGGTATGCTAACCGTCCGGCCGCGTTTCGTGTGTCCCGTATCTGAACAAGGTTGATCAGTGAAAAGTGTCGGCAATAAATCTCGCGTCGCTAACTCGGGCCGAAAACGTGCCGAGGAAGCCTTGCGCGAAAGTGAAGCGGCTTACCGAGGCCTCGTAGAAAACGCAACCTATGGAATCTGCAGTGTCACATTGACTGGCAAGCTAGTCCGAGTTAACCCGGCGTTGGTTCAAATGCTCGGCTATGACTCTGCGGAGGAACTCCTCTCAGTCCCGGGTTCCACAGCCCCCTATCGCAACCCTTCGGTTACAAAAAAGGTTGTCGCCGAATGCGTCCGCAACGGCCGCGTCGACGCCACCGTCGATTGGAAGCGAAAGGACGGTGTCATCATCACCGTCCGCATGAACGGCCGTCGAGTTAAAAACGTTATGGCCGACGAGGAATGTCTCGAAGTAATCATCGAGGACGTCACCCGGCATCTCGCGCTCGAAAAGCAATTGATCGAAGCCAAAAAATTCGAAGCCATAGGCCAGCTCGCGGGCGGCATAGCTCACGACTTCAACAACATGATTGGCGCCATAATCGGCTGGACCGACATGGGAGTGGAAGAATCAAAAGCTGGCTCACGCGCCAAGCTGCATTTTGAGAAAATTCGCAGCCAGGCCGAACGCGCCGCGTCTCTCACTCGCCAGCTCCTCGCCTTCGCTCGCTGCCAGATACTCGAGCCGCGCCACGTGGACTTGAACCTCAGTGTCACGGACACTCTCGATTCTCTTGAAGACGTTCTCGCCGCGAATATTCTGATCAAAGCTACCCTTGCTGCGGACCTTGCTCCGGTTCTCGCCGATGCCACGCAGCTCAATCAGGTCCTGCTGAACCTTTGCATCAACGCTCGCGACGCCATGCCCGAAGGTGGCTCCTTGATTATCGAGACGCGCGCAGTCACCTTCGACGAAGAATACTGTTCGCTGCACGTTCTCGCTCGTCCAGGTCATTACTCCATGTTGTCGGTTACCGACACCGGCACGGGAATGGATGCGGCCACACAGGAGCGCATCTTCGAACCGTTCTTCACCACCAAAGAACTCGGCAAGGGAACCGGGCTTGGACTCGCCACGGTGTACGGAATCGTCACGCAGCACCAGGGTTTCATTCACGTCTACAGCGAACTGAAAATGGGCAGCACCTTTCGCATTTATCTACCAGCCACGGCCATGCCGGAAAAGACGCTGGCTCCGCCGGGTGACTCGCAGCAAGTCCGCGGCGGATCTGAAACCATTCTCATAGCCGAAGATCACGAGGGCCTACGCGAACTCGCACGCGAAACACTATCAAATCTCGGGTATAAAGTTTTGTTGGCCGCTGATGGCCAGGAAGCCGTGCAACTGTTCCACAACAATTCCGATCGAACTCACCTCATGTTGCTCGACGTCATGCTCCCCAAATTAAGCGGCCTCGAAGTCTTTTCTCAAATCCGCGCGGAGAAACCTGAAATGCCCGTGATTTTCGCCACCGGTCACAGCTCCGATATTCCCCTGCTCCACGCTGTTCAACAGCAAGGTTTTCCCATTCTGCAAAAGCCCTATTCTCCAAGTGACCTCGGCCGCAAAGTTCGCGAAATGCTCGACCTCCGCGTCGCAAACCTGTCGCATCAGTAACACAGTCGATTCGTTTCCTACCCCTCGCTAATGAAGCAGGCAGCTTCGTCTTTTTTGCGGTGACGAAGCCAAATTCAACTTGGTTGAATGGCGCACGCGGCCTTGATGCACACATTCACAATGCGGAATTCTTTTCTGCCGGTTGAGACTTTTGCTCGAATAAGAACGCAGACATTTACCGCCGTGTTCTTCAGGGGGTCGGAGCTTTAGCTCCGACAAAAACGGCGGCGCGCAGCGCTCGCCTTTCGCGGCGTACTTCCCACGAGATCTAGCCTAGGACACTACCCGCGGTCTTGATAACTTGCTTCCTTTTCGCATGCTGGGGTTATAATGCGCAGATTGTTCGCTTAGTAACACTGGGCTGCGAAGCGGTCGTTTGCGCGACGCGCATCGCGGGTTGCAAAGGAGGCTGTCATGGGCCTGCAGATTGCCTTGCGGAAAGCCGGAAATGTAACTGTCGTCGATTTGCAAGGCCGCATTATTATCGGCGCCAGCAACGACGAACTCGGCGCGGAATTGCGAAAGCTCGCGGAAGCTGGTCCGTCTGACGTCCTCGTCAATCTCGCCGGCGTCACGCAAATGGACAGCTCCGGTATCAGCACGCTCGTCCGCTCTTTCGTTACTCTCGAGCGTCAGGGCGGCGGCCTCAAAATCCTGAATCCCACCGGCCACGTCCGCGAAGTCCTCGAACTCACGCGCCTGATCCAATCCATCCCCACCTTCACCGACGAAAAAAAAGCCCTAGCCGCCTTCCGCGGCGGCACCGCCCACGCCTAGCTATGCTCACATGAAGAATCCGTACGTTTTTCTGCTCGCGTGCACCTTACTGGGCTTTGCGAACAGCGTTCGCGCGCAACTGCCCGATATGCAGCCGCTCGCAGATCAAATGGCTCAGGCTATAGCGAGTTCAAAACAGCCATCCGTCGTTGTCGTCGATTTTTTTGGCCCTGACGAGAATTTTACTCAATTGGGCAGGTCGCTGGCGGATAGCTTCAATAATGACCTGAAGAAGTCGAGCACCCAGTTTGTCATCGACGAACGTGGCCAGATGCGCGAATGGCTCGAAAAGAACTCTTTGCCATCTGACAGTTTCAGGAGCGTTGATCTCGCACTGTGGGTTGCCGGACAACTCAAGATCAACGCTGCCGTTACCGGCAACATCTCGGTGACGGGGAATCAAATCGTTGTCGAGGTAAGTCTTTTTCGGGTTGACACTCGCCAGTGGGTCAAAAGTTTTGAGACTTCTACTATGAGCTCGGATCAGGCCGAAAGGCTGATGAAACCGCTGATTGAAGATACAGGTTCGGGATTCGACCCTTCCGTCCCTATCGCAGGCGAGAACGGTTACACACATCCCGTTTGTAGCGATTGTCCTGAAATTCCTTATACCAAAGCAGCTCTCCACTACAGAGTTCAAGGGTCCGTGGTGTTAATTGCTGTCATTAGTGCAGACGGGAGTACGCAAAAGCTTGTCGTGAAGCGAGCCTTGCCAGACGGCCTAACTGAAAATGCGCTAGAAACTGTGCGCCAATGGAAATTCAAGCCCGCGTTGGGACCCGACGGAAGGCCCGCCACAGTCCAGGACGCAATTCTTATTCCCTGTCACTTCAATCGCCGACGCGCCAAGACCAAGTGACAACGATGCCAAGCCCCGAGTGAGCAGTTTCGCCCTCTCTACATATCGTTTGTTCTCGCGCTCGTTTGTGCGGCGGTTCCGTGCGCCCGCGCTCAACAACCTCAAATCGACGCTCTTGCATCCCGCGTCGCTGAAGAGCTCACCAAAAAGCACGAGAAAACGGTCGTTGTGTTCGACTTTGTCGGCCCCGCCAAAAAGTCCACCGCGCTCGGTCAAGAAATTGCCGTCGACTTTAGCGACGCTCTCAAGAAATCATCCGCTTCTCTTAGCGTCGCCGGCCGGTCTCAGATTGCTCAGGCTTTGGAGGAAAATCGCCTTTCAACCCAAACGCTTTACGGTGCCGAATTCAAACTTTGGTTTGCGAAAAAACTGACAGCGGCAGCGATGGTTCTAGGAACACTGGAGCCTGACGGAGAAAATCTCAACGTTACTGTCGATTGCTATAACGTAAAAGACGGCAAGGCGTTAAAGCAATTTAAGGTCGCACTACCACTATCTGACCAAATGAAATCGCTGATCGATACTCCAGCTGACGCCGGCAAAGATCAATCTGCGGGCCTTCCAGCACCCGGAGCAAACGGATACTCAGTTCCGATCTGTGTTTACTGTCCTCAGGCCACATTTACCGAGATGGCCGTCAAAAACCACACGCAAGGCACTATCCTCCTCTTAGTCGTTGTTGGCACGGATGGACGAGCTCACGACATCCGCGTCGTCAAGGGAATATCGGATGGGCTATCCGAGAGCGCCATTGAAGCAGTGCGTTCGTGGAGATTCAAACCCGCGACAGGTCCGGACGGAGCGCTCGCAGCCGTCCGGCAGAATATAGAAGTAACCTTCCACTTAGATATTTCATCGCATTAAGAGCTCGGATCCACCGAAGTCCTAGGCGTTTTTCTTCAACTCGGCAAGCACGAGCTTGGCCACTTCTTTCAACGTATCAAACACGCCTTGCCCCGTGATAGCGACAGCTTCCAGCGTCGGCTCGCCTTTCACTCCCAGTTGTTTCTGCAGTTCTTCCACCGACAAAATATTCGGCAAGTCGCGTTTGTTGAGTTGCAAAACGTAGGGAATCGTCTCGAAATTCAAGTTGTGATCTTTCAGATGTTCGCGCAGGTTGTCGAGCGTTTCCAGATTCGCGTCCATCCGTTCTTCCTGTGAATCCGCCACGAACACCACTCCGTCCGCGCCTTTCAAAATCAGCCGCCGGCTCGCCTCGTAAAACACCTGCCCCGGAACCGTGTATAGATGAAAACGCGTGCGAAATCCTCGCACCGTCCCCAAATCCAGCGGAAGGAAATCGAAGAACAGCGTGCGATCCGTTTCGGTCGCCAGCGAAACCATCTTTCCCTTTTGATTCGTTCCCGTGTGGTCGTAAATCCACTGCAAGTTGGCGGTTTTTCCGCCAAGGCCGGGCCCGTAATACACCAGCTTGCAGTTGATTTCCCGCGCGGGAAAATTAATAAATGGCACTATTTCCTCGAATTAACCAGCCCGCTACTTATAGCATAGCCTCCCCCACAGTCCAACGCGCCCCCTTCGCCCCTGCTTCGCAATAGACACCTCCGCATTCCCGCCCGCCGAACCTACCTCTGGTTCACTGTGGTCATATATGTAACTCAGAACGGTATGTAATCGTCAACAATCCGGTTGACCTGCCGTGACATAAAGCATAGTGTGTCACCCATCTTTCGGAACGCTGGGGAGGTCCTATGCTTAAGCTTGGGAGTCTCTTACTGCTGTGTATCTTTATAGGATCGCTAGCCCTCTCCAACTCGCCTTGCGCAAATGGGCAAACTATACCCACTCAACTGACTCCTCAAGACTCGAACGGCACGATGGCCTACAACACTTATGGAGGCGGCCACGAAAACATTAATCTCGCGACCGGCAACCTAAACCTCGAAATCCCACTCGTCACATTGCCTGGGCGCAAAGGCCACAATCTTACGCTGGGTGTGGAATTCGACAGCAACATTCAGGAGCTCCAGGCGACCTTCGACAACGTACAAGGGGTATATGACTATTCGGTTACCGAAGAGGAGCGGCCAGCGCAACTTTCTAATACCATTTATGTGGGTGGAAGTTGGCGCTACACAATTCCGGCTTTGCAAGCCACCGCGACCCAGCTGGGGGTGAACCAAAAAGGTCCACCGGCCTATTGTTACGATGGGTTCATAGTGACGCTCGCCGACGGCAGCAAGCATCAATTCGGTAACAAAGTTCACTGCTTTCAGATTGTCAATGGGGAAACCATTTTATTGACCTCCAGTGACGCGCCGACAGTCAGCTTGTCGGATGATTCTGCCGGCTTGCTCCTGGATACGACAAACGAAAACGACATCATTTTGCATCTTAAGAACGGTTCGCTGATGCATTTTGGCACCACATTCCCTTCGTTTCAGTCGGCCGTTACCGTGCTCGTTAACAAGATGGAAGACACTAACGGAAATATTGTTACGATCAGTGGCTCCTATTCGATCGCGGACACCCTAGGAAGGCAAATTACCGTTTCGTCCGGAGTTATCAGCTATCAGGATTCAAACGGAGCGACTCAGTCGATCACCTTGGGGTTTACCGTCGGCAATCTGACCTCGATTACTCTACCGAACAATTTGAAATACTCTTTTGAATACACCAACGGATATTTGACTCAGGTCACCTACCCCGACGGTGGATATACCCAATATGGTTATGGCACTTTCACGGCTCTTTGGTCCGCGGGACACACCGCCCCGGGCCAAGCCGAGCCCTATACGGAACTAACTTCGCGAAGTGTTTGTCCGCTCGCAACTGGAACTTGCAGCTCGTCGCAACTGCAAACCACCACTTATTCGCCAACTATTAACGGCACGCAGATGAGCAATCAGTATATGGATGTGACCGACCCATTAGGCAATCGGACCCACTACCAATTCACGTTTGGAACGAACGCGTTCAGCTCCCTTTATTCTCCGCGCGAGATTCTCCGCCAGGTGTATGACGCCAAGGCCGGGCTCTTGCGCACGGTCCAAACTTGCTATGACAGCCTCACCAGTTGCCCGACTACAACGACAACCAACTTCTCGTTGCCTGTGCGAGTCACAACAACGCTGAATGACGTTAATCCACCGCTGGTAAAAAAAGTGGAGACCGACTACGAGACAGCGTCTATCACGCTCAACGGCAGCACCGAATCGGTCACCCTGGACAACGTCGCCGACGAGTATGACTACGACTATGGCTCAAATGCACCCGGCAGCCTTCTGCGTCACATTCTGAACACCTGGATCACCACGAATCCTGTCAACAGCCAGGACTACACGGCGACAAACGTGCATATCTTGGATCGCAAGAGCAGCCAAACCATGTACGATGGCTCCGGCACCAAGCTCGCCTACACCGCGTACGAGTATGACAATTTCACCACCGCTATAAGCGCCAGCGGCGCGACCCAACATGACTCTACGTACGCGACGACCTATACGATCCGTGGCAATCTCACCGCCACTCAACGTTGGCGCAATACGGACGGTGCCACGCTTACAACGCGGAATCAATATGATGATGCCGGCAACATCGTCTCTACCACTGATCCGAAAGGGAACGTTACTTCCTTCAGCTTTGCAGATTCTTGGGCAAACGCTTCTTGTGCGCCGACTGTTGGTGTTCATCACACTGGTGGTCATGCTGCCGCCTATGTGACGTCCACTACGGATGCCCTCCAAGGTGTAACTTCCCATACCTACAACTCTTGCTCCGGAACCGTAGCCAGCACGACAGATGTAAATTCACAGGTCACCTCCTCTAGCTACGACTCGATGGGCCGGGTCACACAGACCCTTTATCCGCTGAACGCTTCCGGTCAAAGAGAAACGATCTCAGCCGCCTACAACGAGAGCTCTCTCCCTCTCAGCATCACTACAACGACGGCGATTACTGCATCTCAGAACAAGACAACCACGCTCGTTCTGGACGGCCTGGGGCGAGGAACGCAATCCCAGCTCAACTCCGATCCGAAAGGCACCGTTTACGTCGACACTACGTATGATTCCCTAGGCCGCAAGTCTACGGTCTCGAATCCCTATCGCTCTCCGAGTCTTGGCACAGACCCGCCCGCCGGCGTCACCACTTCCGTTTACGACGCTCTGAACCGGGTCACTCAGACCATTCCTCAGGACGGATCTTCTACCGCCAATAACGTCGCCACCGTTTATTCCGGAAATTCAACAACGGTCACCGATGAGGCGGGAAACCAGCGTCGGTCGTTCGCAGACGGTTTGGACCGTCTGACGGAAGTCGACGAGCCGGGACAGAGTACTCCAGGGTCCGGACCATTCTCTCTAACCACACCCGCGCGGACGCTTTACAGCTACGACGGACTCGGCAACCTGACTTCGGTCACGCAAAGCAGTTCGCGCCCGCGGACCTTCACGCACGACTCTCTTTCGGAGCTTCTGACCTCCCAGAACCCTGAGACCGGTTCCGTTCCGGTCAGCTACACTTACGATAACGACGGCAACATGGCGACCAAGACCGATGCTCGTGGACTGAAAATCACATATAGTTACGATGCTCTAAACCATCTTACTTCCAAGGTTTATTCGAATGGCGACCCAACGGTGTCCTACTCCTATAGCGGGACGTCCTGCCTTGGACAGGCTACTTGCTACAACAAAGAGCGCATGACCGGGATGACCGATGCAGCGGGAGGGGAATCATGGTGCTACGATTCCATGGGTCGCGTGCTCATAGACCGGCGGAATACGAATACCATCACCTTGAACACGACCTACACCTACAATCTCGATGGCTCGGTTGCCACGCTCACCTATCCCGATGGGCTAGTAGTCACCTACGCCTATGACAATGCCCAAAGGCAGATCTCTGCTAAGGACGCCAGCGGCATATCCTACGCCTCCTCTGCGCTATATACATCTCAGGGAGCGATTAGCTCGATCACACTCGGGCAGTCCAGCACTTTCACTGGAATTAGTCTCACCGGTAGTTATGATAAGCGCCTGCAGCCTATCGAGATAAAAGCCTCTTCATCAGCCGGCACTGCATTGGACCTGACCTATGGCTTCGGCCTAGGCACCGCCGATAATGGCAACGTTCTGGGCATCACCAACAACCTCGATAGCACGCGCTCCCAGGCTTTTACCTATGACCCTCTTAGTCGTATCGCTACCGGCGGCACTGTGAACAAAACGAGTTCAAACTGCTGGGGCGAGCAGTACACCTATGACGCGTGGGCCAATCTCACAGCCATCGCTCCACCCACCGGATATACCGGTTGCACTGTGGAATCCCTTAGCATCGTCGTGAGTGCGGCCAACCAGGTCAACGGGTTCTCCTACGATGCCTCGGGCAACGTGACCGGCGACACTCACAACCAATACACCTGGAATTCCGAAAGCCAGATCAAAACCGTGGCAGGAGTTACCTACACTTACGACGGTTTAGGCAATCGCCTGGAGAAATCCAGTGGCACGCTCTATTGGCAGGAACCCGGAGGTGAAGCGCTGGAAGAAACCACCCTCACCGGAGCGCTCGTGAACGATTACATTTTCTTTGCCGGAAAACGCATCGCTCGAAAGACTTCCAGCGCAGCAGTCTATTACTACATCGAAGATCATCTCGGAACCTCGAGAGCGATCACCGACTCGTCCGGAAACAAGTGTTACGACGCCGACTTCTACCCCTTCGGCGGCGAGCGCGTGCTAACCAATACCTGCCCGCAAAACTACAAATTCACCGGCAAAGAACGCGATGCGGAAAGCGGCAACGACGACTATGGCGCTCGCTATTACGCGTCCTCGCTCGGGCGCTTCTTGTCTCCCGACTGGTCGGCCATCCCCGCGCCGGTTCCCTACGCCAACCTCACCAACCCGCAAACTCTCAATCTCTACGCCATGGTCAGCGACAACCCCGAAACCTTTTCCGACCTCGACGGCCACGGCCAATACGGCGGCTTCCATCTTGGCATCACCGGCGATGCAGCGGTCCCCTCAGCAACTTCCGCCGATGCTCTGGCCATGTTTGAAGGTGCCTGGGATCCATCAACCTTCACGACGACTCCCGACGCCGTTTTCGAAGTCGCCAACTCATCGGCGACCACCAACTCATCAGCGACTACCGACTCGTCGCAGAATCAAGACCAACAGCAGCATTACGCCAGTGTTTCTTTTTGGCCAAGCGGAGCAGGGCATATTGGGCATATCGGTATAGGGGTAGATACCGATAACACTAGCGGCTTCGCAACACAGACGCACCACTCCTTCTTGGGCTTTCTGCTGGGCCTTTTTTTCTCAGGAAGAGTCCAAAACGATATCGCGGCGCATACGAATGCCGCCGGCGAGGTGGCCCCGCATGCGGACCTACATATCCCTATCTCAGCCGCACAAGCCGCTGCCATGAACCGAGCGATAGCTGATCGACGAGCAAATCCTGGCGCGTACAATCTGTATTTGCGGAATTGCGCCGGCTTCGTTGAGCATGTGCTCCACGCTGGGGGCGTCGGTGGAGTTCCCCATAGTGAAATATTCTTGCCGCCCGCCTTGTTCGGAATGTTGTGGTACGTGAATACATGGCGATGACTTCGAAAACACGAGAGCGCGAGGCGCTGCGAATCAGAGGTGATGCACTGAAGGGGCTGTCGAGGCGCGACCTAATTGCCGGTGTCGGTGGAGCTCTGGGAGTTGTTCTACTGGGACCGAGGGCGGCGGCCGATATCAGTCTGGGTGGCAGGAAGCCGGCTGTGGATATGCCCGTATCGCTTGCGGTAGGCACTGTTAGAACGCCGGAATTCCCCGTCAAGCGTCAACCGTATCTAATCATAATTCGAGCGGAGAAGCGCCTGCCCTTTGCGGATATGAATTGCATGATGGGCCTAACGACAGGACCGGGAGATCCCTATAATTGCGATAAAGAACCATTGCTCCAGGCGGACTGGACGCTCTGGGACAAAGGACAGATCGTGCACCGTGGTAAGGCTAATCGGAGAGGCGGGGGAGGCTGGGCTAACGACTCGATAGATAAATATCTCGGAAATTTCGTAGGGGAAGCTAAGAAGGAGTACGTACTGGAAGTAAACTTCACGAAAGATGGCAGCGCGCTGAATGTAACCAATCCTCACCTCATCGTAATGATGACCAAGCCGACTGACTTCTAGGAACTGATTAGATGACGCTGTCGGGCGGGTGGCGAACCCTTCCGCGCGGCACCGGAGTGAACCCCTGCACGACTGAAACTCGCGGGGGTGCCGAACCCTTCGGGGTGTGAAGGGTTCGGGTTTTGACGTGTTCCTGAATGGTCTTCAGACTTTCGGTGTCGGCTTCCACTCCGGATTCGGCGCGCACAAACTCGTCCCTGTCCTGGAGTAAAAACTATAGCTGCTCCAGAGCCAATCTTTCGGATGCGTCACCAGCCCTCTCTTCACCGGATTGAAATGCATGTAGTTCATCTTCTCGTTCCTTTTCTTCGCGCTCCACACATTGAAGTCGTAGAACCGCCGCTGCCAGAACGGTCGGTATTTCCTCACGGGAGCTTCCTCCCATAGCCAATTCTGCTCCGACCGTTTGCGCCTTCTCCGCCGGTGCATCGCTCGCGAAACGCGCTGCTTTAAGACTTGCATCACCGTGCTGGGATTCCCCACATTCGGCTCGCTGATCAACAAATGAATATGTTCCGGCATCACCACGTATCCGATCAGCGCGAAATCGTAGCGTTCTCGGACTTCACTTAGAATCTTGAGAAAGAGATGCCGCGCTCGTTCGGTGCCCAACAGAGGCATGCGGCGATAGCAACTGCAAGTAATGAAATGCAGTTGACCCAATCCATAACGGCGTCGCAGGCGTGGCTTCATCTGGAAAACCCGAACCCTTCAAACCCGGAAGGGTTCGGCACCCCGCACGGGGTCGAGGGAACTAAGTAGTGAACTGGTGGTGTGGTACTATCCGCCAGGGCGTCATGTCAACGCGAAAAATAATAAGAAAGGGTCCGCCACCCGCCGGTGCTCAGACGTGAAAGTCCTACATGGTCCATTGGTCCCTGAGTTCTTTCCTGAGGAGGAGATATTTCCGATGCCGCTAAAAAGCTTGACCTACTGGGCGTTCATTGTCGTGTTCACACTGAGTTCAGGCGAAATGCAGGCTACCCAGAAGCGCGACGGGCCATCCGTCCTGAATTGTCCCGTTGATAAAAATACGGCGGTTCGTTTTTTCTATCAGCCAGCAGGGGACTACTTTCATGCTCCCCTGGTCTTTCGTCCGGTGGAGGAAGGTGACGCGCTGCTCAATGCCGCCCCGATGCGTGAGGAGGGACGAACTGCCTATATTTCTTTCTCAGAGATGCAGGACCTAGCACGCTTGCTGGCGCACTCAGGCTTGGGCTGGCAGGAGTCGGAAACGGTCGAGGTTCTTGGATCCTACAAGAAGCTTGGTCTTAGCGGTATTGGGTTGGATACCATGGACGTTCGTTTCGTGTCCTCAAGGGGAACGGCAAGGGCGGAAATCTCTCCGAAAGCCATCTGCATGATC
>DATNLC010000055.1:0-37628 GCA_035603075.1 Candidatus Acidiferrales bacterium | reverse complement strand
TCTGCCTCCTTTGCCCACTCATATTATGCGTCAACGTATCTTCCTCTCCAAGCTGCAGCGGGCGGCCGGGAATTGCCTGCGTTGAGTTCGCGGCTATATGCAATTCTGGCCCCGGTTAGAAATGGCCCGGTCATTTGTTTTGAGTGAGTTACAGCCAATTCTGTTTGTGGGGCTGTGCCGGTTAGAAATGCAGTTCGGGACGCTGGATTTCGACGGCTCAACTGCACCGCGGAAACTCCTAATTGAGAGTTTCGTTGTAGCGGGAAAGCTCCCTTCGCGAATGCACTCCCTTCGACGCTGCTCAGGGTGAATTCTTAGGAATTCACAGGGTAGAGGAATCCCGTAGGGATTCACGAGATCTACGGGCGGGCAGAGTGCCGGAATTACGTTTCGTTGAAGCGCTCGACGATATTCTATTTTAATCACGAGAAACGCTAGCACGTGACTTGGCGAAATTCAAGGACCTGTGTGCTGTGGACGTTTTTGTAACATTTTGTACCATCGCAGCCCTATTCCCATTTTGGGAATGGTCGAGAGTGAGTTTCTCGCGAAGGCGACGATATTGCGCCCATTCGCCAATGCACTCAGGATGAATTCCTTTGGAATTTACGGGAAGAAGCTGCCCGCCAGCAATCGGCGAGGCAGGCGCAAAAGGTGGGGAGTCGAAGGATCGAAGAGCGAAGTCAAAACCCGAACTCCTTCCGGCCACTTCGTAGCCTCTTCCCCAAGCTCGACTAACCGTCGACTTGGGCGGCCCCGTTTCTTTCCGGCCACTTCGTAGCCTCTTCCCCAAGCTCGACTAACCGTCGACTTGGGCGGCCCCGGCCCTCGGGCCGATCCGCTCGAGGTCGATCGCACGTGTGCTGAGTCGGCGGTCTCGCTGCCGCGCTGTTTGTTCTTCTGTGGCCGTGTCACTCTTGGGCGTAGATATTACTCCCGATCGCGAGAATCATCAACGAACCAAGGTTTCAGTTTGGACTGGTCGCTTCACTCCGCCGATCGATTAGTACCCACGCGAATCTACCGGAGTAAGAACCGAACCGCCGGACTGAAACGAATCGAGCGCGCGAGGCGAAACCAGCTTCTCCGGTGGCGTCGAAAAAGACCGCAGGGATTACCTCTCTACTGCTTCAGCGATGTCCAATGTTGAAACTGCTCAAACGCTAATTTGAACGATCAGCCTTTTGCTTTCGCCGCAGTCCTTGCTTTGACGAAGTGGTGGATCAAGAGCTTCGTCCGTTCGACGAAAGCCAAATGGTCGCCGAGGCAGCTTTCCAGCAGCGCACCGACGCCGTGGTGACCGGAAACGTCGGCGGCGGCGACCAATGTGACGTATTCTCCTGCACGCATGTGGCTCAAGTGATTAGCCTTTGCCAAAATGAAAAGCCGTTTTGCCACCGGGGATTCGATCTCCAAAAGTTCTTTGCGGAAATCTTCGACGAAGACATCGTGAAGACGTCCTGTGACTTTCACCCGTCTCTCGCCGATCATTTTGAAAGCCCTGTCTAGCTTCGTCAGGGTTTGGTGGGACACCAAGGCCCGGGCCTCGAGGGCCTCTTTTATTTCGGGATTTTTGGACAGTTCGCCCAGTTCCCTGTAGACCGCCCCGGTAAGCTCCGTCCCGTGCCGCACCTGGCTCAGCATGGCTACAAAAAGTTCCTTCGGGTTCTTGACCCGCATCGCTAATTCCTCCTTCAGATAGGCCCCGTCGGGCTCATTCGAAGAGAATCATAGGGCGGCGAGAATCGTAAATCTGTTCAATATGACTCATTATGGGACATTAAAACGGCGCTTCACTACCGCCCTTCGGCGCGTTCGCACTTGTTGGGCACACTCGCGTGAAGTCGGTGTCAACCGGCCGCCGCCGCATTAATCAGGCTTCAAACAATTGATGTGGTCGGCCATTGGTGGATTGACACTTCGGACGGCCGGAGACTAGCATCATTGCGAGCTCGCTTCGGCGGGCCAAAGTCCCACTCAAGGAACCCGAGTAAGTCGTTATGCCAACAGCCAAACTCTTCACGCCTCGCGATGCAGCACAGGTATTGGGAATTAGCTACCCCACTCTTAAACAGTGGATTTATAAGAACCAAATTCGCACGGTGAAGACGGCGGGCGGCCACCACCGAATTCCGGAGAAGGAAGTCGATCGATTTCTGTATCGAGCGACCGAAGGTAAAGAAGTTGCCGAGCGTCGTACGAACTTTCGACGCATCAGCGGCCGGAACCAACTCGTCGGGCGTGTTACCGACATCAAGGTCAGCGGCCTGATCGCCCAGATTACACTCTCCATAGGCGGCCAGCAAATTACGTCCATCATCACTGCCGATGCCGTACGCGAAATGCGCTTGAAAAACGGCCAGACCGTCGCCGCGCTTGTAAAATCCACCGAGGTCATGATCGTCCGGCTTTAACGCAACCCTTCGCTGCTCTCCGCGCTTGCTCTGAACCCTTGCCGTTATGTACTACGCCGCACACTCGCCTAACCGTACTAAATGGGTTTGACATCTCAATACCAATCGTATAAATTCGCGAATCTTTTGGTCGGTAATCGAAACTGCGCAGCCGCAAGTGCAAGGAGAACCCGGATGAAACGCTCTGATCGCTCACAGATACTCTTCCGCTATGGAGTGTCGTGGAAAACTTCGACGCGCGCCAGCTACGTTCCAACGGCTGCGTCTCTGCTGCTGGGCCAACTCTTCTTGCTCCTTTTGTGGCCCGCAATCGGAGCGTCTACGGCATTGGCCCAAACTGAAGCGAGCCTTTCTGTCGTGGTGACGGACGAAACCGGCGGGAGCCTTTCCGGCGTAGTGACGAACCAAACCGGCGCGGCCCTTTCCGATGTTGCGGTGACAATCAAGAGCGTCGACAAAGCTGAAACGCGCACGATCGCGACGGACGGCACGGGACACTATCGGACGTCGGGCCTGCTTGCTGGACGCTTCGAGATTCGCGCGGCTAAAAAAGGTTTCGCCGATGAAACGCACGCGCAAATCCTTTTGGCGGTTGATCAGGCCGCCACGGTCGACATTAAGATGGAGCAGAAGTCACCCGACGCCTGCACCAGCGGCAAGGAGTTCGCCACCACCGATTGCGCACTCACCTGGCACGGCGTGACGGTGTACGGGGCGTATGACATCGGCATCGGCTGGGTGAGCCACGGCTTACCCGTGAACGGTTATAACTACGAAGGCGAGTCGCTGGTGAATCGAAACGGCGCGGGATCTCGGTTCCTTGTCGCGCCGAACAACCTGCAACAGACGGGTTTCGGCATTAGGGGCAAGGAAGAGTTTTTTCATGGCTGGTACATTGTGTTCAACGCTTCAACCGGCATCAATCCGAACTCGGGCCTGCTCGCCGACGCGTCAAAGACCAATATTGTAAACAACGGCCTGCCCAGGAGCAGCTATTCGGAAGCCATTGACGGCGCGCGCGCGGGCCAACCTTTCAATGACGAATACTATGGCGGTGTATCTTCCGACCAATTCGGTACGATCACCTTCGGTCGCCAGCGCTCGCTCGGCACCGATGCGATGCTGCAGTACGATCCGGTCGGCGGCGGCTACGGCTTTTCGTACATCGGGTATAACGGCACGATGGCGGGCGGCGGCGACACCGAGGATTCCCGTTGGGACGACGCCTTGAAGTATCGCATCACCTATGGCCCGGTCCATTTCGGCGCGATGTATAAATTCGTCAACGGTTCCGGAGGCTGCTTCTCGATCATCCAGCCCTGGTCTGCCACCAACTGTACGCCGGAACAACCTCATAACAACGCGTTTGGATTCGACCTCGGCGGCGAGCACGGCAACTTTTCCGCTGACGCCGTCTACCAACACTACAACCAGGCGATCAGCGTGTTGAACCCCCTGCTGGGACCTCAAAGTCTGTCGGCGCCAACTCAGTCGACCGTGGACAGCATCAATACAATCGAGATCGCCGGGCCCAATCTGATCGACCCGAACGACACCGTGTATGGCATCGTGACCGACAACAACGCCCTTATGTTTGCCGCCAAGTATAAGTGGGACCCGCTTAAGTTTTACGTTGGCTACGAATATATCTGGCAGAACAACCCGAAGAACCCGTTGGGCGTTGGCGCCTCGCAAATGGCGGGCTATATCATGAGCGGCGTCGAAGACAACAACCTTGACACTCAGAAGCTGGTGAATATCTGGTGGGCAGGCGTGAAATACGCTTTCGACAGCAAAACCGACATCACTGCGGCCTGGTATCAACAGCGGCAGAACGACTTCCGTCTTCCGCCGGAATGCTCGGTCGCAGCCGGTTTCCGGGCTTCCTGCGCGGGAGTGCTCAACGAGACGTCGATCTATTTAGACCATCACTTCACAAAGAGATTCGACGGATATGCCGGAATGGCGTATTCCTATGTGGACGGCGGTCTGGCGATCGCCATTCCTCACGGCCCTGGCGTCCCTTATAACCACCACAGCAACCTTGCTCCGACAGTCGGCGTTCGCTTCGCCTTCTGATCATTTCTGCCACAGGTTCAGTCGTTACGTGCGCGCAGCTTTAAATCTCACTGCCTCCCGACATGTTCAACGGGCCGGTCAAATCGGAGTCGTGCGGCGCTTTCGTGAAAATCGCGCGCGAATCTGGATGACGAGATTGCGGTGCCCAGAGGCCGACTAGTTATCCGCATTCTGCCCTTACAGCATTCGCTTTATTTGACTTAGCGCAGTTCCCGTATAGCGATTTTTCGCGCACGTATAGAAAATGCCCGCGTTTTCGAGTTCCCGTACTCGGTTCCGCACTGGCTTCTTTTGCCTTGCAAGCCTCTGAAATCACAATGACATCGTTTGTTACTACAGGTCTTTGGCATGCGCATTGCACTTAGCGCGGTGGGCCCACCACTTAACCTAAAAAGGAGGAGGTCCTTAGAGATGGGTAAGAGGCTATTGCGATACCAAACGGCTCCAGTATTACTTGTAGGTGTGGCGACGTTGTTGTGGCTACCCGGTCCCGCACGCGCGGAGTCTGCAGCGGCGCAAGACCGACAACAGGACAGACAAGTTCTACAGAACAACGATGACGAAATCACACGAAGGGATTTGGCGCGATTCGACCAATTCCTGGACAGTCATCGTGAAGATGCCGAACAACTTCGCAAAACGCCTTCGCTGGTCGATGACCCGCAGTTCCTGCAGAGCCATCCTGAGCTGAACCGCTATCTGCAGGACCATCCAAGTGTGAAAGAGGAGATTAGCCGACGGCCGGATACGTTCATGAGATTGGAGGAACTCTATGACCGCGATCACGACGCGCGCGACCGCGATGCTGGCGAGCGAGATCGCTATGCCGACGCACGCGACCGCGACGCCGACAAACAAGATCGTGATGCCGATAGAGATCGCGACTCGTATAGGCAAGATCGCGAGGCCGACCGCAGAGAGGATGCGAATTTTGACCGCTTCCTGGATGGGCATCGCGACATTGGCGAACAGGTCCGCAAGGATCCGTCCCTTTTGGACAATCGGGATTTCGTAGAGAGCCATCCCGTATTGCGAGATTTTCTGCGGGACAATCCCGGAGTTCGCGACCAGATAAGGCGAGATCCGGATGCGTTCATGCGGCGAGAAGATCGCGATGATCGCGATTCAAACGTTCGCGAGCGTGATGCGGATGAACACAATCGCGATGCCGACCGCGATCGTAAGGACCTTGCGGATTTCGACCGGTTCCTCGAAAGACATCGCGAAATCGCCGAACAGGTTCGTAAGGACCCTTCATTGCTGGATAAACAGCAGTTCGTGCAGAACCATCCAGCGCTGCAAGGCTTTCTCCAGGACAACCCCGGAGTTCGCGACCAGTTAAAGCAAGACCCCAACGCGTTTATGCGGCAGGAGGATCAGTTTGGTCACTCGGGGAATGGTGGGTATCACGATGCTATGCATGATCACATGGCGGACTTCGGAGGTTTCCTTGGAGGCCATCCGGACATCCAGCGCGATCTTTCGAGGGATCCGTCGGTCGTCAAGGATCATGACTACGTCGAAAAGCACGCTGAGTTGAATAGCTATTTGAATGCTCATCCTGATGTGCGGAACGATCTGGTGGCAAATCCGCAGAGTTTCGTCAAGGGTGCGCAGCAGTACAGCAATAACGGCACGGGCAATCCTGCAACCACGACGCCCAAACCGAAACAGTAACCAAATCACTGGTTGCGATGCGGGAAGGCTGGATGGACGGCCTTCCCCTTCGCGGCTTTTAAGGCCCCGAACTTTTGTGGTGCGGTTCAACTAACAACGGGTGCGATGAGAGCAGCCCGTTAGTTTGAGATTTTCAGAGATACGGAGGCGTCATGAACATCAAGGGAACGATGGTCCTTTTGCTGGTCCTCATCTCGGCCATTCCGTTGAATGCGCACGATGATAAAAAGAAGAAAGACGTCGGCAGAGGTATCCTCGAGAAAATGGAAGCCGTGCCGTGCGGTGCGAAACAAAGGGGCTTGGCAGGTTTAGGAACTATGTGGGCGTCCGCCGGCATAACGCATGTGAACTCGAACGAAAAATTATGCCCGCAATACCTACTGCGAACCGATGACATGGACTACGAGATCCGGCCAATAGACCTGAAACACGCCACTATTCTGCCGGTCGGAACGGAAGGTGAGTTCACAATCAAAAAGAACGAAATGATTCTTACCATGCCCGAGGGTGGTGACCGCAAGACTCACAATTACGAAGTGGTGGCGATGAATCCGGCAAATCCAGACAGCGCACCAAAATCGTCGAGCCCGTCAGGGGATCAGCGCTGAATATGTCGTCAATCAATCTGATCTTCAATCTGATCTTCGGCGCTAAAATGGTGCGGCCGGCTTACGGCCTCTCTATCGATGATAGGGAGGCCGATCTCATTGCTGTCCAGGATATCGGACATTAACGGCAGTAGTTTCCTTGCGCGACACTTTGAACTTGGATGTAAATCTTCCCTTCAGCTACAATCCGGCTTTACCGGCCAAATCTCGAATCACACCACATCCCGCATACCTGGAGGCAGCCATGCGAACTATACGGCCAATCTTTCAGTCCCTCTGCATCGCATCCTTGTTGATCACCGGCTCCGCGCTTTCCGCGCAAACCAAAGATCGCGTCAAAAATATTGTTCTGGTTCACGGCGCTTGGGCAGACGGCTCAGGCTGGAGAGGTGTTTACGACATCCTGGTGAAAGACGGTTACAACGTCAGCATGGTCCAGGAACCGGAGACGACCTTCAAAGAAGACGTCGCGGCCACAAAACGCGTACTCGCTCTACAAGACGGCCCGGTCATCCTGGTCGCTCACAGCTACGGCGGAGCCGTAATCACCGAAGCCGGCACTGACCCATCCGTCGTCGGTTTGGTGTACATCGCGGCTCACATGCCGGATGCAGGCGAAAGCGAGTCTAACGACGGGAAGCGTTTCCCCAGCGATCTCGCCAAGTCCGGGGCGATTAAGAAAACAGCAGACGGGTTTACCTACATCGACCCCGCGCAATTTCACGAGCTTTTCGCAGCCGACCTGCCCGCCGCGCAAGCCGCTTTCATGGCTCGCTCGCAGGTGTGGAACTTCGGCGATAATTTCGGAGCAGTCATCACTGCAGCAGCGTGGAAAAACAAACCGAGCTGGATGTTAGTAGCCGGAAGCGACCGAACCATCAACCCCGAACTCGAACGCTGGTACGCTGAACGCGCCAAGAGCCACGAAGTTGAAGTCGCCGGCGCCAGCCACTGTGTTTACATGTCGCATGCAAAAGAAGTTGCGGCACTGATCGAAGAAGCTTCAACGCACGCTAAGTAGAAGAATTTGTATCGCGGGGCGGCGGTACGAAGGGCGAACCCCATTGGGTGTGCTTGCTGGCGCACACGGATCGCGCTGGACAGCGCTTCAGCGGGCGCAGCATGCTGCGCCCCTACGGGATATTGCTACGGCAACACGCATCCAGATCTTAGCGCGGCTGACTTCGGAGAGCGGTCGTGGAGAGAGTCAAAAGAGCCGGTGGGGACGCCGGCGCTACGAAGTGCAACTGCGAGCCTGTGTGCCCGGGTGCCGCGTTATGTTGTTCGCGGGCAAGCGAGGAGAAATCAAATACATGAGGACGCTGATCGTTGCGATCTTAGCTTTCGTTTCGCTTTTAGTCCCCGCTCCGTCGCACGCCAATCCTGCAAAGCCCGCGATGGAAGTGATAGTCCTCGGCTCCGGCGGCCCGCGTCCGTTCGGTAGAGGCGGCTCCAGTTTTATCGTGGTCCTCGACGGTCAGCCGCGGATCCTGGTCGACGCCGGACCGGGGGCGTTCCTACGAATCGGCGAATTGGGCCTCGACCTCGACAAAATAGATACGGTTTTGTTGACCCATCTGCATATCGATCACGCTGGAGATCTGGCCGCCTTCTTTAATGCCCGAGCGCTGTCCGCCGATGGACCAATCACGTACCACATTTTCGGACCCAATGAATCCGGACTCTTCCCTAAAACTTCGCGTTTTGTGGATTTACTGGTGGGAAGCGCCGGTGCGTTTACTTATCAAAAGACTTTCGGAGCGGACGAAACTTTTGACGTTCACGATCTCCCGATTAATTTGGATCCAACTCTCAACAAAATCGTGGATCGCGACGGCCTAGTGGTGGAAGAAATCGCAACGCATCATGGCGACTGCCCCGCAGTCGCTTACCGCATTTCGTATAAGGGCAAAGTGCTGGTTTTTTCGGGCGACATGGACGCATCGGCCCTGCCGAACCTGATCCGATTGGCCAAGAACGCGGACCTGCTGATTTTTAACTGCGCTGTCCTCGATCCGCCGGCTTCGCCGCCGCAATTGTACGACCTCCATACGCCCCCGAAAAAAATCGGACTAGCCGCGCATACGAGCGACGTAAAGAGTCTGCTGCTCAGCCACACCGCGCCGGACGTCGAAAGCCAGGAAGACGCCGTCCGCAAATCCATCCGCGCAAACTACTCAGGCCCCGTCGCTTTCGCCACCGACAAGTTGCGCCTCACGATCGGAACAAACTAAGGCGCCGACCCTCGCCTTTGGCTTTCGTAGCTCCGCATTCGCGCCAGCTCTTTTGACTTCGCCGCTGCTTTTCGCCTAAAGCGCCTAAAACTTAATCACGATCCCCGTCGAAAACCGCGCGTTGCTCTGAGTTCCACTGAAGCTCAACGGTGAATAAAAGGTCGGCACATAGTCGCCTTCAAACACGCGCCAATAGACACCGTGAACGAGCTTCGCATCCAGCCCAGCGCCCACTGCCATGGAAAACGAGTTATTGCTGGAACCCGAACCGGAGAGATTCGCATGCGCTCCGCCGAGCAGAACGTGTGCGAACGGAGAAAATCTTCCGTAATTGGCCGATATTTGCGGCCCAAACAAATAAGTGTAAAGATGCAAACCGGAACCGTATTCACCGCCGAATTCCCCCACGGCTCCGAGCCAATGATTTATTTTGTACTCACCCGAGAACAGGAACCCGTTCGTGTTGGTAGTGGGCGTGCTATCAAGGCGCAAATACGAATAGCCGCCGAATACCTGAATTTTGTCCGAGTCTTGTGCGTGCGCCGCCAAAGAAAACGCCAGTATCAATCCGAATAACATTGCGAATTTCTTGAGCATCGGTGATCCCTCCTCAGGGTCATTGACTCTGTGTCCATCGCGGAACCCATCTCGACGCCGCGACGTTCCCTTCGCCTTCCCCCCTGCTGTTTCACCCCGGCGCGAGGGTCGGCTCGCGCTGCAAAAGGTATGACGCTTGAGTCTGCACGACGTTAGCACCTGAGGACATTATTATCTGTTAAAGCGTACCTTGTTGATAATCAACGATACCGGGAGGTTCGCTGAAAAACACTGAAAACGCATTCCGACGCTACATCCGGCGTTTTAGTTACTCAAATATGGAATCACAACTCTTGAAGTTTTGCTCCGGAGGCTATCCCGTTTTAGGTGTTTCCGGGAATTTGAATCCCACATACGTGCCGGAACTGATCCCCATTAGCGTAAGAAGTGAAGCATCAAACTCCGGCATGGAAATTTTGCGGTATACGGACCAAATAAAAACTACTGCCAGCACAATTGTCCAGACGAAGATCTGCACGCGATGAAAACTGTAATCGCTCCCGTCTTTCAGAAGATCTTTGATGAACCCTTCGCTCGAAGCAGGCGGCGCGGCAGGGGGAATTTGAGCGATCAGCTTGTCTACATCCGCCAGCCGCGTCTTTTTCGCCTCTATCTCGACTGCAGCAGGAGAGCCGACCACAGCGGCTCCTTGCGACAGATCATCTATTCGCGCTTTCAGAGTGGCACGTTCCGTGGCGAGATTTTTTCTATCTGTTTCCGGATCTTTCATTTTGTCCACATACACCGCGGCCAGCCCGGTAGCTGAACTGATGCCCAGCAGTCCCATCACTGAGTTCATCGGAATATTAATTTGGTGCGTGGTCAGAGCGATATAAACGTACGCCGCAGCTGCGAGATAAAACCACACAGCCATCTGCACCAGGCCGGGGCTAAACGGCGACATCAGCGGACGAGTGGGATGCGCTCCTGGCGTATAACGAAGCATATTCGTCGTCCACGCCAAGTAGAGGAGCAAAACGAAAAGCAGAATGAACAGCGCGAAAATCGCCACAACATACCCTTTGCCGGCGTAAGGAACGATTTTCACCACGGCGTTGGACTCGAAGACCTCACTCACCGAGTTGCCCTGTCCCCCTACCGCGAGACTAAGTTGCACGTTGGAATCTTCACTGTGACGCGCCGCGTCCACGATATCCGCCCAGTTAGACCAATCGGTTGACTTCGCCGTGTCCAGCCGCAGCACGAAATTTACGTACTCCTCTTTGGAAGGGCCAATAACGCTGGGAGGCTGCGAGAGAACGCGTCCAGCAATCAAGAGTCGCAGCGTAGTCGGATCGTTTTTCCTTTTCGGATCGCGAATCCAGTCGCGCAATCCCTTCGCGCAAACCGTTACTTGCTGCCCCATCTCGATGTCTTGGGTGGTATTGATGGGCGGTTTCCCTGGAACCACCACGGGAGCCGACCAGGAGTTCTGGGCGGCCGGCGCCGGTACAGACGCTCCAGCACTCGCAGATGTTTGCGCCGTCTCCGCGTCTGCGGCAGCGTATTCGGCGCTGGCGCAACTGAAGCTGTGGTCTGCCGCAGCCGCCGCAGCGTCCTGCGCGCGGATCGGCAACGCTCCGACGCAAAAAACAAAAAGCCCGAGCAAGAAGGTCAAACTAACGGAACGCGAAAAGGTAGGCACCGGTATCTCCTTCACACCTCTTGCCCCGTATACTACAACATACCCTCCATACAATGGCATCCGTATGTGTCAGGCGTTTGACGGAACTCTTCCGGCGCCAGCATCCCAGCCAACTTTTTTGGTTTTCTCAAAGGTTCGACAAACAAGCCGGTGGATGAGCGGTCGGGAGGTTACCCTGGCAGAGTCGGAGAAGGCGGGAGCAAGCTCCCGCACTCCATAGAATCGCAGCGACGCGTAATTTGGAGTGCGGCGGCTTGCCGCCGCTTTGGCGCACGGATCAAAGGCAAAGACAAGTTACCGGGCTGAAGCCCGGGTGGATGTCATCGTTACTCCGATGCTGGTTTTGCGGCTGGTTGTTCAGGGTGCACGTCGTATTCCGGGTGCGGAACGCCCATTAACCACTTATCGAACCAGCCGACGATGTGGTCGAGCCGCTCGATTCGATGCCACGGCTCGCCGGAACGCGAAAGCTCGTGCGTCTCGCGCGGGAAGACGACCATGGCCGTGGGGCGTTTCATATATTTGAGCGCGCGGAACAATTGCTCGCCACCAGAATCCTGCGGAGTGCGGTAGTCAGATTCTCCCAACACAAACAGGACAGGCGTGTGGATATCTTTCACGAAGGTGATCGCCGAACGGTTTGCGTAGTCCTGCGGATCTTCGAACGGCGGAGCTTTGAACCACTGCGGCGTGAATAACGTGAAGTCAGCGGTGTACCACCAGGAAGCCCAGTTGGAGATATCGCGTTGCGAAACGGCCGCGGCAAAACGATCCGTGTGCGTGATGGTCCAATCGGTGAGAACGCCTCCGCCGCTGCCGCCCGTGACGCCGAGTTTTTTCGGATCGACGTAGCCGGCCTTCAGAACTTCGTCCACGCCGATCATCAGGTCGCGGTAATCGTCACCGGGATAGTGATACTGAATAATGTTCCCGAAATCCTGGCCGTAACTGGTCGACCCGCGCGGGTTGACATAAAGGACCACGTACCCTTTCGCCGCCATGTATTGAAATTCGTGATCGAACACCCAGCCGTAAGCGGTGTGCGGTCCGCCGTGTATGTTCAGAATCAGAGGGTACTTTTTCTTCGCATCAAAGTCGGGCGGCTTCTGAATCCATCCCTGAATGCGCTTGCCGTCGAAGCTAGTGTAATTAATTTCCTCCGGAGCGGTCAGGTTGAGCTGCGACCAGAGTTTTTGATTGAAATTGGTGATGCGCGTTTCGGCGCCATTGGCCGAAAGTGTGAAAAGATCGCCGATCATCACGGGCGAGGAGATGAGCGCGACGATGTTGCGCGCGTCGGGAGTAACCGAGAAACCGAGTACGGCTTGATCGCCCTGCGAGATTTCAGTCACCGCACCGGATTGCGCATCCACTCGAACTACGGGGGCGCGTCCTTGTTTCGCTACGGTGTCAAACAGCCAGCGGCCGTCGGGCGACCAAAAGAGGCCGCGTCCACCACCGCCGCGCGGAGCGGAGTTGTCTCCGCCAACGCCTCCGCCCATATCGAAGTCATAGTCGGCGGTCAGGTTTTTCGGTTGCGCGTTGGCCACCGCATCCATCACCCAAAGATCCGGCTGCGAATACGAACGCACCGGCTGCGTTATCGAGCCGTGAAACGCAAACTTGCTACCATCCGGGCTGAGCGAGAGGTCACCGATTCCCATGGGAATAGTGGCGAGCTTCTCGGCCGTACCCCCTGCTGCAGGGACGAAATAAATATCCGTGGTCGGTTGTTCGTAATAAGGCTCATCGATGCGCCGTGTGAGGAAGTAGATACGCGAGGCGTCACGGCTCCAGACGAGCTGACCTTCGTCGTAATCGCCGGTGGTGAGCTGCACGGGCTTCGCGAGTTCGTCGGAAGTCGTCGGCACATCGAGAATCCAGATGTGCTCGTGGCGTTTGGGATCGAGATAGCCCTCATCATTGCCGCGATACACGGCGAGGCTGATGATGTGCACGTCCGATTCGTGTTCGCTCTCCTTCGCGGCCTCATCTCCCTTCGCGGAGTCCTTGTGCTTGGCCTTCTCGATGTCTTCCGAAGTGGTGGTGCTCAGAAACGCAACGCGCTTGCCGTCGGGCGACCACAGCGGGCCTGAAGCGCCCTTCGGCAGATCGGTGACGATCCGCGCTTCCCCGCCGACGAGCGACAGCATCGCAATTTGCGGAGGCTTGGTCTTCCCGCTTTCGTCTTTCTCGCCTCCGCGAACAAATGCGATGTGCTGGCCGTCCGGCGACCAACGCGGCTGCGCGTCATGCTTGCCGTTCGTCATGCGAACGGGAGCTTCGCCTCCGGATGTCGCGACAGTCCATATCGAAGTTTCGTAGCCGGTGCGTTTTGCGTCCACGTTGACGCGTGTGAACGCGACTCGCGTTCCGTCGGGAGAGATTTGCGGATTCGTCACCCATATAAAATCGAAAAGATCCTTGTCCGTGATGGCGCGCGAGTGCGTGCCGCCAGGCGACGTAGCGTTTTGCGCTCCCAGCGAAGTAACGACTGCCAAACTCGCGATCGCAACAGCTAGACGAAGTTTCATGCGCATCCTCTTTCCGCAGTCTTGTGAACGAGTGATTGTGCACCTGCTGCGGCCATTGGTCAAACAACACAGACCTTCCTACAGGGCGATAGCCGAACGTTAATTTGTGAGGAAAAGATAGTGAGTGCGGAGGGACAAGCAGTCGTTTGCCAAATTTGTCGAAGATTTTATTTCAATGCCAGGCTGTCGGATGTTTCGGCTGATAGAGGCCGACTTCGCCGCCACCGGGAAGCCGCATCTTTGTGATGGAGCCCCAGCGTGCTTCCTGCACATCAGAACATTTGACACCTTTCCTGGCGAGCGCAGCTATCTCAGCTTTCAGATCGTCGCACATGAAGTAAAGCTCTTGGAGCGCGCTCTCATCCGACGGGTGAACGGCAGCTTCTCCCGGCGGCAGCGCGAAGACCAGCCATCCATGACCCGCGTCTACGGATTTAAAACCCAGAACATCGCGAAGAAAGGCGCGGTCGGCTTCGGCATTCTTACTGTAGAGAATTACGTGAGCGCCAAAAATCATTTACCCCTCCGAAAAACGCCGAGCGAGGAAAGATGCCGGGCTGAAGGCCCCGGCGCTACGCTCAAACCTAAGTCGACTGCAGTTGCGTCCAGGATTCCACGCAGGACCGAGGCTTCGTGGAACTCAGGAACGCCGCTTTCCTACTGCGCCTCGTTCCACACATACAGGAAAGTGGCGTCGGTAGCCGTGGCGACTTTGCGTCCCGCCTTGCGCGTCGCGCGGTTCAGCGCCGAGCGCACCTTTTCCTTCGATGCCTCAAGATCAGCCAATGGCACCTTAATTGCCGAGCCCGGCTTCAATTGATCGAGGTCGTCGAGGATGGTGGAGACGATTTCCTTGTGCTTTCCGTTGCGGCCCTGCGGGACGTCGGACTGCACCATGGTCTTGAAGTGCGGCGGAGAAACTTTCGTTCGAGAGACGGCCATGCGATTCTCCTCGTACAGCAGTCGCTAACCTAACGTGACCTTATCGTAGGCCAGTCGTAAACGCACGTCAAGAGAAACTTTTGAGCTTTCTTCCGGACGCCCGTGGCGTTCGTTAAACGAACGACTATCGTCCCGCCAGCCGAGAGTTAGAGACCTAAAAAAATTCAATACATCTTTAAAACAATTTTTAAAGATCTTACCCGTATGAATTCGCTCCTGCTACGGTTGTCACTGTTACAGGGAGGACTTATGGACTTGAAACCCAAAACCCATTTCGAGCAGGTTCCCGTCGAACTGGTGAAGAAGATCGCGAAGTTGGATAAGCCGCTGGACGAAACCGGTCGAACAGATCTAATCGGAGACGTGATAATCAGAACGCCGAGTTCGACCTCGGTAGAAGGCGCGAAACTCAGGGACGCTTCGTTCGATATCTTCCATTTGGAACTTGGCGGAAGCGTGCTCTGGCAGGGACTGGCCTCGACGATGGAAGAAGCGACCGAGCAAGTCCGCCAACTACAAATGCACTTGCCCGGGCGCTACATGATCGCGAGCCTCAAGAATGGAGAAAGAGTCGTTATCGATCCCGAACCACTTGGCGCGCAACCAACAGAAAACCGGGGCTCTGGCAATTATCAGGAGGCGTAACTTTCCCGTAAAGGCTCGTCTCCTGATCGTCCAACTTCGCAAGGACTTCCAGTTCGCATACGTTCGCGCCCTCGTTACGTTCCGGCTTACAAAAAGCTTGTCACTCGCAGATGCTGCCATTCGAACACGTTAAATCCTTCGAGTACCCTTTTCGCGCGCAGGGAGGCGCTGATCCGGCATGAAAAGTGTCGTTGGAATGATTCTCTTCCGTATCGCGGGCTAAGACTCGGTTTTCATGGCGTCAGCGTCCTCGCCGTCTGTTTTGGCTTCGCCGTTGCCTTCCGATGCGCCGCTTGTGGATTTCCCGCTAAAAGTTCATGTACCATGTGCCCAACAGAATGCCGGGCTGAAACAACCGGAAATAACGGCAGCAATGGAGAGCGCATGAGAGCAATGTGGTTAGTGTTCGCAGCGATGTTTCTTGGAACGTTCGCCGTATCGCCCACAACAACAAACACGCATCGCGGCAGCGCTCACGCCGAACTAGACGGCACGCAACCGCCCGTCCCATCCGGCCCGATGTGCTTGCCGGGCCACTGCCAAAAATAAAAAAGGAGAAACAGATGAGAGCAATGTGGTTAGTTTTCGCAATTATGTTTCTTGGGTCGTTTGGTGCGGCACCGAGAACAACGACAGCAGTAAACCACAAGCTGGGCACCACCGCGCAGCCTCAAGACGGAACACAGCCGCCGGTCCCGCCTTGCAAGTCGGCACACTGCCCAAAGTAAAAAAGGAAAAAGCTGATGAGATCGATATGGTTGGTCTTCGCTGTTATGTTTCTTGGGACGTTTGGTGCGGCACCCAGAAAGACGACCGGAGTAAGCCACAAGCTAGGCACCACCGCGCAGCCCCAAGACGGCACGCAGCCACCGCTTCCTCCTTGTGTGTCGGATCACTGCCCGAAGCCGTAAAGATAATCCCCGGCCGTTCCAACGCCAAACGGGGCGGTCGGAGTGCATTATGCCGCTGAACAAGAGCGAGTTTTTGCGCGGACTGGGGATCGAACATCCGATCATCCAAGCGCCAATGAGCGGCGGCGCGACTACGCCGGAGTTGGTCGCAGCCGCGTGCAATGCCGGAGTGCTTGGCTCGTTTGGAGCTGGGTATCTCACGCCTGACCAGATCGCGTCAGACATTCGCCGCATCCGAACGCTCACGAACAAACCCTTTAACATAAATTTATTCGCGGGCGGATATAACCGCGAGTCCCCTGTCAACGCCGCGCCGATGCTTGCGATTCTTGCCGAAGCTCACGAAGCGCTTGGATTGCCCGCGCCCACTTTACCGCCATGGCCTCCGAACGCAATTGCTGAGCAGCTGGAAGCTGTCTTGGAAGCGCAGCCGGCCGTTTTTAGTTTTACTTTCGGCATCCCGGACGCCGATGCCATGGCACGACTGAAAGCGCGTGGAATCGCGATCGTAGGTACCGCTACGACCGCGGAAGAGGGACGAAGGTTACAGCAGAGCGGCGTCACCGCAATCGCGGCGCAGGGAGCGGAGGCCGGCGGTCATCGCGGAACTTTCGCCGGAGCGTTCGAATCTTCCATGGTTCCAACCATAGAACTAGTCCAAGCGCTCCTCGCCGTCGTCTCGGTTCCGGTGTTCGCTTCCGGCGGCTTGATGGACGGGCGCGACATCGCAAAATCTCTCGCGCGCGGAGCAGACGCGGCTCAACTCGGCACCGCGTTCCTCACTTGCCTCGAAGCCGGCACTTCTGAGTCCTACAAACGCGCCCTGCTCGCCGCTCGCGCCGATACGACCGTCATCACACGCGCGTTTTCGGGGCGGCCAGCGCGCGGCCTTGCAAATACTTTCACCGCCCTCCTCACTGGCAGAGAAGAAATCATTCTGCCGTTCCCTTTGCAAAACGCTTTGACCCGTCCCATGCGCGACACTGCCGCGAAACGCGCCGAGTCAGGCTATCAATCGCTCTTTTGCGGACAAGGTGTGGCACGCGCCCGCGAACTAACCGTGCCCGAACTTGTCAGCCGGCTGGTTGCAGAGATGAATGATACGCAGGTCGCATCCGCATGAACCCTCACGCTGGTTGAATGCATCCCATTTCCTAAGAGGAGAAACATATGAATATTTCAGTGGCAGCACTGGCAAACGCAACCCCAAAGGAGGCGCTATGACCACCGGCTCGGCTCCCAGCGGTCTGCGAGGCTTGTGCCCCAAAGAACTCGGCGAAATTCTTCCCGAAAACGTCGTATGGATGCCCTTCGCGGAGTTTCCTCCGACGGCGCGCATCGCAGTCCTCGTCGGCGACACCGCGATGGCAGGTCCTTATGTCATCCGTGTGAAAGTTCCCGATGGTGTGAAGCTGATGCCGCACATTCATCCCGAGGATCGAATTTACACGGTAATCTCCGGCGTGTTTTACATTGGCCACGGCACAACATTCGATGCCGACAAACTGAAAGCCTACGCGCCGGGAAGCGTCATTGTCCTTCCGGGAAACACGCCGCATTTTCATTGGGCGAAATCGGGCGAGTACGTCACGCAGGTGAACGCCGACGGCCCGCTTGGCCTCCATTACATTGATCCGAAAGACGACCCGCGAAACCAGTAGCGCCAAAAGAATCCGTAAATCATAAATGGAGGTCCATAGCATGGACAGCGCAAGCGCAAAGACAGCTTCGAGTGAACTCCCGGCGGCGAAATCGGGAGAATTTACAATTGGAGGAGACTTGCGCGTTCATCGCCTCGGTTACGGCGCGATGCGAATTACGGGCGAAGGAATTTGGGGCGAGCCGCAGGATCGAGACGAGGCTATTCGCGTTCTCCACAGCGCAGTCGCATTGGGAATTAATTTTATCGACACCGCAGATTCCTACGGGCCCGCCGTCAGCGAAGAAATTATCGCAGAGGCACTGTATCCGTATCCGGCAGGCTTGGTGATCGCCACCAAGGGTGGCTTTGAACGCCCTGGCCCCGATAAATGGGTGACCAACGGCCGTCCCGAATATTTGCGCGCGGCCTGCGACAGAAGCCTGAAGCGCTTGCGTCTCGAGCGCATCGATTTATATCAGCTCCATCGAATCGACAGCAAAGTTCCGGCGGACGATCAGCTAGGGACACTGAAAGCGCTTCAAACCGAAGGAAAAATTAAGCACATTGGATTGTCGGAAGTGAGCGTCGCGCAAGTCGTACACGCGCGCACCATCGTCGAGGTGGTCACCGTGCAGAACCGTTACAGCGTCGTCGACCGTTCCGCCGAAGACGTTCTGGAATATTGCGAACACGAGAAGATTGGTTTTATTCCCTGGTTTCCGCTGGCTGCCGGCGATGTGTCCAAGGCGGGAAGTGAGCTTGTGCGCATTGCCGCTGGGTTGAAGGTTTCGCCTTCGCAACTCGCTCTGGCCTGGCTACTGTGGCGTTCACCGGTGATTCTGCCGATCCCGGGAACGTCGCGCGTTACCCACCTTAAAGAAAACGTCGAGGCCGCCGCCCTGAAATTTGACGACACGATTATGCAGGAGATCGACAACCTCGGCGGCAAGAAATAGATCGGTGAAGGCGCGGGTTCTGTAGCAGCCGCCTTTAGGCGGGCCGATTTGCGTTGTGCAAATCAAAGGCAAGGCTGCCGGGTTGAACGCCGCCACAAATTCAAGAAGACCAGCGGACTTGGGACGAGGGCGAATCAGTTTTTTCTGCTGAAGAAATGCGAGATCAGCGGCTTCTCGCCAATTCCATCTGCTTCCAATTCGGCAAGACGCTCGTGCGCCCTCGCATTCGTAGGACTAATCTCGAGCAGCTTTGAGTAAACGGCGTGCACACGCTCGGGAAGCTGCATGTCTTCGAGTAGCTCGGCGAATTGAAGGTATACCGGTACTTTCCACGGATCTATCTCGATCGCCTTCTGAAAAAGCTCGATAGCTTCATCCTGATATTGAGGAATTGTTCCCAGGCTGCGCGCCAGCAGTGCGTGGTAGGAAGCCTGTTCCGGAGACGCTTGCAAACATTTCCGCAGCCACACAATCGAGCCCACAAAGTTTTTGGCGCGCAGACATTCGTTCGCGCGCTCCATCCACGCGTCGATATCGCCCGCCGCCCCAGACTTACCGCGCTGCATCGTGAAGCCGCCCATTCCCGCCAGCCGCTTGTCGTATGCGGCGCGTCGCTCTTCGTTTCCCAGCGTCTTGTATGCTTCGGAAATCACGCCCATTAAATCCTTCAGCGGCGCAACGAGATAACGGTTGCCCATGTGATTGTCCGGATGGAACTTCCGCGCCAGCGCGTAATAATTTTTCTTCACTTGGCCGTTCGGCGAATCCGACGTCACTCCCAGCAGCTGATAATAAGTGGACCTCCCCGTCATTTCGATTAACTGCCGCACTTCCCGCTCGAATCGCAGCCGCGCCGCTTTCTCTCTTCCCGGCGAAATCGCGAGTTGCGATCTCGCGCTCAGCGACGCCGCCGCACCCGAAGCCGCCGCCTTTGCAGCCGCTGCCTGCAAAGCTGCGAGGTTCGCTTTCGGCGCGCTCATCCCCGGAACAACCGCGCCCGCCTGCTGCTGCGCCGACGCTTCCACCGACGACAAAAACCTGTGCAGCTTCGCGCGGTCCTCCGGTTTCATTTGAACGAACTGAATGCCCATGCCCTTCCCAGGCTTTGAGTCACGCACGATCGCGCGGCCGCGAACTTGTCCGGTGGGCAAATCAAAAATCAAATCGATTGTGGAGCCGTCATTCGGAGGTTTCGCGGCTTGAAGGAACAGGCCGCCGAGACCCATCACCTCCGCGCGCGAAGTGGTGGTTTGCGCGGACGATTTCCAGGCGACCCACATGCCTTTAGGCGCGCGGATGCGTGGATACTTTCGAAATTTCGCGACTTCTGATTGCACGTTCAGCCCCAGCGGATTGCCCTGTCACGATTTTATTCGCTGCGGAGCGGGGCGCTGCCACTTTGAACGGATATTTTCGTCAATCAGTTACGCAAAAGAATATCGAAAGGGATCTACTGGACTTGCGGACAGGATTGAGCAGGCCTGTTCGGGATTGGTACAGTGTCCGGAGATTCCATGTTCAAAAGCAGTCAGAAACTCGCGTCACAGCCTAGAGAATTGCGGTTAAAACGCGGTCGGCGGCGGGTGTTGAAAGCGGCCGGTTATAAACTGGACATAAGTGAGGATTGAGTATAACGTTTCTAGGGAGTAACGGTTCAGTTTACCCAGGAAGTCACTGCTTGAACAGTTTCTCTCCTCTTTCAGGTCCTCTGAAGCGGGTCAGTTTAATGGAGCGTCCGATGTTTGAACGAGCTGCGTGGCTTCGCACTTCCCTTTTGGTTCTATTTGCGGGGATGATCTCCGCGTGCGGCGGAGGAACGATGAAACCTCCAGCGCCGCCGGCATGTGTACCTTCGATGCAGCCGGAATTTGCTTACGTGCTGAATGGTCAACCTACGGATACGGTTTCGATGTTCACGATCAACTCCTGCACCGGAAATCTGACCCCTACGACGCCCGCAACCGTTCCGACCGGATTCAACCCTGAAAGCATGGTCGTCGATCCTTCGGGAAAATTCGTTTATGTGGCGAATCTGGTGTCCAACGCGACTGACCTCGCCACGATTTCGATGTACACGATCGATTCGACTACCGGGGTCTTAACGGCCACGACGCCGCCGACCGTTCCGACCGGATTTTTTCCCCAAGGAATTGCGATCGATCCTACCGGAAAATTCGTTTACACCGCGAATAGCGACGACAACACTGTTTCCATGTTTACCGTGGATTCGACAACCGGGGTTTTGACGCCCACGACACCGCCTGCTGTGGCAGCGGGCAGCAGTCCCCTGGGCATAGCCGTGGATCCTTCGGGGAAGTTTGCCTACGCAACGAATGAAGATGACGACACGATTTCGATGTACAGCATTAACGCCACCACCGGAATTCTGACGGCATTGACGCCCGCAACCGCCCCCGCCCCAGGCCTTCTCTTCCCCGGAACAGTGGCTCCCTCCGGAAAGTTTTTCTATGTGCCGGATAATGGCGATACTTTTGTTCTTATGTTCACGATCGACCCGACGTCGGGCCTGCTAACGCAGGCTATGCCGCCCGAGGCAACCACTGGAAACGGTCCCACGTCGGTCGCGGTGGACCCATCGAGCAAGTTCGCTTACGTGGTAAATCGGACGGACAATACGATTTCGATGTTCACGATCGACCCTGACACCGGAAATTTAGCTCCGAATACGCCACCCATTGTCCAATCGTCAGGCGAGCCCTTTACGATTCAAGTCGACCCTTCCGGGAAGTTTGTCTACGTGACCGAAGAAGCCGGGTCGATTTCGATATACGCGATCAACGGCGACGGCACGTTGACTAGCACAACATCGGTCGCAACAATTTTTCCGTTGTCGATTGCGATAACCGGAAAGAGCCAGTAGGCGGACGACGCAGCGCATAAATGACGAGATCGCTCAGATGCAAGAGTCGGGCGACGGAAAGTCCGACAAGCAATCCCCACCCTCGCCGAACTAAGACGTTCATTCCCGGATTATCCTCTTGAACCCGGACATCTCCGGACGATCCGACATTCCGCTTGCTATCCAAAGGTTTGAAAGGCGATAATCCGCCACCGCTAAGGCGCGACCGCGCCGAAGCTAATCCAAGGAGAACACATGAAGCGTATTTTGCTGCTGCTCGCTGCTCTTACACTGTCCGCTGTTGCTTCCGCCCCGCTGATGGCCCAGGCCATGACGCCGGCAAATCCTTTTGTAGGGACATGGAAACTCAACACCGCCAAATCGAAATTTACGGGCGTGCCGATGCCTAAGAGCCTGACTCGGGAAGTCGTTGCGCAAGACGGCGGCACGAAGTTCAGCTACAAGGGAGTCGCCGGAGACGGAAAACCGATTGAGTATAGCTTCGTGACAAATTACGACGGCAAGGAATGCGCCATCACCGGCTCGGGATCTCCCGGCGGCGCGGACGCCCTCGTGGTCAAGCGCCTCGGCACTAACAAAGCTGAAGCTATCTACAAAAAGGACGGAAAAGAATTCGGCAAGTCCGTGTCGGATGTATCAAAGGATGGAAAAACTTCGACCGTCAGAGGGTCGGGAAAGACGCCCGATGGAAAGGACTTCAACACCGTAGCGGTTTACGATAAGCAGTAAGGGATCTCAGCGAGGGGCGGTGCTCGCGGGTCCCGCTGGTTCCGCGCAGCCGCCCCATTTCTCTCCAGCCTGTCAATCGGTCCGCGAAATGGCCGCACTCCACATTGAGAGTCGTCATGTTTCTGTGGAGTGCGGAACTCGCTCCCGCTTTCTCCGCTTAAACACGACGACATCGACCCGCCTTTCGTAGTGCGGGAATGCCTGTCTATGCGGAGCACTAAGTTCCTTCAGATGCTGCCTGCTTCAGGCACTCGCGTGGAACCAATGCAGTATCGCCAGTGAACTCACCTTCCAGGATACGCACTTCCCAGCCGGAGTTTGCAGAAAGCGCTTTCAGAACCTTTACGCGAGTGCCGCTGCGCACCAGCAGAACCCTTCGTGCGGCGAAGAGGAGTGAGAGCCCGAGATCATCCTGTGCTCCTTCCAACTTTTCCTTTTCCCTAAGAGTTTCGTCATCAACCGGCAGGGACAGAAAATTAGAGTCGTTCTTGTCGCGCAGCACGAAAGTGCCGCCCACCAAATCTTCAACCGGCGCAGTCGAGTCCCGAAGCGCCTGGCGCGCCGATGAAGTTTCGGCCACTGACCCGACGAACCGATACCCTCGGCGGGGAAGTGTTTCGATGAAACGCGGTTTCTCGGAGTCATCATCGAGTGCTCGGCGAAGTTTCGCGATTGCTGTGTTCAGACTGTGCTCAAAATCAACGAACGTGTCTGCGGGCCAAAGCTTTTCGCGCAGGTCTTCGCGAGTCACCACCTGGCCCGCCATCCCTAACAAAATTGCCAAAACCCGCACAGGCAGCACTTGAAGCTTGACCTTGCGGCCGCTCTTGTGGAGTTCGCCTGCACGCAGATTCAACTCAAACACGTCGAATCGCAGAATTTCTTCACTTGAGGAAGCAGATGTCACGCGACGCGCCTCCGCGTCAATATATCATCCCGCATTCCGTTCTGCTGCGAACTGCTGCTTTGCGCGTCATTTATCAGGTTACCTCCAGGTTACCGAGAGCTTATTTGCAGTGCATTGTAGTTTTTGCGGCGTGGCGCGAAAGTGGGCCCAGCTCACGGCCTTCAAGAGAAAAACGAAAGACCAGAGTTGAGCGAAAAGGAGACTCACATGAAAAAGCAAATGCTTTCCGTCGCAGCAGCGCTGGCTCTCACTCTGATCGTAGCCGGACATTGCGGCGCCCAGCAGGATCCTATGAGAGTAAAAGTGCCGTTCGCATTCACAGTGGGCGACAAGGGCATGCCGGCAGGTGAATACCGCGTCGCAGAACTTGCGGAGGCGAAATCGGTCCAAACCATCCGGCAGTCCGACGGACACGAGTCGATCATGGTAATGACGCACCCCGTCGAGCGCAAGGGCGATGCGTCTAGTCCACGCCTTACTTTCCATCGCTATGGAAACCGCTATTTCCTCGTCCAGATATGGAGCGGAGATGCGCGGGGGCGCGAGCTGGTCAAATCGCACGTCGAGAAAGAACTAGCGGCCACGCTTTCGATGCACGAAGTTGCAATACTGGCTTCTCTATCGTCCAACAAACTCTGAGTTATAAACGTGACACATCGACGCCGGCGGGAAGCCGAAACCACACGCGGCTTCCCGATCGGCTCATCCGCTTGATTGACCCCGTTTTGTCTCCGCTCTAGGGTTTAAGGCATTGCGGGCAGGTAAAATCGACGAGACCGTCGCGGTAATCGATTTTAATGTCGAGCAGACGGAGCATGCGAAAACCGAGAATCCCGGCGAGCTCCGTGCCGACGGAATTGCTGAAGTGGTCCATATCGAAAGTGATGAGATCCTGGCGATCGTCCTTGAATCGAGCGAACTGCAGGTGCGCTTTTTCGGCGCGATAGACGTCTTTCACTTCCCCACTGATTCCGTGGACTTTAAAATTGTCGTCGCGGCTGATCTTGGTTACCTGCCTGGCGGCTGCCGGAGTAATGGTGTTGTCGAAAGCTCCCGTATCGATCAGGAAGAGCATCGGCGCCGAATCGTTCACTCTGGTGGGGATCAGCAACGCGTGATTAAAGCGGAAAATGGGAGTGAACTGTTTCATCTCCGGCGCGATGAAGCGGTCGTGCAACCTCGCAGTGGCGGAGGGCTGCGATTCGAGTGTAGCTTCGGTCGGAGCTTCATCGGGATACGGCGGCAACTGTGTGAGCTTGAACTTCGTATCGGGGAAATCGATGTCCACCAGGTAGCTGCTGAAGACATCGGCGCCGATCAAGCCGTCGTCATCGAGGATTGAATTTCGATCGACAACCTGCACGTAACAACCTTCGAACTGCAAATCCCCTATCTGGATCGAGTCGGCAAAACCTATGTATCCCGCAGCTCCTCCGTTATCGCCAATGCCGTGCGATTTCTGTTCGACGATTCTCTTGATACCGGCCTTGTCTGCGATTTTCTTGTCGATCAATATTCCACCGGCGCCGGTGTCGAGTCGCAATTTTGCGACAGCGTCGTTTACCTTGACCTTCAACCCATAACCGCGAAGTTGGCGCGGACCGTTGAGCAATTCTTCCAGGGGAGTTTGGGTCGAAGTGATCTTCGAAGTGAGCCGGCATACGTGACGATCTTGAGTGGTTGCGTCTTCGAGAAGGGCAAGCTCATGTTCGAGGTTTGTGCGATGTTCGGCATCGTCGTTTGATTCGCGGCTGAGGTAATCGCGTAGAAACTTCATCCGCTCGGCGCGGTTCAGCGTGGACATGTAAGCACGCTGAACGTCCGGATCGGCTGGGTCAATCTTATACGCTTGCGCGACAGAGTTTGCCGCGCGCTTGTAATTGGATGTTGCTCGATAAATTCTGGCGAGTCCCAGGTAGGAACGCGGATCCACGTCGCAAGCCGTTAGCGGATTCAAAAACGATTGTTCGGCCAAGACAAGTTTTCCCTGCCGAAAATAGACTTCGCCCAGGGCTGTGATGGCCGGAGTTTTTCCGGGAGTTAGCGCTACGGCTTTCGAAGCGGCATCAAACGCATCGTTCACTTTATTTTGTTTCAGGTAAACGCGCGCAAGACCGGTGTAAGCGAGCACTGTGTCCGGGCCACCGGACGAGATGATGGCGTTGTAGGCCGCAACAGCCTCTGCGAATTTCCCCGTGCGGTAAAAATGCAGAGCCTCGGCGAGCGGCGCTGATACCGGTTTGGGCGAGGTGTCCACTGTGCAGGTGACGGTGCCCGATTGCGGCCGAACTGCGGCTGGCTGCTGCGTTTTGACGGCGTCTTGAGCAGGCTGCTGCTGAGATTTTGCCGCGTCCTGTGCGCGCAGCGAGGTCGCGAATAAGTTGAACGCCAGCGCAAAGAGCAAACTGACGGGAATTCTACGGTGCGGCACTTTCACCTCCAGCAGGACGTAGCAAAACCGAACATCGTGATCCAGCGCGAGTATCGCACCGTGCCGTCCCGGTGGATGCAGAATTGTCGTCGCTAGTTCCTGTTGTGTCAATTGCTCGTAAGGAACTCGAAAGAGTACGTTTCGAAGGCAAACAGAGGTTCAGGTAAGTATAATCGCGCCTCGTATGCCACTAGCGCCACGTGCAAAACTGGGTCCGTACGAAATTGTTGCGCCGCTTGGGGCGGGCGGTATGGGCGAAGTTTACCGCGCGCGCGATATACGACTTGGACGCGATGTCGCGGTGAAAGTACTGCCTGCGTCATTCGCCACTGATACCGAGAGACTGCGCCGGTTCGAACAAGAGGCGCGTGCCGCGAGCGCGCTGAACCATCCGAACATCCTCGCGATTTACGATATAGGGGTGCAAGACAGAGCGCCCTACCTCGTTACCGAACTCCTCGAAGGCGAAACGTTGCGCGACCGGATGAGCGGTTCCCTTCTGCCGGTGCGTAAAGCGCTCGATCTGGCGCTTCAGGCGATCCGTGGAGTGGCTGCCGCGCACGATCGTGGCATCGTTCACCGCGATCTGAAGCCCGCAAACATTTTTCTGACTAACGACGGGCATGTGAAGATCCTCGATTTTGGTCTGGCCAAATTAATTCAGCCCGAATCCGGTGCCGGGTTGAGTGAAACTCAATCCCCTACGCGCACGGCTGACCCGGTGACGCAAACTGAAGCCGGAGTTGTGCTCGGCACGATCGGTTATATGTCTCCCGAGCAGGTGCGCGGGCAGGCTGCGGACGCGCGCTCGGATATTTTCGCGCTGGGTACGATCCTTTACGAAATGCTTTCGGGCAAGCGCGCTTTCGAGAGGAATTCTTCGGCGGACACCATGGCCGCTATTTTGAAAGACGATCCGCCGGAACTTTCCGGCGACGGAAAGAAAATTCCTCCGGCGGTTGAACGCGTGGTGCGGCATTGCCTGGAAAAGAATCCAGCGGAACGTTTTCAGGCCGCGCGCGATCTGGCGTTCGATCTCGAATCTCTTTCGGGCACCTCCGCCCCGAACCCGAGCGCATTCGCCCCTCAAGAACCGCCTCGACGCCCCAGGAGCAGGCTGTTTTTTGCCACGATAGGCACAGCAGGGCTCTTAGTGATGGGTATCGCCGGCTATTTCCTCGGACGCGGCACTGTGTCTGCGCCGACTTATCATCAGCTCACTTTCGATCGTGGCCTGATTTATTCCGCGCGGTTTTCAGTTGACGGTCCGTCCATCTATTACAGCGCTGCATGGAACGGCCAGCCGGTGCAGCTCTACGCCACGAATCCAAGCAGCCCCGAGTCGCGCACACTGAATTTCACGCACTCGGCGCTGTTTGACGTCTCTTCCGGGGAACTGGCCATCTCCAGTGGCTGCAAGGATTTGTTCATCGGCGATTGTGAAGGCGCGCTGGCACGCGTGCCCATCTCCGGCGGAGCTCCGCGGCAAATCGCCGAAAATGTGGTCTCCGCTGACTGGATGGCGGACGGCACTGAAATCGCGGCCATTCGCAATGTGGAAGGAAAATTCCGCGTGGAACTTCCACTCGGAAATGTGATCTACGAAAGTTCTGCGTGGCTTGATTTTCTGCGGATTTCGCCTGACGGCAAGCTTGCTGCGTTCACGGAATTCAAGTTCCTGAACGGGGACATCGGACAAGTAGTGATCGTGGATCGCAGCGGAAAACAGATTCAGCGCTCGGCGACGTTTCCCAGCGTAGAAGGACTAGCGTGGCCGCCCGGGGGCAAGGAAGTTTGGTTCGCCGCGGCAGCCGGGAATAATGCCTGGGCAAACTCGATCCAGGCTCTCAGCGTCACAGGCAAGAGCCGTGTCATTCTTCGTTTGCCAGGCATGGTTCGCCTCCACGACGTGTCGCGGGATGGTCGCGTTCTTCTCTCGAGCGAAACCTGGAACACTGGTTTGCAATTCCGCGGCCCGAACGACGCCAAGGAGCGCGATTTATCGTGGCTGGATGCGGCCCTGGTTACGGATATTTCCCCTGACGGCGCGAATCTCGCATTTGCGGAGGCAGGTGAGTCCGTCGGCGCGAATGGATTTGAGGCTGATGTGCGAAGCACGGATGGGTCTGCGCCGATGAAGATGGGCCGCGCAAACGATCCTGTGTTTTCGCCGGATGGGAAATGGCTTTTGGCCGTCAGCGTTCCGTTTTCCAAGTTCCTGATATTTTCCATCGGCTCGGGCCAAACGAAACAGATCGATGCCGCAGGAATCCAACAAATCTCTACGCTCGGCTGGATGCCCGACGGCAAGCAAATCTATTTTGTGGGAAGTGATGGTGAGCAATGGCGAGTGTACGTTCAGGACCTCGCGGGCGGCGCGCGACAGGCAGTCACTCCTTCAATTTTGCCTAAAGTGGGCGGCATAGAATCGGATCTGGTTTCTCCCGATGGGAAATCGGTCTTCGCGCGAGATCTGATCGGAAAAGGCTTGTTCTACCCGCTGGCGGGAGGGGGGCCGACTTCGGTACCTGGAATGATGCCAGAAGACATTTGGGCTAACTGGTCGAGCGACGGCAAAGCGGCGTACGTTTACCAGAACATGATAACCTACGATTTGGTGTTTCGGCTGGACCTGGCGACCGGGGAACGACAGCAGATCATGCAGGTTGCGCCGCAAGATGCTGCCGGCGTTAACGGTCTGGTGCCGCTGAGAATCACGCCCGACGGAAAATCCTACGCTTACACCTACAATCGCGCTTTGTCGAACCTGTTCATAGCGGATGGCCTGAAGTAGCACCAAGGTTGTGCGGTGGGAAACTTCGGAAACTCTGTTTTGCCGGTTGAGTAGGTGCCCGTTCAGCGGAAATTGCTGATCAGGATTACGTCACTGTTGATTTCACCCTTCGCCAGGAACAACTGTTTGCCATCGCGCGACCAGTCGAAATCGAAAATGTGCCCTGAAGTAAAGTTGGTTATTTGCTTGCGCGCCCCGCCCGCAATGGGTTGTTCCCAGACATTGGCGGCGCCGCCTTGAGTGAGTATGAACTGCACAGCCTTTCCATCCGGCGACCAACGGAACGAATTCGTATCTTCAGGCAAAGGGAACAAGTGCGCTGGTGTGCCGCCTGCTGCAGGAATAATGGCAATCTGTTCCTTGGCCGGGCGCGCTTCTTCGTAGAGATAGGCTATCCAATTCCCGTCGGGAGATACCCGGACGATGGGGTCTCCATTTTGATGCGGGGTGGAAATTTCGGTTGCCGTGCCTCCTTCGACAGGCAAGCGAAAGAACTTCGTTCCAAACGCGTTTGAGTACACCAGCCATTTTCCATCGCGCGAGCAATCGGGAAAAACCGCGTCGTCCGCAAGCTTGGTTTTGTTCGAACCATCCGGCTCAACGCGCCATACGGCCACCTGCGACTGCGGCAAGGAATCGAACACCACATACCGGTCGCCGCAACTTGCGAAACCGCCGACGTTATGAGCGTCCGGAGTCAACACAACACTTTCACTACCGTCCGAATTCATTAGAGCCAAATCGGTGCCGCGAGTGCGCACAACAATTTTTCCGTTTGGTCCGGCAGATATGCGCAGGTCTTGCGCGTCCCCGGAGGTAATTTGTTTTGCTTGGGACGCCTGACCTTGCGCGCTACTCCAGATATGTGAAATCCGTGTTTCCTGGATTGCCGCCAGGGTCTTGCCATCGCGAGTGATGTCAATCATTACGCCATAGTCGGCCAGGTCGTTCGTAAAGCGCCGGCGTTCGCCGCTCGGATAAGAGACGATCCATAGCTGGGTAACGTTCGCTTGCGGAAAACCAACGGGCACCAACAGGGCGTCGCCGTCGGGCATCCAGACCGGCCTGCCAATCTCATCATTGCTCGAATAGATTTCGGTGACGCGGCTATCCTCCGCGCGGATTGCGTGCAGCACCCACTTTATTTGCTTGTCGAATTGCACGGAAGAAGCCGCAATGGTCTTGCCGTCGGGAGACCACGCTGTTCCGTAACTAAAAGGGCCCGAAGGGAGCTTCGCCAGCAGGTGATCGCCAGTGCCGTCGGCATTTGCAATGCGAACCTCCACATCAAGACTGCCTAGGCCGGTTTGGCGCATGAATGAAAACTGCTTTCCATCGGGCGAAAAGCTCACCGGCCGGAACACATTTTGAAGCAACTGGCGCGGTGTTCCGCCCAGAACCGGCATGATGTACAGATCGCCGGTTTCCGCGGAGCTTCCGGAGCGCCCAAAATACACATAATTGCCGTCCGGTGAAAAATTCAGACCTCTGAAAACTACAGGCGCGGGCGGCAAGACCTGCACGTCGCTCTTGGTCGGCACGTTGCGAACCCACAGACTTTGCTTCTCGCCGTCCACGAGAACGTAAACGACTTCACGGCCGTCCGGCGAGATCGCCACAGCGGAGGCTTTACCGCTATCGGTGAGCTTCGCGATCTGCATGTCCTGGAGATTGAAACTGGTAGGCCGGAGCACAACTTTGTACGCAATGAAGCCGGCAATGGCGAGCACAAAGACAGCGGCGCCGAGACTAATAGGCCATCGGGCGCGTTTCGCTGGTTGGGCGGCTATTGCGGCTAAAGATGACGCGACCGGAGTGGCGCCCGATCCGGAAATCGCCGCGCTGCGTTGCGCTCCGCTGCCCAGGCTTACGCGGCCCGAGCTGGTGTCGCGCTTCAGGCGTTTCAAATCCGCGCGCATCTCCGCTGCGCTTTGATAACGCAGGTCGCGGTCCTTCTCCATTCCTTTGTGAATTATTTGCGCCAGCTCGGCCGGAAGCGCCGGATTTAGGCGCAACGGGTCAGCGGGCTCTTTGTGCAGAATTTCGTCAAAAATCGCGCCCGAAGTGTCGCCTTTAAACGGAAGAATGCCGGTAGCCATTTCGTAAAGTACGCCGCCAAAGGAGAACAGGTCGCTGCGCGCATCCAATTCTTTTCCGAGAACTTGCTCGGGCGACATATACAAAACGGTGCCCAGCGCTGTGCCGGGACTGGTCAAGTGAGCGGAGTCCGGCGCCAAAGTAGCCGTTCGCTCGCCGATGCTGTTGACAGCATCGCCCAAAGTAACTTTTGCTAGGCCAAAGTCGAGGACCTTCGCATGCCCGCGCGAGGTGACGAAAATATTCGCCGGCTTGATGTCGCGATGAATGATGCCCTTCGCGTGAGCCACGTCCAACGCATCTGCGATTTCGATCGCCAGATCGAGGAGCAATTCAAGTTCAAGGGGCCGGCCCGAGATGCGATGCTTCAACGTCGAACCTTCCAGAAACTCCATCACGATGAAAGGATGCCCGTCCTGCTGCGCGATCTCGTAAATCGTGCCTATGTTGGGGTGATTCAGAGCCGAAGCTGCGCGCGCTTCGCGGCGAAATCGTTCCAGCGCTTGAGGATCGCGGGCGACATCTTCAGGAAGAAATTTCAGCGCGACGAATCGGCCAAGCTCGGTGTCTTCGGCCTTGTACACCACGCCCATCCCGCCGCCTCCAAGTTTTTCAAGGACGCGGTAGTGCGAGATCGTGCTGCCCGGAATTGGTGAGGAATCGGCCATCGATTACGCAGCGTACGCCCAGACGTACCCTTCACGTGCCGCCTATTGTGGTGCGAGCACTGCAAATATGCAACGGACAAGAAATGCATTACTTCGTCATTTTGACAATGTCCGTTGGCAAGATGAGTGTTATCTCTGCGAGAACAGCCCCCAAAGTGCCCGCTACAAACTGCTGCAAGGGGTGTTAAATCGAAACAGGGGCAGACCTCAACGTGTGTCCTTTGCTGTATAAATCGAGTGCGAGGATAATTCCGAATGAAAACCCTAGTGAAAGTTTCACTCATCACAGTTGCACTGGCACTCCTGCTGCCTACGATCTCGCAGGAACTTCTCGCTCAGGGAAAACACCCCCACTACCTGCACGCACTCTCCGATTTGCGGGACGCCCGGGCGCATCTGGAACGTCCCAACGGCGGAGAGCTTCGCCAGCAGGAAAAAGAGGCAATTCACCAAATTGATGAAGCGATCGCCGAAATCAAGCGCGCCTCTATCGATGATGGAAAAAACACAGAAGAACACGCTCCGGTGGACGCGCACTTGCCGTGGCAAGGGCGCTTGCACAAGGCGCACGACCTGATTGGAAAAGCCATCGCAGATTGCAGCAAAGAAGAAGACGATCCGGCCACGCGAGGTTTGCAGGCTCGCATCCTGGAGCATCTGCACAAGGCGGAGCATCACGTCGACGAAGCGATCGCCATCGTCGCCAGCCGCTAGAACACCAACGTTAATCGAAAAGAGGGGGCATCCTCGACGCCACGCGGCGCGAGGATGTCCCTATTTTTGTGGCTCGGAAACTTTCTTACTTCCCCTCTTTGGAGTCACAGCGGACGGATCATTGAGGCAGCAGCGAGCTTCCGAAGAACACTTTTATAAGAACAACTCCTCCCACAAATGCCGTGCAGATGCTCAGTAGCGTACCGATCAGAAAATATTCCGCGAATTGTTCTCGATGGAACTGCGGATAGCGTGCAATGGATTTTGCAGCAATGATCAAGCCGACGGTGGCGGGCGAATGCAGCAGAAGAGCCGTCAGCACCATGAATCTTTCCAGCCAGCCGATGTACATACCGGCGTTGCTCAACTGCGCAGGCGTTTCGCGTGGCGCTGAATCGGCCGTCTGCAACTTGCTCATTCCAACATGACGCATCAAGGGCTTGGTAACGAATCGAATCAGGTAGCCGCAGGCGAACATCACCGTCACATATACGACCAACAGAAGCAGGATTCGATTGCCTTGTTCGCGAAGGACCTGCAAGGCGGCTCGCGTGATACTCGCCAGCGGAGTGCGCTCAATCCAACACGCCGTCAATACCACCGTTATAAAGTGCACAGCCTGATCCGTTATGAAGGCAAGCGCTCCGTCCGCAACGGGCTGCGACTTCGAAAACTGAATCTTGCACAGATCGATCAAAAGATGGACGAGAGTTAGTGCGATCAACGCGGCGTGAAAGCGCAGCGAAAGAATTGCCCCGGGAAGAAAGAACGCGGCTACCAGCACGGCGCAGAGGTAATGAATCGCACCGTGTTTGAAATAGCCAACGGCGTGGCCGTTTTTCTTTTGCTGCACCAGATGGGAGGTCTGGAAAACGAAATCAGTCAGCAGGTGGGCCAGATAGAGCGCTAAAAAAGCGCGAATCGTCATTTGCACGTTTTCGTCCCAAATTGATGTTTTAGGACATTTTCGTCCTACAGACGGCTAGCACGAATAAGCAGGGGCATATCCGCGGCGGTCTGTTCCAATTGCCAGAAATGTCCGCGCCGAAGATTTCTCCACACAGTGGAAGCGTCCACATCCAGCGTCCGAGCTGCAGAGTCTAACCGAGGACGAGCTCGGTACGTTTTGATAGTCTCCCACTGCTTGTCCGTGATGCGCAAGAGCAACGTGTCGTGCAAACCGTAAATCAAATTCGCCGTGGAATCAAATATCGCATTCTTCGAAGCAAACGATGTGAGAGCGCTGAATTTGGATTTCATCTTCTGCTTGATCTCTTCCAGCGCCGCGCGGGCGAGCACGAAGGCGGCTCCGCCGAGACGGTTCACGGGCGGTTGGATGCGCGCGGGCCCTGCGCCGAATCCAACTCCAATACGAAGGTGCAACGGAAGCAGCCTGATGCGCAAATCCAATATCACTTCAGGAATAGTCTCCGGCGTAATGCTGATGGTCTGAAACTCGTCCCCTGCCGTAATCGAATAAGGCAAACGGATCCATTTGCGTTTTAGGTGCTCGCGCGACGCCGCAGCGAGTCCTCTGCCCAACAGCGAGCGCAGCTCGCTCTGCGAACTCGACTTCACGACATCTGCAATCAGTACCGCGACTGTGTTCTTTGTCATTGCACGTATACGTCCTAATTCTACGTTTTTGCACGTATACGTGCAATAGCTAAAAACACAAGAATTTCTGCGGTCGCGGGACCTCCCGAGACGCACCAGCCAAGACGGGGTCGCAAATTCGCTGCCTTCTTAGCCGCCAAAACGTATTGCGGCACAAGGTCTGGTGGGAACTCGCCATACCCTCGCCAGTACTATCCGGCGCGCCCTAAAGTGTATCTCCTTATGTTTCTGCGCTCTGCGAGCCTGTACTTCGGTACTAAAGCAAACCCGGCCCGAGTACTGCGAGAATGTGACTTTCACGCTAGTGCGTGCGCAAAGACCCACTGATACATTTGGACCTCGAACATGTATGAGACCGGGGGTTCAAGCCGCATGAGTGAAGGGACCGAGTTTAATATGCAAGATCCAAACGCAGGGGAAAATATACCAGCGGGCCTGGCGGCCGAGATAGAACGCGGCCTCGCCGAGAAGGGCGCCTCCTCGAAGTCTATCGATTCCAAGGGGCGGATGCTGGATGCGATTTGCGACGCAGTTATCGCCGAAACCCCGCAGGTAGCTGCCGAGATTGAGGCACGGAATAGCGCCGAGCCCCTGGCCGGCCTGTTGCAAACCATTCAGGCCAGGGCGCACGAGTACGTTAATCCGGACACGCGCCAGGAGTGCGCGGAGTTGTTGGAAGAAATTGACAAGGCCGCGGAAGCCTGCGTCGCGGAATATTCCCTCACGGATATCGCACAAAGCTCGCAAGATTCCGGTGAACTAATTGCCGAAGACCCTTCTGAGGCCGCACTTGTGGAGCCAGTTAAACTCACTGCAAACGAACCGGCCAAATCTCCCGTTGTGCATTCTGCGGTGGACCGCCGTCGTCGCCGTCGCGCGCTGATTTCAGCGCCCGTTCGCGTGCGAGGCGTTGACGTCACGAATAACGGCCCTGATGAAATATCGACCACCGTGGACGTTTCGCGTTTCGGCATTTTGTTCATTACTTCACAGGACGGTTATTCACGCGGAATGGACGTGATGGTCACATTTCCCTACAGCAGCTCGCAGCACGCGATCCAAGCCGAGCAGCCCGGCCGTGTAGTGCGCGTTCACGAAAGTCCTGACGGACGCCGCCGTGTCGCCATTGCGCTGGGACTCGGAGTTGGCGAGGACCTCGTGGATTCCTGCGGCCGCAAACTCGCAGCCGTTCCGGCACCCGCGGTCAAGAGCGAGCCTGTGTGCATTTCTCAGCCTGCTCCGCCGGACGTTTCGAAAAAACCTCTCATTCTAACGGTGGACTCCGAAGTTGCTTTGCGCGATTCACTGAAAGCGTATCTGCAAAACGAAGGCTACGAAGTGATCGCCGTAAGTTCGAACGTGGAAGCCCGCGAAGTTCTGGATATATTTACGCCTGCTCTGGTGATTGCGGAAGTGGAAGGCGAAAACCTGCCCGGATTTGATGTTTGCGCGCACGTGAAATCGAGCCCACGCCTGCGTCACATTCCCGTCGTGCTGGTTACTCGTTCCGCTTACCCCAGCGATTATTCCAACGCGCATTCCCTCGGCGCCGTGGTTTGCATGGCCAAACCTTTTAAGCAGGAACGTCTCGGCCACGTAGTGCGATTGCTCGCGCCTCTTCCGGTGCACATGCAGCCGAAATTTGTGCCGCGCCCGGGCGATCCAACGCGTCGTCCCGGCTGTGAAACAAATTCCAAGGGAGTCAAGAAAACCAATCCCGCTTCCAACGGAAACGGCAAGCGATTCAGATTTCCGTCTTTCCGCTAGCTCTATCGATTTCTGCCGGGCGACGACGTCGGCACGGAAGCGTTCGCCACCTCGGCGCTGGAAACCTGGCTGATTACTCGCGCAACCCAATTCCCCTCAACCTGTACCACCGGCCAGTGTTAACGCCAAGCCCGCATTCTCATTCAGCGCAGGACTTCCAGCACATATCTCCAGCTAAAATATCAGCATGAGTGGAAGTTTCACGCCCGGCAAGCCTGGCGACGCGCCTGCCAAAACTGGCGGTGCTGCGGTTCCGCGCGCCCGCATTGAAACCCTCGGCAGCGCAACCATGCCTCCGCAACGCATGATCAAATGCCCCAAGTGCGGTTCAGACGTCCGAGAGATAGCGCGCTTCTGCCAACGTTGTCACGCCACGCTGCGCTACGAGTGCCCTGCTTGCAAACACGAACAGCGCAAAGGCGGCTCGTGCGAAAAATGCGGCGTCGATTTTATAAAGTACATCTCCTCCGTGGTCGCCGCGAAACGAATCGAAGCAGATCAGGTTCACGACCGTATCGATCGTCGCACCGTTATCATCAAGCAGGTTTTCCTTCTGCCTATCACCGGCGGCATTTCCTTGATTAAACATTTCCTCAAACGCTCGCGCGACTAATCCGCCGCAGTTTGCGGCCTCTCCACCACAGCTCCAGGGTCGCGCCGACGATACGCACGATGAGATTCGTTCCGCGTAGCGATTCGCGATAGAATGACTGAGGCGTTCCGTTGCTCCCGCACCAGCGACGCAAGTTCCCCTGGCCGGAATCAGCGCGACCAACGGAATCGAAATTTACGAGAACGTATTTGTAAAGGAGTTGCAATGTACCCTGAAGAATTGCTTACACCCATGCGACAAGAACTGACGAGTATCGGTTTTAGCGAATTGCGCACCGCCGACGAAGTGGACGCGGCTCTGAAGCACGAAAAGCGCACCGCCTTGGTCGTAGTGAATTCTGTGTGCGGATGCGCCGCGGGAAGAGCGCGTCCCGCAATTGCCAGAGCAATCGCTCGCACAGCGCGTCCGGAATTGCTCTACACGGTGTTCGCCGGTCAGGATACAGACGCTACTGCCCGCGCGCGGAGTTATTTTACCGGCTATGGCCCGTCTTCCCCGTCGATCACGTTGATGCGCGACGGGAAAGTTGCGTTCATGCTGGAGCGAACCAACATCGAAGGACGCGATCCTTCCGCCATCGCCGACGATCTCGCTCGCGCTTTCGACCGTTTCTGCGCCCCAGCGGCCGCCGGAGCTGGGCAGTAGCGTCAACTGTTGTAGCATCAGGCTCCCGCTGAAGCACAGCCGAGATCAATCCGGTGGCAACATTTAGGAGCGCCCCGCCCCCAGCCCGTTGCGCTATATTTGGATCGCTGCCAAGAATTTATGCCCGGCGCCTCATGCCCCATCACGAATGCGAGCAGCGAAACATTACGCCGAGCCGCCAACAAGACTGCGACTGAGTTCGACAGGAGGAACACATGTTTTTGATTTTGACCATTGTGCTGATCATCGCGCTGATCGGCAGCCTTCCCCGCTGGCCTCACAGTAAGGAATGGGGCTACTACCCGACCGGCGGCGTCGGGCTCATCTTGATAATCCTGCTAATCCTTTATCTGCTCGGCAAGCTATAACGCTAACCACTCAAACCGGAAGTTCGATGTCAGCGTGCCATCGTAACAATGGCAAGGGCCGCACGCTAGCCCCCAGCATTGTCTCTTTCATTCCATAAGTTGTATCGGATTACCGAAATGTGCGATGGTGCCTTTTGCACCTACGGCCCAGCCATTCTGAATGTCAAGAAAGAAAGCTGCGTTCAGGTCGAGTGATCCGATGGATTTCCAGTGAATCCCCCGGTCGTGGGAAACGTCTTCACCGTTAGGGCCAACGGCTACCGTAAGGTTCCACATAGATACTACAGCGGAACGATAACCGCCCGGTTGGTCCGCGGCCAAGCGCCACATACGTCCGAGATTTGGAGAATATGCAGCCACACGATCCGCCCGAGTCGGATTTTTGTAGTCGCCTCCCACCGCAACGACCTCATGGCCCGTTGCAACAATCGAGAAAATTCCTGACGACGGATTACCGCTAATCACCGGTACCTCGGTCGCAGTCCACGTCTTACCAAAGTCCATTGAATGAAA
>DATNLC010000027.1:0-8606 GCA_035603075.1 Candidatus Acidiferrales bacterium | reverse complement strand
GAGCCAGGATCAAACTCTCGTTTGAAATCTGGTGTTTCGACCGTAGCAGTTTCCGGTTTGCACCGGGCTGCGACGATCGATACGAACTTTAAATCGCTCGGTTTATCTCAATTCGCCTTGCTCCGGTACACTTGGAACAAGACAGTAACCAAACGGGTTCTGGCATGTATCATCCGATTGTCAAAGAGCAGGTACTCCCAGGTCAACTGGAAGAACTACAGACGAACCCCCATCCTACAGAAACACATTTTGGGAGTCAAGCATTAATCCTAGAAAAAAATCGTGCACAACCGAGAGGCAGTGATTGACGAGAAGTTGGCGAGGATTGCATAGTCGGGTAGAGAAAAGCGGCAAAAAATGCCGCGGGATTCAGATTCCTTAATGTGAGTTCTGGCCCCGGTTAGAAATTGCGCGATCGTTTGTTTTGAGTGAGTTACATCGCATTCTGTTTGTGAGCCAGAACCGGTTAGAAATGCAAGAATGCGGCCATGAATGTTTGTCAGAACCTGTTCAAGGCTCTTCAGGATAAAGGCGAGGCCGTACGGGATCGGCGGGGTTGGAGCCTGCATCTTGAAACGCCAAACAATCTCCCTGCGCCAAACGCCAACGCCGTCGTACATGCACGTCCCTATTAGGCCCCAAAAAGTACCTACACGTATGTTACCATAATGGTAAACACAAGTCAAGCAGAATTTGGGTGGACCCGTACGAGTGGGTTCCAAAATGGGGGATCCCGGACTTACTTTTGCCTGCAGTTTTGCACGAGAACGAATGCTTTCAGTTGCGTGAGATATTATTTTTCATATACACGTGAACATTCCGTTTCATATGAATTCATATGGAAAACGGTATGTAAAACGTATCGCGAGTTTTCATATTTCCGCAACCACTTGATTACAAGGGGTATATTCTTTGTGCTACATGGAAACGAACGTGCCATAAGCGCCGGTTGGTATAGCCGCCATTCTATTTTGGATTTTTGCAACGGGGGCAGTTGAAGTTATTGGGGTCTCACCAATTTTCTCAGTTAAATTCCTAGGAGGTTGTATGAATTGGAAGCGTTTTCTCGTCGCAGTATTTGCGGCGTTGTTATTCCTGCCAAGCATTTCCATGGCACAAAGTATCACCACCGGCGCCATAGGCGGCACGGTGACTGATCCATCCGGCGCCGTGATCGTGGGCGCAAACCTGACTCTGACGAATCCCGGCACGGGCGAAGCCCTCACGACAATTACCGGCGCGACTGGCGGTTTTCAGTTCACACTGCTACAACCTGGAACCTATACATTGGCGGTAACTCAAAGTGGATTTAAGCAAAGTTCCGAATCAGTGGAAGTTCACCTGGGCCAAATCAGCACAGTGAACCTCAAAATGGAAGTCGGAGCCGGCTCGGTCACCGTGGAAGTGACGGGACAGGGAGCGCTGCTACAGACAGAAGACGCGAACATCTCAACGAACTTTGATACGCGTCAGGTTGAAAACGTTCCGAACCCCGGCGGCGACATCACGAACATCGCACAGACTGCTCCCGGCGTGACGATGAATACGACGGGCGACGGCTTCGGAAATTTCAGCGCATTCGGTTTGCCTGCAACTGCGAACCTCTTTACGATTAACGGCAACGACTACAACGATCCTTTCCTGAACTTGAACAACTCCGGTTCGAGCAACCTGCTGCTGGGGGGCAACGAACTGCAGGAAGTGGCTGTGGTGGTCAACGGATACACTGGGCAATACGGACGGCAAGCTGGCGCTCAGATTGATTACACGACGAAGGGCGGCAGCAACAGCTTCCACGGCGATGTGGTGTACAACTGGACTGGCCGGGCATTGAACGCTAACGACTTTTTCAACAACTTGGGTGATTTGCCGCGGCCGTTTTCCAATAACAACCAGTGGGCGGCTTCCCTTGGCGGTCCGATCAAGAAGGACAAGCTATTCTTTTTTGCCAACACTGAAGGGCTCCGCTATATTCTTCCGACGTCCACGAGAGTCTTCACTCCCACAACGGCATATGAAAACTATATCCTGTCTCAGGCGCCGATCGCTTCGTCTCCGACTGTGACCGCGTTTTACAACAACGCTTTCAGCTTGTATAACGCAACGACTGCGCGAAATCCCCAGGCAGCTCCGCAGCTCGGCAGCTGCGGCGCTTCGTCCGGTTTTCCGGCTTTTTCCGGCGACCCGACCGGAGTGAACACCGCCTGCTTGAACGAATTTCAGGAATCTGGGGCAAATCAGAACAAGGAATGGCTATTGGACGGCCGCGTGGACTACGTCATGAGCGACAAGGATAAGCTTTTCGCCCGAGTGAAGGTTGATCGCGGGTCTCAGCCGACATACACGGATCCGATTAGTCCTACCTTCAACGCGCTGAGTATCCAACCGGAAGACGACGGACAATTGAACTACACGCACGTATTCAGTCCGAATGTAGTGAACAGCTTCGTAGGGTCGGTACTGTACTACCGGGCGATCTTCGAGAATGCCAACCAAACTGCTGCGTTGGGGCTTTTTCCCGGGATTTTAACTTTGAACGATTCTTCGCTGACCCCGTTGGGCACAACATCGGGAGACTTTCCCTTTGCGTTCTTTTTCCCACAAGGCCGAGCGGTCACTCAGTACCAACTCGTGGACGACGTCTCAGTTACGCACGGGAGAAACGCTTTCAAGATGGGTGTCAACTTCCGACGAGTGGACTGGAGCGATCACACCGCGGCGCAAAATACTTTTTATCCCGGCCTGTCGGTGCCGTCGCTTGCATTCGAACAGAACGAGGTAGACGTGCTCGTTGGCACGCCCCCCAATCAAACGCGTTCCGGCACTCTCGTGCAGAACTTTGCGGTCAGCCCGGAGCAACCTCTTTCGAATTACAGTTTTGGATTGTATTTCCAGGACCAGCTTCGCGTGAGTTCGAGGTTGACGTTAACGCTAACACTGCGAGTAGATCGTAACTCGCCCGGAGGTTGTTCGTCAGGTTGCGCGACACGTCTAAGCTCTCCGTTCGATGCAATGCCGCACGCCGTCAACGTTCCGTTCGACCAGAATTTCCTGAGTGGATTCCACCAGATACTGCCTAACGTGGAAAAGATCGTACCCGAACCGCGATTTGGTTTTGCTTGGACTCCTTTCGGAGACAAGACTGTATTCCGCGGCGGCGTAGGCCTTTTCACTGATCTCTATCCGGTAGCGATCCTGAACGCTTACACAACAAACTTCCCGCAGGTGAATCGATTCACGATTCCTGCGGGAACTCTAGCGTTTACAAATCCCGCTGCCGCTGGCGATACGGCCACCGGAGCTGGGTTAGCGGCAACCTGCAACGCTGCATTTGCAAGTACGTATGCCGCGGGCGGAACCTTGGCGGACTATCAGACCGCCAGTCACGGCCAATGCGTGGACGCCAATAACAATCCACTGGTGGCGAACTTCAACGATCCGAACAACAACGCCCAGAACCCCAAATTCATAGAGTGGAATTTCGAGGTTCAGCGCAGCATCGGAAACCATACCGTATTCAGTGCGAACTACGTCGGCAATCGCGGATATGACATCTTCCTATTCAATCCGTACCTGAACGCCTTCGACACTGCCGGCTTCGGAGGACTGCCAACGGCGGCCACCGATGCACGAGTAGCGGAGGTGACTCAGCTTACGAACAACGGCTATTCGAATTACAACGGCTTGACGCTATCTCTCCAACAGAACGCCTGGCATGGCTTTAGCGGTCGGATCAATTACAGCTACAGCCACGCTCTGGACAATATATCCAACGGCGGGTCGATCGAACCCTACTCGGCGTTCAGCAACGTAAGTATCACCGAGCAGATCAACCCATTCAATCCCAAGGCACAGTACGGCAACGCAGATTACGACATTCGCCACTACGTCAGCGGGAGTTACGTATATGAGCTGCCGTTCAAGAGCGAAAGTCGCCTGGTGAACGCCGCTATCGGTGGGTGGATGATCTCGGGTACGGTTTACTATCATACAGGCTTGCCCTTCACTCTCGTGGATGGCATAACGGCGGGAGGTCTTGCGCCGGAGAACAACAACAACGTCACCGTATTGCCGCAGGCCATTGCACCGATACCGTCGTCGTGCAACCACAGTGCAGTAGCCACTCCGTGTTTTACGAACGCGGATTTCGCTTCAACTCCGTCCGGATTCATCACCAACGTCGGTCGGAATTCCATTCGCGGACCCGGATATTTCAACACAGACTTCAGCATAAGGAAGAATTTCAAGCTGAACGAACGGTTCAATTTCCAGGTCGGTGCGAACGCCTATAACGTTCTGAACCACGTAAACTTCCAGGCGCCTGTTGGGAACACAGCTGATGGCCCGGGAGTATTCGGGCAGATCATCTCGACGGTCACGCCCCCGACGTCGGTGTTTGGAGCGTTCGCCAACGGGAATGCCGACGCGAGAGTGCTTCAGATCCAAGGGAAGCTAACCTTCTAACCCTCCATTTAGGGAGAATGCAGTAAAAGGGCGGCCCAAATGGGCCGCCCTTTTTTTTGGCTGCGACCATTGTGCTCCTACCAAAACGTCGCCGGGACTTTGGGCTCTGGCTCATCGTTGTAGGGCGGGAAGGAGCTACGTCAGAAATGCAACATACGAAAACGCTTCGACTTGATGCGGAGTGTAGCTAATTCTTAGAGATTTTCTCCTCTACCTGTTTGCGAATCTCCTTCGCTCTCACTCCTGCGGGGCTGTCGGGGTCCAGTTTGATATAGGCATCAAGATCCTGAATCAGGGCGGGATAATTTTTCTGGCTTATATGAATGTTGGAAAGAAGACGATAGACAATCAGAGCATTCGGATCAAGAGAGCGGGCTTGCTCTGCCGATTTCTGAGCGTCTGCAATCTTATTTTCGTTGAATAGAATCCGGCCGAGTTGGTAATGGCCAAACCATGAGTTCGGACTCAACTCGAGTCCATGGCGGGTCATTTTCTCACTCTGGGCGAGATCTCCGGTATCGATCAAGAATGAGGCGAGTCCGATGACGGGTTCGCCATATTTGTCATTGCTCACTTCAATGGATTTGCGAAAGCTCTTCTCTGCTTCGTCCCGCGTTCCAAGAGTGAGATAGGCCATTCCGATCTGGTAATAGGCCTCATAAAAACCAGGCGCGATTCCGACAGCCTGTTGAAAATCGGCGAGAGCTGCCTGAGCGTTCTTGTCAAAATACAATTTCTTTTCGCCCGACGATAGTAAATCGCGAGCCTTCTGTGGCATGGACATCACATGCGCGGAAACACTTCCCGCGGGCGAGGGAGCGGCCGGGTCACCTGGGTTCGGATTCAGGTAAATGGACATGCCACGGTCCGAAGTAAAACTAAGATCGACATGCAGATCGTATGTCTGATAGCCAGAAGCGGTGACCGTGACGATGTATTCGGCGTGGCGGAGTTGACGGAAAACAAATTCGCCAGAATCCGTGGTTACCATCTCTTCGAGCAGGTTCCCTCCTGGATCAGTGAGGTGAACCGAAGCTTGCTGGACAGGACGTTTCGTGGCCTCGGAATAAATCGTTCCAGCGAAGCTGAGAGGCTGTTGGGCAAAGAGATTTTGCGGGATTGCGAAAATCGAAGTCAGCGCGAAAATTGCGATGTAAATCCGGGGCATAGCCACCCCAATTCTGTTGAATCGCGGTCAGTATATCACCGCGGAGGAAGAAGAGAAGACTCCTGTGGTGAGAGTCTAGATTGAACGGCAAATTTGCTTAGCGAAGCTTCGAACGGGGGACGGGCTACGCCTCGTTCGGTGATGATGGCGGTGATGTAGCGGGCGGGAGTAACGTCGAATGCGGGATGCGCTGCGCGGACGTCGGCTGCGATGCGCACGCCGGCGAGATGCGTGACTTCTTCTTGAGAACGTTCTTCGATAGGAATTTGATCGCCGGAAGAAATGGAATAGTCGATGGTGGAAAGCGGCGCGGCGACATAGAAGGGTACGTTATTTTCACGCGCGATCACGGCGATTCCGTAAGTCCCGATTTTGTTTGCGGTGTCGCCGTTGCGCGCGATGCGGTCGGCGCCGACTACCACCGCTCCGACGCCGCCGGTCTTCAGGAAATGTCCCACCATGTTGTCGGTGATCAAGGTGAGAGGGATGCGGTCCTGGTGAAGTTCCCAGGCGGTGAGGCGCGACCCTTGCAGGTACGGTCTGGTTTCCGGGACGATCACCTCGATGCGGTAGCCGCCTTCGACGGCCATGCGAATGACTCCCAGCGCTGTGCCGATACCGGCGGTGGCTAGCGCGCCGGCGTTGCATTGCGTCATGACGCGGCCGCTCTTGGGGAGGAGTTCGGCGCCGAAACGACCGATACTTTTGTCGCCTTCGCGACGCTCTTCGTGGACTTTTAGGGCTTCGCTGATCAACTCGGTGCGTATTCGCGCTAGTCCTGCGGCTTCGTCTTTGGAAGCTACGCGCGCGAGTTCTTCGAAGCGCTGCTTGAAACGATCGATGGCCCAAAATAAATCAACGGCAGTGGGGCGAGTGTGCGCGAAGGTTTCGCAGATGACTGGGAACTCGGCGCGCAGTTCGTCGAGTGATTTTGCTTTGGACTTTTGAACGGCGAGGGCGATGCCCATCGCTGCGGCGACGCCGATGGCAGGCGCTCCACGAATGACCATGTCCTTGATGGCCCTGGCGAGCTCGCGATAATCGGTATAAGTGTGATGGATTACTTCGCCGGGGAGGCGGCGTTGATCCAACAGAACGACGCCGTCGGATGTCCAGCGAATTGGTTCAACAGTGTGCAATTAATTTCTCTGAAACTCGTGATGTTTCTGAATCCAGACTGTGGACAGCATTTTAACGCGCACCCGGCATATAGCGCAGTCCGTGCGTTGCAATAAGAAGACCGATCACCTGTATTGAATTATAGCTCGTATGAATCACAAATCCTGCGACGACAGTTCGCGAAACCGCGCGGGCAAATGTCAGTACGATTCCGACGAAAATCAGCAGAGCGATCTGTCCCCATCCGCCCCACAACTGCTCGGCGTGCAACAGGCCAAAAAGGGCTCCGGTGGCGAGGATTCCCCAAACCTTTCCGAAGCTGCGCCCGATTACAGGATAGATGTAGCCGCGAAATATGGTTTCTTCCACGACAGGGGCGAGGAGAACCGCGATGAGCATGAATAGAAGCGTCGTGTGGCGATCTTGAAACAAAGATTCTATGGGCAGATCCTTCTTCGGGGGAAACAACGTGGAACCCAGCGAGACAATCACAGACAGAAAGAACCCGGTGAGAATCAGTCCAAAATAAATGACGCCTTCCGGGAACCGACTCGTCCCAAGTTTGCGCCAGCCGATGGTGTGCCAAAAGGGCGAACGAAACCGGAGCCGCATCTGAACGACGAGATAGGCGAGCAGTCCTAAATCGAGTACTACCTGAATAAGGATGTTCAGAAGAATTACTTCGTGCGGAGAACTCTGAATGCGGCGAATGTCAACCCCGGACATCGCGAGGCCCATGGTGATGATGATGCTGAGAAGGAGAAAACCGGCGACTGCAAGCACCACGAAGGCGGCCAGATCCGCCCAGCCCCAGGGCACGCGGAAATCTTCCGGGATGGGATTGCTAGTGGGGGGAAGAAGTTCCGTTGATTGCTCAGGAGACGAGACGACGGGCAAAGAGTCGAGCCCTCCGGATTGATTGGAGGACGGGGGAAGCTCTTGATGGAACAATTTGCTTTCGTCAGGATTCATCGGAGTTTCAGCTCGCGCGTCGTCCATTCGCCAGAATGCCATTGGAACCATTGCCGTTCAATGCGCGGGCAAGGATTTGGCCGGTGTAAGATTTCTTCACGCGCGCGACCTGCTCGGGCGTTCCTTGCGCGACGATGCGGCCACCTTCTTCGCCGCCTTCGGGGCCGAGGTCGATGATCCAATCGGCCTGCTTAATCACGTCGAGATGATGCTCGATGATTAAGACGGTGTTGCCCAGGGTGACCAGGCGATTCAGCACGCCCATCAATTTTTTTACGTCATCGAAGTGCAGGCCGGTGGTGGGCTCGTCGAGAATATAGAGCGTGCGACCGGTTTGGCGGCGAGAAAGTTCGCGGGCGAGTTTTGTACGCTGAGCTTCGCCGCCGGAAAGGGTCGTCGCCGATTGGCCGAGCTGAATGTAACCGAGACCCACGTCGACCAGCGTTTGCAGTTTCAGCTGAATCGAAGGAATTTTGTCCATTACGTTCAGCGCATCTTCAATGGGAAGGTCGAGCAAATCGGAAATGGAATAGCCTTTATAACGCACTGCCAGAGTTTCGGCGTTATAGCGCTTGCCGCGGCAAACTTCGCAGGTGACGTAAACGTCGGGCAGGAAATTCATTTCGATTCTGCGCAGGCCGTCTCCCTGGCAAGCTTCGCACCGGCCGCCTTTCACGTTGAAGCTGAACCGGCCGGGACGGTAGCCGCGTTCGCGAGATTCGGGCAGCATGGCAAAAAGTTCGCGAATGGGAGCGAAGACTCCGGTGTAAGTAGCCGGGTTAGAGCGGGGCGTGCGGCCTATGGGCGCCTGATCGATTTGAACGACTTTGTCAATGTGCTCGATTCCTTCGATAGCGCGGTGCGCGCTGGGCTTTTCCATGGA
>DATNLC010000012.1:0-5948 GCA_035603075.1 Candidatus Acidiferrales bacterium | reverse complement strand
GGAAACAAACCGAAGCGCAATCCAGGCGACTTCCCGACAACGGTCTGGCAGATCGATGTGCCGGTTCTTCCCGGAGTCGAGTCTCGCCATCCGACTGAAAAGCCTTTGAAACTCTTCACGACTCCAATCCTTCTACATACCTACCCGCATGGTTTCAACGAACTCCGGGAGCCATCACCGAGTAGAACGCAGTAAGGATTCAATACGGACAAATGAAACCCACAGACTTTCCTCTAGGCTCGGTTGAATCGAGAGCGGTGGCGCGGTCACTAGCAAGGGAGCGCGAATCGCTTCCATACTGCTGTTCTACTTGTGTCTTGACCGGGTTGCTCGTGATGGACAGCTGCCGCCCAGAGTTCATCCCGAATAAGAACATGGAAAAGGGACCGGATGGCTGGGTCTGGAAATGTCCAATACATAAGGATCCGAGCAAAGAAGCCACAGTGCAAGCCTTGACCAAATCTGGAGCGTGGGGAGGGCATCCAAAATGATCGACAAGCCTGGCAACTACGAGCTAGGGTCCATCGAGTCACGAACCGCGGCAAGAGCGATGATGGAACGCATCCAAACAGCCCGAAAGAAAAACGTCATTGTAGTCAGAATTGAGCACATCGGTCACGACGGTAAGGAACCTTTACCGTTGTCTCAAAGAATTCCGTGGGAAGGTGGAGTCACGGAAATAGTCCACGTATCGAGTAGCAGTTCATGAAGCCAGATAGTTTTCCGATTGGCTCGCCCGAGTCACGCGTATTGGCAAGGATGCGAGCCGGGCACATACGAGACACTAGGAAGCGGATTGAAATCATTTCGAACATCCCGCGTCCCCAGCACGCCCTACCGCCAGGTGGGAACAACTCCATTCCATACGTCGGACCGTGGCAAGAAACACAGGACGGGACTCTCTTGCGCTTTGTTTATCGGCCAGGTGAGTGGAAAAAACTCCCTGTAGAAACCGTGCCCGTTTGTTCTGAATGTGGGACGCCGCTCCGCAAAACGGGTAAGGAGCTAGGTGATGAAGCCTGGTTCGAAGCTGACTGCATGGCAAAGCATATCTGAGATGGGCACGAAGACTTATTTTGGAAAGGTGTGCAACCGATCCAAAGCATTCATGCTGTACGCGCTGAGATCGTCGAACCGTTAGTTCCGACTATGGTGCAAGTATAGTTTGATCTCTGACTCCCTATTCAAGTAGGCCACTTCTCTCTTACAAGCATCGCACAAAGGTATGTGCGCGATGAACTTCGCGTCCAATAGCATTCTCTTTTCGTATCGCTTGCACGACTGAGGTGTTGATTTTTCGACGTTTGCCGAAAGCGTCTTCGCCCGGTGACACCTTCGTGGGCACATCAGTTTCCTTTGGACGATTCGTCCAAGGCCAGTTGCAAGATACACGCGAGCGAAGCAGGGCGTAAAGCAAATTGCCAAGTATTCATTTGACAGAAACGTACCCTCGGAGTATACAGCAGCGATGATGTCTCCGGGAGGCGTTGCATGCGAGTTCTTCTCCGCAGTCAAGTAATGATTTCATTCGCACTTTTGGCGGGAAGTTTCTTAGCGGCCGGAGGGGCTGGCGCTCAAACCCCAGATGATCCAGCGGCGGAATTCGGTTTTAAACCGTACGGTTCATTTACTGCAGGGGATATTGATTCTATTAATCTCTTGAATTTGAATCTCAACGTCCGAATTCCTCTGGTGTCGTATCCTCAACGCGGCGGTAAGCGACTCTTCTGCCGACCAGCGTCACCACAACCTGGGCGAATGGTCAGGTTTCGCAGATTCAAAAGGATTACGCGTTCGACGCTGGCGACAGCTCGACTTATGGAAACGTCATAGCCGAACGAGAGTATGACTACGGAACCAATGCTCCCGGCCCGCTCTTACGCCAGACCACGACGGCCTATCAATATCAAAGCTCAAGCGCCTACAAAACCAATAACCTGGTTACCTTGCTCGCCACCGTTACGGTAAAAGACGGCTCTGGAACGCAACGGGCTCAAACAACCTACAGTTATGACGTGGGATCGCCTGCGTCATCGGGGATCGGTGCTGCTCAACAACACGATCCGAGCCCGCCAACAGGGACAGCACGGGGGAATCCCACATCTGTTCATCGCTGGCTCAATACAACCGGAGCTTTTCTCGTCAGTAATTCCACGTTTTTCGACACCGGGACGGTTCAGTCTGCCACTGACCCAAACGGAGATGCCACAATATTCGCTTATTCGGCTGCCTACGAGGGCGCGTATCCGACCACGGTTACCAATGCGCTGACGCAGGTCACAACGGATACTTATGATTTCAACACGGGCTTGTTAGCTTCGACCACAGACCCCAACGGGCAGGCTACAAACTTCACCTACGATGATATGGGGCGGATAGTGACAACCAGTTACTCGGACGGCGGCTCGTCCACGATCACGCGCCAGGAGACTACGCCCCCATTTAGTGCCACCCTGACCAAGAAAATCACTACATCATTGAACGAGGTCGTGACTAATGTCTTCGATGGCTTGGGTCGCGTTTCGCAATCTGAGGTCACTTCCGATCCCAACGGAACCACGTACACCGCGGTCGTATATGACGGGCTCGGTCGGAAAGGCACGGTGTACAACCCAACACGATGTAATCCGCCGACCACCAATTGCGGTGAATCCACTGTGGGGATCAAGAACGTTTGGATTTGACGGGCTGAGCCGTGTGACCCAGGTGACGCAACCGGATGGTTCTCTTATTCAAACGAGCTATACCGGGAATTCGACAACAATCACCGATGAGGCAGGTAAGAAGCATAAGAGCGTTGCGGATGGACTCGGTCGGCTGACTCAAGTGTTTGAAGACCCGAGTGGCTTGAATTACGAAACAGTCTACACGTACGACGCCCTGGATGATCTCGCAGCCGTCGTTCAAGCGGGTTCGCACAATCGCAACTTTGTCTCTGACTCGCTCAAACGTCTCACCAGCGCCAGTAATCCAGAATCCGGTACCGTCGCATACACCTACGACGCAAACAACAACGTCCTCACGAAGAAGGATGCGCGGAGCGTTACCACTACATACTCTTACGATAAACTGAACCGCATGACCGCTAAAACGTATACCGATGGAACGGCAACTATTTCGTACGTTTATGATGGCAACGCACCTACCGCCTGCTCGACCGGAGTTTCCAGCTATGGACTAGCCGTTGGGCGGCGGACCGCCATGTGCGATGCGGCAGGCGTTGAAGCGTGGACTTACAATGACATTCCAAACACTGGATGGCAGGTCGTCGACAAGCGCACAACGAATGGAGTCACCGAGTCAATGGCTTCCCAGAAGAACCTGGGCGGATCCCTTTACCAGACAACCTATCCGAGCGGCCGCATCATAACTTATCAACCAGGTGGAGCAGGCCGGCCACTTTCCGCAGTAGATAGCGCCGACTCGATTAACTATATTGCTTCGGGAGCGGACTACACGCCGCACGGGGCGTTGGGTTTCGCTCAAAATGGCGCGGGATTGTACTCTACATTTATTTACAATAATCGCTTGCAGGCTTGCTGGATGTATACAACAACGACAGCTTCAAATTCCCCACCCTGGAATACAACGCCTTGCACAGGAACTGCAACGACCGGAAACATTCTGGATCTAAAATACAACTTCAGCCTAGGGGCAGGTGACAACGGCAACGTGGTAGGAATAACCAACAATCGTGTGCCGAACCGAAGCCAGAGTTTTGCTTACGACAACTTGAATCGCATCACAAACGCCACCACGACGGCGACTCATGCTAATGATCCCACAGATTGCTGGGGTGAAGCTTATGTGTACGATAATCAGGCTTCTGGGGGAGCTTGGGGGAATTTGACCAATATCAATGTGGCATCATCCGCCTACAACGGCTGCACGCAGGAAACACTTAGCCAAACGGTGCTAGCCAATAATCAGATATCGGGATTCTGCTACGACGCATCGGGTAACCTTCTTGCTGAAGGAAGCTGCCCGGGAGGGCCGCCGTACACGTTCAATTACAACGCCGAAAACCAACTTACTTCAACCGCGGGCGTGACCTACACCTATGACGGTGACGGCAGGCGCGTGGAAAAAAGCAACGGTACGCTGTATTGGTACGGCGGAGGAAGTGATCCCATTGCCGAATCGAGTTTAACCGGAGCCAATATGGATGAGTATGTTTTCTTCGGCGGCAAGCGAATCGCGCACCGCAAGTCCACCGGAGAAATCGACTACTACGCGGCGGACCACCTCGGCACTTCTCGGGTTGTAGTCAATTCATCAGGAACGATACTGGATGATTCTGACTTCTACCCCTTCGGTGGTGAGCGGCCCGCAATCCCAGCTACGAGTGGCAATACTTTTAAGTTCACAGGCAAAGAACGCGACTCCGAATCCGGCCTCGACAACTTTGGCGCCAGGTACGATTCGTCCAGCCTCGGGCGCTTCATGACGCCCGATTCCCCATCGTATTCCAACCATAAGAACCCGCAGAGTTGGAACCTGTATGCATATGCTCTAAACAATCCGATCACGTTTAGAGACGCAGATGGTCACAAGATCGAATGTGCGAACTACGCGGAACAGTGCAAGAAAGACGCCGCCGCTTCAACGGCGAATGCTCAGGCGGCATCGCGTGTGACCACTGAGACCTCTCAGCATGGCTGGTGGATTTTCAAGTGGACTGAGACATCCATAAAAATTACTGGCGACATCAATAGCTTCCGCGCTCTGAGCCCGAACGCGGCAAAGCTCGCGGACTTGGTGACTAGCAAGGACACCGTGACCGTCAGCTACGGCGCAAGCTACAGCCCAGCTTTTGGCGAAAGCCATAGCCTGGAGGGAGGTTCAACAAGCGTTACCGCGACACAGCATTATCTTCCACAGGCGTTCATTGATCCCAACCCGCGGTCCGGCTCGATTTACGACCCGGATGCCGTTGAAAACCGGGTACCTCAGGCAAACACTGGCGAGGAATTTGCACATGAGGTGCTGGGGCATATCTGGGGTGACATGTTCGGCGGAGCACCGGCTGGAACAAGAGGAAACATGCGCGATTCGATTGCAGCGGAAGACGCTGTGCGTGCACTTGACCCGACCCGCGGTCAAAAGCCTATCGAGTCTCACCACAACTATCAGCAGGCGCCTGAATAGAAGGCCAGATGATTAGCAAGGGAGGAGCGTGACTATGTCTGACCCGGTTCAACCCCGACGCATGGGTAAGTTCGTAACCGTGCTCCTTATCATAAACCTCTGCTTCTGGATTTATTTTGCGATCTCTTTTGCACAGGCTTCGTACCCGTTCAAGCGGGATCCGTGGGGCCATCCTGCGGGAGCGGGATATACGTTCCTGGGGCACTCTATCGGAGTCGTCGAATCACCGTTCGCCCACCCGTTTTACCAAGCAATGTTTTGGGTCGAGTTCCCTTCGTTCGCCCTGGCGAGACTCGGTCAAAACGCACTCTTCCCACATTTCGAAGATCAGTTCTTCGCAGGAATCTCTGACGGCGGATGGCGAGTGATAGCCATTGCGCTGATCTCGTTTTTCCAGTGGTACCTAGTGGGGTGGGTAGGCCAGAAACTCTGGCATAGGTGGTTCAGGCGGTTGGCGAACCCCTCGGGCGCGGCACCGGAGTGAACCAAAGCATGATTGAAACTTGCGGGGTGCCCAAAAACCCGCCTTGCCCAAAATCCCCATTGCCCGAGAGCGCAGAATCATTGACAAATCCGCTTGCCCAAAAGTGCGCATCCCTCGACTCAAAAAGAACTGTTTCTGGGCACTCAATCGGAGAACGCACATGTCCGGTTAGCGCGGTGATCTCAATGGGTCGATGCAACACCATCTGTTATAAATCTGTTCTTTAAAGGTGGTGTTGTATGAGGCCAGGAAAACGATTTGGGCTTTCTGCGATCCAGAAGAGCGACATGTGGCGCCGCTGGAAGGCGGGACAGAC
>DATNLC010000004.1:0-2144 GCA_035603075.1 Candidatus Acidiferrales bacterium | reverse complement strand
CGTTCCAGCACGATCTCTAAATTCACGCTCACGTTCATAATCTTCACACTGATGCTTCTCCTGCCGGCCGCAGCGCGGGCTCAGGACGCGGATGCAGATCCTCCCAGCAGAGTCGCGCGATTGAATTTCTTGGAAGGTGATGTTTCCTTCCAGCCCGCCGGCACGTCGGATTGGGTAGCCGCGAATCCGAACCGCCCGCTCACCACCGGCGACCAGCTTTGGGCTGATCAAGGCTCCCGAGGCGAGTTGCATTTGGGTGGGAGCGTGCTGCGCATTTCAGCCCAGACCGGAATTTCTTTCTTGAATCTGACCGACCAAGCAGTTCAAATCCAGGTCGCGCAGGGCTCCGCGGATCTCCGCGTACTCCATCTCGAAGACACCGAGAACTACGAAATCGACACGCCGAATCTGGCCTTCTCAATCTTGCGTCCCGGCGAATATCGAGTTGATGTAAGCGCCGATGGAACCTCCAGCATCGTGACAGTGGAAAACGGCACGGGTGAAGTCACCGCAGGCGGCCAGGCTTACAGCGCCTCTCCCGGGCAGCAATACACTTTCTCTGGAACGGACCAGGTGAGTTACGACGATGAGGCAATTCCCGAGCCGGACGATTTTCAACGGTGGAACCAGCAACGCGATCAGCGTGAAGACCATTTTGCCTCAGCGCAGTACGTTTCGCGCGACGTTATCGGTTATGAAGACCTCGATGACCACGGGACCTGGCGCGACGATCCAGCCTACGGCCACGTTTGGATTCCGAATGGCGTCGCTGTCGGCTGGGCTCCCTATCACAACGGACACTGGGCCTTCGTCGCGCCATGGGGCTGGACTTGGGTAGAAGATGAACCGTGGGGATTTGCGCCCTTCCATTACGGACGTTGGGCAGTTGTCGGCGGCGGTTGGGGCTGGGTTCCTGGCCCAGCTCCGGTTGTTGGCGCAGTCTTCATTCGGCCCGTGTATGCTCCCGCGCTCGTGGCTTTTGTCGGCGGAGGCGGATTCGCGGCATCCATCGAAATCGGCGGCGCCGCCGGAGTTGGTGTTGCATGGTTTCCCCTCGGCCCGCGGGACGTGTGGGTTCCTTCCTATCACGTCAGCGCGGTTTACATGACAAACGTAAACGTTACGAATTCCCGCGTGATCAACCGTACGGAAATTACAAATGTTTATAACACCGCGGTCATTAATCGAAACACGACCGTGGCTGTGAACCGGACGTACATGTATCAAAGCTCGCCGGGCGCAGTCACCGCGGTTTCCAAGACCGCATTCCAAAATGGCGAGCCAGTGGCCAAAGCCTCGGTCCAGGTAAACGCTCAAGAAATTCAACACGCGCGCGTCGTGCAGACCGCGGCGATCGCTCCCACTCCGAGGGCCGTCGCCGGACCTAACGCTCCCGCAAAGCCTTCAGCACGCCCGCCGGCTACGTTGGCAAGCAGGCCTGTCGTAACGAAGATGGCGCCGTCCGCTCGCGCAATTCCAGTCGGCCAAACCAAGCCCGCGGCTCCTTCCGCTTATAGATCCATGGCGAACGCGAAGCCCGCGACGCCGCAACCGCCGGCCAGGACGGCAGCACCCGCTAATAGACCGGCTCAGCTGTCGGCAGCAAGACCACCGGCAGAACAGCCCAACAAGCCGACCTCAGCTCCCGCAGAACGCCCGGCTCCTGCTGAGAGACCGGCAGAACGCACCGGTGAACCTCCGGCGCGCGAAAATCCGCCTGCACGCACAAACGAGGCAGCTCCGGCAAACAAACCTGCTCCTCCGCCCGCCCGAACGCAGCCACCGGCAAAAGAGAATCCGCCACCTGCACGCACGAATGAGGCGGCTCCGGCAAACAAGCCAATTCCTCCGCCCACTCGGACGCAGCCGCCTGCCCGGACGAACGAAGCCCCAGCGGAAAAGCCGGCGCCTAACAAGACACCTCCGCCGGCACATGAAAATGTACCGAAACAAACACCGCCTGCGCAGGCGAAACCGGCGCCCGAGACGAAGAAGCCGAACCCGCCACCCAAGGAGACGAAACCGTCCAAGGAACAGAAAGAGAAAGAGAAGGATAAGGAAAAAGAACCACCACACTAGCAGTGACTTCATCTTTGCGCGCATTTGAAACACGGCTTCGATTTTTCTCGGAGCCGTGTTTTTTT